>NZ_KN050766.1:0-395 GCF_000745855.1 Xenophilus azovorans DSM 13620
CCTCACGATGGCCACCCCGAACAGGAGCGCCGCCGCTGGGCGGCAAGCCGCTTCGGGCTACGCCCTACGCGCCTTGCCGCCCAGCGAGTGAAAGAAGACTTACACCACTTCCTGGGACATCAACGCGAGCGGGGATAGGCCCCGTGACCACGGCACGTACTGGCCCCGCGTCCTGGTTGCCCCGCGCGAGCGGGGATAGGCCCCGCATTGCTGCGATGGAGGCTGCATGACCACCGGTTGCCCCGCGCGAGCGGGGATAGGCCCATAGGACCCAGCCGCGCCCAGGTCTTCAGCGTGGTTGCCCCGCGCGAGCGGGGATAGGCCCGGTGAAGAACGCCGCCATCGGCGGGGTGTCGGGGTTGCCCCGCGCGAGCGGGGATAGGCCCTCGTGAAGT
>NZ_KN050766.1:2343-92931 GCF_000745855.1 Xenophilus azovorans DSM 13620
GCGGGTTGCCCCGCGCGAGCGGGGATAGGCCCTCCGAAGGCCAGCACCTCTTGCCGATGGTGGAGGTTGCCCCGCGCGAGCGGGGATAGGCCCGTGCGGCTGTTCTCCAGGCCGACAGCAGACACGGTTGCCCCGCGCGAGCGGGGATAGGCCCCGCGGGAGAAGGGCTACAAGCTGGCCGACGCGGGTTGCCCCGCGCGAGCGGGGATAGGCCCTCCAGGCCCAGGCTGATAGCCAGCCTCAGCGCGGTTGCCCCGCGCGAGCGGGGATAGGCCCGAGATTGCGTAGACCCGTCATGTTCAGGTGGCGGTTGCCCCGCGCGAGCGGGGATAGGCCCCCATCGGCGGTGGGAGAGTCCGCCCAACCAGGGGTTGCCCCGCGCGAGCGGGGATAGGCCCACGTCGTAGTCGTCTTCCGGCTCTGCGAGCCAGGTTGCCCCGCGCGAGCGGGGATAGGCCCAACTTGGACAAGGTCCGCAAGGGGCGCTCCTTGGTTGCCCCGCGCGAGCGGGGATAGGCCCGAGACGATCAAGATGGTGCGCGCTGCTCTGGAGGTTGCCCCGCGCGAGCGGGGATAGGCCCGGCAAGCCGCTGGACCCGCGCCGCTTCGGTCCGGTTGCCCCGCGCGAGCGGGGATAGGCCCCTGCCCGCCTTGGGCCAGGCCCTCGAAGGCGGGGTTGCCCCGCGCGAGCGGGGATAGGCCCTACCGCGACCAGTCCATGGAAAGGGCGGTGGCGGTTGCCCCGCGCGAGCGGGGATAGGCCCTCGTCCACGAACATCTTCTGCCCGTTGAAGTCGGTTGCCCCGCGCGAGCGGGGATAGGCCCCTGATGTATCCGCCGATCTTCGCGGCGGTGGAGGTTGCCCCGCGCGAGCGGGGATAGGCCCCTGCAGCGCAACGCCGAGCGCAAGCTGGTGAAGGTTGCCCCGCGCGAGCGGGGATAGGCCCTATGACGGGATCGTCGGGAATCTAGACATCCTGGTTGCCCCGCGCGAGCGGGGATAGGCCCCAGTACGGTGAGCTGGCGGCGCTCGCTGAGGGGGTTGCCCCGCGCGAGCGGGGATAGGCCCGCACCCCAGCACGTCATCGACAGCTGTGCCGAGGTTGCCCCGCGCGAGCGGGGATAGGCCCACGTCGGCGGTCATGCCCTGCGGGCCGTTGACGGTTGCCCCGCGCGAGCGGGGATAGGCCCCGCGGTGAGGTGAAGTAGTCCCCGTTGCTGGCGGTTGCCCCGCGCGAGCGGGGATAGGCCCTCGCTTCGCAGGCTTATTAGCCGCGGCTATGCGGTTGCCCCGCGCGAGCGGGGATAGGCCCCTTCCAGCAGGGCGCGGCCTAAGAGCGGCTAACACAACCGTATCAAGGATCGGACGCAGATGACACTACAAGCCAAGGAGAGTAAGGCCACATGAGTGTGGATGCTTCGCTCGAAGCGCACGCGCAGCTTGCCAAAGGCGGCCAGCCAGGCATGCGAGCGTTCCACGACCCAGCGATGGCGCCCGAGCCGATCGTTGCGCTCGATTCCCCTGCGGGCAATGCGATCGACGATGCCCCGGCGCTTGAGGTGCGCCCGACAGCGCGCAAAGTCGTAGCCCTTGTCTGCATGCAGCTTGCCCGGCCAGCGGCGCGGCCTGCCGCGCTTTCCCCGCACATCGGGCAAGGCATCGACCAACTGCTCGAAGACCACCGAATCGTGCCGGTTGGCGCCGGTGACGCAGAACATCAGCGGGATGCCCTGGCGATCCGTGATGAGGTGGCGCTTGCTGCCGAGTTTGCCCCTGTCGGTCGGGTTGGGGCCCGTGTGCGATCCCCCCGGGGGCTGGGGACGCTGGCCGCATCTAGGCTGGCTCGGCTGAAGTCGAGTCGCCCGGCACTGCGTAGCTCGGCCAACAACAGCAGATGCAGTTGGTGCCACACCCCCGCGTCCTGCCATTGGCGCAGCCGCCGCCAGCACGTCATGCCGCTGCCAAAGCCCAACTGCTGGGGCAACTCTTCCCAGGGGATGCCGGTGCGCAGCACGAACAGAATGCCGTTGAGAGCCTGCTCGTCGCTCACTCGCGGACGCCCGCCCTTGGCCGAGGGCACGAAGACCGGTAGCAAAGGCTCGATCTTCTTGAACAGCGCCGCGCTGATTTCCCTGTTCTTGTTTCGACTCATGCATCGTCAAACGCCGATCAGGCGATTGACGATGACAGGGTTGTGTTAGCCGTTCTAAGTCGCACGTAGGTTGCCCCGCGCGAGCGGGGATAGGCCCCACGGCCATCCTCCCCCATCTGCCCCGCTCCAGGTTGCCCCGCGCGAGCGGGGATAGGCCCGATGTGGTCGTAGACCGCGTGACGATGTCCTGGGTGAGGTTGAAGCTGTGTGCGAGCCGCGCGTTCTGGCTGGTGGCGTAAGCCCGCAGCCGACATCGTAAGCACGCGCGTTGTACAGGTTGCCCCGCGCGAGCGGGGATCGCTCCGGGAGCCGATGTGCACGGCGCTGCCGGCAGCGGTTTACGTCAAGGCGGGGCAGGCGAGAAGCTATGCGGACTGGGCGTTTGTGTATGACGGGGCGCCTTGATCAGTGGAGCACCTGCTTCAGGTTTGATGCCCCCAGCCATTTGTCTTCTGCCCCCAAAAGTGCCCCCACGTGTCCCTGGATTCAGTCATACTTGCCTGGACGACTTTGGACGTTCATTGCGAGTTCTCAGAGGGGGACATGCAAAATCCTGGACGCTGTCGGACGATTGCGGACCTTGAATTGGCCTGCCCGGAGGGGCTCGAACCCCCGACCTGCTGCTTAGAAGGCAGCTGCTCTATCCAGTTGAGCTACGGGCAGAGTCCGGGACGGACGCCGGAAAAGAAATGGTCGGAGCGGCGGGATTCGAACTCGCGACCCTCTGCTCCCAAAGCAGATGCGCTACCAGGCTGCGCTACGCTCCGACAAGCGCGCGATTCTATCGTTTCTGGTATTGGGTCTTGCCGAAGAGGATGTCGCGCGACCTGTCGTCGGTGAGCGGCTTGCGCAGGTCGGCCATGACCTGCACGGCGCGCTGCACGGCCGGCCGCCCGGCGATGGCGTCGAACCACTTCTTCAGGTGGGGGTAGTCGGTGAGCACGATGCCCTGGTTCTGCCAGCTGCGCAGCCACGGGAAGATGGCGATGTCGGCGATGCTGTAGTCGTCGCCAGCGATCCAGGGCGTGCGGCCCAACTGCCGGTCGATCACGCCGTACAGGCGCTTCGCCTCGTTGGTGTAGCGGTCGATGGCGTAGGGGATCTTCTCGGGCGCGTACAGGCGGAAGTGGTGCGCCTGGCCCAGCATGGGGCCGACGCCGCCCATCTGGAACATCAGCCACTGCAGCACCTGGTAGCGCGCGCGGTCGCCTTCGGGCAGGAAGCGGCCGGTCTTGCCCGCCAGGTAGACGAGGATGGCGCCGGACTCGAACAGCGAGATCGGCTGCCCGTCCGGGCCCTGCGGGTCGACGATGGCCGGGATCTTGTTGTTCGGGCTGATCGCCAGGAAGCCGGGCTCGAACTGCTCGCCCTTGCCGATGTTGACGGGGTGCACGCGCCAGGGCAGGCCGCACTCCTCCAGCATGATGTGGACCTTGTGGCCGTTGGGCGTGGGCCAGGAATGGACTTCGATCGGCGCTTGGGGCATGGCAGGGCGGGGGAGGGTGAGGAACAGGCGCGCCAGCTTATACCGGGCGGCGCCATGGCGCCCGCCGTCATGCAATTGCCACAGTCATGACATGCGCGCTTCATGGGGCCTGCGCAGACTGCCGCGCAACCCGCAGTCAAAGCCCTTTTTTCTTCCGAAGCACCGAATGAAAGAACTCCCGACGCCGACCCTCGCCCTGGCCCGCCTCGGGCTGCGCGGCACCGTGTGGCCCGAGGCCGCCGCCCCCGCCGCGCCGCCGGCCGCGCCCGCGGCGTCCTCCGGCCTGACGGTCGGCTGGGCCCGCCACCAGGACGAGGTCCGCGCCGCGCAGCGGCTGCGCCACGAGGTGTTCGCCGGCGAGATGGGCGCGCGCCTGGCCACGCCGCTGCCGGGCCACGACGTGGACCTGTTCGACGATTTCTGCGAGCACCTGCTGGTGCGCGAGGAGGCCACCGGCCGCGTGATCGGCACCTACCGCGTGCTCACGCCCGCGCAGGCGCGACGGGTCGGCGGCACCTACAGCGACACCGAGTTCGACCTCACCCGCCTGCGCAGCCTGCGCACGCGCATGGTGGAGCTGGGCCGAAGCTGCGTGCACCGCGACCACCGCCAGGGCGGGGTGATCCTGGCGCTGTGGGGGGCACTGGCGGACTTCATGCACCGCAACCGGCTGGACACCATGATCGGCTGCGCCAGCATCCCGATGAACTGGCATGGCGCCGCCTGCGGCGACGCGGCCGCCAGCATCTGGCGCCAGGTGTCGGCCACGCACATGGCGCCCATCGAGTACCAGGTGCAGCCGCGCCTGCCGCTGCCGGTGGACCGGCTCGACGGCACGCTGCCGGTGGAGCCGCCGGCGCTGATCCGCGGCTACCTGCGCCTGGGCGCGCGCGTGCTGGGCGCACCGGCCTGGGACCCGGACTTCAACACCGCCGACCTGCCCATGCTGCTGCGCATCGCCGACCTGCCGCCGCGCTGGCGGCGCCAGTTCGGCGCCGCCTGAGGCCGTCGGGGGCGCGGGCCGGGTGGTGTCTGTCACGAGAATGTCATGTGGCTGAATGACACTTCCATGACAGTTGTTCATGCGACTGTCATGTCAGTCCCCCAACCGCCCGCCATGCCATCGAATTCCGAGCCCGCGCGCGACACCGCCCCACGCGACGCCGTCCCGTCGACCGAACTCCCCGCGGTGCCGCCGCTGCCGGCGCCGCCGCCCGTGCGGCCGGCGGTCCGGCCCGCGCCGGCGCTGCTCGACCGCGACCACAGCATCCTCGCTTTCAACCGCCGCGTGCTCAACTGGGCCGAGCGGCCCGAGGTGCCGCTGCTGGAGCGCCTGCGCTACCTGTGCATCGTCTCGTCCAACCTGGATGAGTTCTTCGAGGTGCGCGCCGCGCCGCACCTGCAGGCGGCGGCCGCGGGCGAGCTCACGGGCAACTACACCACCGGGTCCTTCGAGCGCCTGGCCGACGCGGCGCACGCGCTGGTCGAGCGCCAGTACGCGCTGTACAACGACGAGCTGCTGCCCGCCTTCGCGCGCGAGGGCATCCAGGTCATCTCGCACGGCCGGCGCGACGCGGCGCAGCGCAAGTGGGTGCAGGAGTACTTCGAGCGCGAGGTGCGGCCGCTCTTGGTGCCGGTGGGCCTGGACCCGGCGCACCCCTTCCCGCAGGTGGCCAACAAGACGCTGAACTTCATCGTGCGGCTGGCCGGCAAGGACGCCTTCGGCCGCGAGAACCCGATCGCCATCCTCAAGGTGCCGCGCGTGCTGCCGCGCCTGATCCGCATGCCGGCCAGGGTCTCGGGCGGCAAGACGCTGGTGGTGGCGCTGTCCAGCATCGTGCGGGCACACCTGCATTCCATGTTCCCGGGGCGCGAGGTGGGCGAGTTCTCGCAGTTCCGCGTCACCCGCCACTCGGACCTGGCGGTGGACGAGGAGGACGTGAAGAACCTGCGCACCGCGCTGCGCCAGGGCCTGCAGCACCGGCACTACGGGCAGGCCGTGCGGCTGGAGGTCTCCAGCAGTTGCGCGGAGTCGCTGGCGAGCTTCCTGCTCGCGCAGTTCAACCTGCCGCCGCAGGCGCTGTACCGCGTGCACGGGCCGGTGAACCTCGCGCGCTTCGCGCAGCTGGTCGACCTGGCCGACGAGCCGCGCTTCAAGGAACTGCACTTCCCGCCCTACGTGCCGTCCTACCCCCTGCATCTCTCGCCCGGCCAGTCCTTCTTCGACCGGCTGCAACGCGGCGACGTGATGATCCACCAGCCCTTCGAGAGCTTCGACGGCGTGCTCGACTTCCTGCGCGAGGCGGTGAGCGACCCCGACGTGCTGGCCATCCGCCAGACCATCTACCGCACCGGCGCCGACTCGGAGCTGATGGACCTGTTGCGCGAGGCGGTGCGCCGCGGCAAGGAGGTCATGGTGGTGCTGGAGCTGAAGGCCCGCTTCGACGAGGAGGCCAACATCAACTGGGCCGAGGCGCTGGAGTCCATCGGCGCGCAGGTGGTGTATGGCGTGGTCGGCCTGAAGACGCACGCCAAGATGCTGCTCGTCACCCGGCGCGAGGGCCGCCGGCTGGTGCGCTACGGGCACCTGTCGACCGGCAACTACAACCCGAGGACGGCGCGCCTGTACACCGACATCAGCCACCTCACGGCCGACCCGCTGCTCACCGCCGACATGGAGGCCGTCTTCGTCCACCTGGCCGGCCTGAGCCGCCTGCCGAAGATGAACCGCATGTGGGTGGCGCCTTTCCACCTGCACCGGCAGCTGGTCGAGCGCATCGACGCCGTGGCCGACGCCGCGGCAGCCGGGCAGGACGCGCGCATCGTGGCCAAGATGAACGCGCTGACCGACGAGGCGCTGATCGCCGCGCTGCTGCGCGCCGGACGGCGCGGCGTGCGCATCGACCTCATCGTGCGCGGCGCCTGCATGCTGCCGGCGCAGGTGCCGGGCGTGAGCGAGAACATCCGCGTGCGCTCGATCATCGGGCGCTTCCTGGAGCACTCGCGCGTCTTCTACTTCCGCACCGGCGAGGACGAGGACCTGTACCTGTCCAGCGCCGACTGGATGAACCGCAACATGATGCGCCGCGTCGAGCTGGCCTGGCCGGTGACCGACCCGGTGCTGCGCCAGCGCCTGATCGACGAGTGCCTGGTGGCCTACCTGCACGACGGCCGCGACGCCTGGGAACTGGGCGCCGACGGCGTGTACCGCCGGGTGGACGGCGACACGCATCCCGGCGAGGAGGGCGCCTCGCGCGCGATCGAGGCGCATGGCGCGCAGCAGGCGCTGATGGACCGCTACGCCTCCCGCGGCCGTACCCGCGAAGCCCTGCGCGACTGAACGAGACCGATGAAACAGACCCCCAACTCACCGCTTCGCGGTTCGCTGCCCCCCAAGGGGGCGCGTCAGTGCCTTCGGGCGGCCGGGCGGCACTGACATGGACCTGATCCTCTGGCGCCACGCCGAAGCCGAAGACTGGACCGAGGGCTGCGACGACCTGGAGCGTTCGCTCACGGGCCGCGGCGAGAAGCAGGCCAAGCGCATGGCCGCCTGGCTGGACCGCCAGCTGCCCGACGGCACGCGCATCCTCTGCAGCCCGGCACGCCGCTGCGAGCAGACCGTGCTGGCGCTGGGCCGCAAGTACAAGCTGCGACCGGAACTGGCGCCCGAGGCGACGGCCGACGGGCTGCTGGAGGCCGTCGGCTGGCCCAACGGCAAGTCGGTGATGCTGCTGGTGGGCCACCAGCCGGCGCTCGGCCAGGTGGTGGCGCGGCTGATGGGCCTGAAGCAGGACAGCTGCGCCGTGCGCAAGGGCTCGGTGTGGTGGCTGCGCACCCGCGAGCGCGACGGCGAGGTGCAGACGGTGATGGTGACCGTCCAGGCGCCGGAACTGATGTAGCCGGGCGGCGCCGCGCCGCGCTCAGCGCACGTCCAGCGCCAGTTGCCAGCCGCTTTTCTGCCAGGCCAGCACTTCCTCGCGCAGCAGGTGGGCCGACTGCGGATGCCGCTCGGCCCAGTCGGCCGTGCAGCGGATGCCGAAGGCGCGCAGGCCGGCCGCTTCCAGGGTCAGTGCGCCGGGAGCCGGGTCGCGCCGCGCGTGGCACAGGATGACCGCCAGCCGCAGCGACAGCAGCTGCGCGGCGAAGGCCTCGTCGGCGGCCAGCGAGGCTTCCACCTTGCGCAGCTTGCCGCGGTGGCCCAGCACGAGCTGGCTGAGCACGTGCATCTCGTTGACGGTGAAGCCCGGCGCATCGACGTTGTCCAGCACGTAGGCGCCGTGCTTGTGGTAGTCGCTGTGCGAGATCTGCATGCCCACCTCGTGCAGCTGCGCCGCCCAGCGCAGCTTGCGCAGGCTGCGGCCGGCGCGGCTGGTGGTGGCGCCGCCGCGCGCCTCGGGCACGAGCTGCAGGTACAGCGCCGAGGCGGTGTCGCCCACGCGCCGCGCCTGCTGCGCGTCGGCGCCGAAGCGCGAGGCCAGCCGCTGGACGGCGCTGTCGCGCAGGTCCGCCACGCCTTCGTCGCGCTCCAGCAGTTCGTACAGCACGCCGTGGCGCAGGGCGCCCTGCGCCACGTTCATGCGCTCGATGTCCAGCAGCGAGAAGAGCGCCCGCAGCACGGCCAGGCCGCCGCCGATGACGGCCTTGCGGTCTTCGCGCAGGCCCTCCAGGCGCAGCTTGTCGGCGCTGCCGGCCTTGAGCAGACGCTCCAGCAGCCAGTCCAGCCCCTCGCGCGTGACCACGCCCGGCGCGCCGCCCGCGGCGGCGAGGATGTCGCCCACCGCGCCGATGGTGCCGGAGGCCCCGTAGGCCACGTCCCAGCGGTCGCGCGTGCAGAAGCCGAGGGTGTCGTCCAGCACCGCCTGCGCGGCGATCTCGGCGTGGCGGAAGGCGCTGGCGGTGAACTGGCCCTGGGCGAAGTGCTTCATCGACCAGGCGACGCTGCCCACGCGGTAGGACTCGGTCGCCAGCGGCTCCAGCCGCTGGCCGACGATCAGTTCGGTGGAGCGGCCGCCGATGTCGATGACCAGCCTGCGCTCGGCATCGCTCGCCTCGCCCTGCGGCAGCAGGTGCGCCACGCCCTGGTAGATCAGGCGCGCTTCCTCGCGGCCGGGAATGACGTCGATGCCGAAGCCCAGCACGGTGCGCGCGCGCAGCAGGAACTCGTCGCGGTTGCGCGCCTCGCGCAGCGTCTGCGTGGCCACGGCGCGCACCTGGGCGCGCTTGAAGCCGGCCAGTCGCTCGCCGAAGCGGGCCAGCGCGTCCCAGCCGCGCTGCATCGCCTCGGGCGTGAGGTTGCGTGCGCTGTCCAGGCCATTGCCCAGGCGCACGGTTTCCTTGTGGTATTCGCTGCGGTGGATCTGGTCGTGGTCCACCTGCCCGATTTCGAGGCGGAAGCTGTTCGAGCCGAGGTCGACGGCGGCGAGGCGGGTGCCGTTCTGCATGAAAGAGGTGCCGGGCAAAGCCTGGATGGTAACGGCGCGCCCGGGGCCGCCATGGTGTGCGGGCCGTGTGACAACCGCGTGACGGCGTCATCTTCCGTTCACGGCGGCGAATGCGTTCCTCACTCGGCAGCGCGGCATTTTTTCGTGTCACATCGCTGTCACACAAGCTTCCTACAGTCCGCGGCAACCCCCGATCCGGGGCGCATGACTCCCTTCGAAAGGAAGCCCGAATGAACACCATCCTCCGATTCGCCTCCGTCGGCCTGGCCGCGGCCACCGCCTTCTCCGCTGCCTTCGCGCAGGAAGCCACCGGCGCCGGCGCCAGCTTCCCGGCACCGCTGTACGCCAAGTGGGCGGCCGACTTCAACAAGGCCACCGGCGTGAAGATCAACTACCAGTCGGTCGGCTCCGGCGCCGGCCTCAAGCAGATCGAGGCCAAGACGGTGGACTTCGGCGCCTCCGACGCGCCGCTCAAGGACGAGGACCTCAGCGCCAAGGGCCTGCTGCAGTTCCCCACCGTGATCGGCGGCGTGATCCCCGTCGTGAACATCCAGGGCATCAAGCCGGGCGAGCTCAAGCTCAGCGGCCAGGTGCTGGGCGACATCTACCTGGGCAAGATCACCAAGTGGAACGACCCGGCCATCAAGGCACTCAACGGCTCGCTGAACCTGCCCGACGCCGCCATCGCCCCGGTGCGTCGCGCCGACGGCTCCGGCACCAGCTTCCTGTTCACCAACTACCTGAGCAAGGTCAACGCCGAGTGGAAGGACAAGGTGGGCGAGGGCACCGCCGTGAACTGGCCGACCGGCGCCGGCGGCAAGGGCAACGAGGGCGTGGCCGCCTTCGTGGGCCGCCTGCCCAACTCGATCGGCTACGTCGAGTACGCCTACGTCAAGCAGAACAAGATGACCTACGCGCTGCTGCAGAACCAGGCCGGCAAGTTCGTCGCGCCCGATGACGCCGCCTTCAAGGCCGCCGCCGCCGGCGCCGCCTGGGACAAGAGCTTCTACCAGATCCTGACCAACCAGCCGGGCGAGGGTTCGTGGCCCATCACCGGCGCGACCTTCATCCTGGTGCACAAGGTGCAGGACAAGCCGGCCCAGGGTTCGACCGTGCTGCGCTTCTTCGACTGGGCCTACAAGAACGGCGACAAGACCGCCGGCGACCTGGACTACGTGCCGATGCCCGCCAGCGTGAAGACGGCCATCGTCAAGGCCTGGTCCGACGTCAAGGACGGCCAGGGCAAGTCGATCGCGCTGGACTGATCGCCGCCGCCCGCACACACAAGAAGAAACCACGAGGGCCGGCCGTTGAGTGCAAGCACCTTGCCTGAGCGCCGGCCCGCAACGGAGCACGCCTTGTCTTCCACCCTCACGGCCGACCCCGGCGCGCTGGACCTGAACCCGGCCCGCGCCGGCGCGCGCGCGGCCACGCCTCCCCCCGCCAAGAAGGCCCGCTCGGGCCCGATGGCCGACCGGCTCTTCGGCTGGGCCGCCAAGGGCGCCGCGCTGCTGACGCTGGCGCTGCTCATCGGCATCCTGCTGTCGCTCATCGTCGGCGCCTGGCCCGCGATCGCCAAGTACGGCCTGGGCTTCCTCACCAGCAGCGTGTGGGACCCGGTCACCAACGAGTACGGCGGCCTGGTGATGATCTACGGCACGTTGGCCACCTCGCTCATCGCGCTGGTGATCGCCGTGCCGGTGAGCTTCGGCATCGCGCTGTTCCTCACCGAGCTGTCGCCCTCCTGGCTCAAGCGCCCGCTGGGCACCGCCATCGAACTGCTGGCCGCGGTGCCGTCCATCGTGTACGGCATGTGGGGCCTGCTGGTGTTCGGGCCGATCCTCTCGACCTGGGTGCAGCAGCCGCTGCAGAAGCTGCTGGCGGGCGTGCCGTACCTGGGCGCGCTGGTGTCGGGCCCGCCGGTGGGCATCGGCATCCTGTCGGCCGGGATCATCCTGGCCATCATGATCATCCCCTTCATCGCCTCGGTGATGCGCGACGTGTTCGAGGTCACGCCGCCGCTGCTGAAGGAGTCCGCCTACGGCCTGGGCTCGACCACCTGGGAGGTGGTGAGCAAGGTCGTGCTGCCCTACACCAAGGCCGGCGTCGTCGGCGGCATCATGCTCGGACTGGGCCGGGCGCTGGGCGAGACGATGGCCGTCACCTTCGTCATCGGCAACATGAACCAGCTCAACTCGCTGTCGTTGTTCGAGGCGGCCAACAGCATCACTTCGGCCCTGGCCAACGAGTTCGCCGAAGCCGGCGCCGGCCTGCACCAGGCGGCGCTGATGTACCTGGGCCTGGTGCTGTTCTTCATCACCTTCGTCGTGCTGTCGCTGTCCAAGCTGCTGCTGGCGCGCATGAAGAAGAGCGAGGGGAAGGCATCGTGACTACAGCGGAAGCACTTCTTCAGGCCAAGACGCTGGCCGATACGCGCCAGGCCAAGTTCGCGGCGCGCAGCCGCCTCAACAAGGTGGCGCTCGCGCTGTCGCTGGCGGCCATGGCCTTCGGCGTGTTCTGGCTGATCTGGATCCTCTGGGAGACGCTGCGCCTGGGCCTGGGCGGCCTGTCGCTGGCGACCTTCACCGAGATGACGCCGCCGCCGAACGAGGAGGGCGGCATCCTCAACGCCATCTTCGGCTCCATCGTCATGGTGGGCCTGGCCACCTTCGTGGGCACGCCCATCGGCATCCTGGCCGGCATCTATCTGGCCGAGTACAACCCGCGCGGCTGGCTGGCCGCCGTGGTGCGCTTCGTCAACGACATCCTGCTGTCGGCGCCCTCGATCGTGATCGGCCTGTTCGTCTATGCGGTGGCGGTGGCGCGCTTCCAGGGCTTCTCGGCACTGGCCGGGGCCATGGCGCTGGCGCTCATCACCATCCCGGTGGTGATCCGCACCACCGAGAACATGCTGCAGCTGGTGCCGCCGGGCCTGCGCGAGGCGGCCTACGCGCTGGGCACGCCCAAGTGGAAGGTGATCCTGTCGATCACGCTGCGCGCCGCGCGCGCCGGTGTCGTCACGGGCATCCTGCTGGCCGTGGCCCGCATCGCCGGCGAGACGGCTCCGCTGCTGTTCACCGCGCTGAGCAACCAGTTCTGGACCAGCAACATCACGCAGCCGATGGCCAGTCTGCCGGTGACCATCTTCAAGTTCGCGATGAGCCCCTACGAGAACTGGCAGAAGCTGGCCTGGGCTGGCGTCTTCCTCATCACCATCGCGGTGCTCGCGCTGAACATCCTGGCGCGCGTGCTGACCCGCAACAAGAACTGAACTACACACACATCATGGTTGCCACCGCTGCTGCACAGGCCCCGCGCGCCAAGATCGCCGTCAAGGACCTGAACTTCTACTACGGCAAGTTCCACGCGCTCAAGAGCATCAACCTGCAGATCCCGGAGAACAAGGTCACCGCCTTCATCGGGCCCTCGGGCTGCGGCAAGTCCACGCTGCTGCGCACCTTCAACCGCATGTTCGAGCTGTACCCGGAGCAGCGCGCCGAGGGCGCGATCGAGCTGGACGGCGAGAACCTGCTGACCAGCCGGCAGGACGTGGCGCTGATCCGCGCCAAGGTCGGCATGGTGTTCCAGAAGCCCACGCCCTTCCCGATGTCGATCTACGACAACATCGCCTTCGGCGTGCGGCTGTTCGAGAACCTCTCGGCCTCCGAGATGGACGACCGCGTCGAGTGGGCGCTGAAGAAGGCGGCCCTGTGGACCGAGGTGCGCGACAAGCTGCAGCAAAGCGGATCGGGCCTCTCGGGCGGGCAGCAGCAGCGCCTGTGCATCGCCCGCGGCATCGCCATCAAGCCCGAGGTGCTGCTGCTGGACGAGCCCTGCTCGGCGCTGGACCCGATCTCCACCGCCAAGATCGAGGAGCTGATTGCCGAGCTGAAGAACGAGTACACGGTCGTGATCGTGACGCACAACATGCAGCAGGCCGCCCGCTGCAGCGACTACACGGCCTACATGTACCTGGGCGACCTGATCGAGTTCGGCCCCACGGAGCAGATGTTCTTCAAGCCGCAGCGCAAGGAGACCGAGGACTACATCACCGGCCGCTTCGGCTGACCGCAAGGAGAGACGAGATGCCCGACAAGCACCTTTCGACCCAGTTCGACAGCGAACTCAACACCGTCTCCTCGCGCGTGATGGAGCTGGGCGGCATGGCCGAGTCGCAGATCCGGCTGGCCATCCATGCGCTGCTGCACTTCGACGGCGAGACGGCCCAGCGCGTGATGGACACCGAGGCGCGCGTGAACGCGATGGAGATCGAGATCGACCGCGAGCTGTCCTCGATCATCGCCCGCCGCCAGCCGACGGCGCGCGACCTGCGCCTCTTGATCGCCATCTCCAAGACCACCGCCAACCTGGAGCGCGTGGGCGACGAGGCCAACAAGATCGCCCGCCTGGTCAAGTCCGTCATCGACAACGGCACGGCGCGCTCGGTGCCGGCGTCGGAGCTGCGCATCGCGGCCGACCTGGCCTCGGGCCTGCTGCGCAAGGCGCTGGACGCCTTCGCGCGGCTGGACACCGCGGCGGCGCTGTCGATCCTGAAGGACGACGACCTGATCGACCAGGAGTTCGACGGCTTCGTGCGCAAGCTGGTCACCTACATGATGGAAGACCCGCGCACCATTTCCGCGGGCCTGGACCTGTTGTTCGTCGCCAAGGCCATCGAGCGCATCGGCGACCACGCGAAGAACATCGCCGAGTTCATCATCTATGTCGTCAAGGGCGCCGACGTGCGGCACACTTCGATGCAAGAGATCGAATCAGCGCTTCAATGAAGACGTTTGGCCCCCACGCTCCCCACTTCGTGTGGTCGCTGCCCCCCGAGGGGGCGCTTTTTCGTCTTGGGGCGGCCCGGCGATGAAAAAACCCAGAGTCCTGATCGTCGAGGACGAGTCCTCCATCGCCGAGCTGCTGGCCGTGAACCTGCGGCACAACGGCTTCGAGCCGATCTGGGCCGAGGACGGCGACAGCGCCCAGCGCGAGATCGACGCCGTGCTGCCGGACCTGATCCTGCTCGACTGGATGCTGCCCGGCCAGAGCGGCCTGCAACTGGCGCGCCAGTGGCGCAAGGACAGCCGCACCAAGGCCGTGCCCATCCTCATGCTCACCGCCCGCGGCGACGAGCCCGACAAGGTGGCGGGCCTGGACGCCGGCGCCGACGACTACATCACCAAGCCCTTCTCCACGCAGGAGATGCTGGCGCGCATCCGCGCCGTGCTGCGGCGCCGGGCGCCCGAGGTGGCCAGCGAGCGCGTGGAGGTGGGCGAGCTGGCGCTGGACAGCGCCACCCACCGCGTCACCTGGCAGGGCACGCCGCTGAAGATGGGGCCGACGGAGTTCAAGCTGCTGGCCTACCTGATGCAGAACGCCGAGCGCGTGCACAGCCGCTCGCAGCTGCTCGACAAGGTCTGGGGCGACCACGTCTTCATCGAGGAGCGCACGGTGGACGTGCACGTCAAGCGCCTGCGCGAGTCGCTGGGCGCGGCCGCCGCCATGGTCGAGACGGTGCGCGGCGCCGGCTACCGCTTCACTGCGCAGGCCACCGTCTGATGCCTGCTTGAGCGAGGGCCCAGCCCGCGTGCGCGGGGAGCGGGCCGGATAATCGCGATCCCATGCCGCTTCGATTCCTCACCTTCCTGGTCGCCGCCTGCGCGGGCGCGGCCGTCGCCGTCGCCGCGCTCGGCTGGCGGCAGTGGGGCTGGGGCGCCATGGCCGGCGCGCTGGCCTGGCTGGCGCTCGACGCATGGCAGGCCTCGCGTCTGCTGAGCGCGCTGCGGGCCGAAGGCGCACCCATGCCGGCGCGTGGCTTCGGCCTGTGGGGCGAACTGGCCGAGCGCATCCGCAAGCAATTGCGCCTGCGCGAGCAGCAGACGCGGCAGGCGCAGGACCGGCTCGACGAATTCCTGCAGGCCATCCAGGCCTCGCCCAACGGCGTCGTGCTGCTCGACGAGCAGGGCCGCATCGAGTGGTGCAACCAGACGGCGGCCGCGCAACTGGGCATCGACGCCGGGCGCGACCTGCAGCAGCACCTGGGCAACCTGGTGCGCGACCCGGCGTTCGTCGCCTACCTGGCCTCGTGGAACTACAGCCGCGACGTGGTGATCGACGCGCCCTCGGCGCAGCGCACCGCGCACGGCCATCCGATGCGCCTGTCGGTGCAGGTGCATCCCTATGCCGGCAGCCGGCGCATGCTGCTCACGCGCGACATCACGGCGCTGGAGCAGGCCGAGGCGATGCGGCGCGACTTCGTGGCGAACGTCTCGCACGAGATCCGCACGCCGCTGACGGTGCTGACCGGCTTCGTCGAGACGCTGCAGAGCCTGCCGCTGGAGGCCGACGAGCGCGCCCGCTACCTGGGCCTGATGGGCCAGCAGGCGCAGCGCATGGGCACACTGGTGCAGGACCTGCTCACCCTGTCGCGGCTGGAAGGCAGCGCCGCCCCGGCCATGAACCAGTGGACGCGCGCCAAGGCGCTGCTGGCGCATTGCGAGGACGAGGCGCGCGGCCTGTCGGGCCGGCTCTCGGCCAAGGGGCACCGGCTGTCTTTCGCACTGGAGGCCGACTCCGAGCTGGCCGGCAATGCCACCGAGCTGCAGAGCGCGATGTCCAACCTGGTGAGCAACGCCGTGCGCTACACGCCGCCGGGCGGCGAGGTGGCGGTGAGCTGGCGCGTGCTGCCCGACGGCCGCGGCGAGTTCGCCGTGCGCGACACCGGCCCGGGCATCGCGGCCGAGCACATCCCGCGGCTGACCGAACGCTTCTACCGCGTCGACCGCAGCCGCTCGCGCGAGACCGGCGGCACGGGCCTGGGCCTGGCGATCGTCAAGCACATCGCCCAGCGGCACGGCGCGCAGTTGCGCATCGAGAGCACGCTGGGGCAGGGCTCGCGCTTCGTCCTGCATTTCCCGGTGACGCGGGTGCGCGAGGCGCGGGCGGCAACGCTGGCCGGGACCGCGCTGCACGGGGTGCCGTAGCGGACCGCTGCCGCCCTGCGGCGTCTCAGCGGCCGCCCGGCCGGGCACTGAAGGCCAGAGCGTCCGCCCGCGTACCTGTCAGCACGCGCGCCAGCAGCAGCAGGAACAGCATCGCCGTCATCGCCAGCGCGGCCGAGCTCATGATCCAGAAGGCCAGCGGCGAGGCCATCGCCGGCCAGGGGCCCAGGCCGCGGTAGGCCAGCAGGTAGCTGCCGCCCAGCCCGATGCCCCACAGCAGCGTGCAGTAGATCGCCAGCGGCAGCACCGTCACGCGGTAGCAGCGCAGCACGAACACGCACAGCGTCTGCACGGCGTCGGCCAGGTGGTAGGCGGCGGTGGCCATCAGCAGCGTGGCCGCCAGGGCGGCCACCGTCGCATCCGACGAATACAGCCCGGCCAGCGGTCCGCGGGCCAGCACCATCGCGGCGGCGCAGGCCAGGGCGCCGGCCAGCGTCAGCTCGAAGCCCTGGCGGTAGGCGTGCCGGGCGCGGGCCGGGTCGCCTGCGCCCAGCCAGTGGCTCACGCGGGCGCTGGTGGCCAGGCCCATCGACAGCGGCACCATGTAGGCGACGGCAGTGAGGTTCGACGCGATCTGGTGCGCCGCCGCGGCGGCCGTGCCCAGGCGGGCGATGAACAGCGCCATCAGCGTGAACGAGGTCACCTCCACCAGCACCGAGAGGCCGCCGGGCACGCCCAGCCGGGCGAACTGGCGCAGCTGCCGCCAGTCGGGCCGCTCCATGCCCCGCCACAGGCGCAGTTCTCGATACAGCGGCTGCGTGCGCATCAGCCACAGGGCCAACGCGAGCATCAGCCAGTTGACGGCCACCGTCGCCAGGCCGCAGCCGACCAGGCCCAGCGCCGGGACGCCCAGGCCGCCGAAGGTCCACCAGATCGACAGCGGCAGCTTCACCGCGAGCGCGCCGATCTGCAGCCAGGTGACCAGCCGCGGGTGGCCCAGGCTCTGGTTGAGCGTGCTGTAGAGGCGGAACAGCAGCGCGGGCGGCAGCGCCAGCGCCAGCACCGCCAGGTAGCGCGTCACCTCGGCCTGCATCGCGGCCGGCACGTCGGTCCAGCGCAGCAGCGGCTCGGGGTGCAGCAGCACGATCAGGCCGAGCGCGACGGCCGCCGCCGCGACGTACAGCGACTGGCGCACCGAGCGGCCGACCTCGGCCCGCCGGCCGGCGCCGCTCAGCTCGGCCCAGATCGGCAGCAGCGCCTGCAGCCCGCCCATGAGCGACACGAACACGCTGATGAAGATGGCCGAGCCGACCGACAGTGCCGCCAGCGCGTCCTGGGCGAAGCGGCCCGCCACCACCGTGTCGGTGACGCCGAAGGCCATCACGGCCAGCTGCCCGGCCAGCACCGTGCCGGCATGGCGCGCGATCAGGCCGCGCTCGCCCGGGGCGGCTCGGCTCAATGGAGGACCTCCGTGCTTCGCACGGCGGTGCGAGCCCCTTCGGAGCGGCCGGGCAGGGGCGTTGGGGTGCCTTCGCCTCCGGCTGCGGTGCGAGCGCCTTCGGGCGGCCGGGCGGCGCTCATGGCGCCTTCGCCACGTGCTCGAACAGCAGCAGGTCGTCGCTGGGGCTGGTGGGCCGGCGGAAGGTGCCGGCGAAGCGCCACTGCTCCAGGCTGACGATGAGGTGCAGCGTGGGCAGGGCCTCGGGGCTGACCAGCAGCCAGCCGCAGGTCGAGTGGGAGTTGACCGGCTGCAGCGGGAAGCGGCCGTGGTGGCGCAGCGCCGCGATGTGCGCCCGGCTCAGGCCCAGCTCGGCGACGCAGGCCGGCTTGCCGATGCGCGCGGCGATGGCGCCGACCTGCGGCGCATAGCTGCGCGCGTAGTCCAGCAGCGGCAGCCACAGCGTCATCAGCAGCAGCCAGCACAGGGCGGCGCCGCCGGCGGGCATCACCAGCGTCTTCCACAGCGCGGCGCGGTGGCGGCCGGTGCGCCAGCGCACCAGGGCGATCCAGGCGACGGTGCCGGCCGCCGCGAAGAGGAAGGCCAGGCCGGAGAACTCCGGCGTGAAGCCCGGCGCCAGCTTCGCCACGTTGGCCGCCGGCTTGGCCGGCACGCCGGTGTGCAGCGAGATCCAGTAGACCCAGATGAACAGCGCGCAGCCCGAGAAGAAGAGCAGGGTGAACCAGTCGATCAGCGCCGACACGCTGCGCCGGAAGGTGGGCAGCGCGAAGGCCGCGAGCGTGGCCAGGGCCGGCAGGCCCAGCAGCAGCGAGCGGTCGGACGATCCGGTGAACAGGGTGCTGAACATCACCACCAGCACCAGCCACAGCGGCACCGCCACGTGGCGCGCCGTCAGCTGCAGCCGCCAGCGCCACAGCGTCCACAGCGCCAGCGGCCAGGCCGGCCAGGTGAACCACACCAGCAGTTTCAGCAGGCTGCGCCACTCCGCGGCAGCAGAGGCGCCCGGCTGCGCGCCGGGCCAGGCCAGGCGCCAGTGGAGCTGGTGCAGCGCCGCCGCCACCGCGAGGGCGGCCAGCAGCCAGGCGGCCATCGTGGCGATGGCCGGGATGGAATAGGTGGGGGCAGGGTGGTCGCCGCCGTCCGGCTCCTGCGGGCGCAGGCGCCTTTCGCGCAGGGCCAGCGCCAGCAGGCCGGCGCCCGACGCCAGGCCCAGCGCGGGCGCGCCGCTCAGCGCCAGGCCGAGGCTGCCGACGCCGAAGGCGATCATGGGCGCGGCCCGGCGATAGGGCAGCGCCGCCGCGCCGTAGAACAGGCAGCTGACGAAGAACAGCTGGGCCAGCGCCGGGGTCGTCTCGTGCCCCAGCTGGGCCAGGCCCAGGCAGGCGATCAGGGCCAGCAGGCCGCCGTCGGCGATGGCGCGCGCGTAGTCGGTCGGGCGCGCCTCGCCGCCGAAGGCGAAGGCCACCGGCTGCGCGCGCGGGGTGCGGGCGAGATAGTAGACGGCGTACCAGGTGGCCGAGAAGGTGCCCCACAGCATCAGGGCGAACACCACGCGCACCGCCAGGTCCGGCCGCAGCCAGGGCATCCACTGGATGGCCCAGGCGCCCAGCCAGTAGGGCAGCAGCGCGGGGATCTCGGGGCGCAGCCCGAGCAGGTGGGGGTCGAACCAGCGGGCCAGCCCGGCGCCGCCCTCGGCCAGCGCCGCCATGTAGCCGAAGGCGGCCACATCGGCGCTCTTCCAGGGCCCGCGCCCCACCAGGCCCGGCAGCAGGTAGGCCGCGCACAGCAGCAGCAGTGCCACGCGCGGCAGGCGGCGCGCGGCGCTCTGGGTGACGATGGCGGGCGTGGGCTGGTTCAAGGCGCGAAGGCGGTGGCGGCGCGGGCCGGAAATGAAAAGGGCAGCGCGGTCACCCGGGCTGCCCTGGCACCGACAGGCGGCGCGTCGTCAGTGGTTCTTACTTGGACAGCGCGGTCTTGCCGAAGCGGTTGCGGAAGCGCTCCACGCGGCCGCCCATGTTGTCCACCGACTTCTGCGTGCCGGTGTAGAAGGGGTGCGATTCGCTGGAGGTGTCCAGCTTGTACAGCGGGTATTCCTTGCCTTCGAAGGTGTCGGTTTCCTTCGTGTTCACGCACGAACGGGTGACGAACTTGAAGCCGTTGGACAGGTCCACGAAGAGGACTTCGCGGTAGTCGGGATGGATGCCTTCTTTGGCCATGATGGTTTTCCTTGGAGGTCGATGCGAGAGCCACACAACGCAGGCATGCCGGGCATGAAAGCGGCGCACTTTTCGCGGGAAGCCTTCAATTATCGCATACTGGCGCGGCCATGAGTCAAATCGAACCTGCAAGAGACGCCGGCACGAGCCCCATCGGGGTGGGATTGGTCGGCTACGGCTTCGCCGGCCAGACCTTCCATGCCCCGGTGCTGGCAGCCGTGCCGGGCCTGCGGCTGGCGGCGGTGGCCAGCTCGCAGCCCGACAAGGTGCGCCGCGACTGGCCGCAGGCCGCGGTGGTGCCCGACGTGCATGCGCTGGTGGCACGCCAGGACGTGGAACTGGTCGTCGTCGCCACGCCCAACGCCCAGCACCACCCGGTGGCCCGCGCGGCCCTGCTGGCCGGCCGGCACGTGGTGGTCGACAAGCCCTTCACCCTCGATGCCGCCGAGGCACGCGATCTGGCGGCGATGGCCACGCACCTGCGGCGCGTGCTCTCGGTCTACCAGAACCGGCGCTTCGACGCCGATTTCCTGACGCTGCGGGAGGTGCTGGCGCGCGGCCGCGTGGGGCGCCCCGTGTACTTCGAGTCGCACTTCGACCGCTACCGTCCCGGAGTGCGCGAGCGCTGGCGCGAACAGGACGTGCCCGGCGCCGGCCTCTGGGTCGACCTCGGCGCGCACCTGCTGGACCAGGCGGTGCAGCTTTTCGGCCGCCCGGACACGCTGCAGCTCGACACCGCGAAGCTGCGCGATGGCGCCCGCGTCGAGGACCATTTCCATGCGCTGCTGCGTTACGAATCGGGCGCAGCGGCGCCGCTGCGGGTGGCGCTGCACGCGACCGCCCTGGCCGCCCACCCGGCGCCGCGTTACCTGCTGCACGGCACGCTGGGCAGCTACGTGAAGCACGGGGTGGACCTGCAGGAGGATGCGCTGCGCGCCGGCGGCCGGCCAGGCGGCGAGGACTGGGGCGTGGACGTCCGGGAAGGGGAACTGGCGTTGCCGCAGGACGACGGCAGCATGCGCGTCGAGGCCGTGCCGAATCTGCGCGGCGACTACACCCGCTTCTACGCCGCGGTGCGCGACGCGATCCTCGGGCGCGGCGCGGCGCCCGTCACCGCCGACGAGGCGGTGGACCTGATGGAACTGCTGGACCTGGGCCGGCGCAGCGCGCGCGAAGGCCGGGCGCTCGCCGTGCGCTGAAGAAGGGCGGAGGCCTAGCCGCCGCGGCGCATCATGTCGAAGAATTCGACGTTGGTCTTGGTGGCCTTCATGCTCTTGAGCACCATCTCCATCGCCTCGATCTCGTCCATGTTGTACATGAACTGGCGCAGGATGCGGGTCTTCTGCAGCACCTCGGGCGCCAGCAGCAGTTCCTCGCGGCGGGTGCCGCTGCGGTTGAGCTGGATGGAGGGGAAGACGCGCTTCTCGTACAGGCGCCGGTCGAGGTGGATTTCGCTGTTGCCGGTGCCCTTGAACTCCTCGAAGATCACCTCGTCCATGCGGCTGCCGGTGTCGATCAGCGCGGTGCCGATGATGGTCAGCGAGCCGCCTTCCTCCACGTTGCGGGCGGCGCCCAGGAAGCGCTTGGGCCGGTGCAGGGCGTTGGCGTCCACGCCGCCGGTGAGCACCTTGCCGGAGGACGGCACCACGTTGTTGTAGGCGCGGGCCAGGCGGGTGATCGAGTCGAGCATGATCACCACGTCCTTCTTCAGCTCGACCAGGCGCTTGGCGCGCTCGATCACCATCTCGGCCACGTGCACGTGGCGCGCGGCGGGCTCGTCGAAGGTGGAGGCGATCACCTCGCCCTTGATCGAGCGCTGCATCTCCGTCACTTCTTCCGGCCGCTCGTCCACCAGCAGCACCATCAGGTGCGTCTCGGGGTAGTTGGTGCTGATGGCGTGGGCGATGTGCTGCATCATCACCGTCTTGCCGCTCTTGGGCGGCGCCACCAGCAGCGCGCGCTGGCCTTTGCCGATGGGCGCGATGATGTCGATGATGCGCCCGGTGATGTTCTCGTCGCCTTTGAAGTTCTCGCGCTCGAGCTTCATCTGCTCCTTGGGGAACAGCGGCGTGAGGTTCTCGAACATCACCTTGTGCTTGTTCGCCTCGGGCGCGCCGTCGTTCACCTTGTCGAGCTTGGTCAGCGCGAAGTAGCGCTCGCCGTCCTTGGGGATGCGCACCTCGCCCTCGATCATGTCGCCGGTGTGCAGGTTGAAGCGGCGCACCTGGCTGGGGCTGATGTAGATGTCGTCGGTGCTGGCGGTGAAGCTGGTGTCGGGGCTGCGCAGGAAGCCGAAGCCGTCGGGCAGGATCTCCAGCACGCCGTCGGCAAACACCTGCTCGCCGGCCTTCGCGCGCTTCTTGATGAGGGCGAACATCAGCTCCTGCTTGCGCATGCGGCTGGCGTTGTCGATTTCGAGCGCTTCGGCCTGCTTCAGGAGTTCGGAGACGTGCAGTGCCTTGAGTTCGTTCAGGTGCATGGAATGGCCCCGCGTGGGGAATTCGTGGAAGGAGGACGGCGGGAGAGGGGGAGGGGGCTTGCAGCGGGGCGAGATGTGTGCCCCGGAAACCCTGGAACTCGAACCGTGCCCTTGGGTCGGGGCCGGCGATTGGTGAGTGATTATGACAGGAAAAAAGACAGGCGGCCGAGGCATTGCGCGCCCGGCCGCCCGTGGGTTCGCGGCGCGCCCGTGCGGCGCGCCGTCGCGTCAGGCGAGCTGCTGTTCGAGGAAGGCCGTCAGTTGCGCCTTGCTCATCGCGCCGACCTTGGTGGCGGCGAGCTGGCCGTTCTTGAACAGCATCAGCGTCGGGATGCCGCGGATGCCGAACTTGGCCGGGATGTCGCGGTTCTCGTCCACGTTCATCTTGGCGATCTGCAGCTTGCCTTCGTAGGCGGTGGACACGTCGTCCAGGATGGGCGCGATCATCTTGCACGGGCCGCACCACTCGGCCCAGTAGTCCACCAGCACCGGCTTGTCGGACTGCAGGACGTCGGCTTCGAAGGAGGCGTCGGAGATGTGCTTGATCAGTTCGCTGGCCATGTCGGGATTCCTTGGGGTTGGGCACGACCGCAGGCGCGGTCGCGGTGTCCTGAAGATTGTGGCAGATGCGTTGCGGCCCTGCTTCGCGTCGTGGCTATGGCAGCGATAGCCCGGTCCTTGTCCGCGCGGCCCGTCGGGCGGCGGAAAGGTGTCTGAAGGAAGATGAAAGGTGACGAGCCTTACCCCCGGCACTGGCTACACAGTTAGGGCTGCTTGGTTCCCCACCTGACCCGGTTGGCCGCTTCACCATGCGGGGAGGCCCGTCGAGGTGCATTCTAGCCGGCGTGCATCGCCGCTTCGCCGCGGGGGCGGGCAAGTCCGGCGCGCGGGCCGGCTTTTAGAATCGCCGCAATGTCCTACCTCGTGCTCGCCCGCAAGTACCGCCCACGCAACTTCGGCGAGATGGTGGGCCAGGAACATGTGGTCCAGGCCCTGACCAATGCATTGACGCAGCAGCGCCTGCACCACGCCTACCTGTTCACCGGCACGCGCGGCGTGGGCAAGACGACGGTGTCGCGCATCCTGGCCAAGTCGCTCAATTGCCAGGGCGCCGACGGCAGCGGCGGCATCACCGCCACACCCTGCGGCGTGTGCCAGGCCTGCACCGAGATCGACGCCGGCCGCTTCGTCGACTACACCGAACTGGACGCCGCCTCCAACCGCGGCGTGGACGAGGTGCAGGGCCTGCTGGAGCAGGCGGTCTACAAGCCGGTGCAGGGGCGCTTCAAGGTCTTCATGATCGACGAGGTGCACATGCTCACGAACACCGCGTTCAACGCGATGCTCAAGACGCTGGAGGAGCCGCCGGAGTACCTCAAGTTCGTGCTCGCCACGACCGATCCGCAGAAGGTGCCGGTCACGGTGCTGTCGCGCTGCCTGCAGTTCAACCTGCGTCCGATGGCGCCGGAGACGGTGAACGAGCACCTGGTGCGCGTGCTGGGCACCGAGCAGGTGCCGGCCGAGCCCGGCGCGCTGCGCCTGCTGGCGCGGGCTGCGCGCGGCTCGATGCGCGACGCGCTCTCGCTCACCGACCAGGCCATCGCCTACGGCAACGGTACGCTGGCCGAGGCCGGCGTGCGCCAGATGCTGGGCAGCGCCGACCGCGGCCACGTGCACCGGCTGGTCGAGGCGCTGGCGCAGGGCGACGGGCGCACGGTGGTCGAGACGGTCGAGGCCATGCGCGACGCCGGCCTGTCGGCCGCCTCCACGCTGGAGGAGATGACGGCCGTGCTGCAGGCCATGGCGGTACTGCAGGCCGTGCCCTCGCGCGCGGCGCAGCAGGACGCGGGCGATCCCGACGCGCAGGAGGCCGCGCGGCTGGCGGCGCTGATGCCGGCCGACGAGACGCAACTGCTCTACAGCATGTGCCTGCACGGCCGCGCCGAGCTCGGCCTGGCCCCCGACGAGTACGCCGCGCTGACCATGGTGCTGCTGCGCCTGCTGGCCTTCAAGCCGGCGGTCGAGGACGGCGCAGCGGAAAAAAAAACTCTGCTGAATCCAGCGCCGCCGGCTGAAGTCCGGCCGCCGGCACCCGCCCCCGCGACGCATCCCGAACCGCTTGCGGCCGTTGTTGCGCCGCAGGTGCCGGAACCGCCCGCCCCGGCGCCCATGCCGGCACCGCCTGCCGTGGAGCTGCCGCCGCCGACACCCGCCGCGCAGGCCGCGGGCCAACGGCTGCCGGTCGTCGATGCGCCGCGCCGTCCGGCTGCGCCGACCGCTCCCGCCGCGCAGCCGCCTTCCGACGTCATGCCCGTGCCGGTACGCGTGCAGCCGCCGCCCGGCCAGCGCGAGATGCCGCGCGAAGCGGCATCACCGATCGCCCCGAGCGAGGAGGGCGATTTCTGGCACGCCACCGTGATGCAGCTCGTCGCTGCCGAGGCCATCACTGCGCTGGCGCGCGAACTGGCGCTGCAGTCGCAACTGGTCGCGCGCGACGTCGACCAGTGGCTGCTGCGCGTCGAGCGCGAATCGCTGAACCAGGGCGCCAGCCGCGAGAAGCTGCAAAATGCGCTGGCCGCCGCCGGCCACCCCGTGCGCCTGGCCATCGAGATCGGCAGCGTCGCCGACAGCCCGGCCCGGCGCAACCGCGCCGCATCCGAGCAGCGCCAGCGCGCGGCCGAGGAGGCGATCCAGGCGGATCCCGACGTGCAGTACCTGATGCAGAAGTGGGGCGCGCGCATCGTGCCCGGCTCCCTCCGCCCGGCTTGAGAAGATGTGAACGAACCCAACATGCCCGCTCATCCCGCCAAAACGCGCCCGCTCGGCGTTGCAAATGCTCGCCATAGCGGGGGCTATGGCTGCGCTTTGCGCCTTGATCGGGCACGTTTTGGCGGCCTGCTCGGGCACGCCGGATTCATCCACATCTTCTGAGGCCGGCGGCTCCCCTTTCCCACCGAACCCAAGGAACCCACCATGTTCAACAAAGGACAACTGGCCGGCCTGATGAAGCAGGCGCAGGCGATGCAGGACAACCTCAAGAAGGCCCAGGAGGAACTGGCCACCATCGAGGTCGAGGGCGAATCCGGCGCCGGCCTCGTCAAGGTGGTGATGACCTGCAAGCACGACGTCAAGCGCGTCACCATCGACCCGAGCCTGCTGGCCGACGACAAGGACATGCTGGAGGACCTGGTGGCCGCGGCCTTCAACGCCGCCGTGCGCAAGGCCGAGGAGACCAGCGAGCAGAAGATGGGCAAGATCGCCGCCGGTATGCCCGGTCTGCCGGCCGGGATGAAGTTTCCCTTCTGATGCCCGCGGTGCCCCACCGGGCCGGCGGACGATGAGCTGACCCATGTCCGACGCCCATTCGCTCGACGCTCTGGTCGAGGCCCTGCGCCGCCTGCCCGGGGTGGGCGTGCGCTCGGCCTCGCGCATGGCCTTCCACCTGCTGCAGCACGACCGCGAGGGCGCGCAACTGCTGGCGCGCACGCTGGGTCAGGCGGTGGCGAGCGTGCGCCACTGCGACCGCTGCAACACCTTCACCGAGGCCGAGATCTGCAGCGTGTGCCGCGACCCGCGGCGCGACGCGACGCAACTGGCCGTGGTCGAGACGCCGGCGGACCAGGCCGCGCTGGAGCGCACCGGCGCCTTCCGCGGCCACTATTTCGTGCTGATGGGCCGCCTGAGCCCGCTGGACGGCATCGGCCCGCGCGACATCGGCCTGGCGCGCCTGATGGAGCGCGCCACCGACGGCGTGGTGCGCGAGGTGATCCTGGCGACCAACTTCACCGCCGAGGGCGAGGCGACGGCGCACGTCGTTGGCGAGGCGTTGCGCGCGCGCGGGCTCACCGTGACGCGGCTGGCGCGCGGCGTGCCGGCCGGCAGCGAGCTGGAGTACGTCGATCTCGGCACCATCGCGCACGCGCTGGTGGACCGCCGCTGACGGCCTGCGAATGGGAGACGGAGCATGGGCTTGCATCACCTCACCCTGGCCTACTGGTGCGTGCTGATCGCCGCCGCGCTGCCCTACGTGTGCGCCTGGGTTGCCAAGGCCGGCGCCTTCGGCCCCCGGGACAACGCGGCGCCGCGCGAGTGGGCCGCCCGCCAGAGCGGCTGGCGCGCCCGCGCCATGGCGGCGCAGGCCAACAGCTTCGAGGGCCTGCCGCTGTTCATCGGCGCGGTCGTCATCGCCCATCAGTTCGGCGCGGCGCAGGGCCGGCTCGACGCGCTGGCGCTTTCCTATGTGCTGCTGCGGGTGGTCTACATCTCGCTGTACCTGCGCGGCCGCAGCATGCTGCGCAGCCTGGTGTGGGCGCTGGGCCTGCTGGCGTGCATCGCCATCTTCTTCGTCTCGCCCTGAGTGCGGCGGCAGCGCCGCGGAGCGCTGAACGCTTTGGCTTACCGTGAAAACCCGGTGTGGGGATGGTCCCGATGCTCCACGATGGGGCGCCGCCTAAGCTGCCGAGAGACCAACGACTCCCTTACTACTTCCTCGCCGCCATGCTCACACGTCGCACCTTCACTTCCATGGCCACCGCATCGGCAGCGCTCGTCGCGGCCCCCGCGCTGCGCGCGCAGGCCAAGCTGGAGAAGACGAAGGTCTCCATCGCCGTCGGCGGCAAGGCCGCCTTCTACTACCTGCCGCTGACCATCACCGAGCAGCTCGGCTACTTCAAGGCGGAGGGGCTGGACGTCGAGATCTCCGACTTCGCCGGCGGCTCGCGCGCGCTGCAGGCGGTGGTGGGTGGCTCGGCCGACGTGTGCTCGGGCGCCTTCGAGCACACCATCAACCTGCAGGCCAAGAACCAGTTCTTCCAGTCCTTCGTGCTGCAGGGCCGCGCGCCGCAGATCGCGGTGGGCGTGTCGACCAA
This sequence comes from Xenophilus azovorans DSM 13620, assembly GCF_000745855.1. GTDB lineage: Bacteria > Pseudomonadota > Gammaproteobacteria > Burkholderiales > Burkholderiaceae_C > Xenophilus > Xenophilus azovorans. The sequence continues at coordinate 29,390 of NZ_KN050766.1, forward strand.
GAACATGCCGGCCTACCAGTCGATCGCCGACCTGCGCGGCAAGAAGATCGGCGTGTCGGCGCCCGGCTCGTCCACCAACATGGTGGCCAACCTGGTGCTCTCGCGCGGCGGCCTGAAGGCGTCGGACGTGAGCTACGTGGGTGTGGGCGTGGCTGCCGGCGCGCTCACCGCGCTGCGCTCGGGCCAGATCGACGCCATCAGCAACACCGACCCGGTGATGACCATGCTGGAGCAGAAGGGCGACGTGAAGATCATCAGCGACACGCGCACGCTCAAGGGCACGCAGGATGTCTTCGGCGGCCCGATGCCCGCCGCCTGCCTGTACGCGCCGATGGACTTCGTGGGCAAGCACCCCAACACCTGCCAGGCGCTGGCCAACGCCATCGTGCGCGCGCTCAAGTGGCTGCAGACGGCCGGCCCCGGCGACATCATCAAGACCGTACCCGAGGCCTACCTGCTGGGCGACCGGGCGCTGTACCTGGCCTCGTTCGACAAGGTGCGCGAGTCCATCTCCACCGACGGCATCGTGCCGGAGGCCGGGCCGAAGACGGCGCTGACCGCCATCACCAGTTTCGACGCCAGCGTCAAGGCCGAGCGCATCGACCTCTCGAAGATCTACACCAACGACTTCGCCCGCCGCGCCAAGGAGCGCTTCAAGGCCTGAAGTCGGGGCCGCCGCCCGCCTTGCTACATCCGCGCCCGGCCCCCGTGCCGGGCGTGTTCTTTTCCCGACCGCCGCCCGCCATGGCCGACCACGCCCTCGAACTGCTCGACATCACCTGCACGTTCCGCGCGCGCGACGACGCACGCCAGCGCTACACCGCCGTGGCCGACACCACGCTGTGCGTGGCCGCCGGCGAGTTCGTCTCCGTCGTCGGGCCCACGGGCTGCGGCAAGTCCACGCTGCTGAACGTGGCGGCGGGGCTGCTGGAACCATCCGCCGGCAGCGTGCGCGTGTTCGGCCGGCCGCTGGCCGGCATCAATGCGCGGGCCGGCTACATGTTCCAGTCCGAGGCGCTGATGCCCTGGCGCAGCGCGCTGGCCAACGTGATGGTCGGCCTGCAGTACCGCGGCATGGCGGAGGCCGAGGCGCGTGCGCAGGCGACCCAGTGGCTGGCGCGCGTGGGCCTGGCCGGCTTCGAGGACCGCTATCCGCACCAGCTCTCGGGCGGCATGCGCAAGCGCACGGCGCTGGCGCAGACGCTGGCGCTGGACCCGGACATCATCCTCATGGACGAGCCCTTCAGCGCGCTGGACGTGCAGACGCGCCAGCTGATGGAGAACGAGGTGCTCGACCTGTGGGCAGGCGGCGAAGGGCGCCGGGCCGCCCCAAGCCCGGAGCGCACCCCCTTGGGGGGTGGGCACGCAGTGCCCGGGGGCCGGGGACGCAAGGCGGTGCTGTTCATCACGCACGACCTGGACGAGGCCATCGCCATGAGCGACCGGGTGGTGGTGCTGTCGGCCGGGCCGGCCACGCACCCGATCGGCGAGTTCGTCATCGACCTGCCCCGGCCGCGCGACGTGGCGGAGGTGCGCATGCACCCGCGCTTCGTCGAGCTGCACTCGCAGATCTGGGGCGTGCTGCGCGACGAGGTGCTCAAGGGCTACGCGCAGCAGTTGCAGAAGGCGGCATGACCATGAAGCTCGGGCTGAACGAACGCAATGCGCGCTGGTGGCAACTGCTGCTGCTGGTCGTGCTGCTGGTGGCATGGCATGCCGTCTCGCGCGACGAGAAGGTCGCCTTCTTCCTGGCCGAACCGATCAAGGTGGCGGGCCGCATCTGGAGCTGGTTCCTGCCCTTCGACGTGCCGGCCAACGCGCTCTTCCCCGACGGGCTGCCCGGCAACGCCGACATCTACCGGCACCTGGGCGTGACGCTGCTGGAAACGGTGCTCGCCTTTGCCATCGGCACGGTGCTGGGCCTGGCCTGCGGCCTGTGGCTGGCGCTGGCGCCCACGGCCAGCCTGATCCTCGACCCGTACATCAAGGCCGCCAACTCGATGCCGCGGGTGATCCTGGCGCCGATCTTCGCGCTGTGGTTCGGCCTGGGCATCTGGAGCAAGGTGGCGCTGGCGGTGACGCTGGTGTTCTTCATCGTGTTCTTCAACGTCTACCAGGGCGTGCGCGAGGTCAGCCCCGTGGTGCTGGCCAATGCGCGCATGCTGGGCGCGAACCAGCGCCAGTTGCTGCGCACGGTGTACCTGCCCAGTGCCACGAGCTGGGTCTTCTCCAGCCTGCACACCTCGGTGGGGCTGGCCTTCGTGGGCGCGGTGGTGGGCGAGTACCTGGGCTCGGCGCGCGGCGTCGGCTACCTGATCCTGCAGGCGGAGGGCACTTTCGATGTCAACACCGTGTTCGCCGGTATCGCGGTGCTCACGGCCTTCGCGCTGGCGCTGGACGGCCTGGTCGGCGCGATCGAGCGTCGCCTGATGAAGTGGCAGCCCCGAAGCGGCGAGACCGAGAAGCTCTGATCAGCCGGCAAAGCCGCCCTGGTCCAGGAAGGCCTGCTCCTCAGCGGTTGTCGCGCGCCCCAGCAGCGCGTTGCGGTGCGGGAAGCGGCCGAAGCGCCGGATGATGTCCCGGTGGCCCCGGGCGTGCTCGGCCGACTCGGCACCCAGCGCCGTGTGCAGCGCCAGCGAGCGGTCCTGGTCGGCCATCGCCTCCGAGTGGGTGAAGGGCAGGTAGCAGAACAGGCGCAGCGTGGGGTCGACCTGCCTGTCGAAGCCGCGCTCCACCAGGCGGGCGGCGAAGTGCCGCGCCAGCGGGTCGGTGGCGTACATGTGGCCGGTGCCGCGGAAGGCGTTGCGCGGGTACTGGTCGAGCAGCAGGACCAGGGCGAGGGCGCTGTCGGCCGAGGCATCGGCCCAGGCGTCGAGCGCGCGCCGGGCGGCGGCGAAGTGCGCCTCGTGGAAGCGCTCGCGGAAGCGCCGGTCGAAGGCCTCGTCCTTGCGGAACCAGGCGGCAGGGCCCGCTTCGAGCCAGAAGCGCAGTACCTCGCGCGGGTCGTGCACGGCGTCTGCAGCCATCAGCGTTGTCCTTTCTGCTCGGCGTTGCCCAGGATGAGCGCCCGCCCGGCGAAGATGCCGCCGGTGGCCTCCACGTCGAAGCGTTCCGCGTCGCGGCGGCGCACGTCCTCGATCAGCTCGTCGGCCTCGGTCTGCGTGGCGCCGACGGCGACCACCGCCTCGCGGCCGAAGCGCATGGCGGACTCGAAGGTCTCGCGGATCTGGAAGTCCACCTCGGCCTTGAGCAGTTCGTGCGCGTGCTCGCGGTCGAAGGCGCGCACCAGCAGCTTGGCATGGGGGAACTCGTGCTTGACCAGTTCCGCGATGCGCGTGGCCGCGGCCTTGTCGTCGATGCACACCAGGATGGCCCGTGCGCTGTGCGCGCCGGCGGCATGCAGCACGTCGGCGCGGCTGCCGTCGCCGTAGTAGACCTTGAAGCCGTAGTCGGCCGCGTCGCGGATCACCTGCGTGTCCACGTCGATGATGCTGAGGCTGGCGCCGCGCGCCAGCACGCCCTGGCTGGCGATCTGGCCGAAGCGGCCGAAGCCGATGATGAGCACGCTGCCGCACAGGCCGCGCGCTTCCTCCACGCCGTCCATGGACACGACGGGCCGGGCCAGGCGCTTGTGCACCAGCACCACCAGCGGCGTGAGCGCCATCGACAGCACCACGATGGCCGTCATGTTGGCGTTGACCACGGTGTCGATGACGCCCGCTGACAGGGCCGAGCCGAACAGCACGAAAGCGAACTCGCCGCCCTGCGCCATCAGCACCGCGCGGTCCAGCGCGTCGGCGTGCGAGCTTCTCGCCAGCCGCGCCACGCCGTAGATGCACAGCGCCTTGACCACCATCATCGACAGCACGCCCGCCACGATGAGCGGCCAGTTGCGCGCCACCACGCCCAGATCCAGCGACATGCCCACGCCGAGAAAGAAGAGGCCCAGCAGCAGGCCGCGGAAGGGCTCGACGTCGGCCTCGAGCTGGTGGCGGAAGGTGGATTCGGACAGCAGCACGCCGGCCAGGAAGGCACCCATCGCCATCGACAGGCCGCCCAGCTGCATCAGCAGGGCGGCGCCCAGCACCACCAGCAGCGCCGCAGCGGTCATGACCTCGCGCGCCTTGGCGTTCGCCAGGATGCGGAAGAGGGGGTTGAGCAGCCAGACGCCCGCCGCCACCAGCGCGGCCAGCGAGGCGGCGGCGATGCCGATGGCGGCCCAGCGCGAGGGCGAGACCGCCTCGGCCACCGCGCTGGGCGGCGCCAGGAAGGCGACGACCGCCAGCAGCGGGACGATCAGCAGGTCCTCGAACAGCAGGATGGCGACGATCTTCTGGCCACGCGGCTGGGCGATGTCGCCGCGCTCGCCCAGCAGCTGCATGACGATGGCGGTGGAAGTGAGCACGAAGCCCATCGCGCTGACGAAGGACACCGGCAGCGAAAAGCCGAAGGCGACGCCCACGCCGGTGAGCAGCAGGCCGCACACCACCACCTGCAGGCTGCCCAGGCCGAAGATCGCGCGCCGCAGGTTCCACAGGTGCGAGGGCCGCATCTCCAGCCCGATGACGAACAGGAACATCACCACGCCGAGCTCGGCCGTGTGCAGGATGGCCTGCGGTTCGCTGAACAGGCCCAGGCCGAAGGGGCCGATGACCAGCCCCGCCGCCAGGTAGCCGAGCACCGAGCCCAGCCCCAGGCGCTTGAACAGCGGCACTGCCACCACCGCGGCCCCGAGGAGGGTGACGACCTTGATCAGCTCGCCTGCACTGCCTTCTGCTGCCATGGGGCCTCCCTGCCTCCGGACGTGGATGGATGGCCGGCGGCCGGCAGCCGCCGGCGCGGCGTTCAGCGCTTCTTCTTGCTCGGAGTGCCGCCGCGGGCCTGGCGCACCGGCTGCTTGCTGGCCGCCTTGCGCGTCGACGTGCCCGCCGTGGCCTTGGCGACGCCGCCGCCGCGCTTGCCGGTGACGACGGCATGCTTGCCGCCGGCCCGCGTGGCACGGGTGCCGCTGCCCACGCGCGCCGTGCTGGCGGCGCGCACCGGCAGGTATACGACCACCTGGTAGCCGCGCTTGAAGGTGTGGCCGGTGCCCACGTCGTTCCACTGCGCGACGCTGGAGGGGCTCAGCCGGTAGCGGCGCGCGATGCTGGCCACCGTGTCGCGCCGGCCGGCCTTGACGGTGGTGCGGCGCGTGACGACCTCGGGCTCGAAGCTCAGGTGCCCCGTCTCGGCCACGACGGCGGCCACGTCTTCCTGCACGCGTGCGCTGCGCGGCACGATGAGCGTGGAGCCGGTCTTGATCAGCATGCGCGGCGGGATGTTGTTCATCGCACGCAGGTCCGATTCGCTCATGCCGGTGCGCTGGGCCGCGTCGGCCGCCGTCATCGTCGTGGGCACGGTCCAGGCGGTCCAGCTCGCGTACTGGCCCTGGCTGTAGGCGTCGAAGTTGCGCTGGAAGACGGCGGCGTTGTCCCAAGGCAGCAGGATCTCGGTCTTGCCGCCGGCGGCCAGCAGCACCGGCTTGTGCGCGGCGGGATTGAGGGCGCGGAAGTCCTCCACCCGCACGTCGGCCAGCTTGGCGGCCAGCTCCACGTCCAGGTCGCGCGTGAGCGCCACGGTCTGGAAGTAGGGGTGGTTGGAGATGTAGGGCAGCTCCACGCCGAACTTCTGCGGGGCGGCCACGATGTTCTTCACGGCCTGCAGCTTGGGCACGTAGTAGCGCGTCTCGTCCGGCATCCGGATGTCGGTGTAGCCGGCGGGCAGGCCGGCCTTCTGGTTGCGCGCGATGGCGCGGCCCACGTTGCCCTCGCCCCAGTTGTAGGCGGCCAGGGCCAGGTGCCAGTCGCCGAACATGCCGTAGAGCTTCTGCAGGTAGTCCAGCGCGGCGCGGGTGGAGGCGACCACGTCGCGCCGGTCGTCGCGGAAGATGTTCTGCTTGAGGTCGTAGTCGGTGCCGGTGGCGGGCATGAACTGCCACATGCCCGCCGCCCGCGCGCTGGAGACGGCCTGCGGGTTGAAGGCGCTCTCGATGTAGGGCAGCAGCGCCAGCTCGGTGGGCATGCCGCGGCGCTCCAGCTCCTCGACGATGTGGAAGATGTACTTGTTGGAGCGGTCCACCATGCGCTGGATGTAGTCGGGCCGGGTGGCGTACCACTGCTCGCGGTCGCGCACCAGGTCGCTGTCCAGGTCGGGCATCTTGAAGCCGCGGCGGATGCGGTCCCACATGTCCGTCGGCGGCGCCAGCGTGACGACGCTGCGCGCGCTGCCGCCGGCCCGGCCGGCGGCGATGGGCGACAGGCTGCCGTCGGGGTAGACCGAGGGGCCGCTGGCGGTGGTGCTGGAAGAAGGAGAGGAGGACGAAGAGGAGGGAGAGGTGCTTGCGCAGCCTGTGAGGAACAGGGCGCTTGCCAGGAAGGCGGCAAGGAGGAGTCTCATCGGAAGTCGTTTTTCCATTGGCGCAGCGCGGCGAAGACGGCGACCTCGTCCGCATCGGCGGACAGGTGGGCGTGCCGTTGGACGGCGGCGCTGACGGTGGGTTCGCGGCTGCGAAGGAAGGGGTTGATGAGGCGCTCGGTCGACAGCTCGGCAGGCAGCGTGGGCTGGCCGCGCTCGCGCAGCGTTTCGCAGCGCGCGGCGTAGTCGGCCAGCGCGCCGTTGCTCGGCTCGACGGCCCGGGCGAAGCGCAGGTTGGACAGCGTGTACTCGTGGGCGCAGCACACGCGCGTGCTGCCGGGCAGCGCCGCCAGCGCGTCGAGCGAATGCAGCATCTGCTGCGGCGTGCCCTCGAACAGGCGGCCGCAGCCGCCGGAGAAGAGCGTGTCGCCGCAGAAGAGCAGCGGCGCCTGGCTGTCCGTGGCCGGCAGGTGATAGGCGATGTGCCCCGCCGTGTGGCCGGGCACGTCGATGACCTCGAAGCGCAGGCCGAGCACCTCGGCCACGTCGCCCTGCGCGAGCGGCGTGAAGGGCTGCGGGATGCGCTCGTGCGCCGGGCCGTAGACCGCGGCGCCGGTGGCCTCGCGCAGCGCGTCCACGCCGCCGGTGTGATCGGCGTGGTGGTGCGTGACTAGAATCGCCGCCAACCTCAGGTCGGGCCGCGACGCCAGGGCATCGAACACCGGTTTGGCATCGCCCGGATCGACCACGATCGCGTGTGCCCCGACCTGCAGCATCCAGATGTAGTTGTCGGCAAAAGCGGGCAACGGAACGAGGGTCATGAGCGACCGAATTATAGGTTTGCAGGCGTGGTTCGAGACCCCTGCAGGACGTCACCTGAGCGCGTGGGAAGCAGCGCAGTTCGACGAGGCGGTGGCCGACATCTTCGGGTATCACGCGTTGCAGCTGGGCCTGCCCGAGCTGCCGGCGCTGCGCGCCAACCGCATGCCGCACCGCTGGCTGGCCGCGCCCGACGAGGGCTGCCCCAAGGCGGCGCTGGTGTGCGATTTCACCGCGCTGCCATTCCCGGCCGGCAGCCTGGACCTGCTGGCGCTGCCGCATGCGCTCGAGCTCAGCCCCGACCCGCACGCCACGCTGCGCGAGGTCGAGCGCGTGCTGGTGCCCGAGGGCCGCGTGGTGATCTGCGGCCTGAACCCGGCCAGCCTGTGGGGCCTGCGCCAGCGCCGCGCGCGGCTGTACCGGCGGCTGGGCTTCGGCGAGCTGTACCTGCCGACGCAGGGAGAGTTCATCGGCTACTGGCGCATGCGCGACTGGCTGCGGCTGCTCGGCTTCGAGGTCGAGTCCAGCCGCTTCGGGCTGTACCGGCCGGCGGTGCGCAGCCAGGCCTGGCTGGACCGCTGGCGCTGGATCGACCGCCTGGGCGAGCGCTGGTGGCCGATCTTCGGCGCGGCCTATTTCATTGTCGCCGTCAAGCGCGTGCGCGGCATGCGCCTGCTGCCCGCGGACTGGCGGCGCAAGAACCCCATCGCGACGGCGCCGGTGCCGCTGGCCGGCCGCGCGCACCGCGGCCTCGTCGCGATCGAAGAAGAGAAGAAGCACCTGCCTTGAACGAAGTCATCATCTACACCGACGGCGCCTGCAAGGGCAACCCCGGCCCCGGCGGCTGGGGCGCCTGGCTGAAATCCGGCGCCAGCGAGAAAGAGCTGTTCGGCGGCGAGCTGAACACCACCAACAACCGCATGGAACTGACGGCCGTGATCGAGGGCCTGGCCGCGCTCAAGCGACCGTGCAGGGTGGTGCTCTACCTGGACAGCCAGTACGTGCGCCAGGGCATCACCGAGTGGATCCGCGGCTGGAAGGCCAAGGGCTGGATCACCTCGACCAAGCAGCCCGTCAAGAACGTGGAGCTGTGGAAGCGCCTGGACGACCTGGTGGCCAACCACGGGCACCAGATCGAGTGGCGCTGGGTCAAGGGCCATTCGGGCGACCCGGGCAACGAGCGCGCAGACGCGCTGGCCAACAAGGGCGTGCTGCACGCGCAGGGGCGGCTGTAGCGTCTCAGCCGCCGAGGGCCTGCAGGTCCTGCGGGGTGTTGGCGTTGGCGAAGGCGCCGGCGTCGCCCGGCCGGTCGAAAGGCACGACGAGACCGTGGCATTCGGCGACCCATTGGCCGACCTTGCGGCCGCCCCCGGCGACGAAGCGCGCCAGCGACGCATGCAGCGAGGTGCGCATCAGGCAGAACACGGGCTGCGGGCGCATCGTGCCGTCCTCCAGGGCTGCCGCCACGGCGAGGTCGGCGCCTTCGCCCAGCACCGCCTCGCCCAGGCGGCGGGCCAGGTCGGGCGGGAAGCGCGGCGTGTCGCAGGGCACGGTGAGCAGCCAGTCGGTGCGGGCCTGCGCCATACCCGCCAGGAAGCCGGCCAGCGGGCCCGGGTGCCCGGCGACCGTGTCGGGCCACACCGGCACGCCGAAGGTGGCGTAGGCGCTCTGGTGGCGGTTGGCGTTGATCGCCAGCGCGCCGACCTGCGGACGCAGCCGCTCCAGCGCGTGCACGGCGAGCGGCCGGCCCTGCCATGGCACCAGGCCCTTGTCGGCCCCGCCCATGCGGGTGCCCAGGCCGCCGGCGAGCACCAAGCCGGTGATGTGTTCGGGCTTCACCCGCCGATGTAGCTCATCTCGACGCGGCGCGGCGCGGGCAAGCCGGCGTCGGCCGCGTGCAGGGCGCGCAACTCGGAGTAACGGTCCGCGCGGCCCTGCCAGATGGCGGCGATGGTCGACTCCAGCACGTCGTCGCCGGCGCCGCCGCGCAGCAGGGGCTTGAGGTCGTGCCCCTGGCCGGCGAACAGGCACAGGTAGAGCCGCCCCTCGGTCGACAGGCGCGCGCGGCTGCAGTCGTGGCAGAAGGCGCGCGTCACGCTGCTGATGGTGCCGATCTCGCCGTCGCCGTCGGCATACGCCCAGCGCTGCGCGGTCTCGCCCGGCGCCGTGGCCTCCAGCGGCACCAGCGGGAAGTCGGCCGCGATGCGCTGCACCACCTCGGCCGAGGGCAGCACCTCGTCCATGCGCCAGCCGTTGGTGGCGCCCACGTCCATGTACTCGATGAAGCGCAGCACCGAGCCCGTGCCGCGGAAGTGCCGCGCCATCGGCAGGATCTGCCCGTCGTTGACGCCGCGCTTGACCACCATGTTGACCTTGACCGGCCCCAGCCCGGTGGCCTGCGCCGCCTCGATGCCGGCCAGTACGTCGGCTACCGGGAAGTCCACGTCGTTCATGCGCCGGAAGACGGCGTCGTCCAGCGCGTCCAGGCTCACCGTCACGCGGCGCAGCCCGGCGGCGGCCAGCGCCTGCGCCTTGCGCGCGAGCAGCGAGCCGTTGGTGGTCAGCGCGATGTCCAGCGGCTCGCCGGCCGGCGTGCGCAGCGCGGCCAACTGCGCGACCAGCGCCTCGATGTTCTTGCGCAGCAGCGGCTCGCCGCCGGTCAGCCGCAGCTTGCGCACGCCGCGGCGGGCGAACACCGCGGCCAGCCGCGCGATCTCCTCGAAGCTGAGCAGCGCGCCGTGCGGCAGGTAGCGGTAGTCCTTGTCGAACACCTCCTTGGGCATGCAGTAGCCGCAGCGGAAGTTGCAGCGGTCGGTGACGCTGATGCGCAGGTCGGTGAGCGGGCGCCCCAGCCGGTCATGCAGCAGGCCGTCGCCTTGGCCGCCGGCCGGGGGCAGGGCGGCCGGCAGCGCAGGCGCGGCGCGGCCGATGCGCTCGACGGGAATGGCGATCTCGCGGGGGGCGTTCATGGGGTCGCCGCAATGTACCGCAGGGCCCGCGGCCGATATGGCCACAGGGCCTCCCGCGCGGCGCGGGACAACCCTGACTGGATCGGTGTCGTTGAGAATGACTATCATCCGCGTAACGCCCGAGTACGCACATGCAGGCATGACGCAAAGGGCTCTTTGGTTCCAAGGAGCTTCGCCATGCCCCCGTTCCCCGTTCTTCCTTCCGATCCGTCGGCCCCGTCCGAGGCCGGCGCGTGCCTGGCCCGCTGGGAGCAGCTGACCCGCCAGGCGCACGAGGCGCAGGCCCGGCACCGGCTGGAACTGGCCCTGGCCGCCCAGGTGCAGGCCCTGTGGCTGGCCGAGGAACTGCTGGACGGCCCGCTGCTGGTGCAGCGCCCCGACGACTGCCTGGCCGCCCTGGTCGTCTCCCACCACAACCTGGCCGACCTGTACTGCCACCGCGGCCAGGCCGCGCAGCGATCGACCACCTGTGCCAGGCGCATGCGCTGCTGCTGCGCCTGGGCGGCGACGCGCACGTGCCGCCCGACGTGCGCCAGGCCGCCTGGCGCCACCTGCGCGAGGCCCGCGCCGAACTGCTGGCCTGGCAGCGCGAGCGCAGGCCGGAGCCGGCCATCGAGGCCGCGCTGCACCTGCCTGGGCCGCTGCTGCAGGCCGGCCCGTCCATGCACCTTCACTGACACCCGCAACCCAAGGAGAACCATGCCCTACACGCTGCCCCCGCTGCCTTATGCCTTCGACGCGCTCGAACCGCACATCGACGCCCAGACGATGGAGATCCATCACACCAAGCACCACCAGACCTACGTCAACAACCTCAACGCCGCGGTCAAGGACACGCCGCACGACGGCGAGCCGGTGGAGCGCCTCATCGCCGACCTGGAGCGCCTGCCCGAAGGCATCCGCACGGCCGTGCGCAACAACGGCGGCGGCCATGCCAACCACAGCCTGTTCTGGACCGTGATGGCGCCGGCCGGGCAGGGCGGGGGCGGCGCGCCGTCGGGCGAACTGGCGCAGGCGATCGACGCCGACCTGGGCGGCCTCGACGCCTTCAAGGATGCCTTCACCAAGGCCGCCCTGACGCGCTTCGGCAGCGGCTGGGCCTGGCTGGTGGTGGGTGCCGGCGGCAAGCTGGCGGTGGAAAGCAGCGGCAACCAGGACAGCCCGCTGATGGCCGGCATCGGCTCCGGCGCCACGCCCATCCTGGGCCTGGACGTGTGGGAGCACGCCTACTACCTGAAGTACCAGAACCGGCGGCCGGACTACATCGCCGCCTTCTACAACGTGGTGAACTGGGCCGAAGTGGCGCGGCGCTTCGCCGCGGCGCGCGGCTGACGCGCCGGTTCGCGCCCGATGCCGCCCCGCCAGGAGAGTGAACCGATGGACGAGACACCGACTGCCCGCAGCACGCAGCCGCCGCGCCCGCCGCTGACGGTCCGCGAATGGCTGGGCCTGGCCATCGTGGCCGCCGGCGCGCTGGTGCTGGCGGCGGAGTTCTGGCGCTTCGTCACGGCGCGCCCGGTGGTCTGGGATGCCCTGGTGGGCGGCTCGGCGGCCGCGCTGGCGACGGCCCTGGGCACGCTGCCGGTCATGTTCTCGCAGCGGCTGTCGGAGCGCGTGCAGGACACGCTGTTCGGCTTCGGCGCCGGCGTGATGCTGGCCGCCTGCGCCTTCTCGCTGATCATCCCGGGCCTGGAGGCGGCGCGCGCGCAGGGCATGGGCAGTGCATGGGCCGCCGGCGGCGTGATCGGCGCGTCCATCCTGCTGGGCGGCGCGGCGCTGATGCTGATGGACAGGCTGCTGCCGCACGAGCACTTCATCAAGGGCCGCGAGGGCATGGACGGGCAGGCGGTGCGCAAGCTGCGGCGCACCTGGCTGTTCGTCATCGCCATCGCGCTGCACAACCTGCCCGAGGGGCTGGCGATCGGCGTCGGCTACGCCGGCAACGACGGCCTGCGCGCCGACGCGCTGGCCACCGGCATCGCCATCCAGGACGTACCGGAGGGCCTGGTGGTCGCCGTGGCGCTGCTGGCGGCCGGCTACCCGCGCGCGCTGGCGGTGGCGCTGGGCATGGCCTCGGGCCTGGTGGAGCCGCTGGGCGCGGTGCTCGGCGCGGCCGTCATCGGCTGGTCGGCCGCGCTGCTGCCCTGGGGCCTGGGCTTCGCGGCCGGTGCGATGCTGTTCGTCATCAGCCACGAGATCATCCCCGAGTCGCACCGCAAGGGGCACGAGGCCTTCGCCACCAGCGGGCTGATGCTGGGCTTCGTGCTGATGATGCTGCTGGACACGGCGCTGGGTTGAACGGCGCGGCAATCTGCGGCTTTTTCATCGCTTCGGGCGCAGGATTGGCCGGCGGCGGCCCTGGGCTGGCTACGATGGCCGCCCCGGGCCGCGCCGCGGCCCCGTTCCGCACTTGCGAGGATTGCCTGCCATGAACGCTTCCGACTCCCTCACCGACGACCTCTTCAGCCAGTTGCTGCAGGGCGGTGCGCCGCAGCAGATCGCCGGCCAGATCGGCGCCGACGCGGACCAGACGCGCGACGCCATCGGCGCGGCGCTGCCGATGCTGCTCGGCGCGCTGGGCCGCAACGCCCAGCAGCCGCAGGGCGCGGCCGACCTGTTCGGCGCCCTGCAGCGCGACCATGCCGGCGAGGGCAGCATGGACCTGGGCAGCCTGCTGGGCGGCCTCATGGGCGGCGGCGCGGGCGCGGCGGCGGGCGGCATGGGCGGGCTGGGCGACCTGCTGGGCAGCGTGCTGGGCGGCGGCGGTGCGGCGGCCGGCCGTCAGCTCGACGGCGGCGGCATCCTGGGCCACATCTTCGGCGACGCCCAACCCCGCGCCGAGAGCGGCCTGGGCCAGGCGACCGGCCTGGGTGCCGGCCAGGCCGGCCAGCTGCTGAAGATCCTGGCGCCCATCGTCATGGCCTTCCTGGCCAAGCGGGCGAGCTCCGGCGGCATGGATGCCGGCAGCCTGGGCGGCATGCTGGGGCAGGAGTCCAGCCGCATCCAGAACCAGGGCGGCCTCGGCGGCGGCCTGCTGGGCGCGGTGCTGGACCAGAACGGCGACGGCCAACTCGACCTGGGCGACCTGCTCAAGATCGGCGGCAGCCTGCTGGGCGGGCGGCGCTGACCGCTGCCGCAGCAAAGACAACGGCGCCCTCGGGCGCCGTTTTTCGTTGCGCGGGCGGTCTCAGCCGTGCCGCACCGCCACCGTCTTGAGCGTGGTGAAGCCGTACAGCGCCTCGAAGCCCTTCTCGCGCCCGTAGCCGGAGGACTTGACGCCGCCGAAGGGCAGCTCCACTCCGCCGCCGGCGCCGTAGTTGTTGATGAAGACCTGGCCGCTTCGCACCCGCTTGGCCATGCGGAACTGGCGCCCGCCGTCCTGCGTCCAGACGCCGGCCACCAGGCCGAACTGGGTGGCGTTGGCCAGCTCGACTGCTTCGTCCTCGCCCTGGAAGCTCATCGCGGCCAGCACCGGGCCGAAGACTTCCTCCTGTGCCAGACGGTGCTTGACGGGCACGTCGCGCAGCAGGGTGGGGGCCTGGTAGAAGCCGGTCTCAGGCGCTTCGTCGACGACCTGGCCCTGCGCCACCACCGGGATGTCGGCCGCGTGAGCATCCGAGAGGAAATCCCACACCCGCTGCTGCTGGCTCTGGCGGATCAGCGGCCCCACGTCCAGATCCATCGCCGCCGGGCCCACGCGCAGCGCCTCGAAGGCCTTGGCCAGGCGCTCCAGCATCAGTTCGTAGATCTCGCGCTCGATCAGCACCCGCGAACCGGCCGAGCAGGTCTGGCCCGCGTTCTGCACGATGGCGTTGATCACCACCGGCAGCGCGGCACCCAGGTCGGCGTCGGCGAAGATGATCTGCGGGCTCTTGCCGCCCAGCTCCAGCGTCACCGGGCAGTGCCGTTCGGCCGCCACCTGCTGGATCAGCGTGCCCACCTTCGGGCTGCCGGTGAAGCTGATGTGGTCGATGCCCGGGTGCCGCGCCAGCGCGTCGCCCACCTCATGACCGTAGCCCGTCACGATGTTGATGGCGCCGGGCGGGAAGCCAGCCTCCGCCGCCAGCTGCGCCACGCGGATCAGCGAAAGGCACGCGTCCTCGGCCGGCTTCACGACACAGCAGTTGCCCGCGGCCAGCGCCCCGCCCACGCTGCGGCCGAAGATCTGCATCGGGTAGTTCCAGGGAATGATGTGCCCCGTCACGCCGTGCGGCTCGCGCCAGGTGAAGACGCTGTAGCCCTCCTGGTAGGGGATCGTCTCGCCGTGCAGCTTGTCGCAGGCGCCGGCATAGAACTCGAAGTAGCGCACCAGCGCCAGCGCGTCGGCGCGGGCCTGCTTGGTCGGTTTGCCGCAGTCGCGCTGCTCCAGCGCCGTCAACTCGTCCGCATGCTCGGCCACCTTGCGCGACAAGGCGTACAGCAGGCGGCCGCGCTCGGCGGCGCTGAGTCGGCTCCAGGGCCCTTCGAAACATTCGCGCGCGGCCCGGACGGCGGCGTCGATGTCCGCCACGTTGCTGCGCTGCAGCTCGTCGAAGGGCTGGCCGTCGGAGGGGTCGAGCACGGGCAGGGTGCGGCCCGAAGCCGAGGGAACGTTCGTGTTGGCGATGTAGTTGAGCTGCATGGGGCCGGATTGTGCGGGAGGGCCGGCCGGCCTGCCGGCGCGGCCGGCGGCGACAGACTCCCTCTTCCTGACGGGATTTTTTGCCGGGTCAAAGGCGGGTCTTGCAAAAAAGACCGAAAATCACCACATGCCGTGCATGAACGCCAATTCCACACCACGTGCCGGGCGCGACCTGGCCGTGACGGCGACCCTCGCACGGTTGCTCGAGCGGCTGGAGCACAGCGTCCAACCCGTCGACCCGGTGCAGTATCGCTCCGTCGTGCTGCATCTGGTGCATGAGTTCGAGGACCTGCCCTCCGAAGAGCTCAAGCCTGTCCTGGACGCTTTTCCCGCCGCCTCCGAGCTCTACGAGAACCTTCATTACCAGCACGCCGGCCTGTGTCGTTCGGGCCTGGACAGCGCCATGGGCGCCGAACTCCAGGCGCGCCAGGTCATCGAGCGCGCCCGCGCGCAGGCGGCTGGACCCAACACGTCGAGGAAAGGGACCGATGTCCAGCACTGAAGTCAAGACCACCGTCAGCGAGGGCGGCCTGCGCTACAAGTCCAAGGCGCCGGGCTCGCCGTTCAAGGCCTCGTCCTCGTTCAGCGGTGCCACCATGTCCTGCTTCCTGTGCGGCAAGCACCGCCCGCGCTCGCTGATGCAGACCAAACGCGTGCTGGGCAAGGCCCAGCCCGTGTGCGCACCCTCCTGCAAGGAACTGGACGAGCAGCTCAAGGGCTGAGAGCGCCCGCCCCCGTCGGGGGAGTGAGAACTATTGGCTGTCTACCCGTCGGTAGGCAAGTTGGCTACAGTTGGCAACAAAGAGGTGCCCATGGCACCACAGTGTTTTCCAAGGTGATTCAGTGGCCAAGACACGCCAGGTGATCATGCAGGTCCTCACCCGCTCGGGTGAGGAATGGAACCATGTCGAGTTCACGCTCGACGACCACTTCGCCGAGCGCCTGCGCCAGCTGCGCACGCTGGTGCCGCCGCTCAACAACCTCAATCGCAACCGCGACCTGGTCATCGACAAGGTGCGCGTGCGGCTGCCTTCGGCGGTCTGGCGCTGCGGCGGGCCGGGCGAAGGGGCCACCGAGGTCGACGGCTCGTCGATCGTCGTCGCTGCGGAGGGCTTCTTCAACTGCGGCGGCAAGAAGCGCAGCAGCCGCGAGAAGCTGGTGACCTACACCTTCCCGATCGCGCGCCTGATCGAGCTGCACCTGGAGCGGCCCGACGGCGAGGCCTTCTTCCTGCGCAACGGCCTGTTCACCAACGACGAGCCGGCCCATTCGTCCGCCGGGCGCTGGGTGGCCTCGCTGCACGTGCCCGAGCAGGCAGCCGTTCCGGTCACGGATTTCGACACGATGCCCGGATCGCCCGTGCCGCTGGCGCACCCCCGGCGCTCGGAGGACGGGCCCGCGCCGGTGCGCGTGCTCAACTGAGCGTCGGCGCGGCGGGGCCAGGCCGCATCTGGGCCGGGTCGTAGAAAAACTCCTCCTGCGCGATGCGGTCGCCTTCCCAGCGCTGCCAGGCCAGTTCCTCCAGCCGCGTGCGGCGGCCGTCCTTGCCGGTGAACTCGAACACCCAGCGCACCACCACGTGGTCGCCCTGGACGAACACCGGCCGCACGCAGGTGGTCTCGACGCGGGCCGTGCGGTCGAGCACGGCCCGTTCGTGGGCCATCAGCACTTCGCGCCCGCGCCGGGGCTCGGCCTGGTTCTCGCGCATGGAGGCATCCGCGGCATAGAAGTCCTCGATCGCCTTCACGTGGTCGCCGCCCTCGACGGCGGCGATGAAGGCCTCGACGCGTTCGATGCTCGGCACGGCGTCCGGCTCACTTCCCCGTGCCGGCGGCCGGGGCGACGGCCGCCGCCGGGGCCGCGGCAGGCGGATGCGTCATGGCGGCGGCATCGCCGGCATGGAACTTCACCACCAGCGGCACGATGAGCAGCGCCACGATGTTGATGATCTTGATCAGCGGGTTCACCGCCGGGCCGGCGGTGTCCTTGTAGGGGTCGCCCACCGTGTCGCCGGTGACGGCGGCCTTGTGCGTCTCGCTGCCCTTGCCGCCGAAGTGGCCGTCCTCGATGTACTTCTTGGCGTTGTCCCAGGCGCCGCCGCCGGTGCACATGCTGATGGCGACGAACAGGCCGGTGACGATGGTACCCATCAGCAGGCCGCCCAGCGCCTTCGGCCCGAGCACCAGGCCGACGACGATCGGCACCAGCACCGGCAGCAGCGAGGGGATCATCATCTCCTTGATGGCCGCGCCGGTGAGCATGCTCACCGCCTTGCCGTATTCGGGCTTGCCGGTGCCTTCCATGATGCCCTTGATCTCGCGGAACTGGCGCCGCACTTCCTCCACCACGCTGCCGGCGGCGCGGCCCACGGCCTCCATCGCCATGGCGCCGAAGAGGTAGGGGATCAGGCCGCCGATGAACAGGCCCACGATCACCATCGGGTCCGACAGATTGAAGTCGATCGCCTGGCCGTAGGTCTCCAGCTTGTGCGTGTAGTCGGCGAACAGCACCAGCGCCGCCAGGCCGGCCGAGCCGATGGCGTAGCCCTTGGTCACGGCCTTGGTGGTGTTGCCCACGGCGTCCAGCGGGTCGGTGATGTCGCGCACGGAGGAGGGCAGTTCGCTCATCTCGGCGATGCCGCCGGCGTTGTCGGTGATGGGGCCGTAGGCGTCCAGCGCGACCACGATGCCGGCCATGGACAGCATGGCCGTGGCGGCGACCGCGATGCCGTACAGGCCCGCGAGCGCGTACGACGCGATGATGGCGATGCACACGAAGATCACCGGCCAGGCGGTGGAGCGCATCGACACGCCCAGGCCCGCGATGATGTTGGTGCCGTGCCCGGTGGTGGAGGCCTGCGCCACGTGCTGCACCGGCTTGTACTGCGTGCCGGTGTAGTACTCGGTGATCCACACCAGCGCGGCGGTGAGCGCCAGGCCGACGAAACAGGCGCCGAACAGGCGAATCTGGCTGCCGGTCTCGCGCACCGCGTTGTCGGGCACCAGCCACGCCGTCACGAACCAGAAGGCGATCAGCGACAGGATGCCCGCGATCGCCAGGCCCTTGTACAGCGCCGGCATCACGTTCTTCATGCCCGGCGAGGCCTTGACGAAGAAGCAGCCGATGATCGACGCGATGATCGACACGCCGCCCAGCGCCAGCGGGTAGAGCACGGCGTTGACCGGCGCCGCCGTCACCATCAGCGCGCCCAGCACCATGGTGGCGATCAGCGTGACGGCGTAGGTCTCGAACAGGTCGGCCGCCATGCCGGCGCAGTCGCCCACGTTGTCGCCCACGTTGTCGGCGATCACGGCGGGGTTGCGCGGGTCGTCCTCGGGGATGCCGGCCTCCACCTTGCCCACCAGGTCGGCGCCCACGTCGGCGCCCTTGGTGAAGATGCCGCCGCCCAGCCGCGCGAAGATGGAGATCAGCGAGGAGCCGAAGGCGAAGCCGATCAGCGGATTGAGCGCCTGCGAGCTCGTGGCGGCGGTGCCGCCCAGGAACCAGTAGAAGCCCGCCACGCCCAGCAGCCCCAGGCCCACCACCAGCATGCCGGTGATGGCGCCGCCGCGGAAGGCGACGTCCAGCGCCGGCCCGATGCCCTGCGTGGCTGCCTGCGCCGTGCGCACGTTGGCGCGCACCGAGACATTCATGCCGATGAAGCCGCAGGCGCCCGAGAGCACCGCGCCGACCACGAAGCCGATGGCCGTGGTCACGTCCAGGAACAGCCCGATCAGCACCGCCAGCACGATGCCGACGACGGCGATGGTGGTGTACTGCTTGGCCAGGTACGCCGATGCGCCGGCCTGGATGGCCGCCGCGATCTCCTGCATGCGGGCGTTGCCCGCGTCTTTCGAAAGAATCCAGCTGCGCGCCCAGATGCCGTACGCCACGGCCACCAGGCCGCAGACGATGGCGAGGACGAGAGGGGTGTTGCCGGTCATGCCACGAATCTCCTCGGTTGTTTGCACACAAACAGAAGCGGAGACGCCAGCATCCAGCCCGGTGTGCAACGCGATGGGCCGATGCTGCCGCCGCGTTGCTTCCTCGAGCCCCTGTGCGCGGACAGGGTGCCGATTGGCCAACGCGACGAATTTACCGTCAAAACCGTGACATCGTGCGGGGGCCGTGTGGCACGGTCGCTAAACTCCGGGTTTGTCCCCATGCGGCCGCGGCCGTGCCTTCCCACCAAAGACAACACATCATGGCTTTCGACAAAGTCTCCCCCGGCAAGAAGCTCCCCGACGAATTCAACGTGGTCATCGAGATCCCGATGAACGCGGATCCGATCAAGTACGAAGTGGACAAGGAGTCCGGCGCGATCTTCGTGGACCGCTTCATGACCACCGCCATGTACTACCCGACCAACTACGGCTACGTGCCGCAGACGCTGTCGGGCGACGGCGACCCGGTGGACGTGCTGGTGATCACGCCGTACCCGCTGCATCCGGGCGTGGTGGTGACCTGCCGCGCGCTGGGCATCCTGAAGATGGAAGACGAGGCGGGCATCGACGGCAAGGTGCTGGCCGTGCCCACCGACAAGATCCTGCCGATCTACAGCCACTGGAAGAAGGTGGACGACGTGAACCCGATGCGCCTGAAGGCCATCAGCCACTTCTTCGAGCACTACAAGGACCTGGAAGCCGGCAAGTGGGTCAAGGTGCTCGGCTGGGAAGGCGTGGAGGCCGCCCACAAGGAGATCGCCGACGGCGTGGCCGCCTACAAGAAGTAGGAAGACCAAAGGAAAAGAGCGCCGAGGCGCTCTTTTTTCATGGCGGCCTCAGCCGCCGGGCCGGGACGCCGGCCTCTGCCGTTCCGGTTGGCTCAACCTGCCGGGCGCGGCGACCAGGCGCAAGGCTTCCGCGGCGTCCAGTTCGCGGTCGCTGAAAAGGATGCGCAGCGTGCATTCGGCCACGCGCAACCGGTCGCCGTCCGCCAGCGCGCACTGCGTGATGCGCTTGCCGTTGACGAAGGTGCCGTTGTGGCTGTCGAGGTCGCTCAGGCGCAGGGTGTCGCCTGCCTGCTCGAGCAGCGCATGGCGGCGGCTGACCAGCGGGTCGTCGATCACCAGGTCGCAGCCCGGCATGCGGCCGATGCTGAACGGCAGGCCGTTCACCGGCGCTTGCCGGGTGCTTCCGTCGGGCAGGAGGAGGATCAGGCGGGGCATGGCATGGGGCCGGAGCGGCATCCGATTGTGGTCCAGCCGATGCGCCCCTGCATCAGCCCTTGAAGGGGTTGCGCTCCTCCAGATGGGTCATGTAGTGCCCGATGCCGGCGTCTTCGCGCGCCAGGAAGCGCTCCACCGCCTCGGCGAAGGCCGGGTGTGCCAGCCAGTGGGCGCTGGTGGTGCGCACCGGCATCAGGGCGCGGGCCATCTTGTGCTCGCCCTGCGCGCCGCCCTCGAAGCGCCGCACGCCGTGCGCGATGCACCATTCGATGGGCTGGTAGTAGCACGCCTCGAAGTGCAGGCAGTCCACCCGCTCCAGCGCGCCCCAGTAGCGGCCATAGGCGACGGCAGGGCTGCCCTCGCGCTCCTCCAGCGCGATCAGGCTGGCGGCGATGCGGCGGCCTTCGCGCTCGGCGATGAACAGCAGCCAGGCCTCCGGCATCTGCGCCGCCTGGCGGCGGAAGAAGTCGCGCGTGAGGTAGGGCGGGTTGCCGTGCTCGCGGTAGGTGCGGGCGTAGCAGCGGTAGAAGAAGTCCCAGTCGGCTTCGCCGATGTCGGCGCCGCGTGCCCAGCGGAAGCCGACGCCGGCCTCGCGCACCTTGCGCCGCTCCTGGCGAATCTTCTTGCGCTTGTCGTGCGAGAGGGCGGCGAGGAAGGCGTCGAAGTGGGCATACCCCCCGCCGCCGCCGGGCCGTCCCAAGGCGGCGAGCGCCCCCTCGGGGGGCAGCGAACCCAGCGAAGCGGGGAGCGTGGGGGCCACATTGTTCCAATGGAACTGCACGGTGTGGCGCAGCATCAGGCCGGCCGCCTGGCAGGCGGCGATGTCCTCGTCGTCGCCGAAGAGCAGGTGCAGCGACGACAACTCCATCTGCCGGCACCACTGCACCAGGCCGTCGACCAGCAGCACGCGGTGCTCGGCGTCCACCGCCAGCAGCCGAGCGCCGGGCACGGGCGTGAACGGCACCGCGCACACGGCCTTGGGGTAGTAGGCCAGGCCATGCTCTTCGTAGGCGTTGGCCCAGGCCCAGTCGAAGACGTATTCGCCGTAGGAATGACTCTTGACGTAGAGCGGGCAGGCGGCCTGCAGCGCCTCGCCGCGCCAGAGGGTGGCGAAGGCCGGCGCCCAGCCGGTGTCGGCCGTGGCGCTGCCGCTGGCATGCAGCGCGTCGAGGTAGGCGTGGCGCATGAACGGGGTGGGCTCGGCTTGGCGCGCCAGCAGCGCGTCCCACGCCGCGGCGTCGATCTGCGCCGGATCGATGTGGATGCGCAGGACCGGCTCGGCGGCCATCAGGCGGCTCCGGTGGACCGTGCGCCGAGCCGCTCGGCGATCCAGATGCCGCCCAGCACCAGCGCCAGCGCGACCGCGTGGTAGAGCGCCAGCGGCTCGCCCAGGATCAGCACCGCCAGCAGCGGCCCGAACACCGGCGTCAGGTTCAGGAACACGCCCGCCCGCGCCGCGCCGATGAGGCTGACCGCCTGGATGAAGGTGATCTGCGAGACGAAGGAGGGGAACAGCCCGACGAACAGCATCAGCGCCCAGCCCTTGAGCGTCGGCATGAAGAAGTGGCCGGTGGCGATCTCGGCCGCCAGCAGCGGCAGCGAGGCCAGCGCCGCTACGCCCGCCACCGCGGCGAAGAAGACGATCGGCGGCACCGCCGGACGCCAGCGCAGGCCCAGCATGTAGCCGGCGTACAGCAGCGAGGCGATCACCATCCACACGTCGCCGATGTTGAAGGCCAGCCCGGCGAGCACCGCCCACTGCCCGCGCGAGGCGATCACCACGATGCCCGCCAGGGTGACCAGCACGCCCAGCGACTGCAGCGGCGTGACGCGCAGGCGCAGGAACAGCACCGCGCCGAGCAGCACCAGCACCGGGATGGTGCCCTGGATGATCGCGATGTTGATGGCGGTGGTGTGGTGCGCGGCGGCGTAGAAGAGGGCGTTGAAGGCCGTGAAGCCGCTCACGCCCATCACCGAGAGGTAGCGCCAGCGCGGCTTGAGCACGGGCCAATGCGCCGCCACCTGCCGCCGGGCGGTGAACCACAGCGCCACGCAGCAGATGCTCCAGCGCGCAGTGGTCAGCATCATGGGCGAGATCTCGCCCACCGCCAGCCGCGCGGCGACGGCGTTGCAGCCCCAGATGAGGGTGGTGAAAACGAGCAGGAGCCCGGCCTGCCCGTTGAACCAGTGCAGAAGCGGCCCGAACGGCGCCGTCGGTGTGGAGGAACGCATGGGCCGCCGAGCGTACCAGCGGCCCGCGCTGCGCGTCGGCCCGCGGGTTTTGGCGTTAACCTATCGCCAGTCTCCCTGCATCAACCGAACCGAGAAAGAGCCAGCCGCCCATGAAGCAGATCACCGCCATCGTCAAACCCTTCAAGCTCGACGACGTGCGCGAGGCGCTGGCCCAGGTCGGCGTCTCGGGCCTGACGGTCACCGAGGTCAAGGGCTTCGGCCGCCAGAAGGGCCACACGGAGCTGTACCGCGGCGCCGAGTACGTGGTCGACTTCCTGCCCAAGATGAAGATCGAGGTGGTGGTGTCGGATGCCGACGTCGACCGCTGCGTGGAGGCGATCGTCTCGGCCGCGCGCACCGGCAAGATCGGCGACGGCAAGATCTTCGTCACGAACGTGGAGCGCGTGGTGCGCATCCGCACCGGCGAGGAGGACGACGGCGCGATCTGACGCCCGCCCCGGCGGAAGGCGTCAGACGACCTGCGCCAACTGGTCGCCGCGCGGGTGGGCGGCGGCCTCGGTGCGCAGGGCCTCCAGCAGCGCCTCGGGCTGGGTGCCGGTGCGCACCAGGTCCATCTGCCATTCGCCCATGAAGCCGGCACGCACGCTGCCGGCGAGGAAGGACAGCAGTCCTTCGTAGTAGCCCGCCACGTCGAGGATGCCGACGGGCTTGTCGTGGTAGCCCAGCTGGCGCCAGGTCCAGATCTCGAACAGCTCCTCGAAGGTGCCGATGCCGCCGGGCAGAGC
The DNA here is from genome assembly GCF_000745855.1 of Xenophilus azovorans DSM 13620. Lineage (GTDB taxonomy): Bacteria > Pseudomonadota > Gammaproteobacteria > Burkholderiales > Burkholderiaceae_C > Xenophilus > Xenophilus azovorans. The sequence continues at coordinate 52,337 of NZ_KN050766.1, forward strand.
CAGGAAGGCGTCGGCGCGCTCGCCCATCATGGCCTTGCGTTCGTGCATGGTGTCGACCACGTGCAGTTCGTCGCACAGCGGGTTGGCCAGTTCGCGGTCCACCAGCGCCTTCGGGATGATGCCGACCACGCGGGCGCCCGCCGCGCGCGCGGCTTCGGCGACGGTGCCCATCAGGCCGGTGCGGCCGCCGCCGTAGACCAGCTGGCCGCGCTGGCGGCCGATCCAGGTGCCGACGGCGGTGGCGGCCGCGGCATAGGCCGTGTCGGCGCCGGCGCGCGAACCGCAATACACGCAGACCGAGAAGCGGGAAGAAGACGAAGAAGAGGAGGAGGTCATCGGAGATTCGGGAACCATGCGCGCCCCTTCGCTCAGGACGCGAGAAAGCGCTGCCACAGCGCCGCCAGCCAGATGCAGGCGGACAGCAGCGAGGCCAGGAACACTGCCGCGCTGCCCATGTCCTTGGCGCGCTTGGACAGGTCGTGCCATTCGGGGCCGATGCGGTCGATGGCCGCCTCCACCGCCGTGTTCAGCAGCTCCACGATCATCAGCAGCACCACGCTGCCGGCCAGCAGCGCCACCTCGGCCCAGTCGCGGCCCAGCCAGAAGGCCAGCGGCACCAGGACGACCGCCAGCAGCGCCTCCATGCGGAAGGCCGGCTCGCCCCAGCCGGCCCGCAGGCCGTTGAGCGAGTAGCCCGCGGCGTGCCACAGGCGGTTCAGGCCGCGCCGGGACTTCTGCGGGTTGACGACGGCCGGCTCGGTGGGCAGCGGGGTGCTCATCGGCGGCCCCCTTCGCTGGACACCAGCCGCGTACCGGCCCAGGCGTCGTGCCAGAACTGGCGCTGCGGGTGGAAGCGCGCCAGCAGCGCCCAGATGGCGATCCAGCCGATCAGCAGCACCGTCTGCTGCCCGGCCGACATCGGCACGCCCGAGGCCCAGATGCCGGCCAGCGGCGGCAGGAACCAGACCCACGAGAGCACGTAGCGCAGCAGCGCGCGCGGCTGGGTCAGCGGGCGGCCGTGGCGGTCGACGACGCGGATGTGCCAGGTCTTCATGGCCAGCGTCTGGCCGCGGGACCAGAACCAGGTGAAGTAGATGCCGATGACGACGAACAGGAAGGCCTGCTGGCCGTGGCGGTTCTGCAGGCCGTGCCGGGTCTGGGTGAGGGCGCTGAACAGGTAGTCCGCGACGAAGACCACGGCGAACATCAGCATGCCTTCGTACAGCCAGCAGGCCATCCGCCGCCATAGGCCGGGCGTCTTCAGGTCGGGTGCGGCGGGTGTGGTGCCGGCGGCGTCCGGGGCAGGTGGCGGTCGGGTGGTGGGGGAGTCTGGCGGCGAGGTGCGCGGAAGCATCCCCGCATTCTCGTGCACCGGCAGCACCGGCTAGCGGGCGGGCCGGTCCGCTCCGCCGGCGGGCGCCAGCAGGGGGCCCTGCACGGGCGGCGGCTCCAGCTGGATGCGCGGGGCGCTGCGGGGATCATGCAGGGCGTCGGCCGGCACCGGCGCCAGCTTGCGAGCAGGCACCGGACGCACCGGCATCGCGGTGGTGGCGGGCACGGCGGCGGCGCTGGCCGCCAGCCGGCGCCGCTCTTCCTCGCTGAGCGCCTGGTAGGCCTCCCACTTCGCCTTGCGCTCGTCCGGGGGGGCCAGCCGCCTGATTTCGGCGAAGTTCAGGCGCGCTCGCGCCCGCTGGCGTGGGCTGAGGGTGCTCCATTCGGTCATGCGGCTGTGCATCGTGGCCTGCTCTTCCGCACTCATCCGCGAGAAGTTGCCCGACAGCGCCAGCCACTTGCGCTTGTGGGCTTCGCCCAGGCTGTTCCAGAGCTTGGCGAGGGGGTGCAGGGCGGCCTGCTGGTCGGCTGTCAGCTCATGCCACAGCGGGCGAGCCGTGGCGCCGCGGGCGGGCTTGGTGCCGCCTGCCTTGGCGGGGCCCGGGGAGGGCGGCCCGGCCAGCGCAGCCGTTCCCCCGCCGAAGGCGAGCAGGCATGCCGCCAGCACGGCGGCGCGCAGCGACGGGCGATGCATCCGCTGGGGCATCGGTCAATGCGCGGCCGCGGCCTCGCGCAGGAGGTACTGCGCGAAGCCCGGATCGGTGTAGGCGGCGGGGGGCAGGTCGTCCGTGAGCAGGGCGGCATCCACATCGGCCATCTCGCTGGCGCGCTGTTCGTCCTGCCAAGCCGAGATGGCGACCAGCCCGACCAGCAGCGCGAGCAGGGGCAGCACCGTCGCCAGCCGGCTCAGCCAGTCGCCCCGCCCCAGCACGGCGGCCGTGCCGGAGCGGCCGGCCACCACGGCGGGTGTGTGCGCCTGCGCCGGCTTGCGCCGCGCCAGCGCCTGCATGCGCGCCGCGCGCAGGCGCTCCGCGACGTCGTGCGGCAGCGCGGCCTCGCCCGTGGACAGGCGGGTGGCGACGGCACGGCCGAAGCGGTCTTCCAGGGCGGCGGAAGAGGGGTTCGATGTCGGGTTCATAGCTGGATTCCCTTGGCCTTGAGCGCCTTGCCCAGGGCATGGACGGCACGCGAACAGTGCGTCTTGACGCTGCCTTCGGAGCAGCCCATGGCGGCAGCCGTCTCGGACACGTCCATGTCTTCCCAGTAACGCAGCAGAAAAGCCTCGCGTTGACGGGCGGGCAGGGCGGCGATTTCGGCCTCGATCGCGTGGAAGACCTGCGCGCGGCGGGTGCTGTCCTCGGCACTTTCCGTCTCGCGGGTGTCCACGGTGGCGGCGAGGCTTTCCAGCAGGTCGAAGTCGGCCGGCCCGTCGCCGTCCCCGCCGTCGAAGTCGCTGAGGTTGGAGAACAGCGCGCGCCGTGTCTTCTGGCGCCTGAACCAGTCCAGCGTGCAGTTGGACAGGATGCGTTGGAACAGCAGGGGCAGCTCGGCGGGCGGCTTGTCGCCGTAGTGCTCGGCCAGCTTCATCATGCTGTCCTGCACGATGTCCAGCGCCGCCTCCTCGTCGCGTACGTGGTAGACGCAGCGCTTGAACGCCCGCTTCTCCACGCTCTTGAGGAAGTCGGAAAGTTCTTGTTCGGTGGCCAAGCGAAAGGGCGCGCGGGCGTGGGGAAGGAGGGGCGGGCACCGTCGGGGGCGGTGCCTCGGCGCGCGAATTATGGCACCCGGCCCCTGAGATCGCCGGCAGCGGTGCCATAATGCAAGGCTTCGCTCAAATGGCAAACGGGTCACTGCCCGGCGGAACATCCTTGCCGCCCATGGTTTTGGCCTCAAGTCCCGACGCGGTCCCACAAGGGCTGGCAAGGGGCACCCAAGGTTTTTCGTTCCCGAAAACTCGAAAGGTTGATCTGACATGGAAATCTCCAAGGCCGAACTCGCCTCTGCCGCCGCGGCCACCGGCAGCCAGACACAGGAACTCATGGGCTCCGAGGTGCTGGTCAAGGCACTGCAGGCCGAAGGCGTCAAGTACATCTGGGGCTATCCCGGCGGCGCCGTCCTCTACATCTACGACGCCCTGTACAAGCAGGACACCATGCAGCACGTGCTGGTGCGCCACGAGCAGGCGGCGGTGCACGCGGCCGACGGCTACGCCCGCGCCACCGGCGACGTCGGCGTGGCGCTGGTCACCTCCGGCCCCGGCCTGACCAACGCGGTCACCGGCATCGCCACCGCCTACATGGATTCGATCCCGATGGTGATCATCGCCGGCCAGGTGCCCACGCCCGCCATCGGGCAGGACGCCTTCCAGGAGTGCGACACCGTCGGCATCACCCGCCCCATCGTCAAGCACAACTTCCTCGTCAAGGACGCGAAGGACATCGCGCTGACGATGAAGAAGGCCTTCCACATCGCGCGCAGCGGCCGTCCCGGTCCGGTGGTGGTCGACATCCCCAAGGACGTCTCCTTCAAGAAGGTGGCCTACCACGGCTACCCCGAGAAGGTGGAGATGCGCTCGTACAACCCGGTGAAGAAGGGCCACGGCGGCCAGATCCGCAAGGCGCTGCAACTGCTGCTGGGCGCCAAGCGCCCCTACATCTACACCGGCGGCGGCGTGCTGCTGGGCAACGCCTGCAACGAGCTGCGCACGCTGGTGGACATGCTGGGCTACCCGGTCACCAACACGCTGATGGGCCTGGGCGCCTACCCGGCGAGCGACCGCAAGTTCCTCGGCATGCTGGGCATGCACGGCACCATCGAGGCCAACAACGCGATGCAGAACTGCGACGTGCTGCTGGCGGTGGGCGCGCGCTTCGACGACCGCGTGATCGGCAACCCGAAGCACTTCGCGCAGAACGAGCGCAAGATCATCCACGTCGACATCGACCCGTCCTCCATCTCCAAGCGGGTGAAGGTGGACATCCCGATCGTGGGCGACGTCAAGGACGTCCTGACCGAGCTGATCTCGATGGTGCGCGAGAGCAGCACCAAGCCCGACGCCGCCACGCTGGCCGACTGGTGGAAGACCATCGAGGGCTGGCGCAGCCGCGACTGCCTGAAGTACGACAGCGACAACAAGCAAGTCATCAAGCCGCAGAAGGTCGTCGAGACGCTGTGGAACATGACCAAGGACACCGAGACCTACATCTGCTCGGACGTCGGCCAGCACCAGATGTGGGCCGCGCAGTACTACCGCTTCGACGAGCCGCGCCGGTGGATCAACTCCGGCGGCCTGGGCACCATGGGCGTGGGCATCCCCTACGCGATGGGCATCAAGCTGGCCAAGCCGGAGGCCGAGGTGTTCACCATCACCGGCGAGGGCTCGGTGCAGATGTGCATCCAGGAGCTGTCCACCTGCCTGCAGTACAACACGCCGATCAAGATCGTCTCGCTGAACAACCGCTACCTGGGCATGGTGCGCCAGTGGCAGGAGATCGAGTACTCCGGCCGCTACAGCCACAGCTACATGGACGCGCTGCCCAACTTCGTGAAGCTGGCCGAGGCCTATGGCCACGTCGGCATGCTGATCGAACGGCCCGAGGACGTGGAGCCGGCGCTGCGCGAGGCGCGCAAGCTCAAGGACCGCACGGTGTTCATGGACTTCCGCACCGACCCCACCGAGAACGTCTTCCCGATGGTGCAGGCCGGCAAGGGCATCACCGAGATGCTGCTCGGCAGCGAGGATCTGTAGACGGACGACCAGCCGGCCTGCTGCGCAGGCACGGCTCCTTTTCGACGAATCTATTGCCCGCCGAGCCTGCGCATTACCGTGCGCAGGGGAGGGCGGCGAAAAGAGGAATCAAGCAAATGAAACACATCATCGCCGTGCTGCTGGAGAACGAACCCGGCGCACTGTCCCGCGTGGTGGGCCTGTTCTCGGCCCGCGGCTACAACATCGAATCGCTGACCGTCGCGCCGACCGAGGACGCGAGCCTGTCGCGGATGACCATCCAGACCACAGGCTCCGACGACATCATCGAGCAGATCACCAAGCACCTGAACCGCCTGATCGAGGTGGTGAAGGTGGTCGACCTGACCGAGGGCGCCTACACCGAGCGCGAGCTCATGATGGTGAAGGTACGCGCGGTGGGCAAGGAGCGCGAGGAGATGAAGCGCATGGTCGACATCTTCCGCGGCCGCATCATCGACGTCACCGACAAGAGCTACACCATCGAGCTCACCGGCGACCACGGCAAGAACGACGCCTTCCTCGACGCCATCGACCGCAGCGCCATCCTCGAGACGGTGCGCACCGGCCCGAGCGGCATCGGCCGCGGCGAGCGGATCCTGCGCGTCTGACGCTTCACTTTGCAGGCTCAGCTCTTCACCCGTTCGGGCTGAGCCTGTCGAAGCCCTGGCAGAGCCCTTCGACAGGCTCGGGGCGAACGGGCATTTGATTCATCACGGAGAACGAACATGAAGGTGTTTTACGACAAGGACTGCGACCTGAGCCTCATCAAGGGCAAGACCGTCGCCATCATCGGCTACGGCTCGCAGGGCCATGCGCACGCGCAGAACCTGAACGACAGCGGCGTGAAGGTCGTGGTCGGCCTGCGCAAGGGCGGCGCCTCCTGGCCGAAGGTCGAGAAGGCCGGCCTGAAGGTGGCCGAAGTGGCCGAGGCGGTGAAGCAGGCCGACGTCGTGATGATCCTGCTGCCCGACGAGCAGATCGCCAGCGTCTACAAGAACGACGTGGCGCCCAACATCAAGGAAGGCGCCTCGCTGGTCTTCGCGCACGGCTTCAACGTGCACTACGGCTTCGTGCAGCCGCGCGCCGACCTGGACGTGTGGATGGTCGCACCCAAGGCCCCCGGCCACACTGTGCGCAGCACCTACACGCAAGGCGGCGGCGTGCCCCACCTCGTGGCCGTGCACCAGGACAAGAGCGGCAAGGCGCGCGACCTGGCCCTGTCCTACGCCATGGCCAACGGCGGCGGCAAGGCCGGCATCATCGAGACCAACTTCCGCGAAGAGACCGAGACCGACCTGTTCGGCGAGCAGGCCGTGCTGTGCGGCGGCACCGTGGAGCTGATCAAGGCCGGCTTCGAGACGCTGGTGGAAGCCGGCTATGCGCCCGAGATGGCCTACTTCGAGTGCCTGCACGAGCTCAAGCTGATCGTGGACCTGATCTACGAAGGCGGCATCGCCAACATGAACTACTCGATCTCGAACAACGCCGAGTACGGCGAGTACGTGACCGGGCCGCGCATCGTGACCGACGAGACCAAGGCCACGATGAAGAAGGTGCTGCGCGACATCCAGACGGGCGAGTACGCCAAGAGCTTCGTGCTGGAGAACGCGGCCGGCGCCCCGACGCTGATCAGCCGCCGCCGCCTGAACGCCGAGCACCAGATCGAGGTGGTGGGCGAGAAGCTGCGCGCCATGATGCCCTGGATCAAGAAGAACAAGCTGGTCGACCAGACCCGCAACTGATCCGGGATTCCCGCCGAAACAAGGGCCACCGCGAAGGCGGTGGCCCTTTTTCGTTGACTACACTGCGTTTCCCCGCGTGCTGCGCGGGTGCTGGAGGCCGATTTCATGCATGACGACACGCCCGCAAGCGAACCGCTTCCACGCAAGCGCCGCAAGGGCATCTACATCCTGCCCAACCTGTTCACGCTGGCCGCGCTGTTCGGCGGTTTCTACGCCATCGTGATGGCGATGAACGGGCGCTTCGACCTGGCCACCATCGGCGTGTTCGCGGCGATGGTGCTGGACAGCCTGGACGGCCGCGTGGCGCGGATGACCAACACGCAGAGCGCCTTCGGCGAGCAGATGGACTCGCTGTCGGACATGGTGTCCTTCGGCGCGGCGCCGGCGCTGATCGCCTACGAATGGTCGCTCAAGGGCATGGGTCGCTGGGGCTGGATCGCCGCCTTCGTCTACTGCGCCTGCGCGGCGCTGCGCCTGGCGCGCTTCAACGTCAACACCGGCGTGGTGGACAAGCGCTGGTTCCAGGGGCTGCCTTCGCCGGCGGCGGCGGCGCTGGTCACCGGCTTCATCTGGCTGGTCACCGACTGGGGCAAGCGCGGCACCGGTGCCTTCGACCTGTCCTGGCAGCACATCACCTGGATCACCTTTTTCTTCACCCTGTATGCCGGGCTGACGATGGTGACCAACGCGCCCTTCTACAGCTTCAAGGACATGCAGGTGAAAAGGAGTGTGCCCTTCGCCACCATCGTGCTCATCGCGCTGGGCATCGCCGTGATCAACATCCACCCGCCGACGGTGCTGTTCCTGCTGTTCGTGGCCTACGGCTTCAGCGGCTACGTGATCTATGCCTGGCGCAAGGCCAAGGGGCATCCGGTCAGCGTGATCAGCGTCTCCACCGACGAGCCCGATGAGCAGGGCCTGCATCGTTGAGAAGATGTGTGCTAAAGTCGCCGCTCCCATGAACGCGATGTCGCTGGCCCTACTACTGATTCCCCCGCACGGGCGGAGGCGGTAGCGCGCACGCGTACACACGCAGACCTCACGGCCCGTTCGCACCAGCAACGGGCCGTTTTGTTTTTGGGTGTTGCTGGTCGGTTCAACCAACGCAGAGAAATCGACATGCTCCAGCAACCCAGCACCAAGTACCGCGCCTTCGCGCCCGTCGGCCTCAAGGACCGCACCTGGCCCGATGCCGTCCTGACCCGGGCGCCGATCTGGCTGTCGACCGACCTGCGCGACGGCAACCAGGCCCTGGTCGAGCCGATGGACGTGGCGCGCAAGATGCGCATGTTCGAGACGCTCGTGGCGATCGGCTTCAAGGAGATCGAGGTCGGCTTCCCCTCCGCCTCGCAGACCGAGTTCGACTTCGTGCGCAAGCTGATCGAGGAGGACCGCATCCCCGACGACGTGACGATCCAGGTGCTCACGCAGGCGCGCGACCACCTCATCGAGCGCACCTTCGAGGCCTTGCAGGGCGTGCCGCGCGCCATCGTCCACCTCTACAACGCCGTCGCGCCGGTGATGCGCCGCGTGGTGCTCGGCCTCGACGAGGACGGCATCGTCGAGCTGGCCGTGAGCCATGCCCGCATGTTCAAGGAACAGGCCGCGCGCCAGCCGGACACGCAGTGGACCTTCCAGTACTCGCCCGAGATGTTCTCGGGCACCGACCTGGCCTTCTCCAAGCGCGTGGTCGATGCGGTGACCGAAGTGTGGGCGCCGACGCCCGCGCACAAGTGCATCGTCAACCTGCCTTCGACGGTGGAGCACTCCACGCCCAACATCTTCGCGGACATGATCGAGTGGATGCATCGCCACCTGGCGCGGCGCGATGCGATCGTCCTCTCGGTCCACCCGCACAACGACCGTGGCACCGGCACGGCGGCCGCCGAGTTCGCGCTGATGGCCGGCGCCGACCGGCTCGAGGGCTGCCTGTTCGGCAACGGCGAGCGCACCGGCAACCTCGACGTCGTGAACGTCGCGCTCAACCTCTACACGCAGGGCGTCTCGCCGGGGCTGGACTTCTCCAACATCGACGAGATCCGCGCCACGGTCGAGCACTGCAACCAGATCCCGGTGCATCCGCGCCATCCCTATGTGGGCGATCTGGTCTACACCTCCTTCTCGGGCTCGCACCAGGACGCGATCAAGAAGGCCTTCGCCGCGCGCAGGGAAGACGAGATCTGGGACATGCCCTACCTGCCCATCGACCCGAAGGACGTGGGCCGCAGCTACGAGGCGGTGATCCGCGTCAACAGCCAGTCGGGCAAGGGCGGCATCTCGTACCTGCTCGAGAGCGAATACGGCCTGGCCTTGCCGCGCCGCCTGCAGATCGAGTTCAGCCAGGCGGTTCAGCGCGTGATGGACACCGAGGGCAAGGAGCTCACCGCCGCCGACATCTGGCAGATCTTCCGCAGCGAGTACCGCATGGGCGCGGAGCACGGCCTGCGCCACCACGTGGTCGAGGCGCACGATGGGGGCGTCGTCTCGATGCACGGCGACCTGGCGTGGGCCGGCGAGGTGCATGCCGTCGAAGGGCGCGGCAACGGGCCGATCGACGCCTTCAGCCGCGCGCTGGAGCGGGCCACCGGCCATGCCGTCCGCGTGATCGACTACCAGCAGCACGCCATCGGCGGCGGCGCCGACGCGCGCTCGGTCGCCTACGTCGAGATGCGGGTGGACGACTCGCAGACGCTGTTCGGCGTGGGCATCGACGCCGACACCACGGCCGCCGCCTTCAAGGCGATCGTCTGCGGCGTGCAGCGGGCGCAGCAGGGCGCCGGCGGCGGGGCACAATCGCAGGTTGCCGAAGAAGCCGTCGCGGCCTGAGCCTGCGCGCAGGGTGGTTCGGACGACACAAAGGAGCACACGATGACCGACAAGCTGATCATTTTCGACACCACCCTGCGCGACGGCGAGCAGTCGCCCGGCGCCTCGATGACGCGCGACGAGAAGATGCGCATCGCCAAGCAGCTCGAGCGGCTGAAGGTCGACGTGATCGAGGCGGGCTTCCCGGCCAGTTCCAACGGCGACTTCGAGTGCGTGAAGGCCATCGCCAACACGATCAAGGACTCGGTGGTGTGCGGCCTCTCGCGCGCCAACGACCGCGACATCTCGCGCGCAGCCGAGGCGCTCGAGGGCGCGGCGCGCGGGCGCATCCACACCTTCATCGCGACCAGTCCGCTGCACATGGAGAAGAAGCTGCGCATGTCGCCCGAGGAGGTGCACGAGCAGGCCCGGCTGGCGGTGCGCTTCGCGCGCAACAAGGTGGCCGACGTGGAGTTCAGCCCCGAGGACGGCTACCGCAGCGACGTGGACTTCCTGTGCCGTGTGCTGGAGACGGTGATCGCCGAGGGCGCCACCACCATCAACGTGCCCGACACCGTCGGCTACGCGATCCCCGAGCTGTACGGCAACTTCATCCGCACGCTGCGCGAGCGCATCCCGAACAGCGACAAGGCCGTCTGGTCCGTGCACTGCCACAACGACCTGGGCATGGCCGTGGCCAACTCGCTGGCCGGCGTGAAGATCGGCGGCGCGCGCCAGGTGGAGTGCACCATCAACGGCCTGGGCGAGCGTGCCGGCAACTGCTCGCTCGAGGAGATCGTGATGGCCGTGAAGACCCGCAGGGACTACTTCGGCCTGGACGTGGGCATCGCCACCGAGCACATCGTGCCGGCCAGCCGCATGGTCAGCCAGACCACCGGCTTCGTGGTGCAGCCCAACAAGGCGGTGGTCGGCGCCAACGCCTTCGCGCACGCCTCGGGCATCCACCAGGACGGCGTGCTCAAGGCGCGCGACACCTACGAGATCATGCGCGCCGAGGACGTGGGCTGGAGCGCCAACAAGATCGTGCTGGGCAAGCTCTCGGGCCGCAACGCCTTCAAGCAGCGCCTGCAGGAACTGGGCGTGGAGATGGACAGCGAGGCCGATGTCAACGCCGCCTTCCTGCGCTTCAAGGAACTGGCCGACCGCAAGGCCGAGATCTTCGACGAGGACATCCTGGCGCTGGTCAGCGACGAGAGCAGCTCGAACGTCGGCGAGCGCTTCGGCTTCGTCTCGCTGGCCCAGCACAGCGAGACCGGCGAGCGCCCCCACGCCCGGGTGGTGTTCACCGTCGAGGGCAGGGAGGTGACCGGAGAATCGGACGGCAACGGGCCGGTCGACGCGTCCCTCAAGGCCATCGAGTCGCACGTGAAAAGCGGCGCCGAGATGGTGCTTTACTCGGTCAACGCCATTTCGGGCTCGACCGAAAGCCAAGGGGAAGTTACAGTTCGGTTACAAAATGCCGGGCGGGTGGTGAACGGCGTGGGTGCCGATCCCGATATCGTCGTCGCTTCCGCCAAGGCATATCTGAGTGCTCTCAACAAGTTACAGAGCCAAGCTGAACGAGTGGCAGCGCAGGGGTAGGTTTTCGGGCGTTTCTGGCTCTTGAAATGAAGAAGGGAACGCAAGTAACTGATATTGCGGCCCTTTTTCTAATTGGATAGACTGCGGCACCTGTTCTGACGCCGCTGGAGATTTATTGATGCCCGAAGCCCCCGTACCTTTGGTTACGCCTCGAGCCTTCTCCCGGCGTCTGACCGGCGCCCTGCGCCTGTTCGCCATCGCGCTGTGCGCCTCGGCCTTCCTGCTGCCGGGCGCGCATGCCGCCAAGGCTGCGGCCAAGAAACCGGCCGCCAGTGCGAAAAAGGCCGTGGCGAGCGCCAGCGGCAAATCGAAGGCGGCGGCTGCCTCCCAATCCAAGAGCGTCAAAAAGGCGGCGTCCTCCAAGCGCACGGCATCGGCCGACCGTGTGGTGCGCGGCGGCCGCAACGTGGTGGCGACGGTGCGCAAGAAGGGCGGCAAGACGGTGGTGGCGGTGCAGCGCCGTTCCGTGGTGCGGGTGGCCGACGTGCCGCCGCCGCGGCTGTCCTTCGGCCAGATGGCCGGGCTGCAGAACACCGACGACCCGCTCGATCTGCGCTCCAGCGCCGCCCTGGTGATCGACCAGGACACGCGCGAGGTGCTGTTCAGCAAGAACGACCATGCGGTGCTGCCCATCGCCTCGCTGACCAAGCTGATGACGGGCCTGCTCATCAGCGAGGCGCGCCTGCCGATGGACGAGCTCGTCACCATCACGCAGGACGACGTCGACACGGAAAAGGGCAGCAGCTCGCGCCTGCGCGTGGGCTCGACGCTCTCGCGCGGCGAACTGCTGCACCTGGCGCTGATGTCCAGCGAAAACCGCGCCGCGCATGCGCTGGGCCGCACCTATCCCGGCGGCATGAGCACCTTCGTGAGCGTGATGAACGCCAAGGCGCGCATGCTGGGCATGCACGACACCCGCTACGTCGAGCCCACCGGCCTGTCGCCGCGCAACCAGTCGACGGCGCAGGACCTGGCCACCCTGGTGAGCGCGGCGTCCAGCGACGCGCTGCTGCGCGAACTGACGACCTCGCCGGAGCACCAGGTCGAGATCGGCAACCGCGTGCTGCAATTCAACACCACCAACCGGCTGGTGCGCAGCCCCGACTGGGACATCGGCCTGCAGAAGACGGGCTACATCTCCGAGGCGGGCCAGTGCCTGGTGATGCAGGCCAAAGTGGCCGGGCGCAAGATCATCATGGTGTTCCTGGATTCGGCCGGCAAGTTCAGCCGGATCGCCGATGCGGAACGCGTGCGCCGCTGGGTGGAGTCCACCCACTTCCATGCGTTGAGCGCGCAGGCGGCGAGTTGAGGGCGGCAGGCGCTGATCCTGCAACGAGAAGAAAAAAGGGGCCTGAAGGCCCCTTTTTCATCGCCGGGCCGCCCCAAGATGAAAAAGCATCCCCTCGGGGGATCGGGCAAGCGCGAAGCGGTTGGCCGAGGGGCCATCCTTCATGCCGATGCGGCAGCCCCGTCGCCCGGCGCGGCGCCGGTGTACCCCAGCGCTACCGAGATGTCGTTGGCGGTGGCCTGCAGCTTGGGCAGCCAGCCGTCGTCCAGCCGGTCCGCCGGGGCCGAGATCGACAGCCCCGCCACCAGCTTGCCCTGGTCGTCGTAGATGCCGGCGGCCATGCAGCGCACGCCCAGTTCCAGCTCCTCGTTGTCGCGCGCGATGCCGTACTGGCGCGCCCGGGAGAGCTCGCGCTCCAGCACCGGCAACTGGGTGATGCTGTTGCGCGTGTGGCCGGCCAGCCCGGTGCGGGTGGCATAGGTGCGCACGCGCTGCGGGTCCTCGGCGGCCAGGAAGAGCTTGCCCGTGGAGGTGAGGTGCAGCGGCGCGCGGCCGCCGATGGCGCGCACCACCTGCATGCCCGAGCGCTCGCTGTAGGCGCGTTCCACGTAGACGATCTCGTCGCCCTGGCGCACGCTCAGGTTGACGGGCTGCTGCGTCAGCCGGTGCAGCTCGCGCATCGGGCCGAGCGCCGCGTCGCGCACGTTCAGCCGCGCCTTGACCATATTGCCCAGCTCCAGCAGCCGCATGCCCAGCCGGTAGCTGCCGGCCTCGGGCCGGTCGACGAAGCGGCCGACCGCCAGGTCGTTGAGGATGCGGTGGGTGGTGGAAGGGTGCAGCCCCGTCTTCTCGCTGATCTCCTTGAGCGAGATCGCCTCCTCGCGCGAGGCCAGCACGTCGATCAGCGCGAACATGCGCTCGATGACCTGGATGACCGGGGTGGCGGGGGCGTCGGCTTGGGCTTTTCTCATGAGGGCAGGGCGTTCGGCAACGCCTGCCATTTTATTACGTGAAATCGGATCTTGTCGCCGGGGGCGGCTGCCAGCGGCCGCCGACCAGCACCTCGTGCGGCTCGAAGCGCGCCTTGTAGCCCATCTTGTCGCTCTCGGCGATCCAGTAGCCCAGGTAGACGTACGGCAGCCGCAGCTCGCGCGCCTGGGCGATCTGCCACAGCACGCCGTAGGTGCCGTAGGCGGTGCCGGGCTCGGGCTCGTAGAAGGTGTAGACGGCCGAGATGCCGTCGTTGAGCACGTCCAGGATCGACACCATCTTCAGTGCGCCGGGGCTGCCGTCGGGCCGCGTCTCGCGGAACTCCACCAGCCGCGAGTTGACGCGGCTTTGCAGCAGGAACTGGGTGTACTGGTCGATGCTGTCGTGGTCCATGCCACCGCCGGCGTGGCGGCCGTTCTGGTAGCGCAGGTAGAGCTGGTAGTGCTCCGGCACGAAGCACAGGCGCAGCACGCGCACCTGCAGGCCGGCGTGCCGCTTCCAGGCGCGACGCTGGCTGCGGGTGGGCTGGAAGCGGTCGGCCAGCACGCGCAGCGGCACGCAGGCGCGGCAACCGTCGCAGTAGGGCCGGTAGGTGAACATGCCGCTGCGGCGGAAGCCCCCCGTGACCAGGTCGGAGTAGACGTCGTTGTTGATCTGGTGGCTGGGCGTGGCCACCTGCGAGCGGGCCTGGCGCGCCGGCAGGTAGCTGCACGGGTAGGGCGCCGTGGCGTAGAACTGCAGCGTCTGGAGCGGGAGATCCTTGAGATGCGTCACGGCGCGAGGGCTGGCGGCAGGAGTTCGTTCCAGTATAGGGATTCGAAGCGCCATGACGGCGGCGGGGGCAGCGCGGTGGCCCGCGCCACGTGGGCGACGAAGCGCTCGCGCGGCCATTCGCACGCGCCCAGGCTGGCCAGGTGGCGGGTGTTCTGCTGGCAGTCGATCGCCTCGACGCCGTGCCGGCGGCACAAGCATGCCAGCGCCGCCAGGGCGATCTTCGAGGCATCGGTGCGGCGGGCGAACATCGACTCGCCGAACACCATGCGCCCGATGCCGACGCAGTACAGGCCGCCGGCCAGTTCGCCGTCGATCCAGGTCTCGACGCTGTGGGCGTGGCCGGCCCGGTGCAGGGCGAGGTAGGCCGCCTGCATCTCGGGCACGATCCAGGTGCCCGACTGGCCGGCGCGCGGCGCCTCGGCGCAGGCGGCGATGACGGCGGCGAAGCCGTGGTCCACGCGGATCTCGCAGCGCGCCGCGTCGGCGCGGAAGGCCTGCAGCGCCTTGCGCAGCGAGCGGTGCAGGCGGAACCCGGCCACCGGCAGCACCATGCGCGGGTCGGGGCTCCACCACAGGATGGGCTGCTCGTCGCCGAACCAGGGGAAGATGCCGTGCCGGTAGGCGTCCAGCAGCGTGTCGACGTCCAGCGCGCCGCCGCCGGCCAGCAGGCCGGGCACCGGATCGCCCTCCGCCCAGGCGGCGGCCACCGGCGGGAAGGGTGCGCCGGGTTCGAGCCAGGTCAGGGGGCGGTGGCGGGGCTGCAAGATCGGTCGGGATGGGCGTGGAGGGGAGCGCCCATTCTCGGCCGAGCCGCGCTCAGAACGATTCCATCGGCAGGCCCACGTAGTTCTCGGCCAGGGAGGTGGAGGCCGCCTTCGAGTGGACCAGGTAGTCCAGCTCGGCTTCCTGGATCTTCTGGCCGAACTCACCCTCGGCCGGGAAGCGGTGCATCAGCGAGGTGAACCACCACGAGAAGCGCTCCGCCTTCCACACCCGGCGCAGGCACAGCTCGGAATAGCGGTCCAGCGCGGCGGTGCTGCGCTCGGCATAGTGGCGGATGAAGGCTTCCGAGAGGTAGCCGACGTCGCCCGCGGCGAGGTTCAGGCCCTTGGCGCCGGTCGGCGGCACGATGTGCGCCGCGTCGCCGGCCAGGAACAGGCGGCCGAAGCGCATCGGCTCGGCCACGAAGCTGCGCAGCGGCGCGATGCTCTTCTCCAGCGAGGGGCCGGTGACCAGGCGCTCGCGCGCCTCGGGGTCCAGGCGGGCGCGCAGCTCGTTCCAGAAGGCCTCATCGCTCCAGTTCTCGACCCGCTCCTCCAGCGGCACCTGCACGTAGTAGCGGCTGCGCGTGTGGCTGCGCATGCTGCACAGGGCGAAGCCGCGCTGCGTGTTGCAGTAGATCAGCTCGTCGGACACGGGCGGCACGTCGGCCAGCACGCCCAGCCAGCCGAAGGGGTAGACCTTCTCGTGCAGGTGGATGGCCTGCGCCGGCACGCTGGCGCGGCTGACGCCGTGGTAGCCGTCGCAGCCGGCGATGAAGTCGCACTCGATCTCGTGCGTGGCGCCGTCCTTCTCGTAGCGCACGCGGGGCGCGCTGCCGTCGAAGTCGTGCAGGCTGACGTTGGCGGCGCCGTAGACGGTGGTCAGGCCGGCGGCGGTGCGCGCCTCCATCAGGTCGCGCGTGACTTCGGTCTGGCCGTACACCGTCACCTGCTTGCCGCCCGAGAGGCCGTGCAGGTCGATGCGGTGGCGCGCGCCCTGGAACAGCAGCTCGATGCCGTGGTGCGGCAGGCCCTCGGCCTTGGCGCGCGCGTCCACGCCGGCACGTGCCAGCAGGTCCATCGTCACCTGCTCCAGCACGCCGGCACGGATGCGGCCGAGCACGTAGTCGCCGGTCTGGCGCTCCACGACGACGTTGTCGATGCCGGCCTGGTGCAGCAGTTGTCCGAGCAGCAGGCCGGAGGGGCCGGCGCCGATGATGGCGATCTGGGTGCGCATGGCGTGTGTCTCCAAGGGTGCGAAAAGGGGATGGCCGAGCGTAGGCAGGCCGGGCGCGCGGCGGCAGTCCCCGGCCTGCACTGCTGTGCGATCATGCGACCCGCTGCGCGATGATCGCGCAAATGCCGCATCACAGCCGCCGCTTTCCATGACCATCGCCAAGGCCGACTTCATCGAGGGCATCGCCAAGGGCATGGCGGTGCTGGAGAGCTTCGACACCGAGCGCCAGCGCCTGAACGCCACGCTGGCGGCGGCGCGCGCCGGCATCACCCGCGCGGCGGCGCGGCGCCACCTGCTGACGCTGGCCCACCTGGGCTACCTGGAGACGGACGGCAGCTACTACTGGATGTCGCCCAAGGTGCTGCGCTTCTCGGGCAGCTACCTGGCGTCGTCGCGGCTGCCGCGGGCGCTGCAGCCCACGCTCAACCGGCTGGCGGCGCAGACGGGCGAATCCTTCTCGGCCGTGGTGCTCGACGGGGAGGAGGTCGTCATCGTGGCGCGCAGCGGCGCGCTGGGCGCGCCCAACCGCGTGCTGGCCTACGGCCTGCACCTGGGCGCGCGGCTGCCGGCGCATGCCACGTCCACCGGCCAGGTGCTGTTGGCCGGCCTGCCGCAGGCCGAGCTGCGGGCCTGGCTGCAGGGCCGCACGCTGCCGCGGCTGACGCCCCACACCCTGACGCAGGCGCGGGCGCTGCGCCAGCGGCTGGCGCAGGTGCGCCGGCAGGACTGGGCCTTCGCCGCCGAGGAGCACGAACTGGCGGTGCGCGCCCTGGCCGTGCCGCTGCGCGACATGCGCGGCCGCACGGTGGCGGCACTGAACGTGGTGCTCTCCGATGCCGGCCGGGACGCGGCGGCGCTGCAGAATGCGCTGCTGCCGCTGCTCTTCGAGGCGGCGCGGGAGGTGCGCGCGATCCTCTGAGCGGGTGCGCGAACTCCGGCGCCGCATTCCATCTCGAACCCCGCTTTCCTTCCTCCGAACGCCATGCGCCTGCTGCTGCTCGAAGACGACCTGATGATCGGCGAGACCGTGCTCGATCTGCTGCGCGCCGAGCACTACGCCGTCGACTGGGTCAAGGACGGCGAGATGGCCGACACGGCGCTGCGCACCCAGGACTACGACCTGGTGCTGCTGGACCTGGGCGTGCCCCGGATGGACGGCCTGGACGTGCTGCGCGCCCTGCGCGCGCGCAAGCAGCGCATGCCGGTGCTGATCGCCACCGCACGCGACTCGGTCGAGCAGCGCGTGCAGGGGCTGGACGCCGGCGCCGACGACTACGTGCTCAAGCCCTACGACCTGGACGAGCTGCTGGCCCGCATCCGCGCGCTGCTGCGCCGCGCCGCCGGGCGGGCCGAGCCGGTGTTCGAGCACCGCGGCGTGAGCCTGAACCCCGCGACCCGCGAGGCGGCGGTGGACGGCAGGCCGGTGGTGCTGTCGGCGCGCGAATGGGCGGTGCTGGAGCCGCTGATCGCCCGGCCCGGCATCGTGCTCTCGCGCGCCCAGCTCGAGGAGAAGCTCTACGGCTGGAAGGACGAGATCAGCAGCAACGCGGTGGAGGTGTACGTGCACGGCCTGCGCCGCAAGCTGGGCGCCGACCTGATCCGCACCGTGCGCGGCGTCGGCTACACGGTGCCGAAAGAATGACGACCCCCAGTCTGCGCGCTTCGCGCTCCGCCAACCCCCTCCAGAGGGGGGCTCGCCCAGCGGCCTGGCAGAGCCAGTTCCGCGGGCGCTCCCGCATGGCTTGCTCCGCGGCCTTTCGATGCAGGGGCGACGGCCACGGGCCGGCGACGCGCGTCCGCTGGAGCGGCGGCGAATGAGGTCGCTGCGCGCACGGCTGCTGTGGTTCCTGCTGGCGGCGATCGTGCTGGCCGGCGGCGTGCAGGCTTTCGCCACCTACCGCACGGTGCTGCACGAGGCGGACCAGATCTTCGACTACCACATGCAGCAGATGGCGCTGTCGCTGCGCGCCGGCCTGCCGCCGAGCGCGGCGGTCAGCGGGCTGGGGCCGACGGAGCAGAACTTCGAGTTCGTGGTGCAGGTGTGGACCGCCGACGGCGTGCGCATCTTCGAGTCCGCGGAGCAGGCGGCGCTGCCGCAGCGGGCGGTGCTGGGCTTTTCCGACGTGGGCGCGCGCGGCACCACCTACCGCGTGTTCTCGCTGCAGTCGCGCGGGCTGGTGATCCAGGTGGCGCAGGACATGGCGGCGCGCCGCCACATGGCCGGCGCGCTGGCGCTGCGCACGGTGGCGCCGGTGGCGCTCATGGCGCCGCTGCTGATGCTGGTGGTGTGGTGGGTCGTGAGCGCCTCGCTGGCGCCGGTGGCGCGGGTGCGCGGCCAGGTGGCCTCGCGCCAGGCGGACGACCTCTCGCCGCTGAGCGAGGCGGACCTGCCCGAGGAGGTGCGCCCGCTGGTGCACGAGCTGAACCTGCTGTTCGGCCGGCTGCAGCATGCCTTCGAGGCGCAGAAGCACTTCGTGGCCGACGCGGCGCACGAACTGCGCTCGCCGCTGGCGGCGCTCAAGCTGCAGGTGCAGGGCCTGCAGCGCGCGCCCGAAGGCGAAGCCCGCACCGTCGCCACGCAGCGGCTGGCTGCCGGCATCGACCGCGCCACCCGGCTGGTCGAGCAGCTGCTGGCCCTGGCCCGCCAGGAGGCGAATGCCGCCGCGGGCGTGCCCGCCCAGCCGGTGGACCTGCTCGAACTGGCGCGCTCGGCCATCGGTGACGCCGTGCCCGCCGCGCAGGCGCGCGACATCGACCTGGGGCTGGGCACGCCGCCGGCCGCGCCCGCCATCGTGCAGGGGCACCCGGACGCGCTGCGCATCATGCTGCGCAACCTGCTGGACAACGCGGTCAAGTACGCGCCCGAGGGCGGCCGGGTCGACGTGGAGATCGCGGCCGACGGCGAGGGCGTGACGCTGTGCGTGGACGACTCCGGTGCCGGCCTGCCCGAGGCCGAGCGCGAGCGCGTGCTCGACCGCTTCTATCGCACCGGCCAGACGCAGGCGACGGTGCAGGGCAGCGGCCTGGGCCTGGCCATCGTGCACTCGGTGGCGCAACTGCACGGCGCGCAACTGGCGCTGGAGACCTCGCCGCGCCTGGGCGGCCTGCGGGTGGCGGTGCGTTTTCCTGCCCGCTGATCGCGGCGTTTAAGGCGGGCCTAAGCGACCCGCCCGATATTCCGTCGCATCGAGCTTCGGCTCATTGCCTCGTGAAGAAGAAAGGACGTCGCCATGAACACCCGCATCGACACCCCCAAGCGCCTTGCCGTGGCCCTGGCAGCCGCCGCCCTGCTGGGCGCGGCCGCGACTGGTGCCTACACCAGCGCGAACGCGCTCGCCACGCCGCCCGCCGCGACGGGCACCGCGACAGCCGCTCCGATGGTCGCGCCCGTCGCCGCGCCGGACTTCTCGGTCATCACCGCGCGCAACGGCCCGGCCGTGGTCAACATCAGCGTCACCGGCACCACCAAGACGGCGCTGGAGGATGACGGCCCGCAGGGCATCTCGCCCGACGATCCCTTCTACGAGTTCTTCCGCCAGTTCGGCATGCCGGGCATGCAGCGCGGGCCGCAACGGCCGATGCCCACGCATGCGCAGGGCTCGGGCTTCATCGTCAGCCCCGACGGCGTGATCCTCACCAACGCGCACGTGGTCAAGGACGCGAAGGAGGTGACCGTCAAGCTCACCGACCGGCGCGAGTTCCAGGCCAAGGTGCTGGGCGCGGACCCGAAGACCGACGTGGCCGTGCTCAAGATCGACGCGAAGAACCTGCCCACGGTGCCGCTGGGCAACCCGAAGGACCTCAAGGTCGGCGAATGGGTGCTGGCCATCGGCTCGCCCTTCGGCTTCGAGAACAGCGTGACGGTCGGCGTGGTGAGCGCCAAGGGCCGTTCGCTGCCCGACGACAGCTACACGCCCTTCATCCAGACCGACGTCGCCATCAACCCCGGCAACTCCGGCGGCCCGCTGTTCAACGCGCGCGGCGAGGTGGTGGGCATCAACTCGCAGATCTACAGCCGCAGTGGCGGCTACCAGGGCGTCTCGTTCGCCATCCCGATCGACCTGGCCACGCGGGTCAAGGAGCAGATCGTCGCCACCGGCCATGCCAGCCATGCGAAGCTGGGCGTGACCATCCAGGAGGTGAACCAGGCCTTCGCCGACTCCTTCAAGCTCGACAAGCCCGAGGGCGCGCTGGTGTCGAACGTGCAGAAGGGTGGGCCGGCCGACCAGGCGGGCCTGCGCACCGGCGACGTGATCCTCAAGGTGGATGGGCAGCCCATCACCGCCTCGGGCGACCTGCCGGCGCTGATCGGCCAGCTCGCGCCGGGGCAGAAGGTGCGCATCGACATCTGGCGCCAGGGCCGTCCCGAGCAGTTGACGGCCAGCCTGGGCAACGCCGGCGACAAGGCCCAGGTCGCCGAAGCCGACAAGGCGACGGGCAAGGGCCGGCTGGGCCTGGCGCTGCGGCCGCTGCAGCCGCAGGAAAAGCGAGAGATCGCCGCCGAGGCCGGCCTCGTCGTCGAGGATGCGCGCGGGCCGTCCGCCATGGCGGGCGTGCAGCCGGGCGACGTGCTGCTGGCCATCAACGGCACGCCGGCCAGGAGCGTCGAGCAGGTGCGCGAGGCCGTCGCCAAGGCCGACAAGTCGGTGGCCCTGCTGATCCAGCGCGGCGACAACCGCATCTTCGTGCCGGTGCGGCT
This sequence comes from Xenophilus azovorans DSM 13620, assembly GCF_000745855.1. Taxonomy (GTDB): domain Bacteria; phylum Pseudomonadota; class Gammaproteobacteria; order Burkholderiales; family Burkholderiaceae_C; genus Xenophilus; species Xenophilus azovorans. The sequence goes on from NZ_KN050766.1 coordinate 73,315, forward strand.
GGGCTGAAGGGCATGCGCGCAGCCCGGCCGGCCGATGAAAATTACCGGATTCGGCCGCCGCGTGCGTGCAGCCATGCATGCGCGGCAGAATACTCCGAGCCATGCCGTTGGAACTGCTTCATCGACTCGCCCTGCAGACGCTGCCCATTGCCGTGACGGAGGGCGATGACGTCGATGCAGTGCGCATGCTGGCGCTGGCCGGGCATGTGCGCGCCGACATCCCCAAGCCGGTGCGGACGCTCAACGGCCATCACCAGCCGCCGGCCACGGTGACGGCCATCACGCCGCTGGGCTGGCAGATGATCCAGCGCTTTCCCCGCGGGTCGGGCCAGCACGCCTGAGCTCCGCCCGGCTCACAGGCCGCCCGCGACCTTCAGCACGGTGCCCGTCACGTACGAGGCGCGCTCCGACAGCAGCCATGCGATCGCTTCCGCGATCTCCTGCGCCTCGGCCGGCCGCTGCATCGGGATGCGGGCGGCCACGCGCTGGGGCCGGCCGGGCTCGCCCGCGGCGGCATGGATGTCGGTCAGCGCGGTGCCGGGAGACACGGCGTTCACGCGGATGCCCTTGGCCGCCACCTCGCGCGCCAGGCCGATCGTGAACCCCTCGACCGCCGCCTTCGACGCGGCGTAGTGCACGTACTCGCCCGCGGCGCCCAGCGTGGCCGCGATGGACGAGACATTGACGATGCTGCCCGCCGTGCCTTCGGCCAGCCAGCGCCGCAGCACGCACTGGCTCATCGCCATCGTGCCCAGCACGTTGACGTCCAGCACGCGGCGCATCGTGTCGATGGTCGTGTCGGCGAAGGACCCCAGCGGCCCGGTGATGCCGGCGTTGTTGACCAGGCCTGCGAGGGGGCCGAAGCCGGCCGGGATGCCGTCGACCACGCGTTGCGCCGCCTCGGGGTCCGCCACATCGGCCTGCACCGCCCAGGCGCGCCGGCCCAGCGCCTCGATCTGCGCCACCAGCGTCTGCGCGGCATCGTGCTGGGCGCTGTAGGTGAAAGCGACGTCGTGGCCGGCGGCGGCGCACAGCCGCGCCGTCGCGGCGCCGATGCCGCGGCCGCCGCCGGTGATGAGAATGGTCGTCAGTGCCTGTCGTTGCGGTGGCTGCGCCATGCGGTCTCCTGCTGGTTTCGTTGCGAAGCCCGATCATCCGCGAACGCGCGTGCGTGCGGGGCAGGCGCGAAAAAAGGGCCGCGCGGCGTGATGCCGGCGCGGCCCTTCCGGATGGCTCGACGCTGCGAGCCAGTCGTACGGTTGATGCTCAGTAGGCGCGTTGCCGATAGCCGCCGCCACGGCGGTCACCGCCGCCGAAGCCGCCGCCCGAGCGCGGCTCCATGGGGCGCGCGATGTTGACCGTCAGGGCGCGGCCGTCCACTTCCTTGCCGTTCAGTCCCTGGATGGCGGCCTGCGCTTCCGCAGGCGAGCCCATCTCCACGAAGCCGAAGCCCTTGGAGCGCCCCGAGTCGCGCTCCATCATGACCTTGGCCGAGGAGACCTGGCCGAAGGCCGAGAAGTGCTGGCGCAGCGAGTCGTCGCGCATCGAGTAAGAGAGGTTGCCGACGTAGAGTTTGTTTTCCATGATGTTCTTTCGAGTGAATGTGAGTGATGTGTGCGGTCCGCAGGCCGCGAAGGGCAGGGGAGGCGGTTGTTGCGATGGCGCCTATCGCGCAGGGCGCCGGGCACCGGCGGGGGCTCCGCCCTGCGAGCGAGGCTCGAGGTGCCGGAAGGTCAGCCGTCCCTTGTTGAGGTCGTAGGGCGACATCTCGAGCGAGACCCGGTCGCCCGCCAGCACGCGGATGCGGTGCTTGCGCATCTTGCCGCCCGAGTAGCAGATGAGCGTGTGGCCGTTGTCCAGCGTCACGCGAAAGCGCGAGTCGGGCAGCACTTCCTCGACGCGCCCCTGCATTTCAATCAGTTCTTCCTTGGCCAAGAGACTCCTTCGGTGGTTGGGCGAGAGGCGTGCTCAAGCCAGTTGGTTGGTCAGCACGAAATGCCGGCCTTGAGTAAGGGCGTAGCGTGCGGCGCGCGCTGCGCTGTCGAAACAGGGGATGAGCCGGAACACGCGGTCGTGCATGCCGCGGCGGATGGAGACCGAAGCGGCGTACTGGCCGGTCTCGGTGAGCTTCGTCATCGGTGTGACGAGGTACTTGCCCACTGCGTGGGCGGTCGGTTGGTTCATGTACTGGCAGGGCTTGCGCGGTGCAAGCGGTGGGCTGCGGCAAGCCGTGAGGCTGCGGCGCAGCGATGAAGGAAGAGAAGGGAGTGGACCGCCCGAAAGGGGAGGTGGCGGGCCGGTGTGAAGCTCGTCAGGAGCGGAGGATGACGATCAGCCTTGCGCAGGTGTGATGCGACTGGCGACGATCCGTGCGGCAGCAGGTGCCGGGTGGTGTCAAACAAGGGCCGCAGCAACGAGCACGCTGCGGCCGATAGGCCCAAGTGTAGGCGATTTCACGTTGTCCGCCCTTCGGGCACCCCTTCGCCGCTGCGGTGCGGCACGTCGAGTGGTACCCTGGCCGGTCAGACAGCACGAAAGACCAGCATGAACAGCGTGTCCATCTCCAAGTCCAGGCAGGACGCGCTTCGCGTTGAGCTTCCCCACATCGCCGACCTGCTCCATCGCAGGCGCGCCAGCGAAATCGCCGAGGCCGACATCGAGGACCTGGTGACGCTGTCCTGGCTGGAGTGGCTGGGCGGCTCGCTGCAATTGACGACCACCGGCGACAACGTCTGCCGCCAGCAACGTTCGGGCTAGACGGCGGCCTGCCGGCGAGGGCCCGGCGCCTGTTCGTTGCAGATTCACGCCCCTGGATCGTTCTACCGCATCGACCCTCGGAGCGTGCAACGTGCTTTCGTTCTCCTTGATCCTGGCCGTCGGCCTGGCCGCCATGGCGGCGTGCCTCTGGGTGATCTTCGGCTGGTCCGGCGAGTCGCCGCAGGACCGGGCCATCCGGGAGGCCATCGACACCACCACGCAGACCCTGCGGGCGCCGCTGTCGCCTTCGTCGCGGCGCTAGGCTGCTGACTCTTGGCAACTCGCTGCCGGAAGAGTGCCTGAAAGGAAAATGCCCCGCCATCGAAAAGATGACGAGGCATTCAAGAACCACGAGGGTTTGTTTGGCTCCCCGACCTGGGCTCGAACCAGGGACCTACGGATTAACAGTCCGGCGCTCTACCGACTGAGCTATCGGGGAATGAGCCCACGAGTATAGCGTGTTTTTCGCGCTTCTCTCAAGGTCGCGTCGATTTGTTGCGGCGATGTTCAAGGCGCTGCCTTGAGCACCGCGTCCAGGTAGGTTGCGTGCTCGCGCGCGTAGTCGGCGCGCAGGTGATCGGAGTCCTTGTAGACGGGGGTTCCGTCCCCGGTGGTGCGAATGCACTGGCCATCGGGGCACAGCGTCGGCAGCGGGTCGATCAGCGTGGCGCCGCTGCGCACGGCCAGCTCGCGCAGGCGCGCATCGACGAACTGCTGGTCGCCCGGCAGCGGCACGCGCGGGCTGACGCGCTGCACGCTCCAGGCGCCGAGGCGGTCGTAGGTGATGAGGTGCTTGGGCTCGAAGGCGTCGCCGATGGGGTTGTCGAGCAGGAAGTACACGCGTGTGTGCAGCGACAGGTCCTTGAGGATGTACTCCAGCGACTTGATCGCCCATTCCACGCCGCCGCCGCCGCGGAAGGCGTACTTGCGGTCGCCGGCGAGGCGGTCGCGGTAGTAGTAGCCCTCGTCGTAGTTGCCGTCGGGGTTCGCCACGGCTTGCTTGATGAAGTAGCAGTTCCAGCAGCCGCCGATGACGACGGCATCGGGCCTGGTGGCGTGGATGTAGTCGATGATGTCGCTGCGCCAGGCATCGCAGTCGACGTTCCGGTCCTCGAATACGTTGGGGATCGGCGGGCAGCCGCCCTTGGTCGCGAAGAGCAGGGTGTTCAGCGCGGCGGGACCGCCGTCGCGGGCGATCTCGACCGCGCGCGGCCCGTACTGCTCGATGTGGCTGTCGCCGAACAGCAGCACGCGCTTGGGGCCGGTGCCGATGGTGTAGGCGGGCCGCTTGCCGAGGGTGGTGTGCGCCAGGCCGTCCGGATAGGCCCAGTCGGTGGTGGCCGCGGCGACGCGGCTGAGGTAGGGGTCGCTCAGCCGCGGCGGCAGGCGCTGGGCCCAGGCGAGCAGGCCCAGCACGAACAGCACCGCCATGGCGATGGAGAGATTTCGCACCACGCCCGTGCGGCGGCTGTGGCGCAGCGGCTGCTCCACCCACTTCCACGTGGCCCAGGCCAGGGCGACGGCCGCGACGACGCAGGCGATGCGCACGTTGCGCGCGGGCATGCCGCCTTCGAGCACGCGGGCATAGGCCAGCAGCGGCCAGTGCCAGAGGTAGAGCGGATAACTGATGAGCCCGAACCACACCATCGGGCGCGAGCCGAGCACGCGGCGGTTCAGCCAGGCGGCGGGGCCGGCGGCGATGCAGAAGAAGGCGCCGAACACCGGCAGGATGGCCCACCAGCCGGGGAAGGCCTTGTCCTTGTCGAGCAGCGCGAGGCCGGCGCCGATCAGCACCAGGCCGACGATGGCCTGCAGGTCGTCGCCGCGCGAGAGCAGCCGCGGCCGGTGCAGCCGCATGTAGGCCAGCAGCCCGCCGGCGGCCAGTTCCCAGAAGCGCGAGGCCGGCAGGTAGAAGGTGGCGCTGGCCCAGGGATGCACGCCCGCCACGTTGAGCAGGAAGGACAGCGCCGCCACGGCGCCCAGCGTGGCCAGCACGTTCCAGTGCCGGCGCCAGGCCAGGCCCAGCAGCAGCGGCCACACGATGTAGAACTGCTCCTCCACCGCCAGCGACCACAGGTGCAGCAGCGGCTTGCTCTCGGTGGCGGTGTCGAAGTAGCCCGATTCGCTCCAGAAGGCGAGGTTGGAGACGAAGCCCGCGCCGGCGGCGACGTGCTTGCCCAGTTGCCCGAACTCGTCGACCAGCAGCGCGTACCAGCCGAAGGCGAAGGTGGCCGCCAGCACCGCCAGCAGTGCAGGGAAGAGCCGCCTGATACGCCGCGCATAGAAGTCGCGGTAGCTGAAGCCGTGGCTGGACAGGTTACCCAGCAGGATGGTGGTGATGAGGTAGCCGGAGATGACGAAGAAGATGTCGACGCCGATGAAGCCGCCCTTGACCCGCTGCGGAAAGGCGTGGAAGCCGACCACCGACAGCACGGCGATCGCGCGCAGGCCGTCGATGTCGGGCCGGTACTTCAGGTGCAGGGTGGCGTCGGCGGGGGCGTGGGGCGTCGTCGTCATGCAGGCGGGGCAGGGGCGCTGGGCGGGAGCGCCCGCGCGGCATTGTCGCCGCGGCCCGCGGCGGCTCAGGGCGCCGGCAGGGGCGCGTGGCGGGCCAGGTCCGCCATCAGCGTCCGGACGGCGGCTTCGGGATCGTCTGCCGCGACGATGGCACGCACCGCCGCCGCGCTGCCGACGCCGGTGGCCATCACGGCCGGCAGGCTGGCGGCGTCGATGCCGCCGATGGCCACCAGGGGGTAGCCGTGCATCAGCCGGGCGTAGTCGCCCAGCCGCGCCACACCCTGCGGCGCGGTCGCCATCTGCTTGAGGGTGGTGGGGAACACCGCGCCCAGCGCGAGATAGCTCGGGCTGACCGCATCGGCGCGGACCATCTCGGCGTAGCCGTGCGTGCTCACGCCCAGGCGCGCGCCGGCGGCGCGCAGCGTGTCGACGTCGGCCTCGTGCAGTTCGTCGAGATCCTCCTGCCCGAGGTGCACGCCATAGGCGCCGGCCTCGACCGCCTCGCGCCAGTGGTCGTTGATGAAGAGCAGCGCACCGGTGCCCTGAACGGCCCGCACGGCCGCGCGCACCTCGTGGCGGACCGCCGCGGCGTCGGCGGACTTGAAGCGCAACTGCACGGTGGGCACGCCGGCGCGGGCCATGCGGCCGACCCAGGCGGCGTCGGGCAGCACGGCGTACAGCCCCAGGCGCCCGGGGCAGGGCGGGAAGGCGTCGTCGCGCGCCTGTGGCGGGAACTCGCGCAGGCCGAAGTCCACCGGCGTGGCGGGCCAGGCGAGCGCGTCGAAGAAGCCCAGGCGCTCCGTCTGCGCGTGCCAGGCCAGCGCGACGCATTCCGCGTCGGCCTCGATGAAGCCCAGCAGCACGCAGGCCTGCTTGACGCCGCGGTACACGGGGTCGGCCAGCGTGTAGTCCTGCGGCACGCTGGGCGGGTGCGCGCCGAAGCGCGGCAGGTGGGCGGTGAGCACCGCCGAGGCGATGGTGGTGGGGTCGTGTTCAGTCATGGGCGCCTGCATGGTGCCAGAAGGGCGTGCCGAGCACCGGCGTGCTGGGCTGGGCGGCATCGCTGGTGGACATGGCGCCGGCGAGCCGGGCGGCGCGGCCGGCACGCACGGCATCGGCGAAGGCGCCGGCCATCGCGACCGGGTCTTGCGCCAGCGCGACGGCGGTGTTGAGCAGCACGCCGTCGTAGCCCCATTCCATCACCTGGCAGGCGTGCGAGGGCAGGCCGAGGCCGGCATCCACCAGCATGGGCACGGCGAGGCGCTCGCGCAGCGCCTGCAGCGCGTAGGGGTTCACGGGGCCGCGGCCGGTGCCGATGGGCGCGGCCCAGGGCATCACGGCCTGGCAGCCGACGTCGACCAGGCGCTGGCACAGCACCAGGTCCTCGGTGCAGTAGGGCAGCACCTGGAAGCCGTCGTCGATCAGCAGGCGTGCCGCCTCGACGAGATTGAGCGTGTCGGGCTGCAGGGTGTAGTCGTCGCCGATCAGCTCCAGCTTGATCCAGGGCGTGTCGAACACCTCGCGCGCCATCTGCGCGGTGGCGACGGCCTCCTGCACGCTGTGGCAGCCGGCGGTGTTGGGCAGCACCGGCACGTCCAGGCGCTTGAGCAGCGCCCAGAAGTCCTGGCCGGCGTCGGCGCCCGAGGGCGCGGCGCCCTGGCGGCGCAGCGAAGCGGTGAGCATCGCGGGCCGGGCGCGCCGCACCGCGGCCTCCAGCACGTCGGGCGAGGGATAGCGGGCGGTGCCCAGCAGCAGGCGGCCGTCGAAGCGCTGGCCGTACAGGACCAGCGCGTCGCCGGCGGGGGAGGACGTGTTGTCGTTCATGTTCGTCAGCCTCCCGTCACGGGCCGGATCACCTCGATCTCGTCGCCCTCGCGCAGTTCGCGCTCGGCATGCGAGGAGCGAGGCACGAATTCGCGGTTCACGGCGGCGGCATAGGGCGGCGCCGGCGCCAGCAGCGCGATGGCGTCGGCCAGCGTGGCGGGCGGGGCCAACTCGCGCGGCTGGCCGTTGAGCAGGATGTTCATGGGGTGTCCAGTATGAGGAGATCGAAGCGCCGCGCCAAGGCATCGCCCTGATCGGCCAGCACCTGCATCGCCGCGTCGAGCATGGCGGGCGAGATCATGAAGCCGTGGCGGTACAGGCCGTTGACCTGCAGCATGCGCGGCGCCAGCCAGCGCAGCGCGGGCCGGTTGTCGGGCAGGGTGGGGCGGCACTGCGTGAGCACTTCGAGGATGCGCGCCTCGCCGAAGCCGGGGTGTACGGCGTACGCGGCGCTGAGCAGTTCCATCGTCGAGCGCACGCTGGCCGGCGAAAGGTCGTCGGACTCGATCTCGGTGGCGCCGACGACGAACACGTGGCCCGGCTTGGGCGCGATGTAGAGCGGGTAGCGCGGATGTGCCAGCCGCGTGGGCCGGCGCAGCTCGACGCCCGGCGCATGCAGGCGCAGCACCTCGCCGCGCACGCCGCGCAGCGCGTCCCACTGCGGCTTGGCGCCCAGGCCGCGGCAGTCGACGACGCGCTCGCGCGCCGCCGGCGAGAAGTCCTGCGGCGCGCGTGGGCTGTGCCAGTGCAGGCGCACGTTCGGCATCGCCTGCAGGCCGGCGAGCAGCGCGGCGAGCAGCTCGCGGTTGTCGAGCTGGCCTTCGCCGGGCAGCAGCCAGCCCTGCGCGAAGCGGCCGGCCAGCGCGGGCTCCAGCGCCGCCAGGGCCGGGCCGTCCAGCCGCTGCATGGCCGGCAGCCCGGGCACCGCGGCCTGCGTACGCTGCAGCGTGGCAGCCAGGCGCGCGGCCTCGTTCGCGTCCTGCCGGTGCCAGACGAGCAGCGTGCCCTCGCGCTGGAAGAACACGGGCGCGGGCAGGCCGGCGAGCAGTTGCGGCCAGCGCTCCAGCGCATGCATGCCCATGCGCACCAGCGGCTCGGGGGCGATGGCGGATTCGGCCAGCGGTGCCAGCATGGCGGCCGCCACGCGGGCGGCGGCCCCCTCGGCATCGGGGCCGCCGGCCTCGTACACGTCCACCGCGCAGCCGGCGCGCGCCAGCGCCAGCGCCAGCAGGCGGCCCATCAGGCCGGCGCCGAGCACGTGGGCATGGTCGAAGGGCAGGGTACTCACTTCAGCGCCCCATGACGTTGAGCCTCGCCCGCGTTGCACGATCCAAGACGGTACGAAAGGCCGCGGAGCAGGCCATGCGGGAACATCCGCGGAACTGGCTTGGCCAGGCCGCAGGATGTGCCCCCTTGAGGGGCTGGCGAAGCGGAACGAAGTCCGCGGAGACTGGGGGTGGGCTGCTTCTCCTCTGCGACACTCCGCCGCCATGACGAACATGCCACTCCCCGAAGGCACGCTGCGCTACCCCCGCGTGCTGAGCATCGCCGGCTCCGACAGCGGCGGCGGCGCCGGCATCCAGGCCGACCTGAAGACCTTCGCGGCGCTGGGCTGCTACGGCATGACGGCCATCACCGCGCTCACCGCGCAGAACACGCGCGGCGTGACGGGCATCCATGCGGTGCCGCCGGACTTCCTGAAGGCGCAGTTGCAGGCCGTCATCGAAGACATCGGGGTCGATGCCGTCAAGCTGGGCATGCTGCACGCGCCCGAGGTGGTGGAGGTGGTGGCCTGGGCGATCCGGCACTACGGGCTGCGCCAGGTCGTGCTCGACCCGGTGATGGTCGCCACCAGCGGCGACCGGCTGATCGCCGAGGAGACGGTGCAGGTGATGGTGCGCGAACTCTTCCCGCGCGCCGCCGTCATCACGCCCAACCTGGACGAGGCCGCGCTGCTGGTGGGCCATCCCATCGCGGGCCCGGAGGCGCTGGACGCCGCCGCGGACGAACTGCTCGCGCTGGGCGCGCCGGCGGTGCTGCTCAAGGGCGGCCACCTGCCGGGCGACGACGTGGTGGACCTGCTGGCCGCCTCCGACGGCACGCGGCAGCGCTTCAGCGCGCCGCGCATCGCCAGCCGCAACCTGCACGGCACCGGCTGCACGCTGTCCTCGGCCATCGCCTGCGGGCTGGCGCTGGGGCTGGCGCTGCCCGACGCCGTGGCGCAGGCGCGCGAGTACGTGCGCGGCGCGATGCAGGCCGGCGCCGAAGTGCGCACCGGCGGCGGCCACGGCCCGCTCAACCATGGCTTTGCGCCCCGGCCAGCGGTGCGGCTCCCGCTGCCGCCGGGCGCGTGAGGCGTGCGAGCACGAAGCACACGAACAGCGTCGGCAGCGCCGAGCCCCACTGCGGCGCCCACTTGGCGCAGGCGTGGTACAGCGCGATGCCGCCGACCCAGACCAGCGCGGCCGACCAGTCCACGCGCCGCGCGCCGGCCTGCACCGCGGCGCCCCCGCCCAGCCGCCCCAGGATCACGCCGTACAGCGGCACGAACACCGAGCTGAGCATCAGCAGGAAGGGCTCCAGCTGGTGCATGGGCAGCACCAGCGCCAGCGCGATGCACAGCGCCGCCATTGCCAGGCCCCACCGGCGCACGCTCCAGCGCGGCGCCAGGCTGTGGACCGAGACCGAGCCCGAGTAGACGTCACCGTACGCGTTGTCCAGCTCGTCGATGAGGATCAGGCCCAGCGCGATCAGGCCGCCCTGCGCCAGCAGCAGCGCCGTGACCAGCGAGGTGCCCGGCTCGGCCACGCTGGCGACCATCACGCCCAGCGCATAGCACCAGACGTTGGCCAGCGCGTAGCCGACCCAGGTGCCGCCGAAGGCGCCGCCCAGGCGGCCCGGCGCGGCGCGCCGACCGTGGCGCGCATAGTCAGCCACCAGCGGCAGCCACGATACGGGCATCGCGATCACCAGATCCATGGCGCTGAACAGGCCCATGCTGCCGTCGCCCGGCCGCTGCCAGAAGGCGTCGAAGCCCTTGGCCGAGAGTTGCGCGCCGAACTGCCAGGTCAGCCACAGCAGCGAGATCACCACCAGCGGCAGCCCGAAGCGGGCGACGAAGCGGCGCACCAGCGTCACCATCGATCCCGACAGCAGCGCCAGCAGCACCGCGCCCCACAGCAGCGTGCCGGCCAGCACGCCGCCGCTGCCGGCCAGGTCGAGCCCCAGCGCCTGCTTGGCGATGGCCTGCGTGCCCTCGCGCATCACCACCAGCTCGAAAGTGGTCCAGCCCACCAGTTGCACGATGTTCAGCACCACCGGCAGCCGCGCGAAGGCGCTGCCGTAGGTGGCATGCATCAGGCCGGCGCTGGCCAGGCCGGTCTCGCAGCCCAGCCGCGCCGTCCAGGCCAGCAGGCCCGCGCCCACCGCGGAGCCGACGAGGATCGCGATGACCGCATCGTGCGTGCCCACCGCCGGCACCAGGTAGGCGCCGATCTGCATCACGAGCAGGCCCACGCCGAGGCTGAACCACAGCGAGAGGTGGTCGTGCCAGCGGAACACGCGCCGCTCGGCGGGCAGCGGCGTCAGCGCCTCGTTGGCGGAGGAAGAGGATCGGGCTTGCGCCATGCATTTGCTCCAGTGCAAAGTGATGGCAGGTGGGCTGAGGTCCGGGGGCGGGACTGAAGGCGTCCTGAAGAGGAGGACGGCTGCCGCCGGACCGGCTTCCCTGCGCGAGGATGACCTCAATCAGGTTCAAAGGGTTTGATCTCAGCCGGGCCGCAGTCGCAGCCCAGCACCCCTAGCGAACCGGCATTCTAGGCGCGCGGGGCCTTGCCTGCCGGCCGCCGCCGATGGCCCTTGGGCTGCTGCAGCAGTTCGCGGGCGATGCGCGCCAGGCCCTGCACGGCCGGCTGCTCGATCACGCTGCTGCGCGTCCAGGCCAGCACGTCGCGCGGCGCGGGTTCGCTGGGCAGGGCGATCTGGCGCAGTTCGCCCGCCGTGTCGATCAGCGCCAACGGAAGGCGCGGCAGCACGGCCAGGTGGCGGCCCTGGCGCAGCACCTGCAGCAGGATGGCGGCGTCGGCGACGGTGGCCAGCTGCGTCTGCGGCCGACGGATGCCGTTGCGGTGCAGGTAGTCGAGTTCGTCGTTCTGGAAGGGCGAGGTCACGCCCACGTTGATCCACTCGCAGGCATTGAGCGCCTGGGTGCCCGGCCGCGGCCGGCCGGCCAGCGGGTGCTGCGCGCCGCAGAACACGCCGATCGAGTCCTGCACCAGCAGCGCGCGCGAGATGCCGGCGGGCAGCTGGCGCGAGAGGGCCGGCGTGATCACCACGTCGTGCTGGTCGTCGATCAGCTCGTCCACCAGCATCGTCGGGCGGCCGGTGGTGATCGTCAGCGCCACGTGGGGGAAGGCATCGAGGAAGGCCGGCGCGAGCCGCGGCATCAGCGCCAGCCCCAGCAGCGGACCCACGCCCACGCGCAGCCGGTTGAACAGGCCAAGCCGGTGCTGCGCGATCGACTCGAGGGCCTGCTGCATGCGTGCGGCGATGGCCCGGCCCTCGCGCGCCAGCGCCTCGCCCAGGGGCGTACTGCGCACGCCGAAGCGGCTGCGCGTGAACAGCGGCGCGCCGGCCTGCATCTCCAGCGTGGCCATGTTGCGCGTGAGGGTGGGCTGGGTCACCGCCAGGCTCTTGGCGGCCTCGGTGATCGAGCCCTTCTCCAGCACCATGGCCAGGTGCGTCAGGTGCTTCGGGTCCATACGAAAGTGATTGATTGGCCGATCAACTTTCGATTTTACTTTTGCAACCCTCTCCCTATCCTTGCGTGACGCACAAGGAGACATCAAGCAGGAGACGGATGGCGTGACCAACTTCATCTTCATCGTGGCCGACGACCTGGGCTACGCCGACCTGGGCTGCTACGGCGGCCGCGCCGCCACCTCGCCGGTGCTGGACGGCCTGGCTGCCAACGGCCTGCGCTACGTGAACGGCTACTCGAACTCGCCCGTGTGCTCGCCCACGCGCTTCGCGCTGATGACCGGGCGCTACCAGTACTGGGTGCGCGGCGCGAGCGAGGAGCCGCTGCTCGGCACCTCGCGCGGCAACCTGGAGCTGGGGCTGCATCCCGGTCTGCCCACGCTGCCCTCGATGCTGCGCGACGTCGGCTACCACACGGCGCTGATCGGCAAGTGGCACCTGGGCTTCCGTCCGCACTTCGGACCGGACCGCTCGGGCTACATGCACCACTTCGGCCCCATGTCGGGTGGCGTCAGCTACTGGGGCCACAACGCGCGCGGCCCGGCGTCCGACCTCGAACTCGACGGCCAGCCCCACGACGAGCCCGGCTACCTGACCGACCTGCTCTCGCAGCGCGCCGCGCGCTACGTGCGCGAGCGCGCGGCCGACGGCCGGCGCTTCCTGCTGAGCCTGCACTACACCGCGCCGCACTGGCCCTGGGAGACGCGCGCGCAGGGCGGCATCGACCCGGAGGTGATGCAGGACATCGCGCACCTGGACGGCGGCAGCGTCGAGACCTACCGGACCATGATCCGCGAGATGGACGAGGGCGTCGGCTGGGTGGTGGATGCCCTGCGCGAGACCGGGCTGCTGGAAGACACGCTGATCGTGTTCACCAGCGACAACGGCGGCGAGCGCTTCTCGGACAACTGGCCGCTGGTGGGCGGCAAGATGGACCTGACCGAAGGCGGCATCCGCGTGCCCTACATCGTCCACTGGCCGCGCGGCATCGCCCGGCCGGGCACGGTCTGCGAGCAGCACTGCATGACGATGGACTGGACCGCGACGCTGCTGGACATCGCCGGCGCGCGGCCGCCGGCGGAGCATGTGCTGGACGGCGTCTCCATGCGGCCGACGCTGAACGACAGCGGCCGCACCTTCGCGCGCCCGATGTACTGGCGCATGAAGCACAAGGACCAGCGCGCCCTGCGCGACGGCGACTGGAAGTACCTCAAGGTGGAGGAGCACGAGTACCTGTTCGACATCGCGCGCGACGCGCGCGAGCGCGCCAACCGGGCTCGGCGCGAGCCGCAGCGCCTGGCGGCGATGCGTGCCGCCTGGGAACGGTGGAACGCACAGATCCCCGCCGTGCCGCCCGAGGCGCGCGCCCACCTGATCAGCACGCTGCGCGACATGCCCGCGCGCTGAAGCCCGCCGCCTGCCATACCCACAAGGAGACAAGACATGACCCGCCGCCGCCACTTCTGCCTGTCCGCGCTGTCCCTGGCCCTGCCGCATGCCGCGGCATGGGCGCAGCCCTCTTCGCAGCCGATCCGCATCCTGGTGGGCTTCGCCCCCGGCGGCTCGGTGGACCTCACGGCCCGCGCGCTCGCCGAGGCGATGCGCGCCAGCCTCGAGCGCACCGTGCTGGTGGAGAACCGGCCGGGCGCGGCCGGCCGCCTGGTGGTGGAGGCCACGCGCCAGGCCAGGCCCGACGGCGACACGCTGATGCTGGTGCCGCACGGCCCGATGACCCTGTTCCCGTGGATCCACCGGCAACTGCGCTACGACCCGGTGAAGGACTTCGCGCCGGTCGGCCGCGTGTGCATCGTGGACTACGCCATCACCACCGGCCCGGCCACCCCGGCGAAGACGGTGGCCGAGTACGTGGCGTGGGCGCGCGATCCCGCGAACAAGGCCGCCTTCGCCTCGCCGGGGGCGGGCACCATCCCGCACTTCCTGGGGCAGGGCTTCGCGCAGAAGGCCGGGGTCGAGATCACGCACGTGGGCTACAAGGGCGCCGCGCCGTCGCTGGTCGACCTGATCGGCGGCAACATCTCGCTGGCGGTGACGCCGCTGGCCGACGCGGCCGAGCACCACCGCGCCGGCAAGGTGCGCATCCTGGCCGTCACCGGCACGCGCCGCAACCCCGCGCTGCCCGAGGTGCCCACGCTCAAGGAGAGCGGCATCGACCTGGTGCTGGACGGCTGGTACGGCCTGTACGCGCCGGCCGGCACGCCCGCCGGGCAGATCGACCGGCTGTACCAGGCGCTGCAGGGCGCGGTGAAGAAGATCGAGCCGATGCTCGCGCGCGCCACCATGCATGCCGAGCCGGCGGGGCCGCGCCAGCTGGCCGAGATCCAGGCGGCTGAGACGGCGCTGTGGGGCCCCTGGGTCAAGGCGTCGGGGTTCACGCCCGAGGAGTGAGCGGCGGCGCGTCCGAAGGGTCAGAATCGGTGCCGAAAGGAGACCGACCCATGACCCCGAGGATCACCGTGCTGACGCTGGGCGTGCGGGACCTGCACGCCTCGCTCGCCTTCTACCGCGACGGGCTGGGCTTCCCGACGCCGGGCGTCATCGGCGAGGAATACGAGCACGGCGCCGTCGTCTTCATCGAGCTGGAATCGGGCCTGCGGCTGGCGCTGTGGCCGCGCGATTCGCTGGCGCACGATGCGGGCGTGGCGCTGCCCGATGCCGGCGCGCCGGCCATCTCGCTGGGCCACAACGTCCGCAGCCGCGAGGAGGTGGATGCCGTCATGGCCCAGGCGCAGCAGGCGGGCGCGCGGTTGGTGAAGCAGGCGGCGCCGACCTTCTGGGGCGGCTACGCGGGCTACTTCGCGGACCCTGACGGCTACCTGTGGGAGATCGTGTGGAACCCTGCGCTGCTGCCGCCACAGGAGGAGGAAGAGACCCGCGGCTAGCCGCGCCGGCGGGCGCCGGCCACGCCCAGCAGCTCATGCAGCCGGGTGCTGGTGGTCGTGTACTGCAGCGGCGGCGGCTTGCCGCCGGTGACGATGTCGGCCACGCCCCAGGCGGCCAGCGTGGCCTCGTGGAAGCCGCAGACGATGAGCTTGCGCTTGCCCGGGTAGGTGTTGATGTCGCCCACCGCGAACAGGCCCGCCTCGCGCGTCTGGAAGCGTTCGGTGTCCACCGGGATCTGCTTGCGCTGCAGCTCCAGCCCCCAGTCGGCGATGGGGCCCATGCGCGGCGAGATGCCCTGGCACACGACCAGCGCGTCCAGCGCCAACGACTGCTCGCCGCCTTCCGGCGTGTCGATGCGCAGGATCCCACCATTGAAGGCCGCCGGCTGGCCCACGGCCGGGCGGATGGCGCCGGCGGCGACGCGGTCCTGCAGTGCCGCCTGCAGCGTCTCCTCGGCGCGGAACACGTCGCGCCGGTGCAGCAGCGTCACGCTGCGCGCCAGGCCGGCGAGGGCCAGCGCCGTTTCCAGCGCCGCGTCCTCGCCGCCGTTCACCACCACGTCCTGGCCGGCGAAGCGGGCCAGGTCGGCCGGGTGGTAGAACAGGCGCGTGCCCTCGAAGCGTTCCGCGCCTTCCAGCGCCAGCTTCTTCGGCACGAAGGCGCCCACGCCGGCCGCGACGACCACCGTGCGCGCGATGAACGCGGTACCGGCCGAGGTGCCGGCGCGCCAGCGGCCGTCGGCCTCGCGCGCCAGCGTGGCGACCTGCTCGCCCAGGTGCATCGGCACCCCGAAGGGCGCGAGCTGATCGAGCAAGGCGTCCGCCAGGCCGCGGCCGGTGGTGGCCGGCGTGCCGGGGATGTCGTAGATGGGCTTGTGGCCGTACAGCTCGACGCACTGGCCGCCTGCATGGGGCAGGGCGTCGACGATGCGGCAGGGGATTTCGAGCAGGCCGAGCTGGAAGGCCTGGAACAGCCCGACCGGCCCCGCGCCGATGATCAGCGCGTCGGTCTCGATCGGGGCAGCCGGCTGCTCGGACAAGGGCGGCTTACTTGACGAGTTCCGCGAGCTTGCCCGGCTTGTCCTTCCACTCGTCCGCGTCGGGCAGTGCGGCCTTGCGCTTGGTGATGCTCTTCCAGCCGTCGGCCTGGGCCAGTTCGGCGTTGAGCTGCACGAAGGCGATCTGGTCGGCCGGCAGGTCTTCCTCGGCGTAGATGGCGTTGGCCGGGCACTCGGGGATGCAGACCGCGCAGTCGATGCACTCGTCGGGGTCGATCACCAGCATGTTCGGCCCCTCGCGGAAACAGTCCACCGGGCACACGTCGACGCAGTCGGTGTATTTGCAGCGGATGCAGTTCTCGGAGACGACGTGGGTCATGGCGCTGTGGCTGGTGAAGGCGGTCGGGGGAAACCCGGTATTTTATGCAGAGGCGTTGCCCACGCCCTGCGCGCGGACAAGAACGGCGGCGCAGGTGCGGTGCGAGGCGGTGTCCACCAGCACCAGCGAGCCCAGCGCGCGCGACTCGGCGAAGGGGCGCACGGCCAGCGGCTGCTGCAGCGCGAGCACCACCTCGCCGATGGCGTTGGGCGGCAGTTCGGCGGCGTCCTCGGCCTCCAGGGTGGTGATGTTCAGCCGGTGCGCGATGCGCGCGACCCGGGCCTTGACCCAGCGGTGGCCCTGCAGCGCCCAGTACGCGCGGCCGGCCACCAGCGGCTCGTCGTCCAGCCAGGCGACGGTGGCGCGGATCTCGCGCTGCGGCTCGAAGGCGTCGGGCGCCAGCAGCCAGTCGCCGCGCGAGACGTCCACCTCGCGGTCGAGCACGATGCCGGCGCTGTGGCCGGCGTGCACGGCCTGGTCCTGCCGCGTGTGCGTAAGCACGCGCGCCACGGTGGCGTGCTGGTTGCTCGGCAGGATGGCGATGCGCTGGCCGGGCTCCACGTGGCCGCTGGCCACGCGGCCCCAGAAGATGCGCCGGCCCTGCGTGGTGTCGTTCGAGCCCGAGAACTTCTCGACCCACTGCACCGGGAAGGCGAAGGGCACGGATTCGTCCTGCGCCGTGACCGGCAGGCCCTCCAGCAGTTCGAGCAGGCTGGGGCCCTCGTAGCCGGCCCAGCCCGCGCTGCCGTCCTGGTGGCGGCCGGCGACGTTCCAGCCCTTGAGCGCCGAGATGGGCACGATGGCCGCGATCCGCACGCCGGCGGCGGCGGCGAACTCGTCCAGCGCGCCGGAGATGCGCTCGAAGGCGAGCTGGGCGTCGTCGATGGCGTCCAGCTTGTTCACCGCCACCACGATGGACTGCACGCGCAGCAGGTGTGCCAGCAGCATGTGGCGGCGCGTCTGCGCCAGCAGCTCGCTCTTCACGACCTCGCCGTCGCCGACCTCGGCCGCCCAGGGCAGCTTGGTCGCGTCGACCAGCACCACGGCGGCATCGGCACTGGAGGCGGCCGTGACCATGTTGCGCGTGTACTGCTCGTGGCCGGGCGCGTCGCCGATGATGAACTTGCGCTTCGCGGTGGAGAAGTAGCGGTACGCCACGTCGATGGTGATGCCCTGCTCGCGCTCGGCCGAGAGGCCGTCGGTCAGCAGGGCGAGGTCGGTCTCGCCGCTGCGCTGCACGCCGGCCAGCTGGTCCTGCAGCACCGACTTGCTGTCCACCAGCAGGCGGCCGATCAGCGTGCTCTTGCCGTCGTCCACGCTGCCGCAGGTGATGAAGCGCAGGGCGGTGCCGGTGTCCCCGGTTTCAGTGCCAAAGGTGCCTGCAGCGCCCGTCCCGTGGGTGCTGGAGGCTATCGATTCAGTAGCAATGGCGTTCATGTTCAACTTTCAGGCCGGCCGGAGCCGGCATCTCCAAGGTTTCCCGTCCGAAGGCCGCGGAGCAGGCCATGCCAGGGCACCCGCGGAACTGGCTTTGCCAGGCCGCCGGGTGCGCGCCCTCGAGGGGGGATTCGAGCGACACGAAGTGCGCGAGTAACGGGGGTGGTCAGAAATACCCGTCCTTCTTGCGCTTCTCCATCGAAGCGTCGGAGGTCTTGTCGTCCATGCGGGTGGCGCCGCGCTCGCTGACCTCGACGGCCAGCGTCTCGGCCACCACGTCGGCCGCGTCCGCGGCCAGGCTGGCCACCGGGCAGGTGCAGGTGATGTCGCCGACGGTGCGGAAGCGCACGTCGCGCACCTGCACGGTTTCGCCGTCCCTGGGCGGCGTCAGCTCGGTCACCGGCACCAGCAGGCCGCGGCGCTCGACCACCTCGCGCTTGTGGGTGTAGTAGATCGAGGGCAGGGCGATGCGCTCGCGCTCGATGTACTGCCACACGTCCAGCTCGGTCCAGTTGCTGATCGGGAACACGCGGAAGTGCTCGCCCGGCGCCAGGCGCGTGTTGAACAGCGTCCACAGCTCGGGGCGCTGGTCCTTGGGCTGCCATTGGCCGAAGGCGTCGCGGTGGGAAAAGATGCGCTCCTTGGCGCGGGCCTTTTCCTCGTCGCGGCGGGCGCCGCCGATCAGCGCGTCGAAGCGGAACTCCTCGATCGCTTCCAGCAGCGTGACCGACTGGTGCGCATTGCGCGACTCGCCGGGGTGCGCCAGGCGCACGGTGCCGCGCCGCATGGAGTCCTCGACGCTGCGCACGATGAGGTGGGCGCCCAGTTCCTGCGCACGCCGGTCGCGGAAGTCGGTCACCTCCGGGAAGTTGTGCCCGGTGTCGATCATCAGCAGGGGGTAGGGCAGCCGGCCGGCGCCGAAGGCCTTCTCCGCGCACTTGAGCATCACCAGCGAGTCCTTGCCGCCGGAGAACAGCAGCGCGGGGCGCTCGAAGGCGGCCGCCACCTCGCGCAGGATGAAGATGGTCTCTTCCTCCAGGGCGTCGAGGTGGGCGTCGGACAGGCGCAGGGCGGCCGCCGCGAGGCGGCTTTCGGGCAGCAGCAGATCGGGTTCGGTGCGGGCGTTCATGGGGTCGGGCGCGGGGGCTGGGAAGCGATCGAAGGGGCGGGCGGCGGTCAGTGCGCCAGGTGCAGGCCGCATTCGCGGTTGTCCTCGCCCTTGGTGGGGTCCACGTAGTCGAAGTTGTTGGGCAGGCCGTGTTCCTGGCAATAGGCGTACAGGTCCTTGGAGGTCCAGTGCAGCAGCGGCGCGACCTTGACCAGGCCGTCGGGATTGATGCTCACCGGGTCCATCTGCGCGCGCACGGCGGTGTCGGTGGCGCGCAGCGCGGTGAACCAGACCTGCGGCGCCGTCTCGCGCAGGGCGCGCGCGAAGGGTTCGAGCTTGACTTCCTCGGTGAAGGCGGCGTGGCGCGGATCGTCGAGCGCGGGCGTCGGCCCGTCCACCGCCTCGCGGTGCGCGCGCGAGCGGCGCGGCAGGTAGATGTGCAGGTTGAGCTTGAGCAGCTTCGTCACTTCGTCGGCGAAGCGGTAGGTGGCCTCGGTGTTGTAGCCGTTGTCCATCCAGACCACCGGCACGTCGGGCCGGGCGCGCGTGACCATGTGCAGGATCACGGCCTCGAAGGGCCGGAAGTTGGTGGTGACGATGGCGGTGCGGCCCAGGCCGAAGGCCCAGTCCACGAGGCCTTGTGCATTGCGGCCGAGTTCGGCGTTGACGTGTGCGAGATCGATGTTCATGGCGAAGGACGGGACTGTAGAAGCGGCCCTTATGAATCCCAACGATTTTTTGGTTCGCGCTTTATTCGGATAAGCAAATGCGCCAGTGTTCATGCGGGTTGGCGAGGGGTTGGGAGTGTTTGTCGGATAAGGGCGTTTTTTGGGAGGCGAGGCGGTGGGGGCGCGCGCCGTGGCCGGGGGCCTGGGGCGCGGGCTCATGGTGGGGCGGTCGGCGCGTTGCGCCGACTTCGCTGCGGTGCTCGGCCAGGGG
>NZ_KN050766.1:92941-217556 GCF_000745855.1 Xenophilus azovorans DSM 13620
CGCCTTCGAGAAGACCTGCGAGCAGCTGGGCTACGCCAATGCGCACATCGAGCGCTTCGCCGCGGTGGTGGTGGCGTCGGCCAGCGAGGCGCACGGCTTCGAGGTGGTGTGCGAGCAAAGCGGGCAGACGGTGGAGGTGCCCGCGGGCAAGTCGATCCTGGACGCGCTGATCGACGCCGGGCTGAACCCGGACCACAGCTGCAAGGAAGGCGTGTGCGGCGCCTGCGAGACGGCGGTGCTGGGCTTCGACGGCGAACTGGACCACCAGGACGGCATCCTGACCAAGCTCGAACGCCAGTCGGGCAAGACGATGATGATCTGCGTGTCGCGCTGCACCGGCAGGAAGCTGGTGCTCGACATCTAGGAGGGCGGTCCGTTCACAGCGTGCCGAGTCCCGGCGCGGCGTCGGCGCTGCTTCAGAAGCGTTCGTCGGCTCCCAGGTAGCGCCACTGCCCCTGCGGCAGCTGCCCCAGCATCACGCGGCCGATGCGGATGCGCTTGAGGCCCACCACCTTCAGGCCGACCAGCTCGCACATGCGGCGGATCTGGCGCTTCTTGCCCTCGGTGAGCACGAAGCGCAGCTGCTCCGGGTTCTGCCAGTCGACGCGGGCCGGCCTGAGCGGCTGGCCGTCGAGCGCGAGGCCGTGGCGCAGCCGCGCCAGCTGCTCGCGGGGAAAGGCGGCCTGCACGTTCGCGGCGACGTTGCCGAAGCTCACCCGCACCAGGTATTCCTTCTCGATGTCCGAGTCCTCGCCGATCAGCCGGCGGGCGACGCGGCCGTCCTGCGTGAGCACCAGCAGGCCGACCGAATCGATGTCCAGCCGTCCCGCCGGCGCGAGGCCGCGCAGCTGCTGCGGCGCGAAGCGCGTGCGCGAGGCGTCGCCGCGCCAGTGGTTGCGCGGCTGCACCAGGGTGACGGCGGGCGGATGGCCGTCCTCGGCCTGGCCGCTGACGTAGCCCACCGGCTTGTGCAGCAGGATCGTCACCTGCTGCGCCTGCTGGCCCTGGGCCCGGCGGTCGACCTCGATGCGGTCCTGCGGCCCCACCTTCAGCCCCATCGGGGCCACCTGCCCGTTGACCTTGACCCATCCCTGCTCGATCCAGGCATCGGCCTCGCGGCGCGAGCACAGGCCCAGGTCGGCCATGCGCTTGTTCAGGCGGATCGGTTCGGCGGCGGTCATGAGGGTGGAATGCTAGCGGCTCGGCCGGGCGTGCGCCGGCGGCTCTGTCACAAACCGGGCGGCCGCCCCGTCTTGATGGCATCCCGTCCGTTTTTTTCAACCACCGAAGGAAGAAGCACCATGAACCAACGACTCAACGCCTCGCAGACCTCGCCCGAACTCTTCAGGAAGATGGTCGAGCTGAGCATGCAGGTCAAGAAGGCCGACCTGGACCCGAGGCTGCTGTACCTGGTCGACATCCGCGCCTCGCAGATCAACGGCTGCGGCTTCTGCCTGGACATGCATGTCAAGCAGGCCAAGCTGGCGGGCGAGGGCGAGCTGCGCCTGCACCACGTCGCGGCCTGGCGCGAATCGCAGTGGTTCGACGCGCGCGAGCGCGCCGCGCTGGCCTGGACGGAAGCGGTCAGCACGCTGCCGCCGCAGGGCGTGCCCGACGCCGACTACGAGGCGGCGCGCGCGCAGTTCTCCGAGAAGGAGCTGGTGGACCTGACCTTCGCCGTCATGGCCATCAACGCCTGGAACCGGCTGAACGTCGCCTTCCGCACCCTGCCGGGCTCGGCCGACAAGGCCTACGGGCTGGACAAGGCCGTCTTCGCCTGAGCCCCGCTCAGACCACCAGCCGGTAGCCCACCGCCGTCTCCGTCAGCAGGTGGCGCGGCTGCGCCGGATCGGCTTCCAGCTTGCCGCGCAGGTGGCCCATGTAGACGCGCAGGTAGTGGCTCTGCTCGCTGTGAGCGGGGCCCCAGACCTCGCGCAGCAGCTGGCGCTGCGTCAGCACGCGTCCGGCGTTGGCGACCAGCGCCGAGAGCAGGCGGTATTCGGTGGGCGTGAGGTGGACCTCCTCGCCGTCGCGGCGCACCAGGCGCGCGGCACGGTCGACCTCGACCGCGCCGAATCGGAACACCGCCGTGGCATCGCCGGCCGCCGCGCGCGGACGGCGCAGGCTGGCGCGCACGCGGGCCAGCAGTTCGCCGGTGCCGAAGGGCTTGGTGAGGTAGTCGTCGGCGCCGGCGTCCAGCGCGGCGATCTTGTCGGCCTCGTCGGCGCGTGCCGAGAGCACGATGATGGGCACGCCGGACCAGCCCCGCACGTCGCGGATCAGGTCCGTGCCGTCGCCGTCGGGCAGACCGAGGTCGAGCACCAGCAGGTCGGGCTGGCGCGTGCCGGCTGCGGCCAGCCCCTCGCGCTGCGTGGCGGCCTCGTGCACCTGCCAGCCTTCCGCCTCCAGCGCCGCGCGCACGAAGCGGCGGATCTGCGGCTCGTCCTCGATGACGACGGCGGTCGGCGATGGGGTGGGCATGGGCGCGGTGCTATTCGGGCAGCGCCGGCGGCTCGCGCCGCGGCAGCGTGACGGTGAATTCTGCGCCGTCCCCCGCGTCGGCGTTCGCCGCGGCGATCTCGCCGCCGTGCGCCTGCACGATGGCCTGGCAGATCGCCAGCCCCAGGCCGACCCCGGGCACGGCCGATTCGGCCTGGCCGCGGGTGAACTTGTCGAACAGCACCTGCTCGCGGCCGCGCAGGTGCGGCGGCAGGCCGGCGCCGTGGTCGCGCACCGAGATGCGCAGCGCCTGCGGCAGCGCCCGGGCCGACACGACGATGGGCGGCGCCCCGTAGCGGGCGGCGTTCTCCAGCAGGTTGACCAGCACACGTTCGATCAGCACCGCGTCGAACTCCACCAGCGGCAGGTCGGCCGGCAGGTCGGTGCGCACCGCTGCCGCGCCGAGCGCCGGCTGCGCGGCACGGATGGCGGCGCCCACCGCCTCCTCGACCGACTGCCAGTCGCGCCGCAGGTTCACCCCGCCGCCTTCCAGCCGCGCCATGTCCAGCAGGTTGCCCACCAGCGTGTTCAGCGCCTGCGCCTGGGCGACGATGGCCTGCGCCGTGCGCGCCTGCGCGTCCGACAGCGGCGGCGGCAGCGCGCGCAGCGACTCGGCCAGGGCGATCAGCGCCGTCAGCGGCGTGCGCACGTCGTGCGAGAGGGCGCCCAGCAGCGCGTTGCGCAGGCGCTCCGACTCGATCTCCACCACCGCCTGCCGTGCCACGTCGACGTAGTGCACGCGCTCGACCGCGATGGCGACCTGGCGCGCCAGCGTCTCCAGTTGCTGCGCCTGTTCGGGGATGAGCAGCCAGCGCGGCTGCGCCGGCCGCAGCGCCAGCACGCCGCGCGCGCGCATCGGCGCGGCCAGCGGCACGTAGTGCCAGGGCTGCGCGGCCAGCGTGGCCGTGGACAGGCCGGCGCTTTGCCCGTGGCGGAAAGCCCAGTCGGCCACGCCGAGGTCGAAGCCCGCGGGCGGATCGGAGGGGGGCGCCAGGCGGTCCTGCGCGTCTGCCAGCAGCACCAGCGCCTCGCCGCCGAAGTGCCACTGCACCGCGGCCGCGCCGAGTGCCGCCACCTGGCCCGCCTCCAGCGCGGCCGACAGTTCGCGCGTCAGCTCGAAGAGCGACTGCGTGCGGCGTTCGCGGCTGGCCGACACGCCGGCCGCGAAGCGCAGCCCGGCGGTGAGCTGGCCCACCAGCAGGCCCACGCCCAGCATGACGGCGAAGGTCAGCAGGTACTGCACGTCGCTGACGGCGAAGGAGAGCGTGGGCTGCACGAAGAAGTAGTCGAAGGCGATGACGTTCAGCGCCGCCGCGCAGGCGGCCGGCCCGCGGCCGAAGCGCCAGGCCACGCCCACCACGCCCAGCAGGTAGAGCATGACGATGTTGGTCAGCTCCAGCACGCCCGAGAGCGGCGTGGCCAGCAGCGTGACGGCGACGCTGCTGGCCGCGGCCCAGGCGAAGCCGGGCCAGCGGGCGGGGGCGCGCGTGGTGTCGTCCTGCGCCTCGCCGGGGTCGCGTGGTGCGCGGGCCACGCGGCGCGTGCTGCCGGCCGGCGCGACGGAGATCAGGTCCAGCGCCGGCGCGGTGCGCGCCACCTGGCGGGCCAGCGTCGGCTGCCAGGGCAGGCGCCGCGAGCGGCTGCGGCCGAGCACCAGCGTCGCGCAGTTCAGGCGCTGCGCCTGCGCGGCCAGCGCGGGCGCCACCTGCTGGCCGGTGAGCACGGCGGTTTCCGCGCCGAGGTCCTGCGCCAGCCGCAGCACGGCGAGGAGGCGGTCGCGCGCCGCGGCGGGCAGGCGCGCCAGGCGCGGCGTCTCCACGTAGGCGGCGTGCCAGCGGACGCTGAGCTGGCCGGCCAGGCGGGCGGCGGCGCGCACCGTCTGCGCGGCCTCCTCGCCGGGGCCCACCGCGGCGAGGATGGCGCCCGAGGTGTTCCAGGCCGGCGGTGCGCCGGCGCCCGACTGCTCCACGCGCCAGCCGCGCACGTCGTCCTCCACATGCTCGGCGGTGCGGCGCAGGGCGATCTCGCGCAGCGCGATCAGGTTGCCCTTGCGGAAGAAGTTCTGCGCCGCCTGCCGCGCCTGCTGCGGCAGGTAGACCTTGCCGGCGGCCAGGCGCGCGGCCAGTTCGTCGGGCGTGGCGTCCACCAGCACCACCTCGTCGGCTTCGTCCAGCACGGCATCGGGCACCGTCTCGTGCACGCGGATGCCGGTGATGGCGCCCACCGTGCCGTTCAGGCTCTCCAGGTGCTGCACGTTCAGCGCCGACCATATGTCGATGCCGGCGGCCAGCAGCTCCTGCACGTCCTGCCAGCGCTTGGCATGGCGCGAGCCCGGCGCGTTGCTGTGGGCCAGCTCGTCCACCAGCAGCACCTCGGGGCGGCGCGCGAGGGCGGCGTCGAGGTCGAATTCCTGCAGCACGCGGCCGCGGTAGGGCACGCCGCGCAGCGGCAGCGCCGGCAGGCCTTCCAGCAGCGCCGCGGTCTCGGCGCGGCCGTGCGTCTCGATCACGCCGATCAGCACGTCGCGGCCGGCCTCGCGCTCGCGCCGTGCGGCGCTGAGCAGGGCCCAGGTCTTGCCGACCCCTGCGTTGGCGCCGAAGTAGATGCGCAGCCGGCCGCGCGGCGCCGCCTCCGCATGCAACTGCGCCAGCAGGGCGTCCGGGTCGGGGCGGGCGGCTTCGGCCATGGGCTCGGCAGCTTAGCTCAGCGTCGCGCGCGCCGGCGCCGCTTCCAGCGGTGGCGCAGCGCGCCCCGGTTCACGGCGGCCCAGGCGAAGAGCGCGGGCACCACGAACGCGGCCAGCGCGAGCAGCAGGTGGAGCAGGTCGCGGGCCACGGAGCGTCCTTCAGCGCTGCGGCAGCGCGTCCAGCGCGAGGTTGAGCGCCAGCACGTTCACGCGCGGCTCGCCGATCAGGCCGAACAGCAGCGGCGGCTCGGTGTGCTGCGCCACCAGTTGCTCCAGCTGTGCCGCCGGCAGGCCGCGCAGGCGGGCGATGCGGGGCAGCTGGTAGCGCGCCGCGGCCGGGCTGATGTGCGGGTCCAGGCCGCTGGCCGAGGCGGTGACCAGGTCGGCCGGCACCGGCGTGCCGCTGGCCGGGTCGGCGGCGCGCAGCGCCTCGATGCGCGCCCTGACCGCCTCCGCCAGCGCGGGGTTCAGCGGCCCCTGGTTCGAGCCCGACGAGGCGGCCGCGTTGTAGGGCAGGGGCGCGGTCGCCGAGGGGCGGCCCCAGAAGTGCCGCGGGTCGCTGAAGTTCTGGCCGATGAGCGCGGAGCCGACGGCCCGGCCGTCCCGCATCACCAGGCTGCCGGCCGCCGCCTCGGGGAAGGCGAGGCGGGCCACGCCGGTCACGGCCAGCGGGTAGGCGATGCCGGTGAGCACGCTCAGCAGCACGAACAGGGCGATCGCCGGGCGCAGGAGGGAAAGGGTGTTCTTCATCATGTGGCGGGTTCCTTCACGCGAGGCCGAGGGCGGCCAGCAGCAGGTCGATGAGCTTGATGCCGGCGAAGGGCACGGCCAGCCCGCCCAGGCCGTACAGGGCGAGGTTGCGGCGCAGCAGCGCTGCGGCGCCTACCGGCCGGTAGCGCACACCCCTGAGCGCCAGCGGGATCAGGAAGACGATGACCAGCGCGTTGAAGATCACCGCGCTCAGGATGGCGGAGGACGGGCTCGTCAGCCGCATCACGTCGAGCCGCGCGAGCTGCGGGTAGGTGCCCACGAAGATCGCCGGGATGATGGCGAAGTACTTCGCCACGTCGTTGGCGATGGAGAAGGTGGTGAGCGAGCCGCGCGTCATCAAGAGCGCCTTGCCGGTTTCCACCACCTCCAGCAGCTTGGTGGGGTTGGAGTCGAGGTCGACCATGTTGCCGGCCTCCTTGGCGGCCTGCGTGCCGCTGCCCATGGCCACCGCCACGTCGGCCTGGGCCAGCGCCGGTGCATCGTTGGTGCCGTCGCCGGTCATCGCGACCAGCCGGCCCTCGGCCTGGTGCTGGCGGATCAGCCTGAGCTTGTCTTCCGGCGTGGCTTCGGCGAGGAAGTCGTCCACGCCGGCCTCGGCGGCGATGGCCGCGGCCGTGAGCCGGTTGTCGCCGGTGATCATCACCGTGCGGATGCCCATGCGCCGCAGCGCGGCGAAGCGCTCGCGGATGCCGGTCTTGACGATGTCCTTCAGCTCCACCACGCCGAGCACGTGCGCGCCCTCGGCCACCGCCAGCGGCGTGCTGCCGCGCCGCGCCACCTCGTCGGCCGTGTGCGCCACCTCGGGCGGCAGGCGGCCGCCGAGCGACTCGACGTGGCGGCGCAGCGCTTCCACCGCGCCCTTGCGGAGCGGCACCGGTTCGCCGGAGAGGTCCAGCGCGGCGGCGGGCAGGTCGGCGCCGCTCATGCGCGTCTGCGCCGTGAAGGGCACGAAGGCCGCGTCCTCCACCGGCTTCGGCGCGATGCCCTCGCGCCGCGCCAGCTCGACGATGCTGCGGCCCTCGGGCGTCTCGTCGGCCAGCGAGGCGAGCTGCGCCGCCTGCGCCAGCCGCGCCTTGCCCACGCCCGGCGCCGGCAGGAAGGCGGCGGCCTGCCGGTTGCCGTGGGTGATGGTGCCGGTCTTGTCCAGGAGCAGCACGTCCACGTCGCCGGCCGCTTCCACCGCGCGGCCGGAGGTGGCGATCACGTTGGCCTGCATCATGCGGCTCATGCCCGCCACGCCCACCGCCGACAGCAGGCCGCCGATGGTGGTGGGGATCAGGCACACCAGCAGCGCCACCAGCGCCGTGAGCGACACCACCGTGCCCGCGCCGGTGGCCTGCACGCTGAAGATCGAGTAGGGCAGCAGCGTCGCCGTGACGGCCAGGAACACGATGGTCAGCGCCACCAGCAGGATGGTCAGCGCGATCTCGTTGGGCGTGCGGCTGCGCCGCGCGGCCTCCACCATGCCGATCATGCGGTCGAGGAAGGACTCGCCGGGGTTGACGCCGATGCGCACCACCAGCCAGTCCGACAGCACCCGCGTGCCGCCCGTCACGGCCGAGAAGTCGCCGCCCGATTCGCGCACCACCGGCGCCGATTCGCCGGTGATGGCGCTCTCGTCCACCGAGGCCACGCCCTCGATCACCTCGCCGTCCAGCGGCACCAGGTCGCCGGCCTCCACCAGCACCACGTCGCTCTTGCGCAGGTCCGGCGCCTGCACCGGAAGGAAGCCGTCCATCCGGTGTTCCCCCTTGAGCTTCTTGGCCCAGGTGTCCCGGCGCAGCCCGCGCAGCGAGGCCGCCTGCGCCTTGCTGCGCCCCTCGGCCAGCGCCTCTGCGAAGTTGGCGAACAGCACGGTGAACCACAGCCACACCGCCACCGCCAGCACGAAGCCGGGCGGCATGCCGGTGCCGCCGGGGAAGCCCAGCGTGTGCACCCACAGCAGCGTGGTGAGGATGCTGCCGATGTAGACGACGAACATCACCGGGTTGCGCCACTGCACGCGCGGGCTGAGCTTGGCGAAGGCGCCGGCCAGCGCCGGCCGCAGCAGCGCGGGATCGAGGAGGGACAGGGATTGCTTCATCGAGGTCATGGCGGCCTCACTTCCAGAGCATCAGGTGCTCGACCGCCGGGCCCAGGGCCAGCGCCGGCACGTAGTTCAGCAGGCCCACCAGCAGCACCGTGCCGATCAGCAGCACGACGAACAGCGGCCCGTGCGTGGGCAGCGTGCCGGCCGTCACCGGCACGCGCTGCTTGCCGGCCAGCGCGCCGGCCATCGCCAGCACCGGCACGATCACGCCGAAGCGGCCCAGCCACATCGCCAGGCCCAGCCAGGCGTTGTAGAAGGGCGTGTTGGCCGCGAGGCCCGCGAAGGCGCTGCCGTTGTTGTTGGCCGCCGAGCTGAAGGCGTAGAGGATCTCGGAGAAGCCGTGCGCGCCCGGGTTGGCGATGCCGGCCCGGCCGGCGCCGGCGCCCACCGCCACGGCGGTGCCCAGCAGCACCAGCAGCGGCGTGACGAGGATGGCGATCGAGGTCAACTTCATCTCGTACACCTCGATCTTCTTGCCCAGGTACTCGGGCGTGCGGCCGATCATCAGCCCGGCGATGAACACCGCCAGCACCGCGAACACCAGCATGCCGTACAGGCCCGCGCCGACGCCGCCGAACACCACCTCGCCCAGCTGCATCAGCACCAGCGGCACGAGGCCGCCCAGCGGCGTGAAGGAGTCGTGCATGGCGACCACGGCGCCGCAGGAGGCCGCGGTGGTGACCACGGCGAACAGCGCGGAGGCGTCGATGCCGAAGCGCAGCTCCTTGCCTTCCATGTTGCCCATCGACGGATCGACGCCCAGCGCCGTCAGCAAAGGGTTGCCGGCGGCTTCCGCCCAGGTGGCGACGGCCACGGCGGCAACGAAGAGCAGCGTCATCGCCGCCAGCAGCGCCCACCCCTGGCGGATGTCGCCCACGGCCCGGCCGAAGGCGAGGCACAGCGCGGCCGGGATGAGGAAGATCGCCAGCATCTGCACCAGGTTCGTCAGCGCCGTGGGGTTCTCGTAGGGGTGCGCCGAGTTGGCGTTGAAGAAGCCGCCGCCGTTGGTGCCCAGCATCTTGATGGCCTCCTGCGAGGCGACCGGGCCCAGGGCGAGGGTCTGCCGGCCGGCTTCCAGCGTCGCCACCTCGCGCGGGCCGTCGAAGTTCTGGATCACGCCCTGCGAGACGAAGAACACCGCGATCAGGAAGGCGACCGGCACCAGCACCCACAGCGTGACGCGCGTGAGGTCGGCCCAGGCGTTGCCGACGGCGCCGAAGCGCGCCGTGCCCTGGCGGCCCCCGCCGCGCGCCGCGAAGCCGCGCACCAGCGCGAAGGCCACCGCGATGCCGGTGGCGGCGGACAGGAAGTTCTGCACCGCCAGCCCCAGCATCTGGGTGAGGTGGCTCATGGTGCTCTCGCCGCCGTAGCCCTGCCAGTTGGTGTTCGTCACGAAGCTCACGGCCGTGTTGAAGGCCGAGTCCGGCGAGACGGCGCCAAGGCCGGCGGGATTGAGCGGCAGCACGCCCTGCAGGCGCTGCAGCCCGTAGACCACCAGCGTGCCGAGCGCGTTGAAGACCAGCAGCGCCAGCGCGTAGCCGCTCCAGTCCATCACGGCGTCCGGCCGTACGCCGGCCAGGCGATACAGCGGCGCCTCGGCGCGCTGCATCCAGCGCGGCAGGCGGCCGTCGACCAGCGCCGCGAGGCCGCGGCCCAGCGGCCAGGCCAGCAGGCCCAGCAGCACGAGGAACAGGGCCAGCAGGCCCCAGGCTTGCGCGTTCACGGCTGGAACGCCTCGGCGCAGACCAGCGCGAAGACCAGGTAGGCCAGCAGCAGCACGGCGAGCAGCCCGCCGAAGCCGTAGAGGGCTTCCAACGGGATCATGGCCGCTCTCCCTGCGGCCGGCCGAGCCGCCACAGCCCGGCGGCCAATGCCGCCGCGGCCACCCAGAGCAGGGCCAGCGCGCCCATCCAGACCATGTCCATTCATCACTCCTGCCAACGTCAAACAGATGGCAGGCAGTCTCGGAACGGGGGCGTCAAAACGGGGTAGAGAGTGGGGTCGGCCGTATCAAAAAACCGTCAAGACGGCGAATAGCGCCAATAGTGGCATAAAGCAACTAAATTGGACTTCACGCGGAAAGGCTGTTATCTTGGCCGCACGGCATCCACGGAGGGTGCTTTTCTTGGGGGATTCCCAGATGAACGCCAACGCCACGGGCGCCTCGCCGGCGCGCCAGTTCTCCTATGCGGTCGTGATCGGCCGCTTCCAGCCCCTGCACCACGGCCACCAGCGCTTGATCGAGCAGGCCCTGCGCACGGCCAGGCGCGTCATCGTCGTCGTCGGCTCCGACCGCCAGCCGCGCAGCGTGAAGAACCCCTTCACCTTCGACGAGCGCGAGCGCATGGTGCGCGCCTGCCTGCAGGGCCAGGCCGAGCAGATGCGCGTGAGCGTGGTGGGCGTGGGCGATTCGCCCTACAACGACCAGCTCTGGATCGCGTCCATCCAGCAAGCGGTGGACCGCCTCATCGCGCAGGACGGGGCCGACCCGGCGCACACGCGCGTGGCGCTGGTCGGCCACCTCAAGGACGCGAGCAGCTACTACCTGCGCCTGTTCCCGCGCTGGGAGTTCGTGCCCAACGAGGCCGTGCAGAGCATCCACGCGACCGAGGTGCGGCAGCTCTACTTCGATCCCGGGCGGCGCGGCCGGATCCCGCCCGACGCCTTGCCCGAGGGCACGGCGAGCTTCCTCGCGCAATTCGCCGCCTCGGCCGACTACGCCGCGCTGGTGGAGGAGCGCGTCTTCCTCGACGACTACCGCGACAAGTACCGCTACGCCGGCAGCGAGTTTCCGCCCATCTTCACCACCGTCGACGCGGTGGTGGTCGAGGCCGGCCACATCCTGCTGGTGCAGCGCAGGTTCCAGCCGGGCAAGGGCGCATGGGCGCTGCCGGGCGGCTTCGTCGGGAAGAACGAGCGGCTGCTCGACGCCGCCATCCGCGAGCTGAAGGAGGAGACGCGCCTGAAGGTGCCGGTGCCGGTGCTGCACGGCAGCGTGAAGGGTCGCGAGGTCTTCGACGCGCCGCAGCGCTCGCAGCGCGGCCGCACCATCACGCACGCCTTCTTCTTCGAGCTGGCGCACAACCAGTGGACGGGGCTGACGGAAGTGCGCGCCAGCGACGACGCGGCGCAGGCGCGCTGGGTGCCGCTGGCCGAGTTCCTGGACATGCGCGAGCGCATGTACGAGGACCACTACTTCATCGCCAATCACTTCCTGGGAGGACTGGGCAAGAACTGAGGCAGCGCCCGGTCCATGGCAACGGGCGCCGGTGGACGGCGCCCATCGTGAAAGGAGCTTTCACATGACCTCGAACCTTTCGTCCCCGCTGGGGCGCAACCTGCTGCTGCGCACCGACTCGTACAAGGCCAGCCACTGGCTGCAGTACCCGCCCGGCACGCAGACGGTGTTCAGCTACGTGGAGTCGCGCGGCGGCGCATTCCGGCATGCCGTCTTCTTCGGGCTGCAGGCCTGGCTGCGCGAATACCTGTCCACGCCCATCACGCGCGACGACGTGGACGAGGCCACCGCGATCTTCGGCCTGCACGGCGAGCCCTTCAACCGCGAAGGCTGGCTGCGCCTGGTCGAGCGGCACGGCGGCCGGCTGCCGCTGCGCATCCGCGCGGTGCCCGAAGGCAGCGTGGTGCCCATGCACAACGTGCTGGCGACGGTGGAGAACACCGACCCGGACTGCTTCTGGCTCACCAGCTACGTCGAGACCGAACTGCTGCGCGCCATCTGGTACCCCACCACCGTGGCCACGATCTCGGCCGCGGCCAAGGCGATCCTGCTGCGCTACCTGGAGGCCAACAGCGACGACCCCGAGGGCCAGATCGGCTTCAAGCTGCACGACTTCGGCGCGCGCGGCGTGTCGAGCAACGAGTCGGCCGCGCTGGGCGGCCTGGCGCACCTGGTCAACTTCCAGGGCACCGACACCGTGATGGCGCTGGTGGCCGGCCGCCGCTGGTACGGCTGCGAGATGGCGGGCTTCTCGATCCCCGCCGCCGAGCACAGCACCATCACCGGCTGGGGCCGCGAGCACGAGGCCGACGCGTACCGCAACATGGTCGCGCAGTTCGGCAGGCCCGGCGCCGTGTTCGCGGTGGTGAGCGACAGCTACGACATCTTCAACGCCTGCGACCGCCTGTGGGGTGGAGAGCTGAAGGAGGCGGTCGAGCGCAGCGGCGCCACGCTGGTGGTGCGGCCCGACTCCGGCGACCCGGCCGAGACGGTGCTGAAGGTGGCGCACATCCTGGCCGCGCGCTTCGGCACGACGACCAACCGCAAGGGGTATCGCGTGCTGAAGACGGTGCGCATCATCCAGGGCGACGGCATCGACCTGCGCTCGCTGCGCACCGTGCTGGCCAACCTGCACCACCACGGCTTCGCGGCCGAGAACGTCGCCTTCGGCATGGGCGGCGGCCTGCTGCAGCAGTGCAACCGCGACACGATGCAATGGGCGATGAAGTGCTCCGCCATGCAGGTGGACGGCGCGTGGCGCGACGTGTTCAAGCAGCCGGTGGGCGATGCCTCCAAGGCGTCGAAGAAGGGCCGGCTCACGCTGGCCGGCGGCGCGGCGGATGGCTGGCGCACGGTGCGGATCGACGGGCCTGGGGGCATGCCTGCGGACGATGCGCTGGAGACGGTGTTCGAGGACGGTGAGCTTCGGCGCATGCAGGGCTTCGACGACGTGCGTGCGCGCGCGGCGGCCGGCGTGGCGCGGCTGGCCGACGCCTTGCCGCTGTGAGCCGGGGCCGGCTCCGTCGAGGGAAACCCCCAGGGCCGGTGACAGCGGATTGACAGCCATCGTTCCTAGAGTACGGCTCGAACAACAAGGGCGGCGCATCGTGCGGCAGGGCCACGGCCTCGTCGGCGAGCCAGCCGCCTGCAGGGACGGTCTTTCTCAACGAAGGCTGTGAAGTGCACAACACGCAGGAAGGTCTGAGGACGCGGCGCAGGCGGCTGCTCGGAGGGCTTGGCGCCGCCGCGATCGGGGCATGCATGCCGATCGGCAAGGCGCATGCGGCGCTGCCGCAGGTGAGAATCTTCATCCCGGCCAACGAGGGCGGCGGATGGGACCAGACGGGCCGCGCGTTGGGCTCCGCGCTGGTGGACTCCGGGGCCGCCGCGCAGGTGGTGTACGAGAACCTCGGCGGCAAGGGCGGCACGCCCGGGCTGGCGCGCTACGTGGAGGCCTACGGCAGCGCGGCCGACACCCTCCTGATGGGCGGCATGGTGATGACGGGCGCGATCGCCCTGCACAAGCCGCCGGTTACGCTGGCCCGGGTGGCGCCGGTCGCGCGGCTCACCAGCGACTACTGCGTGCTGGTCGTGCGCGCCGACTCGCCCATCACCACCCCCAAGGCACTGGTGGCGCAGCTGCGCAGCCAGCCGGAGAAGACGCCGATCGCCGGCGGCTCGGCCGGCGGCGTCGACCACATGTTCGCCGGCATGCTCGCCCGCGTGGCCGGCCGCACGGCCGATCTGGTGTATCGGCCCTTCCCGGGCGGCGCGCAGGTGGTGGAGGCGGTCGTGGGCGGCCAGGCCGTCGCCGGCATCGCCGGCTACAGCGAATTCGCCGAAGGAATCGGCAGCGGGCGCCTGCGCGCCATCGGCGTGTCGTCCAAGCGCCCTTTCCTCGGCATGCCTTCCTTCAAGGAGCAGGGGGTCGACGTCGATCTGGCCAACTGGCGCGGCGTGTTCACCGGCAAGGACGTGCCTGCCGAACGGCGGCAGGCGCTGCTCCAGGCCGTGCGCCAGGCGGTGAACTCGGAGGCCTGGCAGAAGGCCGTCAAGCGCAACAACTGGGACCCGTTCTGGCAGGAAGGCAGCGCCTTCCAGGGCTTCGTGGAACTCGACAGCTCGATGGCAGACGTGCTGATCTACCTGCTCAAGCTGAAGAAGGGTTGAGCCTCACACCACCAGCGGCGGCTCGGCCATCGCCTCGCACTGGTCCTGCAGCATCTGGATCTGGCCCTTCCAGTAGTCGCTGCTGCCGAACCAGGGGAAGGTGATCGGGAAGATCGGGTCTTCCCAGCGCCGGGCCAGCCAGGCCGAGTAGTGCAGCAGGCGCAGCGTGCGCAGCGGCTCGATCAGCGCCAGCTCGCGGCGGTCGAATTCGCGGAACTGCTCGTAGCCGTCGAGCAGGCCGCTCAGTTGAGCGGTGCGGTCGCGCCGTTCGCCGTCCAGCAGCATCCACAGGTCCTGCACGGCGAAGCCGGTGCGCGCGTCGTCCAGGTCCACGAAGTGCGGGCCGCCGCCCTCGCGGTCGGTGGGCGTCCACAGGATGTTGCCGGGGTGGCAGTCGCCGTGCAGGCGCAGCGTCGCCAGGCCCGAGGCCGGCGGGTCGGCCAGCGGGGTGTCGGCGATCATCGCCAGGGCCTGGTCGCAGGCGCGCGTCCATTCGGCCTGCACGTCCAGCGGAACCATGTGGTGCGTCAGCAGCCATTCCCGCGGCTCGGTGCCGAAGCTCGCCAGGTCCAGCGCCGGCCGGTGCACGAAAGGCCGCGCGGCGCCCACGGCATGGATGCGCGCGAGGAAGCGGCCCACCCATTCCAGCACCTCGAAGTCGTGCAGTTCCGGCGCGCGCCCGCCGCGCGAGGGGCTGACGCTGAAGGCGAAACCGGCGTGGTGGTGCACGGTGCCGCCCTGGAGCACCAGCGGCGCAACCACCGGCACCTCGGCCGCCGCGAGTTCGGCGGCGAAGTCGTGCTCCTCCTGGATCTGCGCATCGCTCCAGCGGCCGGGGCGGTAGAACTTGACGACCACGTTGCGGTGGTCCTCCAGGCCCTCGATGCCCACCTGGTAGACGCGGTTCTCGTAGGAGCTCAGCGCCACCAGCCGGCCGTCGCCGTGCAGGCCGAGCGTGGCCAGCGCGTCCAGCACCGTATCGGGCGTGAGCGAGGCGTAGGGGTGGGGCGAGGCGGGGGCGTCGGGCATCGGCGCATTGTCGGTGCGCCAACGGGCGTTGAAAGCGGATCAGTTCAATAGGTGCTTGCCCAGGGCGTGGCTCTTTCGGTGTCATGCTAAATTAATGAATAGATTATTCATTTAATGAATTGAAAGGCGGCCTGGCAATGATCCACTTCCCCATCACTCTTCCTTCCGGAGCGTTCACCCGCGTGCTCGCGGCCGGGCACGGAGATCGCCATGTGGTTCTGGTGCATGGCACGGGGGGGCGCGCGGACAGATGGAGCCGCAACATCGATGCGCTGGCCGAGGCGGGCCTGCGGGTCTGGGCCGTTGATCTGCCCGGCCACGGCTATGCGTCCAAGGGCAAGGGCGTTCCCTGCTCCGTTCCGGCCTATCGCGCCTTCTTGGCCGAAGTCATGGATGCACTGGCCATCCCGAAGGCGACCATCGTCGGTACTTCGCTGGGAGGCCATGTCGTGGCCTCCCATGCGCTGGAGCATCCACAGCGCGTGGAGCGGATCGTGCTGGTCGGCAGCATGGGGCTGGTGCCCATCGGCCAGGAGGCGCGCAACCGCATCCAGGCCGGAGCGAACAATCAGACGCGCGAAGGCGTGGAGAGCAAGCTCAGGCGCGTGATGCACGACCCCGCGCTCACCACGCCGGAGCTCGTCGAGGAGGAGTGGAGGATCAACAACTCCGCCGGCGCCCTCGACTCCTTTGCCACGCTGGGCAACTACATCGCCATCGACCTGGACAACGACGTGATCGGCGAGACACTCGCCAAGTCGTCCCTCCCCGTGCTGCTGGTGTGGGGTGAGGAAGACAAGACTGTCGCCCCGGCCGTCGGCCGCCAGGCGCGCGAGATGCTGGCCAACAGCCAACTGGCCCTGATCGCTGGTGCGGCCCACACCGCCTACTACGAGAAGCCAGAAATCTTCAATGCGATCCTGTGGGATTTCGCCATGGGCCGCGCGGGCCGGCATACAGCAGATGGGTTGAGCTGGAGCTGAGCGCGGTGAAGAAATACATCGTCAACGGCACGCTGATCGACGGCACCGGTCGTCCCGCGCAGAAGCTTGCCTGGATGGAGATGGACGGCGGCCGCATCAGCGCGATTGCTGCCGGCGAACAGGCGCCCCCGCTGCCTCCCGGCGCCAGCGTGACGATCGACGCCGCAGGCAAGACCGTGATGCCAGGGCTGACGGATGCGCATTGCCACATCTCGTACGGCGTGGCCCGCGGCATCGAGGAGCAGGATCTCTTCGGCTCGCCGGAGTACCGCGCCATCCGTGGTGTCTACCACGCCCGCAAGGTACTGCAGTCGGGCGTGACCTCCTTCAGCGACCCGGGCGGCAGCTGGTATGTGGGCGTGGCCGTGCGCGATGCGATCAAGGGCGGACTGTTCCCCGGCCCGCGCATCTCGGCGGCTGCCCGCTATCTCAGCAATCATGCGGCGCTGACCGACTACTTTCCGTCCTGGGTGGGAAGCCCCAGGTCGGGCGTGGGGGCCATGACGGAGACGGCATCGCAGATGCTGGCTGAAGTGCGCGACCAGGTGAAGAACGGGGTGGACTTCATCAAGATCGCGGCCAGTGGCGAGTCGGCCACCCTGACGCCCGGCGGAGGCAGCGTGCCGGCCTTCCGTGCCGACGAGCTGAAGCTGATCGTCGACGAGGCGCACCGCCTCGGGCGACGCGTCACGGCCCATGCGCGGGCGGGTCAGTCCGTCTCCGATTGCATCGAAGCCGGCATCGACTGGATCCAACATGCCGACTTCATGGACCAGGCTTGTGCGGACAGGCTGGCCGACGCCGGGATTCCATGCTGCCCTGCGCTGACCTTCGTTGCCAACGTGGCCGAGTGGGGGCACATCGCCGGCTGTTCGCAAGGCCGCATCGATCGGTTCCGGCGCGATCTGGATCTCGCCGTCAAGAACCTCGAATACGGCTGGCGCAACGGCGTGACGATGATGTGCGGTACCGACAGCGGCTTCGCCGTCACGCCCTACGGAGAGTGGCATGCGCGCGAACTCGAACTGTTCGTCAGCCACCTGGGCATGTCGCCGCTGCAAGCCATCACCTGCGGGACCAGGAACGCCGCCTTCACCGTCGATCCGGAAAACCTCGGAACGCTGGAAGTGGGCAAGTTCGCCGACCTGCTCGTCATCGACGGTGATCCGCTGCAGGACATCCGCATCCTGCAGGACAGCCGGCGGCTCTGCGCGGTGATTCTGGGCGGCGAGATGACGGACATGACGCCGACGCCCGAGATGCACCGCTGGCCGTGGGAGCGGAGCCTGGCGATCTCCGAGCGCGAGCTCTATAGAGAAACGGTGGCATCGGCCTCCGTCACTCGGGCCGCCGCGGCCTGACGTATTGCAAATCCAGAAAAAAGGAGATCAACCATGATGAAAGCAATGCTGCGCTTCTGGGGCGCCGTGCT
This sequence comes from Xenophilus azovorans DSM 13620, assembly GCF_000745855.1. Classification (GTDB taxonomy): domain Bacteria; phylum Pseudomonadota; class Gammaproteobacteria; order Burkholderiales; family Burkholderiaceae_C; genus Xenophilus; species Xenophilus azovorans. The sequence goes on from NZ_KN050766.1 coordinate 110,339, forward strand.
GGCCCTCGCCCTCGCGGGCAGCGTGTTCGCGCAGGACCCTCAGCGGATCACCATCGTCGTTCCCTATCCTGCGGGCGGGCTCTCCGACAACCTCGCGCGCATGACGGCCACCGTGCTGTCCCGCAACATGGGCCTTCCGGTGATCGTCGACAACCGGCCGGGCGCCAACGGCTCCATCGGGCTCCAGGCCGTCGCCGCCGCCAAGCCAGACGGCGCCACCATCGGACTGGTGCCGGCGAGCGTCATGACCACCAACCCCTTCCTCTACAAGGATCTGAAAGTGGATCCGGTCAAGGACGTGGCTCCCTTGACACTGGCCCTGACGCTGCCCAACGTGCTGGTCGTCAATCCCGACAAGGTCCGGGCAAAGAGTTTCCCCGAACTGGTGGAGATGCTGCGCTCGCAACAAGGAGCCAGCTTCGGATCGATGGGCGCGGGTTCGAGCGCTCACCTCAACGGCGAGATGCTGCAGCACGACGCCAGGCTGGTGCTGACCCACGTTCCCTACAAGGGCAGCGCGCCGGTGATGAACGACCTGCTGGCCGGGATCATCCCCATGGCCTTCGACAACCTGCCGGTGGCTCTGCCCTACATCCGCTCCGGCAAGCTGCGCGCCCTGGGGGTCACGAGCCTGAAGCCTTCGCCCCAGGCGCCGGACGTGCCACCCATCAGCCAGTGGCTGCCAGGCTTCGAGGACAACATCTGGTTCGGCTACGTCGCGCCCAACGGACTCTCGCCTGCCATGGCGAAGCGTTTGCACGATGAACTGGCGAAGGCAGTCCGGTCCGACGAAGTGGCGCGTGCCATGCACGAGCGCGGCGCCACCGTCATCACCAGTACGCCCGACGAGATGCGCAGGACGATCCTCGACGAGCAGAAGAAATGGAGCGCGCTCATCAAGGAGCGGGGCATCCGCATCGATTGAGATCGGAAATCAGAGAACATGACCCACTGCGTTTTTCCTCCGCCTGCCACTGTCGCGATCCCCGTGGCGGGACAACGGGGCCTGTTTCCCGTCCGGCGGGTGTATTGCGTCGGCCGCAACTATGAAGCCCATGTCCGGGAAATGGGCCATGACCCGGACAGGTCGCCTCCCATATTCTTCTGCAAGCCTGCGGATTCTGTTCTGCCCGTGCCCGCGGAGGGCGGTGTATTTCCCTATCCGTCCCGCACGGGCAACTGCCACCACGAGATCGAACTGGTGGTGGCCCTCGGGCGGCGAGGACGGGACATTCCCGCGGCTCGCGCCTCGGAACACATCTTCGGGTACGCCATCGGCTTGGACATGACGCGCCGCGATCTGCAGCGCGCCGCTGCGCAGGCAGGCCACCCCTGGGAGGTGGGCAAGGCCTTCGATTTCTCGGCGCCGATCGGCCCGATCCATCCCCTGGACAGCACGGGCCCCCTGCGAAGCGGAGCCATCACGCTGAACGTGCAGGGAGAGGCGCGCCAAAGATCGGATCTGTCGCAGTTGATCTGGAGCGTGGACGAGATGATCTCCGAGCTGTCCACGCTCTTCGAGCTTCATCCGGGCGACCTGATTTTCAGCGGCACGCCCGAGGGCGTCGGGCCGGTCGTCCGTGGCGACGTGATGGAAGGGACCGTCGAAGGACTGGGCTCCCTGAAAGTGACCGTGGCGTGAGCCGAAACCCATGCCAAGCATTCGACAAAAGGAGACAAGCATGTTTGATCGTCGCAAATTCCTGGCCGCATCGGGCGCCGTGTCCGCCAGCGTCCTCGGCTTCGGACGGCCGGCCCTCGCTCGACAGCCGCTGGATTCCGCGAGGATCGTCGTCGGCTTCGTGGCGGGAGGACTGTCCGACACGATGGCCCGCCGGATGGCGGATCGCATGCGCGGCAACTACGCCAACGCGGTGGTTGTCGAGAACAAGCCCGGCGCGTCCGGGCAGATCGCCAACGGCTTCGTCAAGGACGCCGTGGCCGACGGCAGCGTGCTGCTGCTCACGCACTCCTCGTCTCTGTCGATGTACCCGTTCACCTTTAAGAACCTGCCGTACAGGCCCATGGAGGATTTCCGGCCCGTGAGTTCCGCGTGCTACACGAACCACGCCTTCTGCGTGGGGCCGGCGGTGCCGGAATCGGTGCGCAGCATGAAGGACTTTCTCGCCTGGGCCGGGGCCAATCCGGAGAGGGCGAACTACGGCGCACCGGGCGTGGGCTCCATGCCTCACCTGATCATGACCGTGGTGAACAAGACCGCAGGCGCAGATCTGCAGCCGGTGGTCTACAAAGGCACGGCGGCGGCGGTCACCGACATGCTCGGCGGGCAGATTTCCGGCGTATCGGGCCCCGTAGGGAACTTCATGCCGATGGTGCGCAGCGGCAAGGCCCGGCTGATCGCGATCTCGGGCGACGCGCGCAGTTCCTTCGTTCCGGACCTTCCCACCTACCGGGAACAGGGTTTCGACATGACCGCCCGTGAGTGGTATGGCCTGTTCCTGCCGGCCAAGGCCAGCGATGCCGCGGTGCAACTCGCGAACAAGGCCGTGGTGGCGGCACTGTCGGACCCGAGCCTGGTGGATTTCATGAAGCAGGCCGGCGCCGACGTGGTGTCGTGCACGCCGGCTCAGCTGGCCGACATGCTGGCCAAGGACACCCAGGAGTGGCGGCGCCTCATCAAAGAGGTGGGCTTCACGGCGGAATCATGAGCGAGCATGGCGGGTTCGTCCGCACTCTCTCACTGCCCGATGCGGGTGACGATGGGCAGCACCTGCTCCACGGCGCGCCTGAGTGCCATGCCTGCGGCTTTGCGAGCCGTTGCCGAGCCCAGCGTCGAGGTGGCCGCCGTGCAGTTCAGGGCATAGGGCGTCCAGCGGCTGTTGTCCCGCAGGGGCACCGACACCGTCGAGAGTCCGGGGAAGAAGACGTCCACGTTGGAAACGAAGCCGTTTTGCGCATAGTCGTCCACGGCCGCCAGCGCCTTCGCGTGCATCTTCTTGTAGAGCGCCGCATCGGCCTTTCTGCACTGCGCCAGTGTTTCTTCCCGGTCGGGAGCGGCCATGCCCGCCAGCAGCGCCCAGCCTGTGCCGCTGTTGATGATGGGCACTTCCGAGCCGACGCGCAGATTCAGGCTCAGGATCGCGCGAGGCGCCTCCATGCGCTGCAGGTACAGCATGTTGGACGACTCTTTCACCGACAGGCTGCAGGCCGCCTGGTAGGTGTTGGCGATTTCCTGAAGCAGCGGACGCACCAGTTCGGTCAGCTCCAGTGTGTCGAGCGCGGCGAAGCCCAGCGTCAGGATGGAAAGTCCGGGGCGAAAGCTCCCGCCGTCCTTGTCGGCCACCAGGTAGCCGCCGTGTTCGAGCGTCTTGCACAACCGCCAGACGGTGGGCTGGGGCAGCCCCGTCATGCGCGCGATGTCGCTGCTGCCGAGGCGTTCCCGGCCGTAGTCGAAACACCGAAGCACCGCCAGGCCGCGAAGCAGGCCGGTGACCAGGGGCTGGGATGAGGTCTTCTCAGTCATGCGGACGGAACGGGATGCCGATCACCTGTACTTGTTCATGAGCCGGAATCCACGGATATTGAATTCATTGCATGAATTATTTCATTGATCCAGAGTGCGCCGAAAGCGCGGCGGCCCGAGGCGGCTCGCTCTCATGAGGGCCATTGTCGTTGCGCCGGAGGGCGCCATCCTGGCCGAACGGCCCATGCCCGAGCCTCAACCCAACGAAGTGCTGGTGAGAGTGCGCGCAGCCAGCCTCAACCGCGCCGACCTGCACGTGGCGGCGGGCCATCAGCATGGGCGCAGCGGCGGCATGGGATCGGTCATCGGCATCGAATGGGCCGGCGAGGTGGCGGCGATGGGCGCGCAGGTGCCGCCCCACCTGCTGAGTGTGGGCGATGCCGTCATGTGCTCCGGCGTCGGAGGCTATGCCGAATATGCCTGCACGGACTGGGGCCGTGTCCATCGGCTTCCTTCGGGCTGGACGGACTTCGCGCGGGCGAGCACGCTACCGATCGCGCTGCAGACCTCGCATGATGCGATCACGGCCAGCGGCGCTTTCAGAAGCGGGCAGGCCGTTCTGGTCCACGGGGCCAGCAGCGCGGTGGGATTGATGGCCATGCAGGTTGCCCGGCTGCTCGGGGCGTCGCAGGTGCTGGGCTCCTCGGGCAACGAGGTACGCCGCCGTGCCCTGTTCGGCCACGGGGCGACGTCTGTCGTTGATTCGAGCCGGGGCGACTGGTCGCAACAGGTGCTGATGGCGACGAGGCAGCAAGGCGTCGATCTGGTGATCGACCTCGTGGCCGGCGACACGCTGTCGCAGTCGATGCTGGCTACCCGGATCGGCGGGCGCATCGTGAACGTCGGGCGGATGGGCGGCTTCACCGGTACTTTCGATTTCGATCTCCACTCGTTGCGCCGCCTGCACTACGTCGGCGCGACCTTCCGCACGCGCAGCCTCGATGAAGTGCGCCAGATTGCGTGCGCCATGCGGGCCGACCTGTGGAGCGCCGTCGCCGATGGCCGGCTGTCCCTCCCGCTGAGCCGGACCTTCGCGCTGGAAGATGCCGCCGAGGCGCTGGCGCACATGCGCAGCAACGCGCATTTCGGCAAGCTGGTCCTTCTCGTTTCCTGACTCTCTCCAAGAATCTGCCATGAGCCGCATTCAAGCTTCTTCCGCACTCGCCCGTTTCCGGGTACTGGATCTGTCACGGGTGCGTGCCGGTCCGACCTGCGCTCGCATGCTCGCGGACTTCGGTGCAGACGTGATCCGCATCGAGCCGCCGCCGGGCGTGGACCCGAACGACGCGATGTTCGCGGCCAAGCGAAAGGGCGGAGATTTCCAGAATCTCAACCGCAACAAACGGGGCCTGACCTTGAACCTCAAGCGTCCCGAGGCGCGCGCGGTGCTGCACAAACTGGCGGAGAGCGCCGACGTGGTGCTCGAGAACTGGCGCCCGGACGTCAAGAAGCGCCTGGGCGTCGACTACGAAACCCTGCGCAAGATCAACCCACGCATCATCCTGGCCAGCATTTCCGGCTTCGGCCAGGATGGGCCTTATGCCTGGCGGCCGGGCTTCGACCAAGTCATACAGGGCATGGGGGGCCTCATGTCGGTGACGGGCTTCCCGAACACCGTGCCGACGCGGGCGGGCATTGCCGTATCGGACTCCAGCACGGGCCTTTATGCGGCGCTCGGCATCCTGACCGCCTTGCTCGAACGCGAGGTGTCGGGCGAAGGGCAGTGGGTGCATGCATCTTTGCTCCATAGCCAGATCGCGATGATGGATTTCCAGGCCGCGCGCTATCTGGTCGATGGCCAGGTGGCCGGCCAAGAAGGCAACGACCATCCGACCTCCGCGCCGATGGGGCTTTTCAAGGCCAGCGATGGCTACTTGAACATCGGCGTCTCCGGCGAAGGCCAGTGGAAGGATTTCTGCACGGCGATCGGCAGGCTGGACTGGCTGGAGCGGCCAGAGTTCCGGCTCAATGCGGACCGCGTGCGCAACCGAGCCGAGATCAATGGAACGGTCCAGGCACTGTTCGCCACCCACACCGTCCAGCATTGGGTGCAGCTGCTGAACAAGGCCAACATTCCCTCGGGACCGGTCTACGACATTCCCCAAATGTTCGAGGATGATCAGGTCAGGCATCTCGGGGTGGTCGGCGAGGTCGACACCGCGCAGGGGGAGCGCCTGCGCCTCATCACCCAGCCCGTCGTGCTCGAACGCACGCCCGCGAGCCTGGTGGCCGCGGCGCCGGCGATCGGCCAGCACAGCGACGAAGTGCTGCGCGAGGCTGGCTACGCCGACGCGCAGATCGAGCAGTTGCGCGAGGCAGGAGCGATCTGATGGCGGGCGTTCTCCATCTCGACGACCTCGGTCCCGGGGCAAAGCAGATACGCATCGACAACCCGGGCAAGTACAACGCGATGTCCCTGTCCATGTGGCGGGAACTGGGCGAAACCGTCCGGGCGCTCGGCCAGGATGCGCAGATGCGGGTTCTCGTGCTGCGGGGCGACGGAGAGAAGGCGTTCATGTCCGGCGCCGACATCTCGGAATTCGACACGACGCGGACGGCGCAGACGGGCAGCGAGCAGTACGACCAGGCCGTCGAGGAAGCGCAGAAGGCGTTGCAGCAAGCCCCTTTTCCCGTTATGGCGGCCATCCGTGGCGTCTGCATGGGCGGTGGCCTCGGGCTGGCCGTCGCCTGCGACCTGCGCTATTGCACGAAGGCATCGTCCTTCCGGATGCCGGCCGCGCGCCTGGGGCTAGGCTACAGCTACGTCGGCATCCGGCAGATGGTCGATGCGATCGGCGCGGCTCGCACATCGGAGCTGTTCTTCACGGCACGCCGCTTCGACGGCGCGGAGGCCGAACGCATCGGCCTGGTGCATGCATGCTTCGACGACGAAGGCTTCGAGGACGCCGTGCAGACGGTCGTGGGTCAGGTCTCGGAGAACGCGCCGCTGACGGTGCGCCTAGCCAAGGCGGCGATCAGCTTGGCGACGAGCGACGTGGGTGCCGGCGGTCATGCCGTCGGGATCGAACGGGCGCGCCAGCGCTGCACGCGCAGCGAGGACTATGCCGAAGGGCGCCGCGCGTTCGCCGAGAAGCGCGCGCCCGTCTTCAAGGGGTTCTGAATGAGGTCCAGCCATCCTCTTCTCCAAGACACCGAGCACTTTCCTTCGGCGCTTCTCTACAGCCTCGGATTCGAGGAGGTCTCGGCGCAGGACGGCCGCGCCGAAGTGCGCTTCCGGCCCCGCGCGGCGTTCACCCATAGCGGAGGCGGCACGGTGCAGGGCGGCTACGTCACGGCTTTCCTGGACAACGCCATGGCATTCGCCGCGGCCAGCGCGCACGGCCAGCCCCGTCTGGCGACGCTGGAGATGAAGGTGTCGTTCATGGGTCGGGTGGGGATCGACCGGGTCATCGCCGTGGCCTGGGTCCGCAAGCTGGGGCGCAGCGTCGCCTTCATGGAAGCGGAACTGCGGGACGAGCGCGGCGGCGTGTTGGCCTGCGCATCGTCCACCTGCAAGGTGCTGTCGGAGCCGGCAAGCAGCCGGGATGCCGCCGGATAGCTCCGGGTGTCGTCAGGCGCCTGCGCGACGGCAGGCTCAGGCCTGCGGCTCGAAGCGCTCGCCGGGCGTCAGCGGCACGTGGCGGTAGGTGGCCGGCGTGCGGCTGAGCTTCACCGGCGCGCCGAGCCCGCGCCAGCCGCCCTCCATCTCCACCACCATCCCGCGGTGCAGGGTGTGCGGATGCTGCAGCGCGGCGTCCACCGGCAGCACCGGCGCGGCGGGCACGCCGGCGGCCATCAGGTCGTCGACCAGCGTGCGGCCGTCGAAGGCGGCGAGCTGCGCCTCCAGCGTCTGCTTGAGACCGTCGCGGTGCACCGAGCGCGCGCCGGCGGTGGCGTAGTTCGGGTCCTGCGCCAGGCCGGGCAGGCCGATCACGCGGCAGAAGGCGGCGAACTGGCGGTCGTTGCCGACGGCGACGAAGACCGGGTCGGTGCCGGTGCGCAGCGCGTCGTAGGGGTAGATGTTGGGGTGCGCGTTGCCGGTGCGCTTGGGGTTGCGGCCGTCCATGAACCAGTTGGCCGCGTGCGGGTGCAGCAGCGACAGGCCGCTGTCGTACAGCGCCGCCTCGACGAACTGGCCCTTGCCGCTTTTCTGCCGCTCCTGCAGCGCCAGCAGCACGCCGATCACGGCATTCAGGCCCGTCACCATGTCGACCACCGGCAGGCCCACGCGCAGCGGGCCGCCCTCGGCCTCGCCGTTGATGCTCATGATGCCGGTCATGGCCTGCACGGCGGCGTCGTAGCCGGGCAGGGCGCCCAGCGGGCCGTCGCTGCCGAAGCCCGAGACGCGGCACCACACCAGCCGCGGGAAGCGCTGCGAGAGCGTGTCGTAGCCGATGCCCCAGCGCTCCATCGTGCCGGTCTTGAAGTTCTCGATCAGCACGTCGGCCTCGGCCGCCAGGGCGAGCAGCGCCTCGCGGCCCTCGGGGGTGGTCAGGTCCAGGTGCTGGATGCGCTTGTTGCGGTTCAGCCCGTGGTAGTACGAGGCCACGCCGTCGCGGAAGGGCGGGCCCCAGGTGCGCGTGTCGTCGCCGCCCGGCGGCTCGACCTTGAGCACGTCGGCGCCGTGGTCGCCCAGGATCTGCCCGCAGTACGGGCCGCCGAGGATGCGCGAGATGTCGAGCACGCGGATGCCGGCCAGCGCGCCGGCGCAGGAAGAGGAGGGTGTGGTGGTGTTCATGGGCTGGGGGGTGTCGATGCGGCGCGCGCCACGAGCTTGAAGGTGCCGGTGGCCATCGCCACCAGCGTGCCGTCTTCCGTGTGCACCTCGCCGCGGGCGAAGCTGATGGAGCGGCCGCGCCGCTCGCAGTGCGCGGTGGCGATCAGGTCGCCGCCGCCGGCCGAGACGAAGTGCAGCGTCAGGTCGATGGTGACCACGCCGAAGGCGGCCGGGTCGTGCGAACGCACCGCCGCGGCCAGGCCGCAGTCCAGCAGCGAGGCGATGGCGCCGCCGTGCACGTCGCCGCGGCTGTTGGTCTGCTCGGGCTGGTACAGCATGCGGATGCGGGCCCGGTCGTGGCCGACGGCCTCGCCGCGCAGGGCCATGGCGCGGGCCATCGGCATCGGCAGGCCGAACAGCACGCCGGCGGGTTCGCCCTCGAAGGGGTTGGCATCGGCGGCGGTGGCGGAGGGTGCGGTGGATGTCGTCATGGCCCGATCATCGCGCCGGGCGGCGCGGCTTCATGGCTTGCGCGTGCCCGAGGGCGCCTTGAACTGTTCCATGCGCGACTTCTCGCGGGCGAAGGCGCTCCTCGCGTACTGCGCGAATTCCTCCGGGCTGCGGTAGTTCAGCGGCTGGTTGAGCTGGTCGAGCACCTTGCGCCCGTCGGCCGATTCCAGCGCGGCCTTGAAGGCATCATGGAGGACGCGCACGCGCTCGGCCGGCAGGCCCTGCGGGCCGGCGATGCCGTAGGGCGACTCGACCACCGCGTCCACGCCCAGCTCGCGCAGCGTGGGCACGTCGGGGAACTGCGGCACGCGCTTCGGCGTGAGCATCGCCAGGTAGCGCAGGCGGCCGGAGTGGATGTACGTCGAGGCCACGCCCGACAGCACGCCGGCGTCGACGTGGCCGCCGAGCAGGTCGCTCGCCTGGTCGGAGTCGCCCTTGTAGGGCACGCGGTTCAGGTCGATGCCGGCCTTGCCCGCCAGCTCGGCCAGCACGATGCTGGGCGTCTGCACCGGGCCCGCGGCGCCGACGGAGATCTCGCCGGGGCGCTTCTTCGCGTCCGCCAGGAACTCGGCCCAGTTCTTCCAGGGCGCGTCCTGCCGGACGGCCAGCCCGAAGGTGTAGTCGGTCAGGCCGATGATGTAGCTGAGCTTCAGCGGGTCGAAGGCGACGCGGTTCAGGTACGGCTCGCGGTACACGCTGGCCGGCAGCACGGCGACCGTGTAGCCGTCGGGCTGGGCCCGCGCCAGCTCGGCGGCGCCGAAGGTCCCGTTGGCGCCGGGCTTGTTGTCGATGACGACCGGCTGCCCCAGAAGCGACGACGCCTGCTGCGCGACCACGCGCAGGTGGGTGTCGGTCGGCCCGCCCGCGCCGTAGGGCACGACGAGGCGGACCGGCCTGGCGGGAAACCCGCCGCCCTGGGCCGCGGCCAGGGGATGGATCGCCGCCGCCAGGGCGGCTGCGGAGGCCGCGGCCAGCAGGCTGCGGCGCGAGGGATGGTCGTTGCGCATGGATGCCTCCCGGGATGTGTGACAGACGGATGACGTGCCGCGGCCTGCGGCGAGGCGCGCCCTCAGTCGAGCTGCGCGCCCGACTGCGCCACCACGCCCTTCCACTTCGCCGTCTCCGCGGTGATGAAGCGGGCCAGTTGCTGGGGCGAGTGGTCCGGCGCCGGCTCCAGGCCCTGCGAGGCGAACAGCTCCTTGACCTTGGGCGTGGCCAGCACCTCGGTGAAGGCCTTGTTCAGCCTGGCGACGCGGTCGGCCGGCGTGCCGGCGGGGGCGACGATGCCGAAGAACACGCTCACGTCGTAGCCCTTGTAGCCCTGCTCGGCGATGCTGGGCACCTGCGGCAGCGCCTGCGAGCGCGCGGCCGTGGCCACGCCCAGCGCGCGCAGCTTGCCGGCCTTGACGTAGGGCAGGGCGGTGAGGATGTCGGTGAAGGTCATGCTCACCTGGTTGCCCAGCAGGTCGTTGAGCGCCGGGCCGGTGCCCTTGTACGGGACGTGCATGATGTCGGTGCCCGCCACCGAGTTGAACAGCACGCCCGCCAGGTGCGAGGAGGCGCCGTTGCCCGACGAGGCGTAGCTGAGCTTGCCCGGGTTGGCCTTGGCGTAGGCGACCAGTTCCTTCACGTCCTTCACCGGCAGAGAGGGATGCACCACCAGGATGTTGGGCAGGTGCCCGATCTGGATGACGGGCGCGAAGCTCTTGGTCTGGTCGTAGCCGATCTTGCGGTACAGGCTGGAGTTGATCGCGAGCGGGCCCGAGGTGCCGAACAGCAGCGTGTGGCCGTCGGCCTCGGCGCGCGCCACGTATTCGGCGCCGATGTTGCCGCCGGCGCCGGCGCGGTTCTCCACGATCATGGGCTGGCCCAGGCGGTCCTTCATCTCGGCGGCCAGGGTGCGGGCCATCGCATCCGTCGGGCCGCCGGGCGGGAAGGGCACGACCAGCGTGACCGGCTTGGTCGGGAAGGCGCCCTCGGCCAGCGCGGCCGGCGCGAAGGCGGCCGGGCCCAGCAGGGCGGCGGCCAGCAGCAGGGCGCGGCGGGGGCGTGAGAAGTGATGACGCATGGCGTATGTCTCCTTGGTTTCTAGGTCATGGAACGGCGGCCGTCGCGCGGGGCGAGGGCGCCGTCTGGGGGGAACAGGTCGCTCCGCTCAGGCCGCGACGGCGGCGGGCGTGCCGCTGGCGGCCCAGGCGGCGGGCACGGCGTCGGGGCTGAGCGGGTCGCGCGGCAGCACGCGGTGCAGCAGCGCCAGTTGCGCCCAGCGCATGCGCTCGGTCGAGCCGCTGCGCGCAGCCTCCCAGGCCATGGCGATGGCGCTGGTGCAGTGGTACAGGGCCGAGGCGGCCTGGCGGGCCAGCACTTCGCCGCCTTCCTGCGCGGCGGTCTGGGCCAGGGCGCAGGCGCGGTCCATCGCCTCGCGCAGGGCCGTGGCGAAGGCCGGCGCGATGCCCGGCTCGGCCAGCAGCGCCTCGGCGTGCGCCCGCAGCACCGGCAGCGAGTTCTCGCGCTTGATGGCGCGGATCACGTCCAGCGCCACGATGTTGCTGGTGCCTTCCCAGATCGAGCCCAGGTGCGCGTCGCGCACCAGGCGCGGATCGCTCCATTCCTCGATGTAGCCGCAGCCGCCGCGCACCTCCATCGCGTCGCCCGTGACCTTGCGCGCGTCGCGGCAGGCGCGGAACTTGATGAGCGGCGTGAGGATGCGCAGCAGCGCGTAGGCGCCGTCCTCGCCCGCGTCGGAGCGGGCCAGCGCCTGCGCGGTCTGGAACACCATCGTGCGCGCCTGCTCGGCCGGCACGCGCAGCTTGTCGAGCTGGCGCTGCATCAGCGGCATGTCCGCCAGGCGCTTGCCGAAGGCGCGGCGCTCGGCCGCGATGTACTCGGCCTCGGCCACCGCGCGGCGCATCAGGCCGGCGGCGCGCACGCCGTTGGACAGGCGCGAGTTGTTCACCATGTCGGCCATCTGCACGAAGCCGCGGCCCTGCTCGCCGACGAGGTACGCCGTCGCGCCTTCGAGGCGGATCTCGCCGCTGGCCATCGAGCGCGTGCCCATCTTGTCCTTCAGCCGGATGATGCGGTAGCGGTTGAGGCTGCCGTCCTCCAGCCGGCGCGGCAGCAGGAAGAGCGAGACGCCCTTCATGCCCGGCGCACCGCCCTCCACGCGGGCCAGCACCATCGCGAAGCCGGCGTCGGGGTTGGAGCAGAACCACTTGTCGCCGGTCAGCAGCCACTCGCCATTCGGGCCGGGGCGGGCCAGCGTGGTGGTGGCGGCGATGTCGGAGCCGGCGGCCTGCTCGGTCATGAACATGGCGCCCTGCGCCAGCTCGTCGAAGTCCAGCGTCGTCAGGCGCGGCAGGAAGCGGGCCACCAGCGCGGGGCTGCCGAACTTCTTGAGCGTGCGGGTGAGCGAGTCGGTCATCGAGACCGGGCAGCACAGGCCGAACTCGGCCTGCACGAAGAGATAGAACAGCACGTACTTGACGGCCGGCGGCATCTTGCCCTGCCAGCCGAAGGTCTCGTCGCGGTGCGAGATCGCGCCCATCGCGAATTCCGACAGCGCCAGGCGTTCCATCTCGACGTAGGCCGGGTGCTTGACGATGCGCTGCACGTCCAGGCCGGTGCGGGTGCGGCTCTCCAGCACGGGCGGGTTGCGGTCGGCGGTGCCGGCCAGCTCGTCCAGCGGGCCGCCGGCCAGGCCGCCCAGACGCTCGAAGTGCGGCGCCATGTGGCGGCGCAGGTCGTCGGGCAGGTACAGCGTCAGCAGGCGCTGCAGCTCGGCGTCCACCGTGTAGAGGTTCTGGCCGTGGCGGTCGGGGATCGGGTGCGTGACAGCAGCGGAAGTCGATTCGGTCATGGCGTGTCTCCGTGTTTGCGCCATTGTTCGATCGGCATCGATCCGTGTCCAATATTGTTTAGGTCTTCTTCGATAGGTGATGCGAATGATGGAGCTGCGCCACCTGCGCTACTTCTCGGTGCTGGCCGACGAGCTGCACTTCGGCCGCGCCGCGCAGCGGCTGGCGATCTCGCAGCCGCCGCTGTCGGTGGCGATCCGCCAGCTGGAGGACGCGGTGGGCGCGCGCCTGTTCGAGCGCAACAGCAAGGAGGTGCGCCTGACGGCCGCCGGCCTGGCGCTGCGCGAGTCGGCGCGGCGCCTGCTGCGCCAGACGGAGGAGATGGCGCTGGAGGCGCGCGACGTGGCGGCCGGTTCGGTGGGCCGGCTGCGCATCGGTTTTGTCGGCGCGATGCTCTACCGCGGGCTGCCGCAGGCGCTGCGGGCCTTCCAGGCCCGGCACCCCGGCGTGCGCATCAGCCTGGCGGAACTGAACACCGGCGAACAGGTGGCCGAGTTGCTGCACGACCGGCTGGACCTGGGCTTCGTGCACACGCACCGCCTGCCGCAGGGGCTGGCGCAGCGCCTGCTGCTGACCGAGCCCTTCGTCTGCTGCCTGCCGACGCGCCACGCGCTGGCCCGGCGGCGCGTGCTGGCGCCGTCCGAGCTGCGCGAGCAGCCCTTCGTGCTGTTCTCGCGCACCGCCTCGCCCGATTACCACGAGCGCATCCTGTCGATCTGCGCGGCGGCGGGTTTTTTGCCCGAAGTGCGGCACGAGGTGCGGCACTGGCTGGCGGTGGTGTCGCTGGTCTCGCAGGGCCTGGGCGTGGCGCTGGTGCCCGAGGCCATGCAGCGCAGCGCGCTCAAGGGCGCGGTGTTCCGGCCGCTGGACCGCGAGGTGGCCCAGTCCGAAACCTACGGCGTGTGGCGGCCGGGGCCGCGCAACATGCTGGTCGAGCGGCTGCTGCAGGACATGGCCCGCGCCCTGCCGCCGGGGCGGTGAGCGCGGGCCGGCCCCCCCGTCAGGCCTGGCGGCGGCCGAGCAGCACCGCGGCCAGCGCGATGAGGCCGGGCAGTGCTTGCACGAGCAGGATCTTCGGCGTGGCGGTGGCGGCGCCGAACACGCCGGCGACGATCACGCAGCCGAGGAAGAAGATCACCACCGGCCGCTGGCGGCTGAACACGCCCCAGACCAGGCCCGCGGCCAGGAAGCCGTTGTACAGGCCCTGGTTGGCGGCCAGCACGGTGGTGGCGTCGGCCAGCTCCTGCGTGAGGTTGAAGGCCTTCAGCCCGGCCGGCTTGTTCCAGAAGAACATCTCCAGCACCAGGATGTAGACGTGCTCCGCTGCGACCAGCAGGGCGAGGATGCGGGCGAGAAGATTCATGGGAAATCGGTCGCCCTCCCGTCGAAGGCCCTGCGCGGGCCGTCGCGGAGGGGGTGGCAGGGGCATCAGGCGATGGTCAGTTCGACCGGGATGTTGCCGCGCGTCGCGTTCGAGTAGGGGCAGACGGCGTGGGCGGCGTCCACCAGCTTCTTCTTCGCGTCGGCATCCAGGCCCGGCAGGCTGATCGCCAGCTTGACGGCGACGCCGTAGGCCGCGCCGCCGTTGGTCGGGCCGAGCGAGACGCTGGCGTCGACCGCCACGTCTTCCGGCACCTTGACGCCGACCTTCGGGCCCACCGCTTTCATCGCGCCGATGAAGCAGGCCGAGTAGCCCACGGCGAAGAGTTGCTCGGGGTTGGTGCCGGCCTTGCCGGAGCCGGGCGGGTTGAGCTTGACGTCGAGCGCGCCGTCGCTGGATTGGCCGGCGCCGCCGTCGCGGCCGCCGGTGGTGTGCGATTCGGCGGTGTAGAGAACCTTGTCGAGCTGAGTGGTCATGGTCTTTCCTTGGGTGATGGAGGAGGAGAAGTGCTTCGGAACCGAAGCGGCGGGAGAAATGGCGAAGGCGGCTTCAGGCGGCCTGTTTCACGCGGTCGCGCAAGGCGCGCAACTGCAGGGTGAGCGAGGCGATCTCGCCGAGGGAGCACTGGGTGGCCGCGATCAGGCAGTCCGGCACCTCCAGCGCCCGGGCCTTGAGCCTGCGGCCTTTCGGTGTCAGCATGATGTGCACGCGCCGCTCGTCGGCGACATCGCGCACGCGGCTGACGAAGCCGGCCGCCTCCAGCCGCTTGAGCAGGGGCGTGAGCGTGCCGGAGTCGAGCGAGAGGCGCTCGCCCAGGGCGGAGACCATCGGGCCGTCTTCCTCCCACAGGGCCAGCATGACGAGGTATTGCGGGTAGGTCAGGCCCAGCTTGTCGAGCAGCGGCTTGTACAGCTTGGTCATCGCCAGCGAGGCCGAATAGATGGCGAAGCACAGCTGGTTGTCCAGCTTCAGCAGTTCGTCGGGGGAGAGGGGCGCCTTCGACATAGTTCGAATGTAGTTGGCAATTGAATTGTGTGCAATTGATTCGATGGACGACCCTGCTGGCGACGTGGGCGTGCGGGGTGCGCGCCGTGGCCGGGGGCCTGGGGCGCGGGCTCATGGTGGGGCGGTCGGCGCGTTGCGCCGACTTCGCTGCGGTGCTCGGCCAGGGGGGGCGGTGCCGCAGAACTCGCTGCGTTCACTTCGTTCACTGCGCTCGAACAGCTGCGGCAAGTCAGATGTTGAAGCGTGCCTGTCCTTCGGCAGGCACGCCCGCCCCTGTCCTGCGCTCCTCGCCGCCCCACAAATCGCCCGCGCCCCAGGCCCCCGGCCACGGCGCGTGGAACCGGGAGGGAGCATCCAAGGTGCCGTCAACCCGCTACCCCCGTTCGGGCTGAGCCTGTCGAAGCCGGGTGCCGCGCTTCGACAGGCTCAGCGTGAACGGGTGAGGGGAATTGAACTGGGCAAGGGGTGTTCTGCAACGGTGCGTTGGGCCGCGGGAGCAGGCCCATCGAGCGCGACCCCAAAGAGACTCAGCGCCCCATGAACCGCGCCGGCCGCTTCTCGATGAAGGCCCGGATGCCTTCTGCCGCATCTTCACTGGCCGCCAGCCGCTGCTGCACCGGGATGAAGTCGGCCACCGCCGCCGCCTGTCCCAGCTCGATGGCCTTGAGCACGTTCAGCCGCGTGGCGACCACGGCCTGCGGCGCCTGCGCGGCGATGCGGCGTGCCAGGCCGAGCGCGGTGTCCATCAGCTCGGCCACCGGCACCACCTTCTGCACGAAGTTGCAGCGGTATGCCTCGGCGGCGTCGAACTCGTCGGCGGTCAGCAGGTGCAGCATGGCGTTGCCCACGCCGGCACGCTCGGGCATGCGCAGCGTGGCGCCGCCGGCGGGCAGGATGCAGCGCTGCACTTCCATTTGCGAGAAGCGGCAGTCGTCCGCCGCCACCACGATGTCGGCGCCCAGCATCAGCTCGATGCCCACGGTGAAGCAGATGCCCTTGACGGCCGCCACCATCGGCTTGGTGCGGCGTCGGTAGCCGGGCAGGCCGAAGTCGTGCGGCTCCACCAGGCCGGGCGGGGTGAGCTTCTCGCCGCGCTTGAGGTAGTCGGCCACGGCCGGCAGGTCCAGGCCGGCCGTGAAGTGGTCGCCGTAGGCGTGCAGCACGCCGACGCGAAGCTGCGGGTCGTCGTCCAGCCGGGTGTAGGCCTCGGCCAGCTCGCGGAACATGCGCGGCGTCCAGCCGTTGCGCTTGGCGGGGCGGTTGATGCCGACGAGCAGGATGTGCTCGTCGACGACTTCGCAGCTGATGCAGCCCTCGGGCGGCGGGGTGACGGGGGTCGGTGTCATGGGGTCTCCTTCGGGACGAACCATAGTGCAGCCGGGCCGCCGGCCCCGTCGCCTGGATGACGGCCGGTCAGTAGGTGTAGACGCCCCGGCCGGTCTTGCGGCCGAGCTGGCCGGCGGCCACCATCTCCTTGAGCAGCGGGCAGGCGCGGTACTTGGAGTCGCCGAACTCCTCCAGGTACACCTCCATCACCGCCAGGCACACGTCCAGCCCGATCATGTCGGCCAGCGCCAGCGGGCCGATGGGGTGGTTGCAGCCGAGCTTCATGCCGGCGTCGATGTCCTCCGGCGTCGCCAGGCCCTCGGCCAGCACGAAGAAGGCCTCGTTGATCATCGGCACCAGGATGCGGTTGACCACGAAGCCCGGCGCGTTCTTCACCGTGATGGGCTGCTTGCCGAGCTTGACGGCCAGCGCCTTCACCGCGTCGTGCGTGGCGTCGCTGGTCAGGTAGCCGCGGATCAGCTCCACCAGCGCCATCATCGGCACCGGGTTGAAGAAGTGCATGCCGATGAAGCGGTCGGGCCGCTGGGTGTCGGCGGCGAGCTGCGTGATGGAGATGGACGAGGTGTTGGAGGCGATGATCACCTCCGGCGCCAGCAGGCCGTCCACCTGCTGCAGGATCTTGCGCTTGAGCTCGTGGTTCTCGGTGGCCGCTTCGATGACGAGCTGCGCCGCCTTCAGGTCGTCGTAGTTCGTCGAGCCCCGGATCAGCGCCAGCGCGTCCTTCTTCTGCGCCTCGGTCAGCTTCTCCTTCTTGATCAGCCGGTCGAGGCTGCCGGAGACGGCGGTCAGGCCCTTGTCCACCGCGGCCTGGTGGATGTCCACCATCACCACCTTGATGCCCGAGACGGCGCAGGCCTGCGCGATGCCGTTGCCCATGGTGCCGGCGCCGATGATGCCGACGGTCTGGATGTCCATTGAGTGCTCCTCGAAAGAAAGAAAAAGGGGGATCGATGGCCGATGCTAGCGGCAGCCGATGGCATTGCGCCGGACTTCAGCGCCGGGGGCGGATGCGGTAGATGGCGTTGTCGCGGTCGGCCGAGACGTAGATGCTGCCGTCCGCCCCCACCGCCACGCCGGTGGGCACGTTGGTCGGCGGCAGGCCGGGGCTGGGCGCCAGGCCGATGGGCAGCCGCTCGGCCACGGTGCGGCGGCTGCCGTCGGCGGGGTCGATCTCCACCAGCCGCTGCGCCGCGGCCTCGGCCACGATGAAGCTGCCCCAGGGCGTCTGCGCCAGGCCCTCCGGCATCGCCAGGCCCTGTGCCACCGCCACCGGCTGTCCGCCGGCCAGCGGCACGCGCAGCAGCCGGCCGGCCGCCTCGGTCACGTAGATCGCGCCGTCGGCGCCCAGCACCATCTGCACCGGGCCCTGGATGCCGCCGGCCAGCACCTTCCGCTCGGCGAACTTCTCGCCGCTGGCGCGGGTGAGGGTGCCGGTGGCGATCTCGGCCACGATCACGCTGCCGTCCTCCAGCGGGATCGCGTCGTAGGGCGCCTTCAGCCCGTGGATGACGGCGGTGGTCTTGCGCGTGGCGCGGTCCACCAGCTGCACTGTGCCGGTGAACCACGAGCTGAGCGCGAAGCGCGTCCTCGACAGGCCCACCGAGAAGGGGTACTCCAGCTCCGGCTCGCGCTGCATGCGGAAGATGTCGCTCACCGCGCCGCTCTTCAGGTCGACCTCGCGGAAGCCGAAGATGTCGGCCACCCACAGCCGGTCGCCCTCGGCCTTCAGTCCGCCGGGCACCGCCACCGCGCCGCCGGTGAGCGTGCGCAGCTCGCCGGTGGCGGGGTTGAAGGCCTGCACCGCGTTGTCGGCCATGTTGGAGATGTAGATCGTGCCGTCCGGCGCGATCGCCAGGTTGTCCAGCGAGGGCTTGAGCTGCCGGGCCACCGTCTTGCGGCCGGTGGCCAGCTCCACCCGCACCAGTTCGCCGCTGCGCGCATCGACCACCCACAGGTGGCCCTTGCCGTCCAGGTTGGCGGCGGCGGGGATCTGGAAGCCGTCGGCGATCACGGTGACGGCGCCGCTGGCCGGGTCGATCTTCACCACCTGGCCCTTGAACCACAGCGGCCCGTAGAGCATGCCGTCGGGCCCGACCTCGAAGCCGTTGAAGCCGCCCAGGTCCTTCCCGATCAGGCGCGGCGGCGTCCGGCCGCTGCGGTCGATCTCCCACAGCGCGTCGCCCAGGAAGACCTGCGACGCATAGAGCCTGCCGCTGCGGCGGTCGAAGTCCAGCGAGTTCAGGCCCGGCAGCTCCTTGGCCAGCACCTGCATCGGCGCGCCGTCGCGCTCCCGGTAGCGCAGCATGCCCATCAGGTAGTTGGTCCAGGCCAGCTCGCCGCGAGGGCCGACGGCGATGTCGTCGGCCTGGCCCTCGGGCGCGCCGATGAAGACGCGGGCCTCGCCGGTGCGGCGGTCCACCTCCCAGATCGAGCTGCCCACCACCGAGCCGGCGAGCAGGCGGCCCTGGCGGTCCACCGCCAGGCCGTGCACGCCGGCGAAGGCGGAGGGCCGGACCAGCGCCTCGGGCGCGGCCCAGCCGGCAGGGCGGGTGGGGGCGGGCGTGGAGCAGCCCGACAGGGCGGCGGCCAGGAAGGCGCCGGCGAGCATGGCGCCCGCCGCGCCGCGGCGCAGGGTGGAAGGCATGGGTGTCTCCTGTGGCGTGGAAGTCCGCCGCGCGTGCCGCCGGCCATGCCTGCGGCAGCGGGCGGACCGAGTCTTCGGCAGCCGGTGGCGCGGCGCAATCACGCAGGGGACAAGAAGCAAGGGCGCGCCGCGCAGCCAGTTTTCGCAAGCGGCGGCGCGGCGCGGCTGCGTACCCTCGGCGAGTTCCCTCCCGGCACTGGCCGGCCCGGCGCGGACCGCGCAAGATGGCGCCTTCGCAACCTCGTTCCGAACACAGCCCATGCTCCATCCCCAAGCCCGAGCCCTGATCGACCTGATGGCCGAACGCGGCGTGCCGCCCACCCACACCCTGGCGCCGCCGGAGGCCCGCGCCCTCTACCGCGACCGGCGTGCCTACACCCAGCCCGCCGCGCCCGAGGTGGCCGAGGTGCGCGACCTGCAGGCCGCCGGCCCGCACGGCGACATCCCGTTGCGCAGCTACCGGCCCGCCGGCGCCGCGCCTGACGCCGTGCTGCCCGTGCTCGTCTACTACCACGGCGGCGGCTGGGTGATCGGCGACCTGGACACGCACGACACGCTGTGCCGCGAGCTGGCCAACGGCGCCGGTTGCGCCGTGGTGGCGGTGGACTACCGCCTCGCGCCCGAGCACCGCTTCCCGGCCGCGGTGGACGACGCGCTGGCCGCCACGCGCTGGGTGGCCCGGCACGCGGCCGAGCTGCGCATCGACCCGGCCCGCCTGGCCGTGGGCGGCGACAGCGCCGGCGGCAACCTCGCCGCGGTGGTGGCGCTGGCCGCGCGCGACGACACCGACGGCGGCGGCCCGCTGCCGATCGTGTTCCAGCTGCTCATCTACCCCGGCGTGGACATGCGCCGCGGCCATGCCTCGCACCAGACCAACGGCCAGGGCTACGTGCTCACGCAGGACACCATCACCTACTTCCACGACCACTACATCGACGACCCCGCGCACGACGCCGACTGGCGCGCCTCGCCCCTGCTGGCGGCCGGCCATGCCGGGCTGCCGCCCGCGCTGGTGATCACCGCCGGCTACGACCCGCTGCGCGACGAGGGGCTGGACTACGCCCGCGCGCTGTCCGGCGCCGGCAGCCGCGTCGCCCACGTGTGCTTCGAGCGGCAGATCCACGGCTTCATCACCATGGGCCGCGTGCTCGACGAGGCCAACACGGCGGTCGCGCTGTGCGCGGCCGAGCTGCGCCGCGCCTTCGCCGCGCCGGCCGCGCGCTGAACTAGGGAAAGCCCCGTCCAGATGGGTGCCAACGCCCGCCGTGCCGTCGGTACGATGCGCCCAACCCGGGAGAGCCGGCGCGCAGTGGCGCGGCGGGGTGTGCGATGCGTCCAACGACTTCGAGGAGACCGAGCAGCATGCAGACGACGAGGGTGGTGCACGCCGACGGTGGGGAGCGCCTCATGTGGCTGACGACGCAGCGCGTCTTCTATGCCGGCCTGCTGGGCCTGGCGAGCGAGCGCAGCTTCGGCGGCTGGGGCGTGTACGTGTCGCCGCGCGGCCTGCCCAACCGCATCCGCATCGGCGGCGGGGCCTGGCAGTCGGGCGAGCTGCTGGTCGTGCCGCCGCAGGTGCCGCACCACGTCCAGAGCGCCGAGCCGCTGGTCCTGAACCTGCTCGTCGAGTCGGAATCGGTCGATCCCGATGCGCTGCCCGCCGTGCTGCGCCGCTGCGGCCCGGTGGACGACCCCGCCTTCGTGCGCCGCGTGCGCGCGGCCCATGCGCAGCTCGTGGCCGCCTCCGGCCGCGAGTGCTTCGGCGGCATCGACTTCGACCGCCTCTTCTTCGGCCAGCCGCTGCCCGAGCGGCCGCTGGACGCGCGCATCCGGCAGGTGATCGAGCGCGTGAGCGCCGCGCCCGCGGCGCCGTGGTCGGCCGAGCAGTGCGCCGCCGACGTGCACCTGTCCTTCTCGCGCTTCCTGCACCTGTTCAAGGCGCAGACGGGCATGACCTTCCGCGCCTTCCGCGCCTGGAAGCGCGCCCGCAGCCTGCTGCGCTACGTGCGGGAGTCGGCCAGCCTGACCGACATCGCGCTGGACGCCGGCTACCCCGACTCCACCCACTTCAGCCATTCGATCCGCCAGATCTACGGGCTGCGGCCCAGCGAGATCGTGGCCGGCTCGCGGCGCCTGGCGCTGCACGACGCCGCGGGCGAGGTGCTATGCGGCTGACAGCGCCTCACCGCACCCCGGCCGCGGGCCGCCGCCTTCCCGGGCGCTGAGGGGGCGGCGCGCGGTGCAAGTCCTCCAGCTCCTGCTCTCCGGCATCGCCCAGGGCTGCATCTACGGCCTGATCGCGCTGGGCTTCGTGCTCATCTACAAGGCCACCGAGACGGTGAGCTTCGCCCAGGGCGACCTGATGATGCTGGGGGCCTTCGCCGCCTTCGCGGGCATGTCGCTGTTCGGCCTGCCGTTCTGGGCGGCGGCGCTGCTGGCGCTGGCGGCGATGGTCGCCTTCGGCATGCTGGTGGAGCTGGCCGTCATCCGGCCCATCCTGGGCCAGCCGCAGTTCTCCATCGTCATGCTGACCATCGGCATCGGCTACGTGCTGCGCGGCCTGATCACCATGGTGCCCGGCATCGGCACCGAGACGCACACGCTGGCCGTGCCCTACAAGGACCAGGTCTGGAAGCTCGGCGGCCTGGTGGTCAACGTGGAGCAGGCGGTGGTGGTCGGCGCCACCGCCGTGCTGTGCGCGCTGCTGTTCGCCATGTTCCGCTACAGCAAGCTGGGCATTGCCATGCAGGCCAGCTCGCAGAACCAGCTGGCGGCCTACTACATGGGCATCCCGGTCAAGCGGCTGAACTCGCTGGTGTGGGGCCTGGCGGCGGCGGTGGCCACGGTGGCCGGCATGCTGCTGGCGCCCATCACCTTCGTGCACGCCAACATGGGCTTCATCGGGCTGAAGGCCTTCCCCGCGGCGGTGGTGGGCGGCTTCGGCAGCCTGCCGGGCGCCATCGTCGGCGGGCTGATCATCGGCGTGGTGGAGTCGCTGGCCGGCTTCTACCTGCCCGACGGCTTCAAGGACACGGCGCCCTACATCGTGGTGCTGGCGATGCTGATGCTCAAGCCGAACGGCCTGTTCGGCGAGAAGCTCAGGAAGAAGGTGTAGCAGGGCCGTCATGCGCTTCCTCTTCAAGACCAGCTACGCGCAGGACATCGCGCTCGCCAAGCACGGCGGCCACCGCTTCTGGTATGCGCTGCTCGGCCTCGCGCTGCTGGCCGCGCCCTGGGCGCTCGACGAATACTGGCTCGCGCAGCTCAACTTCGTGCTCATCTACTCGGTGGTGGGCCTGGGGCTGATGCTGCTGGCCGGCTTCACCGGGCAGTTCTCCATCGGGCACGCGGCCTTCCTGGGCACGGGGGCCTACACGCAGGGCGTGCTGGTCAACCTGGGCGTGCCCTTCCCGCTGGCGATGGTGGCGGCGGCGCTGCTCTCGGCGGCGGTGGGCGTGGTGGTCGCCATGCCGGCGCTGCGCGTCAAGGGCATCTACCTGGGCATCGCCACGCTGGCCTTCGGCTTCATCGTCGAGGAGGTGTTCGCGCGCTGGGAGAGTGTTACCGGCGGCAACGCGGGGCTGCACGTGAAGTCGCCGCACTTGTTCGGCATCGACTTCGGCGGCGGGGAGGCCTTCTACTTCGTGTGCCTGGTCACCACCATCCTGTGCACGCTGGGCGTGCTCAACCTGCTGCGCGCGCCCACCGGGCGGGCCTTCGTCGCGATCCGCGACTCGGAGGTCTCGGCGCAGAGCATGGGCATCCACCTGGCGCGCTACAAGACGCTGTCCTTCGCCGTGTCGGCGGCGCTGGCCGGGCTGGGCGGGGCGCTGTACGCGCACAAGATCAGTTTCCTCTCGCCCGACCAGTTCAGCATCCTGCAGTCCATCGACCTGCTGCTGATGGTGGTGATCGGCGGTCTGGGCTCGGTGCACGGCGTGTTCCTGGGCGCGATCTTCCTGATCTCGATGCCGCAGCTCATCGCCATGAGCAAGGACTGGCTGCCCGAGGCCATCGGCCAGGCGCCGGGGCTGCAGGGGCTGGTGTACGGCGTGGTGCTGATCGCCTTCGTGCTCTTCGAGCCGATGGGCCTGTACGGGCGCTGGCTGAAGATCCGCACCTGGCTGCAGCTCTTTCCCTTCTACCGCCGGGGCATGTTCAAGCGGCAGAAGTCGTTCACGAAATCCGACCGATTGAAATGATGAGCCCCCACGCTCCTCACTTCGTGTGTCGCTGCCCCCCAAGGGGGCGCTCAGTGCCCTTCGGGCGGCCGGGCGGGCACTGATGAGCGGCGACATCCTCCTCTCGGCCCACGACCTGAGCGTGCGCTTCGGCGGCGTGCTGGCGGTCAACAAGGTGGGCTTCGAGGTGCGGCGCGGCGAGGTGTTCACCCTCATCGGCCCCAACGGCGCCGGCAAGACGACGGTGTTCAACCTCATCAGCCGCATCTACCAGCCCACCACCGGCAGCATCACCTGGCACGGCGAAGGCGGCGCGCCGGTGGTGCTGACCGAACAGCCGCCGCACGCCATCGCGGCGCTGGGCATCGCGCGCACCTTCCAGAACATCGAGCTGTTCGAGCACGCCACGGTGCTGCACAACCTGCTGATCGGCCGCCACACGCACCGCCGCACCGGCTTCTGGCGCGAGGTCTTCTTCACCCCCGCCACGCGCCGCGCCGAGATCGAGGCGCGCGAGAAGGCCGAGCAGGTGATCGACCTGCTGGACCTGCAGCACCACCGCGACGCGCTGGCGGCCGGCCTGCCGTATGGCGTGCGCAAGGTGGTGGAGCTGGCGCGCGCGCTGTGTACCGAGCCGAAGCTGCTGCTGCTGGACGAACCCTCGTCGGGCCTGAACGTGGAGGAGACGGCCGACATGGCCTTCTGGATCCAGGACATCCAGCAGGAGCTGGGCATCTCGGTGCTGATGGTGGAGCACGACATGACGCTGGTGTCCAAGGTGTCCGACCGCGTGCTGGCGATGAACCAGGGCGAAGTGCTGGCGCTGGGCACGGCGCGCGAGGTGCAGGCGGACCCGCGCGTGGTGGAAGCCTATCTCGGTACGGTGGAAGACGTGAGCAGCCTCAGGAGGACGGCATGACCGACGACGTGCTGCAACTGCTCAACGTCGAGAGCGCCTACGGCCCCATCAAGGCCATCCGCGGCGTGAGCCTGAAGGTGCGGCGCGGCGAGATCGCCACCGTGCTGGGCAGCAACGGCGCCGGCAAGACGACCATCCTCAAGACCATCTCCGGCATCATCGACCCGCGCAAGGGCACGGTGCACTTCAAGGGCCTGGACATCACCGCCAAGGACCCGGCCTACATCGTGCAGCAGGGCCTGTCGCACGTGCCCGAGGGGCGCGAGGTGTTCCCGCTGCTGTCGGTGCGCGACAACCTGCTGATGGGCGCCTACACCCGGCGCGACCGCGACGGCGTGGCGCGCGACATGGAGACGGTGTTCGGCTACTTCCCCATCCTGAAGGAGCGCGCCGCGCAGGACGCCGGCCTGCTCTCCGGCGGCCAGCAGCAGATGCTGGCGATCAGCCGTGCGCTGATGGCCGCGCCGGAGCTGATGCTGCTGGACGAGCCCTCGCTGGGCCTCTCCCCCAAGCTCACCAAGGAGATCTTCGAGATCGTGGTGCGCATCAACCGCGAGCGCGGGACGACGCTGCTGCTGGTGGAGCAGAACGCCAACATGGCGCTCAACGCCGCCGACTACGGCTACGTGCTGGAGAACGGCCGCATCGTCATGGAAGACACCTGCGAGCGCCTGCGCGAGAAGGAGGACATCAAGGAGTTCTACCTCGGCATGCAGGAAAGCGGCGCCCGCGGCGAGCGGCGCTGGAAGAAAAAGAAGACATGGCGATGAACGGCAGCAGCGCGTACCTCCCCGCGGGCCTCTGGGACACCGCCCACATGCAGCCGCGCACCGACGTCGTGGTGCCGGGCGAGACGCTGCCTGCCGTGTTCTGGAACGCCGCCGGCCTGCGCGGCGAGCAGGTGTGGATGCGCCAGAAGGAGCTGGGCATCTGGCGCGCCTGGACGTGGGCGCAGACCGCCGAGGCGGTGCGCGAGATCGCCCACGGCCTGCTGGCGCTGGGTTTCGCGCGCGGCGAGTGCGCGTCGATCCTGTCCAACACCGTCGTCGAATGGGTGCTGGCCGACCTGGCGGTGCTGAGCTGCGCGGGCGTCTCCAACGGCATCTACCCGACCGACGCGGCGAGCCAGGTGCACTACCTGTGCGAGGACTCGCGCAGCGTCGTGCTCTTCGTCGAGGACGACGAGCAGCTCGACAAGGCGCTGGCCGTGCGTTCGCAGCTGCCGCTGCTGCGCAAGGTGGTCGTGTTCGACATGAAGGGGCTGCGCGACTTCCGCGACCCCGACGTGCTGAGCCTGGACACCCTGCGCGCGATGGGCCGCGAGCACCTGGCGCAGAACCCGGGCGCGGTGGAGGAGCGTGTGGCCCAGGTGCAGCCGGAAGACCTGGCCATCCTCATCTACACCTCGGGCACCACCGGCAAGCCCAAGGGCGCCATGCACAGCCATGCCGGGCTGGTGTACGCCATGCGCGGCTACAACACGCTGATCGCGCAGGACGAGCGCGACGAGCGCATGTGCTTTTTACCGCTGTGCCACGTGGCCGAGCGCATGGGCGGCGAGTACTTCGCCATGTACACCGGCGCGGTGCTCAACTTCGTCGAGAACCCGGAGACGGTGCCAGAGAACGTGCGCGAGATCGCGCCCACCGTGTTCCTGGCCGTGCCGCGGGTGTGGGAGAAGTTCTACTCGGGCGTGATGATCGCGCTGAAGGAGGCCACGCCGCTGCAGCGCGCCGTCTACGCCTGGGCCATCGGCGTCGGCCAGCGCATCGCCGAGCGGGTGCTGGCCGGGCAGCCGGTGGGCGGCGCGCTGAAGCTGCGCTTCCGCATGGCGCGCTGGCTGGCGCTGGACAACGTGCGCAAGCTCATCGGCATCCACCGGGCGCGCTTCCTCGTCACCGGCGCGGCGCCCATCTCGCCCGAGCTGGTGCGCTGGTACCTCGCGCTGGGCGTGCCGATGCTGGAGGTGTGGGGCATGACGGAGACCGGTGGCGCTTCCACCGGCATGCCGGCGGCGCGCATCAAGCCCGGCTCCATTGGCCCGGCCACGGCGTACAACGAGGTGCGCATCGACGAGGGCACCGGCGAAATCCGGGTGCGCGGGCCGAACGTCTTCATGGGCTACCTGCACCAGCCCGAGAAGACGGCCGAGACCATCGACCCGGACGGCTGGCTGCACACCGGCGACGTCGGCTCGGTGGACGAGGACGGGTATTTCCGCATCACCGACCGGATGAAGGACATCATCATCACGGCAGGCGGCAAGAACATCACGCCCAGCGAGCTGGAGAACGAGCTCAAGTTCAGCCCCTACGTCACCGACGCGGTGGTGATCGGGGATGCGAGGCCCTACCTGACGGTGATCATCATGATCGACCAGGAGAACGTCGAGAAATTCGCGCAGGACCACGACGTGCCCTTCAGCAACTACGCCAGCCTGACGCGGGCGCCCGAGGTGCAGGCGCTGATCCAGGGCGAGATCGACCGCGTCAACGCGAAGTTCGCCCGGGTCGAGCAGATCAAGAAGTTCTTCCTGCTGGACACGCAACTCAGCGCCGAGGACGAGGAGCTGACGCCCACCATGAAGCTCAAGCGCAAGCTGGTGCAGGCCAAGTACGCCGACCGCATCGAAGCCATGTACTCGTGAAACCCAAGCAAAAGGAGACGCCGCCATGAACAAGACCCTGATCGCCCTGGCCGCTCTGGCCCTGGCCAGCCCCTTCGCCCTGGCCCAGCAGGGCGTGAGCAAGGACGAGATCCGCATCGGCACCATCCAGGACCTGTCCGGGCCGCTGGCGGGCTTCGGCAAGCAGTCGCGCAACGGCATGCAGCTGCGCGTGGAGGAGATCAACGAGCAGGGCGGCATCAACGGCCGCAAGCTCAAGCTGTACGTGGAGGACTCGGGCTACGACCCCAAGAAGGCGGTGCTGGCGGCGCAGAAGCTGGTGAACCAGGACAAGATCTTCATCATGGCCGGCCACATCGGCACCGCGCAGAATATGGCGGCGATGCCGGTGCAGTTCGACAAGAACGTCATCAACTTCTTCCCGATCACCGCCGCGCGAGAGATGTACGAGCCGCACCACCGGCTCAAGTACTCCTTCGCCGCCACCTACTACGACCAGATCCGCATGGCGCTGCCCAAGCTGGTGAAGGACAAGGGCGCCAAGAAGGTCTGCACCATCTACCAGGACGACGAGTTCGGCCTGGAGGTGCAGCGCGGCGCCGAGGCGGGCCTGAAGACGGTGGGCATGGAGTTGGCCGAGAAGACCAGCTTCAAGCGCGGCGCCACCGACTTCAGCAGCCAGGTGGCGAAGATGAAGGCCGCGGGCTGCGACCTGGTGGTGCTCGGCACCATCATCCGCGAGACCATCGGCACCGTGGGCGAGGCGCGCAAGACGGGCTTCAACCCGGTGTTCCTCGGCTCCAGCGCCGCCTACACCGACCTGATCCACAAGCTGGGCGGCAAGGCGATGGACGGCATCTACGCCACCATGACGGTGCAGAACCCCTACACCGACGAGGCGAACGAGAAGATCCGCTTCTGGGCCAACAAGTACAAGACCAAGTTCAATGAGGACCCGACCGTGTTCTCGGTCTACGGCTACATGATCATCGACGCCTTCGCCCAGGTGGCGCAGAAGGCCGGCGCCAACCTGACGACCGATTCCTTCGTCAAGCTGATGGACGCCAGCACCTTCGAGCCCGACATGTTCGGCGCGCCGAAGATGACCTTCACCGCCACCAAGCGCCTGGGCAACAACGCCTCGCGGCTGTCGCAGATCGTGGATGGGAAGTGGAAGGTGGTGTCGGACTACCTGGCGCAGTAGGCTGCCGGATGCGTCGATGACGAGGCCGCTCCTTTCCGGACGGCCTTTTTTGTGGTCCGTGGCGCGCGCCGTGGCCGGGGGCCTGGGGCGCGGGCTCATGGTGGGGCGGTCGGCGCGTTGCGCCGACTGCGCTGCGGTGCTCGGCCGCGGGGCGGTGCCGCAGAACTCGCTACGCGCTCCTTCGGAGCGCTGCGCTCAAACAGCTGCGGCAAGTCAGATGTTGAAGCGTGCCTGTCCTTCGGCAGGCACGCCCGCCCCACGGCCTGCGCTCCTCGCCGCCCCACAAATCGCCCTCGCCCCAGGCCCCCGGCCACGGCGCGTGGAACCGTTGGTAGAGCATCCAACGGGGAGGCTGATACCCCAACCACCGTTCGGGCTGAGCCTGTCGAAGCCGGGTGACGCGCTTCGACAGGCTCAGCGTGAACGGGTGAGGGGAGTTGAACGGGCAGAGGTGTTCTGCAACGGTCCGTTGGGTCGCGGGAGCAGGCCCAGGCCCCGGTGAGGGGGCGGTGGCGCGCCTGTGGAGCGCCGAGAAGCGCAGGGCGGCCGGGCTGCATGCCTGCCGCAGGACAGGCATGCTTCGTGATCTGACTCGGCGCAGATGTTTGAGCGCAGTGAACGAAGTGAACGTAGCGAGTTCTGCGCCGGCCCGGCCGCGCGAGCATCGCAGGGGAGTCGGCGCAACGCGCCGACCGCTCCACCGAAGCGCCACCGTCCCCTCACCGGGGCCTGGGCCGGCACTGAGCCCGAGCCCAAGAGCCCAAAAGCCCGGCTTCAGGCCGTCGGATACGTCCCCGGCAGCAGGATCGAGCGATCCACGTTCTGGATGTTCGTGTGCCCGCAGAAGGCCATCGTCACGTCCAGCTCCTTGTGGATGATCTGCAGCGCCTTGGTGACGCCGGCCTCGCCCATCGCGCCCAGGCCGTAGGCCATGGCGCGGCCGATCATGGTGCCTCGTGCGCCCAGCGCCCAGGCCTTGAGCACGTCCTGGCCGCTGCGGATGCCGCCGTCCATCCACACCTCCAGCCGATCGCCCACCGCGTCGACGATGGGCGGCAGCGCGGAGATGCTCGAGGGCGCGCCGTCGAGCTGGCGCCCGCCGTGGTTGCTCACCACGATGGCGTCCGCGCCCGCCTCGGCCGCCAGTCGCGCGTCCTCCTCGACCATGATGCCCTTGAGGATCAGCTTGCCGCCCCACTGCCGCTTGACCCACTCGATGTCGGCCCACGACAGGCGCGGGTCGAACTGCTCGTTGGTCCAGGCCGCCAGCGAGCTCATGTCGGAGACGCCCTTGACGTGGCCCACCAGGTTGCGGAAGGTGCGCCGCTTCGTGCCGGCCATGCCCAGGCACCAGCGCGGCTTGGTCATCAGGTTGAGGATGTTCTTCAGCGTCGGCCTGGGCGGCGCCGTCAGGCCGTTCTTCAGGTCCTTGTGGCGCTGGCCGATCACCTGCAGGTCGAGCGTGAGCACCAGCGCGCTGCAGTTGGCGTCGCGCGCGCGGCCGATCATCCGGGCCATCGATTCGCGGTCGCGCATCATGTAGAGCTGGAACCAGAACGGCGCCTTCGTGTGCTCGGCGATGTCCTCGATCGAGCAGATGCTCATGGTCGAGAGCGTGAAGGGGATGCCGAACTTCTCGGCCGCGCGCGCGGCGTGGATCTCGCCGTCTGCGTGCTGCATGCCCGTCAGGCCCACCGGCGCGATGGACACCGGCATCGCCGCTGCCTGGCCCGCCATCGTGGTCGCCGTGGTGCGCCCCTCCATGTTCACCGCCACGCGCTGGCGCAGCTTGATCTTCTGGAAGTCCTCCTCGTTGGCGCGGTAGGTGCCCTCCGTCCACGAACCCGAGTCGGCGTAGTCGTAGAACATGCGCGGCACGCGCCGCTCGGCGAGCACGCGCAGGTCCTCGATGGTGGTGATGACGCTCATGGGGCGAATTGTCCGTTCAATGCACGACCATCAGCGTGAACGGCCAGACGTAGGCCTGCATCGTCACGTACAGGCCGACCAGGCAGGCCAGCGCGATGGAGTGGAAGAACACGTAGCGCAGGATGTCGCCCTCGTGGTTGAACCAGCGCGTGGCGGTGGAGGCGACCACGATCGACTGCGCGTCGATCATCTTGCCCATCACGCCGCCCGAGCTGTTGGCCGCGCCCATCAGGTTGGGGCTCAGGTGCAGCTGCTCGGCCGCCACCTTCTGCATGCCGCCGAACAGCACGTTGGAGGCGGTGTCGGAGCCGGTGAGCGCCACGCCCAGCCAGCCCATCAGCGTGCCGAAGAAGGGATACAGCACGCCCGTGTTGGCGAAGGCCAGGCCCAGCGTGGTGTCGGTGCCCGAGTAGCGGGTGAGCGTGCCCAGCGCCAGCATCAGCACGATGGTCAGCAGCGAGAACTTCACCAGCCACAGCGTCTTGAAGAAGGTGCGCACGATGGCCACGGGGTTGTACTTCATCACCAGCGCGCCGACGATGGCGGCCGCCAGGATGCCCGTGCCGGTGGCCGACAGCAGGTTCAGCGAGTAGACGGCCGTTTCCTTGTGCGGCGTGGGCACCACGGGCGGCATCTTCTCGATCATGTTGTGCAGGCCTTCCATCGGGAAGGAAGGCGCGAACAGGCCGTTGAGCCAGGTCTTGACCGAGGGCAGGCCCCAGATGAAGACGAACACCGACAGGATGACCCACGGCGTCCAGGCGGCCACCAGCGCCTGGGTGCTGTGGCGGGTGACGGGCTGCGGCGGCTTGGCTTCGGCGGCGCTCGGGTCGTGGCCGCGCAGCGAGGGTGAGGTCCACACCTTCTTCGGCTTCCACGCGCGCAGGAAGGCGACCAGGCAGATCATCGAGACGATGGCGGCGATGATGTCCACCAGCTCGGGGCCGATGAAGTTGGACACCAGGTACTGCGGCACCGCGAAGCTCACGCCGGTGACCAGGATGGCCGGCCAGATCTCCATCATGCCCTTGCGCCCGGCGAAGGCCCAGATCAGCCAGAAGGGCACCAGCAGCGAGAAGAAGGGCAACTGGCGGCCGATCATGGCCGTCACTTCCATCAGGTCGTAGCCGTGCACCTTGGCCAGGGTGATCACCGGCGTGCCCAGCGCACCGAAGGCCACCGGCGCCGTGTTCGCGATCAGGCTCAGGCCCGAGGCCGCCAGCGGCGAGAAGCCCAGGCCGATCAGAATGGCCGCCGTCACCGCCACCGGCGTGCCGAAGCCGGCCGCGCCCTCGAAGAAGGCGCCGAAGCAGAAGGCGATCAGCAGGAGCTGGATGCGCCGGTCCTCGGTGATGCCCGACAGCGAGTCCTGCAGCACGGCGAAGCTGCCGTTCTGCTCGGTGAGCTGGTGGAGGAAGATGATGTTCAGCACGATCCAGCCGATGGGCAGCAGGCCGGTGAAGCCGCCGAACAGGGCCGCGCGGCCGGCCATGTCGGCCGGCATGCCGTAGGCGAAGATGGCCACCAGCAGCGCCGCCACCAGGCCCATGCCGGCCGCGATGTGCGCCTTGATGTGGAAGAAGCCCAGGGCGGCCAGCATCACCACCACCGGGATCGCCGCGAGGGCGGTGGAGATGAACATGTTGCCGAACGGGTCGTAGATCTGCTGCCAGGTCATGGCGCGTCTCCTGTTGGTGTGTCGTTGTGGGAATGGCGCGGGCGCCGGCGGCGCCCTGGCTGACAGGCACGGCCCAGCCGGCTGCGGGGCCTGCCGGGAGCGGACTGTAGGGGCGGGGTTCCGCCGCGTGCGTGAAATATGGTTGCGGCGGGTGTGAAAGTTTTTCAGTGCCGCCCGCGCGGCGCCCAGGCTGCTTCAGTTTTTCATGGAGCGGCGCGCGCTGTCCGCATCGCATGGAACACGACAGCCTTCCCTGATCCGAAGGCCGCGGAGCAGGCCATGCCAGGGCACCCGAGGAACTGGCTTGGCCAGGCCTCCGGGTGCGCCCCCCTCCCGCCGAAGGCGAGAGAGGGGGGAGCGGCGAAGCCGCTTGGGGGGTGTGTCATTTCAACGCACCGCGTAGCCAGTCGACGAAGGCGGCGCATTCCCAGCGTTCCAGCGTGCCCGGCTTCCAGCACAGGAAGTAGTCGTGCGGCGAGCGCACGCTGCGCGGCGACAGGCGCACCAGGCGGCCGCTGTCCAGCCAGCTCTGCCCGAGCCGCATGCGCATCAGCGCCACGCCGAAGCCGGCCACCGCGGCGTCGTGCACCAGCCCCAGGTCGTTGAACTGGTTGCCCGAGGCCGGCTCCGGCAGGCCGATGCCGCAGGCGCGGAACCAGGTGCGCCAGGGCTCCAGCGGCGAGCGGATCAGGTGCGCGCGGCCGATCGACGCCTCCGTCTCGAAGCCGTCGTCGAAGGGACCGGCCTCGCGCAGGTACTCCGGGCTGCACACCGGGCAGACCTCGTCCGAGAGCAGGTGCATCGACTCGCGGTCGGGGAAGGGACCGGTGCCGAAGCGCAGCTCGATGTCGGCCTCCTCGGCCGTCACGTTGTGGATCGGGATGGCCACCTGCAGCATCAGCTCGATGTCCGGGTAGGCGTGGCGGAACATCGCCAGCCGCGGCAGCAGCAACTGGCGCGAGAAGGTGGGCGTGACCGCCACGCGCAGCCGCGCCGGCGCGTCGGCGCCGGGCTGGCCGGCCAGCGGCTGGTCCTGCAGCGCCGCCATCGCCTCGCGCACGCGCGCCAGGTAGGCGGCGCCCTCGGCCGTGGGCAGGAACTCGCCGCGCGCGGCGAAGAGCTTCAGGCCGAGCTGCGACTCGAGCTGGCGGATGCGGTGGCTCACCGCGCTGGGCGTGACGCTCAGCTCGGCCGCCGCCTGCGTCACGCTGCGCAGGCGCGCGACGGCCTCGAAGGCCAGCAGGGCCTGGATGGGCGGGATGCGGGCGGCGTTGGGGGCCATGCCGTCATTGTGCGCGGGCCGGGCGCCCTCACCCGCCCAGCGCGCGGGTGGCGGCGTGGATGAGCAGGCCGACCAGCCCGCCCACCAGCGTGCCGTTGATGCGGATGAACTGCAGGTCGCGGCCGATGGCGCGCTCCACCTCGCCGGTCAGTTCGGCGCTGTCCCACTGCGCGACGCGCTCCTCGATGTAGCGGCGGATGCGCTCGCGCCAGCGGTCGATGGCGCGGGGCGCGCCGTCGAGGAGCTGTTCGTCGATCCAGCGGCGCATCGCCTCGTCGGCCTGCAGCCGCTCGCCGAGCGTGCCGGCCAGCTGGGTGACGCGGCGGCGCAGGCTGGAGTCCTCGCGCGCCAGGTCGGCGTCGAGCCAGGCGCGCAGGCGGTCCCACAGGCCCTGCAGGTAGTCGGCCAGGGCGGGGTGGGCCAGCAGCTCGGCGCGGATTTGCTCGCCGCGGGCGATGAAGGCCGGGTCGGCCTGCAGCCGCGCCGCCGCGCGGTCCATGAAGCCGTCGAAGCGCCGGCGCAGCGGATGGCCGGGCGTGGCCGCCGTCTCGCCCAGCGTGCGCGCGACGGCGGCGACGATCTTGCGCGTGGCCAGGCGGGCCGCCACCTGGTCCAGCCCGACGTAGCGCAGCGCCTTGATCTCGCGGGCGATGGCGTCGGTGAGCTGCTCCTGCAACTGCTCGTCGTCCAGCAGCGCGGCCGTGCGGCCCAGCAGGTCGTCCAGCAGCGCCTGGTGGCGGCCGTCGGCGGTCAGCGCCTCCAGCACCCGGCCGGCCAGCCGCGAGAAGTCCAGCTGCGCCAGGCCTGCGCCCGCCGCCCGCGCCAGGAAGGCGCGCACCCGCTCGTCGTCGAAGGCGGTGAGGCCGTAGCGCAGCAGCACGGCCGCCAGGGCGCCCAGCTGCCCGGCCTGTGCCGGGCGGGCCAGCCAGCGCGCCAGGCGCAGGGCCGGGTCGGCGGCGCGCAGCTTGGCCAGCACCTGCGGCGTGGCGAGGAAGTGGTCGCAGATGAAATTCGCCAGGTTGCGCCCGATGCGCGCCTTGTTCTCCGGGATGATGGCCGTGTGCGGGATCGGCAGCCCGAGCGGGCGGCGGAACAGCGCCGTCACCGCGAACCAGTCGGCAATGGCGCCGACCATCGCCGCCTCGGCGAAGGCCGCCACGTAGCCCATGGCCGGGTGCAGGGCGCCCCAGCGCGTGGCCGCGGCATAGAGCAGGGCGGCGCCGGCCAGCAGCGCCAGCGCCAGGCGCTTCATGCCGGCGGCCGGATGGCGCGCGGCGCGGGTCGCCTCGGCCTCAGCCAATGTCCTTCGTGTCCGCCAGGCCCTGCATGAAAACCTCGCAGCGGGCGAGCTGTTCCAGCGTCACGTACTCGTCGGGCTGATGCGCCTGCGCGATGCTGCCCGGGCCGCACACCACCGTGGGAATGCCGGCGCCCTTGAACAGGCCCGCCTCGGTGCCGAAGGCCACCAGCGTGGTGCGCGGCTCGCCGGCGAGGCGCTGGGCCAGGCGCGTCACCGCGTCCTTCTCGTCGCCCTGGAAGGCCGGGATCTCGCAGATGGTCTCGAAGCGGAAGCCCGCCTCGGGCGCGACCTTCTTCATCGCCGGCTCCAGCGAGCGGGCGTAGGCCTCGACCTCGCGCTGCATGGCCAGCGCGTCCACCATCGGCAGGTTGCGGAACTCGTAGCGGAACTCCGCGTCGCGCGGCACCACGTTGTCGGCGATGCCGCCGTGGAACTGGCCCACGCTGGCGGTGGAATAGGGCACGTCGAAGCCGGTGTAGCGCCGCTCGGCCCGCTCGTACAGCTCGGCCATGTCGCGCAGCTTGCCGACCACGCGGGCGGCCATCTCGACGGCGTTGACCGACTGCGGCGTGAGCGAGGAGTGCGCCTCCTTGCCGCGCACGCAGCAGCGCCAGCGGTACACGCCCTTGTGCGCGATGGCCGGCACCATCAGCGTCGGCTCGCCGACGATGCAGGCCAGCGGGCGGATGTCGGCCTCCTTCAGGTCGGCGATCAGCTCGCGCACGCCGAAGCAGCCGATCTCCTCCTCGTAGCTGAGGGCCAGGTGCACCGAGAAGGGCGCGTCGCTCTCGACGAAGCGCTCGGCGTTGGCCAGCGCCACCGCGATGAAGCCCTTCATGTCGGCCGCGCCGCGGCCGTACAGGCGCGCGCTGCCGCGGAAGTCGTCGCCCTCGGTGATCGGCCAGTCCTGCACGATGGCCGAGAGCGGGTCCACGCTCCAGTCCTGGCCGTCCCAGGAAACGGTGTCGGTGTGGCCCGAGAGGATGACGCCGGCCGGCTTGCCCGCGCCCAGCGTGGCGAACAGGTTGGCCTTGGTCCGGTCGGCGTTCCAGGTCAGGCGGCTGCGGATGCCCAGCCCGGCCAGGTGGTCGCGCGCGAAGTCGATCAGCTCCAGGTTGCTGTTCGCGCTGACGGTGTTCATCTGCACCAGCGTCTGGGCGAACTCCAGGGCGCGGGCGGAAAGGGCGGTCTCGGGCATGGGGGGATTGTGAGGCAGCCGGCCGCCGCCCGCCCGCGGCGCAGGGCGCGCCCCGGGCCCCGGGTTTGCGGCGGTGGCGGCTTCGGCCCAAAAGCCTAGACTGCGGCGCATGAAGCTCATCGATTCCATCGTCACGCAGGCCGCCGGCATCGCCGCCATCCGGCGCGACCTGCACGCGCATCCCGAACTGGCCTACGAGGAAGTCCGCACCGCAGACGTGGTTGCGGCGCGGCTGACGGAATGGGGCATTCCCATCCACCGCGGCCTGGGCACCACCGGCGTGGTCGGCATCGTGAAGAACGGCACCAGCCCGCGCGCCGTGGGCCTGCGCGCCGACATGGACGCGCTGCCCATCCACGAGCTCAACACCTTCACGCATGCCAGCAAGCACGAGGGCAAGATGCACGCCTGCGGCCACGACGGCCACACCGCCATGCTGCTGGCGGCGGCGCAGCACCTGGCGAAGCACCGCCACTTCGACGGTACCGTCTACCTGATCTTCCAGCCGGCCGAGGAGGGCGGCGGCGGCGCTGACCGGATGATCAAGGACGGGCTGTTCGAGAAGTTCCCGATGGAGGCCGTGTTCGGCATGCACAACTGGCCGGGCATGCAGGCCGGGCAGTTCGCCGTCAGCCCCGGGCCGGTGATGGCCTCGGGCAACAAGTTCTACATCACCGTGCGCGGCAAGGGCGGTCACGCGGCGCTGCCGCACACCACCATCGACCCGGTGCCCATCGCCTGCGAGATGGTGCAGGCCTTCCAGACCATCCTGACGCGCAAGATGAAGCCGCTGGACGCGGCCGTCATCTCCGTGACCACGGTGCATGCCGGCGACACCAACAACGTGATCCCCAACGACTGCGAGATCACCGGCACCGTGCGCACCTTCTCCATCGAGGTGCTGGACATGATCGAGGCGCGCATGCGCAAGATCTCCGAGCACATCTGCGCCGCGCACGACGCCGAGTGCGATTTCGAGTTCGTGCGCTACTACCCGCCCACCGTCAACACCGAGGCCGAGGCGAACTTCGCCCGCGGCGTGATGGCGAGCGTGGTCGGCGCCGACAACGTGCTGAAGCAGGAGCCGGCGATGACCTCCGAGGACTTCGCCTTCATGCTGCAGGCCAGGCCCGGCGCCTACGCCTTCATCGGCAACGGCGACGGCAGCCACCGCCCGGCGCTGCACGGCGAGGGGCCCTGTACGCTGCACAACGCCAGCTACGACTTCAACGACGACCTGATCCCGCTGGGCGCCACGGTCTGGGTGCAGCTGGCCGAGCAGTGGCTGGCCCGGGAGCGTGCCGCATGATCGGCGTGGCGGAGGCTTTCCCGGCGAGCTATGCCGAGGGGCGCGCCAAGTTCCTGGCCGCCTGCGTGGCGGCGGGGCTGCCGGTGCAGACGCATCCGCTCGCGCTGCCCGGCGCCGGGGGCGAGGCGCTGGCGATGGACGTGGCGCGCGAAGGCCCGGCCGATGCCGAGCGCCTGCTCGTCGTCACCAGCGCCTGCCACGGCGTGGAGGGCCACTGCGGCAGCGGCGTGCAGGTCTTCGCGCTGCACGACGACGAGTGGCGCGACAAGGCGCGCGCCGCCGGCGTGGCGGTGCTGTACGTGCATGCGCTCAATCCGCACGGCTTCTCGTACGGGCGGCGGACGACGCAGGAGAACGTGGACCTGAACCGCAACTTCGCGGACTTCGGCGCTCCGCTGCCCGCCAACCCCGCGTATGCCGAGCTGCACGCGCTGCTGCTGCCGCGCGAGTGGCCGCCCACGCCGGCCAACGAGGCGGCGCTGGGCCAGTGGATGCAGCAGCACGGCATGCCCGCCTTCCAGGCCGCCATGTCGAGTGGGCAGTACCAGTTCGAGGACGGCGTGTTCTTCGGCGGCAAGGCACCCACCTGGAGCAACCGCACGCTGCGCCAGGTGCTGCGCCAGCACGGCGCGGCGGCGCGGCGCATCGCCTGGATCGACCTGCACACCGGCCTGGGCCCGAACGGGCTGGGCGAGCGCATCTTCGCCTGCCGCGACGACGCGGCCGCCTACCGGCGCGCCAGCGCCTGGTGGAGCGGCGGCGGCGCCACGCCCGTCACCTCGATCTACGACGGCAGCTCCACCTCCTCGCTGCTCAACGGCCTGATGTGGAACGCGGTCTACGAGGAATGCCCGCAGGCCGAGTACACCGGCATCGCGATGGAGTACGGCACGCTGCCGCTGCTGGAGGTGATGCAGGCCACGCGTGCCGACCACTGGCTGCACAACCATCCCGACGCCGCCCCCGAGTTGGCCGCGGCCATCCGCCGGCAGATGCGCGAGGCCTTCTACACCGACACCGACGCCTGGAAGGGGCAGGTCATCAGCCAGGCGCGGCAGGCGATGTTCCAGGCGGTGGATGGGTTGAGTGGGGTGGCTGACTCCTGACGTGACTTAGGGGGAGCGCGCCGTGGCCGGGGCCTGGGGCGCGGGCTCATGGTGGGGCGGTCGGCGCGTTGCGCCGACTTCGCTGCGGTGCTCGGCCAGGGGCGGCGCTGCATAACTCACTGCGCGCTCCTGCGGAGCGCTCCGTTCAAACAGGTGCAGCGAGTCAGAGTTGAAGCGTGCCTGTCCTACCGCAGGCCCGCCCGCCCCTGTCCTGCGCTCCTCGCCGCCCCACAAATCGCCCGCGCCCCAGGCCCCCGGCCACGGCGCGTGGAACCGGGAGGGAGCATCCAAGGTGCCGTCAACCCACCACCCCCGTTCGGGCTGAGCCTGTCGAAGCCGGGTGATGCGCTTCGACAGGCTCAGCGTGAACGGGTGAGGGGAGTTGACCGGGGCCAGGGCCGGACCATGGCTTACCCCGCTCCCCCTCACACGCCCGAGGCGGCCATCTCAGCGCCCTAACACCCGCAGAGCGATCAGCACGACGACCGCCAGCGCCAGCAGCAGCGCGATCCCTTGCCAGAAGCGCACCGGGTCGCGCTCGGCCAGCGGCACGGGGCGCCGCTGCAGGAACTGCGGCGCCGGTGCGCGCAGGTCGTGCACGAACTCCGACACCGCCTCCTGGCGCCGCTGCGCATCGGGCTGCAGGGCCTTGTGCAGAACGGCATCGACCCAGGCCGGCAGTTCGGGCCGGTGGTGGCGCAGCGGCACGCAGCGCAGCCGGCGCAGGTCGGCCGGCGTGCGTACGCGGGCAGCGTCCAGGCTGTAGGGCAACTGGCCGGCCAGCATCTGGTAGGCGATCGCGGCCAGCGAGAACAGGTCCGAGCGCTCGCTGGCGCCTTCGCCCAACAGCAGTTCCGGCGCGGCGTACTGCAGCGTGCCTTCCACCGCAGGCGCGGGCGGCGCGTCCAGCCGCTCCGCCAGCCCGGCCACGTGCACCGAGCCCAGGTCGATCAAGGTCACGGTGCCGGCGGCGTCGACCATCAGGTTCTCGGGGCGCAGGTCCTGGTGCAGCATCTCGCGCCGGTGCAGCGCCTGCAGGCCGCGCGCGGCCTGCTCCACGATGGCGCGCACCGCCTCCAGCGGCGGCCGGGGATGGTCGCGCATCCACTGCGCCAGCGTCTGGCCCTCGACGAAGTCCAGCGCGACAAACAGGTGGCGGCGCGGCCGTTCGGCCGTGGCGGCCTTCACGACGTGCGGGCCGTCGATGCGCCGCGCCGCCCACTCTTCCAGCACGAAGCGGTCGAGGTGCGCGGCATCGTCACGCAGGTCGACCGAGGGGGTCTTCAGCACCACATGCCGGCCGGTGGCGTCGTCGCGCGCCAGGTGCACGTGGCTGCGCGGGCCGACGAACAGTTCGCGCAGCACGGTGAAGCCTTCGAAGTGCATGCCGGCCGCCAGCGGCGGCGGCAGCGCCAGCGCCAGCGTCTCGCGCTGCCGGTGCAGCGCATCGGCGCCGGGCTCGGGCAGCGCATCCACTCGCAGCAACTGGACGGTGGCGTCGTCCTCGCTGCCGCGGTCGTGCGCCTGCGCCACCAGCGTGCGGGCGGCGGCGTCGAGGTCGCCGCCGCAGCCGGCGACGGCCTCGTGCACCGCGGCGGCATCGAGGTGCGTGTGCGCGCCGTCGGTGGCCAGCAGGTAGAGCTCGCCCGGCTCGGCCTCCCAGCCGTGGTGGTCGATCTCCACGTGCGCGCCGATGCCCAGGGCGCGGCCGAGGTAGGCCTCCTCGGCCGAGACGCGCACGCGGTGGTCCTGCGTCAGCTGCTCCAGCGCCTGCGCATGGACGCGGTAGACCCGCGCATCGCCCACGTGCAGCAGGTGCAGCCGGCGGCCCTTGAGGATCAGCGCGCTGAAGGTGCAGACGCAGCCACGGTCCTTGTCGAAGCGCGCGTCGCCGCGCTGGTTCTGGGCGTGCAGCCAGGCGTTGAGCGCGCCGAGCACGCGCTCGGCCGAGCGGCGCGTGGACCAGGCTTCGGAGGTGGCGTAGTAGTCGTCCAGGAAGCCGCGCACCGCCGCCGCGCTGGCCACCTGGCTCACGCGGCTGGAGCCGATGCCGTCGGCCAGCGCCAGCGCGATGCCCTTGGCGGCCAGCAGGTGGCCGGCGGGCAGCATGGCGCCGTGGAAGTCCTGGTTCGGGCCGTCGCGGCCGGCCGCCGAGTGCTGGCCGACCGAGACGCGCGGCAGGGCGTGCGGCGGCACCGGGCGGCGCTCAGGCCAGGGCGCGTTGCGAGGAGGACTTCGCCTCGGTCCGGGCGGAAGCGGCCGGCGCGGCGCGCTTGGGCGCCGTCTTGTAGTGGGTGGCGTACAGCGTCATGCCGACGAAGGTCAGGCCCCCCACCAGGTTGCCCAGCACGGTGGGCAGCTCGTTCCAGATGAAGTAGTCCATCAGCGTGAAGTTGCCGCCCAGCATCAGGCCGGTGGGGAACAGGAACATGTTGACGATCGAGTGCTCGAAGCCCATGTAGAAGAAGATCATCACCGGCATCCACATGCCGATGGCCTTGCCCGACACGCTGGTGGACATCATGGCCGCCACCACGCCGGTGGAGACCATCCAGTTGCACATCACCGCGCGGATGAACAGCGTGAGCATGCCCGCCGCGCCGTGCGCCGAATAGCCCACCGTGCGCCCCTCGCCGATGTGGCCGAGCTTGACGCCGATGGCGTTGGGCGCCTCGGAGAAGCCGAAGGTGAAGATGATGGCCATGAAGACGGCCACCGTCAGCGCGCCGGCGAAGTTGCCGGCGAACACCAGCCCCCAGTTGCGCAGCACGCCGCGCCAGGTGGCGCCCGGGCGCCGGTCGAACACGGCCAGCGGCGCCAGCGTGAACACGCCGGTCAGCAGGTCGAAGCCCAGCAGGTACAGCATGATGAAGCCGACCGGGAACAGCATCGCGCCGACCAGCGCGTTGCCGGTGTTGACGGTGACCGTCACCGCGAAGGCCGCCGCCAGCGCCAGGATGGCACCGGCCATGTAGGCGCGGATCAGCGTGTCGCGGGTGGACATCAGGAGCTTGGATTCGCCGGCGTCGACCATCTTGGTCACGAACTCGGCAGGTGCGAGGTAGGCCATGGAATTTCCTTGTG
This sequence comes from Xenophilus azovorans DSM 13620, assembly GCF_000745855.1. Classification (GTDB taxonomy): domain Bacteria; phylum Pseudomonadota; class Gammaproteobacteria; order Burkholderiales; family Burkholderiaceae_C; genus Xenophilus; species Xenophilus azovorans. The sequence goes on from NZ_KN050766.1 coordinate 151,100, forward strand.
GAGAGGGGGAAGAGAAGGGAATGGAGGCGGGCGATCAGGCCAGCCGGACCAGGACCTGCCCGCCCTCGGCGCGCGCGGCATGGGCGCGCACCGAGTGCTCGGGCGCTTCGAGGCATTCGCCGGTGGCGAGGTCGAAGTGGTTCTTGTAGAGCGGCGAGGCGACGACGATGCGCTCGCCCAGGCTGCCGACCAGGCCGCGCGAGAGCACGCTGGCGCCGGACTTCGGGTCCACGTTGTCGATGGCGTAGAGCCGTTCGGCGCCGACGCGGAAGACCGCCACGTGCCGGTGGCCGACCCGGGCGCACACGCCGGTGTCGGGCAGGATGTCGTCGAGCGCGCACACGGCGGCCCACTGCAGGGTGTCGGGGGAGTCGGGCTTCATGGTCGTGTCCTCGGGCAGGGCGTTCAGGCGGGGAGTGCGGCGGCCCGCTTCTCCTCGGGGCGCGCCGGGCGGATCTGCCCGCGCTCCTCGATGAAGACGACGTGCTCGTCCGGCCGGTCGCTGTTGACGAAGCTGCGGAAGCGCGCGCGCGTGGCGGGCGTGGTGACGGCGGTCTTCCATTCGCACTGGTAGGTGTCGACCACGTGCTGCATCTGCGCCTCCAGCTCGGCGCCGATCCCGAGGCTGTCGCGGATGAGCACGTCCTTCAGGTAGTCCAGCCCGCCTTCGAGCGATTCGCGCCAGGTGCTGGTGCGCTGCAGCCGGTCGGCGGTGCGCACGTAGAACATCAGGAAGCGGTCGATCAGGCGGATCAACTCGTCCTTCTTCAGATCGGAGGCGATCAGCTCGGCGTGGCGCGGCTTCATGCCGCCGTTGCCGCAGACGTAGAGGTTCCAGCCCTTGTCGGTGGCGATCACGCCCACGTCCTTGCCCTGGGCCTCGGCGCATTCGCGCGTGCAGCCGGAGACGCCGAACTTGATCTTGTGCGGTGCGCGCAGGCCCTTGTAGCGGTTCTCCAGCTCGACCGCGAGGCCCACGCTGTCATCCACGCCGTAGCGGCACCAGATCGAGCCGACGCAGCTCTTCACCGTGCGCAGCGACTTGCCGTAGGCATGGCCCGACTCGAAGCCGGCGGCGATCAGCTCCTCCCAGATCAGCGGCAACTGCTCCAGCCGCGCGCCGAACATGTCTACCCGCGCGCCGCCCGTCACCTTGGTGTACAGGCCGTACTTCTTGGCCACCGTGCCGACGGCGATCAGGCCGTCGGGCGTGACTTCACCGCCGGGCATGCGCGGCACCACCGAGTAGGTGCCGTCCTTCTGGATGTTGCCGAGGAAGTAGTCGTTGCTGTCCTGCAGCTTGGCGAGCTGGGGCTGGAGCACGAAGTCGTTCCAGCACGAGGCCAGGATGCTGGCCGCCGCCGGCTTGCAGACGTCGCAGCCCAGGCCCTGGCCGTGCTTGTCGAGCAGTTCGTCGAAGGTCCGGATCCCGCCGACGCGCACCAGGTGGTACAGCGCCTGGCGCGAGTGGGCGAAGTGCTCGCAGAGGTGGTTGTTCACCGCCATGCCGCGGCGCGCCATCTCGAACTTCATCACCTGCGTGACCAGCGGCACGCAGCCGCCGCAGGTGGCGCCCGCTTTCGTGCAGGCCTTGATGTCGGCCACGGTGCAGGCGCCTTCGCCGACGGCGGCGCAGATCGCGCCCTTGGTGACGCTGTTGCACGAGCAGATCTGCGCGCCGTCGGGCAGCGCCTCCACGCCCAGCCCGGGCTTCGCCTGGCCGTCGCTGGAAGGCAGGATCAGGAACTCGGGCGCCTCCGGCAGCGCGATGCCGTTCAGCGCCATCTGCAGCAGCGTGCCGTACTCGTCGGCGTTGCCCACCAGCACGGCGCCCAGCAGCCTGCTGCCGTCCCCGCTTACGACGATCTTCTTGTAGACCTGCCTGCGCTCGTCGATGAACTGGTAGGCGCGCGAACGGGGCGTGCGGCCGTGCGCGTCGCCGATGCTGGCCACGTCCACGCCCATCAGCTTGAGCTTGGTGCTCATGTCGGCGCCGGTGAAGGCGGCCTGCGCGTCGCCGGCGATGTGCCTGGCCGCCACGCGCGCCATCTCGTAGCCGGGCGCGACCAGGCCGAACACCTGCTCGTTCCACGAGGCGCACTCGCCGATGGCGTAGACGTGGCGGTCGCTGGCGCGGCAGTGGTCGTCCACCGCCACGCCGCCGCGCGGGCCGATGGCCAGCGCGCACTGGCGCGCCAGCGCGTCCTGCGCCCGGATGCCGGCGGAGAACACGATCATGTCGGTCTCCAGGTAGGTGCCGTCCGCGAACACCATGCGGTGCCGCGCACTGGCGCCATCGGTGATCTCCACCGTGTTGCGGTCGGTGTGGACGTGCACGCCCAGCGCCTCGATCCTGCTGCGCAGCGTGCGCCCGCCGCCTTCGTCCACCTGCACCGCCATCAGGCGCGGCGCGAACTCGACCACGTGCGTCTCCAGGCCCATGTCGCGCAGCGCCTTGGCGCACTCCAGGCCGAGCAGGCCGCCGCCGACGACCACGCCGCTTTGGCTGCGCGCGCCGCAGGCCTGCATGGCCTCCAGGTCCTCGATGGTGCGGTAGACGAAGCAGTGGGGCCGGTCGCGGCCCGGCACCGCGGGCACGAAGGGCACCGAGCCGGTGGCCAGCACCAGCCGGTCGTAGGGCAGCACCTCGCCGTCGGCCGTGGTGACGGTGTTGTTGCGCCGCTCGACGGCGACGGCCTTCGCGCCCAGGCGCAGGGTGAAGCCGGTCTTCTCGAAGAAGCCGGGCTCGACCAGCGAGAGGTCCTCGGCGCTGCGGCCCGAGAAGAAGTCCGAGAGATGCACCCGGTCGTAGGCCGGACGCGGCTCCTCGCACAGCACGGTGACTTCCGCACCCGGCACCCCGAGCGCGTGCAGCTGCTCGAGGAACTTGTGGCCCACCATGCCGTGGCCGATGACGATGATCTTCATGTCGGTCCTGCACGCACGCGCGGGCCCGGCTGAAGGGGGTGCAGGAAGGCACTTCCGCCGGCACACGAGTGCGAAGTCGTGTTGGAACTACCGGGCTGGCTGCCCGCGGGGGGCGTCAGCTCGATCGGGTCCCGCCGGCGTTGGCGGAGGTGCCGAGCGGATCGGGGCAACGCTGCCCGCGGCTCGGCGACCAGTGCCATGCAAGGGCCGTGCCTGCCGATCCGGGCGCCGCAGCGGCCCGCGAAGCGGGAAGACGGCGCAGTCGGGTGCATCCTGCGGCGCGCAGCGGTCCGGATTGGTGCATCGCGGCAGAATCGGGGCCATGTGCGGCTCCGAACTCCATTCCCTGCCCGACGGCGTCCAGCGCGTCGCCCGGCACCTCCAGGCCAGCGGGCATCCCCATGCGCCGCGCATGCTCGACGACGCGGCGCGCACCGCGCAGCAGGCGGCCGACGCGCTGGGCATCGCGCTCGGGCAGATCGCCAAGAGCATCGTCTTCCGCCGTAAGGCCGATGACGCGGCGGTGCTGGTCGTCACCTCCGGCGACCGGCGCGTCGACGAGAAGAAGGTCGATGCGCTGGTCGGCAAGACCGGCCGCGCCGACGCCGATTTCGTCAAGGGCAAGACCGGCTTCTCGATCGGCGGCGTCTCGCCGGTGGCGCACGCCACGCCGCCGGTGGTGCTGATCGACCGCGAACTGTTCCGCTTCGACGAGATCTGGGCCGCGGCCGGACATCCGCACGCGGTGTTCCGCCTGCGCCCGCAGGATCTGGAAGCGCTCACCGGCGGCGCGCCCGTGGCGGACGTGGTGCAGCCGCCGGCGGCGGGTGGATGAACGCGCCGCTGCACCTGCACCCCGTGCTCGAGCGCGCGCGGCTGGTGCGCTCGGCCGTGGCGCAGGGCCTGGAGCCGGTGCCCTCGCCGTGCATCTCGGTGTGCCGGATGGACGCCGCCAGCGGCCTGTGCGAAGGTTGCTTCCGCACCCTCGAAGAGATCGCGCACTGGCGCACCCTGGACGACCCCGCCCGCCTCGCCGTCTGGTCGCGGGTGGAACAGCGCATCGCGCACGCAACGGCCTGCCCATGAAACACATCGACTTCTACCTGGACTTCGTCTCCCCCTACGCGTACCTCGCCTTCGAGCACCTGCCGCAGGCGCTGGAAGGGCTGAGCCACGAGGTGGCCTACAAGCCGGTGCTGCTGGGCGCCGTCGTGCGGCACCACGGCCAGCGGGCGCCGGCGGAGATCCCCGCCAAGCGGAGCTGGACCTACCGCCACGTGCTCTGGCTGGGCCATGCGCACGGCATCCCGATCGAGATGCCGGCCACCCACCCCTACAACCCGCTGCCGCACCTGCGCCTGGCGCTGGCGGCGACGGCGCTGCCCGGCGGCCAGATCAACCGCTACCTGGCCGAGACCGTGTTCCGCGAAGTCTGGCGCGGCGGCCAGGAGGCGGCCGACCCGGCGCGGCTGACCGGGCTCGCGCAGCGGCTGCAGCCGGCGCGCGACCCGGCCGGCGACGAGGTCAAGGCGCAGCTCAAGGCCAACACCGACGAGGCCATCGCGCAGGGCGTCTTCGGCACGCCGGCCTTCGTGGTCGACGGGCGCCTGTTCTGGGGCTTCGACGGCCTGGCCATGCTGCGCGCCTACCTGACCGGCGACGACTGGTTCGCCGGATCGCGGTGGGACGAGGCCGACCAGCGGCCTTCGGCGCTGGCGAAGGGCTGAGCCCGGCGTCGCCGGTGCCCGATGCCCCGCGCGTGGGGTGTGCGGCCTATTGGCTGTTGCAGGTGCCCTGCGTTGCCAGTTCGAGCTTCGCCACGGCTTCCTTGCCTTGGGCTTCAGGAATGACCTCGAGGTCGGCGCCGCCAACGAATACGCCGAGCCTGATGTATTGCCGCACGAAATAATTCTTGCCGGCCTCGAACAGCAAGATGAGCGTGTTTGGCGAGAATTCTGATTCCGTGGAAATCACGTGCTCTTTATTGCCGGCCACTTCGGTATAGAAGAAGACGTCCGGTGCGGATTCCCCGATGCACTTGCCGTCGACACGGAGATCCTTCTTCAGCGCTCTGCCGACGGCGCTGTCTCGATAGAGGTACAGGCCCGAATTTCCCGGCGACGGCGCCGAGAATTGCTTGGCCTTGTCCGAGGCCCCCTGACTTTCCATCTGAACGGATGCGCAGCCCGTGAACAAGGCCGACGCCAGCGCAATAAATGCGATCTTCTTCATGATCCTCCCCTTCCGGAATTAAGTCTTCGCGGGATGCCGCGAATTCAGCGCATCTGCGATGCAACGGCATGGTAACGCCGTGTTTCCGAGGGATTGGTTCAATGGAGAAGGTAGGTGTTTTCCCTCGGCAGATGCGGCGCGGTCCGATTTTTTCTTTATCCGAAACATTGGCCCCGGGTTCACCCTCGGGTTGTCAGAAAAGATTCAGTTTGGTGCAAGGAAAGGGTCAGTCCGCCTCCAAAGAATGAAGTACGGCCCGGGTTCCGCGGGCCGATCATTCCATTCACGAGGAGACAGCAATGGCAGCCACACTGGATTCGAAGGGGATGCCGCACCCGGCCCCCCGGCCCATGACGGCGGAGGAGCGGAAGGTCATCTTCGCTTCTTCGCTCGGCACGGTGTTCGAGTGGTACGACTTCTACCTGTACGGCTCGCTGGCGGGCATCATCGCCAAGCAGTTCTTCAGCGGGCTGGATGCCGGCGCGGCCTTCATCTTCGCGCTGCTGGCCTTCGCCGCCGGCTTCCTGGTGCGGCCCTTCGGCGCCATCGTGTTCGGCCGCCTGGGCGACATGATCGGGCGCAAGTACACCTTCCTGGTCACCATCCTGATCATGGGCCTGTCGACCTTCATCGTCGGCCTGCTGCCCAGCTACGCCACCATCGGCGTGGCCGCGCCGGTGATCCTGATCGCGCTGCGCATGCTGCAGGGCCTGGCCCTGGGCGGCGAGTACGGCGGTGCCGCCACCTACGTGGCCGAGCACGCGCCGCACGGCCGGCGCGGCGCCTACACCTCGTGGATCCAGACCACGGCGACGCTGGGCCTGTTCCTGTCGCTGCTGGTGATCCTGGGCGTGCGCACCGGCTTCGGCGAGGACGCCTTCGCCGCCTGGGCCTGGCGCATCCCCTTCCTGGTGTCTATCCTGCTGCTGGGGATCTCGGTGTGGATCCGCCTGTCGCTGAACGAATCGCCCGCCTTCCAGAAGATGAAGGCCGAGGGCAAGACCTCCAAGGCGCCGCTGTCCGAGTCCTTCGGCGAGTGGAAGAACCTGAAGATCGTGATCCTGGCGCTGCTGGGCCTGACGGCCGGCCAGGCGGTGGTCTGGTACTCGGGCCAGTTCTACGCGCTGTTCTTCCTGACGGCCCAGCTCAAGGTGGACCTCACCACCGCCAACCTGCTGATCGCCGCGGCGCTGCTGATCGGCACGCCCTTCTTCATCATCTTCGGCTCCCTGTCCGACAGGATCGGCCGCAAGCCGATCATCATGGCCGGCTGCCTGCTGGCGGTGGTGACCTACTTCCCGGTCTTCAAGATGCTGACCGAGTACGCCAACCCCGACCTGGCGCAGGCCCAGGCGAAGGCCGGCGTGACCGTGACGGCCGACCCGGCGACCTGCTCCTTCCAGGGCAACCCGGTGGCGCGCGAGATCGACTTCAAGAGCTCCTGCGACATCGCCAAGCGCTACCTGGTGCAGAACTCGGTGAGCTACGAGAACGTGGCCGGCCCGGCCGGCAGCCCGGCGGTGGTGAAGATCGGCGACAAGACCGTGACCGCCCCGACCGGCGTGGTGGCCAACCACAAGTTCGACGAGGCCTCCGCCAAGTCCATCGGCGCCTTCAAGAAGGAACTGGCCGACGACCTGAAGTCGGCCGGCTACCCGGCCAAGGCCGACCCGGCGAAGATGAACAAGCTGATGCTGGTGGTGCTGCTGACCTACCTGGTGATCCTGGTGACCATGGTGTACGGCCCGATCGCCGCGATGCTGGTGGAGCTGTTCCCGACGCGCATCCGCTACACCTCGATGAGCCTGCCGTACCACATCGGCAACGGCTGGTTCGGCGGCCTGCTGCCCACCACCGCCTTCGCCATCGTGGCCTCCACCGGCAACATGTACAACGGCCTGTGGTACCCGATCATCATCGCCGCCATGACGCTGGTGATCGGCACGCTGTTCATCCGCGAGACCAAGGACGTGGACATCTACGCCAACGACTGATCCGCGCCGTGCCCGGCGCCGTCTTGCCGGCGGCGCCGGTTCAGCAAAAGGGCCTCCGCGGAGGCCCTTTTGCTGAACCGGGGGACCGGTCCGTTCAATATCCGATCAGGAGAGATGTCATGTGGAAGCTGGCCGTGGGTTTCGTGGTGTTCGCCGCCGTCGCCCTGTTCGTCATCATGCAGGCGGGCGACAAGATCGACATGGGCGGCGAGCAGCACAGCGGCGACATCCAGCATGCTCCCGCCGCCGCGCCGGAGGGCGGCGCCTCGAAGTAGCCCCGCCGCGGCGGCTCAGCGCCTGAAGCGCCCCTCGCTGATGATGGACAGGTCGGCATAGTCGATGCCGGTGTGGTCCTGCGGCGAGTAGCTCACCTCCAGGCCGCCGAGATCGAAGTTCTTGAGCCCGTCCAGCGCGGCCAGCACCTTGGCCCGGGTCGGCGCCGGGCCGGCGCGGCGCAGGGCCTCGACCAGCACCTTGGCGGAGGCGAAGCCCTCCAGCATCGCCGGCGAGAGTTCCTTGCCCTTGGCCAGCGCCATCGCCTCCCGGACCATCGGCGTGCCGATCGAGCGCTCGCTGGGGAAGACCTGCGTGACGATCACGCCGCGGCTGTTGTCGCCCAGCGACTTGATGAAGCCGGACGAGGCGTTGTTCGACAGCGTGACCACCTGCGCCGCCGACCCCGCGGCACGCAGCGCCTTGACGCCTTCCACCACCGCGGTGCCGGAGCCGATCCACAGCACCGCCTGCACCTGGGCCTGCACGAGCTGGGGCACGATGGTCTTGTAGTCCGGCTTGTCGCGGTCGGCCTGCACCAGCGCGGCCGGATCCAGCTTGGCCTTGGCGAAGCCGGTCTTGGCGCCTTCCAGCGCGTCGGCGCCGAAGGAGTCGGTCACGTACACCACGCCGATGCGGTTCATGCCGACGGTGCTCAGGTGCTGCACCGCCTTCTCGGCCTCGCGCTGGTAGGTGGAGCGCACGTTGAACACGTGCCGCTGCAGCGGCTTGTGCAGCACCATCGCGCCGGTGGACGGGCCGATCAGCGGCACGCCGTGCTTGTCCAGCAGCGGGATGATGGACTGCGTGTGCGGCGTGCCCCGCGTCAGGAACAGGGCCACCGCCTTCTTCTCCTCGATCAGCACGCGGCCGTTCTCGGCGGCGCGCTTGGGGTCGAAGCCGTCGTCCAGCCGCACCACCTCGATCTGCTCGCCGTTCACGCCGCCCTGGGCGTTGACCGCGTCGATGACCAGCCGGGAGCCGGCGATCGTCTCGTTCACGCTGGAGGCCACGGGGCCGGTGATGCCGGCCGTCTGGCCGATCACGATCTGGGCGCTGGCGCTCGACATGCTCAGCGCGAACAGCAGCGCGGCGCTGCCGCCAAGGCGAAACAGGGGCATGGCAATCTCCGGTGGAAGATGTTGCGGATGAGAAACAAAGAGTTTCAATTGTTTCCTGTGTGGCACGTTCCGGAGTGGGTACTAACCCGGAGACCGCGGCGCCCCCGTATGGCGTACTGCACGGGAGCCGCAGCCTCAGGGCGCCAAAGACCCCAGGCAGCCGCGATCGCCCGGCACGGGCAGAATGTTCCGCCCCTCCCGCCCGAACCGCTCCCAGCACCCCCACGGCATGACCTCCGGCTCCATCCGCATCCGCGGCGCCCGCCAGCACAACCTTCGCAACCTCGACCTCGACATCCGCACCGGCGAACTGACGGTGGTGACCGGCCCCAGCGGCTCGGGCAAGTCCAGCCTGGTGTTCGACACCCTCTACGCCGAGGGCCAGCGCCGCTACGTCGAGACCTTCAGCGCCTACGCCCGCCAGTTCCTCGACCGCATGGACAAGCCGGCGGTGGACCGGGTGGAAGGCGTGCCGCCCGCCATCGCCATCGACCAGACCAACCCGGTGCGCAGCTCGCGCTCCACGGTCGGCACGATGACCGAGCTGAACGACCACCTGAAGCTGCTGTTCGCCCGCGCGGCGCAGCTCTTCGACCGCCAGACCGCGCTGCCGGTGCGGCACGACACGCCGGACACGATCTGCGCCGAGATGCAGCGGCGCGCCGAAAGCTTCACCGCCGGGCCGCCCCAAGGTGAAGCAGCCCCCTCGGGGGGCAGCGAACCACGCGAAGCGGGGAGCGTGGGGGCCAACAGGACTGCGGGCGACCCGCGGCTGGTCGTCACCTTCCCCGTGGAGCTGCCGGCCAGCGCGACCGAGCAGGAGATCGAGCAGTGGCTGGCCGCCAGCGGCTTCACGCGGGTGCAGGCGCAGCGCGAGGTCGGCACGCCGACCGGGCCGCGCAAGGTGCTGGACGTGGTGGCGGACCGCTTCCGCTTCTCGAACACCGAGCGGGCGCGGGTGATCGAGGCGATCGAGGTCGCGCTCAAGCGCGGTACCGGGCGCGTCACCGTGTACGCAGTGCCGGCCGAGGGGAGTGCCGAGCCGGAGCTGTGGCGCTTCTCCACCGGCCTGCACTGCCCCGAGAGCGATATCCGCTACGCCGACCCGATCCCCTCGATGTTCAGCTTCAACTCCGCCGTGGGCGCCTGCGAGGCCTGCCGCGGCTTCGGCCGCGTGATCGGGGTGGACTGGAACCTGGTCATGCCCAACGACAAGCTCACGCTGCGCGCGGGCGCCGTCAAGCCGATCCAGACGCCGGCCTGGAAGGAGTGCCAGGACGACCTGATGCGCCATGCCGAGAGCGCCGGCATCCCGCGCGACACGCCCTGGGCCAAGCTCACGCCCGAGCAGAAGCACTGGGTGATCGAGGGCACGCCCAACTACAAGGAAGGCAACTGGAGCAAGCAGTGGTACGGCATCCGCCGCTTCTTCGCCTACCTGGAGAGCAAGGCGTACAAGATGCACATCCGGGTGCTGCTGTCCAAGTACCGCAGCTACACGCCGTGCCCCACCTGCGGCGGCGCGCGCCTCAAGCTCGAAAGCCTGCTGTGGCGCCTGGGCAGCAAGGCCGATGCCGACGCGGCGCTGCCGCCCGCGAAGCGCTTCATGCCGGTCGGCGTGCCGTGGACGCGCGAACAGCTCGAAGCGCTGCCCGGCCTCAGCCTGCACGACCTGATGCTGATGCCCATCGAGCGGCTTCGACAGTTCTTTGATGCGCAGAAGTCCTCCCCCTGGAGGGGGGAGGATTTAGGAGGGGGTGGGTCCACGTCCACTCCGCAGGAGGGGCAGCGCGAAGCGATGCGTCTCCTGTTCGAGGAGATCACGACGCGCCTGAAGTACCTGCACGACGTCGGCATCGGCTACCTCACGCTCGACCGGCAGAGCCGCACCCTCTCCGGCGGCGAGGTGCAGCGCATCAACCTCACCACCGCCCTGGGCACCTCGCTGGTCAACACCCTGTTCGTGCTGGACGAGCCCAGCATCGGCCTGCACCCGCGCGACATGGACCGCATCACCGAGGCCATGCAGCGCCTGCGCGACGCCGGCAACACGCTGGTGGTGGTGGAGCACGACCCGGCCGTCATGCTGGCCGCCGACCGCGTGATCGACATGGGCCCCGGCCCCGGCGCGCGCGGCGGGCAGATCGTGTTCGACGGCCCGGTCGAGCTGCTCCGCGGTGCGCACACGCTCACCGGCGAGTACCTGGGCGGGCGCAAGCACATCGGCATGGGTCTCAAGCGCGCGGTGAGCGAGGGCACGCCGCGCCTGATCCTCGAAGGCGCGCGCGAGCACAACCTGAAGGACGTGACGGTCGAGATCCCCTTGCAGCGGCTGGTGGCCGTCACCGGCGTCAGCGGCTCGGGCAAGTCCACGCTGGTGCAGGACGTGCTGGCGCCGGCGCTGATGCGCCACTTCGGCAAGCCGACCGAGCTGGCCGGCGCGCACGACCGGCTGCTGGGCGCCGACCACCTCTCCGACGTGGTGTTCGTCGACCAGTCGCCCATCGGCAAGACGGCGCGCTCCAACCCGGCCAGCTACGTCGGCGCCTGGGACGCGGTGCGCGAGATCTTCGCCACCGCGCCGCTGTCGAGGCAGCGCGGCTACACGGCGGCCAAGTTCAGCTTCAACTCCGGCGACGGGCGCTGCCCGACCTGCGGCGGCTCGGGCTTCGAGCACGTGGAGATGCAGTTCCTCTCGGACGTGTACCTGCGCTGCCCGGACTGCGACGGCAAGCGCTACCGGCCCGAGATCCTGGAGGTGACGATCGAGCGCAAGGGCCGCACGCTGAACGTGTCGGACGTGCTGGAACTGACGGTGGCCGAGGCGACCGATCTCTTCGGCACGGACCGGGAAGTGCAGCGCGTGCTGCAACCCATCGTGGACGTGGGCCTGGACTACGTGAAGCTCGGCCAGCCGGTGCCCACGCTGTCCGGTGGCGAGGCGCAGCGCCTCAAGCTGGCCGGCTTCCTGGCGGAGGCCGCCAACGGCGCGGCCAAATCGCGCCAGCCGCTGGCGAAGAAGGGCACGCTGTTCCTCTTCGACGAGCCGACCACCGGCCTGCACTTCGACGACATCGCCCGCCTGATGCGCGCGCTGCGCAAGCTGCTCGACGCCGGCCATTCGCTGGTCGTGATCGAGCACAACCTGGACGTGATCCGCGCCAGCGACTGGGTGATCGACCTCGGCCCCGAAGGCGGCGAGGGCGGCGGCCAGGTGGTGGCCGTCGGCACGCCGGAGCACGTGCGGGAGATGAAGGGCTCGCACACCGGCGCCGCGCTGGCGGCGTACGAGACCGCGCTCGGCCCGGCCGCGCTGGCGGTGCGCGAGAAGACGGCCCAGTACGCCGTTGCCCCCGCGCCGGGCCGCGAGGCCATCGAAATCGTCAACGCCCGCGAGCACAACCTCAAGCACCTGTCGGTGGACATCCCGCGCGGCAAGTTCAGCGTCATCACCGGCGTCAGCGGCTCGGGCAAGTCCACGCTGGCCTTCGACATCCTGTTCAACGAGGGGCAGCGGCGCTACCTCGAATCGCTGAACGCCTACGCGCGCAGCATCGTGCAGCCGGCCGGGCGGCCGGAGGTGGACGCGGTGTACGGCATCCCGCCCACGGTGGCGATCGAGCAGCGCCTCTCGCGCGGCGGCCGCAAGAGCACGGTGGGCACCACCACCGAGGTGTGGCACTTCCTGCGCCTCCTGTACGTCAAGCTGGGCGTGCAGCACTGCATCCGCGACGGCGCGGCGGTGCAGCCGCAGACGCCGGACAGCATCGCGGCGCAGCTGCTGCGGCACTTCCGCGGCCAGCACATCGGCCTGCTGGCGCCGCTGGTGGTCAACCGCAAGGGCGTCTACACCGAGCTGGCCGACTGGGCGCGGCCGCGCGGCTACACGCACCTGCGGGTGGACGGCGAGTTCCTGCCCACCACCGGCTTCCCGCGCATCGACCGCTTCAAGGAACACACCATCGAGCTGCCGGTCGCCAGCGTCGACGTGGAGCCGGCCAGGGAAGCCGAACTGCGCGCCGCGCTGGCGACCGCGCTGGAGCACGGCAAAGGCGTGGTGCACGTGCTGCACGGCCTCACCGGGCTGAAGGCGGCGATGCTGGCGGGCGTCTCCACCGCGGGCATCGGCCAGGTGCAGGTGTTCTCGACGCTGCGCGCCTGCCCAGTGTGCGCCACCTCGTACGCCGAGCTGGACCCGCGCCTGTTCTCCTACAACAGCAAGCACGGCTGGTGCCCCGACTGCGTGGGCACCGGCGTGAAGCTGACGAAGGAGCAGCGCAAGGCGCTGGACGATTCCACGATGGCCGAGGACAACCGCGGCCGCGAGCAGACCTTCGCCGAGCCGGAGGTGGAGGACGTGGCCGACGTCGCCTGTCCCACCTGCGAAGGCACGCGCCTGAACGCCACCGCGCGCGCCGTGCGCTTCAACGGCGTGGGCATCGCCGACATCGCGCGCCTGGCGGTGAGCGACGTGCGCGCCTGGGTCGAGACGCTGGCGCTCTCCGGCCGCGAGGCCGACATCGCCCGCGACCTGATCCCCGAGATCAAGAGCCGCCTCGAATTCCTGGAGGAAGTCGGCCTGGGCTACCTCACGCTGGACCGCGGCGCGCCCACGCTCAGCGGCGGTGAGGCGCAGCGCATCCGCCTGGCGGCGCAGCTCGGCAGCAACCTGCAGGGCGTGTGCTACGTGCTGGACGAGCCGACCATCGGCCTGCATGCGCGCGACAACCGCATCCTGCTCGACGCGCTGCACAAGCTGGGCGACAAGGGCAACACGCTGGTGGTGGTGGAGCACGACGAGGACACCATCCGCCGCGCCGACCACCTGATCGACATCGGCCCCGGCGCCGGCAAGCGCGGCGGGCGCGTGGTGGCGCAGGGCTCGGTGGCCGAGGTGGAGCGCTCGGGCGACTCGCTCACCGGCCGCTACCTGCGCGACGCGATCCGGCATCCGCTGCACCCGCGCCGGCCGGTCCTGCCCTCGGCCGAGGAAGGCGAGGGCGCGGTGTCCTGGCTCGCGATCGCGGGCGCGAACCTGCACAACCTGCAGTCCGTCAACGTGTCGGTGCCGCTGAACCGGCTGGTGGTGGTCACCGGCGTCAGCGGCTCGGGCAAGTCCACGCTGGCGCGCGACGTGCTGCTGGCCAACGTGCAGCAGCGCGCCACCCGTGCCGGCCGCGACGCCGACGCCGCGGGCAAGCGCCCGAAATGGAGCGGCTGCACCGGCGTGGCCGGCTACGAGGGCATCGACCGCGTGCTCGAAGTGGACCAGACCCCCATCGGCAAGACGCCGCGCAGCTGCCCCGCCACCTACATCGGCTTCTGGGACACCATCCGCAAGCTCTTCGCCGACACGCTGGAGGCCAAGGCGCGCGGCTATGCGCCGGGGCGCTTCAGCTTCAACACCGGCGAGGGCCGCTGCCCGACCTGCGATGGCGCGGGCGTGCGCACCATCGAGATGAGCTTCCTGCCCGACGTGAAGGTGCCCTGCGAGAGCTGCCACGGCGCACGCTTCAACCCCGAGACGCTGGCCGTCACCTGGCGCGGCAAGAGCATCGGCGACGTGCTGCAGATGGAAGTGGACGAGGCAGTCGAGTTCTTCGCCAGCATGCCCGTCATCAGCCACCCGCTGCAACTGCTCAAGGACGTGGGCCTGGGCTACCTCACGCTGGGCCAGCCCAGCCCCACGCTCAGCGGCGGCGAGGCGCAGCGCATCAAGCTCGTCACCGAGCTGAGCAAGGTGCGCGACGACGTGACGCGGCGCGGCAACCGGGCCCCGCACACGCTCTATGTGCTGGACGAGCCCACCGTCGGCCTGCACATGGCCGACGTGGAGAAGCTCATCCACGTGCTGCACCGGCTGGTCGGCGGCGGCCACAGCGTGGTGGTGATCGAGCACGACCTCGACCTCATCGCCGAGGCCGACTGGATCGTGGACCTGGGCCCCGAGGGCGGGCGCGGCGGCGGCCAGGTGGTGGCCTCGGCACCGCCGGAGGAGGTGGTGCGCCTGGGCACGCACACCGGCGAGGCGCTGGCGCCGGTGCTCGGGCGCGCCTGAGGCACGCGTTCCGGAACATCGCTGCTCCAGCGGTGCTCCGTTGGGTGAGGAGGGCCTCCACAGCCGTCTCAAAAGGGTGCCAGAATGGCGCGCATCATTGCAGTCTGAAATTTGCTATGCCGAAGACAGAGAATTTGTCGCAGACCTACCTGCGCTTTCTCAATCTGGCGAACGCCATCCGAAGCCTGCCGCTCTTTCCTGCGCTGGACGCTGTCGAGGAGCGAGTGCTGAATGTGCTTGCTGCAACATGGGCCACAGGAGCGAAGCTGACGGTACTGGAGGCCATGCAATTGCAGGTCGATTCTTCTGCCACTACTGTTCGGCGGCGTCTCCAGACGCTGCGACAGAAGGGGTTGATCGAATTTCAACCAGATCAGACAGACAGCCGGATCAAGTACGTCATGCCAACAGCGGTTGCGCAGAACTACTTCTCCAAACTGGGTCGATGTCTTGACATGGCTGCCCGCGGCCGCCTCCCTTGAGGGCTTTTCCATGGCTGCGCGGGAACACGATGCCTATTGGTGGCAGGCTATCGGAACGGCGGTTGCCTGGATGGCGCTGTTCCATCTGAATGCGAAGATGTTCAGGATGCTCGAATGGGCGCCGGCCGTGATCAACTGGGTGTTCCTCCCCGCGGCCGTACGGATGTTGAGCATCTTGCTGTTCGGCTGGCGAGGTGCGCTGGGGCTGTGGGTGGGAACCGTTGCGACGATCCCGGAAGATTTTCTTCTGGACCACCCATTGCAATCTATCGCGATGGCATGTGTGTCATCGCTTGGAGCGCTTGCTGCCGTGCGGGCCGCCATGACATTGCTGCATGTGCGGCCAAGCCTTCAGGGCCTGACTGCGCTACAACTGACGTGGGTGGCTGGGCTGGTGGCAGCAGTCAATACGCTCGCCCACAATGTGCTCTTCTGGTCCGCAGGTATGACAGAGACACCCGTTGCAGGGCTTGTGCCCATGTTCGTCGGCGATGTCGCGGGCATCCTACTGGTGGTCTATTTCCTTCGTGTGCTGCTGATCGCGTGCGAACGGGTCCACCGCCTCCCTCCCTCTTGAGTTCCTCCCTGGGTGCACCTGGGCGCAGCTTGATGAATGTCAATTTGGCAACTAATATCCATCGAAACACCCTTTGATCGTCAAGCAATGGGGAATATCGATGACCAGGAATGCATTCGTTCATGAAGAACGTCTACAACCAAGGAGGAGATCGATGAAAGCTTTGGCTCAACTGCTGAAGGCCGTTCAGGCGTGCGTATGGGCGCTGACGGTTGGCGCAACAGCGATGGCACAGGATGCACCGGCTCAGTACCAACCTTTGGCAGCCGCAAGTGGTAAGGCGCACTCGGTTTCCGTCAAATTCTGCTTGGGCTACTGGGGTAGTGACTTTGCTTGCAAGGATGGGGTGGTCACGGCTGTCCTGTTCGAGCCCCAGGCAGCGTGGTCAGACCTCGTGCTGATCAGTCATGGGGCGCAGGGCGTAGATGCGCGGCACTACGAATATGCAGATGCGCTCACCAAGAATGGTTTTGCAGCGGTTGTCATCGACCATTGGACGCCGCGCGGCATCGACATCACGAGTCAGAACTACACGCAGTTCACGCAACGTGGTGGCACAACATCCTCGATGGCGACTGACGCGATCTATGTGGCGCAATACATGCGATCCCGATTTCCGAACGTCAAACGTGTCGGTCTGATCGGTGAAAGCATGGGAGGCATGGCCGTGCTGCAGTTGTCCAAGCAGCGCATGCTGGATTTGTTTACCAACGGCTCACTAGCGCAACCGGGCGTGCCTTTCGAGTTCCCGATCCAGGCCATGGTTGGCCTCTACGCAGCCTGCGTGGAGCGCGTGGTGGATGAACGCTTCCATCCGACGCCAGTGCTGCTGATTTCAGGCGAGAAGGACGACCATACGCTGGCCGAGCATTGCGTCGAGCATCAGGAATGGATCAATACCCACGGTGGGAGTGCGCGCGCAGTGGTGATTCCTGGCGTCTATCACGACTTCGACGGCCCCAGGCCGGTAGCGTTCAAGCCGCGCGCGCAGAACGTTTCCGGGTGCAAGAACATTGTTGCGGGGGGCATCATTCGCATCGTCGACAGTGGCAAAGAACTGCCCAACAATCAGGCGGGCCAAAGCCAATTGCCCAAAGAGTGCGCGAAATGGGGCATCACATCGGGCTACTCGGGCAATCGCTTCGTCGCCGTGCCTATCTGGATGGATTTCTTCAAGACGCAGCTTCGTTGAGCGCGGACGGCCCTTGGTGCAGTGCGCCAATCCTCGGCTCGATGACGTCGCGAGGCACGCGCCTGGATCCAGTTCTATGCTCGCGTCGGCGCGTACGCTTGCATGGCCTGCGGCAGCCGCGCCATGTCGGTGAAGATGTGCGCCACGCCGATGGCGCGCATCGCGTCGGCGCTGCTGTGGCCCAGGCCGCCGGGGCAGTAGCCGAACACCGTGGCGCCGGCGGCGATGCCGGCGGTGGCGCCGGTGACGGTGTCCTCGACCACCGCGCAGCGTTCGGGCGGCACCCCCAGCGCCTCGGCGGCGGCGAGGTACACGTCCGGCCAGGGCTTGCTGCGCGGCGTCTCGTGGCCGCTGAAGATGCGGCCCTCGAAGGCGTCGAGCAGGCCGATCTTCGCGAGCTGCAGCTCGACCTTGCGCCGGTCCGCGCCCGAGGCGCAGGCAATGCGGCCGTCCACCAGCGCATGCAGCGCGCGCGCCGCCTCGGGCGCGCCGGCGATGGGCGCGAGGTCGCGCTCCAGCGCCTCGTTGCGCCGCGCCCAGAACA
This sequence comes from Xenophilus azovorans DSM 13620, assembly GCF_000745855.1. Lineage (GTDB taxonomy): Bacteria > Pseudomonadota > Gammaproteobacteria > Burkholderiales > Burkholderiaceae_C > Xenophilus > Xenophilus azovorans. The sequence goes on from NZ_KN050766.1 coordinate 168,501, forward strand.
GGTGCAGCCAGTCCTGCGTGAGGCTGAAACCCGTCTTCTCCTCGATCAGCGCCATCTCGTCCTTGACGGCCTTGCCGACGAAGATGCGCATCGTCTCCTCGAGCGTCAGGTGCCAGCCCAGTTCGCCCAGCATCTGGGTGAGCACGCGGTTGGTGATGGGTTCGGAATCGACGAGCACGCCGTCGCAGTCGAAGAGGACGGCATCGAAGGGGAAACTGGACATATGAGGTGATCGTACGGGATGGGCCTGCGTCCGTGAGCACAGCGGAGGCTGTTGCAGACACCTCTCACCCGTTCAATACCCCTCATCCGTTCACGCTGAGCCTGTCGAAGCGCGGTCTCGGGCTTCGACAGGCTCAGCCGGAACGGTTGTAGGTGGATCGGCTTTCTCAGGCCGTCAGCCCCGGCGCGCGCCCACGATGTCACGCCGGCCTCAGCGCACCACGCCCCGCTCGCGCAGCGCCGCGATCTGCGCCTCGCTCAGTCCCACCTCGCGCAGCACCGCGTCGGTGTCCGCCCCCAGCGCCGGCGCGTTGCGGCGGTGGCCGCCGGGCGTGGCCGACAGCTTGGGCACGAAGCCCGGCAGCGTGAGCGAACTGCCGTCGTCCATGGGCGTGGGCAGCAGCATGCCGCGCGCCGCGTAGTGCGGGTCGGCGGCGATGTCGGCCACGGTGTAGATGCGGCCGGCCGGCACCTGCGCCGTCTCCAGCGCGGCCAGCGCGTCGGCCACGCTGCGCGCGGCGGTCCAGCCGCCGATGGCGCCGTCGATCATCGCCACCTGCGCCACGCGGCCGGCGTTGTCAGCCAACTGCGGGTCGGCCGCCAGGTCGGGCCGGCCGATGCACTGCATCAGGCGCTTGAAGATGCTGTCGCCGTTGCCGGCCACGAGCACGTAGCCGTCGGCGCAGCGGTACGCGTTGCTCGGCGCGATGCCGGGCAGCGCGCTGCCGGCGGCCTCGCGCACCGCGCCGAAGGCGCTGTACTCGGGCAGCAGGCTCTCCATGCAGTTGAACACCGCCTCGTACAGCGCCACGTCCACCACCTGGCCGCGGCCCTTCGGATGTTCGGTGCTCGCCGTGGCGTGGCGGTGCTGCAGCGCCATCAGCACGCCGATCACGCCGTGCAGCGAGGCCAGCGTGTCGCCGATGGAGACGCCCACCCGCACCGGCACGCGGCCCGGCTCGCCGGTGAGGTGGCGCAGGCCGCCCATCGCCTCGGCCACCATGCCGAAGCCGGGGCGGTCGCGGTACGGGCCGCTCTGGCCGTAGCCGCTGATGCGCAGCATCACCAGCGCCGGGTTGGCGGCCAGCAGCGCGTCGGGGCCGAGGCCCCAGCCCTCCATCGCGCCGGGGCGGAAGTTTTCGATCAGCACGTCGGCCTCGGCGGCCAGGCGGCGCACGATGTCCTGCGCCTCGCCCTGGCGCAGGTCCAGCGCCAGCGAGCGCTTGTTGCGCGACTGCGCCTGCCACCAGACGGAGGTGCCGTCCTTGATGAGGCGCCACTGGCGCAGCGGGTCGCCGCCGGCGGGCGGTTCGATCTTGACGACGTCGGCGCCGAAGTCGGCCAGCGTGCGCGCGGCGAAGGGGCCGGCGATGAGCTGGCCCAGCTCGACCACCTTGAGGCCGGCCAGCGGGCCGGATGCGGATGCTGCTGTCGTCGCGTTCATGGCTTGCGGGTGCGGGGCGTGCGCGGGGCGGCCTTGGCCGGCGTCTTCTTCGGCGCCGCCTTCTTCGCTGCAACTTTCTTCGCCGCCGCCTTCTTCGCCGCCGCCTTCTTCGCCGGCGCCCTGCGCTTCGGCGCGTCCGGCGCGGCGGCGTGCCCGTCCAGTTCCTCGTCCAGCTCGCGCGCGATGCGCTGCTCGATCATCGAGCGCAGGGCGACGAGCGGGAAGCGCAGGTCGAGCTGCACCTGCAGGAAGCTGGCGTTGACCACCACCCATCCCGCCACGCCCAGCCCCTGCACGGCCACCTGGTCGTTCGGCGAGCCTTCCTCGTAGCGGCACTGCAGGCGGAAGTCGCTTTCGAGCCGGCCGATCCAGCGGCGCGCGATCTGGCGGGCCAGCGGCAGCCCCAGCGCGTGCCGGCGTTCGATGTGGATGTCAGGCATCGGGGTGTCCCTTCTCTTTCCCTGGCGGCGGGCGGGGTGCGTCCGCGGCGTCGAGCGCCTGCCGCCGGGCATCGGCATCCAGCGCCGCGATGCGCTTCACCTCCGCATGGAAGCGGCGCCAGTCGCGGCCCTCGCGCTCGAACAGGCGCTCGAAGCCGGGCACCAGCGCATCGTAGGCGGCCTGCGCGGCGAGGGTGGCGTTGTTGGTCCGCGCGACCCAGGCGTCGTAGGCGCCCTGGCGCGGGCCGCTCCAGCCGGCGCGCAACTGCTGGTAGCGCGCGCGGAAGGCGTCCATGGCCTCCTGCTTCATCGCGTCCACCGCGGGCCAGTCGCGGGCCTGGGCGGCCGGCGAGTCGTAGATGCCGGCCAGCCGCCGGCGCGTGTCGTCCATCAGCGCGCGCATGGCGCGGCGGCGCGTGTCGAACTGCGCGTATTCCTCGCGCGCCTGCGGCCCGGCCTGCGTGGCCAGCCACTCGGCGCCGCCCAGGCGCTCCACCGCGGTGGCGAAGGATTCGTTGAACTCCGTGTCGCCCGGTACGTACACCACCTGGTGCGCCAGCTCGTGGAAGACGATGCGCGCCAGCTCGCCTTCCGGGTAGCGGATGAAGGTGGACAGCAGCGGGTCGCCGCCGGCCCAGTCGAGCCAGCCGAGGGTGGAGTAGGCGGGCACCGGGTACACGGCCGATTCCAGCCCATCGGCGCGCAGGCGCCCGGCCTCGGCCTGCGCATCGGCCTCGGCGTAGTAGCCGCGGTAGCCCACGCAGCCGGCGATGGGGAAGCACCAGGTCCTGAGCGTCAGCGCGTGCGGCGGCGCCGCCACCACGTTCCAGACGGCTGCCGCGCGGTGCAGGTCGGCATAGCCGGTGTAGCTGCGGTTGTCGGGCAGGGCGAGCCGCTCGGAGGCGAAGCGGCGGATGCGCTGCGCGAGTGCCAGCCGCTCGCGCAGCGCGTCGGGCGTGCGCGGGTCGGCCAGCCACTCGGGCACCGGCCGCGCGGCGCGCAGGATGCCGATGTGGCCGGCGGCCGACTGCCAGTAGTAGCCGAGCTGGGCGCAGCCCGCCAGCGCCGCGAGGGCCAGCGCCGCCGCGGCCCAGGCCAGGCGTCGCCGGGCGCGCGGCAGCAGCGGCGCCATCAGGCGGGCTCGACCTGCACCAGGCAGTCGTAGAAGGTCGGGCCGCGGCCGATGTCGGTCAGGTGCTGGCTGGTGAGCTGGTTGACGTTGGTGCCGTCCGCGCCCAGCTTGCGCCACCACACGCCCAGGCCGTTGACCACGCCCGGCCGCGCGCGGCGCGAGACCTCGGCGCGGCAGCGGTATTCGCCGCGGGCGTTGAACACCCGCACCATCGCGCCGTCGGCGATGCCGCGGGCGCCGGCGTCGTCGGCGTGGATCTCGAGCAGCGGCTCGCCCTCGATGCTGCGCAGGCTCTTCACGTTGACGAAGGTGCTGTTCAGGAAGTTGCGCGCCGGCGGCGAGATCATGGCCAGCGGAAAGGCGCTGGAGCTGCCGGCCGGCTCGTGGTTGGGCACGTGGTCGGGCAGGCCGTCCAGGCCCTGCGCGGCCAGGCGCTCGCTGAAGAACTCGCATCGGCCCGACGGCGTGGGAAAGCCGCCCTCGGCGAAGGGCGCCTCGGGCAGCGGCACGCTGGTGAAGCCGTCGCGTTCGAGCTCGGTCCAGTCGATGGCGCCGGGCGCGAAGGCCTGGCGGCACAGCGCCTCGTCGTCGTCGGCAAAGCAGGGCTCGTCGAAGCCCATGCGCCGCGCCAGCTCGCGGAACACCCAGGCGTTGCTGCGCGCCTGGCCGCGCGGGGCGACGGCGGGGCGGTTGAGCAGCACGTCGGTGTGGCCGTAGCTGGCGTGGATGTCCCAGTGCTCCAGCTGCGTGGTGGCGGGCAGCAGGTAGTCGGCGTGGTCGGCGGTGTCGGTCTGGAACTGCTCCAGCACCACGGTGAAGAGGTCTTCGCGCGCGAAGCCGGCCGCCACCTTGGCCGACTCGGGCGCCACCGCCACCGGGTTGCTGTTGTAGACCACGATGGCCTCGATCGGCGGGCCGCCCGCGAGCGCCCCGGCATCGCCCGCCAGCGCATCGCCGATGCGCACCATGTTGACGGTGCGCGGCCGGCGGCCGGCCAGCAGGTCGGGCCGCTGCAGCGCGGCGCGGTCGGCCGGGAAGTGGCCCCCGCTGCTGAGCAGCACGCCGCCGGCACGCTGCCGCCAGGCGCCCACCAGCGCCGGCAGGCAGGCGATGGCGCGCACCGCGTTGCCGCCGCCGCGCACCCGCTGCACGCCGTAGTTCAGGCGGATGGCCGCGGGCGTCGTCGTGCCGTAGGCGCGCGCCAGGTCGCGGATCTGCTGCACGGGCACGCCGCACACGGCGGCGGCGCGCTCGGGCGGCCATTGCAGGGCGCGCTCGCGCAGCCGCTCCCAGCCCAGGGTGTGGCGGGCGATGTAGTCGTGGTCCAGCCAGTCGTTCACCACCAGCTCGTGCATCAGCGCCAGCGCCAGGGCGCCGTCGGTGCCGGGCAGCAGGGCGATGTGCTCGTCGCACTTGTCGGCCGTCTCGGTGCGGCGCGGGTCGATGCACACCAGCCGCGCGCCGGCCCGCCTGGCGGCCTGCGCATGGCGCCAGAAGTGCAGGTTGCTGCCGATCGAGTTGCTGCCCCAGATGAGGATGAGCTTCGCCTCGGCGAAGAACTCGACGCGCATGCCCACCTTGCCGCCCAGTGTGTGGGCCAGCGCCTCGCCGCCGGCGGTGGCGCAGATGGTGCGGTCCAGCAGCGAGGCGCCGAGCTTGTGGAAAAAGCGACGGTCCATCGACTCGCCCTGCACCAGACCCATCGTTCCGGCGTAGCTGTAGGGCAAAATTGTTTCTGAGTTGTTACATTTGAGCGCGAGCAGCCGGGCGGCGATGTCGTCGAGCGCCTCGTCCCAGGACACTGGCTCGAAGCGGCCGCTGCCCTTGGGGCCGGCGCGGCGAAGCGGCTGCACCAGGCGCTCCGGGTGGTCGTTGCGCTCGATGTAGCGCGAGACCTTGGTGCACAGCACGCCGCCCGTGTGGCGGTGGTCGGGGTTGCCCTGCAGCTTCACGGCGCGGCCTTCCTGGACGGTCGTGACCAGGGCGCAGGTGTCGGGGCAGTCGTGCGGGCAGGCGCCGCGCACCAGGGTGGGGGCAGAGGAAGACATGAGAGAGCGACGGCGGCAGGGGAGCAGAGGGGCGGGGCGGATCCCCGCCGATGGAGTCTAGTTTTATGCGCCCGTTCCGGCGCAGGGGGTTTTCCGATGATCAGCCGCAGACACTTCTCGATGGGCGCCGTGGCATCGGCCGTGGGCGGATTCGCCGGCGTGGTGCGCGCGCAGAGCGAGCAGCCCATCGTCCTGGGCCAGTCCGCCCCTTTCACCGGGCCGGCGGCACAGCTGGGCATCCAGTTCTACGAGGGTGCGAAGCTCTGCCTGGACCAGCACAACGCCCAGGCCGGCGCGCGCAACGTGGTCATCCGGCAGCTCGACGACGGCTACGAGCCCGACCGCACCGTCGTGAACACCCGCAAGCTGATCCAGGACGATGCATTCGCCCTGTTCGGCTACATCGGCACGCCCACCAGCCTGGCGGCGCTGCCGCTGGCGGTGAAGGACAAGGTGCCGTTCTTCGCGCCCTTCACCGGAGCGATGGGGCTGCGCGAGCCTTTCCACAAGAACGTGTTCCATCTGCGTGCGTCGTACAACGACGAGACGGCGCTGATCGTCAACCAGCTGACGCACCTGGGGCTGAAGAAGATCGCGGTCTTCCACCAGAACGACGCCTACGGCCAGGCCGGCCTGGACGGGGTGACGCTGGCGCTGGCGCAGCAGAACCTCAAGCCGGTGGGCGCGGCCACGGTCGAGCGCAATTCCGTGGACGTGGCCGCCGCGGTGAAGGCCCTGCTGCCGCTGAAGCCGGACGCCATCGTGCAGGTCAGCGCGTACAAATCCTGCGCCGCCTTCATCCGCGAGGCGCGCAAGGCCGGCTACGGTGGCACCTTCTACAACGTCTCGTTCGTCGGCACGCAGGCCCTGGCCGACGAACTGGGCAGGGACGGCGCAGGCATCGTGGTCTCGCAGGTCATGCCCTCGCCCTACAACAGCGCCAACCCGATCACCCGCGAGTTCAACGGCGCGGCACGCAAGGCCGGCGGCAAGGTGCAGGCCAACTTCTCCAGCATCGAGGGCTATCTGGCGGCGAGCGTGCTGGTCGAGGGCCTGCGGCGCGCGCCCGGCGGCAAGCCGACGCGGGAAGGCCTGATCGCCGGGCTGGAGAGCATCGAGCGCCAGCAGTTCGCCGGCTTCGACGTCTCCTTCTCGCCGAAGAACCACGTGGCCTCGAAGTTCGTCGAGCTGTCGATGATCACCGGCGACGGGAAGATCAGGACCTGACCGGCGCCGGTCCCGGCCCCGGACTGACGAATTTGGCTGACACGCGGCTGCCCTCCGGGGGTTCAGCATGGTCGCCATGAACACCCATCAACCGCTTCAACTCGTGGTCAAGGAGCCGGAGCCCGGCACCTTCGTCTGGACCCTGATGGAGACCGACGCCGGCGGCCAGCCGGTGAAGGTGGTGCGCCGGGCCGAGGAGCCCGCCGGCACCTACGAGGCCGCACTGGCGGCCGGCACGCGCGCGCTGGACGCGCAGCTGCACCCGCGCGCCGCGGCCGGCGCGTAGCCGGGCCGGGGCGCCTTCAGCCGGCCGACCGGCGCGCCTCGCCGGGCGTCATGCCGGTCCACTGGCGGAAGGCGCGGGCGAAGCTCTTCTCGTTGCGGAAGCCCACCGCCAGCGCGATCTGCTTGATGGGGCGCCGGGTGCGCCGCAACTGGTCCACGGCCTCGGCGTGGCGCACCTCGTCCTTCAGGCCCTGCAGCGCCAGGCCCTCGGCCTGCAGTTGCCGGTGCAGCGTGCGCGCCGAGATGTGCAGCGCCGCCGCCAGCGCCTCGGCGCTGCCCAGCTCGGCGCCGCGGGTGCGCAGCAGCTCGCGCACCCGCTGGCCCAGCAGCCGGTCGCGCCGGTACTGCAGCACCGTCAGCGGCAGGGCGCGGCGCAGCATCTGGCGCAGCGCCCGCTCGTCGCGCCGCAGCGGCAGGGCGAGGTAGCGCTCGTCGAAGCTGAAGCCTGCCCGCGGGGCGCCGAAGCGCACCTGCCCGGTGAACATCAGCGCGTAGGCGTCGGCATGCGGCGGCGCGGCGAAGGGGAAGGCCGCCTCGCGCAGCGACACGCGCGAATCGATGGCCCAGCTCGCATAGCCGTGCAGGAAGCGCAGGCTCGACACCAGGCAGAACTCGCGCAGCGGCCCCAGGTCGCGCCGCTCCTCGATCGACACCGTGGCGACGCCGCCCGCCACCGAGAGCGAGAGCGCGATGTCGTCCGCCAGCAGCCGGTGGTGGCGGCACCAGCGCTTGATCGCCACGCCCAGGTCGGGCGCGGTCAGCGAGGCGCGGCACAGCAGCCCGTAGCTGCCCCAGGGCAGGCGGCGCGTGAACCAGCCCAGCGCCTCGTCGTCCAGCTCCTGCATGGCGTGCTCGTTCAGCGCCTCGAACTGCGCGGCCGTCACCCGGGCGCCGGGGCGCCACAGTTCCCTCGGCGTGATCCGTGCCGCACGCAGGGCCTCGCCGGGGTCCTTGCCGTAGCGCGCGTAGCCCTTCACGATCGCCTGCACGAAGGCCATGGGCGTGGCGGCGCGAGGGGGCCTGACGAGGGTGGAGGCGGTCATCGGGGCGGCGTGGGACGTGGCGCGATTTGCAACCATTGTGGCGCCAAATGCGGGCGTCGCGGGCGTAAGCTGCGTCCATGCCCGCGCCCTCCGGCGCGCGGCGACATCCTCAGGAGACACATCCCATGGCCCACGCCAGCCTGCCCGGCCTGAACTTCCAGCTGGGCGAGACCATCGATGCCCTGCGCGACGCCGTCGCCGACTTCTGCGCCGCCGAGATCGCGCCGCGCGCCGCCGAGATCGACCGCGAGAACCAGTTCCCGAAGGACCTGTGGGCCAAGCTCGGCAGCCTGGGCCTGCACGGCATGACGGTGAAGGAGGAATACGGCGGCACCGAGCTGGGCTACCTGGCGCACATCGTGGCGATGGAGGAGGTCTCGCGCGCCTCGGCGTCGGTGGGGCTCTCCTACGGCGCGCACTCCAACCTGTGCGTCAACCAGATCCACCGCAACGGCAGCGAGGCGCAGAAGAAGAAGTACCTGCCGAAGCTGGTGAGCGGCGAGCACGTCGGCGCGCTGGCGATGAGCGAGCCGGGCGCCGGCAGCGACGTGGTGAGCATGAAGCTCAGGGCCGAGAAGAAGGACGGCCATTACGTCCTCAACGGCGGCAAGATGTGGATCACCAACGGCGGCGACGCCGACACGCTGGTGATCTACGCCAAGACCGAGCCCGAGATGGGCGCGCGCGGCATGACGGCCTTCATCGTCGAGAAGGGCTTCAAGGGTTTCAGCGCCGGCACCAAGCTGGACAAGCTGGGCATGCGCGGTTCCAACACCTATCCGCTCTTCTTCGACAACTGCGAGGTGCCGGAGGAGAACATCCTGGGCGGCGAGGGCAACGGCGCCAAGGTGCTGATGAGCGGGCTCGACTACGAGCGCGCCGTGCTCTCCGGCGGGCCGCTGGGCATCATGGCCGCCTGCATGGACGCGGTGATTCCCTACGTGCACGAACGCAGGCAGTTCGGCCAGAGCATCGGCGAGTTCCAGCTCATGCAGGGCAAGATCGCCGACATGTACAGCACCTGGCAGGCCACCCGCGCCTACGTGTACGCGGTGGGCAAGGCCTGCGACAGCGCCGACCACGCGCGCACCTTCCGCAAGGACGCGGCCGGCGCCATCCTCTACTCGGCCGAGAAGGCGACCTGGATGGCCGGCGAGGCGATCCAGGCGCTGGGCGGCGTGGGCTACACGAAGGACTTCCCGGTCGAGCGGCTGTGGCGCGACGCCAAGCTGTACGAGATCGGCGCCGGCACCAGCGAGATCCGCCGCATGCTCATCGGCCGCGAACTGTTCGCCGAGACCGCCTGAGCGCCCGGCCGGCCGCGGCCGGCGCGCGGAGGAGGGAGGCAGAGTGAACCAGGAGACATCGAGATGACCGACAGCTACGCCCGCGGCGCCGCCGAGCCCGCCCTGATCGAAGACACCATCGGCGACTTCTTCGACGCGATGGTGGATCGCCAGCCCGACGCGCTGGCGCTGGTGAGCCGGCACGAGGGCGTGCGCCGCACGTACCGCGAGCTGCAGGCCGAGTCCGACCGCCTGGCCAGCGCGCTGCTGCGCGCGGGGCTCGCGCCGGGCGAGCGCATCGGCATCTGGTCGCACAACAACCTGGCCTGGGTGCTGATGCAGATCGCCACCGCCAAGGCGGGGCTGATCCTGGTCAACATCAACCCGGCCTACCGCACGGCCGAGGTGGAGTACGCGCTCAACAAGGTCGGCTGCAAGGCACTGGTGACCATGCCGCGCTTCAAGACCAGCGAGTACCTGGCGATGCTGCGCGAGCTGGGCGCGGCGAAGCTGCCCGAACTGAAGAATATCTGGTGGATCGACCGGCCGGAAGACGCAGACGAGGCCGGCGGCGACATCCCGCTCGCGCGCTTCTCGCAGCTGCTGGCCGGCGGCGACAGCGCCGACCCGCGCGTGGCCGAAGTGCAGAAGACGCTCCGGGCAGCCGACCCCATCAACATCCAGTTCACCAGCGGCACCACGGGCTTCCCCAAGGGCGCGACGCTCACGCACCGCAACATCCTGAACAACGGCTTCTTCATCGGCGAGTGCATGAAGCTCGGCCCCGACGACCGCCTGTGCATCCCCGTGCCCATGTACCACTGCTTCGGCATGGTGCTGGGCAACCTGGCCTGCCTCACGCACGGCAGCGCCATCGTCTATCCCAACGACGGGTTCGATGCGCTGCTCACGCTGGAGGCGGTGCAGGCCGAGAAGTGCACGGCGCTGCACGGCGTGCCCACCATGTTCATCGCCGAGCTGGACCACCCGCGCTTCGCCGAGTTCGACCTGTCGAGCCTGCGCACCGGCATCATGGCCGGCACCGCCTGCCCGATCGAGGTGATGAAGCGCGTGGTCGAGCGCATGCACCTCACCGAGATCACCATCGCCTACGGCATGACCGAGACCAGCCCGGTGAGCTGCCAGAGCAGCACCGACACGCCGCTGGAGCGCCGCGTCTCGACCGTCGGCACCGTGCAGCCGCACCTGGAGGTGAAGATCGTCGACCCCGAGTCCGGCTCAGTCGTGCCGCGCGGCCGGCCCGGCGAGCTGTGCACCCGCGGCTACTCGGTGATGCACGGCTACTGGGGCGACGAGGCCAAGACCCGCGAGGCCATCGACGCCGAGGGCTACATGCACACCGGCGACCTGGCGACCATGGACGACGAGGGCTACGTCAACATCGTCGGCCGCATCAAGGACATGGTGATCCGCGGCGGCGAGAACATCTATCCGCGCGAGATCGAGGAGTTCCTGTACCGCCACCCCAAGGTGCAGGACGTGCAGGTGGTCGGCCTGCCCGACAAGAAGTACGGCGAGGAGCTGTGCGCCTGGATCATCCCCAAGCCGGGCCAGCAGCCCACCGAGGAGGAGATCCGCGACTTCTGCAAGGGCCAGATCGCGCACTACAAGGTGCCGAAGTACATCCGCTTCGTCGACGCCTTCCCGATGACGGTGACGGGCAAGATCCAGAAGTTCAGGATCCGCGAGCAGATGTCGCAGGACCTCGGCCTGGTGGCCGACAAGACCGCCTGAAGCCGGCCGCCGCCACGACACGCCATGCGCTGCGCACGCGCCGTCTCACCCGCCCGGCGGCAGTCCCGCGGCCTGGCGCGCCACCTTCAGCCGCTTGCGCAGCGACACCTCGGCCAGGTCCAGCTCGGCCACCAGGCTGCGCAGCGACTCGTCGTTGATGCGGTGCATGTGCCGCTCGGCGTACAGCGTGTCGCGCTCGATGCGCGTGCACTTCAGGCGCAGCTCCAGCTCCATCACGTAGCGCAGCCGCCGCTGGTGCACGGCCTCGGGCGTGTCGGCCTGGGCCTCGGGCGTGGCCGGCGCGGACGGGTCGTCGCCGTCGTCCAGCAGGTCGATGCGCTTGCGGTAGTCCTGCGTCAGCCGGCCGGCTGCCTCGCGGTACTGGGCCAGCCACTGCGGGTCGGCGCCCTCGTGCTCGGCCGGGTCCGGCGCCAGGCCGGCCATGGCGGCGCGGCAGGCGGCCAGGCGGGCCTGCCGCTCCTCGCGCGCCTCCGGCGGCTCGGCCGGCAGGGGCAGCCGGCGCAGCACCAGCGGCAGGCCGATGCTGCCCACCACCAGCGTGAAGAGGATGGTGCCCGCCGCCAGGAAGACCAGCAGGTCGCGCGCCGGGAAGGGCGCGCGCTCGTCCAGCATCAGCGGGACGGACAGCGCGCCCGCCAGCGTCACCGCCCCGCGGATGCCCGCCAGCGTGGTGGCCAGCGTGAGGCGCCACGAGGGCCGCACGGCCATCTTGCCCGCCAGGTGCGCCTTCAGCAGGCTGCCCTGCACGGCCAGCGAGAGCCAGATCCAGCGCAGCAGCAGCAGCGCGCACGAGATGGCCGCCACATAGCCCGCCAGCGCCCAGGCGCCGTGGTGGCTGGCCTCGCCGATGGTCTGCACGATGGACGGCAGCTGCAGCCCCAGCAGCAGGAAGATGGCGCCGTTGAAGGCCGACTCGATCATGGCCCAGGTGCCTTCGGTCTGGATGCGCTCGGAGACGAACTCGCTGCGCTCCAGGTCGGCGAAGTTGGTGGTGATGCCCGCCGCCACCGCCGCCAGGATGCCCGAGACGCCGATGCGCTCGCCCACGATGTAGGCCGCGAAGGGCAGCAGCACCAGCAGCAGCACCATCTGCGTGGCCGCCACGTCGCCCACCCGGCGCGTGACGGCGGCCCGCGCGCGGGCGAAGCCCCAGCCCAGCAGCGCGCCCGCGCCCAGGCCGCCCAGCGCGATCCAGAGGAATTCCGAGGCCACGCCGGTCCACGAGAACAGGCCGGTGAGCGTGGCCGCCACGGCGAACTTCAGCGCCACCAGGCCCGAGGCGTCGTTCAGCAGCGACTCGCCCTCCAGCAGGTGCATGGTCTTGGCCGGCATGCCCAGCCCGCGCGTGATGGCCGAGACGGCCACCGCGTCGGTGGGCGAGACCACCGCGGCGAGCGCGAAGGCCACCGTCAGCGGCATCTCCGGGATCATCCAGTGGATCAGCCAGCCCAGCCCCAGCACGGTGAACAGCACCAGGCCCAGCGCCAGCCGCAGGATGGGCTGCCACAGCGCGAAGAACTCGCGCTTGGGGATGCGCCAGCCGTCCGCGAACAGCAGCGGCGGGATGAACAGCAGCAGGAACAGCTCGGGGTCGAAGGCGATGTGCAGCCCGCCCTGCGGCCAGGACAGCAGCGCGCCCAGCGCGATCTGGATCAGCGGCAGCGGGATGGCGCGCAGGTAGCGCGCGGCGATGCCGGTGAGTGCGCCCAGCATCAGCACCAGAAGGACGGTTTCGACGGTATGCACGAAGAAGAAGAGAAGCGAAGAACGGTGACGGCAGGAGCGGGCGGAGCCCACCATGCATCATCGCGCAGCGCGGCGTCACCCATCACGGAAAGTCATTCATGAGCAAACTGGTCTCCAAACTCAACCCCCGCTCCGAGGAATTCCAGGCCAACGCGCAGGCCATGCGCGCGCTGGTGGACGACCTGCGCACGCAGTTCGCCCAGGTGGAGCAGGGCGGCGGCGAGGCCGCGCGCGCCAAGCACACCGCCCGCGGCAAGCTGCTGCCGCGCGAGCGCGTGAGCCGGCTGCTGGACCCGGGCACGCCCTTCCTGGAGCTGTCGCCGCTGGCCGCGCACGGCATGTACAAGGGCGACGCGCCGGGCGCCGGCCTGATCGCCGGCATCGGCCGCGTGAACGGGGTGGACTGCATGGTCGTGTGCAACGACGCCACGGTGAAGGGCGGCACCTACTACCCCATGACGGTGAAGAAGCACCTGCGCGCGCAGGAGATCGCGCAACAGAACCGGCTGCCCTGCATCTACCTGGTCGATTCCGGCGGCGCCAACCTGCCGAACCAGGACGAGGTCTTCCCCGACCGCGAGCACTTCGGCCGCATCTTCTACAACCAGGCGAACATGAGCGCGGAGGGCATCGCGCAGATCGCGGTGGTGATGGGCTCGTGCACGGCCGGCGGCGCCTACGTGCCGGCGATGAGCGACGAGTCCATCATCGTCAAGAACCAGGGCACCATCTTCCTGGGCGGCCCGCCGCTGGTGAAGGCGGCCACCGGCGAGGTGGTGACGGCCGAGGACCTGGGCGGCGGCGACGTGCACACGCGCCTGTCGGGCGTGGCCGACCACCTGGCCGAGAACGACCTGCATGCGCTGGCGCTGGCGCGCAGCGCGGTCGCGAATCTCAATGCCACACCAGCCGTTCGGGCTGAGCCTGTCGAAGCCGGGCACGCGCCGGCCTTCGCCCCGGAAGAACTTTACGGCGTGATTCCGACGGACACCCGCAAGCCCTTCGACGTGCGCGAGATCATCGCCCGCATCGTCGACGGCAGCGAGTTCCACGAGTTCAAGGCGCGCTTCGGCGCCACGCTGGTGTGCGGCTTCGCGCAGATCGAGGGCATGCCGGTGGGCATCGTCGCCAACAACGGCATCCTGTTCAGCGAAAGCGCGCAGAAGGGCGCGCACTTCATCGAGCTGTGCGGCCAGCGCAAGATCCCGCTGGTGTTCCTGCAGAACATCACCGGCTTCATGGTCGGCCGCAAGTACGAGAACGAGGGCATCGCGCGCCACGGCGCCAAGATGGTGACGGCGGTGGCCACGGTGAATGTGCCCAAGTTCACCGTCATCATCGGCGGCAGCTTCGGCGCCGGCAACTACGGCATGTGCGGCCGGGCGTACAGCCCGCGCTTCCTCTGGATGTGGCCCAACGCGCGCATCAGCGTGATGGGCGGCGAGCAGGCCGCCAGCGTGCTGGCGACCGTCAAGCGCGACGGCATCGAGGCCAAGGGCGGCGCCTGGAGCGCGGAAGAGGAGGAAGCCTTCAAGTCCCCCATACGCCAGCAGTACGAGCACCAGGGCCACCCCTACTACGCCACCGCCCGGCTGTGGGACGACGGCGTGATCGACCCGGCCGACACCCGGCGCGTACTGGCGCTGGGCCTGGCGGCGGCGCGCAACGCGCCCATCCCCGAGCCGAAGTTCGGCGTGTTCCGCATGTAAGGTGTACGATGTGTGTGTTCTGAGAGATTTATACACATAATGCGTACCAACATCGATATCGACGACGAGTTGCTGGCCAAGGCCATGCACGCGGGGCCCTTCACCACCAAGAAGGAGACGGTGGAAGCCGGCCTGCGCCTGCTCGCGCGGCAGGCGGCCTACCGCGAGATCCTCAAGTGGGAAGGCAAGTTGAAGTGGGAAGGCGATGAGTCCATCGACTGGACACGGTCGGCGCAAGACGATGCCGAGGCGCCTGCCCAGGCGCCGACAGTGCAGGAGCCTCGCGCCCGCTACGCCGTGCGAAAGACGCGGCAGAAGGCGGATGCGCCAGCGCCTGTCGGAGACCGCAAGGTGGCGCGCCGTGCTGGTCGTTGACTCCAGCGTCTGGATCGATTACTTCAACGCCCGCGATTCGGCGGCGCGTGATGAGCTGCGCCGCCTGCTGGCCGACGGCCACACCCGCTTGGTGGTGCCCGACCTGGTGCTGTACGAGGTGCTGCGCGGCTTTCGCCACGAGCGCGCCATGCGCCAGGCCCGCCTGCTGCTGCAGACCCTGAGCGTCGAGCCCTGCGGCGGCGAAGACCTGGCGCTGGCCGCCGCCGAGCACTACCGCCACCTGCGCGCGCGCGGCATCACGGTGCGCAGCGCCATCGACGTGGTGGTCGCCGCCTTCTGCATCGAGCACGACTACCTGCTGCTGCACAGCGACCGCGACTTCGACGCCATCGCCACGCACCGCGGCCTGCGCGTGTGGGGGAGCTGACCGTGCCAAGCTGGACGCGGCACTTCGCCACCCTGGCCCGCTACAACGCCTGGGCGACGCGGCGGTTGCTGGACGCGGTGGCGCGGGTGGACGAGGGCGACTACCGGCGCGACACGGGCCTGTTCTTCAAGAGCATCCACGGCACGCTCAACCACCTGCTGGTGGGCGAGCACCTGATCTGGTTCCGGCGCTTCGACGAGGGCGTGTCGCCCCGCATGGCGCTGGACGAGGAGGCGCAGCCCGACCGCGCCGCGCTGGCGCAGGCACTGCTGGAGGGTGTTTCGCGCTGGCAACCGCTGATCGCGCGCTGGCCGGCCGGCCGCTTCGACGGCACGCTGGACTACACCACCACCCAGGGCGTGGCGGCGTCGCTGCCCTTCGCGGCCACGCTCACCCACGTCTTCAACCACGGCACCCACCACCGCGGCCAGGTCACGGCGGCGCTCACCGCGCTCGGCCATCCCTGCCCCGTGCTCGACCTGGTCTACATGCTGCAAGAGGAGCAACGCACCCCATGACGTCCTTCACGACACTCGAACTGCAGATCGACGGCGCCGTCGCGCGCATCTGGCTCAACCGCCCCGAGATGCGCAACGCCATCGACGACGTGTTCATCCGCGAGCTGGGCGAGGCCTTCGCGCAGGCCGAGGCTGCGCCGGGCGTGCGCGCCGTGGTGCTGGGCGGGCGCGGCCCGGCCTTCTGCGCCGGCGCGAACCTCAACTGGATGAAGCGCGCCGCGGAGTTCACGCCCGAGCAGAACCTGCAGGACGCGGCCGGCCTGCCGCGCATGCTGCGCACCCTGCACGCCAGCCGCCTGCCGGTGATCGCCCGCGTGCAGGGCGACGTGTACGCCGGCGGCATGGGCCTGGTGTCGGTGTGCGACGTGGCCATCGCGGCCGAGAGCGCGAACTTCTGCCTGTCGGAAGTGAAGATCGGCCTGATCCCCGCGACCATCAGCCCCTACGTCATCCGCGCGATGGGCGCGCGCGCGGCGCAGCGTTACTTTCTCACCGGCGAGCGCTTCTCCGCCGCCGAGGCGCACCGCATCGGCTTCGTGCACGAGGTGGTGCCGGCCGACGCGCTGGACGCCAAGGTCGACGAGGTGCTGAAGAACATCGCCGCCGCCGCGCCCGGGGCGGTGAACGAATGCAAGCGGCTGCTGCGCGACGTGACGGGCGAGCGCATCGATGACGCGCTCTCGGACGAGACCGTGCGCCGCATCGCCGCATTGCGCGCCAGCGAGGAAGGGCAGGAGGGCCTGCGCTCCTTCCTCGAGAAGCGCAAGCCGAGCTGGGTCTCGCGCTGATCCGCGCCCATCATGTTCGACGCCGTCCTCCAGTGGCTGCACCGCATCGGCCTGCATCCGCAGCCGGCGCTGGCGGATGCCGCCGGCGCGGCCAGCCAGCACGCCAGCCAGGCGCTGGGGCAGATGGACATGCCTTCGCTGCTGGCGCTGGCCGGCGCGCTGGGCTGGGCCAGCGGCTTCCGGCTGTACGCGGTGGTGTTCCTGGTCGGCGCGATGGGCGCGGCCGGCTGGATCGTGCTGCCGCCGGGCCTGCACCTGCTGGCGCATCCGGTGGTGCTCACGGCCAGCGGCCTGATGCTGCTGGTGGAGTTCTTCGCCGACAAGATCCCCTGGCTGGACAGCGTGTGGGACACCGTCCACAGCGTCATCCGCATCCCGGGCGGCGCGCTGCTGGCGGCCGGCGTGTTCGGCGGCGACGGCGCGGTGTGGACCCTGGTGGCGGGCCTCATGGGCGGCTCGCTGGCCGCCACCGCCTTCGCCACCAAGGCCGCCACGCGCGCCGCGATCAACACCTCGCCCGAGCCTTTCAGCAACTGGTTCGCCTCGCTGTTCGAGGACGGGCTGGTGATCGGCATCGTGTGGCTGGCGACGCAGCATCCGGTGGCCTTCGGCGTCGCCCTGCTCGTGATGGTGCTCCTGTCGGCCGTGCTGCTGGTGGTGCTGTGGAAGTTCCTGCGCGCGGTGCTGCGCAAGTTGCGTGCGTTTTTCGGCGGGGGCGCCTCGGCGGCCCCGCAAGCCTGAATCCAAGGAGAACGATGTGTTCAAGAAGATCCTGATCGCCAACCGCGGTGAGATTGCCTGTCGGGTCGCGGCGACGGCGCGCCGCATGGCCATCCGCACCGTGGCCGTGTACTCGGACGCCGACGCGCACGCCAACCACGTGCGCGCCTGCGACGAATCCGTGCACCTGGGCGGCAGCGCGCCCAAGGACAGCTACCTGCGCTGGGAGAAGATCATCGAGGCCGCCCAGGCCACCGGCGCCGAGGCAATCCACCCCGGCTACGGCTTCCTCAGCGAGAACGAGGACTTCGCCCGCGCCTGCGCCGAGGCGGGCCTCGTCTTCATCGGCCCGCCGGCCGAAGCGATCCTGGCGATGGGCCTGAAGGCCGAGTCCAAGCGCCTGATGGAGCGGGCCGGCGTGCCGCTGGTGCCCGGCTACCACGGCGCCGACCAGGACCCGGCCCTGCTGCAGCGCGAGGCCGACCGCATCGGCTACCCCGTGCTCATCAAGGCCAGCGCCGGCGGCGGCGGCAAGGGCATGCGTATCGTCGAGAAGAGCGCGGACTTCGCGGCGGCGCTCGCGAGCTGCCAGCGCGAGGCGATCAACAGCTTCGGCAGCGACGCGGTGCTGATCGAGAAGTACGTGCAGCGCCCGCGCCACATCGAGATCCAGGTCTTCGGCGACACGCAAGGGAATTACGTCTACCTCTTCGAGCGCGACTGCTCGGTGCAGCGCCGCCACCAGAAGGTGCTGGAGGAAGCGCCCGCGCCCGGCATGCCCGAGGCGATGCGCAGACAGATGGGCGAGGCGGCGGTGAATGCAGCGCGCGCCGTCAACTATGTGGGCGCCGGCACGGTGGAGTTCATCGTCGAGCAGACCGGCGGCTACGGCGCGCCGGAGGCCACGAGCGCCGCGCCGGGCCGCCCCAAGCAAGCGAGCACCCCCTCGGGGGGCAGCGAACCACGCGAAGCGGGGAGCGAGGGGGCGCACATGCAGTTCTACTTCATGGAGATGAACACGCGGCTGCAGGTGGAGCACCCCGTCACCGAGGCCATCACCGGCCTGGACCTGGTGGAATGGCAACTGCGCGTGGCTGCCGGCGAGCCGCTGCCCCTGAAGCAGGAGCAGCTGGAGATGCACGGCCACGCCATCGAGGCCCGGATCTGCGCCGAGAACCCGGACAACAACTTCCTGCCTGCCACCGGCACGCTGGCCGTGTACCGCAAGCCGCAGCCGCACACGGCCTTCCAGCGCAGCCGCGTGCGCATCGACGACGGCGTGCGCGAGGGCGGCGAGATCTCGCCCTTCTACGACTCGATGATCGCCAAGCTGATCGTGCACGGCGCCACCCGCGCCGAGGCGCTGGCGCGGCTGGATGCGGCGCTGGCGCAGGTGCAGATCGTCGGCGTGGCGACCAACGTGCAGTTCCTGCGCGGCGTGCTGGCGACCGAATCCTTCTCCCAGGCGAAGCTGGACACGGCGCTGATTGAGCGCGAGCGCGCGGTGCTGTTCGAGCGCGAGCCGCTGGGCCTGCCGCTGGCCGCCGCCGCGGCCGTCGCGCACCAGGTGCTGGACGAGTGGCCGCTGAGCGGGCGGATGGCGGCCGACCCCTTCGCGCGCCGCGACGGCTGGCGCGCATTGGGCACGTACCAGCGCCGCTTCGACTTCGAGTTCCATGGCCGGCCGGCGGTCGCCGAGCTGCGCTACGGCCAGGGCGGCGCGCTGCACCTGGCGGTGTCCGAGGGCGAGGCGCTGGCGGCGGATGCCGCCGCCGGCCCGCTGGCGATCGGGCGGCTGCCGGACGGCCGCATCGAGGTCTCGTTCGCCGGCGGCCGTTACGCGCTCAACGTGTACGCGCAGCAGGACGTGCTGCACGTCTTCGCGCCCCAGGGCGCCACGCGCATCACCGAGGTGGACCGCATGGCCCATGCCGGCGATGCGCATGCCGAGGGCGGGCGCCTCACCGCGCCGATGCCGGGCAAGGTGGTGTCCTTCGCGGTGAAGGCCGGCGACAAGGTTGCCAAGGGCCAGCCGCTGGCGGTGATGGAAGCGATGAAGATGGAGCACACCATCGCCGCGCCGGCCGACGGCACGGTGGAGGAACTGCTCTACGCGCCGGGCGACCAGGTGGCCGAAGGGGCGGAGCTGCTGCGCATCGAGGCCTGAGCACGCGACGCCGGCGCCAGGCGTGCCCGAATGGAAAAGGCTGCCGGAGATCGAATGGTGGGCAGTTTCCAACCCTCTTGTGCGTGCTCGCGCGTATCACCGCGATCACCACTCGCGGACACTCCTCCCATGCAGCGATCCTTCCCTTTCTCCTTCCCCGGCGCCCTGAGGGCCGGCCTGCTGGCCCTGGGCACCCTGCTGGCGGCCGGCTGCCAGAAGCACGAGGTGCCGCAGGCACTGGCCGAGGCACCGGCCAGCGCCAGGCTGGCCGGCGGCGCGGCTGCGCCGGCCGAGCCTGCGCGTGCGCGGGAGGATTCGGCCGCCGAGGCGCCGGCCGAGCGCTTCCTGGCGGTGCGCCACGACCTGAGCGTCGAGGTCGCCCCCGACAGGCTGCCCGAGGCCTGGACCAGCGTGCGCGAACTCTGCGGCACGCTGCGCTGCGAACTGCTGTCGTCCTCCCTGCAGCGCGAGACGGCGCAGCAGGCGGGCGCCGCCTCGCTCGAGATGCGCGTCCTGCCTGCCGACGTGGACAGGCTGCTCGGCGGCCTGGCCGGCGTGGCGCAGGTCGTGCAGCACGACACCACCAGCGAGGACAAGACCGCCGAGGTGGTCGACGTCGAGGCCCACATCCGCAACCGCACCGAGTTCCGCGACAGCCTGCGCGCCATGCTGGCGGACAAGTCGGTCAAGCGCGAGATGTCGGACCTGCTCGAGATCCAGCGCACGCTGGCCGACACCCAGGCCGACCTCGACAGCAGCGCCACCCGGCGCAAGATCCTGGCGCAGCAGACCGGCGTGCAGCACGTCCAGGTCCGCTTCGCGCCCACGCGCGCGCTGGTGCAGGGTGCCCGCACGGGGCCGATCGGCCGTGCGATGCGCGAGGCCGGCGAGGTGCTGGCCGGCAGCGTTGCGGCGCTCATCACCTTCGTCGCCGCCGTGCTGCCCTGGGCCGTGGTGGCCGTGCCGCTCTTCTGGGGCCTTGGTGTGCTGGCGCGAGCGTGGCGCCGCCGCCGTGCCCGCAGAACCGGGGCATGACGACGATCGGCGGCGCGGTGGGGGGGAAGGCTCCACGCGCCGGGCGATCAGGCCGCCGACGGGGCGGAGTTGCCGCGGCCGGGCGAGTGAGCCTCAGCCTGCAGGCCGGCCATGAAGGCCCGGCTCGCGGGCGACAGCGAGCGGCCGATGCGCGTGACGATGCCGATCGGCCGTGACACCGCCGGCTGCACCAGCGGCACGGTCGCCAGGGCGGCCATGTCCACCAGTTGCAGCGCCAGCCGCGGCAGGGCGGTGATGCCCAGCCCGCCGGCCACCATCGCGCCGCAGGCCGCCACGCTCGGGAACTCCAGCACCGGCCGCACCGGCCTGCGCAGGCGCAGGAAGGCCGCGTCCGTCACCGCCCGGATGCTGCTGTGCGGCGCGCTCACGATGCACGGGCGGGTGGCGAACACCGACCAGGGGACGGACCGGCGCGCGGCGAGCGGGTCGTCGCGGCGGCACACCAGCACGAAGGCATCGTCGAGCAGGTGCTGGTAGTGCAGGCGCTGCTGCGGCGCCGGGCGCACGCTCAGGCCGAAGTCGGCGCGGCCTTCCTCCACCGCGGCCAGCAGCATGTCGGCCGGCGCCTCGGTCAGCGCGAAGCGCACCTGCGGGTGCGTGCGCATGAACGCGGCCGCCGCGCGCACCGCCAGGGCGACGCTGATGGACGGCAGCGCTGTCACCGTCACGCAGCCGCTGCGCCCGGCCATGAACTCGCCCAGGTCGCCCAGCGCGTCGTCGAAGTCGCGCAGGATGCGGCGCGCGATGGGCAGCAGCTCCTGCCCGACGGCCGTGATGCGCACGTGGCGCGTGTCGCGGTCGAACAGGCGCGCGCTCAGCGTCTGCTCGGCGCGCCGGATGGCGCCGCTGAGCGCCGGCTGCGACTGGCCGAGCTGCTGCGCGGCCTGCCGGAAGCTGCCGCACTCCGCCACGCGCACGAAGGCCTCGAGCTGCCGCACGTTGAGGTCGATGCGCATGTCATTGATCCGCAGGAGTTATCACAGATATAGAAATGTAGCGATTCACAGATCAGACGCCGTTGCCTAGACTGGCCGCCAGATCAGGAGACAGACCGATGGAGAACCGACATGGCCGGCGTGCTTGAGGGCGTGCGCGTGCTGGAGCTGGGTCAGGTGCTGGCCGGCCCCTTCGCCGGCGCGATCCTGGCCGACCTGGGCGCCGAGGTGATCAAGATCGAGCGCACCGAGGGCGGCGACGACGCGCGCCGCATGGGCCCGGCCTTCCGCTACGGCGATGCGCTCAACTTCCACATCTTCAACCGCGGCAAGCAGTCGGTCGCGCTGGACCTCAAGAGCGAGGCCGGCCGCGCGCACCTCGACCGCCTCGCGGCGCAGGCCGACGTCTTCATCCACAACCTGCGGCCCGGCGTGCCCAGGGCGCTGGGCATCGATGGCGAGACCCTGTGCGCGCGCCACCCGCGCCTGATCTACGGCGAGATCTCGGCCTTCGGCGCCACCGGCCCGATGGCCATGCGGCCCGGCTACGAGCCGCTGCTGCAGGCCTTCAGCGGCCTGTCGAGCACGAACGGCGGCGAGGGCGACCCGCCGATGCGCTCCGGCGCCTCGATGTGCGACCAGGGCTCGGGCATGTGGCTGGTGATCGGCGTGCTGGCGCTGCTGCACCGGCGCGAGCGCACCGGCCGCGGCGGCCTGCTGACCACCTCGCTGCTGGAGACCGCGCTGGCCTGGAACGCGCAGAAGGGCGACGCCTGGGCCAATGAGGGGCGCCTGCCGCAGCGGCACCGCTCCGGCCATCCCGGCTTCGTGCCCTACGAGGCCTTCGACACCGCCGACGGGCCGCTGCTGATCTGCTGCGGCAACGACCGCCTGTTCGCCAAGCTGGCCCGCGCGCTGGGGCGGCCGGGCTGGATCGACGAGGCGCGCTTCGCCACCAACCGGGCCCGCCTGGCGCACAAGGCGGCGCTGTTCGAGCAGCTGGAGCCGATCCTGCGCACGCGCACGCAGGCCGAGTGGGGCGAGCTTTTCGAGGCTGCCGGCGTGCCCTGCGCACCGGTGCATTCGGTGCCCGAGGCGCTGGCGCACCCGCAGGTGCAGGCCCTGGGCATGCTGGCGCCGGTGCCCGGCGCCGACTTCTCGCTCACCGCGATGCCGCTGTGCATCGACGGCGGCCGGCCGCCGGCGCGCGGCATCGCGCCGCGCCTGGGAGAACACAACGCCCGCCACCAGGTGCCCACGCCCACCATCACACCCCCGGAGACACCATGACCTTCCGCGCTTCCCGCCGATCCGCCACCACCGCCCTGATGCTGAGCGCCGCGCTGGCGATGGCCGCGCCCCTCGCCCGGGCCCAGGACTACCCGGCCAAGCCCATCACCCTCGTCGTGCCCTTCGCCGCCGGCAGCGGCACGGACCAGTCGGCGCGGGTCTACGGCCAGGCCGTGTCCGACGACATGAAGGTGCCGGTCGTGGTCGACAACAAGGGCGGCGCCAGCGGCTTCATCGCCGCCCAGTACGTCGCCAAGGCCCCGCCCGACGGCTACACCGTGTTCATCACCACCAACACCACGCAGGTGGCCAACCCCTACCTGTTCAAGACGGTGCCCTACGACCCGGTCAAGGACTTCACGCCCATCGCGCTGCTGGCCAAGGGCCAGATGCTGCTGCTGGTGCGGCCCGACGCGCCCTACAAGACGCTGGCCGACCTGCTGGCGGCGGCGAAGAAGACGCCGGGCAAGCTCAACTTCGGCAGCGGCTCCTCGTCCAGCCAGGTGGCGGGCGAGCTGCTCAAGCAGATGGCCGGCGTGGACATCACCAACGTGCCCTACAAGAGCAACCCGCAGGCCATCACCGACCTGATCGGC
This sequence comes from Xenophilus azovorans DSM 13620, assembly GCF_000745855.1. Taxonomy (GTDB): domain Bacteria; phylum Pseudomonadota; class Gammaproteobacteria; order Burkholderiales; family Burkholderiaceae_C; genus Xenophilus; species Xenophilus azovorans. The sequence goes on from NZ_KN050766.1 coordinate 191,692, forward strand.
GGGCAGTTCGACTTCATGTTCGCCGACGCGCCCACCGCCGTGCCGCAGGTGCAGGGCGGCAAGCTGCGCGCGCTGGCCACCAGCGGCGCCAAGCGCCTGGCCGCCGCGCCGGAGGTGCCGACCGTGGCCGAGGCCGGCGTGAAGGGCTACGACATGAGCTACTGGTTCGCCGTCTACGGGCCGGCCGGCATGCCGCCCGCCGTGGTCAAGCGCCTGAATGCGGCCTTCGGCAAGGCCTCGGCATCGCCCGAGGTCCAGGCCTTCCAGGCCAAGACCAGCGGCGAGGTGGCCTTCGGCACGCCCGAGGAACTGGCGCAGTTCCAGGCCGCCGACATGAAGAAGTGGGAGCGGGTCATCCGCGCGGCCGGCATCGAGCCGCAGTGAGCGCGTCCACGTGATGGAGCGAGCGATGAAGCAACCGAAGACCGTGCGCATCGGCGGCGCCTCCGGCTTCTGGGGCGACTCCAGCGTGGGCGCCCCGCAACTGGTGGCCGGCGGCCGGATCGACTACCTGGTGTTCGACTACCTGGCCGAACTGACCATGTCCATCCTGGCCGCTGCGCGCATGAAGAAGCCCGAGATGGGCTACGCCACCGACTTCGTCGCCGTGGCGATGCGGTCGGTGCTCCAGGACGCGATCGCCCGGGGCATCCGCGTGGTCAGCAACGCCGGCGGCGTGAACCCGCAGGGCTGCGCCGACGCGCTGCGCGCGCTGGCCGACGAACTGGGCGTGCCGGTGAGGATCGCGGTGGTCACCGGCGACGACGTGATGCCGCTGCTGCCTGCGCTGCGCGAGGCCGAGCCGCCGCTGCGCGAGCTGCAGAGCGGCGCGCCGCTGCCGGCCAGGGTCGTCACGGCCAACGCCTACCTGGGCGCGCTGCCGGTCAAGGCGGCGCTGGACGCCGGCGCGCAGGTCGTCATCACTGGCCGCTGCGTCGATTCGGCCGTGACGCTGGGCGTGCTGATGCACGAGTTCGGCTGGCAGCCCGGCGACTTCGACGCGCTGGCCGGCGGCAGCCTGGCCGGCCACATCATCGAATGCGGCTGCCAGGCCACCGGCGGGCTGCACACCGACTGGCAGGAGGTGCCCGACTGGGCGCACATCGGCTACCCCATCGTCGAATGCGCCGCCGACGGCAGCTTCACCGTCACCAAGCCCGAGGGCACCGGCGGCCTGGTCGCGCCGCAGGTGGTGGCCGAGCAGATGCTCTACGAGATCGGCGACCCGGCCGCCTATCTGCTGCCGGACGTGGTGTGCGACTTCACGCAGGTGCGCATCGAGCCGGCCGGGCCGCAGCAGGTGCGCGTGCACGGCGCGCGCGGCCGCGCGCCCACCGGCAGCTACAAGGTCTGCGCCACCTACGTGGACGGCTTCAAGACCTCGGCGCAGCTCACCATCGTGGGCTTCGACGCCGTCGCCAAGGCGCGCCGCACCGGCGAAGCCATCCTGGAGCGCGTGGGCGGGCTGCTGGCCGCGCGTGGCCTGGCGCCCTTCAGCGCGACGCACATCGAGGTGCTGGGCAGCGAGAGCCCCTACGGCCCGCATGCCCAGGCCGCCGCGGCCGGCGTGCGCGAGGCCGTGCTGCGCGTGACGGCGCGCCACGCCGACAAGGCCGCGCTGGAACTGCTGGCGCGCGAGATCGCGCCGGCCGGCACCTCGTGGGCGCCGGGCACCACCGGCGCCGGCGGGCGCGCGGGCGTCTCGCCGCTGATCCGCCAGTACGCCTTCCTGCTGGACAAGGCCAGCGTCTCGCCGCAGGTCCGCCTCGATAGCGCGGCGGTCGATCTGCCGCCGTTGCCCGGCGCCGCGCCTGCCGCCGATGCGGCGCCTGCGCCCGCCGGCCCGCCGCTGCCGGTGGAGGAGCCCTCGGGGCCGACCGTGGAGGTGCCGCTGATCCGGCTGGCCTGGGCGCGCTCGGGCGACAAGGGCGACACCTCCAACATCGGCGTGATCGCGCGCCGGCCGGAGTGGCTGCCGCTGTTGCGCGCGCAGCTCACGCCGCAGCGCGTCGCGGCACACCTGGCGCACCTGGTCGAAGGGCCGGTCACGCGCCACGAGGTGCCGGGCATCCACGCCTTCAACTTCGTGTGCGAACGGGCGCTGGGCGGCGGCGGCATGGCCTCGCTGCGCAACGACGCGCTGGGCAAGGGCATGGGGCAGATCCTGCTGGCGCTGCCGGTGCGCGTGCCGGCGGCGTGGTTCCCGCCGGCCTGAGCGCCGGCGCGGCCTTGCGTACAGTCGGGGGCCATCGTCCGCCACCCCGAGGAGCCCCGCCGTGCGCATTGCCGTCTGCCTGTCCGACACCAAGCCCGAACCCTGGCTGGAGGCGCTCCAGGTAGCGCTGCCCGGGGCGCAGGTGCAGCTGTGGTCGCCCGGGCTGGCGGCGGCGGACCACGCGGTGGTCTGGGCGCCGCCGCAGCAGTTCGTCGACGAGCAGTCGCGGCTGAAGGCGATGTTCAACATCGGCGCCGGCGTGGACGCGATCATGAAGCTGAGGCTGCCGCCCGGGCTGCAGGTGGTGCGGCTGGACGACGCCGGCATGTCGGTGCAGATGGCCGAGTACGTGTGCCACGCGCTGATCCGCCACTTCCGCGAGTTCGACGTCTACGAGAGCGAGGCGCGCCAGGGCCGCTGGGTCTTCCGCAGGCCGCTGGAGCGCGCGGACTTCCCCGTGGGCATCATGGGCCTGGGCGTGCTGGGCGAGCGCGTGGCCCGGGCGGTGCGGCAGTTCGAGTTCCCGGTGCTGGGCTGGAGCCGCACGCCCAAGGCCATCGACGGCGTGCGCACCTTCGCCGGCGAGGCGCGGCTGGGCGACTTCCTCGTCGCCACGCGCGTGCTGGTCAACCTGCTGCCGCTGACCGACGCGACGCGCGGCATCCTCAACCGCACCACGCTGTCGGCGCTGCGGCCCGGCGGCTACCTGATCCACATCGCGCGCGGCGGCCACCTGGTGGAGGAGGACCTGATCCCGCTGATCGACAGCGGCCGTCTGGCCGGCGCGACGCTGGACGTCTTCCAGCAGGAGCCGCTGCCGGCCGAGCATCCCTTCTGGCGGCATCCGAAGATCACCGTCACGCCGCATGCCTCCGCGCGCACCCTGCGCCGCGAAACCATCGCGCAGATCGCCGACAAGATCGGCCGGCTCGAACGCGGCGAGCCCATCGCGGGCGTGGTGGACCCGGCGCGCGGCTACTGAGCCCGCCGCCGCGCGCCCGTCGAGGGAGCGTGCAACTTTCGCCGAAACGGCGCACTCTCCACCTTTCCGACACGAGAAGGAGTGCTCCGATGCATGCGATGTTCTTCCAGCGCAGGGCAGCAGGAATGCGCCGCACCGGCGCGGCGCTGCTCGGCGCCGCCGCGCTCGCCCTGGGCGTGCCGCTGGCGCAGGCGCACCACGGCTGGTCGTGGGCCGACGGCGAGCAGACCACGCTCGACGGCACCGTCCACGCCGTCTCGATGGCGCCGCCCCATCCGATGCTGCAGGTGAAGGCCGCCGACGGCGCGCTCTGGCAGGTGGACCTGGGCAACCCCTCGCAGACCGAGCGCTCGGGCTTCACCGGCCAGACGACCAAGGCCGGCGACGCGATCCGGGTGCTGGGCAACCGCCACAAGGACCATGCCCGCCTGCACATGAAGGCGGTGCGCATCACGGTGGGCGGCACCCACTACGACATGTACCCCGAACGCCTGCGGAACTGAGGCCGTGGGGCTGGACGAGGCGCTGGCCGCCCTGGCCCTGTGGCCGGGCGCGCGCTGGCTGCAGGACTCGGGCACCGCCTACCTGTTCGTCAACGCCGCCCACATCCTGGGCCTGGGGCTGCTCCTCGGCGCCATCGTGCCGCTGGACCTGCGGCTGGCGGGGCTGGCCTTTCGCCACGTGCCGCTGGCGCCGATGGCGTCCGTGCTGGTGCGCGCCGCCGGCTGCGGGCTCGTGCTGGCGCTGCTCATGGGCCTGTGGCTGTTCACCGTGCGGCCGCAGGACTACGCGGCCAACCCCGCCTTCCTCTGCAAGATGGGCCTGCTGCTGCTGGCGCTGCTCAACGTGGCGTGGCAGCACGCCGGCGCCGGCTGGGCGGCGGCGCGGCAGGGCGGCGCGGTGGCGGCCGCGGTGCGCGTGCGGGCATGGCTGTCGCTGGGCCTGTGGCTGGCCGTGCTGGTGGCGGGGCGCTGGATCGGCTTCGTCTGAGCGGCATCCGGGTCATCCCGGATGGGAAGATATTTTCAAAATCCTGAAAATTTCTTCATGACAGTGAAAATGGCGACCCGCGTGATCGAGCTGATCGAACTTTTCGCGCGCGAGAAGCAGCCGCTGGCCCTCTCCGAGGCGGCGCGGCTGCTGGAGATGCCCGTCTCCACTTGCTTGGGCCTGCTGCGCACGCTGGAGAAGCAGGGCTACCTGTACGAGACCGGCCGCCGCCAGGGCTACTACCCCACCGGCCGGCTGCTGGCGATGGCGCAGGTCATCGCGGCGCACGACCCGGTGCTCGACCGCATCCGCCCCGCGCTGGAGGAGTTGCGCGACGCCACGCAGGAAACGGTGGTCTTCGCCAAGTTCCGCGAGCCCGGCCGCGTGGTCTACCTGGAGGTGCTCGATTCGCCGCAGAGCATCCGCTACGCCGCCGAGGCCGGCGAGACGCGCGAGGCGTACGCCAACTCGCTGGGACGCGCGCTGCTCTCGACGCTGCCGGCGCCGGAGCGCAAGGCGCTGCTGCAGGCGGCGAAGCTGCGCAAGCTGACCGAGGCCACGCTGACCCGCGCGGCCGACATCGAGGCCGAACTGGCCCGCTCGGCCGAGCGCGGCTGGTTCGCCAACATCGGCGAGAGCATCGCCGACCTGGCCGGCATCGCCTGGCCGGTGCGTATCGGCGGGCAGGCCTGGGCCATCTCGGTGGTCGGGCCGCGCTACCGCATCGAGCCGCGGCAGGAGGCGCTGGCCGCCATGCTGCGCTCGGCCTGCCGCGCCATCGAGGGCCCCGAGCGGGCCCTGCTCGCGCTGGTGCCCAAGGCGGCCTGACAAGCACAACGCACCGTTCGGGCTGAGCCTGTCGAAGCCCTGCGCCGCGCTTCGACCCTTCGACAGGCTCAGGACAGGCCAAGCTCAGCGTGAACGGTGAGGGGTGTTGAACGTGCGTCCCAAGCCGCGGGACGTTGATCAAACACAGAAGGAGACAAGCATGACGAGCCGATTCCTTTTCCCCCCGCGCCGACGCGCCCTGCTGGCGGCCGGCGCCCTGGCTGCCGCCGTGGCCCTCGTGCCGGCCCATGCGCAGTCCGCCGTCGGCGCGGGCGACTGGCCCAGCCGCCCCATCCGCGTCATCGTGCCCTTCGCGGCGGGCGGCGCCACCGACGTGGTGGCGCGCATGCTGTCGCAGAAGCTCTCGGAGGCGCTGGGCCAGCCGGTGGTGATCGACAACCGGGGCGGTGCCAACGGCATCATCGGCACCGAGGCGGTGGCGCGCGCCGCGCCCGACGGCTACACGCTGCTGCTCAACACCGCCGGCGCGCAGACGCTCAGCCCCGCGCTCTACAAGGCCGGCTACGAGCCGCTGGCCAGCTTCGCGCCGGTCAGCCTGATCGCACGCATCGGCTTCGTGATGGTGGCGCACCCGTCGCTGCCGGCCAATTCGGTGCAGGAACTCGTGGCGCTGGCGAAGCGGCCGGGCGCCAAGCCGCTGTCGATGTCTTCGGGCAGCAGCATGATCGGGCTCATCAGCGAGCAGTTCAAGGCGGACATCGGCGCGCCCGGCATCGCCAATGCGCAGTACAAGGGCACCGGGCCGCAGTTGCAGGCCGTGGTCGGCGGCGAGGTGGACCTCACCATCGACCCCTTCGTCGGCCTGCAGATGATCAAGGCCGGCAAGGTCAAGCCGCTGGCGGTGCTGTCGGAGCAGCGCTCGCCCGCGCTGCCGCAGGTGCCGACGATGAAGGAGGCGGGCCTGGCCGGCATGACCTTCCAGTCGTGGGCCGGCCTGCTGGCGCCTGCGGGCACGCCGGCGGCGATCGTCAAGCGCCTCAATGCGGAAGTCGTGCGCATCGTCGCCCTGCCCGAGGTGCGCGAGCAGCTTCTGCGCATCGACTACGAGCCGGTGGGCAGCACGCCCGAGCAGTTCGCCGCCACCATCGAGCAGGACGCGGCGCGCTGGGCACGCATCGCGAAGAACAGCACCTTCAAGCCCGCGTCATGAGCCAAGACAGCGGAACCCCGCAGCCGCAGCGCTACTTCGTGCGCGAATCCGACGTCGTCGGCTACCACCCGGCCAACCACACCGGCACGCTGAACCGGCGCCTGATCGGCCCCGAGACGGTCGGCGCGAAGCAGCTGGAGGTGCTGGTCGGCCGCATCCAGAAGGGCAAGGGCGCGCTGCCCCATGCGCATCCCGGCATCGAGCAGGTCTGCTACCTGCTCGAAGGCCGCGCGGTGGCCGAGGTGGGCGGCCAGCGGCAGGAGCTGGCGCCGGGCGACTGCTGCTTCTTCCCGGCCGGCGAGATGCACACCTTCACCGTGGTGAGCGACGAGCCGGCGCGCGTGCTGGTGATCTACAGCCCGCCCTACGAGGAATCGCCCGAGCGCGTGATCCGCGCCTGAACGCCGGGACACAACCACCAGGAGACAAGACATGCCATTGCATCAGGAAGACCTTTCCCTTTCGCGCCGCCGCGCCCTGGCGCTGCTGGGCGGCCTCGCGCTGGCGCCCGCCGCGCGCGCCCAGCCCGCCGGCTGGCCGGCGCAGCCGATCAAGCTGATCGTGCCCTTCGCGGCCGGCAGCGGCACCGACGCGGTGGCGCGCATCACGGCGCAGGCGCTCTCCGACGCGTTGAAGACGCCGGTGGTGGTGGACAACAAGGCCGGCGCCAACGGCATCATCGCCGCCGAGTTCGTGGCCAAGGCGCCGCCCGACGGCTACACGCTGTTCATGACCACCAACACCACGCACTCGGCCAACCCGAGCCTGATGAAGAGCTTGCCCTACGACCCGGTGAAGGACTTCGCGCCGGTCAGCCGCATGGGCAACCTGCCCTTCATGCTGGTGGTCAACAACGACCTGCCGGCCAAGACCGTGGCCGACCTCATCGCCTGGGGCCGCGCCAACCCGGGCAAGCTCAGCTACGCCAGCGGCAACAGCACCGGCATCGTGTGCGGCGCCACGCTGTCGCGCATGTCCGGCGTGCCGATGCTGCACGTGCCCTACAAGAGCACGCCGCCGGCCATCGCCGACCTGATCGGCGGGCAGGTGCAGTTCATGTTCGTCGATCTCGCGGCGGGCCTGGCGACCGTCAAGGCCGGCAAGATGCGCGCCATCGCCGTCACCACCAGGGAGCGCACCAAGCTCTTCAGCGAACTGCCGCCGGTGGCCGACACGCCGGAGCTGAAGGGCTTCGACATCACCTCGTGGAACGGCGTGTTCGCGCCGGCCGGCACGCCGCGCGAAGTCGTGGCCGCGCTCAACCGCGTGCTGGCCGGCACGGCCAACAGCGCGGCCTTCCGCGAGCGCGTCTCGCAGCTCGGCTTCGACGCCTTCGGCAGCACCCCGGAGGAGCTGGGCAGCTTCACCGTGGCGGAACTCGGCAAGTGGAAGAAGCTGATCGAGGACGCGGGGATCCAGAAGCAATGAGCGGAGCGGCCACTGCCACCGGCCCGCTCGCGGGCCTGCGCATCCTGGACCTGACGGCCGTGGTGATGGGGCCCTACGCCACGCAGACCCTGGGCGATCTGGGCGCGGACGTCATCAAGGTCGAGCCGCCCGGCGGCGACAACCTGCGCGCCGTCGGCCCCATGCGCCACCCCGGCATGGGCGCGATGGCGCTGCACCTGAACCGCAACAAGCGCTCCATCGTGCTCGACCTCAAGCAGCCCGAGGGCCGCGCGGCCTGCCTGCGCCTGGCGGCCGGCTGCGACGCGCTGATCTACAACACCCGCCCGCAGGCGATGGCGCGGCTGGGCCTGGCCTACGAGGACGTGGCGGCCGTCAACCCGCGCATCGTCTACCTGGGCGCCTTCGGCTACGGCGAGGAAGGGCCCTACGCCGGCCAGCCCGCCTACGACGACCTGATCCAGGGCGCGTCCGGCGTCGCCTCGCTCTTCGCGCAGCAGAGCGGCGGCGCGCCGCGCTACGCGCCCGTCACCCTGGCCGACCGCGCGGTGGGCCTGCAGGCCGCCATCGCGCTGCTGGCCGCCGTGCTGCACGCGCGGCAAACCGGCCAGGGCCAGGCGGTGGAGATACCGATGTTCGAGGCGCTCACCCAGTTCGTGATGGGCGACCACCTGGGCGGCGCCAGCTTCGATCCGCCGCTGGGCGGCACCGGCTACGCGCGCCTGCTGGCCGAGCACCGGCGCCCGTATGCCACCGCCGACGGGCACCTGAGCGTGCTGATCTACAACGACAAGCACTGGCGCGCCTTCTTCGAGCTGATCGGCCGGCCCGAGCTGCGCGACTCGCCGAAGTTCGGCAGCCACACCGCGCGCGCCGCGCACATCGCCGAGTGCTACGCCTTCGTCGCCGAGGTGATGGCCACCCGCAGCAGCGAGGCCTGGGTGGCCGCGCTGCAGGCGGCCGACATCCCGGTGGCGCGCCTGCACAGCACCGACAGCCTGCTGCACGACCCGCACCTGCAGGCCGTGGGCTTCTTCCGCCCGGTCGACCACCCCACCGAGGGCGCGCTGCGCACGCCCGCGCCGGTGGGCCGCTATGGCCGCACGCCGCCTTCGCTGCACCGTCACGCGCCGCGCATCGGCGAGCACAGCGCCGAGCTGCTGCGCGAGGCCGGCTACGGCGAGGCCGAGGTGGCCGACCTGATCACGCGCGGCATCGCCCGCGAGGCCGCGGCTTCCCCTTGCTCCGCCCATTCCCCCGAGATCACGCCATGAACTTCACCATGACCGACGACCAGCGCGCGCTGGTCGACGCCATCGAAAGCCTGTGCCAGGACTTCCCGATCGACTACTGGCGCGAGCAGGACGAGAAGGCCGAGTTCCCGCACGCCTTCCACCGCGCCGTGGCGGCCGCCGGCTTCCTCGGCATCGCCATGCCCGAGGCGCAGGGCGGCGCCGGCCTGGGCATCACCGAGGCGGCGCTGATGATGCGCACCATCAGCGCCAGCGGCGCCGGCATGTCGGGCGCCTCGGCCATCCACATGAACATCTTCGGCCTCAATCCGGTGGTGGTGTTCGGCACCGAGGCGCAGAAGGCGCGCTTCCTGCCGCCGCTGATCGAGGGCAGGGAAAAAGCCTGCTTCGCCGTCACCGAGCCCGACGCCGGCCTGGACACCACGCACCTGAAGACGCAGGCGGTGCGCCGGCCGGGCGGCGGCTACGTGCTCTCGGGCCGCAAGATCTGGATCTCCACCGCGCAGGTGGCCGACCGCATGCTCATCCTCACGCGCAGCATGCCGCTGGAGGAGGTGGGCAAGCCCACGCAGGGCCTGACGCTCTTCTACACCGCGCTGGACCGCAGCAAGGTGGAGGTGCGAGAGATCCACAAGCTCGGCCGCGCCGCGGTGGACTCCAACATGCTCTTCATCGACGGCCTGGAGGTGCCGGAGGAAGACCGCATCGGCGAGGACGGCCGCGGCTTCGAGTACATCCTGCACGGCATGAACCCGGAGCGCATCCTGATCGCCGCCGAGGCGGTGGGCCTGGGCCGCGCGGCGCTGCGCATCGCGGCGCAGTACGCCGGCGAGCGCGTCGTGTTCGGCCGGCCCATCGGCCAGAACCAGGGCGTGGCGCATCCGCTGGCGCGTGCCTGGATGAACCTGGAGGCCGCCGACCTGATGGTGATGAAGGCGGCCACGCTCTACGACGCCGGCCAGCCCTGCGGCGCCGAGGCCAACACCGCCAAGTACCTGGCGGCCGAGGCGGCGCACGACGCCTGCCAGAACGCCATCCTCACCCTCGGCGGCATGGGCTACGCGAAGGAATACCACGTCGAGCGGCTGCTGCGCGAGTGCTACATCCCGCGCATCGCGCCGGTCAGCCCGCAGATGATCCTGAACTTCGTCGCCGAGCGGGTGCTGGGGCTGCCGAAGTCGTACTGATCGGCCGGGGCGCGGCGGCCCGCCGGCTTCCTGCGGCACAATTTCCGCATTCCCCCACTGCGCCGACCGCCGCCGCCATGACCGACCCCGTGCTCAACATCCCTCCCCGCGACAAGGCCGAGATCCTGGCCCAGGCGCTGCCCTACATCCGCAAGTACCACGGCAAGACCATGGTCATCAAGTACGGCGGCAACGCGATGACCGACCCGGCGCTGCAGGCCGACTTCGCCGAGGACGTGGTGCTGCTCAAGCTGGTCGGCATCAACCCGGTGGTGGTGCACGGCGGCGGGCCGCAGATCGAGGCGGCGCTCAACAAGCTGGGCAAGAAGGGCCACTTCATCCAGGGCATGCGGGTGACCGATGCCGAGACGATGGAAGTCGTCGAATGGGTGCTGGCCGGCGAGGTGCAGCAGGACATCGTCGGCCTGATCAACCAGGCCGGCGGCAAGGCGGTGGGCCTGACCGGGCGCGACGGCGGCCTGATCCGCGCGCAGAAGCTGAAGATGGCCGACCGCAACGACCCGGCGCTGATGCACGACGTCGGCCAGGTCGGCGACATCGTCTCGATCGACCCCGGCGTGGTGCAGGCGCTGCAGGACGACGCCTTCATCCCGGTGGTCAGCCCGATCGGCTTCGGCGAGGAGAACGAGAGCTACAACATCAACGCCGACGTGGTGGCCGGCAAGCTGGCCACCGTGCTCAAGGCCGAGAAGCTGGTGCTGCTGACCAACACGCCCGGCGTGCTCGACAAGAACGGCCAGTTGCTGACCAACCTGAGCGCGCGCGAGATCGACGACCTGTTCGCCGACGGCACCATCTCCGGCGGCATGCTGCCCAAGATCGAGGGCGCGCTCGACGCGGCCAAGAGCGGCGTGAACGCGGTGCACATCATCGACGGGCGGGTGCCGCACTCGATGCTGCTGGAGATCCTGACCGACCAGGCCTACGGCACCATGATCCGCGCCCGGTAAAGAGCCTGCCCCCAGCCTGCGCGGACTTCGTTCCGCTCCGGCAACCCCCTCGCGGGGGCACATGCTGCGGTCTGGCAAAGCCAGTCCCGCGCATGTTCCCGCATGGCCTGCTCCGCGGCCTTCTGATCGGGATGTCCGTGTTACTCGTACCCGCGCGGATTGCCCTGCTGCCAGCGCCAGGCGTCGGCGCACATCTGCTCCAGTCCGCGGCGGGCCTGCCAGCCCAGCACGCGCCCGGCCAGCGCCGGGTCGGCCCAGTAGGCCGGCACGTCGCCCGGGCGGCGCGGGCCGATCTCGTAGGCGATGCTGCGGCCGCTGGCCGCCTCGAAGGCCTTCACCACGTCCAGCACCGAGGCGCCCTGGCCGGTGCCCAGGTTCAGCGTCAGCAGGCCGGGTGCCTCCTGCGCCTTGCGCAGTGCCGCGACGTGGCCCTCGGCCAGGTCCATCACGTGCACGTAGTCGCGCACGCCGGTGCCGTCGGCGGTGGGGTAGTCGCCGCCGTGCACCACCAGCTTGTCGCGCAGGCCCACGGCCACCTGGCAGACGAAGGGCATCAGGTTGTTGGGCTTGCCCTGCGGGTGCTCGCCGATCAGGCCGCTCTCGTGCGCGCCGACGGGGTTGAAGTAGCGCAGCAGCACGATGCGCCATCCGGGCGAAGCCTGCTGCCAGTCGGCCAGCGTTTCCTCCACGATGCGCTTGGAGCGGCCATAGGGGTTGGCCGGGCGGCAGGGCGCGTCTTCCGGAATGGGCGAGCGCTCCGGGTCGCCGTACACCGTGGCGGAAGAGGAGAACACCAGCGTGCGCACGCCCGCCGCCTCCATCGCCTGCGTCAGCACCCAGGTGCCGTGCACGTTGTTCTCGTAGTAGCCGATGGGGTCGGCCACCGAGTCGCCCACCGCCTTCAGCCCCGCGAAATGGATGACGCCGGCGATGCGCTCTTCGGCGAAGATGCGGTCCAGCAGCGCGCGGTCGCGCACGTCGCCCTCGATCCAGCGCGGCGCGCGGCCGGTGATGCGGGCCAGGCGGTCGACCACGCGGATGTCGCTGTTGCCCAGGTTGTCCAGGATCAGCGGCTCGTAGCCCGCCTGCGCGAGTGCCACGCAGGTGTGGCTGCCGATGAAGCCGGCACCGCCGGTCACAAGAATGGTGTGGGTCATGGAGTCTCGGTGGAGCCTGCGGCCGGCCCGGATGCGGCGTATTGTCCACGTCTGCCCTGCTGCGCCCGGCGCGTGCGGCTGGGTAGGTGCCCACTCCGCAACATTCGTGGCAGAATCAATTTTTTACAAATTGCCTCCGTTTCATGCCAGACGACGAGATCCTCGATACGGCCTCGGACTCCGCCGATTCTGCGGCGGGCACGGCCGGGCCGGCGCAGGCGCCGGTGCGCAAGCGTCCCCGGCCGGGCGAGCGCCGGGTGCAGATCCTGCAGGCGCTGGCCGCGATGCTGGAGCAGCCCGGCACCGAGCGCGTGACCACCGCCGCCCTGGCCGCCCGCCTGGAGGTGAGCGAGGCCGCGCTGTACCGCCACTTCGCCAGCAAGGCGCAGATGTTCGAGGGTCTGATCGACTTCATCGAGCAGAGCGTGTTCACGCTGGTCAACCAGATCACCGAGCGTGACGCGCCGGCGCGCGAACAGGCGGCCCAGATCGTGGGCGTGCTGCTGCAGTTCGCCGAGAAGAACCCCGGCATGACCCGCGTGATGGCCGGCGACGCGCTGGTGTTCGAGAACGAGCGCCTGCAGCAGCGCATGAACCAGTTCTTCGACAAGATCGAGGCGCAGCTGCGCCAGGTGCTGCGCGGCCTGCCCGGCGATACCGAGCCGAGCGACACGCCGACGGTCGACGCCCAGATGCGCGCCGCGGTGCTCACCGCCTTCGCGATGGGGCGCATGCAGCGCTATGCCCGCTCCGGCTTCCGGCACCTCCCGTCCGAACACCTGGAGGCGCTGCTGGCGCTGCTGCTGCGCTGAGCGCGGCCGCCGGACGGCAAGACAAAACAAAAGGCGCCCGCGGGCGCCTTTTGTCGTTCATGGGCGGACTTCTCCGCCGCCCGCCGCGCCGCGGCCCTACAGGCCCAGGGCCTTGGCGACGCCGGCGCCGTACGCCGGATCAGCCTTGGTGCAGTTCTCGATGTGGCGGCGCTTGACGAACTCCGGCGCGTCGCCCATGGCGCGTGCGGTGTTGTCGAACAGCACCTGCTGCTGCGCCGGGCTCATCAGCCGGAACAGGTCGCCGGGCTGCTTGTAGTAGTCGGCGTCGTCCTCGCGGAAGTTCCACCAGTCGGCGTCGCCGTTGATCTTCAGCGGCGGCTCGCGGAACTGCGGCTGCTCCTGCCACTGGCTGAAGCTGTTGGGCTCGTAGTGGGGCAGGCCACCGTAGTTGCCGTCCATGCGCCCGTAGCCGTCGCGGTGGTTGCTGTGCACCGGGCAGCGCGCGGCGTTGACCGGGATCTGGTGGTAGTTCACGCCCAGGCGGTAGCGCTGCGCGTCGGCATAGTTGAACAGGCGCGCCTGCAGCATCTTGTCGGGCGAGACGCCGATGCCCGGCACCAGGTTGCTGGGCGCGAACGCGCTCTGCTCGACGTCGGCGAAGAAGTTCTCCGGGTTGCGGTTGAGTTCGAACTCGCCGACCTCGATCAGCGGGTAGTCTGCGTGCGGCCACACCTTGGTCAGGTCGAAGGGGTGGTAGGGCACCTTCTCGGCGTCGGTCTCGGGCATGACCTGCACGTACATCGTCCACTTCGGGAAGTCGCCGCGCTCGATCGCCTCGTACAGGTCGCGCTGGTGGCTCTCGCGGTCGTTGCCGACGAGCTCGGCCGCCTCGGCGTCCGTCAGGTTCTTGATGCCCTGCCGGGTGCGGAAGTGGAACTTCACCCAGTGGCGCTCGCCCTGCTCGTTCCAGAAGCTGTAGGTGTGCGAGCCGAAGCCGTGCATGTGGCGGTAGCTGGCCGGGATGCCGCGGTCGCTCATCACCACGGTGACCTGGTGCAGCGCCTCGGGCAGCAGCGTCCAGAAGTCCCAGTTGTTGGTGGCCGAGCGCATGTTGGTGCGCGGGTCGCGCTTCACTGCCTTGTTGAGGTCGGGGAACTTGCGCGGGTCGCGCAGGAAGAACACGGGCGTGTTGTTGCCCACCATGTCCCAGTTGCCTTCCTCGGTGTAGAACTTCAGCGCGAAGCCGCGGATGTCGCGCTCGGCGTCGGCCGCGCCGCGCTCGCCGGCCACGGTGGTGAAGCGGGCGAACATCTCGGTCTTCTTGCCGACCTTCGAGAAGATCGCGGCGCGGGTGTATCGGGTGATGTCGTGGGTGACGGTGAAGGTGCCGAAGGCGCCCGAGCCCTTGGCGTGCATGCGCCGCTCGGGGATCACTTCGCGCACGAAGTTGGCCAGCTTCTCGCCCAGCCACACGTCCTGCGACAGCAGCGGGCCGCGCGGCCCGGCAGTGAGGCTGTTCTGGTTGTCGGGCACCGGGGCGCCGAACTGGGTGGTGAGGTGGGTGACGGGGCACTTCTTGCCGCTGTCGGATGTGTTGCTCATCGCGAGGCTCCTTTGAATAGACGTTGACTATCGAACGTGGCCATTCTGTTGGGGAAACCTGGCGAGGGCAAGGGCGGGCCGATTGGTTTTGCCGAAGGCCACCATAGCGATGCGGCCGGGCGCGTGCGCCCGGCGCGAGGAGCGCGATCAGTCCGGCAGGGCCACGCCCACCTTGGCGCCGGCGGCGTGCAGCTCGGCCCAGGTCGCGTCGTCGATGGCGATGCCGTCGCGCCCGCGCGCGGCGCGGGCGCGGCGCTCGGGCTCGCCGGCGATCTGCACCCCTTCGAACCCGGCGCCCGGTGGGCACTGCCGCAGCCAGTCGACGAAGGCCGCGGCTTCCTGCTCGAAGGCCTGCTGCGTGCCCAGCCGGGCCGGGTCGATCAGCACCGTCAGCATGCCGTTGAGCACGGTCCGGGCCGCGTCTGGCGCGCGGTGCCAGGTGCCGCCGCCCGACAGGGCGCCGCCGAGCAACTCGCAGGCCACCGCCATGCCGTAGCCCTTGTGCTCGCCGAAGGTCATGAGTGCGCCGAAGAGGCCGCCCGCCTGCGGCACGACGACCACGCCGGGGTCGGTGGTCGGCGCGCCGCGCTCGTCGATCAGGTAGCCCTCGGGCACCTGCTCCCCCTTGTTGTGGGCCACGCGCATCTTGCCCTGGGCGACGCGGCTGGTCGCGAAGTCCAGCACGAAATGTTCGCCCCCACGCTCCCCCACTGCGTGTGGGTCGCTGCCCCCCGGGGGGGCTGCTCCGCCTTGGGGCGGCCCGGCGGCGGAGCGCTCCTGCCTCTTCAGCGGCACGCCGATGCAGCAGGGGTTGGTGCCGAAGCGCCCGTCGCCGCCGCCGAAGGGCGCCACCACGGGCCGCGACAGCACGTTCACGAAATGCAGCGACACCAGCCCGGCCGCCACCGCCATCTCGGCGAAATGGCCGATGCGACCCATGTGGTGGCTGTTGCCCACGGTCAGGATGCAGCTGCCGTGCTGCAGTGCGCGCTCGATGCCCATCTGCATGGCCTGTTCGCCGACGACCTGGCCGTAGCCGCGCTGGCCGTCCAGCGCGAGCAGGGTGCCGATGTCCAGCGTGACCTTCGCGCCGGTGTTGGGTTTCAGGCCGCCCTCCTGCACCGCGTCCACGTAGCGCGGCACCATGCCCACCCCATGCGAGTCGTGGCCCGAGAGGTTGGCCAGCACGAGGTTGGCCGCCACTGTCTGCGCCTCGGCCTCGGCGCTGCCGGCCGCGGCGATGACCCGGGCGACCAGGGCCGTGAGGGGTTCGGGAAGGATCATCCTGCTCACATCACGGCTCCGACTTGCCACGGCACGAACTCGCTCTGCCCGTAGCCGTGCAGCTCGCTCTTGCTGTGCTGCCCCGACGCGGTGGCCAGCACCAGCTCGAAGATGCGCTGTCCCATCTGCTCGATGGTGGCGGTGCCGTCGATGATCTCGCCGCAGTTGATGTCCATGTCCTCCTCCTGCCGCTGCCACAGCGCGCTGTTGGTGGCCAGCTTGAGCGAGGGTGAGGGCGCGCAGCCGTAGGCCGAGCCGCGGCCGGTGGTGAAGCAGATCATGTTGGCGCCGCCGGCCACCTGTCCGGTGGCGCTCACAGGGTCGTAGCCGGGCGTGTCCATGTAGACGAAGCCGTGCGCCGC
This sequence comes from Xenophilus azovorans DSM 13620, assembly GCF_000745855.1. GTDB lineage: Bacteria > Pseudomonadota > Gammaproteobacteria > Burkholderiales > Burkholderiaceae_C > Xenophilus > Xenophilus azovorans. The sequence goes on from NZ_KN050766.1 coordinate 207,874, forward strand.
GACGGGCTCGGCGTACTCGTACACCGCCTCCAGGTTGCTGGTGCCGCCCTTGGCGACGGCGCCCAGCGACTTCTCCAGGATGGTGGTGAGGCCCCCGGCCTTGTTGCCGGGCGAGGGGTTGTTGTTCATCTCGCCTTCGTTGACGGCGGTGTAGTGCTCCCACCAGTGGATGCGCTCGACCAGCTTCTCGCCGACCTCGCGCCGGACGGCGCGGCGCGTCAGCAGGTGCTCGGCGCCGTAGATCTCGGGCGTCTCCGACAGGATGGCCGTGCCGCCGTGCGCCACCAGCAGGTCCACCGCCGCGCCCAGCGCCGGGTTGGCGCTGATGCCGGAGTAGCCGTCCGAGCCGCCGCACTGCAGCCCGATGGTGATGTGCGCCGCGCTGCAGGGCTCGCGCTTCGCCGCGTTGGCGCGCGGCAGCATCTCCTCGATCAGCGCGATGCCCTTCTGCACGGTCTTGTGCGTGCCGCCGGTGTCCTGGATGCTGAAGGTGCGCAGGTTCTCGCCTTCGCTCAGGTGGCCGGTGGCGAGCCAGGCGTTGATCTGGTTGGCCTCGCAGCCCAGGCCCACCACCAGCACGCCGGCGAAGTTGGCGTGCGTGGCGTAGCCCGTCAGCGTGCGTTCCAGGATCTGCATGCCCAGGCCCTGCGTGTCCATGCCGCAGCCGGTGCCGTGCGTGAGCGCGACCACGCCGTCCACGTGGGGGTAGGGCGCCAGCGCGGCCGGGTTGGTGCGGCGCGAGAAGTGGTCGGCGATGGCGCGCGCCGCGGTGGCCGAGCAGTTCACGCTGGTCAGCACGCCGATGTAGTTGCGCGTGGCCACGCGGCCGTCGGCGCGGCGGATGCCCATGAAGCTGGCTTCGCGCCGCGCCGGCGGTGGCTTCACGTCGGCGCCGAAGGCGTAGTCGCGGGCGAAGTCGCCCTTGTCCGGCCCCATGTCGAGGTTGTGCGTGTGCACGTGCTCGCCGGGCGCGATCGGCCGGCTGGCGAAGCCGATGATCTGGTTGTAGCGGCGCACCGGCGCGCCCGGCGCGATGGCGCGCGCCGCCACCTTGTGGCCGGCCGGGATCAGGCCGCGCACGGCCACGCCCTCGACCGTGGTGCCGCCGACGAGCTGGCTGCGCGCGATCAGCACGTCGTCGGCCGGGTGCAGGCGAATGAAGGGGTTCATCGTGGGGGACTCCTGCCGCTGGCGCGGCTAGAAGAACATTTTCGGAAGCCAGAGAAACAGCTTGGGCATGTAGGTGATGACGACCAGGCTCAGCAGCAGCGGTACCAGCCACGGCAGGATGGCCATGGTGGTGCGTTCGAACGAGAGTCCCGCCACCCGCGCCAGCACGAACAGCACCAGCCCCATCGGCGGGTGCAGCAGCCCGATCATCAGGTTCAGCACCATCACCAGGCCGAAGTGCACCGGGTCGATGCCCAACTGCAGCGCGATCGGCAGCAGGATCGGCACCAGGATGGTGATGGCCGCCGTCGGCTCCAGGAAGCAGCCGACGAACAGCATCAGCAGGTTGGCCAGCAACAGGAAGACCCAGGCTTCCTTGGTGAAGCCGAGCACCCATTCGGCGATGCCGGTGGTGATGCCGGTGGCGGTGAGCATCCAGCCGAAGATGGACGCGGCCGCCACGATGAACAGCACCGTGGCGGTGGTCTCGATGGTGTCCAGGCACACCTTGACGAACATCTTCCAGGACAGGGTGCGATACCAGCCGAAGCCGAGGATCATGGCCCACACGCAGGCGGCGATGGCGCCCTCGGTGGGCGTGAACAGGCCCGTGCTCATGCCGCCGATCAGCAGCACCGGCGTCATGATGGGCAGCAGCGCCTCGAAGCGGAAGATGCGGTCGAGCACGAACAGCGAGGCCAGCCCCACCAGCACCGCCGGCTGCGCCGGCAGGTCCAGCTTGGCCACCACCAGCCACAGCAGCAGCGGCCAGCCGATCACCACCGCCAGCTCCGACAGCGCCTTGACCAGGCGCGGGCCCGAGAACTTCATGTCGCGGCCCCAGCCGTTCTTGTGCGCGTAGTAGGCCACGGTGAGCATCATCAGCGCCGTCATCAGCAGGCCCGGCATCAGCCCGGCCAGGAACAGCGCGCCGATGGAGACGTTGCCCATCATCCCGTAGATCACGAAGGGCAGGCTCGGCGGGATGATCGGCCCCAGCGTCGCGGAGGCGGCCGTCACGCCCACCGCGAACTCGGTGCTGTAGCCGTGCTCCTTCATCGCCTTGATCTCGATGGTGCCCAGCCCGGCCGCGTCGGCGATGGCGGTGCCGCTCATGCCGGCGAAGACCACCGAGCCGACGATGTTCACGTGCCCCAGGCCGCCCTTGAGCCAGCCCACCAGCGCCAGCGCGAAGTTGTAGATGCGCGTGGTGATGCCGGCGTTGTTCATCAGGTTGCCGGCCAGGATGAAGAAGGGCACCGCCAGCAGCGGGAAGCTGTCGATGCCGCTGATCATCCGGTGCACCACCACGAAGGGCGGCAGGTTGCCGGTGCCGAGGATGTAGACCAGCGAGGCGCCGGCCATGGCGATGGCCACCGGGATGCCGCCGGCCATGAAGATGAGGAAGATGACTTTCAGCATGGGTGGCGGCTCAGTGATCGTCGATGGTGGACTCGGGGCGTTCCAGCACGCTGTAGCCGCGCCGCCAGTGGATGCGCGCGACCTGCAGCGAGCGCCAGGCCATGGCGGCGAAACCCGCCAGACACACGCCGTAGACGATGTTCATCGGCGCGTCGATGATCGTCATGCGCGTGTTGCTGCCGATCTTGAGCATCATCTGCAGCGTCATCACCGCCGCGGCGACGAAGAAGGCGGTGCGCAGCACGTCCACCGCGCGCGACAGCCAGCGCCCCATGGCGGCCGGCATGTGGCGGTAGAAGAAGTCCACCTGAATCTGGTTGTTCTTGCGCACGCCGATGGCCGTGCCGATGAACACCACGCCGATCAGGAAGTAGCGCGCGACCTCCTCCGTCCAGGCGGCCGAGTCGTTGAACACGTAGCGCGTGACGAACTGGTAGAGCACCGTGGCGCCCAGCAGCCAGAACAGCGCCAGCGCCGCCCAGCCCTCGGCGATGGTCCCCGAGAGGTCCACCGCCTCGTCCTCGGCATGGAAATGCCCTTCGTCGTCGATGATCTTCTGTGGTTCGCTCATCCTGTCTCCATCACGCTGCGCGCCTCGCGTGGGCGAGCGCAGCGAAGCCTGCTCGGGGACGCCCACGGAACTGGCTTTGCCAGGCCGTAGGGCGTGCCCCCTTGAGGGGGGATTGGCGGGCCACACGCAGTGAGGCCCGCCAAACGGGGGTGGGCTACTTGATCGCGATGATGCGGTCGTAGTCCTGCTGCCGGTAGCCGTGGTCGGTCGGCTTGGTGTTCTTCAGCACCGCCTCGCGGAAGGCGTTCTTGTCCACCGTGATCACGTTGTTGCCGCGCTTCTTGAACTCCTCGACCAGGCGCGCCTCCGACGCGATGATCTCGCGGCCGGTCTTCTCGGCGGCCTCCTGCATCACGTCGGTGAAGATCTTCTTCTCGTCGGCCGACAGGCGGCTCCACAGGTTGCCCGAGACGATCGTCAGCAGCGAATCGACGATGTGGCCCGTCAGCGAGATGTTCTTCTGCACCTCGTAGAACTTCTTGGCCTCGATGGTGGGCAGCGGGTTCTCCTGCGCGTCCACCGTGCCGTTCTGCAGCGCCAGGTACACCTCGGCGAAGGCGATCGGCGTGGCGTTGGCGCCGAGCGCGCGCGGGAAGGCCAGGTAGGCCGGCGCGTCGGGCACGCGGATCTTCAGGCCCTTCATGTCCTCCGGTTTGGCCACCGGCCGGTTGGCGCTGCTGGTGACGTGGCGCGCGCCGTAGTAGTTCAGCGCCGTGATGTGGTTGCCCGTCTTCTCGTCGTAGCCCTTGGCCAGTTCCTTGAACACGTCGCTGGTGGCGAACTTCAGCTGGTGCTCGGCGTCGCGGAAGATGAAGGGGAAGTAGGTGATGGCCAGCGGCGTGTAGCTGCGGCCTGCGAAGCTGGCGCCGGTGAGCACGATGTCCACCGTGCCCAGCGTCAGGCCCTGGTTGATGTCGGCCTCCTTGCCCAGCGTGGAGGCGGGGAACACCGTGATCTCGTACTTGCCGTTGGTGCGCTTCTTGATCTCCTCGCCGGCCCACACCGAATACTTGTGGAAGGGCTCGGAGGTCTCGTACACGTGCGCCCACTTGAGCTTGGTCTGCGCCTGCGCCGCGGCGGGGCCGGCGGCCGCGGCTGCGATCACGGCGCAGGCCGCGAGGGTCTGGATGGCGATTCGTCGGGATGGCATGCTCTTGTCTCCTTCTTGGGGTGGTGGGTGCTGGCGCTCAGGAAGCCTTGGCGCGGCGCCAGCTCGCGCTGAATCTCTGGTGGGACTTGTCCATGTGCTCGTGCATCGCGCTGCGGGCGGCCGCCGCGTCGCGCGCGGCGATGGCGTCGCGGATCGCCTGGTGCTCTGCGATGGCCGAGCGCCAGGACTTCACCGTCTCGAAGTAGCCGCCCAGGCGCGTGAAGATCGGGCCGCGGCGCGAATCCCAGAAGCCCTGGACGGTCTCGCTGAGCACCGCGTTGCCGCAGGCGTCGACGATGGCGAGGTGGAAGGCCCGGTCGCCCTCCAGCGGCATGACGCAGCGGTCGGCCATGCCGCGCATGTCGGCGATGGCCCGGTCCATCGCCTCGACGTGCGCGCGCTTGCGCTGCTGCGCGGCGATGGCGGCGGTCTCGCCCTCCACCACGCGGCGGGCGCGGATCAGCTCCAGCGGCCCCCACTCGTTGGCGGCCGCCGCCGGCTGGCTGGTGCGGCGCGTCCGCTCCAGCACGTACACGCCCGAGCCGGTGCGCACCTCGACCCAGCCTTCCACCTCCAGCGCGATCAGCGCCTCGCGCACCGAGGGCCGGCTCACGCCGAGCTGGCGCGCCAGGTCGCGTTCGGCGGGCAGGCGCGTGCCGGCGGCGAACTCGCCACCGGCGATCAGCGCGCGCAACTGCTCCGCGATCTGGCGGTACAGGCGCTGGGGTTCGACGGACTGGATGGGCACGTGGGGAAAAGAGGGCAGGGTTGTCCTGAAGTGGACAAGTGGTCAGGCCAATTCCAGAATACGGCCTCTGAAACCGGTTGCGGAATCCGGCCTAACCCGAACGGCTGGCGCAGCCAAGCAAGGAGACGAAGAGGATGAGGCTCAAGGGCAAGACGGCGCTGGTCACGGCCGCCGGGCAGGGCATCGGTCGCGCGAGCGCGCTGGCCATGGCGGCCGAAGGCGCGCAGGTCTGGGCGACGGACGTGAACGAGTCGCTGCTGCAGGCCTACGCCGGCGTGGCCAACGTGCGCGCCGCGCGGCTGGACGTGCTGGACAAGGCGGCCATCGACGCGCTGATCGGCGGGCTGCCGGCACTGGACGTGCTGTTCAACTGCGCCGGCGTGGTGCACAACGGCACCGCCCTGCAGGCCACCGACGACGAGCTGGACTTCGCCTTCCGGCTGAACGTGCGTGCGCAGATGTGGACGATCCAGGCGGCGCTGCCGGCCATGCTGAAGGCCGGGCGCGGCAGCATCATCAACATGGCCAGCGTGTGCTCCAGCATCAAGGGGCTGCCCAACCGCTTCGTCTACGGCACCACCAAGGCCGCGGTGCTGGGCCTGACCAAGAGCGTGGCGGCCGACTACGTGGCGCAGGGCATCCGCTGCAATGCGGTGTGTCCCGGCACGGTCGACACGCCCTCGCTGGGCGAGCGCATCGCCGCCAACGCTGACCCGGAGGCCGCGCGCCGCGCCTTCGTCGCCCGGCAGCCCATGGGCCGGCTGGCGCAGGCCGAGGAGATCGCGCCGGTGGTCGTCTTCCTTGCCAGCGACGAGTCGGTCTTCGCCACCGGCCAGGCCTTCAGCGTCGACGGCGGCATCACCATATGAACCAGCTCGATTTCCGCGGCCGCCACGCGGTGGTGACCGGCGGCGCCTCGGGGCTGGGCTACGGCATCGCGCAGCGGCTGATCGCCTCGGGCGGCAGCGTCACGCTGTGGGACCGTGACGAGGCCGCCGCCGCGCAGGCCGCACGCGAACTCGGCCCGCAGGCCGCCGCCCTCGGCGTGGACGTGACGCGGCAGGCCGCCGTCGCCGGGGCCGTGCAGGCCACGCTGGCGCGCGCCGGCCGCATCGACGCGCTGGTCAACAGCGCCGGCATCACCGGCCCCAACGCCACCGTGTGGGACTACCCGGCGGACGCCTGGCGCGAGGTGATGGAGGTCAACGTCACCGGGCTGTTCCTGTGCTGCCGCGAGGTGGTGCCGCACATGCGCGAGCGCGGCGACGGGCGCATCGTCAACATCGCCTCGGTGGCGGGCAAGGAAGGCAATCCCAACGCCAGCGCCTACAGTGCGAGCAAGGCGGCGGTGATCGCGCTGACCAAGTCGCTCGGCAAGGAACTGGCTGCCACCGGCATCCGCGTCAACTGCGTGGCGCCGGCCGCGGTGAAGACCGCCATCTTCGACCAGATGACGCCCGGACACATCGGCTTCATGCTGTCGAAGATTCCCATGGGCCGCTTTGGTACCGTCGAGGAAGTCGCCGCGCTGGTGGGTTGGCTGTGCACCGACGAGTGTTCGTTCTCCACCGGCGCCGTGTTCGACCTCTCCGGCGGCCGCTCCACCTACTGATTCGATTCGCAACAAGAAAGGAAAGACCTCTCATGAAGCTCGTGCGCTACGGCAAGCCCGGCAAGGAAAAGCCCGGCCTCATCGACAGCCAGGGCCTGCTGCGCGACCTGAGCGCGGTGGTGCCCGACATCGGCCCCGCGCAGCTCGGCGACGCCGCGCTGGCGAAGATCGCCAGGATCAAGGAGGCGAAGCTGCCGCTGGTCAAGGGCAAGCCGCGCTACGGCTGCCCGGTGGCCGGCACGCGCAAGTTCATCGCCATCGGCCTGAACTACGCGGACCATGCCGCCGAGTCGGGCATGCCGATCCCGGCCGAGCCGGTGGTCTTCACCAAGGCGGTGAGCTGCCTGCAGGGGCCCAACGATCCGGTGATGCTGCCCAAGGGCTCGGTCAAGGGCGACTGGGAGGTGGAGCTGGGCGTGGTCATCGGCACGCGCGCGCGCTGCGTGACGCAGAAGGACGCGCTCAGGCACGTCGCCGGCTACTGCGTGGTCAACGACGTGAGCGAGCGCGAATGGCAGCTCGAGCACGGCCTGACCTGGGACAAGGGCAAGGGCTTCGACACCTTCGGCCCGGTCGGCCCCTGGCTGGTCACGCGCGACGAGGTGCCCAACCCGCAGAAGCTCGCGATGTGGCTCGACGTCAACGGCCAGCGCATGCAGACCGGCAACACGAAGACCATGATCTTCAACGTCGCCCGCCTGGTGAGCTACGTGAGTCAGCTCAACACGCTGGAGCCGGGCGACATCATCACCACCGGCACGCCGCCCGGCGTGGGCATGGGCATGAAGCCGCCCGTGTTCCTGAAGAAGGGCGACGTGATGGCGCTGGGCATCGAGGGGCTGGGCGAGCAGCGGCAGGAGGTGGTGGCCTTCAAGCTGTGAGCGCAGGCCCTGCGGCCGACGTGCGCGCCGCGCTGGAGGCGCGCCAGGTGCGGATCTACTTCGCCGCCGTGGTGGCGGCGGCCGTCCTGGGCTGGCTGTGGCCCTCGGCCGCCGCCCTGTCGGCCGCGATCGAACCCCTGCTGGCGCTCATGCTGTTCGCGACCTTCCTGCAGGTGCCGCTGACCGAGTTGCGGCAGGCGCTGACCGGCATCCGGTTCGTGCTCGTCCTGCTGCTCGGCAACTTCCTGGTGGTGCCGGTCTTCGTGGCGGTGCTGTTCCCCTGGCTGCCGCCCGATCCGCTGGTGCGCGTGGGCGTGCTGCTGGTCCTCCTGACCCCGTGCATCGACTACGTGGTCACCTTCGCGCACCTGGGGCGGGCGGATGCCCGGTCGCTGCTCGCCGCGACACCCGTGCTGCTGGCCTGCCAGATGCTGGCGCTGCCCCTCTACCTCGGCTGCTTCCTGGGCGGGCAGGCGGCGGGCCTGGTCCGCGCGGGTCCGTTCCTGCATGCCTTCGCGTGGCTGATCGTCGTGCCGCTGGCGCTGGCGGGCCTGTGCCAGGCCTGGGCCGGGCGGCATGCCGCGGGCAGGCGTGCGGCCGGGCGTCTGGGGCTGCTTCCCGTGCCCGCCACCGCCGCCGTCCTGTTCGTCGTGGTCGCCTCCGTCGTGCCGCAACTGGGGCAGGCGGCCCAGGCCGTGTGGACCGTGGCGCCGATCTACGTGGCCTTCGGCATCGTCGCGCCGCTCCTGGGGTGGGCGCTCGGCCGGGCGGCGCGTCTTCCCGCCGAACAGTCCCGCGCGGCCGCCTTCAGCATGGCGACGCGCAACTCGCTGGTCGTGCTGCCGCTGGGCCTGGCGGTGCCGGGTGCGATGCCGGTCGTTCCGGCGGTCATCGTGATGCAGACGCTCGTGGAACTCGCCTGCGAGCTGGTCTACATCAGGCTGCTGCCGCGCCTGGGCGCGGCGGCCCGTTCGCGAGGGGCCGGGTAGCATCATCCATCGTCACCCAAGTCTTGCCGCCGCGGTCGTGTCGATCTGCGAGGCACCGGGTGCTTGAGCCAGGAGGAGTCCATGGAGCGATGGGTTTGGTATGCCGTCCTGTCGATGGTCTTTGCCGGCTTCACGTCCGTGATCGCGAAGCTGGGCCTGACGGGCATTTCGGGTGACCTGGGGCTGGCGGTCCGGACGTGCTTCGTGTTCGTGTTCGTTCTGCTCTTCGCGGCGGTCGTGGTGCCGGGCAGGGAACTCGGCATGCTCACCGCGACGAACCTGCTGTGGCTGGGCCTCTCGGGCGTGACGACGGCGCTCTCGTGGGTCTTCTACTACAAGGCCATCAAGGCCGGCGAGGTCTCCACGGTCGCACTGATCGACAAAGGCAGTGTCGTCGTTGCGCTGCTGCTGGCGTGGCTGGTGCTGGGCGAGACGCTCAACGCTGCCAAGGCCCTGGGCGGCGCGCTGATTCTGGCCGGCCTGGTGGTGATCGCGAGCGGCCGGTAGGCCGCCGGCTTCGCGCCTTGTGGGGAGGTGACCGTTTTGGCGGCGGGGACTGCTGAGCGGCAAGATGGAAAAACCTAGTCGCGGCGCGGGGTTGCGAACGATCGGCCTGTTGAACCCCTCGGCGCTGGGTTTGGCAGCAAATGAGCGGATTGGAGGGCTAGAACGGTCATTCTGGGCCGGAAACGAGCTGGCCTGGGGCCTCGATGCCCCGGAACGCGATCAGGGGCTCCCAGGCCCTGTGTTCATTGGGGAATCCACCTTCGCCGACCCGGCCGCTGCGCCAGGATCTTCCGGCGGGTGGCTGGGCGGCGAGGTCGGACGTTTGTTGATTTCCATCCAGAACTGACCCACTTGGCCCGGTAATTTCCATCCAAATCTGACCCACGTAAGAACCCTAACCTGCTGCTTTTGGTGGCAGGAGCAATAGGAGTGATTGACGTGGCGACACTGAGTGTCATCAGACGTTGGGCCTTGCGCGAGCAACTGTCCATCCGCGAGATAGCCCGGCGCACGGGCCTGTCTCGCAATACCATCAAGAAGTATCTGCGCGCGGAGGCGGCCGAGCCGCGCTATGCCAAGCGTGTGAGTCCGAGCAAGCTTGACCCCTATGCCGAGAAGCTCTCGGCCTGGCTC
>NZ_KN050766.1:217566-554567 GCF_000745855.1 Xenophilus azovorans DSM 13620
GGGGGCGGTGCCGCAGAACTCGCTGCGTTCACTTCGTTCACTGCGCTCGAACAGCTGCGGCAAGTCAGATGTTGAAGCGTGCCTGTCCTTCGGCAGGCACGCCCGCCCCTGTCCTGCGCTCCTCGCCGCCCCACAAATCGCCCGCGCCCCAGGCCCCCGGCCACGGCGCGTGGAACCGTTGGTAGAGCATCCAACGGGGAAGCTGATACCCCCAACCACCGTTCGGGCTGAGCCTGTCGAAGCCGGGTGACGCGCTTCGACAGGCTCAGCGTGAACGGGTGAGGGGAATTGAACGGGGCAGGGGCCGGACTACGGAACGACTCAGTGCTCGCGCGCGAACAGAGGCTCTTTCTGCTCCACGTCGCCCTGGTAAAAGCCGGCGTAGCGCTCGAACTGGCGCTGCGCCGCGGAGGCGTCCACCCCCTCGCGCAGCACGGCGCTGCTGAAGCCGCTGCGCTGCATGTGCACCAGCAGGTCGATGATCACATCGCCCGTGGCGCGGATGTCGCCGGCGAAGCGCCGGCGGCGGCGCAGCATGATGGCCTGGCTGTATGCGCGGCCGTCGGTGAACTTCGGAAACTGCAGCTCGATGCGGTCGACGCCTTCCAGGTCCAGCTCGGCGGCCAGCGGGTCGGCGTCGTTGGACAGCTGCAGGACCTTCAGGCCCGCGTCCGCGCCGCTCTCGCCGGCATGTTGCTCGGCGCTGAGGATGCGCAGCGTCTGCTTCATGCCGCCACCTCCTCGGCCTTGAAGCGCGCGCCGTTGGCGGCGGCCTTGAACGGGTCGTGGCCCACGCGCCGCAGCGTGTCGATGAAGAACTCGCCCGGCTTGCGCAGCGCGCGGTAGGTGCCGAGCAGCGCCTCGATCACTTCCGGCACCTCGGCCGCCGAGAACGACGGGCCGACCACCTTGCCGCCCAGCGCCGGGCCCGACAGCTCGGTGCCGTCGGAGCCGCCCAGCGTGATCTGGTACCACTCCTTGCCGTCCTTGTCGACGCCCAGGATGCCGATGTGCCCGCTGTGGTGGTGGCCGCAGGAGTTGATGCAGCCGCTCATGTGCAGGTCGATCGGGCCGAGGTCGAACACCTCGTCCAGGTCCTGGTAGCGCTCGGTGATCGCCGCCGCGATGGGCAGCGAGCGCGCGTTGGCCAGCGAACAGAAGTCGCCGCCCGGGCAGGCGATCATGTCGGTCAGCAGGCCGATGTTGGGCTGCGCCAGGCCCAGCGCGCGCGCCGCCTCGTACAGCGCGGGCAGGTCGCTCTCGTGCACCCAGGGCAGCATCAGGTTCTGCTCGTGCGTCAGGCGCGCCTCGGAGGCGGAGAACTGTTCGGCGAGCTGCGCCAGCGCCTCCATCGTGTCGGCATCGGCGTCGCCGGGCGCGAAGCCCACGCGCTTGAACGACAGCGTGACGGCGCGCAGGTGCGGCAGGCGGTGGCCGCGCACGTTCTGCTTGAGCCAGCGCTGGTAGAGCTGGCCGCCGGTGTTCACGCTGGAAGGCAGGTTGGCGGGCTTGAGCTCGGGCACCACGAAGCTGGCCTGCACGCGGTCCAGCTCGGCCTGGGTGATGGTGTGCGGGGCGCCGTCCAGCTCGACGATGTCCTTGTACTCGGCCTCCACGTCGTCGATGAACTTCTGGCCCTCGGCCTTGACCAGGATCTTGATGCGCGCCTTCCACTTGTTGTCGCGCCGGCCATAGCGGTTGTACACGCGCACGATGGCCTCGATGTAGTTGAGCAGCTGGTCCCAGGGCAGGAACTCGCGCACCACGGTGCCGATGATCGGCGTGCGGCCCATGCCGCCGCCGGCCTTGACGGTGAAGCCCACCTCGCCGGCGTCGTTGCGCACCGCCTGCACGCCGATGTCGTACCAGCCGGTGGCGGCGCGGTCCTCGGCCGAGCCGTTGTAGGCGATCTTGAACTTGCGCGGCAGGAACGTGAATTCCGGATGCAGCGAACTCCACTGCCGGGTGATCTCGGCGAAGGGGCGGGTATCGACGATGTTGTCTTCGGCAATGCCCTCGTAGGCCTCGCAGGTGATGTTGCGGATGTCGTTGCCGCTGGTCTGGATGCCGTGCATGCACACGCTGGCCAGCAGGTCCATCACGTCGGCGGCCTTGGTGATGGGGATCCAGTTGAACTGCACGTTGGTGCGGGTGGTGAAGTGGCCGTAGCCGTAGCGCAGCGGCGGGGCCGCCAGCGTCAGGCCCGGCTGGGCCGCCTGCAGCTCGTCCTGCGTGGCCTGGGCGTGGGCCAGCAGCGCCGGGTCGGGCTTGTCGTACTCGCGGGCGATGTGCGCCAGCATGCGCAGTTGCGCGCTGCTGATCTCGCCGTAGGGCACGGCGATGCGCGCCATGGGGGCGTAGCGCTGGATGTACCAGCCGTTCTGCAGCCGCAGCGGCAGCAGCTCATCATCGGAGAGCTCGCCGCGCTGCCAGCGCTCGAGCTGGTCCCGGAACTGCTCCGCGCGCAGGCGGACGAACTGGCGATCGAAATCTGTGTACTGGTACATCGTGTGCTGGAGGGAACTGGAACGGCGTCGGCACGGCCCCGTGGAAGGGCTCGCGGGCGCGAAGGGCGGACTGTAGAGGCGGCCCTTATGAAAACAAACGATTTTCTGGTTCGAGCCTTATCCGGATATGCATATTCGCAAGGCGCCATGCGGGTTTCGGGGCCGCCGGGGCGCATTTCCGGATAAGGGCGGCCGGCGGCGGTCCGGCCCGCCTACGCCCCGGTCTTCCCGGGCGCCAGCGCGGCCTGGATGTCCTCCAGCCGCCGGCCGCGCGTCTCGACGCCGCCGCGCAGCAGCAGCGCCGCGGCCAGGGCCGTCGGCACGGCGATGACCAGCGCCGACAGCGCGAAGTGCCCGAACACCCCCAGCACGCCGAAGCCCGCGCCGAGGATGCCGCCGGCCTTCGAGCTGGCGGCGATCACCCCCGAGCCCGTGCCGCGCAGGTGCACCGGATAGATCTCGGCGGCGTAGGGGATGAGCATGGCGATCACGCCGCTCGAGCTGAACAGCAGCAGCGCGGTGGCCGTCACCATCGCCGCCGCCGAGTGCACCTGGAGCATGCCCAGCGCCATGAACAGCAGCAGCGCGGCGGCGGTGAGCGCGAGGAAGAGCACCAGCGCCTTGACGCTGCTCCAGCGGTGGTAGAGCCCGATGACGACCAGCGTGCCCGGCAGCGCCAGCAGGGCCGAGCGCGCCAGCAGGGCGTTGGCCGCGCCCGGGTCCATGCCCATCGCGCCCAGGTTGGTCGGCAGCCACAGCAGGAAGCCGAAGTTCACCAGCCCCCAGGCCAGGCCCGAGACGACCAGGCCCCAGGTGATGCGGGCATGCGGGCCGCGCAGCAGCGAGCCCAGCCCTGCCGGCGCGGCCTCCGGCTCGGCGACCACGGTGTCGGCACCGGCACCCGACGCGTCGCTGCCCGAAAAGCGCGCCAGCACCGCGCGCGCGGCGTCGAACAGCCCGGCGTTCGCCAGGAAGCGCGGCGACTCGGGGATGTAGCGCCCGAGGAGGATGATGAGCAGCCCCGTCGGCAGGCCCAGCAGCCACAGCGAGCGCCAGCTGAACAGCGGCACCAGCAGGTCGGCCGCGCCCGCGGCCAGCAGGTAGCCCGCCGAGGTGCCCACGCCGCCCAGCGCCACCAGCAGCCAGCCGCGGTGCGCGGCGGGCACCGTCTCGGCCATCAGCGTGAAGGCGATGGGCAGCAGGCCGCCGGCGGAGGCGCCCATCAGGAAGCACATCGCGAGGTTCCAGCCGAAGGCCGGCATGGCGCCGCAGATGGCGGTGCCGATGAACATCAGCGCCGACAGCAGGATCGCCGAGCGGCGCCCGAACACGTCCGCCAGCCGGCCCCAGACGATGGAGCCGACGGTGGTGCCGGTGAGCGCCACCAGCGCCAGCACGCCGGCCGTCTCCTTGCTGATGCCGTACTCCTGCGTCATGCCCGGCATCACGAAGCCCAGCGTGGCCGGCTTGAGCACGTCCACGGCCAGCGCGACGACCAGCACGGCCACCAGCTTCCAGTGCTCGGCGTTCAGCGGCACGCTGTCGGCCAGGTGGAACTGCAGCGGCTGCGCAGGGTGGAGGCTGCGGCGCAGCTGCGCGATGCGCGGCATGAGGCCGTAGGCCGCGAGCAGCACGCCCAGCGGGATCGCCGCCATGCCGGCCAGCATCGGCGCGTCCATTTCCATGCCGACCATCTGCCAGCCGGTGTAGCGGCCCATCAGGAACATGGGCGCGTGCGCGAGCACGCCGCCGATGATGGCGATGCAGCCCAGCCAGAAGGCCAGCGGATGGTGCAGGGAGAAGTCGCGCGGGGAGGACAAGATGGGGCGGCAGGTGGAGGAGGGCGCCCATCCTAGCCGCAGCGATGGGCGGCGCCGCCGTCACCGGTCCAGCGGCAGCGCCAGCGTCTCCTTGACTTCCTCCATCACCACGTAGCTGTGCGACTCGGCCGGCACCGGCAGCTTCTTGAGAATGTCGCCCAGCAGGTGGCGGTACTCGCCCATGCCGCGCAGGCGCGCCTTCACCAGGTAGTCGAAGCCGCCCGAGACGAGGTGGCATTCCTGCACCTCGGGCATGTGCAGCAGTTCCTTCTTCACCTTGTCGAACACCTCGCCGGACTTGGACGAGAGCTTGATCTCCACGAACACCAGCAGCGTCTTGCCCACCGCCTCGGGCGCCACGCGGGCGTGGTAGCCGGTGATGACGCCGCTGCGCTCCAGGCGCTTGACGCGCTCCGAGCAGGGCGAGGTCGACAGGCCCACCCGCTGCGCCAGCTCGGTGATGGCGATGCGGCCCTCGCGCTGGAGGATGTCGAGGATCTTGCGGTCGATGCGGTCGAGCGGGGCGGTGGACATGGTGATTCCTTCGGGCGCGCGGCCGTTTGGGCGCCTGGATCAGTGGATTTTGCTGGATATCGAAGAAATAACCATGACATTTGCCGGTTTGGAGGGCCTAGATTCCGGCAATCGTCCTTTCCACGCCTTCATTTCCAGCAGGTCCACCCATGAAAGTGATCGTTCTCGGCGGCGGCGTCATCGGTACCACCACGGCCTACTACCTGGCCCGGTCCGGCGCGAGCGTCACGGTGCTCGACCGGCAGGCCGGCGTGGCGCAGGAAACGAGCTTCGGCAACGCCGGGCAGGTCTCGCCCGGCTACTCCACGCCCTGGGCCGCCCCGGGCATCCCGCTGAAGGCACTGAAGTGGATGTTCCAGCAGCATGCGCCGCTGGCCATCCGCGCCGACGGCTCGCTGTTCCAGTTGCGCTGGATGGCGCAGATGCTGCGCAACTGCTCGCCGGCGCGCTACGCGGTGAACAAGGAACGCATGATGCGCGTGGCCGAGT
Organism: Xenophilus azovorans DSM 13620; assembly: GCF_000745855.1. Taxonomy (GTDB): domain Bacteria; phylum Pseudomonadota; class Gammaproteobacteria; order Burkholderiales; family Burkholderiaceae_C; genus Xenophilus; species Xenophilus azovorans. Next base: position 222,917 of record NZ_KN050766.1, read on the forward strand.
ACAGCCGCGACTGCCTGCGCGCGCTGCGCGCCGAGACGGGCCTGCAGTACGAGCAGCGCACCGGCGGCACGCTGCAGGTCTTCCGCACCGCGCAGCAGATGGACGCCGTGCAGCGCGACATCGCCGTGCTGCAGGAATGCGGCGTGCCCTACGAACTGCTGGACCACGAGGGCCTGGCCCGCGTGGAGCCGGCGCTGGCGCGCACCGGCGGCGCGTTGGTCGGCGGCCTGCGCCTGCCCAACGACGAGACGGGCGACTGCCATCTCTTCACCAACCGCCTGGCCGACGTGGCCCGCGGCCTGGGCGTGGAGTTCCGTTTCGGCGCGACGGTGGAGCAGGTGCTGGCCGAAGGCGGCCGCATCACCGGCGTGCGCGTCGATGGCGAGGTGCTGACCGCCGACCGCTACGTGCTGGCCCTCGGCAGCTACTCGCGCGCCCTGGCCGCGCAGCTCGGGCTTCATCTTCCGGTCTACCCGGTCAAGGGCTACTCGCTCACCGTGCCGCTGGTCGATGCCAGCCTGGCGCCGCAGTCCACCGTGCTGGACGAGACCTACAAGATCGCTGTCACACGATTCGACGACCGCATCCGCGTGGGCGGCATGGCGGAGCTGGGCGGCTTCGACCTGCGCCTGGACCCGCGCCGCCGCGCCACGCTGGAGAAGGTGGTCGGCGAACTGTTCCCCGGCGGCGACCTGCCGGCCGCCAGCTTCTGGACCGGCCTGCGCCCGATGACGCCCGACAGCACGCCCATCGTCGGCGCCACGCCGCTGGCCAACCTGTTCCTCAACACCGGCCACGGCACGCTGGGCTGGACCATGGCCTGCGGCAGCGGCAAGCTGGTGTCCGACCTCGTCATGGGCCAGCGGCCCGAGATCCGCACCGACGGCCTGGGCGTGGACCGCTACGGCCGCCAGCCCGCGGCACGCCATCCGGGCCTGCGGCCCGCGCACGCGGCCTCCTGACGCGCCGCTCGGCGGCCATGCCCGCAACGGGGCGGGCCGCCGGCATATGCCTTGATGCCTATGCCATTACACCTCGTTACGAGGCACCATGCGCGCATCGGAGCTCTTCGGTGCGAGGACGGTGAAACGGATCAGGAACGTCCTGGCGACGGTGTTGCTGCTGCTGGTGGGCGCAGCCGCCCACGCGGCCCCTGCGGCGCAGCCGCCGGCCCTCGTCTCCATCCTGGACGGCGAGGCGGCGCTGCTGCGTGACAGCGGCCGCTTCGGCGCGGCCGAAGGCGTGCGCCTGGCCGCGGGCGACCTGCTGGAGACCGGCCCGCAGACGCGCCTGCTGCGCCTCGAATTCACCGACGGCGCGATCGTCGACCTGGGTCCGTCCACGCGCGCGTTCGTGGCGCCGCGCCTGGGCATGCGCGGGCAGGCTGCGGCGGCGCACGTGTACGTGCTGCAGGGGTGGTTCAAGCTCATCCAGCCCGCGGGCGGCGCGCCCGTGCCGGCCGGTGTGCTGACGCCGGCCTACGCGCTGGGCGAGCCTGCCGGCCAGCAGGTCGCCGCGGTCGATGCCGACGGCGGCTTCCAGCTCTTCTGCGAGGCCGGCGCCGTCGCCCTGCAGGACCGGGCCGCCAGGCCCGCGCCACCGCCCGTGCGGCTGAAGGCCGGCGAGTTCTTCGCCCGCCGCGGCAGCGGCAAGGCGGCCGTCGCACCGCGCCCCACGCCGGCCTTCATCCAGTCCGTGCCGCGCAGCTTCCTCGACCCGCTGCCGACCCGCGCCGCGCTGTTCAAGGGCCGCGAGGTGGCACCCAGGCGCCTGGGCGACCTGGCCTACACCGACGCCGCGGCCTGGCTGGTGGCCGAGCCGATGCTGCGCAGCCACTTCGCCATCCGCTGGCGCGCGCTGGCGCGGCGGCCCGACTTCCGTGCCGGCCTGGTCGAGCACATGCGCGAGCACCCCGAATGGGACCGCATCGTCTTTCCCGAGAAGTACCGCCCCAAGCCCCCGGCGCAGGCCCCCGCCGCACCCCCGCGGCCGGCGGGCGTCCGCACCTACTGACGAGCGCCCGCGAGCGCGACCACGATGAAGCTCCTCCTCAAGTTCAACCTGGCCTTCCTGCTGGTCTTCGCCCTCGGCCTGGGCGCGGCCGCCTACCTGGCGCGCAGCATGCTGCAACAGGGCGCGCACGACGAGGTGCTCGACCGCGCCCGCCTCATCATGGAGAGCGCCGCCGCCGTCAGCACCTACACGGCCACGCAGATCCAGCCGCTGCTGCAGACGCAGATGAAGTACACCTTCCTGCCGCAGTCGGTGCCGGCGTACTCGTCCACCGAGATGATCAACGCGCTACGCACCAAGCACCCGGAGTACTCGTACAAGCCGGCCATGCTCAACCCCACCAACCCGCGCGACCGCGCGCAGGACTGGGAGGAGGACGTGATCGCCCGGTTCGCCCAGCAGTCGGAGCTGACCGAGTTCGTCGGCCGGCGCGAGACCGCTTCCGGCCCGGCCCTGTACATCGCCCGGCCGATCCGCATCACCAACCCCGTCTGCCTGAGCTGCCACACCACGCCGGGCATCGCGCCAGCGCCGATGGTCGAGAAGTACGGCCCCTCCAACGGCTTCGGCTGGAAGCTCAACGAGGTGCTGGGCGCGCAGGTGGTGTCGGTGCCCATGTCGGTGCCCTTCGAGCGGGCCGACAAGGCCTTCGGCGTCGTCATGGGCGCGCTGGCGGGCGTGTTCGTGCTGATCGGCCTGACGCTCAACCTGATGCTGTGGAAGCTGGTGATCCAGCCGGTGACGCGCCTGTCGGCGCTGACGGACCGCGTGAGCATGGGCGAGCTGGACGCGCCGGAGTTCGCCGTGCGCTCGAAGGACGAGATCGGCGTGCTGTCCGAGTCCTTCGCGCGCATGCGCAAGAGCCTGGTCCACGCCATGAAGCTGCTCGACACCTGAAGACATGGAGCACCCCAAGCGCCTCGGCAAATACGACATCGTCCAGGTGCTGGGCGAGGGCGCCATGGGCGTGGTCTACAAGGGCCACGACCCGGGCATCGACCGGCCGGTCGCCATCAAGACGATCCGCAAGGCGCTGATGGAGGCCGACGCCGGCATCGACCTGGCGGCGCGCTTCCGCAACGAGGCCAAGGCGGTGGGGCGCCTGTCGCACCCGGGCATCGTCGCCATCTACGAGTACGGCGAGGACGACGCCACCGCCTTCATCGCCATGGAGTACGTGCAGGGCCGCGACCTGGCGCAGATCCTGGGCGCCACGCCGCGCCTGCCCGAAGGCACCGTCATCCGCTTCATGCAGCAGCTGCTGGACGCGCTGGACTGCGCCCACCGCGCCGGCGTGTGGCACCGCGACATCAAGCCCGCCAACCTGATCGTCACCACCGACGGCCTGCTGAAGGTGACGGACTTCGGCATCGCGCGCATCGAGTCGGCCGCGCTCACGCAGATGGCCGCCACCATCGGCACGCCCGGCTACATGGCGCCCGAGCAGTACATGGGCGAGGCGATCGACCACCGCGTCGACATCTTCGCGGCCGGCGTGCTGCTGTACCGCATGCTGGCCGGGCGCTCGCCCTTCGCCGCCGACTCGGCCGAGGCCGTGATGTACCAGGTGCTCAACAAGGACCCGGAACCGCTCTCGCAGCTGCCGGGCCTGGCGCTGCCGTCCTCCTTCGATCCGATCGTCGCCCGCGCCCTGGCCAAGGCGGCGCAGCAGCGCTTCGCCAGCGCACGGGAGTTCCGCGATGCGCTGGCCGAGCGCAGCGCGCTGCACGCCGGCAGCGCCGCCGACGACGCGACCGTCGTGGCCTCGCTGCACCTGCCGTTGCGGCGTGCCGACGGCCAGTCGGCCTCCGGCGCCGCGAGCCGGCCCGGCTCGGCGCCGCCCTCGCGCTGGGACGCCGCCAGTCTGGCGCCGATGGAGGCCGCGCTGACCCGCTTCATGGGCCCCATGGCCCGCGTGCTGGTGCGGGAAGCCGCGCGCACCGCGACCGACCTGGACGCGCTGCGCGACGCGCTGTGTCAGCACCTGCCCGATGCCGGCGACCGGGCCCGCTTCATCACGCTGCTGAGCGGCTTCGGCAGCGCGGCGCGCGCCACCGGCGGAGGCACGGCCGGCAGCGGCGGTGCCGCCGTCGCCACCGGTGCGGCGGTCGAGGTGCCCATCACGCCGGAGGCGGCCGAGCACGCGCGGCTGGTGCTCTCGCGCGAGCTGGGGCCCATCGCCAAGGTGGTGCTGAAGAAGGCGCTGGCGCAGGCCCGCTCGCCGCAGCACCTGCACGAGCTGCTCGCGCAGCAGCTCGACGACCCGGCCCAGCGCGCGCGGCTGCTGGACGCGCTGCGGCGCAAGCCGGGCTGAAGCACCGGCGGGCGGGGCTTGCCCTCGCGGCGGCGGCGCACCATGCTGGCGGCTCCGACCATCCGCGCCAGGAGACGCCCGTGCCCGCCTTCGACACCCTCCACATCGCCCAGGACCCCGCGCAGCCGCGCATCGCGCGCCTCGTGCTGAACCGTCCCGAGCGGCTCAACGCCATCGCCGAGAGCACGCCCGGCGAGATCCGCCGCGCCGTCGAATGGGCCCAGGCCGAGGACGAGGTGCACGTCATCGTGGTCGAGGGCGCGGGCCGCGCCTTCTGCGCCGGCTACGACCTGGTGGACTACGCCGAGGGCCGGGCCGGCGAACACCCGTGCCGGCAGGAGAAGACGCCCTGGGACCCGATGCTCGACTACGCCGCCATGAAGAAGAACACCGAGGACTTCATGGCCCTGTGGCGCTGCCCCAAGCCCACCATCGCCAAGGTGCACGGCCACGCGGTCGCCGGCGGCAGCGACATCGCCCTGAGCTGCGACCTGCTGGTGATGGCCGACGACGCGCGCATCGGCTACATGCCCACGCGCGTGTGGGGCTGCCCGACCACCGCGATGTGGACCTACCGCCTGGGCGCCGCGCGCGCCAAGCAGCTCATGTTCACCGGCGACACGCTCACCGGCGCGCAGGCGGCCGAATGGGGCCTGGCCAACCTCGCGGTGCCGGCGGCCGAGCTGGAGGCCGCCACGATGCGGCTGGCCGCGCGCATCGCCGGCGTGCCGCGCAGCCACCTGGCGATGCACAAGATGGTGGTCAACCAGGTGTGGCTGTCGATGGGGCTGGAGCAGACGCAGATGTTCGCCACGCTGTTCGACGGCATCACCCGCCACAACCCGGAGGGCCTGTGGTTCCGCCGGCAGGCGGAGGTGGAAGGGTTCAAGAGCGCGGTCGAATGGCGCGACAGCGGGCGGCCGATTCCCGAGGGGGACGAGGCGAGGGCGCTGATCGCGCAGCTGGAGGCGCGCCGCCGCGGGGCAGGGCTGAGCCCGGCGCCGCCGGGCGGACAGGCTCACTCGCGCCGCTTGGTCACCCGCACCACCACGTCCATGCCCTCGTAGGCCTCGGCCGGGCCGAACCAGCTTCCGCTGATAGGCTGGGCCAGCGCCGGGTCGCGCGCCACGCCCACCCGGATCAGCCGGCCGCTGCGCGTCAGGTTGTTGGTCGGGTCGAAGGCGATCCAGCCGGCGCCGGGCAGGTAGGCCTCCAGCCAGGCGTGCGTGGTGCCGGCGCCCACGGTGGTCTCGCCGGGCGCCTGCTCGCCGGTGTCGAGCATCGGGTCGTACAGGTAGCCCGAGACGAAGCGGGTGGCGATGCCCAGGCGCCGCGCGGCCTCCATCATCAGCAGGGCGTAGTCGCGGCAGCTTCCGCTGCCCAGGGCCAGCGTCTCCAGGGGCGTCTGCGTGCCTTCCTCCTCGCGCGCCTGGTAGGTCAGGCTCTGCGCGATGTGCGCGTTCATGCGGCGCAGCGTCTCGCGCGTGCTGTTGGGCTGGTCGCTGTGCAGGAAGTGGTGCGCCCAGCGGATCAGCGCGCCCTCGGGGTCGTCGTGGTGCGGGCGCAGGTAGGCCTCCAGGTCCATGCGCTCCTGCACCGAGTAGGCGAAGGGCAGGTACTCGGCGGCCGGGTCCAGCGGCAGCTCGTCCTCGGGGCCCGGCACGTGCTCGATGGTGAAGGCGCAGGCGATGCCCAGCTCGCGCGCCTCGCCGCGCGGCTGCACCAGGGCGACGGAGTTGGAGTGCGGGTCGTGGATCAGCCGCACGTCGGCCTCGGGCGAGACCCGCAGGTCGGTGGCCAGCACGCGCAGGTCGTGGCTGTCGCGCGGGCGGAACATCACGCGGTGCAGGCCGAAGCGCACCGGCTCGCGGTAGCGGTAGGTGGTGGTGTGGAGGATGTCGTAGCGCGTGGACATGGCGGGCGGATTGTCCGCGCGGGCGAACGCGCGGGGGAGGAAATCAGGCACGCAGGCGCGCGGTATCGAGGCCGCGCGCCAGCGCCGCCGACACCGGCAGCGGCTCGCCGTGCCAGCGGGCGGCCAGCAGCTCGGCGCACAGCGCCGCGAAGCTCAGGCCGCGCGAGCCGAGCGCGGTGCATGCCCACAGGCCGGCATCCGGCGCACCCGGCACGGGGCCGACCAGCGGCCGGCGGTCGTGCGAGGCGCAGCGCACGCCGGCCCAGGCCTGCACGCCGCTGCCGCGCACGGCGGCCGCGAGGCCCGGGTGCAGGCCGGCGAGGCGGTCCAGGTTGGCCTGCGTGTCGGCGTCGCGCAGGTCGGTGCCGTCGTCGCCGGGAGCGTAGGTGGCGCCGCTGAGCCAGCGCGCCGCCTGGCCGTGGGCCGAGACGGCCGGGATGCAGTGGCCGTCGCCGTTGACCGGCACGCAGGACGGCGGCTCGGCACCGGCCGGCCAATCGCCCCAGGCCAGCTGGCCGCGCACCGGCTGCAGCGGCAGGGCGCCGGCGAGCGCGCGGGTGGCGGCGCCGGCGGCCAGCACCACGCGGTCGCCGTCGGCCAGCGGGCGGCCATCGGCGTCGAGCGCGGCCCAGCGGCCGTCCGGCAGCGGGGCCACGTGCGCCACGGCGCTGCCGGTGCGCAGGGTGACGCCCGGCGTCGCCAGCCAGCCCTCGACCAGCCGGGCGGGGCTCGCCCAGCCGGCGTGGGCGTGCCACAGCGCGGCGGTGTCCGCTGCCAGGCCGGCGCCGGCCGCCTGTGCCGGCGTGGCAGTCCAGCTCTCGTTCGGGCCCCCGGCCGTCCAGCCGGGCGGCAGGCGCAGCGCGTGGGGCGCGCGCCGTTCCAGCACGCCCGGCGCCGCCCAGCCGTCGCCCTCGGCGCCGCCGATGCGGCGCAGTTCCGCCAGCGTGGCGCGCACGCCGGCGCGCGTCAGGCGCGAGAGCAGGGCGTCGTCGGGCGAGACGTGGGGGGCGAACACGCCCGCTGGCGCGCCGGAGGCGCCGGCCGCCGCGTGCGCCGCGGCCTCCAGCACCGTCACCTGCCAGCCGCGCCGCGCCAGGCTGGCGGCGACCGCCGCGCCGGCCAGCCCGGCGCCCACAACCACGCAGCGGCCCGGCGCGTCCACCCGCTCGGGCTCGGGCGCCCGCGCGCGCAGCGGCCAGGCGGGCGCGAATTCGCCGCGCAGGCAGTCGCGCTTGGGCGGCAGGCCCGGCGCCATCTCCAGCACGAAGCCCAGCGGCGCCAGCGCGTCGCGCACGCCGCGCGCCACGCTCCAGGTGGCGATGCGCGTGCCGCGGCGGGCGAAGCGCGCCAGCGTGCGCAGCAGTTCGGGCGACCACATCCCGGGGTTCTTCTGCGGGCTGAAGCCGTCGAGGAAGAGGCTGTCGGCCTCGAAGCGCGCCAGGCCGCGCAGCATCGGGCGCGCCTCGCCGATGCCCAGCGTCAGCAGCACGCGGCCGTCGTCGAAGGCCAGCCGGTGGCAGCCGGGCAGCAGCCCGTGCCATTGCGCCGCCAACTCGCGGCCGAGCGCGCCGATGGCCGGGCCCTGCGCGGCCGCGGCGCGCTCGATGTCCGCGGCGGCCACGGGATAGGCTTCGACCGAGACGAAGTGCAGCCGGCCCGGCCGGCGCGGATCGTCGCGCCAGGCCCGCCAGGCTGTCAGGAAATTGAGGCCCAGGCCGAAGCCGGTTTCGAGGATGCGCCATTGCGGCGCATCGGCCCAGGCTCCGGGCAGGCCGCAGCCGCCCAGGAACACGTGCCGGGCCTGGGCCTCGGCGCCACTCTCGGAGTGATAAACGTCACCGAAGCGGGTGCTGAAGGGCTGCCCGCCCTTGTGCCACTCGACGGCTTCGGTCATGGTCCCGCCTGGAGATGGCGTCCGCGCGACGCCCATCCCTTTTCTTTCAAAAATGCCATGGGAGTGATTTTCTTGAACACGCGCTTTTCCCTGATCCCGCCGTCCGCCCGGCGCCGCGCCGGCATGACGCTGGCCGCCTGTGCCGCGCTTGCGCTCGGCGCCTGCTCCGCACCGCAGAAACAGCCGGCGCCGCCCGCGCCGCCGGCCGTCGCCGCGCCGAAGCCGGCACCGGCGCAGCCACAGGCACCGGCGCAGGCCCAGCAGCAGGCCGCGGTGCAGGCCCTGCTCGAACGCAGCGACGCCACGCTGCGCATGATCGACGAGGACCGCATGGACGCCGTGTGGGCCTCGCTGGCCCCCTTCGTGGCCGGCACGCGCGAGCGCGGGCAGTTCGTCGCCGGCCTGCGCAGCGTCCGCGGCGGGCTGGGCACGGTGAACGGCCGCAGCCGCGCAGGCGTGCAGGGCGTGCGCGTCGGACCCGAGTCGAAGATGCCACCGCCGGGCCAATATGCCAACGTGGAGTACCTCAGCCAGTTGGCCAACGGGCGCAGGGTGATCGAGAAGCTCAGCTTCCGCCAGGAGCAGGACGGCTGGCGCTTCGTGGGCTACGAGACGCGGAACGCGCAGTAGGTAGCGCGGCAGGCGGCTGCGCGCCGCCTCGCTTCACTGGGCCGGCGGCACGTAGCCCTGCGCCATGTCGGCGCCGTCGCCGAAGAAGTGTTTCTCCATCTGGCGCCGGAGGTAGTCGCGGGCGCGGGCATCGGCCAGGTTCAGCCGGTTCTCGTTGACCAGCATGGTCTGGTGCGTGAGCCAGGCGGCCCAGGCCTCCTTGCTCACGTTCTCCCAGATGCGCTTGCCGAGTTCGCCGGGATAGGGAGGGAAATCGAGTCCTTCGGCTTCCTTGCCGAGCTTGATGCACTGGACCATGCGTGCCATGCGGATGCCTCTTTGGGGGTGTCTGTCTGCGGGTGGGGCGCCAGGATGCGCCGCCGTCGGTTGGCGTGCGCCTTAGCTGAGTTCGCTATTTGGAAGTGAAAACTCCGTCGTTCCACTTTCCTTATGCGCTATCCAGAATGCAATTCATCGACTTCATGCACTTCTGGATCGCAAGAAATGAAACAGCGCCGCGACTTTATCAAGCTTTCCCTCCTGGCCGCCGCCTCGGCCGCCATGGCCCTGCCGTCGGCGAGTGCGTTCGCGCAGCAGGCCGCGCCCGCCGGGCCGGTGACGCTGCTGAACGTGTCCTATGACCCGACGCGCGAGCTGTACGTCGACTTCAACAAGGCCTTCGCGAAGCACTGGAAGGACACGACGGGGCAGGAGGTGACCGTCAAGCAGTCGCACGGCGGCTCGGGCAAGCAGGCCCGCTCCATCATCGACGGGCTGGAGGCCGACGTGGCGACCCTGGCCCTGGCCGGCGACACCGACGCGCTGGTGACGCACGGCGGCCTGGTCAAGGCCGACTGGCAGAAGCGCCTGCCGCACAACAGCTCGCCCTACACCTCGACCATCGTGTTCCTGGTGAAGAAGGGCAACCCCAAGGGCCTGAAGGACTGGGACGACCTGGCCAGGCCCGGCGTGCAGGTGATCACGCCCAACCCCAAGACCTCCGGCGGCGCGCGCTGGAACTACCTGGCGGCGTGGGAGTACGCCAAGCGCAAGTACGGCGGCGATGCACAGGCCAAGGACTTCGTGGGCAAGCTCTACCAGAACGTGCCGGTGCTCGACACGGGCGCGCGCGGCAGCACCATCACCTTCGTGCAGCGCGGCGTGGGCGACGTGCTGCTGGCCTGGGAGAACGAGGCCTTCCTGGCGATCAAGGAGTTCGGCCCCGACAAGTTCGACATCGTGGTGCCGTCGCTGTCGATCCTGGCCGAGCCGGCGGTGACGGTGGTGGACAAGGTGGTGGAGCGGCGCGGCACGCGCGCCGTGGCCGAGGCGTACCTGAAGTACTGGTACACCGACGAGGGCCAGGACATCGCCGGCAAGAACTTCTACCGGCCCACCTCGGACAAGGCCAAGGCGAAGTACGCCGGCCAGTTCCCGAAGCTGGCCCTGTTCACCATCGACGAGGCCTTCGGCGGCTGGACGAAGGCCGACAAGGCGCACTTCGCCGACGGCGCGAGCTTCGACCAGATCTACACGCACAAGCAGAAGTAGGCTGCCGCGCACCGATGCCTCCCGTCCTGTTGATCGCCGGCAGCCCCTCGGCGCCCTCGCGCTCCACCGCGCTGCTCGATGAGGTGGCCGTCCGCCTGGCGCGGCGCGACATCGAGACGCTGCCGCTGGCGGTGCGCGAACTGCCCGCGGACGCGCTGCTGGCGGCCGACGTCTCGCAGCCCGCCATCTCGCGGGCCGTGGACGCGCTGGCGGCGGCGCCGGCGGTGGTGGTCGCCACGCCGGTCTACAAGGCGGCCTACAGCGGGCTGCTCAAGGCCTTCCTCGACCTGCTGCCGCACGGCGCGCTCAAGGGCAAGGCGGTGCTGCCGCTGGCCACCGGCGGCAGCCCGCACCACATGCTGGCGCTGGACTATGCGCTGCGCCCGGTGCTGCAGTCGCTGGGGGCGCGGCACATCCTGCCCGGCGTCTATGCCAGCGACGCGCAGGTGGCGCTGACGCCCGAGGGGGCGTACCAGTTGCAGGCCGAACTGGCCGGCCGCCTGGCCGACGCAGTGCACACGCTGGCCGCCGAGGGCCTGCAGCAGCAGCGAATGCCGGCCGGGCCCGGCTTCGCGCCGGTGCCCTTCGCCAGCGTGCGATGTAGCGTCTGACGACGCCGGCGGCCCCTGCGCCGTCTCCTTCGCCTTCTTCCTCCTTCGCGCGACGCGGCCGCCGCCGGCGGCATGGGCCGGCGCGCGCCCTCGATCCGATCTTGCAGACACACACGCCATGAACGACCTGCCTCCGCTCCTGACCGACGCCTTCCCTTCGGCCCGCCCGCGCAACCGCTGGCAGACGCTGCTGGACGTGGCCATCGGCGTCCTCGTGGTGACGGCCATCGCGCTCGTCACCTCCTTCCTGGCCACGGCGCCGGCGCACGCGCAGCAGGCCGCGCCCGAACTGCGCATCGGCTACCAGAAGTCCGCCAGCCTGTTCGTGCTGCAGAAGGCGCAGGGCACGCTGGAGAAGAAGCTGGCGCCGCTGGGCACCCGCGTGAAGTGGGTCGAGTTCCCGGCCGGCCCGCAACTGCTGGAAGGGCTGAACGTGGGCGCCGTGGACGTGGGCTACGTCGGCGAGGCGCCGCCCATCTTCGCCCAGGCGGCCGGCGCGAAGTTCGTCTACATCGGCTACGACCCGGCGGCGCCGCGCGCCGAGGCCATCCTCGTGCCCAAGGACTCGCCCATCCGCTCGGTGGCCGAACTCAAGGGCCGCAAGGTCGCGCTCAACAAGGGCAGCAACGTGCACTACCTGCTGGTGCGCCAACTGGAGAAGCACGGCCTGAAATTCGCCGACATCCAGCCCGTGTACCTGGCGCCGGCCGATGGCCGCGCCGCCTTCGAGAGTAAGGCCGTGGACGCGTGGGTGATCTGGGACCCGTTCCAGGCGGCCGCCGAGAAGAGCATCGGCGCGCGCGTGCTGGCGGACGGAACGGCCGCGCCGGGCTCGCCCGACGTGGTGAACAACTATCAGTTCTACCTGGCCGAGCGCGGCTATGCGCAGAAGCACCCGAAGGTGATCCAGGCGCTGTTCGAGGACTCGGTGGAGCAGGGCATCTGGCTCAAGAAGAACATCGCCCAGGCCGCGGCCATCATCGCGCCGCTGCAGGGCCTGCCGACGGAGGTGGTGGAGCTGGCGCTGCGCCGCTACGAGTTCAACGTCAAGCCGATCACCGGCGAAGTGGCGGCCGGCCAGCAGCGCATCGCCGACACCTTCCATGAACTCAGGCTGATCCCCAAGCCCATCAAGGTCAGCGACGCCGTGCTGGCCGCCCAGCCCTGAACGAGGAGCGACAGGACCATGACGACGCAACCCCGCACGTTCACCCGCCGCCGCCTGCTGCAGGCCTCGGCCGCCGCGCTGCCGCTGCCTGCCTTCGCACAGGGCGCGACGCGCGAACTGCGCATCGGCCACCAGAAGGGCTACCTCAGCCTGCTCAAGGGCCGCGGCACGCTGGCGCAGCGCCTGGCGCCGCTGGGCGTGAAGCTGAGCTGGACGGAGTTCACCGCCGGCCCGGTGCAGCTGGAGGCGCTGAACGTCGGCTCGATCGACTTCGGCGACGTGGGCGAGGCGCCGCCCATCTTCGCGCAGGCCGCCGGTGCGCCGCTGGCCTACGTGGCGGCCACGGTGCCGCGCCCGCAGTCGGAGGCGGTGCTGGTGCCGGGCGGCTCGGCCATCCGCTCCGTCGCCGACCTCAAGGGCAAGCGCATCGCGCTCAACAAGGGCAGCAACGTCCACTACTTCATCGTCAAGCTGTTCGAGAAGCACGGCCTGGCCTACGGCGACCTGCAACTGGTGTACCTGCCGCCGGCCGACGCGCGCGCCGCCTTCGAGAAGGGCTCGATCGATGCATGGGTGATCTGGGACCCGTTCCTCGCCGCGGCCGAGAAGACGCTGGGTGCGCGCGTGCTGGCCGACGCCACGGGCGTGGTGGGCAACCGGGCCTACTACTTCTCGTCGCTCGACTACGCCAACCGCAACGCCGACGTGATCCGGGTGCTGATCGAGGAGATCGACAAGGTCGACCAGTGGGGCAAGGCGAACCGCGACGCGCTGGCGACCGAGCTGTCGGCGCTGTGGGGCATCCCCAAGCCGGTGGTGGACCTGTCCACCGGCCGCACGCAGTTCGGCACCGGGCCCGTCACCCGCGCGATCCTGGCCGAGCAGCAGCAGGTGGCCGACACCTTCCTCGCGCTCAAGCTGATCCCGAAGCGCATCGACGTGCTGGACGCGGCGCCGGCCGGCCTGGCCTGAGGAGCGGGACATGGCTTCGATCGATCGTCCGGCTCCTTCCCTGTCGCAGCAGGCGCTGCGGGTCGTCGGCGTGACGGCGGTGGCCTGGAGCGTGCGCCTGCCCTCGGCCCACGCGCTGGCGCGCCGCGCACCGCACGGCTACGTGCCGGCACGCATCCTGCGCCGGCGGCTGAGCGCCGCCGTGCAGCCCATCCGTCCCGCGCCCGTGCTGGCGCATTCCTGGTGAGCGAGGTTTCCCACATGGCCGTCCAGGTGTTCTGGTTCCTTCCCACGCACGGCGACAGCCGCTACCTCGGCAGCGCAGAGGGCGCGCGCGCCGTCGATCTGGCCTACCTGCAGCAGGTGGCCGGGGCGGCCGACGCGCTCGGCTACGAGGGCGTGCTGATTCCCACCGGCCGCTCGTGCGAGGACCCGTGGGTCGTCGCCTCCAGTCTGATCGGCGCGACGAAGCGGCTGAAGTTCCTGGTCGCGGTGCGTCCGGGCCTGCACCAGCCGTCGCTGGCGGCGCGCATGGCCGCCACCTTCGACCGGCTCTCCGGCGGACGCCTGCTGGTCAACCTGGTCACTGGCGGCGACCGCGCGGAGCTGGAGGGCGACGGCGTGTTCCTCGACCACGCGGCGCGCTACGAACAGTCGGCGGAGTTCATCCGCATCTGGCGCGAACTCATCGCGCGCAGCCACGAAGGGCAGGGCTTCGACTACGACGGCGCGCACCTGCAGGTCAAGGGCGCGAAGCTGCTCTTCCCGCCGGTACAGCGGCCGCATCCGCCGGTGTGGTTCGGCGGCTCGTCCGAGGCGGCGCACGAACTGGCCGCCGAGCAGGTGGAGCGCTACCTGACCTGGGGCGAGACGCCCGACGAGGTGGCGAAGAAGCTGGCCGACGTGCGCGCCCGCGCCGAGCGCAAGGGCCGGCGCGTCGAGTTCGGCATCCGGCTGCACGTGATCGTGCGCGAAACGGAGGAGGAGGCCTGGCGCGCCGCCGACGCGCTCATCAGCCGGGTGGACGACGCCACCGTGCTGCGCGCGCAGGAGGCCTTCGCGCGCATGGACTCCGAAGGCCAGCGCCGCATGGCCGCGCTGCACCGCAAGGGCGCCAGCCGCAGCCGCGAGGCGCTGGAGATCAGCCCCAATCTGTGGGCCGGCGTCGGCCTGGTGCGCGGTGGCGCGGGCACGGCGCTGGTCGGCGATCCGCGTCAGGTGGCCGAGCGCATCAACGAGTACGCAGCGCTGGGCATCGACGCCTTCATCCTCTCGGGCTACCCGCACTTGGAGGAGGCTTACCGCTTCGCCGAGCTGGTGTTCCCGCTGCTGCCGCGTCAGGTGCGCGAGCGCCTGGGCGGCGGCTCGCTCACCGGCCCCTTCGGCGAGGTGGTGGCCAACGTGGACGCGCCCTCGCGGCTGCTGTCGCAGAGCTGAGGAGGGCGCATGACGGAACAGGTCCGATCCCTTCCCGCCGCGCCGGTGCTGCGGCCGTCCGCGGCGGCGCTGCGCGGCTTCGCGGCCGGCGTGGGCGTGCGCCTGCTGCCCTGGCTGCTGCCCCTGGCGCTGCTGGTGGCGTGGCAGGCGGCGTCCACGCTGGGCTGGCTGTCGACGCGGGTGCTGCCGGCGCCAGTGGATGTGGTCAAGGCGGCCTGGCAGCTCACGGCCTCGGGCGAGCTGTGGACGCACGTGAAGATCAGCGCCGGCCGCGCGCTGCTGGGGCTGGCCATCGGCGGCGGCCTGGGCCTCGCACTGGGGCTGCTCACCGGCTCGGTAAAGCTTTTCGAGACGCTGCTGGACTCGACCCTGCAGATGGTGCGCAACATCCCGGCGCTGGCGCTGATCCCGCTGGTGATCCTGTGGTTCGGCATCGACGAGTCGGCCAAGCTCTTCCTGATCGCCGTGTCGGTGTTCTTCCCGATCTACCTGAACACCTTCCACGGCATCCGCAACGTCGATCCGCAGCTCATCGAGATGGGCCGCACCTATGGGCTGACGCGCTGGCAGCTCTACCGGCAGGTGATCCTGCCCGGCGCGCTGTCGTCCATCCTCGTGGGGCTGCGCTTCTCGCTCGGGCTGATGTGGGTGATCCTGATCGTGGCCGAGACGATCTCGGCGCAGTCGGGCATCGGCTACCTGACGATGAACGCGCGCGAGTTCCTGCAGACCGACGTGGTGCTGGTGGGCATCCTGCTGTATGCGCTGCTGGGCAAGCTGGCCGACCTGCTGGCGCGGGCGCTGGAGCACTGGTGGCTGCGCTGGCACCCCGGTTATCAGAAGTGAGCACGGCCATGAAGACTTTTTCTTCTTCCCCCTTCATGCCCGGCCGCCGTACCGCGCTGGCGGCGCTCGCCTCGCTGGCCGCCGGCGGCGCGCTGGCACAGGCGCGGCCGGCGGCCGTGCGCATCGGCTACCAGAAGTCCTCCACGCTCATCGCCGTGCTCAAGCTGCAGGGCGCGCTGGAGCGGGCCTTCGCGCCGCTGGGACTGGCGCCGAGCTGGCACGAGTTCACCAGCGGCCTGCCGCTGCTGGAAGCGCTCAACCTGGACAACATCGACCTGAGCGCCGACGTGGCCGACACCGTGCCCGTGTTCGCGCAGGCGGCCGGCGCGCGGCTGACCTTCGTGGCGCAGGAGGCGCCTTCGCCGTCGGCGCAGGCCATCCTGGTGCGGGCCGATTCGCCGCTGCGCAGCGTGGCCGACCTGAAGGGCCGCCGCGTCGGCTTCGCCAAGGCGGCCGGCGTGCACTACCTGCTGATCGCGGCGCTGGACCAGGTCGGGCTGTCGTTCCGGGACATCGAGCCGGCCTACCTGGCGCCGGCTGACGGCCGCGCCGCCTTCGAGCGCGGCGCCATCGACGCCTGGGTGGTATGGGACCCGTTCCTCGCGGCCGCGCAGCGCCAGTCCGGCGCGCGGGTGCTGGCCGACGGCACGGGGCTGGCCTCGTACCAGCGCTATTACCTTGCCGGCACCGGCTTCGCGAAGGCCCACCCGGAAGTGCTCGGCGTGCTGTACGCCGAGCTGGAGAAGACCGGCCGCTGGGTGAAGGCCCATCCGAAGGAGGCGGCCGCGCTGCTGGCGCCCTTCTGGGGTCTGGACGCGGCCATCGTCGAGCAGGCCAACAGCCGGCGCAGCTACGCGGTGCGCGAGGCCACGCGCGAGCGGCTGTCGGAGCAGCAGCGCATCGCCGATGCCTTCCTGGCCGAGAAGCTGCTGCCCCGCCGCGTCGATGCGCTCGACGTCGATCTCTACAAGCCCACGGGAGCCTGATCCATGAGCGCACTGCCCGAAGAAGTGACTGGCGCCGCGCGGCCCGGCGTGACGCTGGACGCCGTCCAGCTCGGCAAGCGCTACGGCGCGCGCGAGGTGCTGCGCCAACTGACGCTGCACGCCGAGCCCGGCGAGTTCATCGCCATCGTGGGCCGCAGCGGCTGCGGCAAGAGCACGCTGCTGCGGCTGGTGGCGGGGCTGGAGCCGGCCTCGTCCGGGCGCCTGGCCATCGACGGCCGCGCGGTCGAGGGCCTGCACGACGACACCCGCATCATGTTCCAGGAGGCGCGCCTGCTGCCCTGGCGCCGGGTGCTCGACAACGTGACGCTGGGCCTGGCGCCGCAGGCGCGGCCGCGCGGGCGCGAGGTGCTGGCGCAGGTCGGCCTGGCCGAACGCGAGAACGAGTGGCCGGCGCGCCTGTCGGGCGGCCAGCGCCAGCGCGTGGCACTGGCGCGTGCCCTGGTGCACCACCCGCACCTGCTGCTGCTGGACGAGCCGCTGGGCGCGCTCGATGCGCTCACCCGCATCGAGATGCACCGGCTCATCGAACGGCTGTGGCAACGCCACCGCTTCACGGCGCTGCTGGTCACGCACGACGTGCAGGAGGCGGTGGCGCTGGCCGACCGCGTGATCCTGATCGAGGAGGGCCGCATCGCGCTGGACGTGCGGGTGGACCTGCCGCGCCCGCGCTCGCACGGCGAGGCCGCCTTCGCCGCGCTGGAGAAACGCATCCTCGACCGCGTGCTGCAGAAGCCGGCAGCGGAGGAGGCCGCCGGCGGCTGGCCGGCCGTGCCGGCCCACGGTGTGCGCTGGGCCATCTGATCGTCTTACTTTTTTTCTCACAGGAGTCTTCCATGTCCATCCAGGCCATCAACGTGCGCAACCAGTTCAAGGGCAAGGTGCGCGAGATCATCCGCGGCGACGTCGTCTCCGAGGTCGATGTCGAGACGCCCTGGGGCATCGTCACCTCCGTCATCACCACCCGCTCGGTGGACGAGCTTCAGCTCAAGATCGGCTCGGATGTGGTGGCGCTGGTCAAGTCGACGGAGGTGTCGATCGCCAAGCTGTGACGCGCGGGGCGACGCAAAGAAGAAGCGGCGCCTCGGAGCCAGGCCGCCAGCTCGCCCAGCGCCTGGGCGGCTGCGCCGGCCATGTCCTTTTCAGGTGAGCGGCGGAGCGCTTCGTTGATAAGCTCGGGCCATCGACATACGGACCTGAGCTGGATTCAACAATGCCCAGAGACGGCTACAGCGACCTGCTGGCCTTCATCCACGTGGCGCGCGAGGGCAGCTTCACCCGCGCCGCCGCGCAGCTGGGGGTGTCGCCGTCCGCGCTCAGCCATTCGGTACGGGCGCTGGAGGCGCGCATGGACGTGCGGCTGCTGACCCGCACCACGCGCAGCGTCTCGGTGACGCAGGCAGGTGCGCGCCTGTACGAGCGCACGGCGCCGCGCTTCGAGGAGATCGACGCCGAACTGCTGGCCACCGCCGAGCAGCGCAGGAAGCCGGCGGGCACGGTGCGCATCACCACCGCCGAGCACGCGGCCAACACCATCCTCTGGCCCAGGCTGTCGGAGGTCCTGCCCGACTACCCCGACATCACGGTGGAAGTCACCGTGGACTACAACCGCTCGGACATCGTGTCCGACCGCTACGACGCCGGCGTGCGCCTGGGCGACGAGCTGGCCAAGGACATGATCGCGGTGCGCATCAGCCCGGACATGCGCATCGCGGTGGTCGGCTCGCCCGCCTACTTCAGCGGCCGGGCGAAACCCAGTACCCCGCAGGACCTGGCCGAACACAACTGCATCAACCTGCGCCTGCCGACCCACGGCGGCCTCATGGTCTGGGACTTCCGCAAGGGCAAGCGCGAGCTGAAGGTGCGCGTGACCGGGCAGTGGATCTACAACAGCATCTCGCCCATCGTGCGCGCCGCGCTGGCGGGGCAGGGCCTGGGGTTCCTGCCGGACGACGCGGTGGCGCAGCATATTGCCCAGGGCCGATTGGTGCGCGTGCTGGACGACTGGTGCCAGCCCTACACGGGCTACCACCTCTACTATCCGAGCCGCCGGCAGTCATCCGGCGCACTGGCCGTCATCGTGGAAGCGCTGCGGTATCGGGAGCCGGCCCGGAAGGCAGGCAGGCCAGCCGCGTCGAAGCGCAGTCCCGCGTCGTAGCCCGGGCGCATTGCTGAATTCCGCTCAAGACCGAATGCGGATTCAGGGGCTTAATCGAAACAGTCCCGCCCCCTACGATTTCCTTCGCTGAGCCGGATCGGCGCAGACCCGCCCGCATGCCCGTGCGGCAAGCGGCGTCCGCGCCAGGGCCAGGAAGGAAACCCCATGAAAAAGAACCTCGTCGCGGCGGGCACGTCGCTCGTGATGATGGGCGCGTCGTCCGCACACGCCCAAGGCATCCAGATCACCCCTGCGGGCACCACCCCCACCACCCTGGGCGCGGCGCAGAACTTCAGTGGCCACGTCGCCGTGGACATCAAGGCCGCCGGCGACAGCGGCAGGCACGGCAGCGTGGGCATGGTCGACTTCGCGCCCGGCGCGCGCACCGCCTGGCACACGCACCCGGTCGGCCAGTTGCTCGTCATCACCGAAGGCACGGGCTGGGTGCAGGAAGAGGGCCAGCCCCGGCGCGGGATCGGTGCCGGCGACGTGGTCTGGATCGGGGCCGGCGTCAGGCACTGGCACGGCGCGGCACAGGCCAACGGCATGCGCCACCTGGCCATCGCCTACGTGAAGGACGGCAGGAGTGCGGACTGGAAGGATCTGGTGAGCGATGAGCAATACGGCGCCCGCTAGGTGCGGCGCCGTCGCGCTCGCGCTCGCCCTGGCCACGCTGCCCGGTCCCGCCGCCGCACAGACCCGAAGCGCCCAGGAGCCGCATGCCATGACGACCACCCAGCCTGCCTCGGACATGCTGTCCGCCAGGCAGCAGGCCATACCCCTGATCGCGTCCTTCATGGCCGCGAGCGACATGCCCAGGCTCCATGCCGCCCTGAACCAGGGCCTGGACGCGGGCCTGACCATCAGCGAGGCCAAGGAAATCCTGGTGCAGCTCTACGCCTACGCCGGCTTCCCCAAGAGCCTGAACGCGCTGGGTGAGTTGCTGAAGGTGGCGGAGGCGCGCAAGCAGCGCGGCATCCAGGACGCGCCGGGGCGCGAGCCCAGCCGCACCATTCCCACGGGCGACGAACTGCTCGCGGCCGGCACCGCCAACCAGACGAAGATTTCCGGCGCGCCGGTCAAGAACGCCGTGACGGACTTCGCCCCTGTCATCAACCAGTTCCTCCAGGCCCATCTGTTCGGCGACATCTTCGAGCGCGACAACCTCGACTGGCCAAGCCGCGAACTGGCCACGGTCGGCGCGCTGGCGGCCATGCCGGGCGTGGAGCCGCAGTTGCGCTCGCACATGGCTGCCAGCCTGCGCGTGGGCCTGACGGCCGCGCAGTTGCGCCAGTTGACGCAGGTCCTGGCCGAGCGCGGCGATGCGCAGGCGGCCAAGCGTGCCGGCGAGGCGCTGACACAGGCGCTTGCCGCCGCGTCGGGAGGCTGAGCATGGCAGCCGTCAAGACCGCGCTGGCCGCCATGACGCTGACCTCGCTTGCCGCCTGCACGGCCCTTCCCGGTGGCTCACCCCTGGTGATCCAGGAACAAGGCAGCTTCGCTGTCGGCGGGAAGGTGGTGAGCACGCCCGGCACCTACAACAACAACGCCCCGACCTCCGCAGGGCAAACCTTCCACGGCGACCACCTCTACGCCTTCTACCAAGTCCCGCAGAACCCCAGGCCGCTGCCCATCGTCATGCTGCATGGCGCGTACCAGTCGGCGCGCAGTTGGGAGACCACTGCGGACGGCCGCGAAGGGTTTCAGACCCTCTTCCTGCGCCGCGGCTTTCCGGTCTATCTCGTCGACCAGCCGCGTCGCGGCCGCGCAGGCAACAGCACCGCCGCGGCGACGGTCGAGCCTACGCCCTTCGATCAGCTCTTCTTCGACCAATTCCGGCTCGGGAAGTGGCCGAATTACTTCGGCAACGTCCAGTTCGACCGCAAGCCGGAGACGCTGGATCAGTTCTTCCGTTCGGTCACGCCCAACACCGGCCCCTACGACGCGGGCGTGATCTCGGATGCCATGGCCGCGCTGTTCGACAAGACCGGGCCCGGCATCCTGTTCTCGCACTCGCAGGCAGGCGGGCCGGGTTGGCTGACGGCGATCAAGAGCCGGAACGTCAAAGGAATCGTCGCGCTCGAACCGGGCAGTGGATTCATCTTCCCGGAAGGCGAACTGCCCCCGGCGATGACGAGTGCTGCCGGCACCTTGTCGCCCGAGGCGGTGCCGCTGGCGGATTTCCAGAAGCTCACCCGCATCCCCATCGCCATCTTCTACGGCGACAACTTCCCCGTCGAGCCGACCACCGAGCGCGGCCAGGACAACTGGCGCGTGCGCCTGGCCATGGCCCGGCGCTGGGTTGCGGCCATCAACAAGCACGGTGGCGATGCGCAACTGGTGCATCTGCCGCAGATCGGCATCCGGGGCAACACGCACTTCCTGATGTCGGACCTCAACAACGTCCAGATCGCCGACCTGGTGTCGACGTTTCTGGCCGAGAAAAAGCTGGACTGACAGCCAAGCCATGAAAGAACTTGCCATGAGCACAATTCCCACCGACTCGACCCGTCGCCGCCTGCTGGCTGCGGCCACCACGCTGGGCGTTGCCCCGTGGCTGCTGTCCGCCTGCGCCCGGACAGCCGGCGCTCCTGCTGCCACGGCAGGCAGATCCACATCCGCTGTCCGCCGCCGCCTGGGTCCCCTCGAGGTGTTTCCCATCGGCCTGGGCGTGCAGTGGCATCCCAGCGGCCCGCAAGGCGTGGTTGACCTGTACCAGAGCCGCACCACCCGCCAAGGCGGCGTCGCGCTCATTCAACGCGCGACGGATCTGGGGGTCAACTTCTTCGACACCGCCGAGGTCTACGGCCCCTTCATGTCGGAGGAACTGCTCGGCGAGGCGCTGCAGGGCAGCCGGCGCGAGCGCGCCGTCATCTCCACCAAGTTCGGATTCAACATGGATCTGGCGACGGGCCAGCGGCGTCCGGGGGTGAACAGCCGACCCGAGCACGTCCGGCGAGCCGTCGAGGGCCAGTTGCGGCGCCTGCGCACCGACCGCATCGACCTGCTGTACCAGCACCGGGTCGATCCGGCCGTACCAATCGAGGACGTGGTCGGCACCATCAAGGGCCTGATCCGGCAAGGCAAGGTGCTGCACTACGGCCTGTCCGAGCCGGGCCTGCAGACGGTCCGCCGCGCGCACCGGGAACACCCGGTGGCCGTGATCCAGAACGAGTACTCGATGCTGTACCGTGGCCCCGAGGCCCAGGTGCTGCCGCTGTGCGAGGAACTGGGCATCGGCTTCGTGCCGTGGAGCCCGCTGGGCATGGGCTTCCTGGCCGGCAACGTCAGCGCCACGAGCCGCTTCGGGCAGCAGGACTTCCGCGCGGCCGTCCCGCGCTTCGCGCCCGATGCGCTGCCGGCCAACATGGCGCTTGCCGATCTGGTCAAGACCTGGGCGGCACGCAAGAACGTCACGCCGGTTCAGCTTTCGCTGGCCTGGCTGACGGCGCAGAAGCCGTGGATCGTGCCCATCCCGGGCACCACGAACGTGGCCCACCTGGAGGAGAACGTCGCCGCCGCCGCGATCACCTTCAGCACCGCCGAGTTGAAGGAATTGAACGCGGCCGTGGCAGCCATTCCGATCCGGGGCGCGCGCCTTTCGAAACCCGTGCTGGATGCCACGGGCGTGGAAGCGCCGCCCAAGCGCTGAAGCGCCCCGCGACATTCACCCCACTTGCAAGGAACCACCCATGAAGCGCACCGCAATGAAGGCCACCCTCATGGCAGCTATTGCCGGTGCCTCCGGCGGCGCAGCCCTCGCCGAGGACTACAGGAAGAACCCGTTCACCTTGACCTATGGCGGTGCCATCACGAAGAACCAGCCGGGCAAGGTCAACATCCATCCGGTCAAGTACAAGCTCAATGGCCTGGACATTGCGGCCAACGTCTATACGCCGGCCAACCACGATCCGAAGAAAAAATATCCCACGATCGTTGTGGCCCACCCGAATGGCGGCGTGAAGGAGCAGGTGGCGGGCCTGTATGCGCAGCGCCTGGCGGAACTGGGCTACATCACCATCGCGATGGATGCGGCGTACCAGGGCGGCAGCGGCGGCGAGCCGCGCAACGTGGACAAGCCCGCGCATCGCATCGAGGACCTCCACGGCGCGGCGGACTTCATCACCCGGTATGCGGGGGTGGACAAGGACCGCCTGGGCGTGCTGGGCATCTGCGGCGGCGGCGGCTACACGCTGGCCGCCGCGCAGAGCGACAAGCGCTTCAAGGCGGTCGCCACGCTGAGCATGTTCAACTCCGGCCGGGTCCGCCGCAACGGCTTCGCCGACTCGCAGCTGAACACCATCCAGGAGCGGCTGCAGCAAGCGTCCGACGCGCGCGCCCAGGAAGCCGCTGGCGGCAAGGTGCTCTATTCGGGCGACGCCGACATGACGGACGAGCAGATCGCCGCGCTGCCGTTCGAGATGTACCGCCAGGGCTACGAGTACTACTGGCGCACGCATGCGCACTCCGGCTCGACCTTCAGGTACACCACCAGCAGCCTGCTGGATCTGATGCGCTGGGACGCCACCGACCGGGTCGAGCTGATCGACAGGCCGCTCCTGATGATCGCCGGCAGCAAGGCCGACAGCCTGTACATGAGCGAGGATGCTTTCGTGAAGGCCGGCGGTACGAAGGACAAGGAGCTGTTCAGGATCGAGGGGGCCACGCACATCGAGACCTACTGGGTGCCCAGGTACGTGGACGCCGCGATGGCCAAGCTGACCGCCTTCTACGCCAAGACCCTCTGATTCGGGCGCGTGCCCCCCTGCCATCGGCGCCCCGGTAGGACCGGCCCCTTCACCACAGCCCGGCGCATTCCCTCGGATACCATCGCCCATCGTCGCCGGCACACAGGCATGCGGCACGTCCAAACCCCGGGGAACCTTGTATGCGTGCGATGGCTTCAGGCTGGGCCGCCGCGCTGGCCTTGGCCGCGCCGCTGGCGTTCGCGCAGGCCGGCGGGGAAGCGGCGAACGATGCCGCGGCCTGCGTCGCCGAGCGGGCCGCGCTGGAGCGCGACATGCAGCTCGCGCGTTCCCGCGGCCAGATGCTGCGCCGGCGGCAACTGGCCGATACGCTGGCAGCGCTGAATGCGCGCTGCGATACGCTGACCGCGCCGCAGCCACAGAGCCGCGCGGCGCACATCCGGAAGCTGGAGCAGGAGATCGAGGCGCTGCAAAAGGCGCTCGACCTCGCGACGGAGCAATTGCGCCAGCTCAGGAGCGAAGCGCCATGACATCCACCGCGGCGGCGCCGGCATCCGTCCCTCCCCCGGGGCCGAGGCCCTGCATGCGCATCGACGAACTGAAGCAGCGGCTGCGCGACGCGGGCGCCGGCCCCAGCCACGCGCAGCGGATCCTGCGCGTGTGGTCACACGCGCTGCACAGCGACAGCGGCAGGCGCCCGCCGCAGCGCTTCTTTCCCGCGCCGCTGCTGGCGGCCCTGCCGGCCATCGAAGCCGAACTGGCCGCGCTGGCGCGCCTGCAGGCGGTCCATCCCGGCGCCGACGGCTCCGAACGGCTGCTGGTGGCGCTGGCGGACGGCCAGACGGTGGAAAGCGTGCTGCTGCCGCGCGACGGCCTGTGCGTCTCGTCGCAGGTGGGCTGCGCCGTCGGCTGCCGCTTCTGCATGACCGGCCGCGACGGCCTGCTGCGCCAGGTGGGCAGCGCCGAGATCGTTGCCCAGGTGGCCCTCGCGCGCGCGCGCCGGCCGGTGCGCAAGGTGGTGTTCATGGGCATGGGCGAGCCGGCCCACAACCTGGACAACGTGCTCGACGCCATCGAGTTCCTCGGCACCGTGGGCAATGTGGGGCACAAGAACCTCGTCTTCTCCACCGTGGGCGACCGGCGCGCCTTCGAGCGGCTGCACCAGGCGCGCGTGCGGCCCGCGCTGGCCCTGTCGCTGCACAGCACGCGCGCCGCGCTGCGCAGCCAGCTTCTCCCGCGCGCGCCCCGGCTCGCGCCCGAGGAACTGGTGGCCGAGGCCGAGCGCTACGCGCGCGCCACCGGCCATCCCGTGCAGTACCAGTGGACGCTGCTCGAAGGCGTGAACGACGGCCCCGAGGAGGTCGAGGGCCTGGTGCGGCTGCTGTCGGGCCGGTAC
The DNA here is from genome assembly GCF_000745855.1 of Xenophilus azovorans DSM 13620. Lineage (GTDB taxonomy): Bacteria > Pseudomonadota > Gammaproteobacteria > Burkholderiales > Burkholderiaceae_C > Xenophilus > Xenophilus azovorans. The sequence goes on from NZ_KN050766.1 coordinate 247,490, forward strand.
GGCGTGCTCAACCTCATTCCCTTCAATGCCGTGGACGGGGCCGCCTTCAGCCGGCCCGCATGGGCGCACTGCCAGCAGATGGCCCGCACCCTGCACCAGCGGGGCATCCTGACCAAGCTGCGCGATTCGGCGGGCCAGGACGTCGATGGCGGCTGCGGGCAACTGAGGGCGCGCGCCGCCCAGGGGCTGGTGCGTCCCTTGGTGAAGGCAACCGGGGCTGACAGCACGTGGGCGAGAGCGACGAGATCGTCGACTGCGCGCACCGCGCCGGGATGATCCGCTTCAGCCCGCGTCCGCCCGCAGCCGCCGCTCCAGCCAGCGGCTGTAACGCGACAGGCCGAAGCACAGGCACCAGTAGATCAGCGCGATGAACAGGTAGCCCTCCAGGTAGAAGGGGCGCCAGACGGGGTCGCCGCCCAGCGCTAGGCCGAGCGCGCCGGTCAGCTCGAACAGGCCGACCACGGTGACGAGGGAGGTGTCCTTCAGCGTGCCGACCACGCTGTTGGTCAGCGCCGGCACCACCATGCGCAGCGCCTGCGGCAGGACGATGTCGCGCTGCACCGCCCAGCGGCCGAAGCCCAGCGCCGTGGCCGCCTCGACCTGGCCGCGCGGCACCGCCTGCAGCCCGCCGCGGATGATCTCGGCCAGGTAGGCCGCGACGAACAGCGCCAGGCCGGCCAGCACGCGCAGCAGCACGTCCGGTCGATGGCCGGTGGGCCACAGCAGCGGCACCAGGTACGAGGCCATGAACAGCACCGTGATCAGCGGCACCCCGCGCACCAGTTCCACGTAGCCCGCGGCCAGCGCCCGCGCCGCCGGCCAGGTGGAACGGCGCGCCAGCGCCAGCACCAGGGCCAGCGGAAAGGCCAGCGCCAGGCCGACCACGGCCAGGGCGATGGTCAGCGGCAGCCCGCCCCACTGGCTCGTGGGGACGACGCTCAGCCCGGCCACGCCGCCGCGCATCAGCGCGATGCACGCCGCCAGCGCGGCGGCCCACAGCGGGGCCAGCCACCAGCGCCAGCAGGACGGCCAGGCGCTGGCCAGCGTGGCGGCCGAGAGGAGGGTGACCGCCAGTGCCGGCCGCCATTGCTCGGCATAGGGGTAGCGGCCGAACAGGAGCGGGCGCCATTTCTCCGCGACCACGCCCCAGCAGGCGCCGTGCGCGGACGCGCGGCAGGCCTGGGCGTCGGGCTGGAACACGGCCCGCAGCAGCGCCCAGTCCAGCGCATGCCACAGGGCCCAGCCCAGCAGCGCGGCCAGCGCCAGCGAGACCAGGGCACGCAGCGGCGAGCCGAACAGCTCGGTGCGCCAGGGTGTTGCGCTCACTGCCACCCCCGCAGCGCCACGCGCGCGTTGTAGATGCCCATCGCGGCCGAGGTCAGCAGCGACAGCAGCAGGTACACCGCCATCACGATGGCAAGGCATTCGAAGGCGCGGCCGGTGGCGTTCAGCGAGGTGTTGGCTACCGACACCACCTCGGGGTAGCCCACGGCCACCGCCAGCGAGGAGTTCTTGGTCAGGCTCAGCAACTGGTTGGTCAGCGCCGGCACGATCAGGCGCAGCGCCTGCGGCAGCACGACCAGGCGCAGCTGCTGGCCGCCGCGCATGCCCAGCGCCTGGGCCGCGAGCTTCTGGCCGGCCGACACCGACTGGATGCCTGCGCGCACGATCTCGGCCACGAAGGCCGCGCTGTACAGGCCCAGGCCCAGCGTGATCGCCAGGTATTCCGGGCTCAGCGCGGCCCCGCCGGCGACGCCGAAGGCGGTCTGCTCCGGCCGCTCCAGCCGGGCGGGCCACCAGCCGCCGTCCCACACGGGCCAGGGCATCGCCAGGCCGCCCTTGTCCAGCCACACGTCGGGGCCGATGCGCAGCGGCGCGTCGGCGTCGGGCAGCAGGTGCGTGAGCGCGAAATACAGCATCAGCAACTGCACCAGCAGGGGCACGTTGCGCAGCGTCTCGACGTACGCGGTGCAGACGGCGCGCACCAGCAGGTGCGGCGCGAGGCGGCCGATGCCCAGCATCGTGCCCAGGGCCACGGCCAGCAGGGCGGCCGGCACGGCGGCGCGCAGCGTGTTCGTCACCCCTGTGGCGAAGGCGCGCGCATAGGAGTGGCCGGAGTCGAAGTCCAGCCAGCCTTCCGAGATGCCGAAGCCGGCCGGCTGTTCCAGAAAGCCGAAGTGCGCCTGCAGCCAGTCCCTCGGCGCCTCCAGGCCGGGCACGCCCCGCAGCAGCCACAGCGCCGCCGCCGACGCGGCCGCCGCCAGCAGCACCCACAGCGCGGCCGGCACGCGGCTGACGGCGCCCCGGGGGCTCACTTCACCGGCAAGGCGTAGAGCAGGCCGCCCTTGTTCCAGAGGTTGTTGGCGCCGCGGGGCAGCTTCAGCGCGGACTTGGCGCCGACGTTGCGCTCGAACATCTCGCCGTAGTTGCCGACGGCCTTGATCGCGCGGAAGGACCAGTCCTTGTCCAGGCCCAGCAGCTTGCCGAGGTCGTCGCCGGTGCCCAGCAGGCGCTGCTGGGCCGGGTCCTTGCTGTCGGCGCGGAGCTGGTCGACGTTGGCCTGGGTGATGCCCAGTTCCTCGGCCTCGATCAGCGCGTTGGGCACCCACTTGGCGATGGCGAACCATTCGTCGTCGCCGCGCTTGACGGCCGGCGCCAGGGGCTCCTTGGAGATCAGCTCGGGCAGGATCACGTAGTCGTCGGGGTTGGGCGCTTCCTTGTTGCGCAGCCCCGCCAGCGCCGAGGTGTCGGTGGTGAAAGCCTGGCAGCGGCCGGAGAAGAAGGCCTTGAACGAGGCCTCGAAGCTCTCGAACACCACCGTCTTGACCGGCAGGCCCTGGGCCTTGGACCACTCGGCCACGTTCTTCTCGTTGGTGGTGCCGGACTGGGTGCAGATGGTCGCGCCCTTGAGTTGCTTGGCGCTGCTGATCTTCAGCTTCTTCGGCACCAGGAAGCCCTGGCCGTCGTAGTAGTTGATGGTGGTGAAGGACACGCCCAGCGAGGCATCGCGCGTGAGGTTCCACGTGGTGTTGCGCGCCAGGATGTCGATCTCGCCGGCCTGCAGCGCGGCAAAGCGCTGCTGCGCGTTCAGCGGCACGAATTCGACCTTCTGCGGGTCGCCCAGCACGGCGGCGGCGATGGCGCGGCAGCTGTCCACGTCCAGCCCCGACCAGCGGCCCTGGGTGTCGGGCGCGGAGAAGCCGGCCACGCCGTTGGTGACGCCGCACTTGACGCTGCCGCGCTGCTTGACGGCGTCCAGCGTCTTGCCGGCATGGGCGCCTGCCGGGGCCAGGAGGCCGGCAAGGGCGAAGGCCGCTGCGGCCAGGGCCAGTGGCTTGGTTTTCTGCATGTCGTAGTCCTCATCCGGAAAGCCGCGCACAGGCGGCTGCGTGAACGTCGGTGACCAGGCGCGGTGCGGACACCGCGTGGTCGGCGCATTGTGCTCGACTCGGTGGCGCGGCGTCGGGCGCCGCGACGCAAGCGCCGCGGTCGCAAGGGGCCGCGGGCGATACTTCACCCGATGTCCCCCCAACCGAGCCGCGCGCCGGCCACACTGATTCCCTTCCTGGCCGTGCTGGGCGCCGTCACGGCGCTGGGCCTGGGCACCTCCTGGGCCAAGCACGCGCTGTTCCCGGCCGTCGGCGCGCAGGGCACCACCGCCTTGCGCGTGGGCTTCTCGGCGCTGCTGCTCCTCGCGATCTGGCGGCCCTGGCGCTGGCCGCTGCGGCGCGGCGACGCGCGGGCTGTCGTGCTGTACGGCGCCACGCTGGGGCTGATGAACCTGAGCTTCTACATGGCGCTGCGCACCATCCCCTTCGGCCTGGCGGTGGCGATCGAGTTCGCGGGGCCGCTCGCGGTGGCGGTGCTCTCGTCGCGCCGCGCGCTCGATTTCGTCTGGGTGGCGCTGGCCGTCGCGGGCCTGTCGCTGCTGCTGCCGGTCGGGCAGGGGCTGGGCGGCAGCACGCTCGACCCGGTGGGCGTGCTGTGGGCGCTGGCGGCCGCCACCTGCTGGGGGCTGTACATCGTGTTCGGCAAGCGGCTGGGCCACCTGCATGCGGGCCATTCGGTGGCGCTGGGCCTGAGCGTGGCGGCGCTGGTGGTGCTGCCGGTGGGCGTGGCGCATGCGGGCGCGGCGCTGCTGGCGCCGGGCGTGCTGCTGATGGGCCTGTGCGTGGCGGCCATCTCCAGCGCGATCCCGATCTCGCTCGAGATGGTCGCGCTCAAGCGTCTGCCCAAGGAGGCCTTCGGCATCATGATCAGCATGGAGCCCGCCGTGGCCGCGCTGCTGGCACTGGGCCTGCTGGGCGAGCGGCTGAGCTTCTCGCAGTGGCTGGCGATCGCGCTGGTGATGGGCGCCTCGGTGGGTTGCGCCGCCACGGCGCGGCGCCGGCCCTCGGCGGCCGAGGGGGTGGCGGCCTGACCGCCGGCATGGGTTCGCAAAGCGTGCGATGCTCGCGCCCCCACGCCCATGGACAATTCCCGCATGAGCAAATTCCAAGTCGACGAGATCGTGGCGGCGCTGCGCGAGGTGCGCCACGGATGGCGCCACTCGCAGCAGCGGGCGCTGACGGAAGGGGAGCGGCAGCTTCCCTCCCGGGAGGTGGTGGCCGGCATGGTCGAGGCGCTGACCGGAGCCCTGTTCCCGATGCGGCTCGGCCCGTCCGACCTGCGCCAGGAGAGCGAGGACTTCTACGTCGCCCACACCCTCGACACCGTGCTCCACCAGCTGCACACGCAGGCCGTGCTGGAGCTGCGGCACGAGCGGCGCCACGAGACGGTGGACCTGGCGCAGATCGAGGAGGAGGCCGCGCGCCGCGTGCGCGAGTTCGCGGCCCGGCTGCCGGCCGTGCGCACGCTGCTGGACACCGACGTGATGGCCGCCTACCAGGGCGACCCGGCCGCGCGCAGCGTGGACGAGGTGCTGCTGTGCTACCCCGGCGTGCAGGCGATGATCCACCACCGCATCGCGCACCCGCTGTACGAGCTGGGCCTGACGCTGCTGGCGCGCATGGTGGCCGAGCGCGCGCATGCGCAGACCGGCATCGACATCCACCCCGGCGCCACCATCGGCCCCGGCTTCTTCATGGACCACGGCACCGGCATCGTGATCGGCGAGACGGCCGTGATCGGCCAGCGCGTGCGCCTGTACCAGCAGGTGACGCTGGGCGCCAAGCGCTTCCCGACCGACGCCGACGGCAACCTGCAGAAGGGCCTGCCGCGCCACCCGGTGGTGGAGGACGACGTGGTGATCTACGCCGGCGCCACCATCCTCGGGCGCGTGACGCTGGGCAAGGGCGCCACCATCGGCGGCAATGTGTGGATCACCGACGACGTGCCGCCCGGCGCCAGCATCACGCAGGCCAGCCTGCAGAAGGCGAAAGGCGGCCGCCCCGGCGACTGCTGAAGCTTCCATCCGCGCCGCCGGCTGACAGACGGCCCGCTCCGGGCCCCGGATGCTGGCGGGGTTTTCCGTTCCCACCCGATCAGGAGTTGAATCCGCCATGAGCCAGTACCGCATCGCCGTCCTCGTGGGCAGCATCCGCCAGGAGTCCTTCAACCGCAAGCTCGCCCTCGCGCTGGCGCACCTGGCGCCCGAGGACTTCACCTTCGAGCACCTGCGCATCGACGACCTGCCCCTGTACAACCAGGATCTGGACGGCAAGCAGCCGGCGGTGGTGCAGGCGTTCAAGGGCGAGATCGCCAAGGCGCAGGGCCTGCTGTTCGTCACGCCCGAGTACAACCGCTCGCTCCCCGGCGTGCTGAAGAACGCCATCGACCAGGGCTCGCGCCCCTACGGCCAGAGCGCCTGGGCCGGCAAGCCGGCGGGCGTGATCGGCGTGTCGGTCGGCGCCATCGGCACGGCGCTGGCGCAGCAGCACCTGCGCAACATCCTGGCCTACCTCGACGTGCCCACGATGGGCCAGCCCGAGGCCTTCATCCAGAACAAGGACGACCTGTTCGACGACAAGGGCCACATCGGCAACGAGGCGACGAAGAAGTTCCTGCAGGCCTGGGTCGACAAGTACGTCGCCTGGGTCAAGCGGCACAACGGCTGAGCGCCGCCCGCCCCTGGTCAGGGGTGGCCGTCCACCCGCATCTGGAAGAGGAAGTAGGGCGGAATGCAGGCGCCCGCCGCGTCTTCCCCTGACTGCGCGCAGACATAGTCGTCGCGGCAGGCCTGCGTGGCCGAGCAGCGCCGCAACTGCCCCGGGCGCGTATGCGACAGGCACTGCGCGAAGGGCTGCCGCTGCGCCAGGCAGCGGTTGAAGTCGTCCAGCACGGCGATCCGGCCGCACACGCCGTCGGCCGCGCCCGGCTCGCAGCGGCCGGAGCACATGCCGCCCGGGAAACCCACCGACGTGCGCTCGCACACCGCGTCCGCGCCGCAGGACCGGCGCGGCGAGAGCAGGGCGCGGTCCTCGCGCGGGTCGGCGCGCGGCGCGATGCGCGACGGCTCGCACAGGCCGCCCACCGCCGGCGCCTCGGGCATGCATACCCCCACGGTGCCGTCGTGGCTGGGCCCGCCCTCGGCCTGGCAGCGCAGGCCGCCGGCACAGCGCCAGCCTGCGAAGCCCGGGTCGCCCAGGCCGCAGGCGGCGCCGAAGGCGCCTTCCGGGCCGCCGCCTTCGGCCGGCGGCCGGAAGGCGTCCGCCGTGCCCTCGGCCAGCGTGCGCCGCAGGTAGACGGCGCGGCGTGCCAGTTCGTCCTGCACGTGGGGCGAATGCGCCACCGCCAGCGCATTGCCGGCCGTGAAGCCGCGGGTGAGGCCGGGCCGGTCCTCGCCGAGCAGGTGGAAGCCGGCCACGGCGCGGCTCTGGTGGCAGCCCGCGCAACTCAGGTCGTCGAGGCGGCGCAGCACGGCGGCCGGCGATCCGAGGGTGTGCGAACCCGGCACGGCCTGCCACTCCGTGGGCCGGAAGACCTGCGCGAAGGGGCGGTTGCCCCGCCGCGCCAGCCCGCGCGGCGTCACCGAGCGGACCTCGGTGGCGAGGAAGCGCTCGGGGATGCGCAGCGTGCCCGCATCCAGGGCCTGCCGCTGCGCGGGCTGCCCGAGCCAGCGCAGCAGTTCGGCGCGCAGGGCCGGATCCGCACGCAGGCGCTTCACGTCGGGCGTGTTCTCCAGCGGCCCGGCCACGTAGCGGCCGGCGCCGGCGTCCCAGCGGAAGGCGCGCAGCACGTATTCGGCATGGCCGCCCAGGTCGGGCCGCACGCCCGAGGGCCAGCGCACGCTCTGCAGGTTCACCGCGACCTGCGCGATGCGCTCGCGCGCCAGCCGCGGCGGGGCGAGCGGCCCGTCGGCGGAGAGCAGCCAGCGGCCCAGGGCAGCGCCCGCGAGGCCGGGCGGCGGCGTCCAGCGGCGGGCCGCCGCGGCGCAGCTGCCGGCGGCGTCCGGCGCGTCGCCGCGCAGTTCCACGCTCAGCGTCATCGGCAGGCGCGACTGCATGGCCGGCGTGCGGTAGGCGAGGCGGTAGACCAGGCGCGCCTCGCCGCAGGCGCCGTCGTGGAAGGGGCGGCGGTCCATGCGGTTGGCGACGCCTACCAGCTCGAAGTAGGCGTCGGGGCTTTCCAGCCAGCGCACGTCGAACAGCCGGTGCGTGTAGCGCGCCACGCCCACGCCCGCCTGCGGATCGCCCCGGCCGGTGGTGTGCACGGCCTCGGCCAGCGGGCGGCGCAGGTCGTTCCACGCGCGCGAGGTGGCCAGCGCCCGGTTGTCGCGCACGCCGTCGGCGCCGGGCGCCACGCCGAACCAGCGCGCGAAGCCGGCGCCTTCGCGCTCGGCGGCCTGCAGCGCGGCGGGGTCGGTCAGCAGCAGCAGGGGCTGCGCCGCCGCGTGCGCGGCGGCGGCGCCGAGGCAGCCGAGCACGGCGGCGGCGAGCCGGCGGCGGAGGGATGCGGCGAATCTCATGGAGCGGGCAGGGCGCATGGGCGGGCGGCGGGGGCACAATGCCGCGGCAGCAATTGTGTCGAACGAGGTGCCATGTTGTCTGAACAGGAAGACGCGCAAGTCCAACAGTGTGATGTGCTGGTGATCGGCGGCGGGCCGGGCGGCTCGACCATCGCCACCATGCTGGCGCGGCAGGGCCGCCAGGTGGTGGTGCTGGAAAAGGACCACCACCCGCGCTTTCACATCGGCGAATCGCTGCTGCCCGGCAACGGCGAGCTGTTCGACCGGCTCGGCGTGCGCGAGGCGGTGGACCGCATCGGCATGCCGAAGTACGGCATCGAGTTCGTGCCGCCGGACCTGCCCTACAACAGCGTGGTCGAGTTCGGCGATGGACTGGACCCGAGCAAGGGCGAGGCCTGGCAGGTGCGCCGCTCCGAGCTGGACGAACTGCTGTTCCGCCACGCCCAGCGCGAGGGCGCCGTCGCGCTGGAAGGCGCGCGGGTGCGCGAGGTGGACTTCGACGCCGAGGGCGCCACCGTGCGCGCCGTGCTGGACGACGGCAGCCGGCGCACCTGGCGCACGCGCTTCGTGGTCGACGCCAGCGGGCGCGACACGCTGCTGGCCAACAAGCTCAAGGCCAAGAACAAGAACCCGAAGCACAACAGCACGGCCATCTTCGGCCACTTCCGCAATGCGCGCCGGCTGGAAGGCCGGCAGGAGGGCCACATCACCATCTGCTGGTTCGAGCACGGCTGGTTCTGGTTCATCCCCCTGGCCGACGGCACCACCAGCGTGGGCGCGGTGTGCTGGTCGTACTACCTCAAGGGCCGCGACAAGCCGATGAAGGACTTCTTCTTCGACACCATCGCGCTGGTGCCGCTGCTGGAGGAGCGCCTGAAGGACGCCGAGCTGGTCGACGACATGGTGCACGCCACCGGCAACTTCTCGTACGCCGCCACCCACGCCACCGGCGAGCGCTACCTGATGGTGGGCGATGCCTTCACCTTCATCGACCCGATGTTCTCCACCGGCGTGTACCTGGCGATGCGCAGCGCGCTGGAGGGCGCCGAGGTGGTGGCCGCCGCGCTGGACCGGCCGGCCGAGCTGCCGGCCGTGCGGGCGCGCTACGAGAAGATGATGCGCAAGGTGCCGGGCAAGTACTCGTGGTTCATCTACCGCGTGACCAACCCGACCATCCGCGACATGTTCATGCACCCGCGCAACGTGTTCAACATCAAGCGCGGCCTGCTCTCGCTGCTGGCGGCCGACCTGGCACCCAAGCCCGGCTTCGCCCGCTCGGTGTTCATGTTCAAGCTCGTCTACTACTTCATCTCGGTGACGAACTGGCGCCGCACCTACGCCGGCTGGAGGCGGCGCGGCCTGAACGCCGCCGACCACGGGCCGCTGCGGGGCGAGACGGTGATGAAGGCGGAGTGAGCGGCGCCCGATGGCCATGCACTTCGACCTCGTGGACCTTCGCCTGATGGTCCACATCGCCGATGCCAACAGCATGACGCGCGGCGCGGAGCTCTCCTTCATCTCGCTGCCCGCGGCCAGCACCCGCATCAAGAACCTCGAGGAGAGCATCGGCACCAAGCTGCTCTACCGCACCAGCCAGGGCGTGACGCTCACGCCGCCGGGCCAGGCCTTCGTGACCCACGCGCGCGCGGTGCTCGGCCAGATCGAGCACCTGCGCGGCGACATGCAGGAGTACGTGCGGGGCATCAAGGGCCACGTGCGGGTGTTCGCCAACACCACCTCGCTGAGCGAGTACCTGCCGCCGGTGCTGCGGCACTTCCTGCGCGGCAACCCGGACGTGAACATCGACCTGCGCGAGCGCCTGTCGCACGACATCGTGCGCGCCGTGACCGAGGGGCAGACCGACATCGGCATCGTCGCCGGCCTGGTGCGCACCGAGAACCTGGAGACGCTGCCCTACCGGCGCGACCGCCTGGTGCTGGTGGTGCCGAGCGGCCATGCGCTGGACGGGCAGGCGCAGGTCGATTTCGCCGACACGCTGGAGCTGGACCACGTGGGGCTGCACGAGTCCAGCGCGATCCACGCCTTCCTGCGCCACGCCAGCGACCAGCTGCACAGGCCGATCAAGCAGCGCATCCAGGTCGGCAACTTCGAGACCGCCTGCCGGATGATCGAGTCCGGCGTCGGCGTGGGCGTGCTGCCCGAGTCGGCTGCCAGCCGCCACGCGCACGCGATGGACATCGGCCTCGTGCCGCTGTCCGACGCCTGGTCGATGCGCGAGATGCAGATCTGCGTGCGCAGCCTGGAGGCGCTGCCGTCCTTCGCGCAGGAGCTGGTCGACCTGCTGGTGGCCGACGCGCAGGGGCGGTTGAAGCTGGAGTGAAGTGCTTCAAAAAAGAGAGCGCCTAGCGCCCGTCACGCAAGGGTTTCAGGCGTTTTTCATTTGAAACGGCCCCTGGGTGGGCGCAAGGTGCTCACCTTTTTGTAGCGGCCCGTTGCCGCATTCAAGATCCCCAAACCGTTCACGCTGAGCTTGTCGAAGCGCGTCACCCGGCTTCGACAGGCTCAGCCCGAACGGTGGGTGTGGGCATCAGCCTGAACGGTGGGTGGGCGATGAGACGGTGCCGGTGAAGCTCAGCCCCCGCGCGCCTCCCGCACCATGTTGCGCGCGATGATCACCTGCTGGATCTGCGTCGTCCCCTCATACAGCCTGAACAGCCGCACGTCGCGGTAGAAGCGCTCGATGCCGAACTCCGCCAGGTAGCCCGAGCCGCCCAGGATCTGCACCGCGCGGTCGGCCACGCGGCCCGCCATCTCGGTGGCGAACATCTTGCAGCACGAGGCCTCGGTCGAGACGTTGAGGCCCTCGTCGCGCCGGCGCGCGGCGTCGACCACCATGCACTCCGCAGCGTACAGCTCGGCCTGGCTGTCGGCCAGCATCGCCTGCACCAGCTGGAACTCGCAGATCGGCTGGCCGAACTGTTTGCGCTCCAGTGCGTAGGCCAGCGCGTCGCGCAGGATGCGCCGGGCCACGCCCACGCTCACCGCCGCGATGTGGATGCGGCCCTTGTCGAGCACCTTCATCGCTGTCTTGAAACCCCGGCCTTCCTTGCCGCCGATCAGGTTGGCCGCCGGCACGCGCACGTTGTCGAAGAACACGTCGCAGGTGTGGGCGCCGCGCTGGCCCATCTTCACGTCGTTCCTGCCGAAGCTGATGCCGGGACTCTTCGCGTCGACGATGAAGGCCGAGACGCCGCCGGCGCCCTTGCTGGCCGGGTCGGTGCGCGCCATCAGCGTGAACATGCCGGCATGCGGCGCGTTGGTGATGAAGCGCTTGCTGCCGTTGACGACGTAGTGGTCGCCGTCGCGCACGGCGGTGGTGCGCAGCGAGGCCGCGTCGGAGCCGGCCTCGGGCTCGGTGAGCGCGAAGGAGGCGATGACCTCGCCGGTGGCCAGGCGCGGCAGCCAGTCGCGCTGCTGCTCGGGCGTGCCGTCCATCAGGATGCCCTGCGAGCCGATGCCCACCGTGGTGCCGATGACGGAGCGGAAGGCGGGCGAGGTCTGGCACAGCTCGAAGAGCACGCGCACCTCTTCCTCCATCGTCAGTTCCAGCCCGCCGTGCTGCTCGGGAATGGTCATGCCGAACAGGCCCAGCGCGCGCATCTCCTGCACGATCGATTCGGGGATCTCGTCGGTCTCGGCCACCTCGTTCTCGGCCGGTACCAGGCGCTCGCGCACGAAGCGGCGCACGCTGTCGAGCAGGGCGTCGAGGATCTGCGGGTCGCGGATCATGGCTGTGTCTCCTCAGAGGGCGTCGGCGGTGCCGAGGACGGCGGTGGACTGGCTCGACAGCGTGCCGCCGTTGCCGTGGACCACGGCCGTGCGGTGGCGCGCGAGCTGGCGCTGCCCGGCCTGGCCGCGCAGCTGCCGCACCGCCTCGATCAGCGCGAAGATGCCGTACATGCCCGGGTGCACGCACGACAGGCCGCCGCCGTTGGTGTTGACGGCCAGCCGCCCGCCCGGCGCGATGCCGCCGCCCTGCACGAAGGCGCCGCCTTCGCCCTTGGCGCAGAAGCCGAGGTCTTCCAGGAACAGCAGGGTGTTGATGGTGAAGGCGTCGTAGACCTGCGCCATGTCCATGTCGGCTGCCGCCATGCCTGCCATGGCGAAGGCCTGGGCCCCCGACTGCGCGGCGGCGGTGGTCGTCAGGTCGGGCATGCATGAGATCTGGCGGTGCCAGACCGCTGTGGCGTTGCCCAGCACGTAGACGGGCAGCTGCGGCAGGTCGCGCGCGCGGTCGGCGCGCACCAGCACGATGGCGCCGCCGCCGTCGGTGACCAGGCAGCAGTCGCGCACGCCCAGCGGGCTGGCGACGGGGCGGGCGGCGAGCACGTCGTCGATGGTGAGCGGGTCGCGCATGAAGGCCTCGGGGTTCTTCTGCGCCCAGGCGCGCGCGGCCACCGCCACCTCGGCGAGCTGCTCGCGGGTGGTGCCGAACTCGTGCATGTGCCGCGCCGCTGCCAGTGCGTAGGCGGTGACGGGCAGCACCGGCTCGTAGGGGAATTCATAGGGCTGCGGGTCCAGGACGCGGCGTGCGGCCTGGGTTTCCCGGCGTCCGAAGGTGGCCGAGCGCTGAGCGCTGCCGTAGCAGACCAGCACCGCGCGGCACTGGCCGGCTTCGAGCGCGCGCAGCGCCGGCAGCAGGTGGGCGACGAAGCTGCTGCCGCCGACCATCGTGCCGTCGACGTACGTCGGGTTGATGCCGAGGTGCTCGATCACCGGCATCACCCACATGCTGGAGGCGACGCTGCAGGTGGCGATGCCGTCGATGTCCTGCATCGTCAGGCCGGCATCGGCCACCGCCGCCTGCGCGGCGCGCGCCAGCAGCGTCATGTCGTCCATGCCGGGCGCCTCGCCGCAGCCGTAGGTGGCGGCGCCGGCGATGGCCGCTCGCCCGCGCAGCGGGCGGTTGACGGCGGCGGCGTCGAGGGCCGAGCGGGGGATCATGCGGCACCCCCTTGCTGCGGCTGCACGGGCCGGAACAGCACCAGGCCGCGCCCGTCCTGCTGCGCGACGTGCGCCTGCACCCGATGGCCGATGCGCACCGCCTCCGGTGCCACACCCTCGACGCGGCTCATCATGCGCACGCCCTCGTCCAGGTCGATCAGCGCCACGTTGTAGTTGCCGCCGGCATCGTTCTTGCGGTGGATGGTGCTGGCCGAATAGACGGTACCCAGGCCGCTGGCCTTCACCCAGCGCAGCGGGCCGGCGCCGCAGTGCGGGCACAGCTCGCGCGGTGCGAACACGTGCCGCTCGCACTGCGGGCAGCGCTGGATGCAGAAGCGGCCGGCGTCCAACTCGGCCTGGTAGTGGGTCTGTGCGCTCATGTGCATGGTCGGTCGTCCTCGTTCGCTCGTGTCCTCAGCCGGCGGTGATGCCCGCCGCCCTGATGACCTTGCTCCACTTTGCCAGCTCGCCGCGCAGGCGCTGGCGCAGTTGTTCCTGCGTGCCCGGGTCGGCCTCGGCACCGGCCTCCAGCAGCCGCTGGCGTACGCCGGCATCGTTCATCGCGGCGTTGAAGTCGGCGTTGATGCGCGCCAGCACGGCCGGCGGCGTGCGCGCCGGGGCGAACAGCGCCGCCCAGGAGTACGCCTCGTAGCCGGGCAGGCCGGACTCGGCGACGGTCGGCACCTCGGGCAGCATGGCCGAGCGGTGGCGGCTGGCCACGCCCAGCACCTTGATGCGGCCCGTGCGGATGTGCTGCAGTGCCGTGGGCGCATCGCTGAACATGAGCTGCACCTGGCCGCCCAGCAGGTCGTTCATCGCCGGCGCGCTGCCCTTGTAGGGCACGTGCTGCAGCTTCGTTCCGGCGTCCATGTTGAACAGCTCGCCCGCCAAGTGCGTGCCGCCGCCGTTGCCGGAGGAGCCGTAGCTCAGCGCGCTGCCGTCCTTCCTTGCCAGGGCGACCAGCTCCCCGATGCTGTTGGCGGGCACCGAGGGGTGCGCCACCACGAACACCGGGAACATCGCGGCGAAGCTGACGGGCGCGAAGTCGTTCTCGATGTCGTAGGGCAGTCTGCCCATCAGCGACGGGTTGACCGCATGGTGGATGGACGCCACGAAGAGCGTGTAGCCGTCCGGCGCCTCGCGGGCCGCCGCCGTCGCGCCGACCACGCCGCCGGCGCCCGCGCGGTTGTCGATCACGGTGGGCGTCTTCCAGAGTTCGGACAGCTTGTGGGTGAAGACGCGGGCGGTGGTGTCCACCGGCCCGCCGGGCGGGAAGGGCACCACGAAGCGGACGGGCCGCTCCGGCCACGGCTGCGATGCCGATGCCGCGAATGGGCGCGCCGCCGCGGCAAGCAGGCCGCCGGCGAGCAGGCGCCGGCGCAAGGCGGATGAACGGATGGAAGGCATGAAGGGCGTCCTCACGAGGTCAGCGCACCGGCCTGTTCCTGCAGCACGCGCTTGAGGACCTTGCCGTTGGTGTTGGTGGGCAGCTCGGCCAGGGCCACGATGCGGGCCGGCCGCTTGTAGGGCGCCAGCAGGCCGCGCAGGTGGGCCTGCACGGCGGCGGCGTCCAGCGCGGCGCCGGGGCGCAGCTCGACGAAGGCGACGATCTCCTCGTTGCCGTCGTCCTCGCGGCGGCCGACCACGGCCGAGCGCTGCACGCTGGGGTGCGTGTTCAGCGCCGTCTCCACCTCGGCCGGGTACACGTTGAAGCCGGAGCGGATGATCATTTCCTTGAGCCGGCCGACCACGAAGAGCGCGCCGCCGGCGTCTATCTCGCCCAGGTCGCCGCTGGCGTACCAGCCGCCCTCGCGCATCACGGCGGCGGTGGCGTCGGGGTCTCGGAAGTAGCCGGGCATCAGGCCGCGGCCGCGCAGCCACAGCTCGCCGCGCTCGCCCTGCGGCAGCCGCCGGCCGGTGAGGGGTTCGGTGACCTGCACCTCGGCCTCGGCCACGGCATGGCCGGCGCTGGTGTCGGTGCGACACTCGCCCAGGCGGGTGACGTGCATCGAACCGGCGTACTCGGAGAGGCCGTAGCCGTGGTGCAGCGTCTGGCCGAACACCGCTTCCACGCGCTGCTTGAGCGCCAGGTCCAGCGGGCCGGCGCCGGTGTAGAGGTAGCGCAGCGCCGGTGCTTCGGGCCGCGCGATGCCCTGTTCCTGCAGCCAGGCCAGCAGCCGCGAGAAGAGGGCGGGCGGCCCCTGAAGCTGCGAGACGCCGTGCTGCGCCAGCGCGTCGACCAGGTCGGCCGGATCGAACTGCGGGCGCATCACCAGCTGCGCGCCGGCCAGCAGCGAACTCATCAGCACCGTGCCCAGGCCGAAGATGTGCGTCATCGGCACGAAGGCGTAGCAGCGGTCGGATGGCCCCAGGTCGCGCGAGGCGCCGGACTCGCGCGCGAAGTGGATCAGCGCATCGTGCGTGAGCATCACGCCCTTGGGCTGGCCGGTGGTGCCGGAGGTGAAGATCAGCGAGGCGACGGCGCCGCGCGGGCCCGGGCGCGGGTCCGGCTCGGGCCGGGCGGCTTCGCGCACCGCGGAATGCTGCATGCCGGCCAGCGCCGACGGCACAGCGGCGAAGCGCCGGGAATGCGCGGCAGCGCTGCCGGAGGCGGCGGCGGTGAAGTACACCACCCGCGCATCGGCCCGGGCGTCGAAGGCGTCGACCTCGCCCGGCGCCATGCGCGCGTTCACGCCGCAGGACCAGGCACCCACGCGGCTGCAGGCCAGAATCAGCGCCGCGTGCTCGGGGCAGTTCTCGGCCACCACCAGCACGCGGTCGCCGGGCCGTACGCCGAGTTCTCGCAGTTCGGCCTCGGCCGTGTCGGTGAGCGCGCCCAGCTCGGCGAAGCTCAGGCTCCGGCCGTCCGGCAGGTGGATGAAGGGCCGCTGCGGCGCGTCGGCCAGCCAGCGGTCCAGCAGGTGATGGATGCGCTCGGTCATTGGCCCCTGCTCAATCCACGACGATGCCCTGCGTCACCGTGGCCCACATGGTGCGTTCCTGCGCCGCGCGCTCGGCCAGCTTCTGCGGCGACCCGGTCCATTCGTCGTAGCCCAGGTCCTTGAAGCGCTTCTGCAGCTCGGGCTGGGCCAGCGCGGCGTTGATGGCCTTGTTGAGCTTCGCCACCAGTTCCGGCGCCATGCCCTTGGGGCCGTACACGCCGTACCAGCCGCCCACGTCGAAGCCCTTCAGGCCCTCGATGCCCGACTCGGCCAGCGTGGGCACCTCGGGCAGCAAGGCGTTGCGCTGCGGCGAGGTGACGGCGATGGAACGCACCTTGCCGGCCTGGATGTAGCTGCTGGCGGTGCTGATGATGTCCATCATCATGCTGATCTGGCCGCCGATCACGTCGGTCATCGCCGGGGCGTTGCCCTTGTAGGGGATGTGGTTCATCTGGATGCCGCTGCGCCTGGAGAACAGCAGCGTCCCCAGGTGGTTGGAGCCGCCCACGCCGGCCGAACCGTAGCTGAGCGTGCCGGGATGGGCCTTGGCATGGGCCACGAGTTCCTGCGCGCTGCGGTAGGGCTCGTTGTTGTTGACCACCAGCACGTTGTAGTAGCTGAGCACGGGCGCCACCGGGGTGAGGTCCGTGGCCGGGTCGAAGGGCATCCTGCTCATCACGTTGGGGCTGATGGTGACGGTGGGGCTCGCCGCGAACCACAGCGTCAGGCCGTCCGCCTTGGCGCGCGACACCTCGCCGGCGGCCAGGGTGGCGTTGGCGCCGGGCTTGTTCTCCACCACCACCGGGGCGCCCAGTTCGCGGGCCAGCGCCACGCCGAGCAGGCGCGCGCCCTGGTCCACCGGGCCGCCGGCGGAATAGCCCACCAGCAGGCGCACGGGCTGTTGCTGCTGCGCGTCCTGCGCGGCGGCGGGGAGGGCGGCCAGGGCGAGTGGCGCCCATGCCAGGGCGGCCACGGCAAGGCGGCGTCGGGTGTCGAGCATGGATGTGTCTCCTGTGTTTGTGCGTGAGGCCGATGGTGCGGCGTTGCCTTTGCCGGCGGAATCTGCTTTTGCCAAAGGCGGGGTTCGGGCCTGCTTAGCAGGGGTTTGCCCGGAGATGCGCCGGCGGCACCGGCGCAGGGCCGCCGTCAGATGGGGTCCCAGCTGAACACGTCGGCCGAGCGGTCCAGCGGCACGAAGGCGGCCTTCAGCGCCGGCATGCCGTGCTCGGCGATGAACTGCGGCGACCAGCCCTCGCCGCGGTGCACCGAGCGCAAGGGGCGCGGCTGGCTCATCAGGAAGATCTCGTTGTTGCGCACCGCGAAGACCTGCGCGTTGACTTCGCTCGCCGCGTCGGACAGCAGGTACACGGCCAGCGGCGCGATCTTGCTCGGCGTCATCTGCTGGATCTTCGCCACGCGCGCCTGCTGCTCGGGCGTATCGGTGGGGATCGAGCCGATCATGCGGCTCCACGCGAAGGGCGCGATGCAGTTGGAGCGCACGTTGAACTTGTGCATGTCCAGCGCGATGCTCTTGGACAGCGCCACCAGCCCCAGCTTGGCCGCGCTGTAGTTGGCCTGGCCGAAGTTGCCGATCAGGCCCGAGGTGGAGGTCATGTGCACGAAGGCGCCGCGCTCCTGCTCCTTGAAATGGTTGGCCGCCGCGCGGCTCATGTGGTAGCTGCCGTACAGGTGCACCTTGATGACCGCGTCCCACTCGTCCAGGCTCATCTTGTGGAAGAAGCGGTCGCGCAGGATGCCGGCGTTGTTGACCACGCCGTCGATGCGGCCGAAGTGGTCGAGCGCGCTCTGGACGATGCGTGCGGCGCCGGCGGCCTCGGACACGCTGTCGGTGCTGGCCGCCGCCTGGCCGCCGGCGGCCTGGATCTCCTGCACCACCTTCTGCGCGGGGCCGGCGTCGGTGCCTTCGCCGCTGGTGGAGGTGCCGATGTCGTTGACCACCACCTTCGCGCCCTCGGCGGCCAGCGCCAGCGCGATGTCGCGCCCGATGCCGCCGCCGGCGCCCGTCACCACCACCACCTTGTCCTGCATCATCCCTGGCTGCGCCATGTCTCGTCGTCCTCGTGTCGGTTGGAAGGGAAAGCGGGACCGAGCATGGCGGCAAAGCCCGCCCGGCGCCATTCGGCAATGGCTAGGGCGGTCTTCGGCAACGTGAAAGCACGGGCTTCACCGGCGCCGAAGGCATGCTTTCACAAACGCGGATTGCGCCGGCGCGCGGCTGCGCCGAGGATGGCGGCCATGACGACCGAAACCCGCAGCGACCGCCTCGACGCCGCCACGCTGGCGCACCTGCAGGGCTGGCAGGGCCGCAGCGAGCGCCTGCGCGACACCGTCACCGCCGCGCCGGTGGCTGCGCTGTCGGCCACGCTGGACCGCGACGACCCGGCGCCGGACGAGGGCACGCCGCTGCCGCCGCTGTGGCACTGGCTGTACTTCCTGCCGCACGCGCGGCACAGCGAGATCGGCGCCGACGGGCATCCGAAGCGCGGCGGCTTCCTGCCGCCGGTGCCGCTGCCGCGCCGCATGTGGGCCGGCGGGCGGCTGCGCTGGGAGCCGGCCAACCCGCTGCAGGTCGGCCAGCGCGTCGAGCGCACCTCCACCATCCGCTCGGTCACGCACAAGAGCGGGCGCACCGGCGAGCTGCTGTTCGTGCTGGTCGAGCACAGCATCGCCAACGAGGCCGGCCTGGCGCTGACCGAGGAGCACGACATCGTCTACCGCAGCGCGGCGCGCCCCGGCGATCCTGCCCCTGCGCCTCAAAGGCCGCCGTTGGAGGGCCAGGCCGCCTGGTCGCGCACCGTCGTGCCCGACGACGTGCTGCTGTTCCGCTATTCCGCGCTCACCTTCAACGGCCACCGCATCCACTACGACCGCAGGTACGTCACCGAGGCCGAGGGCTACCCGGGCCTGGTGGTGCACGGCCCGCTGATCGCCACGCTGCTGCTGGACCTGCTGCGGCGCGAGTTGCCCGGCGCGCAGGTCGCCGCCTTCGAGTTCAGGGCCCTGCGTCCCATCTTCGATCTGAACCCCTTCAGCGTGCACGGCCGGCCCTCGGCCGACGGCCGGCGCGTCAATCTGTGGGCGCAGGATCACGAGGGCTGGCTGACCATGCAGGCCGCCGCCACGCTGGCCTGAAGAAAAAGCGAGAACCCATGATCGAGCACACCCTGTCGAACAACTTCCACGAGATCCGCGACGCCATCCGCGCCCTGTGCGCCGAATTCCCCGACGAGTACTTCCGCCAGGTCGACGAGCAGCGCGCCTATCCCGCGGCCTTCGTCGATGCGCTTACCAAAGCCGGCTGGCTGGCCGCGCTGATCCCGCAGGAGTACGGCGGCTCGGGCCTGGGCCTGACCGAGGCCAGCGTCATCATGGAGGAGATCAACCGCTGCGGCGGCAACTCCGGCGCCTGCCACGGCCAGATGTACAACATGGGCACGCTGCTGCGCCACGGCTCGAAGGCGCAGAAGGAGAAGTACCTGCCCCGGATCGCGTCGGGCGAATGGCGCCTGCAGTCGATGGGCGTGACCGAGCCGACCACCGGCACCGACACCACGAAGATCAAGACCAGCGCCGTGAAGAAGGGCGACCGCTACGTGGTCAACGGCCAGAAGGTGTGGATCAGCCGCGTGCAGCACTCCGACTGGATGATCCTGCTGGCGCGCACCACGCCGCTGGCCGAGGTGAAGAGGAAGAGCGAGGGCATGTCCATCTTCATGGTGGATCTGGCCGAGGCACAGAAGAAGGGCCTGACCGTGCGCCCCATCCCCAACATGGTCAACCACGAGACCAACGAGCTGTTCTTCGAGGACCTGGAGATCCCCGAGGAGAACCTGATCGGAGAGGAGAGCCAGGGCTTCAGGTACATCCTCGACGGCCTGAACGCCGAGCGCACGCTGATCGCGGCCGAATGCATCGGCGATGGCTACTGGTTCATCGACCGCGTGACCCACTACGTGAAGGACCGCCAGGTCTTCGGCCGTCCCATCGGGCAGAACCAGGGGGTGCAGTTCCCCATCGCCGACGCCTTCATCGAGGTCGAGGCCGCCAACCTGATGCGCTGGAAGGCCTGCGAGCTGTTCGATGCGCACCAGCCCATGGGCGCGCAGGCCAACATGGCCAAGCACCTGGCGGCCAAGGCGAGCTGGGAGGCGGCCAACGCCTGCCTGCAGTTCCACGGCGGCTTCGGCTTCGCCTGCGAATACGACGTGGAGCGCAAGTTCCGCGAGACGCGGCTGTACCAGGTGGCGCCGATCTCCACCAACCTGATCTATTCCTTCGTGGCCGAGCACGTGCTGGGCCTGCCGCGCTCGTTCTGATGCACACCCCCAGTCTTCGCGGACTTCGTTCCGCTTCGCCAACCCCCTTGCAGGGGGCACATCCTGCGGCCTGGCAGAGCCAGTTCCGCGGATGTTCCCGCATGGCCTGCTGCGCGGCCTTCGGCAGGGTTGAAGTACAAACGTCACCGGCGACTCGAACCGGTATGGGGGGCTGAGGTCGTCATGGTCACTTCACGCCCCCGTCCGCTGGACGGCATCACCGTCGTCTCGCTCGAACACGCGGTGGCCGCGCCCTTCTGCACGCGCCAGCTCGCCGACCTGGGCGCGCGCGTCGTCAAGGTCGAGCGCCCCGGCGGCGGCGACTTCGCGCGCGGCTACGACCAGCGCGTGAGGGGCCAGTCCTCGCACTTCACCTGGATCAACCGCAGCAAGGAGAGCCTGGCGCTGGACCTGAAGCGGCCCGAGGCGCGGGCCGCGCTGATGGAACTGCTCGGCCGCGCCGACGTGCTGGTGCAGAACCTCGCGCCGGGCGCCGCGGCGCGCATGGGCCTGGGCTACGAATCGCTGCGCGAGGCGTTTCCGCGCCTGGTCGTCTGCGACATCAGCGGCTACGGCGCCGACGGCCCCTACCGCGACAAGAAGGCCTACGACCTGCTGATCCAGAGCGAGGCCGGCTTCCTCTCGATCACCGGCACGCCGGAAACGCCCGCCAAGGCCGGCATCTCGGTGGCCGACATCGCCGCCGGCATGTACGCCTACACCAGCATCCTGTCGGCCCTGCTGCTGCGCGGCCGCACGGGCGAGGGCAGCCACATCGACGTGTCGATGCTCGAGGCGATGGGCGAGTGGATGGGCTACCCGATGTACTACGCCTTCGACGGCGCGCCGCCGCCGCCGCGCACCGGCGCCTCGCACGCCAGCATCTACCCCTACGGCCCCTTCGCCGCCGGCGACGGCGGCACGGTGATGCTGGGCCTGCAGAACGAGCGCGAGTGGAAGGCCTTCTGCGAGGGCGTGCTGCGCGACGCCGCGCTGGCCGCCGAACCGCGCTTCGACAGCAACGCGCGCCGCAACGAACACCGTGAAGCGCTGCGCGCGCGGATCCTGGCGATTTTCGGCACGCTGGCCACCGAAGAGGTGGTGCGCCGCCTGGATGAGGCCGGCATCGCCAACGCCCGCGTCAGCGACATGGCCGACCTGTGGGCGCATCCGCAGCTCAAGGCCCGCGAGCGCTGGCGCACCGTGGGCACGCCGGCCGGCGAGGTGCCCGCGCTGCTGCCGCCCGGCGTGAGCAGCGCCTTCGACTACCGCATGGACCCGGTTCCCGCCGTCGGCGAGCACACCGCCGCCATCCTGGCCGAGCTGGGCTGGACGGCCGAGCGCATCGCCGGGTTGCAGAACGACGCCGCCAAGGAGCAGGCCCCATGAAGCAGGAAAGCCACGCCGCCGTCCATCCCCTGGCGCAGTTCGCCGCCACGCTGCGCTGGCAGGACGTGCCGGCGCCCGTGCAGCGCCGCGCCGAAGACCTGTGGGTGGACTGGTTCGGCTCCGTGCTGGCCGGGCAGGACGCGCGGCCGGTGCGCAGCATCGCGCGCTTCGCGATATCTCAGGGACCGCAGGGGCCGGCCGACGGGCCGAGCGAGGTGATCGGCCAGGACGTCGTCACCTCGCCCATGATGGCCGCGCTGGCGAATGCGGCGGCATCGCACGTGGCCGAGCAGGACGACGTGCACAACGGCTCGGTGTTCCATCCGGCGGCGGTGGTGTTCCCGCCCGCGGTGGCGGTGGCGCAGAGCCTGGGCGCCAGTGGCGAGCAGCTGATGGCCGCCTGCGTGGCCGGCTACGAGGTGGGCATCCGCGTCGGCGAGTTCCTGGGCCGCAGCCATTACAAGGTGTTCCACACCACGGCCACCGCCGGCACGCTGGCCGCCGCTGCGGCGGCGGGGCGCCTGCTGGGCCTGACGCCCGCGCAGATGCAGCACGCCTTCGGCTCGGCCGGCACGCAGTCGGCCGGGCTGTGGGAGTTCCTGCGCAGCGGCGCCGACAGCAAGCAGCTCCACACCGCACACGCCGCCGCCGCCGGGCTGGTGGCGGCCTACCTGGCGCAGGACGGCTTCACCGGCGCGCAGGACATCTTCACCGGCGCGCAGGGGCTGGCGGCGGGCATGTCCACCGACGCCGATCCCGCGAAGCTGACCGACGGCCTCGGCACCCGCTGGGCCACCGCCGAGACCTCCTTCAAGTGGCATGCCTCGTGCCGCCACACGCACCCTGCAGCCGACGCGCTGCTGCAGGTGATGCAGGCGCACGGCCTGCGGCCCGGCGACATCGCGCAGGTGACCTGCCACGTGCACCAGGGCGCCATCGACGTGCTGGGCCCGGTGGTCTCGCCCGTCACCGTGCACCAGAGCAAGTTCTCGATGGGCACCGTGCTCGGCCTGGCCGCGCGCTTCGGCCATGCCGGGCTGGCCGAGTTCGACGCGCAGTACCTCGCGCCCGAGACGGTGGCGCTGCGCGAGAAGGTGCGCATGGTGCTCGACGCCGAGGTGGACGCCGCCTACCCGCAGCGCTGGATCGGCAAGGTGACGGTGCAGACCGCCGACGGCCGCACGCTGCAGGGCCGCGTCGAGGAGCCCAAGGGCGACCCCGGCAACACCCTCACGCGCGAGGAGATCACCGCCAAGGCGCTGCGCCTGGCGGCCTATGGCAGCCCCGGCCTGCCCGCCGCGCGCGTGGCCCAGGCGGTGGACCGCCTGTGGCACGTCGCGCAGTGGCCGCGCGTGCAGCGGCTGCTGGCCTGACGGGCCGGCCCGGTTTTCCCATCCGGCAGCCTGGGCGCGGACGCCGTCCGCGGGGCCGTCGTGTGTCCAACCAGAGGCGTTCGAGCGCCCACTACCTTCAAGGAGACCCCCGTGACTTTCCATTTCCGATCGCGCCTCGCTTCCCGCTTGCGCTGCGCAGCGGCCTTCGCGCTGGCCCTGGGCGCCGGCGGCGCCGCGCAGGCGGCCGGCTGGCCCGACAAGCCGGTGACGCTGGTGGTGCCGTACTCGGCCGGCGGCCCCACCGACGTGGTGGCGCGCCTGCTGGCCGTGCCGATGGGCCGGTCGCTCGGCCAGACCGTGGTGGTGGAGAACACCGTGGGCGCCGGCGGCACCATCGCGCCGGCGCGCGTGGCCCGCGCCAGGGCCGACGGCCACACCATCCTGATCCACCACATGGGCATGGCGACCGCGCCGGCGCTCTACAGGAAGCTGCCCTACGACCCGCTCAAGGACTTCGACTACATCGGCCAGGTGCTGGACGTGCCGATGACGCTGCTCTCGCGCAAGGACTTCCCGGCCCGCACCTTCCCCGAACTGCTCGACTACGTGAGGAAGCACCAGGACCAGGTCTCGCTGGCCAACGCGGGCATCGGGGCGGTGTCGCAGCTGTGCGGCATGCTGTTCATGCATCAGGCCGGCGTGAAGCTGACCACCGTGCCCTACAAGGGCTCCGGCCCGGCCATGAACGACCTGATGGGCGGCCAGGTGGACCTGCTGTGCGACCAGACCACGCAGACCGTGCCCGTCATCCAGGACGGCACGCGCGCCAAGGTCTTCGGCGTGACCACGCTGCGCCGGCAGCCGACGCTGCCCGACATTCCGACGCTGGACGAACAGGGCCTCAAGGGCTTCGACGTGAAGGTGTGGCACGGCATGTACGCACCCAGGGGCACGCCGCCGGAGGCGATCGCCGCGCTCACCCGGGCGCTGAACGTGGCGCTGCAGGATGCGACGGTGAAGCAGCGCATCGCCGAGCTGAGTTCGGAGCTGGCCGCGCCCGACAAGGCCACGCCGGAGGGCCTGCGCAGGCACCTGGAGGCCGAGGTGGCGCGCTGGGGCAAGCTCATCAAGGCGGCAGGCGTCACCGCGGAATGACCGCCGTGCCCGAGCTGCCGCGGCAGGCCTGCTCCTTCCTCTTCGTGCCCGCCAACCGGCCGGAGCGGCTGGCCAAGGCCCTGGTCGGCGGCGCCGACATGGTGATCGCCGACTGGGAGGACGCCGTCGCGCCGGCCGACAAGGGCGCGGCACGCGCGGCGCTGGCGCTGGCGGTGGGCGCGCTGGAGGCGGCCGATCGGCCGCGTGTGCTGGTGCGCATCAACGCCGCGGGCACGCCCTGGCATGCGGAGGACCTGGCGGCGCTCGGCCCGCTGGCGGCCCAGGGCATCGCCGGCGTGGTCGTGCCCAAGGCCGAGCGGGCGTGGACGCTGCACGCGGCGGCGCGGGCCGCCGGGCCGCAGGCGGCGCTGCTGCCCCTGGTGGAGAGCGTGGCCGGGCTCGATGCGCTGGACGCCCTGGCCGCCGCGCCTCAGGTGGCGCGGCTGGTGTTCGGGCACCTGGACTTCCAGGTGGACGCCGGCATCGACTGCGGCGCGGGCGAGGCGGAACTGCTGCCCATGCGCATGGCGCTGGTGCTGGCCTCGCGCCGCGCCGGGCTGGCGGCGCCGGTGGACGGCGTGACGGTGGACACGCGCGACGCCGCGCGGCTGGCCGCCGACGCCCGGCGGGCCCGGCGCATGGGCTTCGGCGGCAAGCTGTGCATCCACCCGGCGCAGGTGCCGGTGCTGCACGGCGTGTTCGATCCCGAGCCGGCCGCCGTGGAACATGCGCGGCGGGTGCGCCAGGCGCTGCACGAGGCCGGCGGCGGTGTGTGCGTGGTGGACGGGCGCATGGTCGATACGCCCGTGCTCAAGCGCGCGGAGCAGGTCCTGGCGCGGCACGCGCGGGCACTGGCGCGCGGGCAGCGGGCCGCGCCGGCCTGCTGAAGGTGCCCGTCAGGCGGCGAGCGCCGCGCGGTCCTGGTTCGCCGCGGCCTCGCGGGTGGCGGCGGTGATCTGCGCCCGGGCGTCGTCGAAGGCCGCCTTGCGCGCCTCGTCGCCCATCGCCAGCCCCTCGGCGCGCACGAAGCGCACGTCGGTGATGCCGAAGAAACCGAAGATCACCTTCAGGTAGCTCTCCTGGTGCTCGGCCGCCTGGCCGGCCTCGGTGGTCGAGTACATCCCGCCGCGGGTCGAGGCGACGATCACCGTCTTGCCGCCGGCCAGGCCGACGGGGCCCTTGTCTGTGTACTTGAAGGTGCGGCCCACCTGCGCCAGCCGGTCGATCCAGGCCTTGAGCTGGGTCGGGATCGAGAAGTTGTAGAGCGGGGCGCCGACCACGATCACATCCGCCGCGAGGAACTGGCTGATCAGCCGCTCGGAGACCTCGTTCTCGCGCTGCTGCGCCTCGGTGGGCTCGGCCGGCTGGCCGACCTTGATGCCCAGCGCGTCGGGGCCGAAGTGGCTCGGCGCATCCGCGGCCAGGTCGAGGTAGTCGACGCTGGTGCCGGGATGGGCGGCCTGCCACTGGGCCACGATGCCGGCCGTGAGCTGGCGGGATGCGGAGTTGACGCCCAGGACGCTGGAATCGATGTGGAGCAGTTTCATGTCGGAATCCTCGGTTGGGGGCTGCCGCAGGAGTGGGAAGCGGCGGCGATGGGGATAGTCTATGGATGGATCAATCGCTCGATAAGCCACCGAAAATGCGACGACTTGTCCCAAATTCAGGACAATGGGCGCCATGCAGGACCTCAACGACATGCTTTTCTTCGCGGAGGTGGCCGAGCGTGGCGGTTTCAGCGCCGCCAGCCGGGCGCTGGGCGTGCCCAAGTCGCGCCTGTCGCGGCGGGTGGCGGAACTGGAGGCGTCGCTGGGCGTGCAGTTGCTCCAGCGCAGCACGCGGCGCCTGTCGCTCACGCCGGCGGGAGAGACCTTCCTGCGCCACTGCGTGGACGTGCGCGAGGCGGCCGGCGCCGCGGTGGAGGCCGTGGCCCGCGACCAGAAGGAGCCCCGCGGCACGGTGCGCCTGAGCTGCCCGGTGACGCTGGCGCAGAGCAGCCTCGGCGCGCTGCTGCCGCGCTTCATGCGGCGCCATCCGCAGGTGCGGGTGGAGATGCTGGTGGTCAACCGGCCGGTGGACCCGGTCGAGGAGGGCATGGACCTGGCCCTGCGGGTGCGCGCGCAGGTCGAGAACAGCGCCAGCCTGGCCGCGCGGGTGTTCGGGCACAGCCGCGGCCTGCTGCTGGCCGCCCCCGAACTGCTGGCGCGCAGCGGGGCGCCGGCGCGGCCTGAGGACCTGGCACGGCTCGACAGCGTGGCGATGACGGCGGCCGACGGCCGCGCGGGCATGACGCTGCACGGCCCCGGCGGCGCCACCTTCCACTACGTCCAGGCACCGCGCTACATGGCCGGCGACCTGGCGACGCTGCGCTACGCGGTGCTGGCCGGCGTCGGCGCGGGCATGCTGCCCGACTACCTGTGCCGCGACGACCTGCGCGACGGCCGGCTGGTGCAGGCCCTGCCGGGCTGGGCGCCGCCGGGCGGCATCGTGCACGCGATGTTCCCGCCGCGCCGCGCGCGGGTGCCGGCGGTGCGGGCGCTGCTGGACTTCCTGTCCGAACACCTGGCGGAGGCCGACCCGCTGCGCGACCCGCACGAACGCGGCGCCGGCTGAGCGCATGCCCGGCCTCTTGATCCGCGGCAAGGGCCGTGCGGCGGCGCACCGGTAGCGTCTCGCGACACACCGATGCCCGCGCCGGCGTCGTGGGCCCGGCCGGGAGGCGGACAATGCCGGGTCGGCGTCCGCACCGGCTCGGCTGCCCTGGAGTCCATTGCATGAAAAGAGATCAGTTGCCCGGCCCCGTCCGGCTCGCCACCCAGCCCATCAGCCAGGACGTGCTGGCCGAGAAGTACCTCAAGGCGGGCGAGACCTCGGCCGACCAGCTCTACGCCCGCGTGGCCCGCGCCCTGGCCTCGGTGGAGCAGCCGGCACTGCGCGCCGAATGGGAGCGCCGCTTCCTGGACAACCTGCGCGCGGGCGCCATCGGCGCCGGCCGCATCATGAGCGCCGCCGGCACCGACATCCAGGCCACGCTCATCAACTGCTTCGTGCAGCCGGTGGGCGACGCGATCCAGGGCCGCGACGCGGACGGCTACCCCGGCATCTACGAGGCGCTGCGCGAGGCTGCCGAGACCATGCGCCGCGGCGGCGGCGTGGGCTACGACTTCAGCCGCATCCGCCCCAAGGGCGCCGACGTCCGGGGCACGCACTCCATCGCCAGCGGCCCGTGCAGCTACATGAACGTGTTCGACCAGTCCTGCTCCACGGTCGAGAGCGCGGGCAGCCGGCGCGGCGCGCAGATGGGGGTGCTGCGCATCGACCACCCGGACGTGCTGGAGTTCATCACCGCCAAGCGCACGCCGGGACGCTGGAACAACTTCAACGTCTCGGTCGGCGTATCCGACGCCTTCATGCAGGCGGTGATCGACGGCGCCGACTGGGAACTGGCGCACAAGGCCGCGCCCGGCCCCAAGCTGATGGCGAAGGGCGCCTGCCAGCGCGCCGACGGCCAGTGGGTGTACCGCAGGCTGCCGGCGCGCGAGCTGTGGGACACGATCATGAAGTCAGCCTACGACTTCGCCGAGCCGGGCATCCTGTTCCTGGACCAGATCGGCAGGGACAACAACCTCAGCTACTGCGAGCGCATCGAGGCGACCAACCCCTGCGGCGAACAGCCGCTGCCCCCCTACGGCTGCTGCGACCTCGGCCCGGTCATCCTGACGAACTTCGTGCGCCACCCCTTCGGCGAGGGCGGCGAGCCGGCCTTCGACTTCGACGCCTTCGCGCAGGTGGTCGCCACCCAGGTGCGGGCGCTGGACAACGTGCTGGACCTGACCTTCTGGCCGCTGCCCCAGCAGCGCGAGGAGAGCGCGGCCAAGCGCCGCATCGGCGTGGGCTTCACCGGCCTGGGCAACGCCCTGACCATGCTGCGGCTGCGCTACGACCGCCAGGAGGGCCGTGACATGGCGGCGCGCATCGCGCGCACCCTGCGCGATGCCGCCTATGCCGCCTCGGTCGAGCTGGCGCGGGAGAAGGGCGCCTTCCCGAAGTTCCAGGCCGAGGGCTACCTGGCCGAAGGCAGCTTCGCCAGCCGGCTGCCGGCGGAACTCAAGGCCGCCATCCGCCAGCACGGCATCCGCAACAGCCACCTGCTGTCGATCGCGCCGACCGGCACCGTCAGCCTGGCCTTCGCCGACAACGCCAGCAACGGCATCGAGCCCGCGTTCAGTTGGGGCTACACGCGCAACAAGCGCGAGGCCGACGGCAGCCGCAGCAGCTACACCGTGGAGGACCACGCCTTCCGCCTGTACCGCGCGCTGGTCGACGCCGATGCGACCACCGATGGCGCGCTGCCCGACTACTTCGTGAACGCGCTGCAGATGAGCGCCGCCGACCACGTGGCCATGATGCAGGCGGTGCAGCCCTTCGTGGACACCTCCATCTCCAAGACGGTCAACATCCCCGAGGACTACCCCTACGAGGACTTCAAGACCCTGTACCGCGCGGCCTGGGAAGCGGGGTTGAAGGGCCTGGCCACCTACCGCCCGAACAGCATCCTCGGCGCGGTGCTGGAAACCACGGCGCCGGCCGCGAAGGAGGCGCCGCCGCCCGCGGCCCCGCCGGTGCCGGTCGATCCCATGCGCACCGTCATCGAGAGCCGGCCCAATGGCGCGCTGAACGCGGTGGCCGAGAAGGTCGAGTACTGGACGCAGGAGGGGCAGCAGCGGCTGTACCTGGTGGTGTCCTTCCTGCCCATCGTCACCGACGACGGGCGCCACGTGGAACGCGCCATCGAGTTCTTCATGCCGGTGGGGCAGAGCGGCGAGTCGCAGCAGTGGATCACCGCCACCATGCGCATGCTGTCGCTGGCCGCGCGCGGCGGCTTCCTGGACCGCGCCCTGTCGGACATGCGCAAGGTCACCTGGGACCGCGGCCCGGTGCGCCTGGGCACCTACGAGAAGGCCGACGGCGGCCAGGTGCCGCGCTGGCACGACAGCGAGGTGGCGGCCATCGCTTATGCCATCCAGAACCTGATCGCGCGCCGGCAGCAGGCGGCCCAGGGCTCGCTGTTCGAGCCTGACGAGCTGCCTGCCGCCCCGGCGCCGGCGGCGGTGACGGAGTCGGCCGCTGTCCCGATGCCGGGCGTCATGGCGGGCAAGAAATGCGTCGAGTGCGGCGCGCACGCCATGATCCGCAAGGACGGCTGCGACTACTGCACGCAGTGCGGCTACATGGGCAGTTGCGGCTGAGGCTGCAGCCATTCGGCTTATTCCCCGGCCGGTATATTCAAACAAGAAGATATTCGTTTGTTATCCGTGGCGGGCTTCCGACAATCCCGTTTCCGATTGCTGAAAGGAACCGCCATGGCCACGCTGCGACTGGGCGACACCGCCCCCGACTTCACCCAGGACTCCTCCAAGGGTCCGATCCGCTTCCACGAGTGGGCGGGCGACTCGTGGGTGGTGCTGTTCTCCCACCCGGCCGACTTCACGCCGGTGTGCACCACCGAACTGGGCAAGACGGCGGCGCTGGGCGGCGAGTTCGCCAAGCGCGGCGTCAAGACCATCGCCATCAGCGTCGACCCGGTGGACAGCCACCAGAAGTGGATCGGCGACATCAACGAGACGCAGAACACGACGGTCGACTTCCCGATCCTGGCCGACGCCGATCGCAAGGTGTCGGAGCTGTACGACCTGATCCACCCCAACGCCTCCACCACGGCCACCGTGCGCAGCGTGTTCATCATCGACGGCAAGAAGACCGTCCGCGCCACGATCACCTACCCGGCAAGCACGGGCCGCAACTTCGACGAGATCCTGCGCGTGATCGACTCGCTGCAGCTCACCGACAGCCACAAGGTCGCCACGCCGGTGAACTGGCAGGACGGCGACGACGTGGTCATCGTGCCGAGCATCCAGGACCCGGAAGAGCTGAAGACGCGCTTCCCCAAGGGCTGGAACGCGGTGCGCCCCTACCTGCGCATCACGCCGCAGCCGAACAAGTAAGCAGGGCGGTCCCGGCGTGCAGCCCACCCTCGTCATCGTCCCCGGCTGGCGCGACTCCGGCCCCGGCCACTGGCAGAGCCTGTGGGCGGAGCGCATGCAGGGCGCGGTGCGCGTGGTGCAGGACGACTGGGACTCGCCGCACCGCGCGCCCTGGGTCGGCGCGCTGGAAAAGCTCGTCCTGGCCCAGCCCGGCCCGGTGGTGATCGCCGCCCACAGCCTGGGCTGCATCACGACAGTGCACCTGGGTCCGGCCGCGGCCGCGCGCGTGGCCGGGGCGCTGCTGGTGGCGCCGGCCGACCCGGAGCGCCGTGCCGTGCTGCACGACTTCGCGCCGGTTCCCAGCACGCCGCTGCCGTACCGCAGCATCGTCGTGGCCAGCAGCAACGACCCCTTCTGCCCGGTGCGCCGCGCCGGCGCCTATGCCCGTTCGTGGGGCAGCGAATTCGTCCGCATGCAGAATGCGGGCCATATCAACGTCGAATCCGGACACGGCGACTGGCCCCTGGGCCTGGCCCTGCTCGGATCGCTGACGGATGCGCCCGTGCGCCCGAGCGTGCGGCGCGAGACCTTTGACAACCTGGCAACCCTATGACTTCGAAGATCAAGAACATCGCCGCCGCGCTGGCCGTGGCTTCCTCGGCCCTGGCCGGCAACGCCTTCGCGCAGGCCAACCAGCTGCTCAACGTCTCCTATGACGTGGCGCGCGAGTTCTACAAGGACTACAACACCGCCTTCGTCGCCCACTACAAGAAGACCACGGGCAAGGACGTGAAGGTCGACCAGTCGCACGCCGGCTCCAGCGCCCAGGCGCGCGCCGTGGCCGACGGCCTGGACGCCGACGTGGTGACGATGAACACCACCACCGACATCGAGTTCCTGGCGGACAAGGGCGTGGTGGCCAAGGACTGGGCCAAGCGCTTCCCCGACAACGCGGCGCCCACCACCTCGACCATGCTGATCCTCGTGCGCAAGGGCAACCCCAAGGGCATCAAGGACTGGGACGACCTGGTCAAGCCCGGCACGCAGGTCGTGATCGTCAACCCCAAGACCGGCGGCAACGGCCGCTACGCCTACCTGGCCGCCTGGGGCTACGTGAAGAAGAAGGGCGGCACCGACGCGCAGGCCGCCGAGTTCGTGGGCAAGCTGTTCAAGAACGTGCCGGTGCTGGCGCGCGGCGGCCGCGACGCGACCACCGCCTTCCTGCAGCGCAACATCGGCGATGCGCTGATCACCTTCGAGTCGGAAGTGGTCTCCATCGACCGCGACTTCGGCGCCGGCAAGGTCGACGCCGTGTACCCGAGCATCAGCATCCTGGCCGAGAACCCGGTGGCCGTGGTCGAGCGCACCACCGCCAAGAAGGGTACGGGCGAACTGGCCAAGGCCTACCTTGACTACCTCTACTCGGAAGAAGCGCAGGAGATCGCCGCCAAGCATGCGCTGCGCCCGCGCTCGCCGACGGTGCTGAAGAAGCACGCCGACACCTTCAAGCCGCTGCAGCTGTTCACCGTGCAGGAGCTGTTCGGCAGCCTGAGCGAAGCGCAGAAGGTGCACTTCAACGACGGCGCCCAGTTCGACAAGATCTACACGCCCGGCGCCAAGTAACCCGATGACCAGTGCCGCCTCGCCGGCGCTGCCGTCCGCGGCAGCGCCGGTTTCACGTTCCCGCTCCGGCGGCGCCAAGCGGGTGCTGCCGGGCTTCCATCTCACGCTCGGGTACACGCTGCTGTACCTGTGCCTGATCGTCCTCATCCCGCTCACCACGCTGGTCTTCAAGACCTTCACCATGAGCTGGGAGCAGTTCTGGGAGGCGGTGACGGCGCCGCGCGTGCTGGCCTCGTACCGCCTGACCTTCGGCGCCTCCTTCCTGGCGGCGCTGGCCAACCTGTTCTTCGGCCTGCTGGTGGCCTGGGTGCTGGTGCGCTACAAGTTCCCCGGCAAGAAGATCGTCGACGCGCTGGTGGACCTGCCCTTCGCGCTGCCCACCGCCGTGGCCGGCATCTCGCTGACGGCGCTGCTGGCCGGCAACGGCTGGATCGGCCAGTACCTGGAGCCGATGGGCATCAAGCTGGCCTTCACGCCCGCCGGCGTGGTGGTGGCGCTGATCTTCATCGGGCTGCCCTTCGTGGTGCGTACCGTGCAGCCCGTGCTGGAAGACACCGAGAAGGAGCTGGAGGAGGCCGCCACCTCGCTGGGCGCCACGCGCTGGCAGACCTTCCGGCTGGTGATCCTGCCGTCCATCATGCCGGCGCTGCTCACCGGCTTCGCGATGGCCTTCGCGCGCGCCATCGGCGAGTACGGCTCGGTCATCTTCATCGCCGGCAACATGCCCATGGTCTCGGAGATCACGCCGCTGGTCATCATCGGCAAGCTGGAACAGTACGACTACCAGGGTGCCACCGCGGTGGCGCTGGTGATGCTGGTGTTCTCCTTCCTGATGCTGCTGGTCATCAACGCGCTGCAGGGCTGGCAGCGCAAGCGGGGGGCGTCGGCATGAGCGCCCGCACGGCCGCCCCGAAGGGCGCTCGCACCGCAGCGCGCAGCGCGGAGGTTTTCCGATGAGCGGGGGGGCGGGAATGCGCGCCAACCTGGGCCGCGCCCAGGCAGGTACCACCGAATCGGCCGCCGTGCGCTGGACGCTGATCGGCGCGGCGCTGCTGTTCATGTTCTTCTTCCTGGTGCTGCCGTTGGCCGCGGTGGCGACGGAGGCGCTGCGCAAGGGCTGGGACGCCTACGTCGAGGCGCTGAAGGAGCCCGACGCCTGGAGCGCGATCCGCCTGACGCTGATCACCGCCGCCATCTCGGTGCCGCTGAACCTGGTGTTCGGCGTGGCGGCGGCCTGGGCCATCGCCAAGTTCGAGTTCAAGGGCAAGGCCTTCCTCACCACGCTGGTCGATCTGCCCTTCGCCGTGTCGCCGGTGGTGGCCGGCCTGATCTACGTGCTGGTCTTCGGCGCGCAGGGCTGGCTGGGGCCCTGGCTGGCGGCGCACGACATCAAGATCATCTTCGCCGTGCCGGGCATCGTGCTGGCCACCGTGTTCGTGACCTTCCCCTTCATCGCGCGCGAGCTGATCCCGCTGATGCAGGCGCAGGGCACCGACGAGGAGCAGGCCGCCATCGTGCTGGGCGCCACCGGCTGGCAGACCTTCCGGCACGTGACGCTGCCCAACATCAAGTGGGGCCTGCTGTACGGCGTCATCCTTTGCAACGCGCGGGCGATGGGCGAGTTCGGCGCGGTGTCGGTCGTCTCGGGCCACATCCGCGGCCAGACCAACACCATGCCGCTGCACGTGGAGGTGCTCTACAACGAATACCAGTCGGTCGCGGCCTTCGCGGTGGCCTCGCTGCTGGCCATCCTGGCGCTGGTCACGCTGGTCATCAAGACGGTCGCCGAATGGCGCCACGAACGTGAAATGAAAGCCATCGCCGAGCTGCCGCCCGAGCGGCCGCAGCCGGCATCGGGAGCAAGCGCATGAGCATCGAGATCCGCAACGTCAGCAAGCGCTTCGGCGACTTCCACGCGCTGCGCGACGTCAGCCTGAACATCGATTCGGGCGAGCTGTTCGCCCTGTTGGGCCCCTCGGGCTGCGGCAAGACCACGCTGCTGCGCATCATCGCGGGGCTGGAGACGGCCGACAGCGGCAGCATCCTGTTCAGCGGCGAGGACACCACCGACGTGCACGTGCGCGAGCGGCAGGTGGGCTTCGTGTTCCAGCACTACGCGCTGTTCCGCCACATGAGCGTGTTCGACAACGTGGCCTTCGGGCTGCGCGTCAAGCCGCGCGGCCAGCGCCCGAGCGAGGCGCAGATCAAGGCCAAGGTGATGGACCTGCTCAAGCTGGTGCAGCTCGACTGGCTGGCCGAGCGCTACCCGGCCCAGCTCTCGGGCGGCCAGCGCCAGCGCATCGCCCTGGCGCGCGCGCTGGCGGTGGAGCCCAAGGTGCTGCTGCTGGACGAACCCTTCGGCGCGCTGGATGCCAAGGTGCGCAAGGAGCTGCGCCGCTGGCTGCGCCGCCTGCACGACGAGCTGCACGTCACCTCCATCTTCGTCACCCACGACCAGGAGGAGGCGCTGGAGGTGGCCGACCGCGTGGTGCTGATGAACGCCGGCCGCATCGAGCAGGTGGGCTCGCCGCAGGAGGTCTGGGACCACCCTGCCAGCCCCTTCGTCTACGGCTTCCTGGGCGACGTGAACCTCTTCCACGGCCGCGCCCACGAGGGCGAGGTGGAAGTGCAGGGCGTGCGCTTCCCCTCGGCCGACGCGCAGGACGCCGACGGCGCCAAGGCGCTGGCCTACGTGCGCCCGCACGACTTCGACATCGCCCGCTTCGCGGCCGGCGGCAGCAAGCCGCAGGGCATCGTGGCGACCATCGGCCGGGCGATCGTGGTCGGTCCCATCGCGCGGATGGAACTGGAGCCGGTCGAAACGAATCCTGACAATCCGGGTTCCGGGAACATCATCGAGGCGCAGATCCCTGCGCAGCAGTTCCGGGAGCTGGGCCTGCGCGAGGGCGACACGGTGGTCGCCAACCCGCGCAGGGCACGTGTGTTCGTCGATCAAGGACTCGGGATTTGAACTTCCTCTTTGGCATTCCTCGCCGTACCTACGCCCTCATCTGCGCCGCCTGCGTGGCGATGCTGGCCTTCGGCATGTACCTGCAGCACGTGGTCGGGCTCGAGCCCTGCCCGATGTGCGTGGTGCAGCGCTACGCGCTCGTGCTGGTGGCCGTCTTCGCCGGCCTGGCCGGCGCCACGGGCCGCACCGGCCTGCAGAAGACCTGGGGGCTGCTGGCCCTCGTCGCGTCCGTCGGCGGCGCCTACACGGCGGCCCGCCAGAGCTGGCTGCAATGGCACCCGCCGGAGTTCGTGAGCTGCGGGCGCGACATCTACGGGATGATCGAATCCTTCCCGCTGCAGCGGGCCATCCCGATGATCTTCCGCGGCAGCGGCGACTGCAGCCAGATCGACTGGACCTTCCTCGGCCTGTCGATCGCCAACTGGTCCTTCATCTGCTTCGCCGTCTTCGGCGTGGCGATCCTGGGCCTGCTGGTCAGCCGCAGGGGCCGTTCGGGCCCGTCCTTCGCCGCAGCCTGAAGCGGCGCACCATGAAGAAAGCCGCCCTCGGGCGGCTTCTCTTTTCCTGCGCCGGGCCGCTCAGAGCGGCAGCGTGTCGAAGGACGCATAGGCCGTCGCCAGCCAGCTCTTGACGCGCTGGCGCTCCAGCAGGCCCAGGGCGTCGGGGCCTTCCTTGTCGTTCACGGCCTTCCAGAAGCTGCTGTTGTGCGCGTCGATCTTGCGCATGCTCGCCTCCTGCAGGCGCGGCAGCGAGATGACCTGCGCGCCCAGCGCCGTCGCCTTGGCGAGCGACTGCGAGCCGAGCATCATCGCGAAGTCGCTGCCGCGGCCGTAGTTCTGCACCACGATGTAGTGGGCGCGGTCGCCGAAGGTGTCGACCAGCTTGCCCAGCAGGTCGCTGGAATCGCGGCCGTCGTCCATCACGTGCCAGAAGTTGACGTTGACGCCCAGCTCCTTGAAGACGGTGAACAGGTCCGACTCGCCGATCCATCGGGACAGCGGCGCCAGCGTCTGCGCCGCCATGTCGACGATGACGCTCTGCGCCGGGTTGTGCTCGAAGCCGTTGACCACCTTGTCCAGCCCCTCGAAGCTGTCCACCACGATCGGCGAGGCGAAGCCCTCGTAGAAGCGGGTGAAGGAGTTGTGCGAGCGGTCGGTGTCGAAGCCGACGAAGGGCCGGCTGTGGTCGATGAAGTACTGCGCCAGCAGGCGCGAGGTGACCGACTTGCCGACGCCGCCTTTTTCGCCGCCGATGAAGTTCAGGGAGCTCATGGATGGACCCGGGAAGGAAAAACGGTGGAGGAAGGGCCGCCGCGCGCACGCCGTGCGGCGTTGGAGGAGGTGCGGTTCATTCTAGGAGGAGCGCGCGTCATCGCCCGCGCCGCGCCATGCCGTCCAGCAGCGGGTGCGAGGCCAGCCGCCGCGAAAGCCGCGCCTTCCATTCGGCGGGCAGGGCGGCGGCCTCGATCAGCGCCGGCCAGTGCTCGCGCGCCAAGCGCACGGTGTCGGCCACCAGCCGGCGCACGCGCGGCTCGTGCAGGCCGGTGGCGAAGCAGAAGTCGCGCACGCTGGCCGGGGTGAACAGGCTGCTTCGACGCGCGGCGGCGGCGGTCGTGCCGGGCGCGGGCGGCATGAGGGGCAGCGCATGGCCTTCCGCGCCCTGCATGGCCGCGTAGGCCACGATGTCGTAGGCGGGGGCCAGCCTGGGCGCGAGGCCGTCGGGGTAGAGCACGCCGAAGTTCTTCAGGTGCGCGTCGGGGTTGCCGAGGAGGTCGTTGACCGCCAGGCGGCGCAGCAGCTCCAGCATCGCCTCCTCGCCCAGCGTGGGGAAGGCGCGCATCGCCAGCGCCATGGCCAGGTAGCTGCCGGCGTACTTGTCCTGCGGGTCGACGGCGAGGATCTGCGCGAAGTCCTCGAAGTGGATGCGCTTCGCGCCGGTGCGGTCGAAGCGGGTGACGGCCAGGAACTCGGGCTCGTCGGGCAGGGCGTAGCCGTGCTCGGCGTCGATGGCCGAGAGCGGCGCCAGTTCGGCATGGCACACGTCGGCGCCGGCCGCGCGCGCCAGCTGCAGCGAGAGCATCTCCAGCCGCGGCATGTGCGGCCGCCCCGCCACCGGCAGCTTGGCGATGACGCGCACGCCGCGGCCGGTGCGCACGCGGGCGGTGTAGCGCCGGCCCTGCCGGGCCAGCACCAGCTTGGGCTGCACGCCCGAGACGGAGATGCCTTGCGGCAGCGGATCGGCCAGCACGGACATCTCCAGCGCGTCCTGGTCCTGCGTCACCAGCCGCTGGAGCGTGGCGCGGTCCACCTCGACCGGCCGTGCCGTGACGGCGCCGGGCAGGTCGCCGCCGCAGGCGGCCAGCAGTTCGAAGTGGTCGTCCTCGCGGCAGCCGCGCAGTTGCGCGATGTGGGTGCGCAGCACGCCCTCGGGCAGCAGGTTCTGGAACCAGGCGGGCAGGCGCCCGCCCTGGGCGTTGAAGAGCGGGTTGCGCACGTCGGCCCAGAGGGCGGACTGCGCCGCGGCATCGCTCGCCAGCATGGACAGCGAGAGCACCTGCGGCGGAGGCTCGGCCGCCACGCCGGGCTCGGCGACGAAGCGGCACAGGTCGCCGTACTGGAACAGCTTGCCCCAGCGGCGGCCGGCCAGGGCGATTTCGAGGATCTTGACGTTCATGGCTTGGACCGGGGCGCGGGGGGTGGGGGCGGCGGCAGGGCCTCGGCCACCGCCTGGCCGATGCGCGTGGCCACCGGCCGGTAGCCCGGCTCGGCACCCTCGGCCAGCGCCGGGCCGAAGCCGCGCGGTACGAGCTGCAGCTCCATGTCCAGCGCGCCCACCAGCGCCAGCAGCGAGGACAGCTGCGGGTTGCCCTGGCTGCCCAGCGCATTGCGGATGGAGCGCTCCGTCAGACCCGAGCGTTCGGCGAGCTGGGCCGCCGTCAGGCCCAGTGCCTCGCGCCGGCGCGCGAGCTGTTCGATGAGTTTCCGTTTGTTCACGGAAACATAATACCGAATAAAAAGAAAAGAGAAAGATATTTCCTAGCGGGATACCATCGCGAAGAAGGGCCCCAGGTTGCCCAGCAGCCAGCTCTGGCTGAAGTCCAGCGCGGCGCGGCGGTATTTCTCGTCGGCCTGGGCGGCCAGCAGGTCGAGGCGGGCCACCACCTTGGACAGCTCCCGGTCGACGACCAGGTTGCGGCCGCGGCCGCTGATCTCGGTCGACAGCAGCAGCGGCTGGCCGTCCGGCCCGGCCTTGGAGGCCAGCAGCCACAGCGATATCTCGAAGTTGCGCGCCGCCCGGAAGGCGTTCTCGGCGCTCACGCCGTCGATCATGGTCTGCCGCCAGGTGTCGCCGTTGGCCTGCTTGAGCATGGCGGCCCAGCCGATCACCAGCGCCGCCACCCGGTCGCCCTGGTAGGCGGGCGCGGGGCCGGTCTCGAAGGCCAGGCGCACGGCGTCGATGCTGGTGGCGCCGCGCAGCTCGGGCAGGGGGCGGTCCTGCTCGACGGCCTCCCAGGTGCGGGCGATGGCGTCGTCGGCGCTGGCGGCCCACTTGCGCCACTCGCGCGGGTTGCGCCGGTACAGCGAGAGTTGCACCCGGCGGATCGACTGGAGGTTGTCGCGCAGCGCCAGGTTGGCGATGCGGTTGGCGCCGGATTCGAGCCACTCCTGCCCGGAATAGGATTCGGCCCGCTCGGTGTTGCTGAAGGCGCCGCAGCCGCCGAGCCCGAGCAGGCTGCCCAGGCCGGCCAACACGAGCGCGCGGCGCGGGGGAAAGGTCACGGAAGCGGGCAGGGAGCGCATGGGCCGCACGTTATCATTCCCGGCCCGGGCGGCAGCGCACCGCTCCGTGCATTTTTCCTTGCAAA
This sequence comes from Xenophilus azovorans DSM 13620, assembly GCF_000745855.1. Classification (GTDB taxonomy): domain Bacteria; phylum Pseudomonadota; class Gammaproteobacteria; order Burkholderiales; family Burkholderiaceae_C; genus Xenophilus; species Xenophilus azovorans. The sequence continues at coordinate 285,961 of NZ_KN050766.1, forward strand.
TCAACGCCTTGGCATCAGGGCTCCCGCCGTGCGTCTCAACTCCATCAAGCTCTCCGGCTTCAAGTCCTTCGCGGAGCCCACCAACTTCATGCTGCCGGGCCAACTGGTCGGCGTGGTGGGCCCCAACGGCTGTGGCAAGTCCAACATCATGGATGCGGTGCGCTGGGTGCTGGGCGAGTCGCGTGCCAGCGAGCTGCGCGGCGAGTCGATGCAGGACGTGATCTTCAACGGCACCACCAGCCGCAAGCCGGCCAGCCGCTCCAGCGTGGAGCTGGTGTTCGACAACGCCGACCACCGCGCCGGCGGCCAGTGGAGCCAGTTCACCGAGATCGCCGTCAAGCGCGTGCTCACGCGCGACGGCACCAGCAGCTACTACATCAACAACCAGCCGGTGCGCCGGCGCGACGTGCAGGACGTGTTCCTCGGCACCGGCCTGGGCCCGCGCGCCTACGCCATCATCGGCCAGGGCACGATCAGCCGGATCATCGAGTCCAAGCCCGAAGAGCTGCGCCTGTTCCTGGAGGAGGCGGCGGGCGTCTCCAAGTACAAAGAGCGCCGGCGCGAGACGGAGAACCGCCTCTCGGACACGCGCGAGAACCTCACGCGCGTGGAAGACATCCTGCGCGAGCTGAACGCCAACCTCGACAAGCTGGAGAAGCAGGCCGAGGTCGCCGCCCGCTACAACGCGCTGCAGGCCGAGGCGACGAAGAAGCAGCACCAGTTGTGGTTCCTCAAGCGCAGCGAGGCCGAGGCCGACCAGGCGCGGCTGAAGGCCGACGCCGACAAGGCGCTGAACGACCTCGAGTCGCGCACTGCCGACCTGCGCCATGTCGAGGCCGAGCTGGAGACCATCCGCCAGGCGCACTACGCCGCCGGCGACCAGGTCAACCAGGCGCAGGGACGCCTCTACGAGGCCAGCGCCGAGGTCGGCAAGCTGGAGGGCGAGATCCGTTTCGTCGTCGAGGGCCGCCAGCGCGTCGAGCAGCGCCTGGTGCAACTGGCCGAGCAGATCCAGCAGTGGGAGACCCGCCGCGCCGACGCGGAGGCCGAGATCGAGACGCTGGCCGGGCAGGGCGTCGACGCCGAGGAGCAGGCGGCGATCCTGGCCGCCCAGCTGGAGGAGCACGACGCCCGCCTGCCCGAGTTGGAAGAAGCGCTGCAGCGCGCGCAGGAGGAGGCGAACGAACAGCGCAGTTCGGTCGTGCAGGTGCAGCAGCAGATCCAGGTGCTGGCCGCCGACCAGCGCAACATCGAGGAGCAGTCGCGCCAGCTCGGCCAGCGCAGCGAGCGCCTGCGGGCCGACCGCAACGCGCTGGCCGAGCCGGACGAGGCCCGGCTGGCCGAGTTGCAGCAGCAGCTCGCCGAGGCGCAGCAGGCGGCCGAGGAGGCTGACGCGCGCCTGCACGAGCTGCAGGAGAGCGTGCCCCAGTTGGACGAAGCCCGCCGCGAGCGGCAGCAGGCCGTCAACACCGAGGGCGCGCGACTGGCCGAGCTGTCGGCCCGGATGGAGGCGCTGAAGGCGCTGCAGGAAAAAGTCCGCACCGACGGCAAGCTCGCGCCCTGGCTGGCCAAGCACGGCCTCGACGGCCTGCAGGGCCTGTGGAGCCGCATCCACATCGAGACGGGCTGGGAGAACGCGCTGGAAGCGGCGCTGCGCGAGCGCATGGGCGCGCTGGAGATCTCGCGCCTGGACATGGCGCGCGCCTTCGGCAACGACGCGCCGCCGGCCAAGCTGGCCTTCTACAGCCCGCCGTCCGCGGCCGCCCCGGCGGCCGGCGGCAGCAGCGGCCTGCCGAGGCTGGCCGATCTGCTGCGCATCAACGACGCCGGCCTGCAGGCCGTGCTGGCCCACTGGCTGCACGGCTGCCGCACCGCCGACAGCCTCGAAGAGGCCCTGGCCCAGCGCGAGCGCCTGGCGCCGGGCGAGACGATCTACGTCCGCGATGGGCATGCCGTCACCGCCCACAGCGTCGGCTTCTTCGCGCAGGACTCGGAGCAGTCGGGCCTGCTGGCGCGCCAGCAGGAGATCGAGAACCTGGAGCGGCAGCTCAAGGCGCAGGCGCTGATCAATGACGAGGCGCGCACTTCGCTGGTCCGCGCCGAGGCGTCGTATGCCGATGCGGCTTCGCGTCTCGTCACGGCGCGGCGTGAAGCGGCCGACACGCAGTCGCGCGCGCACGAACTGCAGGTCGAGACCCTGCGCCTGGGCCAGTTGGCGGAGCAGACCCGTGCCCGCAGCCAGCAGCTCGATGCGGACCTGGGCGAGGTGGATGCCCAGCTCGAGGACCTGCAGGAGCGCCGCATCGCCGCCGAGGCCCGCTTCGAGGAGCTGGACATGCAACTGGCCGACAGCCAGGAACGCCATGCCCAGCTCGAAGAGAAAGTGATCGAGACCGGCCGCGTCCTCGCCGCCGCGCGCGAGCAGCACCGCGGCCTGGAGCGGCAGGTGCAGGAAGCCGCTTTCTCGCAGCGCACGCTGGAGGCGCGCCGCGCCGAACTGCAGCGCGCCATCGAGACGGCGGCGCAGCAGGCCACCGCGCTGGCCGACGAGCGAGAGCGTGCCGAGGCCGAGCTCGGGCGCCTGTCGGACGCCGCCGCGCAGGCCGGCCTGCAGGACGCGCTGGCCCTCAAGCTGGAGCGCGAGCAGGCCCTGGGCGCCATGCGCAGCCAGTACGACGACCTCACCGCCAAGCTGCGCGCCAGCGACGAGCGGCGCCTGCAACTGGAGCGCGCGCTCGACCCGCTGCGCCAGCGCATCACCGAGGTGCAGCTCAAGGAGCAGGCCGCGCGCCTGGGCTTCGAGCAGTACGAGCAACTGCTGGCCGACGCGCAGGCCGACGTGGCGGCGGTGGCTGCCTCGGTAGAGGAAGAGAAGGTGCGGCTGGCCGGCCTCTCGGGCGAGATCGACCGCCTGCACCGCGAGGTGGCCTCGCTGGGCGCCGTCAACCTGGCGGCGCTGGACGAGCTGACCAGCGCGCGCGAGCGCAAGACCTTCCTCGACGCGCAGTCGGCCGACCTGAACGAGGCGATCACCACGCTGGAAGACGCCATCCGCAAGATCGACGGCGAGACGCGCGAACTGCTCGGCGGCACCTTCAACACCGTCAACGAGCACTTCAGCCGCATGTTCCCCGAGCTGTTCGGCGGCGGCAATGCCAAGCTCATCATGACCGGCGACGAGATCCTCGACTCCGGCGTGCAGGTGATGGCGCAGCCGCCCGGCAAGAAGAACCAGACCATCCACCTGCTCTCGGGCGGCGAGAAGGCGCTCACCGCCATCGCGCTGGTGTTCGCCATCTTCCAGCTCAACCCCGCGCCTTTCTGTTTGCTGGACGAGGTGGACGCGCCGCTGGACGACGCCAACACCGAGCGCTACGCCAAGCTCGTCACCGCGATGAGCAAGGAAACGCAGTTCCTCTTCATCAGCCACAACAAGATCGCGATGGAAATGGCGGAACAGCTCATCGGCGTGACCATGCAGGAGCAGGGGGTCTCGCGCATCGTGGCGGTCGACATGGAATCGGCCGTGTCCATGGCGGAAGTCTGAATCCGCCATGAGCAGCCTGACTGTCGCACTCGCCATCCTGGGCGGCCTCGTGCTGGCCGCCGTGATCGCCTACAACACCTGGACCTCGCGCCGCAATGCGCCCCGGCAGCCCGATCTGCCGGGCGTGCCGCCGACGGCCGCGCCGGAAGGCGACGGCAGCGGAACGGAAGCGGACCCCGAGGAGCCGGTGCTGCGGGTCGATCCCGGCGACGCCGCAGGCGCCGACCGCCACGAGCCCCTGTTCGACCCCGACCTGCCGCCGCCCACCGCACAGTCGCCGGGCGTGCTGGTCGAGCGCCGCGGCGGGCTCGATCCGCTGATCGACGTGATCGCACTGGTCGCGCTGGATGCCCCCGTGTCCGGCGCCGCCGCGCTGGCCGCGCTGCCGCCCACGCGGCGCGCCGGCAGCAAGCCCATCGCCATCGAGGGCCTGAACGCCGCCACCGGCCAGTGGGAGCCGCCGGCCGCCGGGCAGCGCTACGGCGCCTTCCAGGCCGGCGTGCAACTCGCCAACCGCACCGGTGCGCTCAACGAGATCGAGTACTCCGAGTTCGTCGTCAAGGCGCAGGCCTTCGCCGACGCCGTCAACGGCGCGCCCGAGTTCCCGGAGATGCTCGACGAGGTGGCCCGCGCGCGCGAGCTCGACCAGTTCGCCGGCGCGCACGACGCGCAGCTCGCCTTCGTGCTGCGCGCCCGGCACGCGGCCTGGAGCCCGGGCTACGTGCAGCAGAATGCGGCCCGCCACGGCTTCGTCGCCGGCCTGATCCCCGGCCGCATGGTGCTGCCCGGCGGCGATGCCGGCGCACCGCCGGTGCTCGGCCTGGCCTTCGACACGCAGGCAGCGCTGGCCGACGACCCGGCGCAGTCGGCCATCCGCGAACTGACGCTGAGCCTGGACGTACCGCAGGTGGACCGCGGCGCCGAGCCCTTCGCCCGCATGCGCGAGATCGCCGAGGCGCTGGCGCGCGAGATGGACGGCGTGGTGACCGACGGTGACGGCCAGTTGCTGCGCACGGAGACCATGGACGCCATCGGCGCCGACCTCGAACAGCTCTACGACACGCTCCAGCAGCGCGACCTGGCCGCGGGCTCCGCCCTGGCGCGGCGTCTTTTCAGTTGAAATGAAATTGCCCCCACGCTCATCGCTTCGCGTATCGCTGCCCCCCGAGGGGGCGCGTCAGTGCCTTCGGGCGGCCGGGCGCCACTGACATGACCCAGGACCTCACCGCGCAGGCCCGCGAACTGCGGGCGCTGCTGCGCCGCTACGCCCACCGCTACTACGTGCTGGACGATCCGGAAGTGCCGGACGCGGAGTACGACCGCCTCTATCAGCAACTCGAGGCGCTGGAGGCCGCGCATCCCGAGCTGGTCGTGCCCGATTCGCCCACGCAGCGGGTGATCGGTGCCGTGCTCGAAGGCCTGACGCCCGTGCGCCACGCGGTGCCGATGCTGTCGATCAAGACCGAGACCGACACCACGCCCGCCGGCGCCGCCAAGTTCGACTTGGGCGTGCGCAATGCGCTCAAGCTGCCCGCCGATGCGCCGCCGCTGGCCTACGCGGTGGAGCTCAAGTTCGACGGGCTGGCCATCAACCTGCGCTACGAGCAGGGCGAACTGGTGCAGGCCGCCACGCGCGGCGACGGCGAGACCGGCGAGGACGTGACGCACACCATCCGCACCATCGGCGCCATCCCGAACTACCTCAAGCGGGTGAGTGCGCCGGTGCTGGAGGTGCGCGGCGAGGTGTTCATGCGGCGCGACGACTTCGAGGCGCTGAACGAGCGCCAGCGCGCGGCCGGCGCCAAGACCTTCGTCAACCCCCGCAATGCGGCGGCCGGCGTGGTGCGCCAGCTCGACGCGGGCATCGCGCGCCAGCGCCCGCTGAGCTTCTTCGCCTACGGGCTGGGCGAAGTGCAGGGCTGGGACATGCCCGCGACCCACTCGGCCACGCTGGATGCGCTGGCCGCGCTCGGCATCCCGGTCAACGAGGACCGGGCGGTCGCCCAGGGCGCCGAGGGGCTGGCGGCATTCCACGCGCGCATCGCCGCCGCGCGCGACAGCCTGCCTTTCGACATCGACGGCGTGGTCTACAAGGTCGACGACCTCGCGCTGCAGCGCCAGCTCGGCTTCAAGTCGCGCGAGCCGCGCTGGGCCGTGGCGCACAAGTACCCGGCGCAGGAGCAGATGACGCGGCTGCTGGGCATCGAGATCCAGGTCGGCCGCACCGGCCGCCTGACGCCGGTGGCGAAGCTGGAGCCGGTGTTCGTCGGCGGCACCACCGTCAGCAACGCCACGCTGCACAACCTGTTCGAGATCCGGCGCAAGCGCGTGCGTGTCGGCGACCGCGTGATCGTGCGCCGCGCCGGCGACGTGATCCCGGAAGTGGTGGGCGTGGTGCCGGAGCCGCGTACCGGCTACGTGCCCAACTTCCGCATGCCGCGTCACTGCCCGGTGTGCGGCAGCGACGTGGTGCGCGAGCGCGGCGGCATGGACCACCGCTGCTCCGGCGGGCTGTTCTGCCCGGCGCAGCGCAAGCAGGCGCTGCTGCATTTCGCGAGCCGGCGCGCCATGGACATCGAGGGCCTGGGCGACAAGCTGGTGGAGCAGCTCGTGGACGGCGGGGCCATCCGCACGCTGCCCGACCTGTACAAGCTGGGCCTGAGCACGCTGGCGGCGCTGGACCGCATGGCCGAGAAGTCGGCGGCCAACCTGGTGGCGGCGCTGGAACACTCCAAGTCCACCACGCTGCCGCGTTTCCTCTTCGCGCTGGGCATCCGCCACGTGGGCGAGAGCACGGCCAAGGAGCTGGCCCGCCACTTCGGCGGGCTCGACGCCGTGATGGACGCCAGTGAGGAAGCGCTATTGGAAGTGGACGACGTCGGCCCGGTGGTGGCGCAGAGCATCCACACCTTCTTCCAGCAGCCGCACAACCGCGAGGTGGTGGAGCAGCTGCGCGCTGCCGGCGTGCACTGGGAGGAGGGCGAGCCCGCGCCCCGCGCGGTGCTGCCGCTGGCGGGCAAGACCTTCGTCATCACCGGCACGCTGCCGACACTCTCGCGCGAGGAGGCCAAGGAGCGGCTGGAGGCCGCCGGCGCCAAGGTCGCCGGCTCCGTCAGCAAGAAGACCAGCTACGTGGTCGCCGGCGAGGCGGCCGGCAGCAAGCTGGACAAGGCGCAGGAACTCGGCATCGAGGTGCTGGACGAGGCCGGCATGCTGGATCTGCTGCGACAGATTTGACGATCCGGGCGTTTCTTTACCTTGACTTTACCCGTCGTTACCGGATCGCTGGAGCCTTCTTCAGGCACTGGCGCTCCAATCGTCTTGTCAATCTGAACGACCCGGAAGGAGTGGCCCGATGAAGACCCATTCGACGAGACGGTGGCTGGCCGGCGCAGGCCTGCTGGGCGCTGCGGCCTTGCTGGGCGGCTGTGCCGTGTACGGCGACCCCAATTACTACGACGGCTATGGCTACGGGCCGGGCTACTACGATCCCGGCCCGGCCGTGATCGGCGTCCCGGCCTACGTGGACATCGACGTCTACAACCGCCCGCGCTACTGGGGCGGCCGGCCTTATCCCTACCACGGCGTGCGTCCGGGCTGGGGTGGCCGCCCGCCGGTGCCGCGGCCCGGCGTGATGCCGCCCGGGCGGCCGCCGGCGGTCGGCGTCCCGTCCCCCGGCCGCCCGCCGGTGGTCGGCCAGCCGCCGGGCCGCCCCGTGGTGCCGGGGGTGCCGCGCGGTTCCGCCCGGCCCAGCGCGGGCCAGAACACGCCGCTGGGCGACCGGCCCTGACGGGCGCGGCACCGCGGACGGCTCGATGACAATCCACGCATGGCCATCCGCGAGATCCTGAAGATGGGCGATCCCCGGCTGCTGCGCGTGGCGCAGCCGGTGGACGCCTTCGACACCGACGAACTGCACCTGCTGGTGCGCGACATGTTCGAGACCATGCAGGCCGTGAACGGCGCCGGGCTGGCCGCGCCGCAGATCGGCGTGGACCGGCAGGTCGTCATCTTCGGCACCGGCGCACCCAATCCCCGCTACCCGGACGCCCCGCCGGTGCCGCGCACCGTGCTGGTCAACCCCGTCGTCACGCCGCTGGGCGACGAGGAGGAAGAGGACTGGGAGGGATGCCTGTCGGTGCCCGGCCTGCGCGGCGTGGTGCCGCGCTTCGCGCGCATCCGCTACAGCGGCTTCGATCCGTACGGCGACCCGATCGAGCGCGAGGCCGAGGGCTTCCATGCCCGGGTGGTGCAGCACGAGGTGGACCACCTGCTGGGCAAGCTCTACCCGATGCGCGTGCGCGACTTCAGCCGCTTCGGCTTCACCGAGGTGCTGTTCCCCGGCCTGGATGCGGCCGAGGACGATTGAAGAAGCTCAGTTGAAGCGGCCGCCGATGCCGAGCCGCCCGCCGCCGAGGAAGGCGACCGCGATGGCCGAGAACAGGAACATGCCCTGCAGTTCCAGCGCCCAGCCGCCCTGGTTGTTCAGCGCGCCGAGGTCCTTCATGTGGACCAGCCAGATGGCGACCAGCATGTTGGCCGCCACCACCCATGCCGCCGGGCGGGTGAACAGGCCGACGATCAGCAGCACCGGCGCGACGACCTCGCCCACGTACACCAGGTAGGCCAGGATGGCCGGCAGGCCGTGCGAGGACAGCATGCCGCCGATGCCGTCCACCCCCTTGCTCAGCTTGGCGATGCCGTGCAGCAGGATGAGAACGCCCAGCGCCACGCGCAGGATGAGCTTGCCGAGATCGTCGGATTTGGTCATGGAGATGCTTTCCTCGAAGAAGGGTGGATCACGGCGCGCATGTTAGTGAAGGCGGGGCGTTCCGTGTCCCATGCCCCACGGCCGCGTCAGACCTCTTGCAGCGCGTCCAGCAGTTCCGTCTCGATCGCCAGCTGCGCGCGCTGGCCCTGCAGCTCCGGTCCGCTGATGAGGAAGCTGTCCTCCACCCGCTCGCCCAGCGTCGTCACCTTGGCCAGTTGCAGGTTGAGGTGGTGCCGCGCCAGCACCCGGGCGACGGAGTACAGCAGGCCCACCCGGTCGCTGGCCGAGATGCTGAGCAGCCAGCGCTGCGCCTTCTCGTCCGGCGTGAGGCTCACGCGCGGCGCGACGGGGAAGCTCCTGACGCGGCGCGAGACGCGGCCGCGGCTGGGCGCGGGCAGTTCGCCGGCGGCGGCCAGCGTGCGGGCCAGGTCGGTCTCGACCTGGCTGATCAGCTCCCGGTAGTGCTCGGGCAGGAAGGTGGTCACGACCTGGAAGGTGTCGAGCGCATAGCCGTTGCTGGCGGTGTGCACGCGCGCATCCAGGATGCTGAAGGAAGCCTGGTCGAAGTAGCCGCAGATGCGCGCGAACAGGTCGGGCGCGTCGGGCGTGTAGACCACCACCTGCAGCCCCTCGCCCACGGGCGACAGCCGGGCGCGCACGACGGGCCGGGCGCCGGGATCGACCGGCACGCCCCTGGCGGGCACGAAGCGCGACAGCTTCTTGGCATGCCAAGCGATTTCGTTCGCGTCATGGCGCATGAAGTAGCCCACGTCCAGCGTGTCCCACAGCGCCTTGTGGGCGTCGAAGGGCAGGGCGTGCAGCTTGATCTCGGCCAGCGCCTCGCGCTTGCGGGCCTCGACCTCGGCGTCGGGGTCGGGCATGTGGCCGCCCAGGGCGCGCGAGGTGGCGTGGTAGAGGTCTTCCAGCAGCTTGCCCTTCCAGGCGTTCCACACGCGCGGCGAGGTGCCGCGGATGTCGGCCACCGTCAGCAGGTACAGCGCCGTCAGGTAGCGTTCGCTGCCCACGCGCCTGGCGAAGGCGGCGATGACCTCCGGGTCGGACAGGTCCTGCTTCTGCGCCACGTTGCTCATCACCAGGTGCTCGGCCACCAGGAACTCGATCAGCTTCGCGTCTTCGCGCTCGATGCCGTGGCGCCTGCAGAAGCGGGCGACGTCGCGCGCACCCAGTTCGGAGTGATCGCCGCCGCGGCCCTTGGCGATGTCGTGGAAGAGGGCCGCGACGTAGAGGATCCAGGGCTTGTCCCAGCCGGCCGCCAGTTGCGAGCAGAAGGGGTACTCGTGCGCGTGCTCGGCGATGAAGAAGCGCCGCACGTTGCGCAGCACCATCAGGATGTGCTGGTCCACCGTGTAGACGTGGAACAAGTCGTGCTGCATCTGCCCGACGATGCGGCGGAACACGCGCAGATAGCGCCCCAGCACCGAGGTCTGATTCATCAGCCGCATGGCGTGCGTGATGCCGCGCGGCTCCATCAGCATGCGCATGAAGGTCGCGTGGTTCACCGGATCGTTGCTGAAGCGGGTGTCCATCGCGTGCCGCGCGTTGTACAGCGCGCGCAGCGTGCGCGCCGACAGGCCGGTGACGCCCACGGTCTTCTGGAACAGCAGGAAGGTCTCCAGGATGGCGTGCGGCTCGCGCAGGTACAGGTCGTCGCCGGCGACCTCGATCTTGCCGGCCTTCTCGAAGAAGCGGTCGTTCAGGCGGGTGAGCGCGGCCGGCTGCGGGTCTAGGCGCTCGGCGATGTTCAGCAGCAGGATCTCGGTGAGCTGCGACACCGCCTTGGCGGCCCAGTAGTAGCGGCGCATCAGCGCCTCGCTGGCCTTGCGCCCGGATTCGCCCTCGTAGCCGAAGGTGGCGGCCACGGCGGTCTGCAGGTCGAACACCAGGCGGTCCTCGCGCCGGCCCGCCACCACGTGCAGCCGCGCGCGGATGAGGGAGAGCAGCGACTCGTTGCGCTTGAGCTGCTGCACCTCGAAGGCCGTGGCCAGGCCGTTCCTGGCCAGGTCGTCCCAACTGCGGCCGAAGCCGGCGGCCTGCGCCACCCAGAGCATCGTCTGCAGGTCGCGCAGGCCGCCGGGCGATTCCTTGCAGTTGGGCTCCAGCGCGTAGGGCGTGTTCTCGTACTTCTGGTGCCGGTGCCGCATCTCCTGCGACTTGGCGGCGAAGAAGGCGCGCGGGTCGATGCTGGCCTCGAAGCGCTCGCGGAACTGTTCGTAGAGCCTGCGGCTGCCGGTGATCAGGCGCGATTCGAGCAGAGAGGTCTGCACCGTCACGTCCTTGGCCGCCTCGGCCAGGCACTCGTCGATGCTGCGCACGCTGGAGCCGATCTCCAGCCCCGCGTCCCAGCATCGGCCGATGAAGGCCTCGAGCCGTTCGGCCGGCACGGCCTCGGCATCGCGCCCGGGCAGCAGCACCAGCACGTCCACGTCGGAGCAGGGGAACAGCTCGCCGCGGCCGTAGCCGCCCACCGCCACGAGCGCGATCGACGAGCCCGGCGCCGCGTCGCGCCACAGTTCGCGCAGGGCGCGGTCCGTCGCGCGTGCCAGTTCGCGCAGCGCGGCGTGCACGTTGCGCGCGCCCGTGGGCGTGCGCAGGCGCTCGAACAGCGCGCTCTTGCGAGTGCGCAGGTCGTCGCGCAGCGCGGCGGGCAGGTCGACGACGACCGAGAACGCCATCGGGCGCGGCGCCTCAGCCGCCGGTGACGAAGGCCGGCGGCGGCGGGCTGCCGGCCGAGAGGGTGAGCACCTCGTAGCCGGTCTCGGTGACCAGCACGGTGTGCTCCCATTGGGCCGACAGCGAGCGGTCGCGCGTCACGATGGTCCAGCCGTCGTACTTGCCGGCCTTGTGGTCTTCCTTGATGTCGCGCTTGCCGGCGTTGATCATCGGTTCGACGGTGAAGATCATGCCGGGCTTGAGCTCTTCCATGGTGCCGGGGCGGCCATAGTGAAGCACCTGCGGCTCGGCGTGGAAGGTGCGGCCCACGCCGTGGCCGCAGAACTCGCGCACCACCGAGTAGCCGTTGCCCTCGGCGAACTTCTGGATCGCGTGGCCCACGTCGCCCAGGTGGTTGCCGGGCCGCACCTGCATGATCCCGTGCCACATCGCCTCGTAGGTGACGTGGCACAGCCGCTTGGCGGCGATGGAGGCGTCGCCCACGACGAACATGCGGCTGTTGTCGCCGAACCAGCCCTTGTAGATGACGGTGACATCGATGTTCATGATGTCGCCCTTCTTCAGCGGCTTGTCGTCCGGGATGCCGTGGCACACCACGTGGTTGACGGAAGTGCACAGCGATTTCGGGAAGGGCACGCTGCTGGCGCCCAGGTAGCCCACCGTGGCGGAGGTGGTGCCCTGCTTGACCATGTACTCGGCGGCCAGGCGGTCGATCTCGTTGGTGGTGACGCCCGGCTTGACGAAGGGCGTGAGGTAGTCCAGGACCTCGGAGGCGAGCCGGCAGGCGGTGCGCATGTCGCCCAGGCTGGCCGGATCGTGGTAGGTGATGCTCATCCCCGGATTATCCCATTCGGGCCATAAAATGCCGGGTTCCCCCGAGCGGCCCCAGTCAGCGGTCGCCGGGTCCGGATTCCCTCAAAAGTTCACCGGCCGCCCAGGCCCCACCACCGTGACGCAGCCCGCTCCCTCCGCCACCCCCGTCGTGACCGTTTTCGAGGGGGGCGCGGCGCTCAGCGACTTCCGCGCGCGCCAGCTGCTGCCGCGGCTGCAGGCGGTGGCGCCGAAGGTCGAGGGCATCTCGGCGCGATTCGTCCACCTGGTGCTCACCGAGGCGGCGCCGGACGCTGCGGCACGCGAGCGCCTCGCTGCGCTGCTGACCTACGGCGAACCCTTCGAGGCGCCGGCGGGCGCGGCGTCCACGCTGGTGGTCACGCCGCGGCTGGGCACGGTCTCGCCCTGGGCCTCCAAGGCCACCGACATCGCCCACAACTGCGGCCTGGCGCTGCGGCGGGTGGAGCGGGTGACGCAGTACTTCCTGAGCCTCAAGGCGCCGCTCATCGGCAAGGCGCCGGCGCTGGACGCCGGCCAGCTCGCCGCCGTCGCCGCGCTGCTGCACGACCGGATGACCGAATCGGTGCTGCCCGCGCTGGACGGCGCCGCCGCGCTGTTCGCCGAATTGCCGCCGCAGCCGATGGCGCATGTGGACGTGCTGGGCGGGGGCAGGGCGGCGCTGGAGCAGGCCAACACCGGCTTCGGCCTGGCGCTGGCCGAGGACGAGATCGACTACCTGGTGGACGCCTTCACGAAGCTGGGCCGCAACCCGACCGACGTCGAATTGATGATGTTCGCCCAGGCCAACAGCGAGCACTGCCGGCACAAGATCTTCAACGCCGACTTCACCATCGACGGCGTGCGGCAGGACAGGAGCCTGTTCGGCATGATCCGCCACACGCACCAGACGAACCCGCAGCACACGGTGATCGCCTATGCCGACAACGCCTCGGTGATGGAAGGGCACGAGATCGAGCGCTTCGTGCCGCGCGAGGGGCAGGCCTACGCCAAGGACCGCGCCACGCATCACGTTCTGATGAAGGTGGAGACGCACAACCATCCGACGGCGATCTCGCCCTTCCCGGGCGCCTCGACCGGCGCCGGCGGCGAGATCCGCGACGAGGGTGCCACCGGCCGCGGCTCCAAGCCCAAGGCCGGGCTGACGGGCTTCACCGTCTCGAGGCTGTGGCCCGAGGAAGGCAGCTACGGCAAGCCCGGGCACATCGCCAGCCCGCTGCAGATCATGACCGAGGGCCCGCTGGGCGGCGCGGCCTTCAACAACGAGTTCGGCCGGCCCAACCTGCTGGGCTACTTCCGCGAGTACGAGCAGCGCGTGGAAAGCGATGTGGACGCGCTGCAGCGCGGCTACCACAAGCCGATCATGATCGCCGGCGGCCTGGGGCAGATCGACGCCATCCAGACGAAAAAGATCCCGTTCCCCGCCGGCACGCTGCTGATCCAGCTCGGCGGGCCGGGCATGCGCATCGGCATGGGCGGCGGCGCGGCCAGCTCGATGGCCACCGGCGCCAACGCGGCCGAGCTGGACTTCGATTCCGTGCAGCGCGGCAACCCCGAGATCGAGCGCCGCGCGCAGGAGGTCATCAACCACTGCTGGCAGCAGGGCGAGGCCAACCCGATCCTGGCGATCCACGACGTGGGCGCGGGCGGGCTGTCGAATGCCTTCCCCGAGCTGACCAACGATGCCGGCCGCGGCGCGCGCTTCGACCTGCGCGCGGTGCCGCTGGAGGAGTCCGGCCTGGCGCCCAAGGAGATCTGGTGCAACGAGAGCCAGGAGCGCTACGTGCTGGCCATCGCGCCGGAGTCGCTCGAACTGTTCAAGGGCTTCTGCGAGCGCGAGCGCTGCCCCTTCGCCGTGGTCGGCGTGGCGACCGAGGCGCGTGAGCTGGTGGTGGCCGACGAGACGGCCGATGCAGCGAACCAGCCCGTCGACATGCCGATGGACGTGCTGCTCGGCAAGCCGCCGAAGATGCACCGCGACGTGAAGTCCATCGCCCGCCGGTTCAAGCCGCTGGACCTCACCGGCGTCGACCTGCAGCAGGCCGCCATCGGCGTGCTCTCGCATCCCACCGTCGCCTCCAAGCGCTTCCTCGTCACCATCGGCGACCGCACCGTCGGCGGCCTGTCGCACCGCGACCAGATGGTCGGCCCCTGGCAGGTGCCGGTGGCGGACTGTGCCGTGACGCTGGCCGACTACCGCGGCTTTGCCGGCGAGGCGATGAGCATGGGCGAGCGCACGCCGCTGGCAGCCATGGATGCACCGGCTTCGGGCCGCATGGCGGTGGCCGAGGCGCTGACCAATCTGCTGGCGGCGCCGATCGACCTGAAGCGCGTCAAGCTCTCCGCCAACTGGATGGCCGCCTGCGGCGAACCGGGTGAGGACGCCGCACTGTACGAGACCGTGAAAGCCGTCGGCATGGAACTGTGCCCGGCGCTGGGCGTGTCCATTCCCGTGGGCAAGGATTCCCTCTCGATGCGCACGCAGTGGGAGGAAGGCGGCCAGAAGAAGAAGGTCAGCTCGCCCGTCAGCCTGATCGTCAGCGCCTTCGCCAGCCTCGACGACGTGCGCGGCACCCTCACGCCGCAACTCGATGCGCAGGAGGAGGACACGACGCTGGTCCTCATCGACCTGGGCCTTGGCCAGCACCGCATGGGCGGCAGCATCCTGGCACAGGTGCTGGGCCAGACCGGCGACGCGGTGCCCGACCTCGACGACCCGCAACTGCTGGTGAAGCTGGTCGATGCCGTCAACCAGCTGCGCGCCGAAGGCAGGATCCTCGCCATGCACGACCGCAGCGACGGCGGCCTGTTCGTGACCGCCGCCGAGATGGCCTTCGCCGGCCACGTCGGCGTGTCCCTCAACGTCGACCTGCTGGTGACGGAAGGCGACGGCATCTCCGACAGCCGCATGGAGACCGGCGACGCCAAGAACTGGGCCCAGCAGGTCAGCGCGCGGCGCGAGGAGCTGACGCTCAAGGCCCTGTTCAGCGAGGAGCTGGGCCTGCTGCTGCAGGTGAAGACGGCCGAGCGCAACGCCGTGATGCAGACCCTGCGTGCGCACGGCCTCTCGGCCTTCAGCCACTTCGTCGGCAAGACGCGGCCGCAGAGCTCGCCCATCGACGTGGGCAAGGGCAAGCTGGAGGTCTGGCGCGACACCAAGGCCGTCTTCAGCGCCGGCCTGGCCGACCTGCACCAGGTGTGGGACAGCGTGAGCTGGAAGATCTGCCGCGAGCGCGACAACCCCGCATGCGCCGACAGCGAGCATGCCGCCGCCGGCGCGCCCGACGATCCGGGCCTGCACATGGTGCTGGCCGAGGGCGTGGAGGAGGACGTCGCCGCACCCTTCATCAACCTGGCGCGCCCCCGCGTCGCCATCCTGCGCGAGCAGGGCGTGAACTCGCACGTCGAGATGGCCTACGCCTTCACCGAGGCGGGCTTCGAAGCCTTCGACGTGCACATGACCGACCTGCAAACCGGCCGCGCCGACCTGGCCGGCTTCAAGGGCATCGTCGCCTGCGGCGGCTTCAGCTATGGCGACACGCTGGGCGCGGGCATCGGCTGGGCGCGCAGCATCACCTTCAACCCGAAGCTCGCGGAGCAGTTCCGGCGCTTCTTCGCCCGCACCGACACCTTCGGCCTGGGCGTGTGCAACGGCTGCCAGATGTTCGCCGAGCTGGCCGACATCATCCCGGGCGCCGAGGCGTGGCCGCGCTTCACCACCAACCAGAGCGAGCGTTTCGAGGCCCGCCTGGCGCTGGTGGAAGTGCTCGATTCGCCCAGCCTGTTCCTCGCCGGCATGGCCGGCAGCCGCCTGCCCATCGCGGTGGCGCACGGCGAGGGCTATGCCGATTTCCGCCATCGCGGCGACGCGGCGAAGGCCATCGCCGCGATGCGCTTCGTCGACCACGCGGGCCAGCCCACCGAGCGCTACCCGTTCAACCCCAACGGAAGCCCCGGCGGCCTGACGGCCGTGACCACGGCCGACGGCCGCTTCACGGCGCTGATGCCGCACCCCGAGCGCGTGTTCCGCAACATCCAGATGAGCTGGACCGCGGGCGACCGGAGCGCCTTCAGCCCCTGGATGCGCCTGTGGCGCAACGCGCGGCGCTGGGTGGGCTGAGCGCGTCCTGCCATCCCGCAATCTGGCATGACCCCTGGGGCCATCGTGGGCTTTTCGCGCACGCCGGCCTAGACTCGGCGCATGTCTTCCGCTTTCCTCGCATCCATGCACCGCCGGTGTCCGGCGCGGATGGCGTCTGTCGCCACCCCGCCAGGGTGTCCGCGGCGAACCGCCGGTCCGGCCTGAGCCCGGCGGTCCGCGAGTCGAAGCCCTTCCCGCTTTCCATCTCCTGCTGATCGCCGGGCCCTCCACGCCCGATGCCCCGCAGCGTCCGCGCACGCCGCGGGGCGGTGTTCCTGCCCGCCTCGCCGCGGGCCAGCAAGGAGAGTCCCATGGTGCTGCGCCAGATCCTGGCCGTCGTCGATTTTTCCGTTCCGGGCATCCATGCCGCCTGGCGGGCCGCCCGCCTGGCCTGGTCGCATGGTGCCGAGCTGCGCCTGATCACCCTGGTCGAGCCGCTCGATTCGCATCCCGCCTCGCGCTTCGGCCCCGGCGCGCCGCCGGTGCGGGCGCATGCCGACCTGTCCTTCCTGGCCGAGGAGATCGGCGCCGCGCTGGGCGTGCGCACCGCCGTGTCCGTCGGTGCCGGCACCGACGCGCAGGAGGCCCTGCATCGCGCGGCGCGTGCCGCCGACCTGGTCGTCGTGCCGGCCGAGGCGGCGGTGCCGGGCCTGCGCGGACGGCTGCAGGGCGCATGGGCCGAGCGCCTGCTGCGCGCGGCGGGCGTGCCGGTGCTGATCTGCCGGCGTCCTTCCGGCGTGCCGTACCGCCATGCGCTGGTGGCCTTCGACCCGGCCGAGCAGCGCACCGCGCCGGCGCTGCTGCACATGGCGCGCTGGTTCTGCGAGGAGCACGAGATCAGCGCCTGCCACGTGATGAGCACCGACACCGAGCGTCACCTGCACGCCGCCGACCTGCCGCTGCCGGCCGTCCAGGCCTGGCTGGAGACCGCCCGCGTGCGGGCACAGGTGGCCGTGTCCGAGCAGCTGGCGCATGCCGGGCTGCCGCGGGCGCGGGGCGTGGTGGTTCACGGCGAGCCGGTGTCGCGGCTGGCGCTGGAGCAGGCGCGCACCGAGGCATCGCTGCTGGTGGTGGGCAAGCCGCGGCGCGCCTGGTGGGTCGACCTGTTGCGGCCCGGCCTGGCCCGGCGGCTGGCGCAGCGGGTGCGCTGCGACGTGCTGTGGGTGCCTTCGCCCGGGCGCAGCGCGCCGGTCGCACGCCAGCGCCTGGCGCCGGTGCGGCCGGCGCTGCGCTGAGGGGCTGGAAACGACGAAGGCGGCCGAAGCCGCCTTCCCTGCATGGGCCGGGCGCCGGTCGGCGCCTGCCGATGCCTTATTCCACCTTCGCCTTTTCCCGCAGCTCCTGCTGGTAAGCCTGCAGCTTCTGCTGCATGAGCTGCTGGCTCAGCTGGGGCTTGATCTCTTCCAGCTTGGGGAAGCTCATCTCGCGCACGTCGTCCAGGCGGATGATGTGCCAGCCGAAGTCCGACTTGACCGGGGCGGTGGTGGTCTCGCCCTTCTTCAGCTTGATCATGGCCTGCGAGAACTCGGGCACCAGGCCGGCGGGGTTGGTCCAGTCCAGGTCGCCGCCGTTGGCCGCGGAGCCGGGGTCCTTGGAGAACTTCTTGGCCAGGTCCTCGAACTTGCCGCCCTTCTTGAGCTCGGCCATCACCTTCTTGGCCTCGTCCTCGGTGGGCACCAGGATGTGGCGGGCCTTGTACTCCTTGCCGCTGTTGGCGGCGACCAGCTTGTCGTAGGCGGTCTTGACCTCCTCGTCGCTGACGGGGTTGGCCTTGCGGTAGTCGTCGAACAGGGTTCGGATCAGCACGGCCTGGCGCGCCAGCTCCATCTGCGCCTTGAAGTCGTCGGTCGCGTCCAGGCCCTTCTTCTGCGCTTCCTGCATGAAGACCTCGCGCGTGACCACTTCCTCGCGCAGCTGTTCCTGCATCTCGGGCGTGACGGGCCGGCCGGCGGCGGCCAGCTGCTGGGCCAGCGCCTCCATGCGCGCCTTGGGCACGGGCTTGCCGTTGACGATGGCGGCGTTCTGGGCGAAGGCCGGCGCGGCGGCCAGCAGGAGGGCGGCGGTGACAGCTTGCAGGCGATGTTTTCTCATGGGCATTTCTCGAACGGAATGCGCGTCGCGCGCGATGACGGAAGACAAAGGGGTAGAGGGGAGGGAAGGGGTGCGGTCCCGGAGGGTGTGCCGGGCGCGGACCTAGGTGGGGAGCTGAAGCGTCTCGATGGCGAGGGCGTGCAGGCCCCGGGGGACGAAAACCTGCGCGGCATCATACACAAGGCGGTGTTGCGCCACGCGCGACAGGCCGGCGAAGCGCGGCGAGGCGATGCGCACCCGGAAGTGCGTGCCGTAGCCCTCCGCCCGCGCGCCGGCGTGGCCGGCATGGGCGCCGCTTTCGTCGATCACTTCCAATTGCACCGGCGCCAGCGCGGCGCGCAGGGCGGCTTCCAGTTCGGCCGCGGTGGGCAGCGTGGGTGCATTCATGGCGCGGGCTCGTCCGACTTCAGGTGCGGCGCGATGTACAGGCCCTGCGCGACCAGGAAGGCCACCGGGAACACGTAGCCCCAGAGCTTGAAGTCCACCCAGGCCTCGGTACTGAAGTACACCGCCACGTAGGCGTTGAGGGCGGCCATGAAGGCGCAGTACAGCACCCAGGCGACGTTCAGGTGCGTCCAGATGCGCTCCGGCAGCGCGAGCTGGCCGCCCAGCAGCATCTTCAGGAAGTTGCGCCGGAAGCCCCACAGCGCCACCGCCAGGGCCAGCGCCATCGCGCCGTAGAGCACGGTGGGCTTCCACTTGATGAAGCGGTCGTCGTGCAGCAGCAGGGTGAGCGAGCCGAACAGCAGGATCAGCACCAGCGTGGCCTTCTGCATCGTCTCCAGCTTGCGCTGGGTGGCGTAGATATAGGCCATCTGCACCGCGGTGGCGGCCATCAGCACGCCGGTGGCCGCGTAGATGCCCGCGACCTTGAAGGCGACGAAGAACAGGAGGATGGGCAGGAAGTCCAGCAGCAGTTTCATCGCAGGACCGCCCCAAGATGAAATGCACTCCCTTGGGGAGCAGCGAACCACACGAAGTGGGGAGCGTGGGGGTCAAGCTTCATGCCTGGCCGTCCTCCGGCGCGAAGTCCAGCGACGCGGAGTTCATGCAGTAGCGCAGCCCGGTGGGCGCCGGCCCGTCGGGGAAGACATGGCCCAGGTGCGCGCCGCAGTTGGAGCACACGGTCTCGGTGCGCACCATGCCGTGCGAGCGGTCCACGTGCTCCGTGATGGCGCCGGGCACGGCCTGGGAGAAGCTGGGCCAGCCGCAGCCTGCGTCGAACTTGGTGCCGGAATCGAAGAGCTTGGCGCCGCAGCAGACGCAGTGGTAGCTGCCGTCGGCCCAATGCGCTTCGTACTTGCCGGTGAAGGGGCGCTCGGTCGCGGCATGGCGGGTGACCTCGAAGGCGGCCGGCTCGGCGCCTTTCTCGGCCAGCAGCGCCTTCCACTCGGCGTCGCTTTTCTGGATGCGGGGGTTGGTCATGAGGAGCAACTGATCTCGATCGTGGAGGCCCAGTCGGGCGGGAAGCCGGCATGGGCGTCCATGCCGGGGTGTTCTTCACATGGGGATTGCAGCAGGGCGAGCAAGTCGGCGACGCCGCCGAAGTCCTTGGACTGGGCGCGTTCGATGGCCTGCTGCGCCAGGTGGTTCCGCAGCACGAAGCGCGGGTTGGCGCGCAGCGCCGCATCAGGGGCGGCAGCCTGCGGTGCCTGCGCAAGACGCTCCGAAAATTGTAGCGACCAGGCGTCGAAGGCGGCCCGGTCGACGAACAGGTCGCGCACCGGCGCCGCGTCCGCGCCGGCGCGGTGCTCGGCCCAGCGGCGCCAGAAGATGGGCCAGTCGGTGCGTTCCGAGGCCATCAGGCGCAGCAGGGCGTCGAGCAGGGCGCCGTCGTCCTCGCGCGCATCGGGCAGCCCGAGCTTCTCGCGCATCCGGTCCAGGAAGGCGGCCGGGAAGCGCACCCGGTACACGCCGACCGCGGCCACGGCATGTTCTTCCTCGCCGATCAGCGGCAGCAGCGCCTGCGCCAGGCAGAACAGGTTCCAGTACGCCACTTGCGGCTGCTGGTTGTAGGCGTAGCGCCCGGCGGAGTCGCTGTGGTTGCAGATGTGGGCAGGGTTGAAGCCGTCCATGAACTGGAAGGGACCGTAGTCGATGGTCAGCCCCAGGATGCTCATGTTGTCGGTGTTCATCACGCCGTGGCAGAAGCCGACGGCCTGCCACCGGGCGATGAGGTCGGCGGTGCGCTTGCTCACCGCGTGCAGCAGGCTGGCGTAGGCGTTGCCGTCGAAGGCGGCGGCCTCGCGGCAGTCCGGGTAGAAGCGGTCGATGACGAAGTCGGCCAGCGCGCGCAGCTCGTCCACGCGGCCGGCGGCGGCGAAGTGCTCGAAGTGGCCGAAGCGGATGAAGCTGGGCGCCACGCGGGTCGTGACGGCGGCGGTCTCGACGGTCTCGCGGTACACCGGCGCGTCGGAGCCGGTGACGCACAGGGCGCGGGTGGTCGGCACGCCCAGCGCATGCAGCGCCTCGCTGGCCAGGAACTCGCGGATGCTGGAGCGCAGCACGGCGCGCCCGTCGCCCATGCGGGAGTAGGGCGTGCGGCCGGCGCCCTTGAGCTGGATCTCCTGCCTGCCGGCCGTCTCGCCCAGCAGGATCGCGCGGCCGTCGCCCAACTGCCCGGCCCACACGCCGAACTGATGGCCGCTGTACACGGTCGCCAGCGGATCGGTTCCGGCGACGGGCAGGTTGCCGGTGAGGGCTTCCAGGGCCGCGCCGGTGCGCCAGGCCGCCGGCAGGCCGAGCAGGCGCGCCACCGCGTCGCTGTGCCCGACCCAGTAGGGGACGGGCAGCGGCGTCGGCTGCAACCGGGTGAAGAAGGCGGGGCCCAACTGCGCGAAGCCGGGCTGCCAGCGCAGGCCCAGGTCGGCGACCTCGGCGTCTTGGGCGAGCAGGCTCATGGGGAGATTGTCCGCCAGCGGGTGAAACCCCTCGCGCGGCGGGCCATCGCGGCCCGCGGGTCAGGGCACGGCGGCGAGCGTGGCCCGGATGCGGGCGCGGTACTGGGCGGGCGGCAGCCCGAACCAGCGCTTGCAGGCGCGGAAGAAATTGCTGGTGTCGACGAAGCCGAGCCGGTCGGCCACGTCGGCCAGGGTGTGGCGCTGTTCGGCCAGGTACTGCTGGGCCAGCTCGCGCCGCGTGCGGTCGAGCAGGGCCTGGAACGACACCGATTCCTCCTGCAGCCGCCGCTGCAGCGTGCGGTCGGCCAGGCCCAGCCCGGCGGCCACGTCCTGCCGGCGCGGCTCGCCGTGCGGCAGGCGGCGGGCGATCTCGGCGCACACCAGCGTGCTGGTGGTGGTCTGGCCCAGCAGCTCCAACTGCTCGTCCAGCAGGCGGTCGTGCATCTTGCCCAGTTCGGGGTGGTGCGTGGGCAGCGGCAGCGAGAGCGCGGCCGCGGAAATCAGCATGCGGTTGGCGTCGGCGTTGAAGCGCAGCTCGCAGCGGTAGGCCGCGCGATGCTCGCGGTCGTCGGCCGGGGGCGGGTAGACGAATTCCATGGCCAGCGGCTCGACGCCGCGCCGGGTCAGCCAGCGGCACTGCATGAGCACCGTGAGCAGGGCGTGCTCGAGCCGCTGGCGCGGGATCGGCAGGCGCCCGCCGGTGTGCTCCATCACCAGCCAGCAGCCGCGCGGATCGGGCTGCATGGAAAAAGCCGTGGCGTCGGAGATGACGGGCATGTAGCGCACCAGCCGCTCCAGCCCGCCGCGCAGGTCGGGGCTGCACGCCATCGCGTGGCCCACGGTGCTGGTGTTGCTGTGCGTGTCGGCCAGCTCGCGCTGCAGCCCCAGCGTGGGCTTGCCGGCGCGCGCGACCGCCAGTTGCCAGAGCACGGTGATCTCGTCCACCGGAATGCGGGCGTTCTGGCGATGCAGCGAATCGGGGTCGAAGCCGGCGTCGCGCAGCAGGGAGGGCACGTCGAGCCCCTCGGCCTCGAACATCGAGAGCAGCCCTGTGAGCCACGCCGCCGAACTGGTGCGTTCCTCGGGCTGCGGCACGCAGCCCGGGCGGCGCCGTGGCCGGTGGGGGAGGAGGGCTGCGGAAGTCACTGAATTGGCGCGCTTGGGATAGCGGTGGAAACGGGAGCGAATCCTAGGATCGTCGACTGCCGGCGAAGCTGTGAGTGTGGGCGCCGGACGCCGACGCGTGAATTCCGATTAACCCGGTGTGGAGACAAGCCAGATGCGAGACATGACAACAGCCCCGCGCCAGGGCCGGGACCTGGCCGGCCCGGCCGCAGCCGTACTCAAGGTTTTGGCCGTTGCCGCCTGCGCCGCGCTTGCGAGCTGCGGCGGCGGGTCTTCCGGGCCGCCCGCCGTGTTCCTGCCGGTGCCGCCCGCGCCGCCGCCACCGGCTCCCCCGCCGCCGGCGCCTCCGCCTCCCGCCCAGGACGGCCCGATGGTGCGCCAGACGGCGGCCGGGAAGATCGAGGGCGTGGACGACAGCGCCGGCTCCGGCACCTGGTTCTGGAAGGGCGTGCCCTTCGCGCAGCCGCCCGTCGGCGCGCTGCGCTGGGCGCCGCCGGCCGACCCGCAGCCCTGGGACGGCGTGCGCGACGCGACGCAGTTCGGCCACAGCTGCGCGCAGGGCGGGCGCTATTTCAGCCCCGCGCCCGGCGGCGCGCCCTACGGCATGGCGGTGCGCGAAGGCTTCGGCAAGCCGGTGGGCGACGAGGACTGCCTGACGCTCAACATCTGGCGGCCGGCCGGCGCCGACGACAAGCTGCCGGTGATCGTGTTCATCTACGGCGGCAGCAACATCTCGGGCTACACGGCCGATCCGAGCTACGACGGCGCGCAGCTGGCGAAACGGGCCAACGCCGTCGTCGTCACCGTCAACTACCGCCTCGGCTTCCTCGGGTGGTTCGACCTGCCCCAGCTCAAGACGGGCGACGCGCACAACGACTCCGGCAACTTCGCGCTGCTCGACCAGATGCAGGCGCTGAAGTTCATCCAGGGCAACATCGCGGCCTTCGGCGGGGATCCGGGCAGCGTCACGGTGATGGGGCAGTCGGCCGGCGCCGTCAACACCTGGGCCCTGGTCACCTCGCCCGCGTCGGCCGGGCTGCTGCACAAGGCGGTGGCGCTGAGCGGCGGCATCGCCTTCTCGCCGCGCGCCACGGCGCAGACCTATGCGCAGGGGCTGGTGCGCGCCATCCTGATCGCCGAAGGACAGGCCGCCGACGACACGGCGGCGGACAACTGGCTCGCGAGCCGGACGGACGCCCAGGTGGCGGACTACCTGCGCAGCCTGCCTGCCGACAGGCTCGTGGAGATCATGCTGGCGAACCCGCTGCTGGGCAATTCGCCGGCGCCGATCGAGGACGGCAACATCCTCCCCGTGGACTCGCGCGCCGTGGTGGCGGGCGGCACCTTCAACAAGGTGCCCATGATCGTCGGCAACACCCGCGACGAGGGCACGCTCTTCGGCGGCGTGATCGGCGGCTTCAAGCCCAACGACTACGACCGCTTCGGCCTGCAGTACAACTTCGACCCCGACGCGCCCGGCAGCCTCTCGGAGGCCGAGCTGATCAACCCGGCCTTCCTGCCGGTGGACACGCCGGCGACCGGGTGGAAGGCCAGGACGGACCAGCTCACCAGCCTGATCTTCCTCAACGGCCTGCCGGCGCAGATCGACTCGATCGCCGCGCAGCTGCCGACGAAGACCTGGTACTACCGCTTCGACTGGAGCCAGGAGCCGGTGCCCTTCAACACCGTCTACGGCGCCACGCACGGGATGGACACGGTGTTCTTCTTCCACAACTTCGGCACCAACGTGTTCTCGTTCGCCTACAGCACGGCGAACCGGCCGGGGCGCGAGGCGCTGTCGGACGCCATGATCGGCAGCCTGGCCGCCTTCGCGCGCACGGGCGACCCGAACCACCCCGGCCTCGGCGTGATCTGGCCCAACTGGCCGCGGCAGATCGTCTTCGATGCGAGCCAGACGCAGTTGCAGAACAGCGTGCCGTGAGCGCCGCCCAGCCGTCTTCCAGGCGACAGATCGCTGCCCTGATACTGCGGGTTTCTGTCATTGTGCGAACGCACGAAGATTGCGTGAATCGCCGATGACTGCAAACCGCTGTATGATGGAGAAAAGGAGCCTGTAGATGCTGGGTTTGATGCAAGACCGCCCGCTGTTGATTTCCAACCTGATCGAGTTCGTCGACCGCCACAACGGCGACGGCGAGATCGTCTCGCGCCGGGTGGAGGGCGACATCCACCGCTACACATGGCGCGACTGCGCGGCGCGCGCGCGGCAGGTGGCCCATGCGCTGGATGCCGAGAAGCTGGCCTTCTCCGACCGCGTCGCCACCCTGGCCTGGAACGGCTACCGCCACCTGGAGCTGTACTACGGCGTCTCGGGCTCGGGCCGCGTGCTGCACACCATCAACCCGCGCCTGCACCCCGACCAGATCGCCTGGATCGCCAACCACGCCGAGGACCAGGTCCTGTGCTTCGACCTCACCTTCCTGCCGCTGGTGCAGGCGGTGCATGCCCGCTGCGGCACGGTGAAGAAGTGGGTCGCCCTGTGCGACGCCGACAAGCTGCCGGCCGACAGCGGCGTGCCCGGCCTGGTCAGCTACGAGGACTGGATCGGCGGCCGGCCGACCAGCTACGACTGGCCGGTGTTCGACGAGAACTCGGCCTCGAGCATGTGCTACACGAGCGGCACCACCGGCAACCCCAAGGCCGCGCTGTACAGCCACCGCTCCACCACGCTGCATGCCTACGCCGCCGCGCTGCCCGACGTGATGTGCCTGTCGGCGCGCGACTCGGTGCTGCCGGTGGTGCCGATGTTCCACGTCAACGCCTGGGGCATCCCGTACTCGGCCGCGCTGGTGGGCTGCAAGCTGGTGTTCCCCGGCCCGGCGATGGACGGCAAGTCGGTCTACGAGCTGATCGAGGCCGAGAAGGTCACCTTCGCCGCCGGCGTGCCCACCGTCTGGCAGATGCTGCTGGGCCACCTGCAGGCCAACGGCCTGAAGTTCAACACCCTCAACCGCACCGTGATCGGCGGCTCGGCCTGCCCGCCGGCCATGATCAACGCCTTCCGCGACCAGTACGGGGTGGACGTGCTGCACGCCTGGGGCATGACGGAGATGAGTCCGCTGGGCACCCTGTGCACGCTGAAGAACAAGCACCTGTCGCTGCCCGCCGAGGAACAACTCGCGCTGCGCCTGAAGCAGGGCCGGGCGATCTTCGGCGTGGACATGAAGATCGTGGGCGGCGACGGCAAGGAGCTGGCCTGGGACGGCAAGACCTACGGCGACCTGCTGGTCAAGGGCCCCTGGATCGTCAAGGAGTACTTCAAGGGCGAGGGCGGCGACCCGCTGGTCAGGGACGAGAAGGGCGACGGCTGGTTCCCCACCGGCGACGTGGCCACCATCGACGCCGACGGCTTCATGCAGATCACCGACCGCAGCAAGGACGTCATCAAGTCCGGCGGCGAGTGGATCAGCTCCATCGACATCGAGAACATCGCGGTGGCGCATCCGGCCGTGGCGATGGCCGCCTGCATCGGGGTGTTCCACCCCAAGTGGGACGAGCGGCCGATCGTCGCCGTGGTCAAGAAGCCCGGCGCCGAGGTCACGCGCGAGGAGCTGCTCAAGTTCTACGAAGGCAAGACCGCCAAGTGGCAGATCCCGGACGACGTGGTGTTCGTCGAGGCCATCCCGCTGGGCGCCACCGGCAAGATCCTCAAGACCAGGCTGCGTGAACTGCTCAAGGACTACAAGCTGCCCTCCCTGGCCTGAGCCGGGCAGGGCACCCAGAGCCGCATCCGCGGCCTTTTTTTCGCCCGCTCCGGCGGGCGCTTCCTACCCGTGGGTAGCAACCGCCGCTCGTGCTGTCGCCAGAGTGATAGAAACGGCCTTGCTGCGGCGCAGCGTACGGGCATTCCCTGAGCGTTCGACCCTCAAAGACTTGTACGCTCATTCGGCTTTTCGATCGCCCTCAAGAACAGGAGACACAGCTTGAAATTCGCTCTGAAACTCACCGTCGCAGCCCTCGTCGCCGCCACCGGCACCGGTGCCTTCGCTCAGAAGGGTGAAACCGTCAAGATCGCCTGGCTCGACCCGCTGTCGGGCCTGATGGCCGCCGTCGGCACCAACCAGCTCAAGACCTTCCAGTTCTTCGCCGAGAAGTTCAACATCAAGAATGCCGCCGGCGTGAAGTTCGAGGTCATCGGCATCGACAACAAGCTCAGCCCGCAGGAAACCACTGCCGCACTGCGCTCGGCCATGGACCAGGGCGCGCGCTACGTCGTGCAGGGCAACGGCTCCGGCCCGGCGCTGGCGATCATCGACGCGCTGGAAAAGCACAACGCCCGCAACCCGGGCAAGGAAGTGCTCTACCTGAACTACGCCGCCGTGGACCCGGATCTGACCAACAGCAAGTGCAGCTACTGGCAGTACCGCTTCGATGCCGACACCTCCATGAAGATGGAGGCGCTGACCACCTACATGAAGGAGCAGCAGGAGATCAAGAAGGTCTACCTGATCAACCAGAACTACTCGCACGGCCAGCAGGTCAGCAAGTTCGCCAAGGAGAACCTCAAGACCAAGCGCCCCGACGTCCAGATCGTCGGCGACGACCTGCACCCGCTGGCACAGGTGCGCGACTTCGCGCCCTACATCGCCAAGATCAAGCAGTCGGGCGCCGACACGGTCATCACCGGCAACTGGGGCTCCGACCTGGCGCTCTTGATCAAGGCCGGCAACGATGCGGGCCTGAACGTCAAGTGGTTCACCTACTACGCCGTGACCACCGGCACGCCCACCGCGATGGGCGCGGCATCCGACGGCAAGGTCTATCAGGTCGCCTACGGTCACTACAACATGGGCGGCGAGATGCAGAAGTACGCCGACGAGTTCAAGAAGCGCTTCAACGACGACATGTACACGCTGGACATCTACACGGTGTATCAGGCGCTGTCGGAAGCCTTCGCCAAGGCCAAGACGACCGATCCGGTCAAGGTGGCCGCCACGCTGGAGGGCATGAAGTTCAAGAGCTTCAACGGCGACGTGGAACTGCGCAAGGCCGACCACCAGCTGCAGCAGGGCCTGTACATCACGCGCTGGGAGAAGGCCAGCGCCAAGTACCCCTACAGCCCCGAGAACACGGGCTACACGCTGGCGCCGGTGAAGTTCTACGACGCCTACGTGGCCAGCACGCCGACGAGCTGCCAGATGAAGCGGCCGTCCTGATCCGGCGGATCGTTGCACCACAAGGCTTGAGTACAACAGGCCCGCCGCCCCTGGCGGGCCTTTTTTTCATCGCCGGGGCTGCCCCGGGATGAAGAAGAATCCCCTCGGGGATCGGACAGGCGCGAAGCGGTTGGCCGAGGGGCCATCTTTCTTTCCAAGTACGAAGGTATCGTGGAATTCTTTCTCATCTCGCTGCTCAACGGCATCAGCTACGGGCTGCTGCTGTTCATGCTCAGTTCGGGGCTGACGCTGATCTTCAGCATGATGGGCGTGCTCAACTTCGCGCACGCCAGCTTCTACATGCTGGGCGCGTATTTCGCCTACGCCGTTTCCAACGTGGTCGGCTTCTGGCCGGCCCTGATCGTCGCGCCGCTGCTGGTGGGCCTGCTGGGCGCGGCCTTCGAGCGCTACAGCCTGCGGCGCGTGCACAAGTTCGGCCACGTGCCCGAGCTGCTGGTCACCTTCGGCCTGTCCTACCTCATCCTGGAGCTGGTGCAGCTGGTCTGGGGCCGTTCGACCGTGCCCTACGGCCTGCCGGCGCAACTGCAGGGCCCGCTGTTCACCATCTACGGCACCCAGTTCCCCCGCTCCCGCTCCTTCATCATGCTGGTGGCGGTGCTGATGCTCATCTCGGTGTGGCTGCTGCTCACCCGCACCCGCGTCGGGCTGGTGATCCAGGCGGCGCTCAAGCACCCGGAGATGGTGGAGGCGCTGGGCCACAACGTACCGCGCGTGTTCATGCTGGTGTTCGGCGGCGGCGCCGCGCTGGCCGGGCTGGCCGGCGTGATCGGCGGCAACACCTACGTCACCGAGCCGGCGATGGCCGCCTCGGTCGGCTCCATCATCTTCGTGGTGGTGGTGGTCGGCGGCATGGGCTCGCTGGGCGGCGCCTTCCTGGCCTCGCTGCTGATCGGCGTGATCCAGACCTTCGCCGTCGCCATGGACCAGTCGGCCGCCACGGGCCTGCAGGCCCTGGGCATCACCGTCACCGAGCAGACCTTCGGCTACGAACTGCTCAAGCTCACCATCTCGCAGGTCGCGCCCATCCTCCCGTACCTGTTTCTGGTGCTGATCCTGATCTTCCGGCCGCGCGGCCTGCTCGGAACCCGGGAGGACTGAAACCATGAGCACCAACCCATCCATGACGCCCGCCGCGACTTCCGTCGAGCTGTACCGATTCAAGCCGATGAACGTCGGCCGGATCGTCGTCTGGTCCCTGTTCGCGGTCGCGCTGCTCGTCGCCCCGCTGGTGTTCACCAGCAGCCTGGCGATGACCATGCTCTCGCAGATCGGCTACCTCATCATCATCTGCCTGTCCTACAACATCCTGCTGGGGCAGGGCGGCATGCTGAGCTTCGGCCACGCGGTCTACACCGGGCTGGGCTCCTTCATCGCCGTGCACGCGATGAACATGGCCAGCGACGGCCGCCTGCCGGTGCCGCTGGTGCTGATCCCGGTGGTGGCCGGCCTGGCGGGCGCCTTCTTCGCGGTGCTGTTCGGCTACGTGACGACCAAGAAGTCCGGCACCACCTTCGCCATGATCACGCTGGGCCTGGGCGAGCTGGTGGCGGCCATGGCGCTGATGTTCCCGAGCTTCTTCGGAGGCGAGGGCGGCATCACCACCAACCGCGTCTACGGCAAGTTCCTCTGGTGGGACTTCGGCCCGCAGATCCAGGTGTACTACCTCATCGCCGTCTACTGCTTCGTCTGCACGGCGCTGATGTTCGCCTTCACCGGCACGCCGCTGGGCCGCATCCTGAACGCCGTGCGCGACAACCCGGAGCGGGTGGAGTTCATCGGCTACAACACGCAGCGGGTGCGCTACTTCGCCTTCATCATCGCCGGCTTCTTCGCCGGCATCGGCGGCGGGCTGGCGGCGATCAACTTCGAGATCGTGAACGCGGCCGACAGCCTGAGCACCATCCGCTCGGGCGGCTACCTGCTGTTCACCTTCCTGGGCGGCGCGACGCTGTTCTTCGGCCCGATCATCGGCGCGGCGCTGCTGGTCTTCGCGTCGATCCTGCTGTCGGAGCTGAGCAAGGCCTGGCTGCTGTACCTGGGCCTGGTGTTCCTGTTCATGGTGATGTTCGCGCCGGGCGGCATCGCCAGCCTGATCATGATGAACGTGCGGGTGGCCGCCTTCGGCAAGTTCAAGCGCCTGTGGGGCCTGTACGGCGGTCTGCTGGCGACGGGCGCGCTGATGGTCGTGGGCCTGGCCGCCATCGTCGAGATGATCTACCACATCCAGCTCAATGCGGCGCTGGGGCCGAAGGTGCATTTCTTCGGCGGCGAACTGGACACGTCCTCCACCGCCACCTGGGTCGGCGCCGTCGCGCTGGCCGTGGTGGGCGGGGCGCTGATGGAAATGGTGCGCCGCCGCTTCGTGCGCGTCTGGGGCCGGGCGCAGGAGGAGATCGAGGCCGAGATCAAGCGCAAGGAGATGACGGCATGACCTACGCCCTCGAACTGAAGGACCTGCGCAAGAGCTTCGGGCGCACCGAGATCATCCGCGGCGCCAACCTGGCGGTGCAGCAGGGGGAGCGCATCGCCGTGATCGGCCCGAACGGCGCCGGCAAGTCCACGCTGTTCAACCTCATCAGCGGGCGCCTGCATCCCTCCAGCGGAGAGGTGCTGCTGGGCGGCGAGCGCATCGACGGCCTGCCGCCCTACGAGATCAACCGCAAGGGCCTGTCGCGCAGCTTCCAGATCACCAACATCTTCCCCAAGCTGAGCGTGTTCGAGAACCTGCGCTGCGGCGTGCTGTGGAGCCTGGGCTACCGCTACACCTTCCTGCGCTTCCTCTCGCGGCTGCACGACGCCAACGAGCGGGCCGAGACGCTGCTGCAGCAGGTCGGCCTGGCGCGCAAGCGCGACGTGCTGGCGATGAACCTCACCTACGCCGAGCAGCGCGCGCTGGAGATCGGCATCACCATCGCCGGCGGCGCCAACGTGATCCTGCTGGACGAGCCGACCGCCGGCATGAGCAAGACGGAGACGGCGCACTTCATCAACCTGATCCGCGAGGTGACGGTGGGCAAGACGCTGCTGACGGTGGAGCACGACATGGGCGTGGTGTTCGGCCTGGCCGACAAGATCGCGGTGGTGGTCTACGGCGAAGTGATCGCCTTCGACACGCCGGACGCCGTGCGCGCCAACGCGCGCGTGCAGGAGGCGTATCTCGGCTCGCCGGTGGCCGACGCGCAAGGAGGGGGACACTGATGCTGAAGATCCAGGACCTGCACGCCTACTACGGCAAGAGCCACGTGCTGCACGGCGTGTCGTTCGCCGTCAACCCGGGCGAGATCGTGGCGCTGCTCGGGCGCAACGGCTCGGGCCGCTCGACCACCGCCAAGGCCATCATGGGCCTGGTGCATGCCGAGGGCGACGTGCACTGGAAGGGCCAGGACATCCTGCGCCGCAAGGCCTACGAGATCGCCCACTTGGGGCTAGGCTACGTGCCCGAGAACCGCGAGGTCTTCCCGCGACTGACGGTGCACCAGAACCTGCTGCTCGGCCAGAAGGGCAGCGGCAAGGGCAGCCGCTGGGGCTTCGACGACATGTACGCGATGTTCCCGCGCCTGAAGGAGCGCCAGCACACCGAGGCCGGCGTGCTCTCCGGCGGCGAGCAGCAGATGCTGACGCTGTGCCGCACGCTGATGGGCGACCCGGACCTGATCATCATCGACGAGCCGACCGAGGGCCTGGCGCCCAAGATCGTGGAACTGGTGGGCGAGTACCTCAAGGCGCTGAAGAACAGGGGCATCTCGGTGCTGCTGATCGAGCAGAAGCTGACCATCGCCATGCACATCTCCGACCGCGCGCTGGTGATGGGCCACGGCAGCATCGTCTTCGACGGCACGCCCGACGGCCTGCGCGCCGATGCCGCCACGCGCAAGGAGTGGCTGGAGGTCTGATCCACGGCAGCGCCCGCGGGCGCTTGTCCCTCCAGCGACTGCGCCGGCATTGTGGGCACGGGCGAAATGCCTAGAATGCCCAGAAAAAGAACACTCGTGCTTTTTTGGAGACTGCAGCGGCGCCAGAAGGCGCCGCCGGCATGTCGCCGGGCCCCGGTTTTCCGCCATCTTTCTTCCATCTTCCAAAGGAACGCAGCATGACCGCTGAATACAAAGTGCACGGCGACGTGGCCGTGATCACCATGAGCAACCCGCCGGTCAACGGGCTGGGCCTCTCGACGCGCGTCGGCATCACTGACGGCCTGTCGAAGGCGCTGGCGGATGCCGCGGTGAAGGCCATCGTGCTCACAGGTGCGGGCAAGGCCTTCTCGGGCGGCGCCGACATCAAGGAGTTCGGCTCGCCCAAGGCGCTGCAGGACCCGAACCTGCTGTCGGTCATCCTGGCGCTGGAGGCGTCTACCAAGCCGATCGTGGCGGCCGTCCACTCCATCTGCATGGGCGGCGGGCTGGAACTGGCGCTGGGCTGCCACTACCGCGTGGCCGCGCCGGGCACCAGCGTCGCGCTGCCCGAGGTCAAGCTGGGCCTGATCCCCGGCGCCGGCGGCACGCAGCGCCTGCCGCGCGTGCTGGGCGTGGAGGCGGCGCTGAACCTGATCGTCAGCGGCCAGCCGGTCAAGAGCGAACTGCTGGCCAAGGCGCCGGGCCAGAAGCTGTTCGACAAGCTCGCGGCCTCGCCCGAATCGCTGATGGACGAGGCCCTGGCCTTCGCCCGCGAGGTGGCGGCAAAACATGGACAGGGTGGCGGCGACCTGCCGCTGGTGCGCAACCTGCCGTGCAGGCACCCGCAGGGCGATGCCTACTTCCAGTTCGCCAGGAACATGGTGGGCGGCATGTCGAAGAACTTCCCGGCGCCGCTCAAGTGCGTGGAGGCGGTGCAGGCCGCCACGCAGCTGAAGTTCGACTTGGGGCTGGCGAAGGAGCGCGAGATCTTCCTGGCGCTGATGGTGACCCCCGAGTCGGCCGCGCTGCGCCACCTGTTCATGGCCGAGCGCGCCGCCAGCAAGATCCCCGACGTGCCGGAAGACACGCCCGTGCGCGCCATCAAGACGGTGGGCGTGATCGGCGCCGGCACCATGGGCGGCGGCATCAGCATGAACTTCCTGAACGCCGGCATCCCGGTGACCATCCTTGAGATGAAGCAGGAGGCCGTCGACCGCGGCGTGGCCACCATCCGCAAGAACTACGAGGCCCAGGTCAAGAAGGGCAAGCTCAAGCAGGACAAGTACGAAGAGCGCATGGCGCTGCTGAAGACCACCCTGAGCTACGACGACCTGAAGGACTGCGACCTCATCATCGAGGCCGTGTTCGAGGAGCTGGGCGTCAAGGAGAAGGTGTTCAAGCAACTGGACGCGGTGGCCAAGCAGGGCGCCATCCTGGCCTCCAACACCTCCACGCTGGACGTGGACAAGATCGCCGCCTTCACCCAGCGTCCGCAGGACGTGGTCGGCATGCACTTCTTCAGCCCGGCCAACGTGATGAAGCTGCTGGAGGTGGTGCGCGGCAAGGCCACCGCCAAGGACGTGCTGGCCACCGTGATGCAACTCGCCAAGAAGATCAAGAAGACGGCGGTGGTCTCCGGCGTGTGCGACGGCTTCATCGGCAACCGCATGATCGAGCAGTACAGCCGCCAGGCCGGCTTCCTGCTGGACGAGGGCGCCACGCCGCAGCAGGTGGACAAGGCGATCGAGAAGTTCGGCTTCGCGATGGGCCCGTTCCGCATGGGCGACCTGGCCGGCAACGACATCGGCTGGGCCATCCGCAAGCGCCGCGCGGTGGAGCAGCCCGACATGAAGTACAGCCGCACGGCCGACAAGCTGTGCGAGCTGGGCCGCTTCGGCCAGAAGACCGGGGCAGGGTGGTACGACTACCAGGCCGGCAAGCGCGACGCCATCCCGAGCGAGCTGGTCGACAAGATGATCGAGGAGCACCGCAAGGAGCTGGGCATCACCCCGCGCAAGATCAGCGACGAGGAGATCGTGCAGCGCCTGGTGTTCTCGCTGGTCAACGAAGGCGCGCACATCCTGGAAGACGGCATCGCCAGCAAGGCGGGCGACATCGACATGGTGTACCTCACGGGCTACGGCTTCCCGATGCACCGCGGCGGCCCGATGCACTACGCCAGCCAGGTGGGGCTGTACAACGTGGCCGAGGCGATGAAGCGCTTCGCGCGCAACCCGCACGACGACGCGAAGTTCTGGGAGCCGGCGCCGCTCATCCAGAAACTGGTGGCTGAAGGCAAGAGCTTCTCCTGAGCATCGAAGCCCCGCCGTGATCAAGCGCATCTTCCTCGGCCTGCTGCTGGTGCTCGTGGCGCTGGCCGCGGCGCTGGCGGTGAACACCTGGCGCCAGCCTTCGCGGCAGGTGGCCGTGGCGCCGGCGCCGCCGCTGCGGCTGGACGTGCAGGCCGCCGCCGAGCGGCTGGCCGGCGCGATCCGCTTGCGCACGGTCTCGGCGCTGGACGACCCGGCCGCCAACGGCGCCGAGTTCGAGAAGCTGCACGCCTACCTGGCGCAGCAGTTTCCCAAGGTCCATGCCACGCTCCAGCGCGAGGTGGTGGGCCGCCACGCGCTGCTCTACACCTGGGCCGGCAGCGATCCGGCGGCGGCGCCCGTGGCGCTGATGGCGCACCAGGACATGGTGCCCATCGCGCCCGGCACCGAGAAGGCCTGGAGCGTGGACCCCTTCGCCGGCGTCATCCGGGACGGCTTCATCTGGGGCCGCGGCACGATGGACGACAAGGGCAACCTGATGGCTCAGCTCGAGGCCGTGGAGTCGCTGCTGGCCGAGGGCTTCCGGCCGCGCCAGACTGTCTACTTCGTGTTCGGCGACGACGAGGAGGTGAGCGGCCTGCGCGGCGCCCAGCCCATCGCCGAGCTGCTCAAGTCGCGCGGCGTGAAGCTGGCCTGGGTGCTCGACGAGGGCCTGCTGGTGCTCGACGGCGTGCTGCCCGGCCTGACGAAGCCGGCGGCGCTGATCGGCCTGGCCGAGAAGGGCTACGCCACCTTCTTCCTCTCGCTCGACGCCGCGCCCGGCCATTCGTCGATGCCGCCGCGCCACAGTGCCATCGGCCAGATGAGCGCCGCGCTCGCGCGCCTGGAGGCCACGCCCATGCCGGGCGGCATCCGCGGCATCGCGGCCGACATGTTCGGCACGCTGGCGCCGGAGATGAACCCCTTCAACCGCGTGATGCTGTCCAACCTGTGGCTCACCGGCCCGCTGGTGCAGTCGCAACTGGAGAAGAGCCCCAGCAGCAACGCCATGCTGCGCACCACCACCGCGCTGACCATCGTGCGCGCCGGCAACAAGGACAACGTGCTGCCCGGCCGCGCCGAGGCCGCGGTGAACTTCCGCGTGCTGCCCGGCGACACCATCGACGGCGTCGAGGCGCACCTGAAGAAAGCGCTCGGCAACGAGGCCATCCAGGTCAAGCGCTACCCGGGCAACTCCGAGCCGTCGCCCGTCTCGCCGACCGACAGCGCCGGCTACAGGGCCATCGAGCGCACCGTACGCGAGGTCTTCCCGGACGCCGCCGTGGCGCCCGGCCTGATGACCGCCGCCACCGACTCGCGCCACATGACGCTGGTGAGCGACGCGGTCTACCGCTTCTCGCCGATCCGCGTGAAGGGCGAGGACCTGGGGCGCTTCCACGGCACCGACGAGCGCCTGTCCATCGCCGGCTACGGCGACATGATCCGCTTCTACCAGCAACTGCTGCGCGGCACCGCGCAGCCCCAGTAACCCGCATCCCCCGACTTTTTCCAGAGGAAGACACCATGACCAGCGCCGTGATCGTTTCCACCGCCCGCACCCCGCTCGCCAAGAGCTGGAAGGGCGCCTTCAACATGACCCACGGCGCCACGCTGGGCGGCCATGCGGTGCAGCACGCGGTGCAGCGCGCCGGCATCGACGGCGCCGAGGTCGACGACGTGATCATGGGCTGCGCCAACCCCGAGGGCGCCACCGGCGCCAACATCGCGCGCCAGATCGCGCTGCGCGCCGGCCTGCCCGTCACCACCTCGGGCATGACGGTCAACCGCTTCTGCTCCTCGGGCCTGCAGACCATCGCCATGGCCTCGCAGCGCGTCATCGCGGGCGAGGGCGAGGTCTACGTGGCCGGCGGCGTGGAGAGCATCTCCTGCGTGCAGAACGAGATGAACAAGCACATGCTGGCCGACCCCTGGCTGGTCAAGCACAAGCCCGAGATCTACTGGAGCATGCTGCAGACCGCCGAGCAGGTGGCCAAGCGCTACGGCATCGGCCGCGACGCCATGGACGAGTACGGCGCCGCCAGCCAGCAGAAGGCCGAGGCCGCCCTGAAGGCCGGCCTGTTCAAGGACGAGATCGCCCCCATCACCGTGCTGGCCGGCGTGGCCGACGCGCAGCTCGGCCTGATCACCAAGGAGGTGACGGTGGAGAACGACGAGGGCATCCGCCCCGGCACCACCAAGGACGGCATCAGCGGCATCAAGCCCGCGCTGCCCGGCGGCCTGATCGCGGCCGGCAACGCCAGCCAGTTCTCCGACGGCGGCGGCGCCTGCGTGGTGGTGCACGAGAAGTACGCCGAGCGCAAGGGCCTGAAGCCCCTGGGCCGCTTCCTGGGCTTCGCCGTGGCCGGCTGCGAGCCGGACGAGATGGGCATCGGCCCCGTCTTCGCGGTGCCCAAGGTGCTCAAGAACCTGGGCCTGAAGGTCGGCGACATCGACCTGTGGGAGCTGAACGAGGCCTTCGCCGTGCAGGTGCTCTACTGCCGCGACAAGCTGGGCATCCCGGCGGACCGGCTGAACGTGAACGGCGGCGCCATCGCGGTGGGCCATCCCTACGGCGTGAGCGGCCAGCGCCTGACCGGCCATGCGCTCATCGAAGGCAAGCGCCGCGGCGCGAAGAAGGCGGTGGTGACGATGTGCATCGGCGGCGGCATGGGCGCGGCCGGCGTGTTCGAGGTGCTCTGAGATCGCGACAGGCCAGGAAGGGAGCGCGTCCGTGAAGATCGACCTGCCGACCCTGCAGCGCTTCTTCGCCAGCGCCCCCTTCATGGTCGACCTGGGCGTGCAGGCGACCGGCCTGGGCGACGACGGCCGCGTGCACACCCGCATCGACCTGCAGCCGCGCCACCGCCAGCACAGCGGCGTGGTGCACGCCGGCGTGATGGCCTCGATGGCCGACCACAGCATGGGTGCGGCGGCGCAGGTCCGGGCGCCGGAGGGGCTGCTGGTGCTGACCGCCGAGTTCAAGGTGAACCTGCTGCGCGGCGCGCGCGGCGACTGGCTGGAGTGCGAGGCCTGGGTGGTCAAGCCCGGCCGCCAGATCAGCTTCACCGAGGCCGAGGTCCATGCGGTGGCGCAGGACGGCCGGCGCACGCTGGTCGTCAAGGCGGCCGGCACCATGGCGCTGACGCGCGCGCCTTCCAACGATTCCGCATCATCATCATGAGCCTTCGTCCCACCCTCGACTTCCTCCTCTATGACTGGCTCGCCGCCGACCGGCTGAACGAGCGCGGGCGCTTCGCCGACCACTCGCGCGAGACCTTCGATGCGGTGCTCGACACCTGCGAGCGCATCGCGCGCGAGAAGTACGCGCCCTTCAACCGCCTGGTGGACACGCAGGAGCCGCAGTTCGACGGCGAGAAGGTGATCCTCCCGCAGGCCACGCACGACGCGCATGCCGCCTTCGTCGAGAGCGGCATGCTGGCCGCCGCGCAGGACTACGAGATCGGGGGCATGCAGCTTCCCTACACGGTGCAGGCGGCGGCCAACGCCTTCTTCGGCCTGGCCTCGGTGAGCATCGGCTCGAACATGCTCACCAGCGGCAATGCCAACCTGCTGATGGTGCACGGCACCGAGATGCAGAAGAAGGTCTTCGCGCTGAACGAGTTCTCGGGCCGCTGGGCCGGCACCATGTGCCTGTCGGAGCCGCAGGCCGGCTCGTCGCTGTCGGACGTGGCTACGCGCGCCGTGCCCGACGGCGAGGGCTTCGAGAACGACCCGCTGGGGCCGCGCTACCGCCTCACCGGCAACAAGATGTGGATCTCCTCGGGCGACCACGAGCTGACCGAGAACATCGTGCACATCGTGCTGGCGAAGATCCCCGATGCCGAGGGCAGACTGATCCCGGGCGTGAAGGGCATCTCGCTGTTCATCGTGCCCAAGAAGCTGGTCGACACCGAGGGCAACCTGACCGGCGTGCGCAACGACGTGGCGCTGGCCGGCCTGAACCACAAGCTTGGCTGGCGCGGCACCACCAACACGCTGCTGAACTTCGGCGAGGGCAAGTACCCGGTCGACGGCCAGGCCGGCGCCGTGGGCTACCTCGTCGGCAAGCCGGGCCAGGGCCTGGCCTGCATGTTCCACATGATGAACGAGGCGCGCATCGGCGTCGGCACCGCCGCGGTGATGCTGGGGCTGGCCGGCTACTACGCCTCGCTGGACTACGCGAAGAACCGCCCGCAGGGCCGCCCGGTCGGCCCGGCCGGCAAGGACGCGAGCAAGCCGCAGGTTCGCATCATCGAGCACGCCGACGTGCGCCGCATGCTGCTGGCGCAGAAGTCGTACTGCGAGGGCGCGCTGGCGCTGGAGCTGTACTGCGCGCGCCTGGTCGACGAGCAGAAGACCGGCGCGCCCCAGGCGGCCGACGATGCCCGGCTGCTGCTGGAGGTGCTCACGCCCATCGCCAAGAGCTTCCCCAGCGAATGGTGCCTGGAGGCCAACTCGCTGGCGATCCAGGTGCACGGCGGCTACGGCTACACGCGCGACTTCCCGGTCGAGCAGTACTGGCGCGACAACCGCCTGAACATGATCCACGAGGGCACCCACGGCATCCAGGCGGCCGACCTGCTGGGCCGCAAGGTGCTGATGGAGGAAGGCCGCGGCCTGAAGCTGCTGGGCGAGCGCATCGCCGCCACCGTGGACGCCGCGCTGGGCGTGGACGAACTGGCGCCGCACGCCAAGGCGCTGGCCGGCGCGCTGACGCAGATCGACCGCGCCACGAAGGCGGCGTGGGCCACCGGCAACCCGGCCGAGGCGCTGGCCAACGCGGTGCCGTACATGCAGGCCTTCGGCCACACCGTCATCGCCTGGATGTGGCTGCAGGTCGCGCTCTGCGCGCTGAAGACCGACCCTTCGAAGGGGGCGGCCACGCTGGGCAGAATCGGTGCCATGACCTACTTCTTCCACTACGAGCTGCCCCGGATCGGCGCCTGGCTGAACGTCGTCGAAAGCCGCGACCCCGTGTGCGCCCAATTGCCCGAAGAGGCCTTCTGATGATGGCCCCCACGCTCATCGCTTCGCGTATCGCTGCCCCCCGAGGGGGCGCGTCAGCGCCTTCGGGCGGCCGGGCGGCACTGACATGACCGAACCGATCCCCGTCCCCACCGCCTCCGGCAAGAAGCGCCACTGGATCGAGCACCTGACCTGGGTGCTCATCTACGGCGGCCTGCTGGTACTCATCCTCGGCATCGCCATCGGCCGCGGCAACGAAGCCGCGGGCTGGGGCCTGGCCGTGCCGGGCGCCGTCGCGGCGACCGTAGGCGTGGCGCTGATCTACGTGCGCTCGCGCATGAAGCCCTGACCCGATCCCCCTTCATCCCAGGAGACACCGATGACCCGCACCGTCCAGCAACTCTTCGA
Organism: Xenophilus azovorans DSM 13620; assembly: GCF_000745855.1. GTDB lineage: Bacteria > Pseudomonadota > Gammaproteobacteria > Burkholderiales > Burkholderiaceae_C > Xenophilus > Xenophilus azovorans. Next base: position 324,849 of record NZ_KN050766.1, read on the forward strand.
CCTGAAAGGCAAGGTCGCCCTCGTCACCGGCGGCTCGCGCGGCCTGGGGCTGCAGATGGCCCACGCGCTGGGCGAGGCCGGCGCCAAGGTCATGCTCAGCTCGCGCAAGGCCGACGACCTGGAGCAGGCCGCCGCCGAACTGCAGGCCGCCGGCATCGACGCGCGCTGGGTCGCCGCCGACTGCAGCAAGGAGGAGGACACCCGCCGCCTGGCCGACGAGACGCTGCAGCGCCTGGGCGCGGTGGACATCCTCGTCAACAACGCCGGCGCGAGCTGGGGCGCCCCGGCCGAGCAGCACCCGGTCGAGGCCTGGGACAAGGTGATGAACCTCAACGTGCGCGGCTACTTCATCCTCAGCCAGCAGGTCGCCAACGGCTACATGATCCCGAAGAAGACCGGCCGCATCATCAACATCGCCTCCATCGCCGGCCTGAACGGCAACCCGCCCGGCATGCAGACCCTGGCCTACAACACCTCCAAGACGGCGGTGATCGGCTTCACCCGCACGCTGGCGGCCGAATGGGGCAAGTACGGCATCAACGTCAACGCCATCTGCCCGGGCTTCTTCCGCACCAAGATGGCCTCCGGCCTGATCGACCACCTGGGCGAGGACAACATGAAGGCCGCGGCGCCGCTGCACCGCCTGGGCGACGACGAGGACCTGAAGGGCATCACGCTGCTGTACGCCAGCGATGCCGGCAAGCACATCACCGGCCAGTGGCTGGCGGTGGACGGCGGCACCAGCGTGGTGCTGGGAGCCGCCTGACGGCGGGACGCCTCGCATGAGCCTTTCCTTCGGTGTCACGATCCCCTTCGTCGACCACCTGGGCTTCACGCTGGAGCGCTTCGAGGGCGGCGAATCGGAGCTGCGCTACACGCCGGCGCCGGAGCACACCAACAGCTTCGCCGTCGCCCACGGCGGCGCCTGCATGACGCTGCTGGACGTGGCCATGGCCACCGCCGCGCGCAGCGTGCAGCCCGAGATGGGCGTGGTCACCGTCGAGATGAAGACCAGCTTCATGCTGCCCGCCACCGGCCCGCTGATCGCCCGGGGGCGGCTGATGCACCGCACCGCCACGCTGGCCTTCGTCGAGGCGACGATCCACGACAGCCAGGGCCGCGCCTGCACCCACGGCACCGGCACCTTCAAGTACGTCAAGCGCCTGCCGGTGGCCGGCAAGACGATCCACGACCTGCAACCCCCCGCCACAGACTAAGCAAGGAGGCTATCCATGCCCACCAACAAGCAGATCCACCTGGCCAGCCGCCCCGAGGGCGAGGCCCAGGCCAGCAACTTCCGGCTTGTGACGGCCGAGACGCCGCCGCTGGCCGACGGCCAGGTGCTGGTGCGCCACCACTACCTGAGCCTGGACCCGTACATGCGCGGGCGCATGAACGAATCCAAGAGCTACGCCCAGCCGCAGCCCGTGGGGCAGGTCTTCCAGGGCGGCACGGTCGGCGAGGTGGTCGAGAGCCGCAACCCCAAGTACGCCGTGGGCGACAAGGTGGTCGGCTTCGGCGGCTGGCAGGAGTACAGCGTGGTCGACGGCAACCAGCCCGGCATGCTGCGCAAGGTGGACACCGCGCACGTGCCGCTGTCGCACTACCTGGGCGCCGTGGGCATGCCGGGCGTCACCGCCTGGTACGGCCTGGTGAAGATCATCGCGCCCAAGGCCGGCGAGACGCTGGTGGTCAGCGCCGCCTCGGGCGCCGTCGGCAGCGCCTTCGGTGCGCTGGCCAAGGCGCGCGGCTGCCGCGTGGTGGGCATCGCCGGCGGCCCCGACAAGTGCAAATACGTCACCGACGAGCTGGGTTTCGACGCCTGCATCGACTACCGCCAGCACCCGGACGCCAAGAGCATGAGCGCGGCGCTCAAGGAAGCTTGCCCGCAGGGCATCGACGGCTACTTCGAGAACGTCGGCGGCTACATCCTCGACGCCGTGCTGTCGCGCCTGAACGCCTTCGCCCGCATCGCGCTGTGCGGCATGATCGCCGGCTACGACGGCCAGCCGCTGCCGCTGGCCAACCCGGCGCTGCTGCTCATCAACCGCGTGAAGCTGGAAGGCTTCATCGTCAGCGAGCACATGGAGGTGTGGCCCGAGGCGCTGAAGGAGCTGGGCACGCTGGTGGCCACCGGCAAGCTGCGGCCGCGCGAGTCGATCGCGCAGGGCATCGAGGCCGCGCCCGAGGCTTTCCTCGGCCTGCTCAAGGGCCGCAACTTCGGCAAGCAGCTGGTCAAGCTCATCTGACCCGAGACACAGGAGGCGGACATGGACAGCGTCATCACCCATGAGGTCTTCAACCAGCCCGAGCCGCTGGTGGACTACGACCTGTTCGCCACCAACCGCGCGCTGCAGGACGCGCTGCGCTTCAACGCGCCGGACCTGCAGCTTGGGCCGCTGCAGGCGCTGGGCCGCGAGCTGGGCAGCGCCGGGATGCAGGCCCATGCGCGCCTGGCCAACGTCCACACGCCCGAGCTGCGCACGCACGACCGCTTCGGCCGCCGCATCGACGAGGTGGAGTTCCATCCCAGCTACCACGCGCTGATGCAGACGGCCGTCGGCGCCGGGCTGCATGGCACGCCGTGGGCCGAGAACGAGGCCCCCACGCCTGCGGCTTCGCCTGCTGCGCTGCCCCCCGAGGGGGCTCCCGCGGCTCGGGGCGGTCCGTCGCCGCTCGGGCGCTCGCCCCACGTGCAGCGCGCGGCGGGCTTCATGCTCTTCACCGAGCTGGAGCCCTCGATCCTGTGCCCGATCTCGATGACCTACGCGGTGGCGCCGGCCCTGCGCGACAACCCGGCCATCCATGCCGAGTGGTCGCCCCTGCTGCAAAGCCGCGCGTACGACCCGGCGCTGAAGGTCTACCGCGACAAGCCCGGCGTGACCATGGGCATGGGCATGACCGAGAAGCAGGGCGGCTCCGACGTGCGCGCCAACACCACGCAGGCCGTGCGCGACGGCAGCGACGCCTGGGGCGAGCGCTACGCGATCACTGGCCACAAGTGGTTCTTCTCGGCGCCGATGTGTGACGCCTTCCTGGTGCTGGCGCAGGCGCCGGCGGGCCTCTCGTGCTTCTTCCTGCCGCGCGTGCTGCCCGACGGCACGCGCAACGCCATCCGCATCCAGCGCCTGAAGGACAAGCTGGGCAACAAGGCCAACGCCAGCTCCGAGGTCGAGTTCCACGGCGCCGCCGCGTGGCTGGTGGGCGAGGAGGGCCGCGGCGTGCCGCAGATCCTGGAGATGGGCACCATGACCCGCCTGGACTGCTCGCTGGGCACCAGCGGCCTGATGCGCCAGGCGGTGGCGCTGGCGCTCAACCACACCCGCCAGCGCAGCGCCTTCGGCAAGCCGCTGATCGAGCAGCCGCTGATGCGCAACGTGCTGGCCGACCTGGCGCTGGAAAGCGAGGCCGCCACCGCGCTGGCGATCCGCCTGGCGCGCAGCTTCGACCGGCAGGACGATGCGCACGAACGCCTGATGGCGCGCCTGCTCACCCCTGTTGCCAAGTTCTGGATCTGCAAGCGCGGCAGCCACCTGGCGCAGGAGGCGATGGAATGCCTGGGCGGCAATGGCTACGTGGAAGAGGGCGGCCAGGGCGTGATGGCGCGCATCTACCGCGAGATGCCGCTGAACTCCATCTGGGAGGGCGCCGGCAACATCATGGCCATCGACCTGCTGCGCGCGCTGCGCAAGGGCGATGCGGCGGCAGCGCTGGAACGCGAACTGGCCCCGGCACGCGGCGTGCACGCGGCGCTGGACCGCCTGGTGGCCGCGCTGCCGGCGCGCGTCGAGGCCATGGCCACGGAAGTGGAGGCGCGCCGCCTGGCGCAGGACGTGGCGCTGGCCGTGCAGGCCGCGCTGCTGGTGCAGACCGCCCCCGAGGCGGTGCACGCCGCCTTCGCCGCCTCGCGCCTGGGCGGGGACTGGGGCTACGCCTTCGGCACGCTGGGCGCGGGCGTCGATGCCGGCGCCATCATCGAGCGCGCCATGCCGGTGGCGTAGATCGCTCAGTCCCGAAGGGGCTCGTCGGCGCTCAGCATCTGCGTGATGTGGAACATGCGGCCCTCGAAGAGGGGCATCACCTCGCCGAGCCGCTGCCTCAGTTCCTGGCGGACGGGGTCGGCGAACGCGGCGCGCATGGCATCCACCGAGTCGTAGACCGACTCGAAGACCATGTATAGCGGCGGCCCGTCGTCCTCCACTTCCAGTGATCTCAGGATGCGCGTGGCCCGCACGCCCGGGAAGCGCTTCATCAGCGGTGCGATCTGCTCCAGGATAAAGGCGTCGAACTGGTCGGCATGGCCAGGCTTGACGCGGCCTTCGAGGCAGGCCGAGCGCACGATCCTGGCCTTCATGCGCCGAGACCTCCGAGTGACTTGCCGCCGTCGACGAAGAGCGTCTGCCCCGTGACGAAGGTGGTGCGCGGCGAGGCGAAGAAGGCGATCGCGTTGGCGATCTCGGACGGATCGGCCGGCTTGCCGGCCGGCTCCAGTGCGCTGGCGGCGGCGTGTTGCTGCGGGGTGAGCGCGCGTGTCATGCCGGTGTCGGTGAACCCCGGCGCGATCGAATTCACGGCGATGCCCTTCGGGCGCAGGTCGATCGCCATCGCGCGCGTCAGGCCGATCACCCCGGCCTTCGACGCGGCGTAGTGCGCGAAGCTGCCGGCGCCGAGCGCCGCCCGCGACGAGACGGTGACGATGCGCCCGCCGGCCTGCATGCGGCGTGCTGCCTCCTGGCAGCAGGCGAACAGGCCGATCAGGTTGACCTCCAGCACCTGCCGGAAGTCGTCGTCGGTGATCTCGTCGAAGGCCCGCATCGGCCCGATCCCGGCGGCGCAGACCAGCACGTCGACGCGCGGCTGCGAGTCCAGTGCCTGTGCGATGGCGGCGCGGTCGCGCACGTCGAGCGCGTGCCCGGCGGCATCGTGGCCCGAGGCCCGCAGCGCGGCCACGCTGCGTTCGACCTTCTCGTGGTCCCGGTCGAGAATGACCACACGGAAGCCGTCGGCGGCCAGGCGCACGGCGGTGGCATGGCCGATGCCGGAGGCGGCGCCGGTGATGAAAGCGGTCTGTCTGTTCGTCATGGATGCAGCTTGCTCGGTGAATGGGGGAAGACTCGGCCTGCGATGAAGCTACTGGTCCTCGCCGCGCACCATGTCGGTGAGCCTTGCGTACCAGGGCGCCGAGCCGTCGCGCAGGCGGGTGTGCGTGCCGAAGTGATCCAGGCCGGCCTCGCGGTCCAGCCGGACGGGGCCGGGCTGCAGCGCCAGCAAGGCGGCGGTGCGCTGGTTGGAGCGTGCCACGCGTTCGCTGTCCATCTCGCCGTAGCCCAGGCAGAAGGGCATGCGGTTGCCGGCCGTCCAGCAGAGGGGACTCATCGGCGCGTCGTCATCGGGCCGCTGCAGCACATGGCTGTAGACGCGTTCTTCCAGACTTTCCGCCGGCGGCTGGGGATGATGCAGATCCAGGATCGCGCTCAGCGGCAGGCAGCCGCGCAGGGCCTCCACCGGTACGCCGGCCTGCCGCGCATCCGCCGTGCGCAATGCAGCGAGCGCGGCCAGGTGTCCTCCGGCCGAATGGCCGGCCAGGTAGATGCGCTGCGGATCGCCGCCGAAGTCACGCGCATGCGCCGCGATGTGACGCAGCGCCGCCAGGCTGTCATCGAAGGCGGCAGGCAGCCGGTGCGCAGGCGCGAGCCGGTAGCCCGGCGTCACCAGTCGCAGGCCGAGCCTGGCCACGGGCTCGGCCATGAAGGCGCTCCACTCCTTGTGGCCGTGCGTCCATCCGCCGCCATGCCAGAACACCAGCACAGGCAGGACGCTCTGATCGGGCGCACCGTAGACGTCGTAGCGGTGGGAGGCATCGGGGCCGTAGGCCACGTTGCGCGCCAACTGGAGGCCCGACGGCACCGTTCGTGCCCAGGCGAGCACGGTCTCGGCATAGTCCGCCGCGGCCTTGAAGGGCAGGGGAGGCTGCGGCGGCAGCCCGTCGATATCGATCGTTGTCACGTCGCGAGTTCCATCGTGTAGGGCGCGAAGTGCGCCACGGCGTCATCCAGCGAGAAACTCGGCCGCCAGCCGAGTTCGCGGTCGATGGGCGCCAGATCGGACGCCGCGTTGCGCACGTGCGGGAATCCCGCGAAGCCGCCTGCCGGCGCCACCCGCCGCTCGACCTGCAGGGCCGGATGGAGGTGCCGCACCGCCTGCTCGAAGTCCTCGAAGCTGTGCAGGCGCCCCATGCCGACGCTGTAGACGCCTTGAACGGGCGCGGGCGCATCCAGCGCGGCGACGTTCGCCAGCGCGCAATCGCGGGCGTCGACGAACTCCTCCCCGCCTCGCCACACGATGTAGGGATCGTCGATGACCGATGCGGCCCGCCGGCTGGCAGGGCCGGCGAGGGCGGACAGCACCCTTCCCGGCACCGAGGTGCCGGGGCCGGGCCAGGCACTGATCACCGCCGCATAGCGCAGCGTGACGGTACTCAAGCCGTAGAGATCGCGGTACAGCAGCGCGAGGTGCTCGGCGCTGACCTTGGTGGCCGCGTAGATCGATCCGGGCCGGTGGGAGATCGAGCGCAGGGGGAAGTCGTCCGGAAAGGCGGCGCCGTCGAATTCGCCGAAGGTGCTGTAGCCCACCGTGGTCGAACTGGCCACCACCACGCGCTCCAGCGCGTGCAGGCGACCGCATTCGAGCACGTTCGCCGTGCCCATGACGTTGACGGCGATGCCGCGCAGCGGATGGGCGCGGATGGCAGTGGACAGCATGGCCGCCGTGTGCACGATGCGGCGTACGCCCTCGCCGCGCACCCGCTGCGACAGGCTGTCGAAGTCGGACACGTCGCCCTGCACCAGCCGCACGCGGGGGGAGTCGACGATGGAGGCGACGGCGGCCGCGGCCGGCTGCAGGTCCAGCAGCAGCACCTCTTCGCCGCGCTGCGCCAGCATGCGCGCGGTATGGCATCCGATGACGCCGGCGCCGGTGATGAGTGTCGTCATCGCGGCAGGGCCTATTCGGCGCGGATGCCGAATTCCTTGACGAGCCGGCCGTAGCGAAGATAGTCCTCCTGCGCCAGCTTCTTCATCTTCTCGGGCGACCCGCCTTCCGGCTGCAGCGAGATCTTCTTCATGCGCGCCGCCACGTCGGGCATCCTGAGCACCTCGTTGACGTGCCGGTTCAGCAGCGCCACCAGTGCCGGCGGCATGTCCTTCGGACCCATCAGGGCCTGCCACGCCCCCACGTCCGCATTGGGATAGCCGGCCTCGGCCAGCGTGGGCACGTCGGGCAGGAAAGCCGAGCGGGCCGGGTCCGCCACGGCCAGCACCACCAGCTTGCCGTTCTCGACGAAGGGCAGGACGGGGCCGAGCGACGAATACATCATGGGCACCTGCCCGGCCACCATGTCCGCCACCGCCGGCACGCTGCCGCGGTAGGGCACCTGCGTGATCTTGATGCCGGCGGACTTGTCGACCAGCTCTGCCAGCACGTGCATCGGCGAGCCGTAGCCCGGGCTCGCGTAGGACCGGATCTTCCCCGCCTTCACGGAGGCCACGAGGTCCTTCATGGTCTTCACGCCGGTGTCGGCCGCCGCGACGACGAACAGCGACTGGCTGGCCAACTGGATGATCGGCGTCAGGTCGCTGGCGGGGTCGATCTGGGCAGTCTTGGATGCCTGCAGCACGTGCGGCGTGATGGCGACCGTGTTCGGGGCCAGTAGCAGCGTGTAGCCATCGGGCGCGGCCTTGGAGACCATGCTGGAGGCGATGGTGCCGCCGGCGCCGGTGCGGTTGTCCACCACCACCGGCTGGCCCAGCCGGGCCGACAGCTTCTCGCCGATCACGCGGGCGATGACGTCGGTGTCGCCGCCCGCGGGGTAGCCCACGACGATGGTGATGGGCTTGGCCGGGTAGTCTGCCGCAGGCTGGGCCGTGGCGGTTCCGGCCGCCAGCGTCACTGCGGCGCAGCCCAGGATGTATTGGCAGAGGTTTCGTCGGTTCATGGGATGGTCCTTGTCCGGAAGAGATTGGAAATCAGAAGGCATGGCGCATGCCGAAGTTGAGGGCGCGGCTGCCCAGGCCCTGTTCGGTGGCGTTGCCCACGCGGTAGAAGCCGGTGGCGGCTCCGGCGCGGGCGTTGTTGTGGATGCGCGCGATGGACGCATACAGCGCGGTGCGGCGCGACAGGTTGTGCATGTAGCCGACCGCCCACTGGTTGGCGTCGTTGTTGTCGAGGGTGCGGTCGTCCTTGCGGATGTAGGAGGCCATGAACCTGCCTGCGCCGTACGGCACCGAGATGCCCAGCATCAGGTCGCGCGAGTCCTTGTTGATCAGCCCGAAGACCGCCGAACCCCGGTTCACGGCGTAGTTGAAGTGCGCCGTTGCCACGCCGAAGTCGTACTTGGCGCCCAGCAGCGTCACCTTGCCCGGCACGCCCTTGGCGTCGTTGACGTTGTGGTGCCCCAGCTTGACGTACACCGGCCCGGAGACATAGCCGACGGCCAGCCCGTACTCGCGGGAGGCGCTGGCGTCGTCGGCCTTCTCGCCGAAGGCGTAGGCCAGGTCGAGGGTGAGGCCCTGTTTCGTTTCCACCGCGTAGCGGACCGTGTTGTCCATGCGGTTGCTGCCGCCCGCCCCGCCTGCGCTGATCAGGTTGGCCGATGTACCGGCCAGGCCGGTGTTGAAGGGGTCGGTTTCCACCTGAAGGAAGGCCACCGGCGTGTACTGGCGCCCCAGCAGGATCCGGCCGAAGCCGCCCTGCAGGCCCACCCAGGACTCGCGGCCGAAGGCCCGGCCGCCCTGGCCGAGCGTGCCCGTGTCGGAATTGAGCCCCATCTCCAGGCGGTAGACCGCCGACAGGCCGCCGCCCAGGTCTTCCGTGCCGCGGAAGCCCAGGCGCGACCCGGCGCTGATGCCGCTGGTGAGTTTTTGGTTGCGTGCGCCGCCGGGGCCGCCGCTCTCCCGCACGAAGCCGAGGTCGACCAGGCCATAGACTGTGGTGCTGCTCTGGGCCATGGCCGGCGCCGCCGCGGCGCCGAGTGCGATGCAGACGAAGGGGAGTGTGCGAAAGCGTGAGGTGGGCATGTTGAAGGCGTTCTCGGAAGTGGATCGAAATGCGCGGTACCGGCCGATGGAATTCATGTGAGTCGATTAATTTCATGAAATATACGGATTTCATGAAATATGGTCGTCCGTATAATGACGCATATACTTCATGGAGACTTTCGTGCTAGATGAGCGACCTTCGGAGTCCTCCAGTTCCCGGACCGAGCGCGCCTACGAGCGCCTGCGCCAGGAAATCCTTCGGGGTGAGCTCGCGCCCAACGAACGGCTGCGCGCGGCGGATCTCGACAAGCGCTTTCATCTAGGCCTCACGCCCATCCGCGAGGCGCTGGCGAGGCTGGGCAGCGAAGGGCTGGTCGCGGTCGAGGCCCACCGCGGGGCGCGCGTGGTGGAGTCGTCCATCGCCGAGTTCACCGACCTGATGAAGGCGCGGCGGGAGATCGAGCGGCTCTGCCTGTCGGACGCCATCGAGCACGGCGACGCGCGCTGGGAAGCGGGGGTGGTGGCGGCGCTGCATGTGCTGCAGCGCACGCCGCTGCCGGATTTCTCCCGGCCGGATGCGCTGGCATCGGAGTGGGAAGACCGGCATCGCCAGTTCCATGCAGCACTGGTCGGCGCCTGCCGCTCGCAGTGGCTGTTGCGCTTCTGGAACCAGCTGACCGACCACTCGCAGCGCTATCGCAAGATCCGCCTGGAGAGCACGCACCTGGTTGCGCGCGACGTCAATGCCGAGCACCAGGCCATCGTCGATGCCGTGCTGGCGCGCGACACCCAGGCCGCCGTGTCGCTGATGGAGCGGCACCTGTCGGAGACCGAGCGTGCCGTGCTGCACGCCGCCGCGAACGGCACGCCGGGCTTCGACAAACGCGGCGCGAGCGGGTAGGGTGAGGGCCTCGCTGCCGTAGCGCGTCGACCCGACCCCACACATGCCCGACCTGATCCTCCACCACTACGCCAGTTCGCCCTTTTCCGAGAAGGCCCGCCTGCTGCTGGGCCACAAGAAGCTGGCCTGGAAGTCGGTGATCATCCCGCCGGTGATGCCCAAGCCGCAGCTCGTGGCCCTCACCGGCGGCTACCGGCGTGCGCCGGTGCTGCAGATCGGCGCCGACATCTACTGCGACACCGCCCTCGTCGCCGACGTGCTGGAGCACCTGCAGCCCGAACCGCCGCTGTACCCCGAGCCGGAAAAGGGCCTCTCGCGCATCCTCGCCCAGTGGGCCGACAGCCAGCTCTTCTGGGCCGCCATGGCCTACAGCCTGCAGCCCAAGGGCGCGGCCGAGGTCTTCGCCGGCGCGCCGCCCGAGGCGGCCAAGGCCTTCGCGGAAGACCGCGCGAAGATGAGCGCCGGCAACATGGCGCGGCTGCGGCCGGGCGACGCCGCCGCGGCCTACAAGTCCTACCTGCGGCGCCTGTCGGACATGCTGGACGACAAGCCCTTCCTGCTCGGCGAAGTGCCCTGCATCGCCGACTTCGCCGCCTACCACGGGCTCTGGTACACCCGCCGCGTGCATGCGGTGAAGGACATCCTCCAGCTCACGCCCGCCGTGCTGGACTGGATGGACGGCATCCAGGCGATCGGCCACGGCAGCTTCGAGAAGATCACGGCCGCCGACGCCATCGCCGCCGCGCAGGCCGCCACGCCGCACACGCTGCTGGCCGACAGCACCTTCCAGGACGAGCACGGCATCCCGCTGGGCAGCGCCGTCACCGTGCGCGCCGAGAGCTTCGGCCCGGAAGAGACCGCCGGCACGCTGGTCGCGGCCACGCGCACGCACTACACGCTGGCGCGACAGGCGGACGGCGCCGGCACGGTGCATGTGCACTTCCCGCGCATCGGCTACGTGCTGAGGGCGGCGCGCGACTGATCGGCGGCCGCACGCAGGCACGCGGCACGGCGATGCGGACACGGGCCTCCCTCTTTTCACGGCCGCGGCGGCTGCTGCTGTCGGCGGCCGCGGCGATGCCCTGGCTCGGCCGCCTGCCCGCCGCCCGCGCCGCGGCGCCCACGGTTCGCCCTGGCGAGCCGGGCTGGCCCGACGAGGCCGACTGGCAGCGCCTGGGGGTCGCCACCGGCGGTGCGCTGATGCGTGTCGAGTCACCCTGGCCAGCGGCGCGGCAGGACCCCGCCGAAGCCGAGCGCCTGCTGCGCGCGCTGAAGAACCCGTACTTCACGCGCGACAGCGTGGCGCTGACGCAGACGCTGGGCTACGTCGACGCATGGACCTCGCAGCCCAGCGCCTGGGCGGTGGCCGCGCGCAACGCGCAGGAGGTGGCGGCGGCGGTGGACTTCGCGCGCACGCGGCGCGTCCGGCTGGCGGTGAAGGGCGGCGGCCATGCCTACCAGGGCACCTCGAACGCGGCCGGCTCGCTGCTGGTGTGGACGCGCCGCATGAACGACGCCGCCGTGCACGAGGACTTCGTGCCCGAGGGCTGCGCCGGCCGCCTGCCGCCGCAGCGCGCCGTCACCCTGGGCGCGGGCGCCGTCTGGGGCGAGGCTTACGACGCCGTCACCACCCGCGCCGGCGGCTACGTGCAGGGCGGCGGCTGCATGACGGTGGGCGTGGCCGGGCTGGTGCAAAGCGGCGGCTTCGGCAGCTTCTCCAAGGCCTTCGGCCTGGCCTCGGCCAGCCTGCTGCAGGCCGAGGTGGTGACGGCCGACGGGGCGGTGCGCACCGTCAACGCCTGCCGCGATCCCGAACTGTTCTGGGCCCTCAAGGGCGGTGGCGGCGGCAGCTTCGGCGTCGTCACGCGGCTGACGCTGAAGGTGCACCCGCTGCCGCGCACCTTCGGCGCGATCGAGATGACGGTGCAGGCCGCCTCGCCCGAGGCCTTCCGCCGCTTGATCGCGCAAACGCTCGGCTTCGCGCGCACGGCGCTGCTCAGCCCGCACTGGGGCGAGCAGATCCGCCTGCTGCCCGGGGAGCGGCTGCAGGTGAGCATGGTCTTCCAGGGCCTGAACCGGGCCGAGGCGGGCGCCGTCTGGCAGCCCTTCATCGATGCGGTGCAAGCGGCGCCGGAGGAAGTGCGCTTCCTGTCCTCGCCGCTGGTGGTCGGCACCTCGGCGCGCGACTTCTGGGCGCCGTCGTGGATCAAGCGCAGCCTAGGCTTCCAGGCCCGCGACGAGCGCCCCGGCGCGCCGGCCACCAACGTCTTCTGGCCCGGCGATCAGGGCCAGGCCGGGCAGGTGCTGCACGGCTACGCGTCCACCTGGCTGCCGGCCGCCCTGCTGCACGGCGAGGCGCCGGGCGCGCTGGCCGACGCGCTGTTCGCCGCCAGCCGCGAGAGCGGCCTGTCGCTGCACTTCAACAAGGGGCTCGCCGGCGCCCCGCCCGAAGTGCTGGCCGCGGCCCGCGACACAGCCATGAACCCGGCCGTGCTGGACGCCTTCGCCCTGCTCATCATGGGCGCCGGCGAGCAGCCGGCCTATCCGGGCCTGCCGGGCCACGAACCGCAGGTCGAGCGGGGCCGCGCACGCGCCGCCGCCATCCGCCGCGGCATGGCGGCGCTGCGGCAGGTGGTGCCCGACGGCGGCGCCTACCTGTCCGAGAGCGATTACTTCCAGCCCGACTGGCCGCGCGCCTTCTGGGGCGGCCACCATGCGCGGCTGCTGGCCGCCAAGCGTCGCTACGATCCCGACGGCCTGTTCACCGTGCACCACGGGGTTGGCAGCGAGCCGGGCGTCGGTTGAAGGGCCGCCGTCGCGGGAAGGACTGACAGCCGGGCGCCGTTCGCGCTTCAATGGCGTCCGCGTCGCTGCCGCCATGCATGCAGGCCGGCAGCGGTCGAGACATCCACCTCTTCCTTCCGACTGAAAGGCGTTTCTCCATGATCCAGGACTTCCAAGGCAAGACGGCCGTGCTCACCGGCGCCGGCTCCGGCTTCGGCCTCGAATGCGCGCGCATCGGCGCCGCCCGCGGCATGAACCTGGTGCTGGTGGACGTGCAGCAGGACGCACTGGACCAGGCCGAGGCCGAGATGAAGGCCGCGGGCGCGCAGGTGCTCGCGCGCAAGGTCGACGTGGCCGACGCCGGCCAGATGGAGGCCCTGGCCGCCGCCGTGAAGGAGCGCTTCGGCGCGCCGCACTTCGTCTTCAACAACGCCGGCGTGGGCGCCGGCGGCCTGGTGTGGGAGAACACCGTCGCCGACTGGGAATGGGTGCTGGGCGTGGACCTGTGGGGCGTGATCCACGGCGTGCGCCTGTTCGTGCCGATGATGCTGGAGGCCGCGGCGAAGGACCCGTCGTACCGCGGCCACGTGACCAACACCGCCAGCATGGCCGGCCTGCTCACGCCGCCCAACATGGGCATCTACAACGCGGCCAAGGCCGCGGTGGTGAGCCTGACCGAGACCATGTACCAGGACCTGCGCCTGGTGACCGACCAGATCGGCGCCAGCCTGCTGTGCCCGTACTTCGTGCCCACCGGCATCACCCACAGCGAGCGCAACCGACCGGGCGGCGCGCCGGCGCAGAGCCAGCTCACCAAGAGCCAGTTGATCGGCCAGGCGATGACGGAGAAGGCCGTCACCAGCGGCAAGATCACCGCCGCCGAGGTGGCGCACAAGGTCTTCCAGGCGATCAGCGACGACCAGTTCTACGTGTTCAGCCACGAGAGCCCCAAGGCGCTGGGCAACATCACCAGCCGTATGGAGAACATCGTCGCCATGCGCAATCCGGCCGACCCGTTCCTGGCGCAGCCGGAGATCGGCGCCAGGCTGCGTGCGCAGCTGCGCGCCGGCTGAGGGGGCTCGGGCATGGCCACGCTGCGCCAGGAATTCGTCGTCGACGCCGCGCCGGCGCTGGTGTGGGACGTGCTGCGCGACTTCGGCGCCGTGCACACGCGCCTGGCGCCCGGCTTCGTCGCCGACTGCGTGCTGGAGGAGGGCGGCCAGGTGCGCCGCATCCGCTTCGCCAACGGCTACGAGGTGCGCGAGCGGCTGGTCGGCATCGACGAGCAGGCGCGGCGCCTGGCCTACACCGTGGTGGGCGGACGGGCCGAGCACCACCACGCCAGCGCGCAGGTGCTGGCCGAGCCCGACGGCCGCTCGCGCTTCGTCTGGATCACCGACGTGCTGCCCGACGCGGCGGCCGGCCCCATCGGCGCCATGATGGCCGTGGGCATGCCGGCGATGCAGAAGACGCTGGCCGCGCTGGCGGCGTAGCCGCATCAGGCAGCCAGGGCCGCCTTCTGCATGCCGGCGGCCCGATGGACGGCCGGCGCCGGCGCAAGCCACCGGTCCACCAGCGCATCGATGCGCGCATGCGCCAGCGCCACCGACCGCGCAAGGCGCTCGCCTCCGTGCTCCTCGTGCTCGATGGCGATGCCGTGCACCTCGGTGATGCCGATGAAGCCCAGCACCGTGCGCACGGCAGGGTCCAGGTGGTTCATCGCGGCCATCGCGCCCCCATCGTCGAAGCCGTGGCCGCCGCGCGAACTGAGCAGGACGGCCTGGCGCGGCCGGTCGGCCAGCAGGGGCACGTAGGGATCGTCGCCGCGCGCCGGGTCGAAGTCGAAGGTGCGGCCGATGCGCACGATGTGGTCCAGCCAGGCCTTGAAGGCGGCCGGCGGGCCGAAGTTGTACATCGGCACGCCCAGCACCAGCAGGTCGGCGCGCAGCAGTTCGTTCACCAGGGCGTCGCTGTGCGCCAGCACCGTGCGCTGCGCCGGCGACCGGTTGGCCTCGGGCGTGAAGGCGGCATGGATCCATTCGCCGGACAGCGCAGGGGGCGGCTGCAGCCCGACGTCGCGGTAGCTCACCGCGTCCTGCGGGCGGGCGCGCGTCCAGCGCGCGACGAAGCGGTGGCTCAGCGCGCGGGTGAGCGAGCCGTGCGGGTGTTCGCCGGCGCGGCCGGGGCGGGCGCTGGCGTCCAGGTGCAGAAGATGGGTCATGGCGGGATTCCTCGATGGATGGATGAGAACTGCTCAGCAGCTTGGAGCTGGCAGATCGAATCTAGGAGCCGCTGTGCCTCGTGACAAACGACGATTTCTGGCGGCAATTGGAAAATAGAATTCATCCATGGATCACCCACGCTCGCTGCCCTCCCTCTCGGCGCTGCGTGCCTTCGAGGCTGCGGCGCGGCACCGCAGCGCCAAGCTCGCCGCGCAGGAGCTGTCGGTCACGCCCACGGCGATCAGCCACCAGGTACGCCAGCTCGAGGACACGCTGGGCCTGGCGCTGTTCGTGCGCACGCCGCGCCAGCTGGTGCTCACCGCGCAGGGGCAGGTGCTGCAGAAGGCGCTCACCGAGTCCTTCGACGCGATGGCGCAGGCGGTGGCAGGCCTGCATGCGGCGCCGGCGCGCCAGACGGTCACGCTCTCGGCCACGCCCGCGGTGGTCGCGCGCTGGCTGCTGCCGCGGGTGCCGCAACTGGTGGCCCGCCATCCGCAGCTTTGCCTGCGCTTCCACGTCTCCCACGCACCGGTGCCGCTCGACGGTGTGACGGCCGACATGGCCATCCGCTACGGCCGCGGCCGGTGGCCGGGCCTGGTGGCCGAGAAGCTGTTCGACACGCTGTTCGTGCCGGCGTGCAGCCCGGCGCTGGGCCTGCGCCGGCGTGCCGACCTGGTGCGCCACACGCTGCTGCACTTCGAGCCGCTCGGCGCGAAGAGCGCCGAGATCGGCTGGGCCGCGTGGCAGAAGCGTGCCCGCGTGCCCGGGCTGGACGTGCAGGCCGGGCCGGCGTTCTCCGACGAAACCCTCACGGTCTCCGCCGCGCTGAGCGGGCAGGGCGTGGCGCTGATGGGCCGCGTGCTGGTGGAGGACGAACTGCGCAGGGGCACCCTGGTCCAGCCCTTCGGCCCCGGGCTGCAGGGCCAGCCCTTCCACCTGGTGTACCCGGTGCAGCGGCGCGACGACCCATCGCTGCGCGCGGTGCGCGACTGGGTGCTGGAGGGCGCGCTCAGCGATGCATCGGCACCGCCGGCGGCGCCAGTTCGGTGAACTGGCCGTTCCAGTAGGGGTAGTGGGGGTAGGGCGGCGTGACGGCGCTGGCCGCGTCCAGGCGGGCCATCTGCGCCGGCGTGAGCTGCCAGCCGATGGCGCCCAGGTTCTGGCGCAGCTGCGCCTCGTCGCGCGCGCCGATCAGCACGCTGCTCACGGTGGGCCGCTGCAGCAGCCAGTTCAGGGCAATCTGCGGCACGCTGCGGCCGGTTTCTTCCGCGACCGCGTCGAGCGCGTCGACCACGCGGTACAGGCGCTCTTCCTCCACCGGCGGCGCGGAGCCCGCGGTGTCGTGCAGGCGGCTGCCGGGCGGCAGCGGCTGGCCGCGCCGGATCTTCCCGGTCAGGCGGCCCCAGCCCAGCGGGCTCCACACCAGCGCGCCCAGGCCCTGGTCCAGGCCCAGCGGCATCAGGTCCCACTCG
The DNA here is from genome assembly GCF_000745855.1 of Xenophilus azovorans DSM 13620. Lineage (GTDB taxonomy): Bacteria > Pseudomonadota > Gammaproteobacteria > Burkholderiales > Burkholderiaceae_C > Xenophilus > Xenophilus azovorans. The sequence goes on from NZ_KN050766.1 coordinate 341,263, forward strand.
TAGTCGCGGCCGACGAGCGAGTAGTACGCCTGGTTGGCGACGAAGCGCTCGGTGCCCAGCCGGTCGGCCGCGGCCAGCGCCTTCATCAGTTGCCAGCCGGCGAAGTTGGAGGCGCCGATGGCCCGCACCTTGCCCGCGCGCACCAGGTCGTCGAGGGTGCGCAGCATCTGCTCCACCGGCGTGGCGGCATCGAAGGCGTGCAGTTGCAGGATGTCGATGTGGTCGGTTTGCAGCCGCCGCAGTGCCGCCTCGGTCGCTTCGACGAGGTGGTGGCGCGACCAGCCGGCGTCGTTGGGGCCGTCGCCCGCGCGCAGCGTCAGCTTGGTGGAAATGATCGCGCGATGGCGCCGGCCGGCCAGCGCGGCGCCGAGGATCTCCTCCGATGCGCCGTCGGAGTACACGTCCGCGGTGTCGAAGAGGCTCACGCCGTGCTCCAGGCACAGGTCGATCATCCGCCGCGCTTCCTCCAGGCCGGCGTTTCCCCAGGCGCTGAAGAGCGGCCCGCGCCCGCCGAAGGTGCCGGCGCCGAAGCCCAGCACCGGCACGCGGAAGCCGGAGCGGCCGAGCAGTCGATATTCCATGTGTCGATTCCTAGAAAAAAGTGGAGGTTTCAGGTGCCCAGCGCTTCGCAGCGCACCGGCCGCTGGCGCCGCTCCAGCACCTGGCTGCCGAGCGCCAGCACCAGCCCGGCCAGCGTCAGCGCCGCGGCGGCCAGGCCCAGGTTCATCAGGCCCGGCCGGCCCGGCTGGTGCGCGATGACCGCGCCGCCCACCCACGCGCCCAGCGCGTTGCCGAGGTTGAAGGCGGCGATGTTCAGGCTGGAGGCCAGGTTCTGCCCGGCGCCGGCGGCCTGCTCCAGCACGCGCATCTGCAACGGCGCCACGGTGGCGAAGGCCGCCACCCCGAGCACGGCGATGAAGGCCACGGCCAGGGCGGCATGCGGCATCGCCCAGCGCGCCGCGGCCAGCACCAGCGCCAGGGCGAGCAGGGTGCCGACGGCGGCGCGCATCGCGCCGCGGTCCGCAAGCCGGCCGCCGAGCAGGTTGCCCACCGCCAGCCCGCCGCCGAAGAGCAGCAGCACCGGCGAGACCGCCGATTCGGGCAGGCCGCTCACCCGCGTCAGCAGCGGCTGCACGTAGGTGTAGAAGGCGAACACGCCGGCAAAGCCCAATACCGTCATCGCCAGCCCCAGCCAGACCTGCGGGCGGCGCAGCACGGCCAGTTCCTCGCGCAGCGGCGCGGGCTCGGCGTGGCCGCCGTCGCGCGGCACGAAGCGCCACAGCACCGCCAGCGCCACGATGCCGATGGCCGTGACCGCCCAGAACGCCGAACGCCAGCCGAAGTGCAGGCCGATCCACGCGCCCGCCGGCACGCCCAGCAGCGTGGCCGCCGTCAGGCCGGTGAACATCAGCGCGATGGCCGAGGCGCGCCGCTCCGGCGGCACCAGTCCGGTCGCCACCACGGAGCCGACGCCGAAGAAGGTGCCGTGCGCCAGCGAGGTGAGCACGCGGGCGGCCATCAGCGTGCCGTAGTCCGGCGCCAGCGCGCAGGCCAGGTTGCCGAGCGTGAAGATGGCCATCAGTGCCAGCAGCACCGTCCTGCGCGGCAGGCGCCGGGTGGCCAGGGTCAGCAACGGGGCGCCGACAGCCACGCCGATGGCGTAGCCCGAGATCAGCAGGCCGGCCGAGGGGATGGAGACATGGAGGTCCGCCGAGACCTGCAGCAGCAGGCCCATGATGACGAACTCGGTGGTGCCGATGCCGAAGGCGCCGGCAGTGAGGGCGAGAAGTGCGAGAGGCATGATGCTTCGTACTGTGCGGGCCGGCGCCTTCGATGAATAGAATGCCGCATCGACAAGAAGCTGTGAGTTGAATTCACAGAAAAAGGAAGCTCGTGCCGCGCATCGAGGTCAACCGTTCCGGCGAGATGGAAGCCTTCGTCCAGGTGGTCGACCGGGGCGGCTTTTCGGCCGCCGCGCGCGTGCTGGGGATGACGCCCTCGGCCGTCAGCAAGCTCGTCGCCCGGCTCGAAGCGCGCCTGGCCGTGCAACTGGTGCACCGCTCCACCCGCAAGCTGCAGCTCACCGCCGAAGGGCGCCACTTCTACGAGCGCAGCGTGCGCGTGCTGGCCGACATGGACGAGGCCGAACGTTGCGCCGCCGGCGCCGCGCCGCGCGGGCGGGTCAGCCTCAGCGTCAGCGTGCCCTTCGGCCAGCACGTGCTGCTGCCGCTGGTGCCGCGGCTGCTGGCCGCCCACCCCGAACTCACGCTGGACCTGAGCCTGACCGACCGCGTCGTGGACCTGATGGACGAGCGCGCCGACATCGCCATCCGCTGGGGCCGGCTGGCCGACTCGGAGCTGGTGGCGCGCCTGCTGGGCCAGACCGAGCAGGTGATCGTCGGCACGCCCGACTACCTGGCGCGCCACGGCACGCCGCGCACCCCCGACGAGCTGCTGCGCCACAACCGCCTGGGCAACACCTACCGCCGCAACGTGCCGGACTGGCCGCTCAAGGTGGACGGACGCATCGTCGAGGTGCCCATCGCCGGCAGCGTGCGCGCCTCCGACGGTTCGGCCCTGCGCACGCTGGTGCTGCACGACGCGGGGCTGGCGCGGCTGTCGGTCTACCACGTGCAGGCGGACATCGCGGCCGGCCGGCTGGTGCCGGTGATGGAGGACTTCAACCCGCGCGAGCTGGAGCCGATCCACGCGGTCTATCTGGGCCGGGCAGGGCGGCTGCCGGCGCGCGTGCGTGCGGTGCTGGACTTCCTCGCGGCCGAGGTGCGGCTGCCCGCGCTTTCGGCGCAGAATCGGCGCGCGCCGCCCGCCGCCGCGGGCCGCCCCGCATGATGCAGCCATCGACACAACCCTCCGACGCGGCCTGGACGGTCTTCCCGACCGCCATCGGCCACGTCGGCCTGGCCTGGAGCGAGGCCGGGCTGCTCGGCGCCCAGTTGCCCGAGGCCGACGAGGCCGCCACCCGGGCGCGCATGGCGCGGCGCTATCCGGCGCTGCCGCAGGTCGATGCGGCGCGCCTGGGCAGCGCGGCGGCGCAGGCGATGGAGGGCATCGCCGCGCTGATGGCCGGCGAACCGCGCGACCTGCTGGAGATCCCGCTGGACCTGCGCGGCGTGCCCGAATTCAACCAGCGCGTCTATGCGCTGGCCCGCCGCATCCTGCCCGGCCAGACCCGCACCTACGGCGACCTGGCGCTGGAGCTGGGCGACAAGGCCCTGTCGCGCGCCGTGGGCCAGGCGCTGGGCCACAACCCCTTCGCGCCGGTGGTGCCCTGCCACCGCATCCTGGGGGCGGGCGGCTGGAGCGGCGGCTTCTCGGCGCACGGCGGCGCGCTGACCAAGATGCGCATGCTGACCATCGAAGGCGCCTGCCCCGGCGGCACGCCCTCGCTCTTTCCATATTGACCCGTCACCGCAACACACTGCCGCGGCCGAGTGTGTATTGGAAACTTTCGTGTTCAAAAAGTGGCGAATGGATCAATAATGCCGTTACAAGTGGCACGCATTGTCACGAGACAGACTTTTGCCGCATTCTTGCGCCCTCCCCATGGACAGTTCTCCGCCGGCCCCCCAGGACCACGCCGCTGCCGCGGTCGAAACCGCATGGCAGCTGGCATCGTCCGCGCTGCAGCTGCTGTCGATGCTCGACGTCGTGCAGCAGTGGTCGCTGGAGGACGCGGACCATCTGGCGGACCTGGCGGAGCAGGCGGACCGGCTCTCGGTGCTGGCCGCGGCACGCACGCCCCCGACCACGCCTGAGCAGGCCAAGCGCATCGCCAAGGTGCTCGACGCGGGAAGCTGGCGCGCCCACCGGCTGCTGCCGGCGGTGCAGGCGCAGGCCCGCGACAAGGCCAGCGCCGCCGCCGTCGAATCGGCCCTGCGGCGCATGGGCGACGCGCTGGAGCGGCTGCGCCGCGCCCTGGGCCTGGCGCCCGCCGACGACGACGGCGCCTGAAACCCGGCGGGCGGGCCGCCGGCGCAAGGGCATCGGCGCCGCCGCCGGTGCCGCAGGGCCGCCGCGCCGACAATGCCCCGATGCCTTTTTCCTCATCGCCGCGCCTCGCGGAGGATTCGCTGGCGCCTGCCCGCCCGCCGGCCGGCAGCACCTGCATGGACGGCCTGCCGTTGGCCGAACGCCGGCGCGCCATGGTCGTGCTGGTCCTCGGCATCGCCCTGGCGGTGCTCGACGGCACCCTGCTGAACCTGGCCCTGCCGGGCATCGCCACCGAACTGCAGGCCACGCCCACGCAGGTGGTGTGGGTGGTCAACGCCTACCAGATCGCCACGCTGGTGCTGCTGCTGCCGCTGGCCACGCTGGGCGACCTGGTGGGCTACCGGCGCGTGTACCTGTGGGGCATGGCGCTGTTCGCGCTGGCCTCGGTGGGCGCCATGCTGGCGCCGTCGCTGCCGCTGCTGATCGCGGCGCGCGCGGCGCAGGGCATGGCAGCGGCCGGCATCATGAGCGTGAACGCGGCGCTGGTGCGGCTGATCTACCCGCGCAGCCAGATCGGGCGCGGCGTGGCCATCAACTCCATGACGGTCGCCGCCTCCTCGGTGGCAGGGCCGTCGGTGGCGGCGGCGGTGCTCTCGGTGGCCTCGTGGCCCTGGCTGTTCGCGCTGAACCTGCCGCTGGCCGCCCTGGTGCTGACGCTCGGCCGCTCCGCGCTGCCGGCCAACCGCGAGCCCCCGGCCGCCGGCGCGCGCATCGATCCGGTGGACGTGCTGCTCAACGCGCTGATGTTCGCGCTGGTGTTCATCGGCGCCGACCGGCTGGGCGCGCGCGAGGGCCGCGCCGCGGGCTTCCCCTTCGACGCCGTGCTGCTGCTGGCCGCGGGCATCGGCGTGGGCGTGCTCTACCTGCGCCGGCAGCGCGGCCGCGTGGCGCCGCTCTTCCCGGTGGACCTGCTGCGCATCCCGGTGTTCGCGCTGTCGATGGGCACCTCGGTGAGCGCCTTCTGCGCGCAGATGCTGGCCTACATCGCACTGCCCTTCCTGCTGCTCGACGCCTGGGGCCGCAGCCACCTGGAGGCGGGGCTGTTGATCACCGCCTGGCCGCTGGCCATCGTGGCCATGGCGCCGCTGGCCGGAAGGCTGATCGGCCGCGTGCCCGACGGGCTGCTGGGCGGCATCGGGCTGGGCCTGATGGCGCTCGGGCTGGCCCTGCTGGCGGCGCTGCCGCACAACGCGCCGGACGCCTCGGTCGTGTGGCGCATGGCGCTGTGCGGGCTGGGCTTCGGCCTATTCCAGTCGCCCAACAACCACACCATCGTCACCTCGCCGCCGCGGCACCGCAGCGGCGCCGCCAGCGGCATGCTGGGCACCGCGCGCCTCACGGGGCAGACGCTGGGCGCCGTGCTGCTGGCGATCATCTTCAGCATCTGGAACCCGCACGACGGGCAGGGCCCGTCGGTGGCGCTGGCCGCGGCAGCGGCGTGCGCGGCGCTGGCGGGGGTGTGCAGCACGCTGCGGCTGCGCGCCGCGGCGGCCACGCACTGAGCGCGGCCGGCCGGCTCAGGCGCTCATCGAACGGCTGCCGGCGACGATGCGGTCGAGCGCCTCCTCGGCCTCGGCCAGCCGGCGCACCACGGCGCGGCCGGCCGCCACCGCCTCGGCGTGACTGCGCAGCGGGCGGGCGGAGGATTCGATGCGGTGAAAGAGCGGCACGTCCTGCGCCGGGTTGTCATCGGCCTGCAGCACCACCCAGTGGAAGCAGGCCTCGCCGCGCTGTTCGACGGTGATGGCCATGGTCCTGAGAGTCGGCATGTCCTGCTCCTGCGAGATGCACCGATCGCAAGACGATCGGGCAGCGCCTGATCTGAACATGCCGGGTGGGCCCGGCGGCAACAAACTGTTGACGGCCTGGTGCCGCTCAGCCCGCGCCGCCGGCCGGCTGGGCGGGCAGCGCCGGCGCGCCGCGCATGGCGCGGTTGAACAGCGGCGTGGCCATCAGCGTGCTCGTCACCGCCATGACGACCAGGATGGCGAACAGCCCCGGCTCGATCACGCCGGCCTGCAGGCCGATGTTGATGATGATCAGCTCCATCAGTCCGCGCGCGTTCATCAGCGCGCCGATGGCCATGGCGTCGCGCGGCCCCTCGCCCGACAGGCGGGCCGCGCCCCAGCAGGCCAGCCCCTTGCCCGCGAAGGAGGCCAGCAGGATCGCCAGCGCCGCCAGCAGCAGGCCCGGCTGCATCACCATGTCCAGCCGCGTGTTCAGGCCGGAGTAGGTGAAGAACATCGGCAGCAGGAACACCACCACGAACGGTTGCAATTGCGCACGCACTTTTGCGGCGAAGTCGCGCTCGCGCGGCAGGCACACGCCCAGCACGAAGCCGCCGAAGACGGCGTGGATGCCGATCGCGTCCATGGCCCAGGCGCTCAGGCAGAACAGCGCCAGCACGATCGCGAGGGTGCCGGCCGCCAGCGGCTCGCCCGGCCGGGTTTGCATGGCCAGCCCGGCCAGCAGCCGGCGGCCGAGCAGCAGCATCAGCAGCGCGAAGGCCGCGCCGCCGCCGATGGCCAGCCAGGCGCCGCCCCAGGTGCCGCCGAAGCTGGCCAGCACCACGGCCAGGATGCACCAGGCGGCGGCATCGTCCGCCGCGCCGGCCGTCAGCGCGAGCGTGCCGAGCGAGGTGCCGGCGATGCCGCGCTCGTGGATGATGCGCGCCAGCATCGGGAAGGCGGTGATGGCGATGGCCGCGCCCAGGAACAGCGAGGCCTCCAGCGGCCGCGCCTTGGCGGCGAACAGCCCCGGCGTCCCGAGCAGCCACGGCGCCATGGCGAAGGCCAGCGCGAAGGGCACCGCGATGCCGGCCGCCGACACCGCCAGGGCGCTGCGCGCGCGCTGGCGGAAATGCGCCGCGTTGAACTCCGTGCCCACGAGGAACATGTACAGGCCCACGCCGAGCTGCCCGCAGACGTACAGCATGCCCAGTGTCGGCTTGGGGAAGAGGGCCTACTGCGCAGCGGGCAGCAGCAGCCCGAAGAGCGACGGGCCGAGCATGACGCCGGCGATCATCTCGCCCACCACCTGCGGCTGCCCCAGGCGCTGGGCGAGCCGCCCGACCGCCCGGCATGCCAGCAGGATCACCGCCGCCTGGAGGAAGAAGTGCACCGAGAGCTGGGCGATGGGCATGGCGGGAAGTGTCTCAGACCAGCCGCTGGATGCGCTTGTGGCGCCACACCAGCCGGTAGTAGGCCGCCTGCAGCGCGAAGATGGCGAGGAAGGCCGCCGGGTAGGCGTACCAGACGCCCTCCAGCCCGATGCGCCGGCTCATCACCCAGGCCACCGGCACCTCGACCAGCGCCAGGCACAAGATCGAGATCAGCGTGGGCACCAGCACGGAGCCGCTGGCGCGCATGATGCCGGCCAGCGCCGAGCCCATGCCGAAGATCACCGTGCTCCACAGCATCACGTGCAGCAGCGTCTGCGCCACCTCGATCACCTCCGGACGGGTGATGAACAGGCCCATCAGCGGCCGCGAGAACAGGTAGCCCAGCAGCACCAGCGCGCCGGTGAGCAGCAGGTTCATCAGCAGCGCCGTGCGCGTGATGGCGCCCAGGCGGTCGGCATGCCCCGCGCCGATGGCCTGCGCGCCGAGGATCGAGGCGGTGATGGCGATGGAGATGGCCGGGAACTGCACGTAGGCCACCACCTGGTTCACCGCGCCGTAGGCGGCCGTGGCGTCGGAGCCGAAGCCGTTGACCAGCGACAGCAGCGCCAGCTCGGCCAGCGACACCACGATCATCTGCACGCCGGTGGGCACGCCCAGGCGCAGCACCGCCACCAGCAGCGCCGGGCGGATGCGGATCTCCTTCAGGAACGCCGCGTCCGGCGCGAGCGGGCTCTTCTTGCGCCGCAGGTGCCAGCCCAGCCACAGCGTGGCGACCACGAAGGCCACCACCGAGGCCCAGGCGCCGCTGGCCACGCCGAGCTGCGGCAGCCCGGCCCAGCCGCGGATCAGCGCCGGCGTGAGCACCAGGCCGACCGTGGTCGAGATCATCAGCGTGAGCATCGGCGCGATGGTGTCGCCTACGCCGCGCAGCATCGCGGTGGACAGCAGGAACACGAACAGGCCCGGCATCGCCACCAGCATGATGCGCGCGTAGCCGGTGGCGTCCGGCAGGATGTCCGGCGGCGTGCCCAGCGCCTTGAGCAGCGGCGTGGTGAAGGCGCCGCCGAAGACCGCCACCAGCAGCCCGAACACCAGCACCACCGCCAGCGCCGTGCCGGCGATGGCGCGCGCCTTGGCCACGTCGCGCGCGCCCCAGGCCTGGCCGATCAGCACCGAGGCGCCGGCGCCCAGGCCGATGATGAAGGCGATGAAGAAGAACAGCAGCGGGAAGAAGCCCGAGACCGCCGCCAGCGCCTTCACGCCGATCATCTGGCCCAGGTAGATGTTGTTCAGCGTGCCCGAGAGCGACTGCAGGATGTTGGAGGCGAGCATCGGCACCAGGAAGACCAGGAAGGTCTTCCACAGGGGCCGGCTGCCGGTGATGGCCGGCGCGCGGGCGCCGGAGGGCGGGGCGGCGGGGCTGCTGGCCCCTGCGCCCGGAGAGGAGGGCTGGGTCACGGATGCGATGCGCGGCCGGCGGCGGTGCGCCGGCTGCGCCCTGTGGGTGTGGTTGTTGTTGTGGAGATGTGCGGGCGGTCAGGCCGCGGCCCAGCTCGGCGCCGCCAGTTTCTGCGCGTAGGCGGCCACGTCTTCGGGCCAGCCCTCGATCTGCGCCTGGAAGCGCTCTCGCTCGCCGGCGAAGAGGGCGCGCGCGGCTTCCTCGAAGCCGGGCAGGTCGCCCGCCATCACGGTCATGAAGCGGTAGGCGGCCTCGCGGGCGGCGCGCACGCTGTCGCGCTCGGCATAGTTGCGGCGGGCCTCGTCGATCAGCCTGCGCAGCGCGACCGAGGCGCCGCCCGGCTGGCGGCTGAGCCAGTCCCAGTGGCGCGGCAGCAGCGTCACCTCGCGCGCGACCACGCCCAGGCGCGGCCGGCCGACGCCGCGCGGCGCCTCCTCGGCCGGCGCTGCGGCATCGGACGAGTCGGGGCGCAGGTCCAGGTCGAGGCGCTCGCCGGTGCGGTCGTCGAACACGAACACCGAGGCGGCGTCGGGGCGCTGGCGCACGCTGGCCATCACCTGCGCGGCGTCGCCGGAGGCGATGCGGTCGAAATCGAGGAACGCGGTCAGAAAAGAAGGTGCGTCGGACATGAATTCATTGTACCCGGATTAAATTGCCGTGCAATCCAGCCGGACGGGTGGTTCAGAATCGCCGCCATGAAACGAGTCCGCGGCCTGATGGTGTGCGAAGGCTGCGATGCGGTCTTCCGGCGGCCTGCGCTGGGCCGCAGGGAAGTCGCCCGCTGCCCGCGCTGCGGCACCGAACTGGCCCGCCACCACGGCCTGCAGCAGCAGCGCATTCTGCCCCTGGCTGTCGCCAGCCTCATTCTCTTCGCGATCGCCAACCTGTTCCCGATCGTGGAGATCGAACTGCGCGGGCTGCACAGCCAGACGACGCTGGTGGGCGCGGTGGTGGTGCTGTCGGGCGAGGGCATGTCGCTGGTGGCGATGCTGGTGCTGGCGACGACGCTGCTGTTCCCGCTGGTCCAACTGCTGATCCTGTGCTGGGTGCTGGTGCCGCTGGCCCGCGGCCGGCGCGCGCGCGGCTTCGGCTGGATGCTGGCGCTGCTGCAGTCGCTGCGCCCCTGGGGCATGGTGGAGGTCTTCCTGCTCGGCGTGCTGGTGGCGACGATCAAGCTCTCGGGCATGGCGACGGTGATCGCCGGCCCGGCGCTGTGGGCCTTCGTCGCGCTCACCGTGCTGCTGACGGTGGTGGTGTCCTTCGACCCGCGCGGGCTGTGGGACCTGGCTTTCCCCGCGGACGCGGAGGCGGCCGCTTGAGCACTACGGCGCGCGCCCGCCGCATGGCCGCGCTGGCGGCGCACGCCGCCACGCCGCACCTGCCGGTGCGTGCGGGCGAGGGTGAACCCGCCACCGCCGCGCAGCAGGGCCTGATCGAGTGCCACCGCTGCAGCGCCGTGTGGCAGGACGCGCCCGAGGGCGCCGCCTGCGGGCGCTGCGGCGCGCGGCTGCACCGGCGCAAGCGCCAGAGCATCGCGCTGACCTGGGCGCTGCTGGTGGCGGCGGCCATCATGTACCTGCCCGCCAACCTGCTGCCGGTGATGATCACGCGCAGCCTGTTCGGCACCCAGCAGGACACCATCCTCTCGGGCGTCATCTTCTTCTGGGTCTCCGGCTCCTACGGCCTGGCGGCGCTGATCTTCACGGCCAGCTTCCTGGTGCCGCTGTTCAAGCTGTCGGCACTGTTCGTGCTGGTGGTCATGGCGCAGCGGCGCAGCCCGTGGCGCCGGCGCGAGCGGGCGCGCCTGTACCAGTTGCTGGAGATCATCGGCCGCTGGTCCATGCTCGACGTGTTCGTGGTGGCGCTGCTGTCGGGCCTGGTACGCATGCAGGGGCTGGCGGAGATCACCGCCGGCGTGGGCATCGCCGCCTTCGGCGCGGTGGTGGTGCTGACCATGCTGGCCTCGCTCAGCTTCGACCCGCGCCTGACCTGGGACACCGGCCCAACGCAAGACGACAAGACGACGACATGAACGACGACGACAAGCACGAAGCCGCGGCCGCCACGCCGGAAGTGGTGCGGCGGCGCGACTGGCTGCCCTCGCTGATCTGGCTGATCCCCATCGTGGCGGCGCTGGTGGGCATCTCCCTGGTGGCGAAGATCCTCTGGAACCGCGGCCCCGAGATCGTCTTGAGCTTCAACACGGCCGAGGGCCTGGAAGCGGGCAAGACCGCCGTGAAATACAAGGACGTGCAGATCGGCACCGTGCACGAGATCCGCCTGGCGCGCGACCGCTCGCACGTGCGGGTGTCGGTGCAGCTCGACAAGGACGCGGCCGAGGGCTTCACCGCGCGGGACGCGCGCTACTGGGTGGTGCGCCCGCGCCTGGACACCTCCGGCATTTCGGGCCTGGGCACGCTGCTGTCGGGCGCCTACATCGGCGCCGACGCCGGCACCGCGGAAGAGAAGGCTCATGAATTCACCGGCCTGGAGGCGCCGCCCATCGTCACGCGCGACCTGAGCGGGCGCCAGTACACGCTGCGCGCCAGGGACGTCGGTTCGCTGGACATCGGCTCGCCGGTGTACTTCCGGCGCATCAAGGTGGGGCAGATCGCCTCCTACGAACTGGACGGCGACGGCCGGGGCGTGACGCTGCGCGTCTTCGTCAACGCGCCCTACGACAAGTTCGTCGGCGTCAACACGCGCTTCTGGCACGCCAGCGGGCTGGACGTGCAGCTCGGCGCCTCGGGCGTGACGCTGCGCACCCAGTCGCTGGCCACCATCCTGCTCGGCGGGGTGGCCTTCGCCGCGCCCGACGACGCGAACGGCCCGGTCGCGCCCGAGAACGCGACCTTCGCCCTGGCCGACGACGAGACGGCGGCGATGAAGGAGCCCGACGGCCCCTCGCAGACGCTGCTGATGTACTTCAACCAGTCGGTGCGCGGCCTGTCGCCGGGCGCGCCGGTGGACTTCCGCGGCGTGGTGATCGGCGAGGTCAAGTCGATCGGCGTGCAGTTCGACCGCGACGAGCGCCAGTTCCTGATGCCGGTGCTGGCCACCGTCTACCCGGACCGGCTGCGCCGCGCCAGCGTGGTGCAGGGTGTGGCGCCGACGGAGTCGAAGTACACGCAGGAGGAGCGCCTGCGCTTCCTCATCGGCCGCGGCCTGCGCGCGCAGCTTCGCACCGGGAACCTGCTCACCGGCCAGGCCTACGTGGCGCTGGACTTCTTCCCCAAGGAGAAGCCGGTGAAGGTGGACACCGCGCAGAACCCGATCGAACTGCCCACCGTGCAGAACAGCCTGGACGAGATCCAGTCGCAGGTGCAGGAGATCGCATCCAAGATCAACAAGATCCCGTTCGAGGAGATCTCGGCCGACCTGCGGCGCACGATGAAGTCGCTCGACCGGACGCTCGGCACGGCCGAGGCGACGGTGGCGCGCATCAACAATGACGTGACGCCGGAGCTGGCCGCCGCGATGAAGGACGCGCGCCGCACCATCGACAGCGCCGGCCGCACGCTGGCGGAGGACTCGCCGCTGCAGCAGGACCTGCGGCAGACGCTGCAGGAACTCACGCGCGCCGCGGGCTCGATCCGCGTGCTGACCGATTACCTCGAACGCCATCCCGAGTCGCTGCTGCGCGGCAAGCCCCAGGACGACAAGAAGCCATGAAACGCCTGTTCCTCCTCCCGATCCTCGCCCTGGCCGCGGGCCTGCTCGCGGCCTGCGGCACGCCGGTGACGCGCTACTACTCGCTGGCCGAGCCGCTGGCCGCCGCGCCGGCGCCGCAGGCCGCGCCGCCGGTCTTCATCGAGCTGGCGCCCCTGGCGCTGCCCGAGCGCCTGGCGCGCCCGCAGATGGTGGTGCGCAGCGGCGCCGACGCCAGCGCGCAGGTGGAGGTGCTGGAGCAGCACCGCTGGGCCTCCTCCTTCGAGAGCGAGCTGCGCGACGCGCTGGCCGCCGGCGTCGCCGCGCGCCTGGGCGCGGTCGACGTGACGAAGGGCGGCCGCGCGAACGGCGCGCCGGCCTGGCGCGTCGCGGTGCAGCTGCGCCAGTTCGACGCGGTGGAGGACAGCCGCGTCGATGCCGCGATGAGCTGGACGATCCGCCGCAGCGACGACACGCGCAGCGCCGCCTGCCGCTGGTCGGCCAGCGAGCCGGCGGGCGCCGGCATCGACGCGCTGGCGCAGAGCGCGCGGCGGCTCGTCGCCGGCGCGGCGCAGGCCATCGCGCAGCACCTGCGTGCGATGCAGGCCGGCACGGCCGCCGACTGCGCGGGCTGAGGCACCGCGCGCTCCTCAGCGCAGCAGCGGGGGCTCCTGGCGCCAGCGCGGCGGCAGCAGGTCGAACAGCGGCGTGCGGTCGCGCTGCAGGGGCAGGGCGGCCGGGGCGGCGACGTCCGGCCGCGGCCAGGCGGATGCGATGTCCAGCGCCGCCAGCTCGCGCATCCAGGCCACGTCGATCTGTCCGCCCGGCGCCGGCCGCGAGGTGATGAGCGCCAGCATGCGCTGCGCCTGCACGTTGCCCGCCTGCGCCGCCAGCTGGTAGAGCCGGATCGCCTCCGCGAAGTTGGCGGGCACGCCCTCGCCGCGATGGAAGCGCTGCGCCATCGCCAGCCACTGCTCGCCGGCCGAGGCGGCGCGCGAGCGCGGCGCGGGCAGGGGTGCGAGGCGCTGGCGAAGCAGTTGCACGTTGGCCGCCGCGGCAGGCGAGCGCGCTGCCGCCGACTCGAAGCTGCGCGCCGCGTCTTCCGGCCGGTCTTCGGCGAGCTGGGCGAAGCCCTGCTCGATCCGGGCCGCCGCATTGCCGCCGCGCGCGGCACGGGCCAGCAGCGCCTGCTGGCGGGCCTCCTGGCGGTGCGCCGCCGCGTCGCTGCCGGCGTGCGGCGCGGCCGAGGGCGGCGCCAGCCGTTCGCCCAGCAGCCACTCCAGGTACTGCGCGCGCGGCGCATCGACGGCGCGCAGCGCGGCGATCCAGCGCCGCGCCGCGGCCGGGTCGGCGGCGCCGCCGTCGCATGCCTCGATGGCGCACCAGGCCAGCCCGGCGGCGGCCATCGTCTCGCCCTGCGTGTAGGCCTGCGTCATCCAGCGGCGCGCCTCGCCCGGGCGGGTGCCGGGCACGATGCCGTTGAGGTGGAGCAGGGCCAGCCGCCAGGCGGCCTGGCGGCTGGCCGTGCCGCCGCCGGCCGCCAGCGCGCGCAGGTGCTGCAGCTCGGCCGCCAGGGCCGGGTCGTCCGGCCCGGCCAGCCGCGGCGCCGTGCGCTCGATCTGGGCGGGGTCGACCCCCGGCGCGGGCGGCGGCAGCGGCTGGACGCGCGCGGAGGCGCCGAGCGCGGCGGCGGCCAGCAGCACCGCCAGCGCCGGGCCGCGCCGGTGCGTGGGGCATCGCGCAGCCATCGCCGCCTCACCGGCGAGGGGCCGCGGCGGCGGCCGGGCGGGGCGGCGCCACCGTCCACTGCAGCGCGGCGCGGCCGAAGCCCTCGGCGCCCAGCGCCTGGGTGAAGGCATCGTCGACCGCGGCGGCGCTCCGCACGCTGGCGATCGGCTCCAGCGCCGGGCCGCGCAGGGCCTCGGGCAACTGGTCCGTCACCTCGTCCTCGGTGGCGTAGCAGACCACGCCCTGGCGGCCTGGGCCGCCGCCGTCGAGCACGAAGGCCGGCGAGGGACTCATCCAGTCCGGCAGCCGGGCCGCGATGCCGGCCGGCACGGCGCTGGCCGAGTTCACGTCGTTCGGCGTCAGGCGCATGACCACGCCGCGCTCCTCCCACATGTAGCAGTACAGGAAGGAGGCGCGCGAGACGGTGGCCGACAGGAAGATCTGCTCGCCGGCCTCGAAGGCGTCGCGGCCCGTCATGACGTTCTCGATCTGCATGTCGATGCGGCGCGGCTCGGGCGGGCTGCCCAGCGGCTGCACCGGGTGCGCGGACGCGACCTCCGAGGCCGGCGGCACCGGCAGCGGCGTGCTGCTGGTGGGCGCCCAGCCGATGCGCGCCAGGTGGCCCTGCGCGTCCAGGCCGACGAAGCCGCCCAGCGCCTTCTCGTAGGTGGGGAAGTTCAGCTCGCCGCTGGCCGGCATGCCGCGGTCGGTCTGGAAGCGCGCCAGCGCCTCGCGCAGTTGCGGCGACTGCAGCGGCAGCGGCTGCGCCTGCGCGGGCAGGTAGCCCTGCATCACCAGCGACTGCTGCACCAGGGCCGAGCGCGTCTGCGCCGCGCCTTCCTCGTACCAGTCGCGCATGGTGCGCTGGAACTCGGGGTGCGCCTGGTCCAGCGTGAGGCACTGCCAGTAGGGCACGCGCGCCCACTTGCCCACCAGCTCGATGGTGGCCAGCTCGACCAGCGTGCGCATGGCGGCGCCGGCGCCCTGGGTGTAGTCGCGCCCGATGGTGAACTGCACCCCGTACGAGCCGATGCGCCCGGCCAGGTCCAGCCCTTCGCCGCCAGTGCCGATGATGACCTCGTTGGCCGAGTCCAGGCCGGGGATCAGCGTGCGCGTGCGGAAGTCGCCCAGGTGCAGCTCCAGCGCCACCAGCGCCGCGTTGCGGCTGCGGCTGTAGCCGGTCTCCAGCCGCGAGGCCGAGGTGCCGAAGTCGGCATGGCCGCTGAGCACGTTCTGGTCGAGGTAGGAGATCGCGCCCGAGAAGTACAGGCCCGGGCGCTGGAGCTGGAGCTGGTTGTTGTTCAGCAGGATGGTGGTCAGCGTCTGCACCGTGTCCTGGCGCGCCAGCTCGACCTCGTAGTCGACGTAGCGGAAGGCATTGCTGGTGCGCGACATCTGCGACAGGGCCGTGATGATCATGTCCTTGGTCGCCACCGGCATCTTGCCGGAGTAGTCGGGGATCTGCTTGCTGGTGACCAGCGTGGTCGGCAGCTCGGCGGCGCGCAGCATGCGGTCCATGCAGGCCAGCGACTCGGAGAAGCTGGACACCGAGCGCACCGGCCGGTTGTTGGGCCGGTCGGCGACGTGCGCGTGCGACTGGAAGGCCTTGTCGCGCCGCGCATCCATCGGCATGGCGCAGCCCGCCAGCAGGACGACGGCGGCCAGGCCCAGTACGCCCAGGTGCGCGAGGCCCGCCGGACGCGGTGGTCGGTGGTTCATGGCATGTCTCCCTGCGGCAGGAAAAAGGTGGCTGCCTGCTAGCGGCAGACGTTGACCACGTCGCCGCGCAGCACGACGACCTGGTCCTGGCCCTTGGGGCCGTACTGGCTGAAGCCGTTGCCGGCCGGCGCGGCGGCGCCCAGGTCCTGGATGCAGGTCTTGTTCATGCCTTCGCTGGCGGCCTGCGTCGTCAGGTCCTTGTCGGTGCGCATGCCGGCCGGGTTGCCCATGGCCTTGGACTCGAAGCGCACCACGCGGGCGCGCAGCCAGCTCGGCATGCCGTCGGTGAGCACGGCGTCGGACGAGCGCGGCGCCGGCGCGGTCGGCAGCATGTTCACGTTCTGCTTCTGCGTCAGGACGACGGGGTCCTCGCCGGGAGCGGCCCAGGCGAGGGCGGGTGCGGCCAGGGCCAGCCAGGCGGCGGGAAGGCGGGAGGCTCTCATGACGGACTCCTCGGGGGCGCGGGAGGAAGGGGCCCCGGCCGCGCGCACGCCGGGGCGCGCGGGCCGGAGCGGGCTCGTCAGCGGCCGTGCTTGTCGGCGCGGCGCTCGTACACGCCCGTGCAGGTCACGCAGGCGTTGTTGGAGGCGATGTTCTGGATCGCCAGCGACTTGGCGCCGTCGGCCAGGTTGCTCACATGCGCGCCGTCGCCCAGCGTGATCTGCGTGGACTTGCCGGCGATCGTCACGTCGCCCAGGTTGGACGAGACGTTCTGGCTGGCGATGGCGTCGTGGCCCTTGGCTTCGTTCGTGAACGAGCTGTTCTTGGTCGCCACGACCTGCAGCGACTGGGCGCGGCTCTCGACCTGCACGTTGCCCGCGTTGCTGGCCAGGTTCTGGTTGGCGAAGGTGTCGGCGTTCGACTTGTTCGACACCGACGTGTTCTTCAGCACCGCGATCTGGGTCGACGTGCCGTCGATGTTGATGCCGGTGGACGGGCCGGTGGCGAGTGCCGTCCCGGAGGCCAGCACGGCGGCAATGACAAGAAGCTTCTTCATGATCGTTCCCTCGAAGGAAAGAGTTGGATGAAGACGCCCGGCAGGCGTGGCTGCCACCCCGGTCGCCAGCGCCGCAAGGCCCATGTCCTTGCAGCACCGGGACCGAGTCTGGGCAGCCGCCGCGGGGGCGCAAATGCCCTGGCCGGGGCAGTCCGTGGGTATGGCCGACGGACTACCCCCCGCAGGTCAGCATCTTCGATGAACGAACGATTTACAGAGTGAAGTGCCAGGCGTAGAAAAAAGGTGTCGTCAAGGAAATACTTGGCGAAACGGGGGAGTTACGAAGTGCAAGTGCCGCGAGCAATCGAAAAGCGGCCGGCACGGCCTGGAGACGGCCGCCCGACGGCGGTCGAGAAGGAGACCGGAGTGGATGCATGGGCTCAGCAGGATGCCGCCGCCGTCCTTTGCCGCGGCATCGTGATCGATGAGGACCCGCGCAGGGCGGGCCCGGCCTGGCCGGCGCACCTGACGGGCCAGGCGGCCCGGCCGGTGCGCGTGGTGGTGGTCGACGACGACGCCGGCGCGCGCCGGCTCATCGCCCAGTCGCTGGTGCGCGACGAACGCGTGTCGCTGGAAGGCGAGGCCGCCAGCCTGGCGGAGGGGCGGCGCCTGCTGGCGCGCTGCGCCTTCGACGTCGCGCTGATCGACCTGCGCCTGGGCGACGGCTGCGGGCTGGAGCTGGTCGAGGCGGTGCAGCGCGGCCGCAGCGAGGCCGAGTGCATCGTCGTCTCGGCGCTGGAGGACGAGCGCCGGGTGCTGCGCGCCTTCGAGCTGGGCGCCACCGGCTACCTGCTCAAGCACTGCTGGTTCCAGGACTACGCGCGGGCCGTGCTGGAGGTGGCCAACGGCGGCGCGGCGATCACGCCCAGCCTGGCGCGGCGCCTGCTGTCGCGGCTGCCGCGAGCCGAGCCGCGCACCGGCGCCCTGGCGCCGCCGCCGGCGCCGTCGGGCACGCTGTCGTCGCGCGAGTGCGAGATCCTGCGGCTGGTGGCGGCCGGCCACGTCAACGACGAGGTGGCGAGGGAACTGGACATCAGCGCGCAGACGGTGCACTCGCACCTCAAGAGCATCTACCGCAAGCTGCGCGTGCACACGCGCGCCCAGGCCGTCGGCCTGGCAGGCCAGCGCGGGCTGCTCTGAGCCCGGACCGGACGCGCGCCATGCCTTGCTCGGCGGGACGGCGGCGTTGGCTTGCCGCGGGTGCGCTGCTCGCCGCCGCACTGATCGGCGCGCGGGCGCTGCGGGCGCCCCGCCCGGAGGTCGACGACGACGAGGCGGCCCTGCAGCGCCTGGCGGCCGACCTGCACGACGGCGTGGGCGCCCGGCTCGGCGCGCTGCTGGCCGCGCTCGATCCGCACGACGCCGCGCAGCGGCCGCTGTGCCTGGCGCTGCACGACTGCCTGCTGGAGCTGCAGATGGCGGTGGACGACATCGACGTCTTCGACGGCGAGGCCGTGCCCGAGCGCCTGGGCCGGCTGCGCCACCGCATGCAGCCGGCGCTGGACCGCCTGGGCATCCGGCTGGAGTGGCAGGTCTCGCCCGACGGCCTGGGCGTGGGCGGCGTGCGGGCGCGCGAGGTGGGACGCATCGCGCAGGAGGCGCTGTCGAACGTGCTGCGCCACGCGCAGGCCACCAAGGTGGCGTTCCGCTGGGGCGCGGACGCGCGCGGCCGTCCCACGCTGCAGGTGGTGGACGACGGCGTCGGCCTGGCGCCGCCCGCCCGGGCGCCCGGCCGCGGGCTGGCCGGCATGGGCCGCCGCGCACAGCGCATCGGCGGCGAACTGCAGGCGATGCCGCTGGCGCCGCACGGCACCGCGGTGCTGCTGCGGCTGCCCGCCGGCCCCGGCTGAGCGGCGCGGGCCCTATGGCAAACTCCCGCGCTTTTCCCCCAGGGCAGACCCGCAAAAGATGCAGAAGATCATTCGCCAGATCGCCGCCGAACTGAAGGTGGGCGAGCACCAGGTCCAGGCCGCGACCGACCTGCTGGACGGCGGCGCCACGGTGCCGTTCATCGCCCGCTACCGCAAGGAGGCCACCGGCGGCCTGGACGATGCGCAGTTGCGCGAGCTGGAAGTGCGCCTGACCTACCTGCGCGAGCTGGAGGAACGCCGCGCGGTGGTGCTCAAGGCCATCGACGAGCAGGGCAAGCTGACGGACGCGCTGCGCGTCGCCATCGCCACGGCGCCGACCAAGCAGGAGCTGGAGGACATCTACCTGCCCTACAAGCAGAAGCGGCGCACCAAGGGGCAGATCGCGCGCGAGTTCGGCATCGAGCCCTTGGCGGACAAGTTGCTGGCTGATCCGACGCTGGACCCGGCGGTGGAAGCGCAGGCCTTCCTGAAGCCGGCCACCACGCTCGATGACGGCAAGCCCGGCCCGGACTTCTCCACCGTGCAGGCCGTGCTCGACGGCGTGCGCGACATCCTCTCCGAGCGCTGGGCCGAGGACGCGGCGCTGGTGCAGTCGCTGCGCGAATGGCTGTGGGCCGAGGGGCTGCTCAAGTCCTCGCTGGTGGCCGGCAAGAACGAGAACGACCCCGAGGTCGCCAAGTTCCGCGACTACTTCGACTACGACGAGCCGATCGGCCGCGTGCCCTCGCACCGCGCGCTGGCGGTGTTCCGCGGGCGGCAGCTGGAAGTGCTGGATGCCAAGCTGGTGCTGCCGGTCGAGCCCGAGCCGGGCAAGCCCAGCATCGCCGAAGGCCGCATCGCGCTGCACCTGGGCTGGAGCCACCAGGGCCGCAAGGCCGACGACCTGATCCGCAAGTGCGTGGCCTGGACGTGGCGCGTCAAGCTCAGCCTGTCGAGCGAGCGCGACCTGTTCACCCGCCTGCGCGAAGACGCCGAGAAGGTCGCCATCAAGGTCTTCGCCGACAACCTGCGCGACCTGCTGCTGGCCGCGCCCGCCGGCGAGCGCGTGGTGATGGGCCTGGACCCCGGCATCCGCACCGGCGTGAAGGTGGCCGTGGTGGACGCCACCGGCAAGCTGGTCGACACCGCCACCGTCTATCCGCACGAGCCGCGCAAGGACTGGGAAGGCTCGCTGCACACCCTGGGCAAGCTCGCCGCCAAGCACGGCGTCAACCTCATCGCCATCGGCAACGGCACCGCCAGCCGCGAGACCGACAAGCTGGCGGCCGACCTCATCAAGCTGCTGGCGAAGATGAGCGAGCAGGCCGGCGCGCCCGCGCCGAAGGTCGAGAAGGTGGTGGTCAGCGAGGCCGGCGCCTCGGTCTACAGCGCCAGCGAGTACGCCAGCCAGGAGATGCCCGACGTGGACGTCAGCCTGCGCGGCGCCGCCAGCATCGCGCGCCGCGTGCAGGACCCGCTGGCCGAGCTGGTGAAGATCGACCCCAAGAGCATCGGCGTCGGCCAGTACCAGCACGACGTGAACCAGAGCGAGCTGGCACGCACCCTGGGCGCGGTGGTGGAGGACTGCGTGAACGCCGTCGGCGTGGACCTGAACACCGCCAGCGTGCCGCTGCTCAGCCGCGTGTCGGGCCTCACGCCCAGCGTGGCCAAGGCCGTGGTGCGCTGGCGCGAGTCGCACGGCGCCTTCTCCACCCGCCGCCAGCTGATGGAGGTGACGGGCTTCGGCCCCAAGGCTTTCGAGCAGAGCGCGGGCTTCCTGCGCATCCGCGGCGGCGCCGACCCGCTGGACATGACCGGCGTGCACCCCGAGACCTACCCGCTGGTCGAGAAGATCATCGAGAAGACCGGCAAGCCGGTGGCCGAGCTGATGGGCCGCGCCGAGATGCTCAAGACGCTCAAGCCCGAACTGTTCGCGGGCGGGCAGTTCGGCGTCATCACCGTCAAGGACATCCTGACCGAGCTGGAGAAGCCCGGCCGCGACCCGCGCCCCGACTTCAAGGTGGCGCGCTTCAACGAGGGTGTGGAGGACATCGCCGACCTGAAGGAAGGCATGGTGCTCGAAGGCACGGTGAGCAACGTCGCACAGTTCGGCGCCTTCGTGGACCTGGGCGTGCACCAGGACGGGCTGGTGCACGTGAGCCAGCTCTCCTACAAGTTCGTCAACGACGCGCGCGAGGTCGTGAAGACCGGCGACATCGTGAAGGTCAAGGTGATGGAAGTGGACGTGGCGCGCAAGCGCATCGGCCTGACCATGAAGCTGGACGCGCCCACCGGCGCACGGCGCGACGGCCCGCGCGAGAACCGCTTCGAGGGCGCGCCGCGCGGGCAGGGCGGCCGCCGCGACAGCGCGCCGCAGCCCGGCGGCCAGATGGCGGCGGCCTTTGCCAAGCTGCAGGGATTGCGTCGATAATCCTTCAAACTATCTGATCGATAGAGTGCCGGATAAAATATTCAACTCATTGATTTCATTGAATTTTATTCGGAAAAATCACTCTGAGAATCTTCTCTGAAACATGCCTCCTCCGGCTCTCGCAAGCGTTGAGCAGTTGCGCCGCCTGTTGGCCATACGGCCGGTGGCAGCAGCGGCCGAGCTGGCCCGCACGCTGGGGGTAAGCGTTCCCACGGTGCACCGGTTGCTGGCTCGCCTGCCTGCGGGCGAGTTGGTCACTGCCGGCAAGGCTCGCCGTGCACGCTATGCGCTGAGCCGGACCCTGCGCGGCGGAAGTGCGGTGTTCCCGGCCTTTCGTGTGGACAGGAATGGAAGGCTTGAGAACGCAGGGTCTCTGGCACTGCTGCATCTGACGGGAAGCTGGATGCCGCTGGCGCCGCTCGGATGGCCCGTTCCGGAGGACGCCCGGGATGGCTGGTGGCCTGGGCTTCCCTATCCGCTCTATCAGATGCGTCCCCAGGGCTACATGGGCCGGCAGTTTGCGCGCGCCGAGCATCTGCGGCTCGCCTTGCCCCAGGACGTATCGGCCTGGAGCGATGACGATGTCCTGTTTGCCATGTGCCAGGCCGGCAGCGACCTCAGCGGCGACCTCATCGTGGGAGAGCCGGCGTGCGAGTTGTGGCTGCGGGAGCGGGCGCAGGAGGCCGGCCCCGTCAGCGCGAATGAGACGGTGCTGCACTACGAGCAGTTGGCGCAGCGCGCGGTGGCCGCAGGCGTTCCCGGCTCCAGTGCGGCAGGCGAGTTTCCGAAGTTCACGGCGCGTCGCGCCCTGGACGGCGCCTCGACGCCCCACGTCATCGTCAAATTCTCGGGGGCTGATGAATCCGCCAGCGTGCAGCGCTGGTCGGACCTGCTGGTGTGCGAGCATCTGGCGCTTCAGCACATCACCGCCTTGCCGGGCATCAAGGCGGCACGCAGCCGGATCCTGCATGGCGGTGGGCGCGTCTTTCTGGAAGTGGAACGCTTCGACCGGCATGGAGATGCCGGACGCAGCCCGCTGTGCGCCTTGGATGTGGTGGACGCCGCATTTGTCGGAAGCGGCTCGACCGACTGGACCAAGGTCGTTGCGGGCCTGCTGGAGCTCGATGTCGTGGACGGCGCCTTGCTGTCCGCAGCCACCCGGCTCTGGTGGTACGGCCGGCTGATCGCCAACACCGACATGCATCTGGGCAATCTCGCGCTCGAACCCGATGGAGGCGGGCGGTTCTCCCTGGCACCTGCCTATGACATGCTGCCCATGCGCTATGCACCGCTGGCAGGAGGAGAAGTGCCGACACCGGAACCCGAGTTCGCGCTTCCTCTGCCCGATCAGCGGACCGCCTGGTTCGAGGCCTGTGCCGTCGCGCTGGCGTTCTGGGACAGTGCGGCAACCGACGCGCGCATCAGCAGCGGCTTCCGCGCCGTGTGCCTGGCGCAACGGGACGCACTCGAGCGGTTGCGCGAACGGGCCTGACCTGCCGACGCAACATGAAAGCGCTCCGCATCCACGCCGGCCCGGCGGCCCGGGCCCACATCGCCGGGCACGGGCTCGCGCCCGCCCACGTGAAGGTCATCCCGGGCGCCGCCGGCGGGCCCAAGGGGCTGATCCTCGGGCCGCTGGACCGCTTCCTGTTCGGCGAATGGCTGCCGCAGTCGTCGCAGCCCATCGACCTGGTGGGCGCCTCGATCGGCGCCTGGCGGCTCGCCACGGCCTGCCTGCGCGACCCGGCCGGGGCCTTCGCCCGCTTCGAGCACGACTACGTGCACCAGCGCTTCGACATCCCGGCCGGCCAGAAGCGCCTGACGGCCGCGCAGGTGAGCGCCGATTTCAGCCGCAACCTGCAGGGCTTCTTCGGCGGCCGCGCCGGTGAGGTGCTTTCGCATCCGCGCTATCGGCTGCACGTCGTCACGGCACGCGGGCGGCACATCCTCGGGCGCGAGGGCAGGGCGCGCACCGTCGCCGGCTACCTGGGCGCCTTCGCCAGCAACAGCCTGAGTCGGCGCAGCCTGGGCGCCTGGCTGGAGCGCTGCGTGTTCTCCGTGCCCGGCGCGGCGCTGCCCTTCGACACGCTGGACTTCCGCACGCGCCGCGTGGCGCTGGATGAGGCCAACTTCCAGCCGGCGCTGCAGGCCTCGTGCTCCATCCCCTTCGTGCTGCAGGCGGTGCACGACATCCCGGGCGCGCCGCCCGGCGCCTACTGGGACGGCGGCATCACCGACTACCACCTGCACCTGCAGTACCGCGCCGCCGAGGGCATCGTGCTCTACCCACACTTCCAGCAAAGCGTGGTGCCCGGCTGGCTCGACAAGGGCCTGAAGTGGCGGCACCGGGCCACGCCCTTCCTCGACCGCATGGTGGTCCTGGCGCCGGATCCGGAATGGGTGCGCACGCTGCCCGGCGGCAAGCTGCCGGACCGCACCGACTTCACCGGCTACGGCGGCGACACCGAGGCACGCATCGCCGCCTGGGCAAGGGCCACGCGCGAGGCGCAGCGCCTGGCGGACGAATGGGCCGAGTGGCTGCGCCGGCCCGATCCGGCGGCCGTGCGGCCGCTGTGATGCACGGCACGGCCGGCGTGGATACTCGGGCCCTCGACCACTTCACGGACGGACGGAATCCCACCATGAACGCCACCCGCATCATCGGCATCGTGCTCATCGTCGCCGGCATCGTCGCGCTGTCCCTCGGCGGCTTCAGCTTCACCAAGGAGACGCACCAGGCCAAGATCGGCCCGCTCGAGCTGTCGGTGAAGGAGAAGGAGACGGTCAACGTGCCGACCTGGGCCGGCGTGGCGGCCATCGTGGTCGGCGGCGCGCTGGTGCTGCTGGGCGGCAAGCGGGGTTAGCCCGGCAGGCGGCCGATGCGGTTCGACAGGCAGCCGATCCGCTCGATCTCGACGTCCACCTGATCCCCCTCCCTGAGCCACACGGGAGGCTGCCGCGCGAAGCCCACGCCGGCCGGCGTGCCCATGACGATGACGTCGCCGGGCTCCAGGGTCATGCACTGCGTGAGGATCTCGATGGTCTCGGCCACGCCGAAGATCATCGAGGAGGTGTTGGCGTCCTGCATGACCCGGCCGTTGACGCGGCACTGGATGCGCAGATCGCGTCCGCCGGGCGGCAGTTCGCTCGCCAGCACCAGCGCCGGGCCGAAGGGTCCGCTGGCGTCGAAGTTCTTGCCGATGGTCCACTGCGGCGTCTTCTTCTGGTAGTCGCGCACCGACAGGTCGTTGAAGCAGGTGTAGCCCAGCACCAGGTCCAGCGCCCGCTCGCGCGGCACCTGCTTGCCGCGCCGGCCGATGACCACCGCCAGCTCGGCCTCGTAGTCGTACTGCGACGACACCGCGGGCAGCGGCGCCGGTTCGCCGTGCGCCAGCAGCGAGCTCGGCGCGCGCAGGAAGAACCAGGGGTATGTGGGCCTCTCGCGGCCCCCTTCCTTGGCGTGATCGAAATAGTTCAGGCCCAGGCAGATGATCTTGCCCGGCCGCGTCAGCAGCGGCGCGAAGCGCGCGGTCTCGGCGGGGATGCGTTCGCCGGGCGAGCGGGCGCGCTGCGCCAGGTCCTCGCCGCGCATGATGCGCTCGCCAAGTTCGGCCGACGGATCGTCGGCGGCCGGCAGCAGGCGGTAGTGGTCGCCGTCGGTGACGGCCGCGCGCGCGGCGCCTTCGTGGATGAGGTTGACGAATGCCACGGCGCTCACTTCAGCAGCAGGGCCGCCGCCTCGCGCGCCGTCTGGCCGACGCGCACGCCCTTGGCCTGCGCCACGCTGTTGGCGGCGCTGATCACGCCGTCGAAGTAGGTGCTCTGGCCGTCGCCCATGCGCGCGGTCAGCGCGTCGACCGAGGCACCGGCGATGCCGTCGGCCTCCACGTCCTGCAGCGCGGAGATGCCCGACTGGTTCTTGCCGATGCCGCCGTCGGAGCAGATGAAGGCCCAGGGGCGGAACTGGCGGAAGTACTCGACCACGCTGCGGCCGGTGTGCCCGGCGGTGCACAGCACGTTGCGCTCGCGGTCCTCGGGCAGCGCGAAGGCGATGGAGTCCGTGCAGACGATGCTGCGGCCGTGCTCGCCGGTGTGGACCACGAGGCGGCGCGCGGGATCGAAGGAGGCGGGCTTGAGCGCACCGGTCTTGAAGGCCTCGGCCACCTCGCGCACCTGCATGCCCGGCGCGATGCCCAGGCGCTGCGCGCTGTCGTTCACGCGGCTGATGACGCCGTTCTCGTACAGGTCCCGGCCGTTGCCCATCTCGGCGGTCATGGTGTCGGTCGCGGCGGCGGGCACGCCCAGGGCCTCGTAGTACCACAGGCCGGCGATGCCCGCGCCGTCCTTGCCGATGGCGCAGTCCAGGCCGACCACGGCGCGCGGCCGCGCCGACATCACCATGCGCGCGCAGAGCACGCCGGAGTAGGACGCGTTGACCACCACGTCGCCCTGGCAGGGGTGCGCGGCCACGTAGGCCTCGACGTGCGTGGCCGAGTCGAACACCAGCGTGCGGCCGGCGGCGGTTTCGTGCAGGGTGGGAAGGTGCAGTGCCATGGGTGTGCGGTCGTTGAAGAGGAGGTCAGCGGATGGGGGAGAAGTCGGCCGGCACGAGCAGCCGGTTGTTCATCGACTTGAGCATGGGGCGGATCTTCACCAGGTAGTCCTGCCACAGGGGCTCGCCAGCGAGCGCGGCGCGGCGGCGCACGCGCTCCTCGAAGCTGTCGTAGCCCCACAGGTGCACGACGGCGTTGAGCTCACCGATCTCCGTGACGAAGTAGCCCAGGAGCCTGCCCAGGGTCTTCACCTGCAGGTCCAGGGCGCCGCTGCGGCGATAGAGATCCAGGTACATGGCGGGAGTGTGCTCTGCGTGCAGCACGTAGCAGCGTTCTTCGATCAGCATGGTCACGTGGTCACTTCAATTCCTGACCCGCCAATTCGCCCACGAGAAACCTGTTGGGCTTGAGAAAGAAGGAGAGCACCAATGCACCTCCGGGCGAACGCGCGACGTGGCGGTTGCCCTTGGGCCGCCAGACGTAGTCGCCCTCGCGCACCTCGCCCTCGTCGTCGACGATGCTGCCGGAGATCACGTAGGTCTGCTCGATCTCCACGTGCTCGTGCAGCGGCAGCGCCGTGCCCGGCTGCCAGCGGAACAGCGCGGTGAGCAGGCCGCTCTGCACGTCCTCCATCAGCACCTTCATGTCGATGCCGGGCGTGGGCGTGGGCTTCCAGGGCAGCGCGTCCACATTGACGTAGCGCGAATCGAGGGGGGCGAGCGCCTGCTCGCCGGCGAGGCCGGGGGTGGTGGCCATGGTGTGCACCTTTCTTTGTGTGAGAGGGGAGTCAGTGCCCGTGGCCGCCGTACTGGTCGGCCTTCGGCTGGGCGTGCATGAGCGGGGTCTCGAGGAAGCCGCCGTCGACGACCAGGTCCTGGCCGTTGACGAAGCCGGCGGCGTCGCTCGCCAGGTAGGCCACCGCGTCGGCGATGTCGCCGGTCGTGCCGAGCCGACGCACCGGGACCAGGCCGGTGCGCCATTGCAGCATCTCGTCGCTGGCGTAGTGCACGGCCGACAGCGGCGTGCGGATGAAGCCGGGGCTGACCGCGTTGGCGCGTATGCCGCGCGGGCCCCATTCCACGGCGGTGTGCCGCGTGAGCGCCAGCACGCCGGCCTTGCTCACGCTGTAGGCGGGCGAGGCGTTGGGCTTGCCGGCGGCGATGGAGCCGATGTTGACGATGCTGCCGCGCCCGCGCGCCAGCATCAGCGCGCCGAACGCGCGTGTGCAGAGGAAGGGGCCGCGCAGGTTGACGGCCATCAGGCGGTCCCAGTCCGCCAGGTCCATGCCGTCGAGCGCGGCATGCCGGCCCAGCACGCCCGCGTTGTTCACCAGGATGTCGCAGCCGCCGAGCTGCGCGTGCACCCGTTCCGCCGCGGCCGCCACCGAGTCCGGGTCGGCGATGTCGCAGACGCCGGCCAGGCCGCGCGTCGGCAGGCTCCGGCGCAGGTACTCCAGCTCGGCCGCCGCGCGCGGCAGATCGAGCAGCGCGACGGCGGCGCCCAGCGCGGCGAGCCGCTGCGCGATGGCGGTGCCGATGCCGCCGGCGGCGCCGGTCACGACCGCGACGCGGCCGTCGAGACGGTGGCGCTCCGCGGGCGCGTCCGTGTGGTCGTTCATGGCTGTCTCCCTTCCCGGAAACGGCCGGGCGTGGATGGAATCAAGTCTCACTAAAAGATAAATACCATCATATGCGACTTTTGATTTTTATACTAATACGGGAAATTCACTAGACTTCGACATGCTCGTCGCGACTATCCTCCGGCCCCGTTCAGGCCCGCATGGCGAGCCCGCGCCCATCCACTCACCCCGACACAGGAGACTCCCCCATGAAGCTTCGTCATCTCGCACTCGTCGCCACCCTGGTCGCGGCATCCGCCGGCGCACTGGCGCAGGACGTGCGCGACCGCGTGATCAAGTTCGGCCACCTCGTGCAGCCGGGCCACCCCATCGCCCTGGGCACCGAGAAGTTCGCCGAGCTGGTGGCCAGCAAGAGCGGCGGCAAGATGAAGGTGCGCGAGTACGGCGCCTCCGTGCTGGGCAGCGAGACCCAGCAGGTCGGTGCGCTCCAGGGCGGGGTGCAGGAGATGTTCGCCCCGGCCACCACCTCCGTGGCCTCGCTGGTCAAGGAGATGAGCCTCATCGACACGCCGTTCTCCTTCAGCAATGCAAAGCAGGTGGACGCCCTGCTGCAGGGTCCCTTCGGCCAGGCCATGCTGAAGAAGCTGGAAGACAAGGGCCTGGTCGGCCTGGACTACTGGGAGACGGGCTTTCGCAACGTCACCAACAGCCGCAAGCCGGTGACGACCCCCGAGGACGTCAAGGGCCTGAAGATCCGCGTGATGGGCAACCCGCTGTTCCTGGAGTCCTTCTCGGCACTGGGCACCAACCCCGTCCCCATGGCCTTCGGCGAGCTCTACGGCGCGCTGGAGTCGCATGCGCTCGACGCACAGGAGAACCCCTACAGCATCGTGCTGACCAGCAAGTTCTACGAGGTGCAGAAGTACATGAGCGTGACCAACCACGTGTACACCGCCAACCCCGTGCTGGTGAGCAAGAAGTTCTGGGACCGGCTGTCGCCCGCCGAGCAGAAGATCCTGCGCGATGCCGCCCGCGAGGCCGGGGCCTACCACCGCGCGCTCAGCCGCGAGGCCGCCGAGAAGGACCGCAAGGCCCTGCTGGCCAAGGGCATGCAGATCAACGACGTGCCCAAGGAAACCATCGCCAGGATGCGCGAGGTCACCAAGCCGGTGGCCGACAAGTTCGCCGCCACCTACGACCCGGCGCTGGTGGAGCTGTATCGCGCCGAGATGAAGAAGATCCACGAGACGGTGCACTGATCGCCGGGACGACCGGATGAAGCGCCTGATCGACCTGTACTGCCGGCTGCTCGACGTGCTCAACGCCGCGCTGCTGGCCGCCATCCTCGTGCTCGTGTTCGGCAACGTGGTGCTGCGCTACGGCTTCAACGCCGGCATCCTGATCTCCGAGGAACTGTCGCGCTGGCTTTTCGTCTGGCTCACCTTCCTCGGCGCCATCGTGGCGTTGCACGAGCGTGCGCACCTGGGCACCGACATGGTGGTCAGCCGGCTGGCCCGGCCGGCGCGGCTGGCCTGCTTCGGCGTCGCGCACGTGATCATGCTGTACGTGTCCTGGCTGCTGCTGTCCGGCAGCTACACCCAGGCCGAACTCAACCTGGACGTGAGCGCGCCCGTGAGCGGCATCCCGGTGGCGGTGTTCTACGCCTCGGGCATCGTCTTCGGCATGTCGGCCATCGCCTTGCTGGCCTACGCGCTGTTGCGCCTGCTCGGCGGCCGGCTCAGCGACGCCGAGACCGTCATGGTGCGCGAGTCCGAAGACGAGCCCCACACCTACCAAAGCGCCCCTGCGGAGTCTTCCCGATGACCGTCGTCATCTTCCTCGGCGCGCTGCTGGCCGCCATGGCCATCGGCATCCCGATCGCCTATTCGCTGCTGGCTTCCGGTGTCGCACTCATGTGGCACCTGGACATGTTCGACGCCCAGATCCTGGCGCAGAACGTGATCAACGGTGCCGACAGCTTCCCGCTGCTGGCGGTGCCGCTGTTCATGCTGGCCGGCGAGATCATGAACGTGGGCGGCCTGTCGCAGCGCATCGTCAACCTGGCCATGACCCTGGTGGGGCACAAGCGCGGCGGCCTGGGCTATGTCACCGTCATCGCCGCGTGCCTGATGGCGGCGCTCTCGGGCTCCGCCGTCGCCGACGCGGCGGCGCTGTCGGCGCTGCTGCTGCCCATGATGGTGCGCGCGGGGCACGACCCGGCGCGCGCCGGCGGGCTCATCTCGGCCTCCAGCGTCATCGCGCCCGTCATCCCGCCGTCGATCGCCTTCATCATCTTCGGCGTCGCCGGCAACGTGTCCATCGGCAAGCTGTTCATGGCCGGCATCGTGCCCGGCCTGCTGATGGGGGTGGCGGTGGCCGGCACCTGGGCGTGGGTCAGCCGCCGCGAGCAGGTCACCTTGCCGCCGCGCGCCTCGCGCGCCGACCAGCTTCGCGCGCTGCGCGGTTCGCTGTGGGCGCTGGCGCTGCCGCTCATCGTGCTCGTGGGCCTGAAGATGGGCGTCTTCACGCCGACCGAGGCCGCGGCCGTGGCGGCGGTGTACTCGCTGTTCGTGGCGACCGTGGTCTACCGCGAGCTCGACCTGCGCGCGCTGTACCGGGTGTTCGTGTCGGCGGCCAAGACGACCGCCGTGGTGATGTTCCTCATCGCCGCCGCCATGGTCTCGGCCTGGCTGATTACCGTCGCCGACATCCCGGGCGAGGTCACGCGCATGCTGGAGCCGCTGCTGCAGCATCCGACGCTGCTGATGCTGGCCATGATGCTGCTGGTGATGGCGGTGGGCACCGCCATGGACATGACGCCGACGGTGCTGATCCTCACGCCCGTGCTCATGCCCGTGGTCAACGCCGCCGGCATCGACCCGGTGTACTTCGGCGTGCTGTTCATCATGAACAACGCCATCGGCCTGGTCACGCCGCCTGTTGGTACAGTGCTCAACGTCGTGGCCGGGGTGGGGCGCATGTCCATGGACAGGATCACCATGGGGGTGATGCCCTTCATGATCGCCCAGTTCGGACTGCTGCTGCTGCTCGTGTTCTGCCCGTGGCTGGTGACGGTGCCGGCGCGCTGGTTCGGCGGATGAGGCGCCGGAGCCCCATGCCCGGCCTCTTCGCCCTCCCCATGAACCGGACGTGAGCAGACCGTGAACAGCAGCTTCGCCAAAGGCCTGAGTATCCTGGACTACTTCCGGGAAGGACGCATCAGCGCGCACCTCGACGACCTCGTCGAGGCGCTCGGCACATCGCGCGCGACCACCTACCGCTACCTCGGCACGCTGTGCGATGCCGGGCTACTGGCATCCATGGCGGGCGGGGTGTACGTGCTGGGGCCGCGCATCGTCGAGCTGGACCGCCTGATGCGCATCAGCGACCCGCTGCTCACCGCCAGCAGCAAGCTCATGCACGAGGTGGCCGCGCGGCGCAAGCTCAACATGATGCTGGCGAGCTTCTACCGCGACAGCATCATGTGCGTGGACATCGCCTGGCCCGATGCCTCCATCGCCAGGCACTTCGAGCGCGGGCGGCCCATGTCGCTGTTCCGCGGCGCCATGGCCAAGATCATCCTGGCGCACCTCTCGCCCTACCAGTTGCGCAACATGGCGCTGCACCACGCGGACGAGATCCGCGCCGCCGGGCTGGGCAACAACTGGGCCGAGTTCCGCACCCAGATGGCGCAGCTGGCGCGCCAGGGCTACGCCATCACCCGCGCCGAGATGGTGGCTGGCACCGGCGGCATCTCGGCGCCGATCTTCGACCCCGAGGGCAAGGTGCTGGGCAGCATCACCTTCGTGGTGGCGGAAAGCCGCTGGGAGGCCACCGACTTCGACCGCCTGCGCCGCTCGATCGTGGAGACCGCGCAGCAGATCACCGAGACCATCGCCCGGCAGAAGTCGGGCGGCGAGGGCGGGGAGATGCCGGCAAAGGCCGATCCCCCGCCGGCCGACAAGCCGGCACCCGCGGCCCGCCGCCGGGCCGCGTCAAGAAAGAAGAAGGACACGCAGACGTGATGGACATGCGAGAGAAGTTCGAGGCGCTGGAGGACATCCGGTCGCTGAAGGCGCGGTACTGCCGCTACATCGACACCAAGCAGTGGGAGCGCCTGCGCGGGCTGTTCAGCGCCGGTGCGCGCTTCGAAGGCTTCGGCTCGGCGCCCGAGGGCGCGGACGCCGACGCCTTCGTGGCCGGCGTGTCCGCGCGCCTGGCCGATGCCGTTTCCGTCCACCACTGCCACACGCCGGAGATCGTGTTCCTGTCGCCGGAGCGCGCCCGCGCTGTCTGGGCCATGCAGGACCACCTCGAATGGCCGCAGCCGATCCGCCTGAAGGAGGCGCCCGAGGCCCGGGGCTTCACCGGCTGGGGCCACTACGAGGAAGCGTATGTCCGCGAGGACGGCGCCTGGAAGATGGACTTCCTGCGGCTCACACGCCTGCGCATCGACCCGCTGCCCGTCGGCGGCGCCTTCCCGGACACCGCCGGGCTGCGTCGCGCCGCGCCCGACTGGCTGGACGCCCGGGCATGAAGCACGCCCTCGTCGTCGGCTCGACCGGCGTGATCGGCGGCGCCATCGCCCGCCACCTTGCGCGCGCCGGCGACTGGCGCGTCACCTGCGCCACCCGGGGCGGTTCGGCGCCCGCCGGCGCCCAGGGCCTCGCGGTCGATCTGCTCGACCCTGCCTCGGTGCGCTCGGCGGCCGCGGCGCTGGCGCCGGTCACGCACGTGTTCTACGCGGCCTACCAGCACCGGCCCACGCGCACCGAGGAGGTGGCGCCCAACCTGGCCATGCTGCGCCACGCCATCGACCTCGGCGAAGCGCAGCCCGGCGCCCTGCAGCGCTTCGTGCTCGTCACAGGCGGCAAGTACTACGGCCTGCAGTGGGGCGCCATCAAGACGCCGGCCCGCGAGACGGACCCGCGCCACCTGGGGCCCAACTTCTACTACGCGCAGCAGGACCACCTGGCCGAGCGCGCGGCGGCCGCGGGCTGGACCTGGTCGCACCTGATTCCACCCTACGTCACGGGCTTCTCCGAACGCGCGCCCATGAACCTGGTGATGGCGATCGGGGTGCTGGCGACGCTGTCGCGCGAGCAGGGCCTGCCGCTGCGCTTTCCCGGCCCCGCGGCTTCGTGGAACGCACTGCACCACCTGGCCGACGCGGACCAGATCGCCGCTGCCGCCGCGTGGTGCGCCACCGGTGCGACGGCGGCCAACGAAATCTTCAACATCGCCAACGGCGACCCCGGCCGCTGGCGCAACAGCTGGCCTGTGGTCGCGGGCCACTTCGACCTGGCGGCGGGCGAGCCGATGCCCGTGCCGCTGACGCAGGTGGCGGCGGAACTCGCGCCGCTGTGGCGGCGCATCGCCGAACGCGAGGACCTGCGCCAGCCCGACCTGCATGCCTTGGTCGACTGGCAATGGGCCGACTACATGTTCAAGACCGCCTTCTCCAATGACGTGCTGTTCGAGCTCGGCAAGATCCGCCGCGCCGGCTTCGGCGGCTGCCTCGACTCCGAGGCGGCACTGCTGGGCCGCTTCGAGGAATTGCGGCAGCAGCGCCTCATCCCCCGGTCCCGATGACGATCTACCGCAGCGCCCTGATCAGCCGCCGCGAGGGCCTGAGCGAAGCTCGGTTCCGCGACCACTGGATCCGCATCCACGGCGAACTCGCCTCGCATCTGCCCGGCGTCGGCACCTACCGCCAGAACCACATCGCCGAGCGCTTCCACGAGGCCGGCGACGTGCCGGTGCAAGCCATCGACGGCATTTCGCAGCTCGCCTTCGGCAGCATCGCGGCGATGGAGGTCTCCGACGCCTCGCCAGAGTACGCCAGGGTGAAGGCCGACATTCCGCTGTTCCAGGGCGGCATCACCATCCTCGTGCTGCAGGCCGAGCGGCTGTTCGGCAGCGAGCGCCTCGAGCGCGGCCAGCACCCGGCCAAGCTGCTGTGGCTGTCCACCCGCCGAGCGGGCGTGCCGGCCGACGGCCTGCAGGCGCGCTGGCTGCGCGAGTCGGCGGCGGCCGGCGTGGCCGTGCCCGGCGCGCGCCGCCAGGTGCAGAACTTCGTGGTAGACCGCAGCCACCCGGTGCACGCGGGCGTGCCCGCCGGCAGCGCCGACGCGGTGGAAGCGCTCTCGGAGCTGTGGTTCGACGACGTCGAAGCGCTGCGCGCCGGGCTGGCCTCGCCGGCCGGTCAGCGCCTGGTCCACGCCGACCCGCTGCTGGCACCGATCGCGGTCTACCGCATCGAGGAAATCCACATCATTTGAAGCCCGGCGCAGCCGGGGCAAGGAGACACATCCATGTCGGTTCTGGGTCGAGCGGCGCTGGCCATGTGGTGGAGCATGGCGCCGGAGATGCGTGCGGAGTTCGAGCACTGGCACGCGCACGAGCATTTCCCGGAGCGGCTGGGCATCCCCGGCTTCCTGCGCGCCGCGCGCTGGACCGCGGCCGACGGCGGCGAAGGCATCTTCGTGATGTACGAACTGCGCGACCATGACGTGCTGTCGTCGGCGCCGTACCTCGAGCGGCTCAACGCACCCACGCCCTGGTCCACGCGGCTGATGCCGCACCACCGTGACATGGTGCGCAGCCAGTGCCACGTGCTGGAAAGCCGCGGCGGCGCCGTGGCGCGGCACGCGCTCACGATCCGCCTGTCGCCCGCCGCCGGGCAGGCCGACCGCCTGCGCCCGGCCCTCGCGCTGCTGGCGGGCGAGGCCATGCTGGCGCCAGGCATCGTCGGCATGCACCTGCTGCGGCACGAGGCGCCGGCCATCGCGGCGACGCAGGAGCAGAAGATCCGCGGTGGCGACGCCGTGGCCGACTGGGTGCTGGTGACGTGCGGCTACGACGCGCAGGCCCTCGAGGCGCTGTCCGCGTCGAGGCTGTCGGAGCAGGCGCTTGCGGAGATCGGCGCGGCCGCCGGCGCGGTGCGGGCGCTGTACACGCTGGCACAGGCCGCCACGCCGCCGGAGATGACGTAGCCGGGAAGCGGGCAGGCCTGCGCACGGAGGTCATGCAGAATCGATGCAAGCCTTTTCCGCAACATCGCACTGACCGGCCACGCCTGCCGGCATGGGCACCGGAAGATCCATGCACATCGTCCTGTCCTTCTTCTCGACGCGGCCCGTCGAGGGCCTGGAGCGCAACCATGCCGGCTATGCGCAGGCCCACGGCTACGAGCACGTGGTCGTCGACGGCACGGGCGTCTTCGGCGAGCGGCAGGGCGTGCTGCACCGCTATCACGCCATCTACCAGCAACTCCTGCGCCTGCCCGACGGCGGCCTGCTGCTGGTGCTCGACGCGTTCTCGGTCGTGTACGCCCCGCACGACCTGGCGGCCGTGGCGCAGGGCCACGACGCAGTCGTCAGCAGCCAGGGCCAGGAAGTCGCGCTGCCGACGCCCAGCGGGATGATCCTGCGCGCCACGCCGGAGATCCGCGAACGGGTGCGCGCACTGGTGCTGCGCCTGTCGCGCTGGGCGATGTACCTGCCCGATTGCACCGCCATGGCCGAGGTCGAACTGCTCGGCCAGGCGTTCCCGGTCCACCCATTCCACGAGCGGCTGCGCAGCGGGCACTTCGCCTCGGTGCAGACCGTCTGGCAGAACGGCAGCGCCCTGGACAGCCTGCACGACGCCGCGCCCCTGGTCGCGCACAACGCACCCGAGTGGGAACGGCGCGACGGGCTGTGGCGCCCCTCGCCGAGCTACGACTTCCGCTACGTGCAGGCGCTGCTGGAAGAGGCTTCGGCGCGTGCCAGCGGCACCCCGCTGCGTCCGGCCCAGGCGTCGGAGGCGGCTGCCCGTGCCGAACGCGCGCCCGCGCTGCACCTCAACGAGGGTGCGCAAATCGCCTTCGTGACCCTGCACACGCACCACATCGCGGGCTACGCCGACCTGCACGAGCGCAGCCTGTCGGCCTACTGCCGCCGGCACGGGTACGCGTACCACGCCTATCGGGAAGCGCCCGGCTTCCTGCCCGGCGACCTGCGCGCCAGCGCCGGCAACTGGGCCAAGGCGCACCTCGTGCGGCACCACCTGCCGCAGCACGAGTTCGTGTTCTGGATCGACGCCGACATCCTGGCCGTCGACCAGGCCCAGCCGGTCGAGCCGCTCGTCGCGGACCGCGAGTTCATCATCGGCACGGACCACTGCGCCTGGCCCGTCAACAGCTGCATGTTCGGCCTGCGCCGCACGCCGGCGATGCAGCATCTGGCCGACAGGATGTGCGAGCGCATCGAATCGACGCCGGACCGTTCCTCGGTCTATGCCAGCGGCGGCGACCAGCAGTTGATCATGGAGACCCTGATGGAGTTCAGCATGATCGACGCGCGCCATGTCGTCGACGCGATGACGCTGGGCGTGTCGCCGATCTACGCGACGCGCTCGCACCGCTTCGTGCACTTCCCGGCGCAGCTCAACCACTACCGCGCCGTCACCATGGCCGTGTGGGACCGCTGGAGCACGCGCGCCTGCGGCGACGGCCCCGCCGCCGCCTGATCACATCGAGCTGGCCAGCATCTCCCGGTAGTCCTCGCGCGAGGCCAGCCGCGGGTTGGTCGTGTGGCAGTGGTCGGCCATCGCGCCGTCGATGATCTTCTCGAACATGGCGTCGGTCACGCCCACTTCCGCCAGGCCGCGGGGCAGGCCCAGGCGGGCGTTCATGTCGCGGATCGCCTCGGCGATGTCGCCCGGCTGGTCCAGGTGCATGGCGCGCGCCATGCGCTGCAGGCGCTGCTCCTTCTGCACCGACTCGGCGCCCGCGTTGAAGCGCACCACCGCCGGCAGGAACAGGGCGTTGAGCGTGCCGTGGTGCAGCCGCGGATCGATGCCGCCCAGGCTGTGGCTCAGGCTGTGCACGCAGCCCAGCCCCTTCTGGAAAGCCATCGCGCCCTGCATGCTGGCGCTCATCAGGTTCAGGCGCGCCTCGCGGTCGCTGCCGTCCTGGGTCGCCCGCTCGATGTGGCCCCAGGCGCGCTCCAGGCCGTCGAGCGCGATGCCGTCGGCCGGTGGGTTGAAGGCGGCCGACATGAAGGTCTCCATGCAGTGCGCGATGGCGTCCATGCCGGTGGCGGCCGTCAGCCGCGGCGGCAGGCCCAGCGTGAGCTCCGGGTCGCAGATGGCGGCCTTGGGCATCAGGAACCAGCTATGGAAGCCCAGCTTGCGGTGGTCGTCCACGATGACGATGGCGCCGCGCGCCACCTCGCTGCCGGTGCCGGCGGTGGTGGGCACGGCGATCAGCGGCGCGACGCGGTCGGTGATCTTCGGCGAGCCGCCCTCGATGGTGGCGTAGGTCTTGAGCGGCCCCTCGTGCGTGGCGGCGATGGCCACGCCCTTGGCGCAGTCGATGGCCGAGCCGCCGCCCACGGCGATCAGGCCGTCGCAGCGGCCGCCGCGGTAGACCTCCACTGCGGCGCGCACGGCCGCCTCGGTGGGGTTGGAGGGCGTCTGGTCGAACACGGCCGCTTCGAGCCCGCCGAGGGCCGCGAGCGTCCTGTCGAGCAGCCCGGCGGCGCGCACGCCGGCGTCGGTGACCACCAGCGGGCGCGCGATGCCCACGCGCCGGCATTCGTCGGCCAGCAGGCGCAGCGCGCCGAACTCGAACTGGATCTGGGTGAGGTAGTTGATGAGGGCCATGGGGCAGGGCGGTCGAAAAGATGAGGCGATACGATGCGAGCCGCCCAATCTAACAAAGAGGAGCTTTCCATGCGCCCCGCCCAAACCCTCGCCGTTGTCGCGCTGGCTACAGCCTTCGCCGCACTGCCGGCCGCCGCGGCCTGCCTGAGCGACGCGGAAGTCGACGCGCTGGCCGGGGCCATCGCCGCGAAGACGCCCGCCGACACGCCCGAGGGCCTCTCGGAGGCCGACGCCGCCTGCACCCGTGCCGCGCTGAACCGGCGCCTGGCCGCGCGCCACGGCGCCGTCGCCGGCTACAAGGCGGGCCTGACCAATGCCGCCGTGCAGAAGCGCTTCAACTACGACAAGCCGGTGTGGGGCGTGCTCTACCAGGACATGCTGCTGGACACGGGCGCGGTGGTCGATCCGGCCTTCGGCGCCCGCCCGCTGTACGAGGCCGACATGCTGGTGCGCGTGAAGAGCGAGGCCGTCAACCAGGCCAGGACGCCGGCCGAGGTGCTGTCGGCCATCGACCAGGTCATCCCCTTCATCGAGCTGCCGGACCTCGCGGTGCAGGCGCCGCCCAAGCTCAACGGGCCCGGCGTGGCGGCCATCAACGTCGGCGCGCGGCTGGGCGTCAAGGGCGTGCCGGTGGCGGTGCCGCAGGACGAGGCCGGCCGCGCCGCCATGCTCGATGCGCTGCAGGGCATGACCGTGCGCCTGAACGACGGCCGGGACGGCAAGGAACTGGCCCGCGGCAAGGGCAGCGACATCCTCGACCACCCGCTCAACGCCGTGGCCTGGCTGGCCGAGGCGCTGGGCAGGGAAGGCCTCTCGATGAAGCCGGGCGACCTGATCAGCCTGGGCTCCTTCTCGCCGCTGCTGCCGCCCCAGCCGGGCCTGAGCGTGCTGGCCACCTACGACGGGCTGCCCGGCGCGCAGCCGGTGGTCGTGAACTTCGCGCCTGCCCGGCCGTGAGCGCGGGCGCCGGGCTCACGGCCCGCATGGCCGGCGTGGTCGAGCGCATGGCGCGCGCCGGCCACCCGCCGCTGGATGCGCTGTCGCCCGACGAGGCCAAGCGGGCCTACGAGAAAGGCGCCGGCGTGCTCGAAGTGCCGAAGCCGCCGCTGGCGCGCGTCGAGGACTTCGCCATCCCCGCCCGCGACGGCGCCGCGCTGCCGGCGCGCCTGTATGCACCGTCGGCCGGGCGCCTGCCGCTGCTGCTGTACTTCCACGGCGGCGGCTTCACCGTCGGCAGCATCGCCACGCACGACACGCTGTGCCGCGTGCTGGCCGCGCAGTCCGGCTGCGCGGTGGCGTCGGTGGACTACCGACTGGCGCCGGCGCACCGCTTCCCGACCGCCGTGCACGACGCCTGGGACGCCGTGCAGTTCATCGCGGGGCAGGGCGGCAGCACGCTGGGCCTGGACACCGCACGGCTGGCCTTCGGCGGCGACAGCGCCGGCGGCACGCTGGCGGCGGTGTGCGCCATCCTGGCCCGCGACGCCGGCCTGCCCGTCGCGCTGCAGCTGCTGTTCTATCCCGGCACCGGCGCCTGGGCCGACACCGACTCGTACCGCCGCTTCGCCGACGGGCCGGTGCTCACCCGCCGCCTGGTCGACTGGTTCTTCGCGCAGTACATCGACGACGCCCAGCGCGAGGACTGGCGCTTCGCGCCGCTGCTGGCCGACGACGTGGAAGGCGTAGCGCCGGCCTGGATCGGCCTGGCCGAGTGCGACCCGGTGGTCGACGAGGGCATCGCCTACGCCGACAAGCTGCGCCTGGCCGGCGTGCCGGTCGACCTGGAGATCTACCGCGGCGTGATCCACGAGTTCCTCAAGATGGGCCGCGCCGTTCCCGAGGCCCTGAGCGCGCAGGCCGACGCCGCGCGCGCACTGCAATCCGCTCTTCTTCACCCATGACCGACCCACGACCCGACCCCACCCGCGCCGACTTCCGCTTCTTCCACCGCCTGCGCGTGCGCTGGGCCGAGGTGGACATGCAGAAGATCGTCTTCAACGCCCACTACCTGATGTACTTCGACACCGCGGTGGCCGACTACTGGCGCGCGCTGGCAATGCCCTACGAGGAGGCCATGCACCAGCTCGGCGGCGATATCTTCGTGCGCAAGGCGACCGTGGACTTCCGCGCCTCGGCCCGGCTGGACGAGGTGCTGGACGTGGGGATGAAGTGCGCGCGCATCGGCAACTCGTCGATGCTGTTCGAGGGCGTGCTGTTCCGGCGCAACCAGTACCTGGTGGGCTGCGAGCTGCTGTACGTCTTCGCCGACCCGGCGACGCAGACCTCCCGGCCCGTGCCGGATGCGCTGCGCGCTGTGCTGCAGGGCTACGAGGCCGGCGAGCCGATGACCGAGGTGCTGACCGGCGACTGGGCCGCGCTGGGCGAGGGCGCCTCGGCGCTGCGCCGGCAGGTCTTCATCGAGGAGCAGGGCATCCCGGCGGCCGAGGAGTGGGACGCCGCGGACGCCACGGCCGTGCACGCCGTGGCGCGCAACCGGCTCGGCCAGGCGATCGCCACCGGGCGCCTGCTGCCGGCCGAGGACGGCGTGGGCCGCGTCGGCCGCATGGCCGTGCACCGCGTGCTGCGCAACGGCGGCCACGGCGAGGCGGTGCTGCACGCGCTGGAGAACGCCGCCCGCGCCCGCGGCGACCGCGCCGTCACCCTGAGCGCCCAGCGCGACGCCGAGCGCTTCTATGCGCGCTCGGGCTACGCGCCGGCGGGCGAGCCCTTCGAGGAAGTGGGCATCCCGCACATCGAGATGCGCAAGGCGCTGTGAGCGCCGCCGGCCGTCATCAGTATCGCGGCGGGTCCGGCACGTAGCCGGCCGGGGATGCAGGAAAAGGCAAGGGCGTCGGCGAAGGGCGCGGCACCGGCGCCGGGATGATGCCCGCCGCCACCAGGTTCCCCCGGCTGTCGTAGCGGATGCGCAGCAGCTCGTCGGGCCGGTCGCTGCGGCGCTCGAATTCCGTGTGCGTCACCCACGACGTCTCGCGCCGGCCGTGGCCGGTGCCCAGGCCGGGCGCCGCCTTGCGCGAGGCCATCGCATCGGCCGCCGCGCCGGCTTCCGGCGCAGGCGGCGCCTCGGCTTCGGCACGCTGCTCGCGCTGCAGCGCGGGCGGCGGGGCCGGCACGGCCACCGGCTGCGGCCGTTCGCGGAACACGGCGACGCCGATCACCCCCACGTGGTCCGGCCGGCCGGTGCGACTGGCATAGGAGCGCGCGACGGCGGTGAACTCGAAGGCGGCGATCTCCGAGTCGCTCTTGCGCCAGCCGACGATGTCGGCGCGCTGCCCGGCGTCGAGGACGTAGCCCGTCTGCTGCACGCCGGCCGTCTCGCCGCTGAGGATGTTCACGCCGTCGACCGATATCACGGCCATCAGGCGCTCGCCCTGGCGGTTGTGCACGCGGATCGCATAGCGGACGCCGGGCCGGCCGGCCACCCATAGCTCGCCGCCGTGGCGGTAAAGGGGAAGTTCGCGCCCGGTGGCGCGGTCGACCACGCTCATCTGCAGCCACCGGCCGGCGCGGGTGTCCGGCGCCGGCATGCGCAGGGCGTGGGCGGGCAGGGCGGCGGCGCCGGCGGCCAGCGCCAGGGTGCCGAGAAGAAGGCGGCGATGCATGGAACGGTCCTTTCGCGTTGAGGGAGGGATGTGCCTTGCACGGCGCAGCCCTGCGAAAGGGGTTCGGGATCGTCGAAAAAAGTGCGCCGCCGCCTGCCGGGTCAGATGTCCTGCAGCAACGGATAGGGCAGCGGCTCCAGCCGGAGCACCGGGCCCTGCGGCGACGCGGCATGCAGCGCGCCGGCCTCCAGCGCCGAGGTCTGCATCGACACCAGCGCCGACCAGCCGCCGCCCGGGCCGGCCGCGGCCTGGACCACGGTGCCCACGGGCTGCTGCGGGTCCGCCTCGGCGAACACCTCCTGCCCGGCGGCCAGCGGCGCATCGGCCTCGACCAGGTAGGCGCGGCGCTTGAGCGTGCCGCGGAACTGGCTGCGCGCCACCACCTCCTGGCCGGGGTAGCAGCCCTTCTTGAAGTTCACGCCGCCGACCGATTCGTAGTTGAGCATCTGCGGCACGAAGGCCTCGACCACCGGCGCGCTCAGCGTGGCCACGCCGCTGCGCACCTCGCTCCAGGCCCACAGGCCTGCGTCGAGCGCCGGCGCCTGCGGGGCGGGCGTGCCCTCGGGCGCGAGCCACAGCGCGCGCGGCACGCCGTCGGCCGGGTACAGGGCGATGACGTGGGCCGGGCCGGCGGCTGTGCAGGTGCCCGGCGCGGCCAGCGGATCGGCGCCGGCCGAAGAGATGGCGGCGCCGGCCAGCCCGCGCACGGCGAATTCGGCGCTGGCGTCGCTGAGCCTGGCCTTGGCGCGCAGCACGTACATCGACAGGCGCTTGAGCGTCGGCGCGAGCAGGTCGCGGCTGCACACCAGCAGCACCTGCTCCGGCACCGGCCTGATGCCGATGAAGCTGGCCAGCATGCGGCCCTTGGGGCTGCACAAGGCGGCCAGGCGGGCCTCGCCGGGCTTGAGCAGCACGAAGTCCTGGGTCAGCTGGCCATGCAGGAAGCCGGCGGCATCGGGGCCCTCGGCGCGGATCACGCCCAGGGTGTCGAGGGGAGGCGTCACACCCTGCAGCATCACGGGGTTCGGGGAGGCGGCGGTCATCGCTGAATTATCATGACCGGCTCCTTCCAGCAGGCGCCGCAGGGCCTTCCCGGGCTGCCTGCCGATCGCCGACCCGCCTGCCGTGCGCCGCTTCTTCCTCACCCTGTTCCTGCTCGCCTCGCTGGCCGTGCTCGCCGCCGGCGCGGCGGCGCTGTGGTGGGTGCACCGGCCGATCGCGCTGCCGGCGCCGCAGGTCGATCTCTCGATCGAGCCCGGCACCACGCCGCGCGGCGTGGCGCAGGCCGTGGCCGCGACGGGCGCCGGCGTGCATCCGCAACTGCTGTACTGGTGGTTCCGCTTCTCGGGCCAGGACCGGCAGATCCGCGCCGGCAGCTACGAACTCGAAGCCGGCCTGACCCCGCGCACCCTGCTGGCCGTGCTGGTGCGCGGCGAGGAGGCCACGCGCAGCATCGTGCTGGTGGAGGGCTGGAACTTCCGCCAGGTGCGCGCCGCGCTCGCCAAGGCCGAGATGCTGCGACCCGACAGCGCCGGCCTCCCGGACGAGCAGCTCATGCAGCAGCTCGGCCGGCCCGGCGTCGCGCCCGAGGGCCGCTTCTTCCCCGACACCTACACCTACTCCAAGAACTCCAGCGACGTCGCCCTGCTGCAGCGCGCCATGCGCGCCATGGACCGCAAGCTGGAGGCGGCCTGGGCCGCCCGGGCCGACGACCTGCCGCTGAAGTCCGCCGACGAGGCGCTGATCCTGGCCAGCATCGTCGAGAAGGAGACCGGCCGCGCCGCCGACCGCGCCGAGATCGCCGGCGTCTTCGCCAACCGCCTGCGCATCGGCATGCCGCTGCAGACTGACCCCAGCGTCATCTACGGCCTGGGCGAGAAGTTCGACGGCAACCTGCGCCGGCGCGACCTGCAGGCCGACACGCCCTGGAACACCTACACCCGGCCCGGCCTGCCGCCCACGCCGATCGCCATGCCGGGCAAGGCGGCGCTGCTGGCCGCTGTGCAGCCGGCGCGCCACCGCTCGCTGTACTTCGTGGCGCGCGGCGACGGCACCAGCCACTTCAGCGAGTCGCTGGACCAGCACAACCGGGCCGTCAACAAGTACCAGCGGGGGCAATGAGGATGACGCGCGGCCTGTTCATATCGCTCGAAGGCATCGACGGCGCCGGCAAGTCCAGCCACATCGACGCGCTGGCCGGCCTGTTCGAGGCCGCCGGCCGCACCGTGCGCCGCACGCGCGAACCCGGCGGCACGCCGCTGGCCGAGACGCTGCGCACGCTGGTGCTGTCGGAACCGATGGACCCGCTGACCGAGTCGCTGCTCGTCTTCGCGGCGCGGCGCGAGCATGTGGTGCAGGTGATCGCACCGGCCCTGGCGCGCGGCGAGGTGGTGCTGTGCGACCGCTTCACCGACGCCACCTTCGCCTACCAGGGCGCGGGGCGCGGCTTCGACACCGGCGTACTGGCGACGCTGGAGGGCTGGGTGCAGGGCGGGCAAGGGCAGGGCGGCGCCCTGCTGCAGCCCGACCTGACGCTGTGGTTCGACCTGGCGCCGGAGATCGCCGCCGAGCGGCTGGCCGGCGCGCGGCTGCCGGACAAGTTCGAGGCGCAGCCGGTCGAGTTCTTCCGCCGCGTGGCCCGGGGCTATGCCGACCGCGCCGCGGCCGATGCGGCGCGCTTCGAGCGCATCGGCGCCGACGCGCCGCGCGAGGCGGTCCGCACGCAGGTAGCAGCGGCCGTGCGCCGCCGCGGGTGGCTGGCGTGAGCGTTGCGCCCCTGGCCCCCTGGCTGGCCCGCGCCTGCGACGAACTGCTGCGCCAGCGCGGCCATGCCTGGCTGCTGCACGGTCCTTCCGGCCTCGGCCAGTACGAACTGGGACTGGCCCTGGCGGCCGCCTGGCTGTGCGA
Organism: Xenophilus azovorans DSM 13620; assembly: GCF_000745855.1. Taxonomy (GTDB): domain Bacteria; phylum Pseudomonadota; class Gammaproteobacteria; order Burkholderiales; family Burkholderiaceae_C; genus Xenophilus; species Xenophilus azovorans. The sequence goes on from NZ_KN050766.1 coordinate 384,534, forward strand.
GCAGCCCGCGCCGCACGGCGCCTGCGGCCACTGCCCGAGCTGCCACGCCATCGCCGTGCGCACCCATGCCGACCTGGCGGTGCTGATGCCCGAGGTCGACATGCTCGAGCTGGGCTGGCCGCTGGGCGAGAAGGCCCAGGCCGACATCGACGACAAGAAGCGCAAGCCCAGCCGCGAGATCCGCGTCGAGGCGATGCGCGATGCGGTCGGCTTCGCCCAGCGCACCAGTGCGCGCGGGCGCGGCAAGGCGGTGCTGGTCTATCCGGCCGAGCGGATGAACGCCGTCACCGCCAACGCCCTGCTCAAGACGCTGGAGGAGCCGGCCGGCGACGTGCGCTTCGTGCTGGCCAGCGAGGCCGCCTGGCAGTTGCTGCCGACGATCCGCAGCCGCTGCCTGGGCTACGCGCTGGCCTGGCCCGCGCCCGACGAGGCGCGCACCTGGCTGGAGGGGCAGGGCATCGCGGCCGGCGAGGCCGAGGCCCTGCTGCGCGCCGCCGGCGGCCGCCCCGATGCCGCCCTGCGCCTGGCCCGCAACGGCCCGGCGCCCCAGGCGTGGCGGCTGCTGCCCAAGGCCCTGCTGCGCGGCGAGGCCGCGGCGCTGGCCGGCCAGGCACCGTCCGCCGCCATCGAGGTGCTGCAGAAGCTTTGCCACGACCTGATGGCCGTGCGCGCCGGCGCGGTGCCGCGCTTCTTCGACCTTCAGGACCTGCCGCCCGCTCCGCCGGCGGCGCCGTTGGCGCGCTGGTGGCAGTCGCTGGCGCGCGCGGCGCGCACGGCAGAGCATCCATTCAACGCCGGTCTCATGACGGAGTTCCTTGTGAGCGAGGCCCAGGCCGCCCTAAACTCGGCGCGCGCCGCACGCCCCAGACCATGAACACGCCCGCCGCCCCCGCAGCCCATCCCCCCCGTCCCAGCGTCATCCAGTTGGCGATCAAGGAGAAGGGCGCGCTCTACGCGGCCTACATCCCGCTGTTCGCCGAGGGCGGCGTGTTCATCCCGACCTCGCGCGAGTACCGGCTGGGCGACGACGTCTACGTGCTGATCACGCTGCCGGACGATCCGCAGCGTTATCCGGTGGCCGGCAAGGTCGCCTGGATCACGCCGCAGCGCGCCGCGGGCAACCGGTCGCCGGGCGTCGGCATCCGCTTCCCCTCCGACGAGAAGTCGCGTCAGCTCAAGGCGCGCATCGAGGAGGCGCTGGGCGGCAGCATGGCCTCCGACCGGCCGACACAGACCATCTGAGCCCGCCGGCACGCGGCCCGGCCGCGGCGCCTCGACAATGACGCTCATGCCGCCGGCGCCGGCCTGGTGCGCCGGCCGCCTGCCATTCCTCCTCCGATGTTCACCGACTCCCACTGCCACCTGAGCTTTCCCGAGTTGCTGCAGGACCTGCCACGCATCCGCGCCGACATGGCCGCCGCCGGCGTCGACCGGGCCCTGTGCATCTGCACCACGCTCGAGGAATTCGACGACGTCCATCGGTTGGCGTCCGATTACGACAACTTCTGGGCCTCCATTGGCGTCCATCCGGACAACGAGGGCGTTCAGGAGCCGACCATCGACGACCTGGTCGAGCGCGCTGCCCGGCCCAAGGTGATCGCCATCGGCGAGACCGGTTTGGACTACTACCAGATGGACGAGCGCAAGGGCGGCCGCAGCGTCGCCGACCTCGAGTGGCAGCGCGAGCGCTTCCGCACCCACATCCGCGCCGCGCAGCAGGTGCGCAAGCCGCTGGTGATCCATACGCGCGAAGCCTCCGCCGACACGCTGCGCATCCTGCGCGAGGAGGGCGAGGACGGCGGGAGCAGGGCGGCCGGCGGGGTGTTCCACTGCTTCACCGAGACGGCCGAGGTGGCGCGGGCGGCGCTGGACCTGGGCTTCTACATCTCCTTTTCCGGCATCCTGACCTTCAAGAAGGCCGAGGAACTGCGTCAGGTGGCGGCCTTCGTGCCCATGGACCGCATCCTGATCGAGACCGACAGCCCCTACCTGGCTCCCGTGCCGTACCGCGGCAAGACCAACACGCCGGCCTACGTGCCCTACGTCGCCGCGCAGATCGCCACGCTGCGCGGCATGCCGGTGGAGGCCGTGGCCGAGGCCACCAGCCTCAACTTCGAGACGCTCTTCAGGGACATCCATTCATGAGAATTCACTTCAAGAAATTCGCATATCTCATTCTGGCATCAGGAATTTATCTCTCGGCTCATGCCACACCGGCGGACGACTTCTTCCGTGCCGTGATCAGCGACAACCCGGGCGCCGTCGAGCGCCTGATCGAGCGCGGATTCGACCCCAACACGCCGGACGCCAAGCAGCAGCGCGGCCTGGTCATTGCCCTGCGGGAGCCGTCGCCGCGCGTGGCCAAGGTGCTGATCGCCTCGCCGAAGACCGACGTCGATGCCGCCAACGGCAGCGACGAGACGCCGCTGATGATGGCTGCGCTGAAAGGCCGCAAGGAGTTCGTCGACCAGCTGCTGGCGCGCGATGCGGCCGTCAACAAGACCGGCTGGGCGCCGCTGCACTACGCGGCGACCTCCGGCCAGGTCGAGATCATGAAACTGCTGCTGGAGCGCTACGCCTTCATCGACGCCCAGTCGCCCAACGGCACCACGCCGCTGATGATGGCCGCCATGTACGGCTCGGCCGAGGCCGTGAAGCTGCTGCTGGACGAAGGCGCGGACATCACGATGAAGAACCAGCAAGGCATGACGGCGCTGGACTTCGCCCGGCGCGGCAACCGGCCCGACGCGATCGAGCTGCTGAGTGCCGCGGCGGCCAGGGCGCCGAGGGCGGCGAAGCCGGCAGGCGGTGGCCGCTGGTAGCGGCTGCCGGGCTGACGAATACACATCGATGAGAAATACAATGTGTATTATGTCAAATGGCTGAGACGCCTGCGCCGCGCGATCATGGCGGCTTTGTGCCATGTTCCGCGCCCCCTCGCCGGCACACCTGCCGCCCTTTGACCTGATGTGCCAGGACCTGGGCCTGCCGCCCGCCAAGATCGCCCGCTACCTCGGCGTCACCGAGCGCACGCTACGGCGCTGGCGGCATCGAGGCGCGCCCCGGGCGGCACATCTGGCCCTGTACTGGGAATCACGGTTCGGCATGTCGGCGCTCGAGGCCGAGCGCGGCAACCTCATCGCGCACTATCACGCGCTCGCTGCGATGCGGCAGCGCGAGCTGCATCAAGCTTGGCGCATGATCGCTTTGATGGAGGCAGAACGATCGGACCCTGCGGCCAACTCTCCGTTCCTGGGGGACGAACCTCGCTGGGATGATTCGGACTCGGCCGATATCCAGGCTCCCCAGGGCACGGGCCGAAGCGCCTGCCCGTACACGTATTCACTGCCTTTTCCGCGCAAAGCTGGTTGATCCGGTCCTGCCCCATGTAGGACTGCGCGGACGCCAGGACCGGGGCCAGGGAGAGAACGAGCGGGAGCCATCGCATGCGGCGATGGTATGCGAGGCCCCCGCGCCTTCGGCGGTCTGTTCTGCAAGCACGAATCGCCTTCCGTGGCTTGCCGCTGTCCTGCCTCGCGGTGATTCATCCTGGCTTGCATCGGCCTCGATGCGCCCGGCCTGCATGTCCAGCTTTCGCCTTGCCTACCGGTCGAAGCTTCCAGCCACTAACCGGGAGACTCGCCATCTTGGACCGGCCAGCATGGGGCGCTGCCCCATACCCCGAACCCCGGCCTACAGGAAGCCCCGCGCGATGCAGTACCGCGTCCAGCGCACCGATTCATGGGCCGGCAGACGCGCCAGAATCACCGCCAGCGGCTTCTTGGGCAGCGGCTGGGGCCTGGGCCTGGGTTCGGGCTTCTTGACACCCAGGATGCGCCGGAGGCCCGCCATCCAGCCGGCTTCGATGGGCTTCCAGTCCCACGGCGGCAGGACGCAGTGCGCGCCGTGCGGGTAGCTGGGTGAGAACACCTGCCGCGTGTCATAGGCCGCGTGCAGGCCCTTGCCCACATACTGCCACCGCTCCGCGACGATGGCCCCGGCCCCGTAGCCGACACGCGCCGTCGCCATGTGGAACTTGGGCAGGTAGGCCCATCGCTTGTTGAACACGCCCAGGACGTGGCCGAGGATCGGGATTTTGATGCGGTCGCCACGCATGCACCGGACCTGATACTCGATCAGGGCTTCGCGCACCTGCTTGTCGATCATGCCGGCGTCCTGCACGATCAGGTAGACGTCCCACCCCAGCTTACGCGCATGGATAAGCCAGTCCAGCACGTGCGCGCGGTCCTTGTCCTGAAAGCTGCGCGCGTTGAGCCAAGTGCCCAACTCATCGAGGATGAGCACCCCGTTACGGTCTTCATCGTAGCTGTCCGGGTTGCCGTGGCCGATGGCTTCGAGGTCCAGCGATGACGGCTTGTCCGGGATGCGAACGTAGTTGCTGCGACCGAACGGGTTCAGCACCTCGCATTTCAGATCGACGTTGCTGGCGACCCTGCGGCCCTCGAATAGGGCTTGCTGCGCGCGCCACACGGCGAATTTGGTCTTCCCGGTGCCCAACTTGCCCTCGACGCTGTAGACGGGCATCAGGCGCTCGCGGTGGCTTCGGTGATGCGCAGGTGCGCGCGATACGCGGCACACGCCAGCCAGCATAGGACGTAGCTCGCAAGGCAATCGCCCGCGACAGGCGGGAATGCCAGCCCGAGCGCCTGACCGTAGCCGGTGGAGAACATCGCCGAGAGCATGGGCGACACGATGCTCTGAAACGCCAGCATCAGCGTAGCAGCCGCAACCCCGAATGATGTGATCGTCGCGGCCAACGTGACGGCTTTGCGCGTGGCGTCCTTCGCCAGCCCGCCGAGCAGCGAGCCGAACAGGCCCATGAACAGTTGCGCGAGTAACGGCATCAGCTACCTCCTCTCACCGTGCGCCCGACCATGCCGATACAGGCCCAGGCAGTGACCATGAGCCACACAATGCTCATGATGTCGTGGATGACACTCTGCCACCGGCAGAAGTTGACCGAGAACTCGTAGCCGTCCATATCGAGCGGCGTGCAGCCTGACGGCAGCGAGAAGCCGAAGCCCCAGCCGCTGAACCAGCCCTTGGCCGTGTTCTCGGCATTGTTGAGTGCATCCTGCTGCGCTTGCTTTAACTCGTTCACGCCGTCTTCGAGTTGCTTGTTCTTCGGATCGCCGGGCGTGCCTTTCTCGTTGATCTTCACCGTGCACTCGGGCTGACCCGGCGCTCCGCATGCTTCCTGTTCTTCGCCCTCGCCGGGCTTGTTCGTGTTGCCGGTGCCGCTCGACGCGCCGCCAGCGCCGCCGCCGCGACCGCCCTGGGCGGCACCCGATGGTCCGCCCGCGTTACCGCCGTTGCCTGTTGACGGCGTACGCTCCCCAGGCGACTTGCCCACATCCTGATCCGGCACTTTGCCAGAAGGCGGATTGCCCGCCCTCGGCGTGCCATCGCTCCTCGGCACACTCACCGTATCAACCGGCTTCTGAGCAGTCCCGTAGCATCCAGCAACGCCGCCCACCTCACCTACATAGCCCGGACAATCAGGCTCGGGTGCCGCTGGGTTATTCGCATCTTCCGGCCCCAGCGTACAAGCCGCACCGTTACCCGTAGCTTTGTACGTGGTCGAATTCCTATACAGGCCCTGCGCATTCGGTGTCTGCGAAATGGACGCGTCCACAACGTCATAGCCGACCTCATAGCCGCACCCAGCCTCACACAACGTCTTGCCGAATGAATATTCAGGACCCCCGCCAATCCAATTGAAATCGTTATCGTTGGGCGTCCGCGTCCACCCCGTGGTTGACGTTATCTCAATGGTCTTCCCAATGGTCGAATTGCATTGACTCGCCACGCACTGCCCGCCCTGCTCTGCATAGCCGGCGTTGCACTGACAGCCGCCCGATACCGCCGTGCTGTTCGCCGGGCATACCGACGACGCGCGGCTGATGACCTTATAGACGCTCGATCCACCAACCGTAGATATCCGACACGTCCCATAGTTGCCGCCACCAACAACACCGTCCCGCGTCGGATAGCCGCTCCACGTGCCTTGAGCGATATCCATCCACTCACTACAGGCGTCAACGTTCGTGGAGTGGTAGCCCGTGCGGGGCGACGTGAGCCCCAAAAACGTGTGCTGATCTACATAGTAGGCATTCGTCAACGGAGGGATCAACGCATGCGCCGGCATCGCCCACACGAACAGCACCGCCGCGACGATGCGCAGCAGGGCGCGGATGTGCTGTTCGGTGGCCCGCATGCTTAGCTCGCGCGCGGAATCTTCTTGACGTACTTCACGCCCACCAAGAACACCACGGCGACGGCGGCGAGGCCGACCAGGGCGCCGCCGTAGGCTTCCACCTTCGTCGTGATGGTGTCCACCGCCGCATCGAAAGGATCGGTGGCCTGGGCGCGCGCCGCCAGGGCCAACGGCAGGGTCATCACAGCCGTGGTCACCTGCGGGCCATACTTGCGCACAACGGCGCGGGTCTTCTCGATCATCTTCACTTCTCCTACCGGGTGAACCGACCCGGCCACGGTGCGGCGATATGCCGACTCAGAGGACGTTGCCGATGGCACGCACCCACGCTGCAGCCTTGCCAGCCGCAAAGCCCGTGACATACATGCCGGCAGCAGCGCCGATTAACTTGAGAATCACAGCAACGTCGAACATCACACCATCCTGTTGCCTTGGCCGTAACCGACGCAGAAGACGATGAAAAGCACCGTCCAGTAGATGGCTTGCACCACGTCTGCCGCGTTGCTCCAATCCATGCTCATCGCGGCCTCCATTCGTGCGGAGGCCACTTCGCAGCCTCCAAGTTCCGGTCATGCCACCACTGCGCTGACGCAACGGGGGGCGTTTGCGAGCAACCCCACAGCGCCGCGATGAAGAACGCGAATGCCCACCAGCCCTGACCGCTCATGCCCTGCCCTCCTTCCACGCGCAGCACCCGCTACGCGTGCGCAGCGCGCGCGCGTCGGGCCAGTCGATCAGTGAAGGACGCGTGCGCATGCATCGCCCTCCCCTACACCCGGGAGCCACGAAAAAGGCCCCGATGCGTCAACACGTCGCGGGCATTCACGGACTCGAATAAAGCAGCTGTAACCGCCACCCGTTGGCGCCCACTCAGACCGGAGAAGCTCCCCGGTGTCAGCATTGAGATAGCCGCCTCCCTGCGCAGGCTTGAAGGCGTCTCCCACCGCAGCATTGCCCTGCACATACGCAGGCCACAGACACCAGCGCCGAATAGCAGCGCCCACAGCATCAAGCCCGCCGCAACCGTGTATGCGTGCTCCACGGGGGAACCCTCCTACGTTCTTCGTCTGGACCTTCGAGGCGTACTTCATGAGATAGGCGACGGGCGCCGTCGCCTTGAGCGTGTTCGTGCTGCCGTGGGGCCACCAGCCTTTGCGGTCGGCATGGGGCATGCGCACGCCAGCGGGGAGGAAGAACACGGCGTGGTAGTGGATGACGCCGCGCTGCTGCAACTCGGCCACCCACACGTAGCGCAGCTTCTGGCCGGGGCACCGATCCTTGAACCACAGCCGCACCTTGCGGATGTAGTCGCTGACGTGGCGCGGTTGCCAGTCGTCGTTATTGCCCCGGTAGGTGAGGGTCACCATGACGTTGTTTTCGCCGGTGCCCTCGCTGAGATTCAGGTGGCACTTGCTCGCAACGCCGACCGCCTTGCGCAGACGGGTAACGCGCGCTGCCGCGCGGTCGATAGTGATGCACCCTTCCGCCCACTGCATCGCGGTCGGAAGGGCCGCAAGACCACTTGTTGATACTGAGACAAGCCCGCGCGCTGCGCGCGCCTCGTGCGACTCCCAGGCCGCGAGGAAACGGGCCTGCGATGAGGCCCGAAGGGTGGCGACGGCGGCGACGTTCATGCCTTGCGCTCCGCTTCAACAGCCGCCGCCGTCACCGACACCAGCAGCAGCACAACCGCCGCGAGGACGGGGCCGACGAACATCCACCAACGCCACTCACTGAGCGCGCCCAGCGCCAGGAAGGACGCGAACCACGCGAACAGCAGCGCGATCCACTTTGTCAGGCGGATCACAGCGGCCACCCCAACCACGACGCAAACGCAATCGCCGTGCAGAACAGCCACAGCAGCACGCCAATCACAGCGACCACTCCAACCACAGCACAGCCGCAGTCACGCCGACGATGAACAGCAGCAGCAAGACGCCGAACACAGCATCGCCCTTCACAGCGGCAACTCCAACTGGCGTTCCAGCCAGAACGAGCGGCGGAAGATGATGGCGCGGTAGGGCACCACGCGCGGGCCGGTGCGCTTGTCGGCGCCCTGCCCTGCTCGATCCGGCCACACACGGAACACGGGCGCGACAGTCACAGTCACGCCTCCGGCAAAACTCGCGTGCAACGAGAGCACCTGGAATCGTCGAACAGATACGGCACAGAGCGGAAGCACTGATAGCAGCAATAGAGCGAGACATTCATGGCGGCGCGAATCCGCTCGGCTTCACGATTAGCTGCGGCGGCAAGGGCCTCCGCCGCCAAAAGCCGATCCTTGGATGTGAGGGCACAAGTCAATGCGGTCATGGCGTCGTCAATGCTCATGACGCGGCCTGGCGTGTGCTGCGCGGCGGTCACAGCCAGGCCTCCGGCTGGTTCGCGCGTGCGCTCGCACCTTCGAGCGTCCGGCAGACATGCAGCGGCTGCGCGCGGCACAGACGGAACCACGCGGGCGGATGACCCGCCACACGCGGCAGCAGGCAAAGGAACGTGCCGCGCCTCACAGCGACTCTCCCGACACCGGCATACCCTTCGACGTGTAGGTCAGATCGATGACGATCTGCCCCGCGTCGGCCTCGGCGTTGATGGTCAGGCCATCGACGCCGATCTCATCGGCATCGCGCAACAGCCCGGCGATGGCGCCCTCCAAGAGCGCCAGCTTCGCCGCCCGCCTCGCTTCAAGCGACAGCATGGGATGGCCCCTTACGCAGCAGACTTCGCAGGCGCTCGGAGCGGCACCAGACGCGGAGCCACCGCAACGTTTCCGCGCGAGTCCACGTAGATGCTGGAAGGGGCCAACTGGTATTCGCCCTCGGGGTAGAACACGGCCGCGCCGTCGCTCTTATCCTTGGGCAGGATGATTTCGACCTTCGTCGGGTGCGGGTCGGGCTTGCCGTCACGGTCGGTCAGCCAGAACCACGCGGTCTGGAACGCCATGTGGTAGGGCTTGCCGTTGACTTTGGACGTGCCGCTTTGCTCGCGGACGGCGGTGCTGGTGATGCTGACTCGGATCATGGTGGCTCCTATGAATGCAAACACCTTGTTTGCGGAGCGCACCATATGATGCATTCAGTGTGTTTGCAATTGTGCAAACACTATGTGTGCAAGGAGTCTAATCGAACATGGCTATCAAAAGCACGATGGACCTGCTAGACCGCGCGCTGTCAAAGCAGCCTGCGCCCTACTGGCACGAGCGGTTGAACCTGAGCCGGAATGCCCTCCACACCGCTCGCATGCGCGGCCACATCAGCCCGGCCATCGCGGGCGCCCTGGCCGAGGAAATGGGCGAAGACCCACAGCCGTGGATCGTCCTGGCGGCGCTCGAATCGGAGCGGGAGAGCGCGTGCAAGACGCGCATGGTGCGGCGCTTCATCGGGCGCGCGGCAGCGGCCTGTGTGGTCGGCGCCGTGGGGGCGGTGAGCCTGATTGCCCCCTCCCCTGCTGCTGCCGGGTTTGCCCCTATTGACCCCGGACAGCCTGTGTATTATGTCAAATCAAAGATTGGTCAAAACCTGACGCGATCCTCGGCCCGGCTCCCGGGGCCGCTCCCTCGCCCTGCCGCTCAGCTCACACCGAGTGCCGCGCCAACGACAGACGGATCTTCTCGATGGCCCGCGACGGGCTGAGCCCCTTCGGGCACACCTCGGTGCAGTTCATGATCGTGCGGCAGCGATAGAGCCGGTAGACGTCGTCCAGGTAGTCCAGCCGCTCTGCCGTGGCGGTGTCCCTGCTGTCGGCGATGAAGCGGTAGGCCTGCAGCAGCCCCGCGGGACCGATGAACTTGTCGGGGTTCCACCAGTAGGACGGACAGAAGCCGCTGCAGCAGGCGCACAGGATGCATTCGTACAGCCCGTTCAACGTGTCCCGCTCCTGCGGCGACTGCAGCCGCTCGCGCTCGGGCGGCGGCGCGTCGTTGATCAGGTACGGCCGCACCTCCCGGTAGTGGGCGAAGAACTGCGTCATATCGACGATCAGGTCGCGGATCACGGGAAAGCCCGGCAGCGGCCGCAGCACGACCGGCTCCTTCAGGTCGCGCAGCGGCTGGATGCAGGCCAGCCCGTTGCGCCCGTTGATGTTCATGGCGTCGGAACCGCACACCCCTTCGCGGCACGAGCGCCGGAAGGACAGCGTCGGGTCCTGCTGCTTGAGCCGCATGAGTGCATCCAGCAGCATGCGGTCCGCGGGGCTGGCCTCCAGCTCGTAATCCTGCATCCTGGGGCGAAGGCCCGCGTCCGGATCGAAACGGTAGATCTGGAACTTCACGATGCGCCCTCCTCCTCGGTCATCTCCACATCGGCACGGCGAGGACGAGCAGCGTGCGCACCCACACGAACGCCAGCCCCACGCCGAGCAGCGCGAGCAGCGACAGGCGCAACCCTGGCCGGTGCACGTAGTCGAGCAGCACGTCGCGCACGCCGACCCAGGCGTGGACCACGAGCGCACCCGCCACCAGAAGCAGCACGGACGCGCCCGCAGGATGGGCCGCGAACGCACGCCACGACGGCCAGCCGGGCCGGGCGCCGCCGAGCAGCAGCCAGCAGCCGCCCGCAAGCACGGCCGCCAGCAGCACGAGCGCGCTGATGCGCTGCAGCAGCCACGCCCGCTGGCCGCTCCACTGCCTCATCCGAGCCTCCGCAGCGCGACCAGGGCCAGTGCCAGAAGGAAGGCGGTGGACAGGACGCCGAAGGCACTGGCGCGCGCCTGCGGCAGTCGCGCGCCGATGCCGATGTCCATCAGCAGATGGCGCATGCCGGCCAGCACGTGGTGCAGGAATGCCCACACGACGATGAACTCGGCCGGCAGCGCCCACGGCGAGTTCCAGGCGGACCACAGGGCCTCGTAGCCCTGCTCGCTGCGCAGCGAAGTGGCCAGCGCGGCCGGCACGAAGGGCAGCAGCGCCGCCAGCGCCAGGCCGGACAGCCGGTGCCCGATGGACACGATCGCCCCGATCGGAAAGCGGATCGCCGCCAGGTTCAGGAACCGCGGTCGCCCGGCCGTGCCGGCGCGATGCGAGGCGGCAGCCCGGTCATCCTTGCTGCGCCAGCGTGTTTGTGCGTCCAATGCCTTCTCCCAGGACCAGCCAGGCGAGCGGCTTCCAGTCGCGGTCCGCGCGCGCGCTCATGCCTGCCAGCGCATCTTCCAGCGTGAACCGGTCGAGGTGCTCGAGAAAACTGCGCAGCGCCCCTTCGAGGATGCCCGCCAGGCCGCAGCGCCCGCTCAGCGTGCAGTCGCTGCCGCCCGCGAAGCACTCCACGAGGTTGAAGTCGGGTTCGATCGAGCGCACCACGGCGCCCAGGTTGATCTCGCGCGGCGCATGTGCAAGGCGCATGCCGCCGCCCTTGCCGCGCGTGGTCTCGATCCATCCGTGCCGGCCGAGCTGGTGCGTGACTTTCATCAGGTGCGCCCCGGAGACGCCATAGGCGTCCGCGACCTCCTTGATCGTGCACAGGCGCCGCGGATGCCTCGCCACATAGACCAGCAGCCGCATCGCCAGATCCGTCATACGCGTCAATTGCATCGCACTCTTCCCGGCTGCCTCGCGTCGGCGCAAGCCGGCGGCTCCATGGGACCTGCGCCGGCTTCCATTGTTTATAAGATGTATTTAGGATCCATTTTATTCCGCGCGCCCACGATGACCAAGGCGCTGTCCTGGCGCCCGGCCAGCTCGTCGCACTGCCGGCTGCCGAACCCCATGCCGTGCGCGCACATGAAGCCTGCACCCTTCTGGTGACCGTGGTGCGCATCCAGGCGGACAGCCTGCCATCGACATCCCAAGGAGACTTGCCGTGAACAACACCCGCAGGTTGTGGGTGGCTCTCGGCGCGCTGCTCATCGTCTCGTTCTCCGTGCTGCTGTGGTCCGGCGCGCAGATCCAGCGCAACGCCGCACTCATGACGGGCGGCGTGCTCGGCACCCTGCACCACCTGTACTTCGTCGGCAGCCCCACGGCCGTGGTGGCGCTGGGCGCGAGCTTCAGCGCCCTGGAGGTGGTGCCGCTGGCCTACCTCGGCTTCGAGGCCTACCACACCTACCGGCTCGGGCATTCGACGCCGTGGATGCAGCGCTACCGCTGGCCGATCTACTTCTTCCTGGCCGTGTCGTTCTGGAACCTGGTCGGCGCCGGGCTGTTCGGCTTCCTGATCAACCCGCCGCTGTCGCTGTACTACATGCAGGGCCTGAACCTGACGCCGCTGCACGGGCACACGGCGCTGTTCGGCGTCTACGGCATGCTGGGCATCGCGCTCGTGCTGTTCTGCGTGCGCGGCCTGCGGCCGCAGGAGGCCTGGAACGAGAAGACCCTGCGCCTGAGCTTCTGGGCGCTGAACATCGGGCTGGCGCTGATGGCCGTGCTCACGCTGCTCCCGCTGGGCACGCTGCAGCTGCTGGCCGCCATCGAGCACGGCTACTGGTATGCGCGCTCGGCGGAGTTCATGCAGAAGCCCATCGTCGACCTGCTGGTCTGGATGCGCGTGCCGGGCGACGTCGTCTTCAGCATCGGCGCGCTGGCGCTTGCCTGGTTCGTGCTGAGGCTGTGGGTGCACCCACGCTCCCGCCAGCCCGTGGCATCCGGCGCGGGTGCGGCAAGCCGCTGAACGGCGAGCGACCGGGCAGCGGATGTTCGAGTTCTATCCCCAGATCAAGCTGATCCACATCGGGCTGGCCCTGGCCAGCGGCACCCTGTTCGCGGCGCGCGGCGCCGGCGTGCTGGCCGGCATGGGCTGGCCCCGCCACGCCGCCGTGCGCATCGCGAGCTACGGCATCGACACCGCCCTGCTCACCGCTGCGCTGATGCTGGCCTCGATGCTCCCCGGCGCCATGTTCGCGAACGGCTGGCTCTACAGCAAGCTGGCGTTCCTCGCGCTGTACATCGTCCTGGGCGTACTGGCGCTGCGGCGCGCCCGCAGCCGGCGTGCACGGGCATGGTGCTACCTGGCGGCACTGCTGGCGTTCGGCATGGTCTACAGCATCGCGCGTGCGCACCATCCGCTCGGCCTGCTGGCCAGGTGGTGGGGCTGACGGGCACCGGCGGCACGCAGGCGCATTGGCCGCCACGGAGCGCTGCGCCGCTTCAGCTCTTTGCGCAGTAAGCAAATGCGAAAAGGGTCGTTGGAGCCGGCCCGGCCAGCGACTACGCTCGCCGCTCTTCATCGCATCCACGGCACACAAGCGCGCCGGGCGACCAGTTCAACCCGGTTGCCCAGGCCGCCCCGCCGACATCCATGACCGATCTTCTGTCGCTCTACCGGACCATGGTCCGGATCAGGGCCTTCGAGAACGCGGCCGAGACCGCGAGCCAGGGAGGCGTGCAGGCCTGGGGACTGTCTGCCTCCACCAAGCCGGCGCTGGTGCGCGGCCCGCTGCACCTGTCCACAGGCCAGGAGGCCATTCCGGCTGGCGTGTGCGCCCACCTGCGGCCGGCGGACCTGCTCACCTCCACCCATCGCGGCCACGGACACACGCTGGCCAAGGGTGCCGACAGCACGCGCATGATGTGCGAGCTGTTCGGACGCGCGACGGGCTACAACAAGGGCAAGGGCGGTTCGATGCACATCGCCGACTTCTCCGTCGGCATGCTGGGCGCCAACGGCGTGGTCGCAGCTGGCCTGCCGATCGCGGTCGGCGCGGCCCATGCGCTGCGCCTGCGCGGCGAGGCAGCGATCGCCGTGGCCTTCTTCGGCGACGGCGCGATCAATCGCGGCCCTTTCTTCGAGTCGCTGAACTGGGCCGTCGTGTACGGGCTGCCGGTCCTCTTCGTGTGCGAGGACAACCTGATCTCGGCCACCACCGCGTCGGGCCCGATGACGGCCGGCGCCGGCGCGAGCGTGCGCGCCGAGGCGCTGGACATCCCGGCCACGCAGGTGGATGGCAACGACGTCGAGGCGGTCGACGCCGCCGCGGCCGCGCTGGTGGCGCAGGTGCGCGCCGGCCAGGGGCCGCGCCTGCTGCACGCGCTGACCTACCGCCACAAGGGGCACGTGTCCGTGGACCCGGCGGCCTATCGCGATCCCGAGGACGTGCGCCTGGCGTTGCTGCGCGATCCGATTCCGCGCGCCCGCGCGAGGCTGGACAACCAGGGCCGTGCGGCCGAAGCCGACGCCGTGGAGCGCGAGGCGGAGGCGGAGATCCAGGCGGCGCTGCACGCCGCCGAGCAGGCGCCTGCGCCCACCGCTGCCGACGCCTACGAGGACGTGATCGACACCGGAGCGGGAGTGTGGGCATGAACCGCGTGGTGGACACCCTGGACCTGAGCTACGCGCAGGCGGCTGCGCTGGCTCTGGCCGAGGCGATGGAAGCCGATCCGAACGTCGTGGCCCTCGGCGAGGACCTGGGACGTGGTGGCGTGTTCGGGCAATACCGCGATCCCGACGGCGCGCCGCTGGCCCGGCGCTTCGGCGGGCACCGCATCGTCGACACGCCGATCTCCGAATCCACCATCGTCGGGGCTGCCGTGGGCATGGCCCTGGCGGGCGTGCGGCCGGTGGTGGAACTGCGCGTGGTGGACTTCGCGCTGTGCGCCATCGACGAGCTGGTGAACCAGGCCGCCAAGAACCGCTTCATGTTCGGTGGCCAGGGACGGGTGCCGCTGGTGGCGCGCATGCCGATCGGGCTGTGGGGCAACTCCGCGGCGCAGCACTCTCAGTCCCTGGAAGCCTGGTTCGCGCACATCCCCGGCCTGGTGGTGGCCGCTCCCGCCACGCCGGCGGACAACTACGGGCTGCTGCATGCCGCGCTCGCCTGCGGCGATCCGGTGATCTACATGGAGCACAAGGAACTGTGGGGTGTGGCCGGCGCTGTGGCACCGGGTGCGCACGTCCCGCTGGGCAAGGCACGCCTGGCCCATCCGGGCAACGACCTGACCATCGTCTCCTGGTCCCGGCAGGTGCATGCCTGCGTGGCCGCCGCCGAAGCACTGGCGCGCGAAAGCATCGGCGCCGAGGTGATCGACCTGCGCACGCTGTGGCCCTGGGATCGGGAGGCGGTACTGGGCTCGGCCGAGCGCACCCGCCGAGTGCTGGTGGTGCACGAGGCTGTGCAGGTGGCTGGCTTCGGCGCCGAAGTCGCCGCCACGGTGGCCGAGCACAGCCCGGCCCGCGTGGCGCGGCTCGGCGCGCCGCGCATCCCGGTGGGCTACGCCGCCGTCCTCGAAGACGAAGCCCGCATCACCGCCGGCAAGGTGGTAGACGCCGCACGCAGGCTCCTGCAACGCTGAAATCCCGATCCGCACAACGCACGCACACGCATCATGAAGAAGAACCTGCTCACCTCCCTCCTCCCCCTCGTCCTCGGCCTGGCCGCCGGCGGCGCTGCCTTCGCCCAGGCTGCGTACAAGCCGGAGTACCGCCTCTCGACCAACGTCAACAATGCCTTTCCCCTGGGCCGCGGCGCCGAGGCATGGGCCCGCCTGGTGAAGGAGCGCACGCAGGGCCGCATCAACGTGAAGTGGTATCCCGGCTCGTCGCTGGTCGGCGGCGAGACCACGCGCGAGTTCACCGCGCTGCGCCAGGGAACGATCGACTTCAACGTCTCCTCGGTCATCAACTGGTCGCCGCACGTGAAGGAGCTGAACCTGTTCCTGCTGCCCTTCCTGGTGCCCGACGAGGCCGCCTTCGACGCGCTGATCCGCGGCGAGGTCGGCAAGGAACTGTTCGCCATCGTCGAGAAGCGGGGCGTTGTCCCGCTCGCCTGGGGCGAAAACGGGGCGCGCGAGATCAGCAATTCCAAGCACGAGATCCGCAGGCCCGAGGACCTCAAGGGCCTGAAGTTCCGCGTGGTGGGCTCGCCCATCTTCAACGACATCTACTCCGCGCTGGGCGCCAACCCCACGCAGATGACCTTTGCCGACGCACAGCCTGCCCTGCAGAGCGGCGCGGTGGACGGGCAGGAGAACCCGATCTCCCTGTTCGTGGGCGCCAAGATGTGGACGCTCAACCAGAAATACCTCACCAAGTGGAACTACGTGAACGACCCGCTGGTGTTCGCGGTCTCCGCCAAGGCCTGGGAAAGCTGGACGCCGGCGGACCGGGAGATCGTGCGCCAGGCTGCGATCGAGGCCGCCGGTGCCGAGATCGCCGACACGCGCAAGGGCGTTTCGCCCGGCGATGACGCCCTGATCAGACAGGCCGAGGCGGCGGGCACCAAGGTGACCGTGCTCACCCCCGCGGAGCAGCATGCGTTCGCCGTCGCCACGCGGCCGGTGGTGGACAAATGGGCCGCCTCCATCGGCTCCGCGCTGGTGAAGAAGGCCGAGGCCGAGGTGGCGGCCAGCCGCCGCAAATGAGCGCGCCGGAGGGTGGCGCCGCGCCGCCGCCGCGGGTGGAGCGCCCCGCGCTGCGGCTGGAGGACGCACTGGCGGCGCTGATCATGGCCGTGCTGTGCGTGATCACGCTGGTCAACGTGCTCACGCGCTATTTCACCAACGCATCCTTCGCCTTCACCGAGGAAGTGTCGGTCTACCTCGTGGTGGTGATGACCTTCGTCGGTGCGGCCGGCGCCTTCGCGCGGGGCCATCACCTGGCCATCACCTTCCTGGTCGACCGGCTGCCGGCGCGCGGCCGCGCCGTCCAGCGGGTGTTCGCGCTCGGCTGCGGCGTCGTCATGTTCGGCGTGCTCGTCTGGTGGGGCGGGCTGATGTGGTGGGACGACTTCCAGAGCGGCCTGACCTCGCCGGGCCTCGGCGTGCCGCAGTGGTGGTACACCGCCGCGGTGCCCGTGCTCTCGGCGCTGATCGTCGTGCGGCTGCTGCAGCGCATCGCCCGCCCCGGCGGCTGACGGGGAGCGCCGCATGAGCTATGACGCCCTCGGCGGCGTGCTGCTGTTCCTGTTCGTCGCCCTGCTCGCCGCCGGCGTCCCGCTGGCCGTGACCCTCGGGCTGGCCGGAACGGCCGTCGTGGTGTCGGCCGACCTCGGCATGCCGTCGGTGCCGATGAACGTGTACAACAGCATCACCAAGTACCCCCTGCTGGCCATCCCGATGTTCGTGCTGGCCGGCGTGGTGTTCGAGCGTGCCGGCATCGCCGGCTCGATGGTGCGCTTCGCCGCCTCGATCGTGGGGCCGCGCCGCGGCGGCCTGGCGGCCACTGCCATCGTGGTGGCCATGATTCTGGGCGGCATCTCCGGCTCGGGCCCGGCGGCCTCCTCGGCAGTGGGCGCGGTGATGATCCCGCAGATGCTCAAGGCAGGCTACCCGCGCGGCTTCGCCGCCAGCGTGGTGGCAGCGGGGGGCTCCACCGACATCCTGATCCCGCCGTCCATCGCCTTCGTGGTCTACAGCATGCTGGTGCCGGCCGCCAGCGTCCCTGCCCTGTTCGCCGCCGGCATGGTGCCGGGCGTCCTGGCCGGCTTGGCGCTGATCGGCGGCGCCGTCTGGCTTGCACGCCGCCACCGCGTGGGCAACGAGGCCGACGATCCGCGGCCGCCCTTCTGGTCCAGCCTGCGCGAGGCGGTATGGGCCTTGATGGCGCCGGTGGTGATCCTCGGCAGCCTGCGCACCGGGGTGGTCACGCCGACGGAAGCCGCCGTGCTGGCCGTTGCCTACGGATTCGTGGTCGGCGTCCTGGTCTACCGGACGCTGACGCTGCGCGTCATGTACGAGGTGCTGGTCGAGGCCTGCCAGATCTCCGCCGTGATCCTGACCATCCTGGCGCTGGCCTCGGTGTTCGCCGTCGCCAGCAATGCGCTGGGCACCTTCGAGCACATGGCGCAGTGGATGGTGTCGTCCGTGTCCTCCGAGGCGCTGATGCTGCTGGTGCTCAACCTCATCATGCTGGTGGCCGGCATGTTCGTGGACGGCATCTCCCTCATCTTCGTGTTCCTGCCGCTGTTCCTGCCCATCATGCAGCACTACCAGTGGGACCCGGTGTGGTTCGGCGTGCTGATGACGCTGAACATCGCGGTGGGCCAGTTCCATCCGCCGGTGGGCCTGAACCTGGTGGTCACCTGCCGGCTCGCCGGCACCTCGATCGAGTCGACCACCTACTGGGCCTTCGCGCTGGTGCTGGCCATGCTCGCGGTGCTGCTGCTGTGCACTTTTGCGCCGCAGGTGGTGCTGTGGCTGCCGCGGGCACTGGGCTATTGACGCCGTGCCCTTCCGGGCAGGGGCAGCCCGAGTTCATTTGGACACGATCTCTTCACGAATTAAATGCAAATCATTATCATGTGCTGTTCATTGAAAGAGGGTTTATGACGCGCAGGGCATTTGGCAACGGACACGGAAAGCGCGCGAGATCGCGCCTGGCGACCGCGATGGAACTGGCGTTCGCCGCCAGCGCGGCGATGTACGGCGGCGCGGCGCTGGCGCAGGCCGCGAACGGCGCGGCGACGGCGCCCGGCGAGCCCGCGGCTGCCGAGACGCTGCCCTCGGTCACCGTCACCGACCACCGCGGCGCCGTGGACGAGGCGCCGCCCCCTGCCCCGGGCGGCCAGGTGGGCAGCGGCGCGCGCATGGGCATCCTGGGCAACGCCCCGGTCATGGACACGCCCTTCAGCGTGACCAGCTACACCGCCCAGGCCATCGAGAACGACCAGGCCCGCTCGGTGGCCGACGTGGTGGCTATGGACCCTTCCGTGCGCATGGCCAGCGCACGCTCCAACATCAACGAGGACATCATCATCCGCGGCTTCCAGGTGCCCAGCGGCGACTTCGCGCTGAACGGCGTGTTCGGCCTGACGCCCTACTGGCGCGCGCCGCTGGAGGCGGTGGAGCGGGTGGAGATCATCAAGGGCCCTTCCGCGGCCCTGTTCGGCATGACGCCGTCCGGCAGCGTCGGCGGCGTGGTCAACCTCGTGCCCAAGCGCACGGGCAGCGAACCGGTCACGCGCATCACGGCCAGCATGTCGTCGAAGTCCGTCCTCGGCGGGCATGTCGACATCGGCCGGCGCTTCGGGCCGGACGACGCCTTCGGCATACGGGTGAACGCGATGCACCGGGAGGGCGACACGCGGATCAGGGGCCAGTCGACGCGCGAGAGCCTGGGCTCCGTCGGGCTGGACTACCGCGGGCGGGCGCTGCGCGCCTCGCTGGACCTGCTGTGGCAGAAGGAGCGCATCGACAACGTGGTGCGCCAGTTCCAGGCGGGCCCGACGCTCACCGCCATCCCCCGCGCGCCGGACAACACCCTGCCCTACCCCGGCTACGGCTGGTCCGACGGGCGCCACGGCTCGGCCCTGGCCAAGGTCGAATACGACATCACCGACCACGTCACCGCCTACGCTGCCTACGGCCGGCGCAAGCTGAACTGGGGCGCGGTGGCGGCCAACCCGGTCATCCTGAACACGGCCGGGGACTATTCGTACTTCGGCGGCTGGCAGCGGATGACGGTGGAAAGCGAGTCGCTGGACGCGGGGCTGCGCGCCGCCTTCTCGACCGGCCCGGTGGGCCACAGCCTCGCGCTCGGCGTCACCCGGCTCGACCTGGAGCAGCAACTGGGCTTCTACACCGGCTTCCCGCCCGGCACGTCCAACCTGTACGCAGGCCTGCTGCCCGTCACCCCCTCGATCGCCGGCATCCACAACCCGCTGCGCCCGATGAACGACAGCAAGCTGAGCAGCGTGGCGCTGGCGGACACCCTGTCGTTCATGAACGACCGGTTGCTGGTGACCCTGGGCCTGCGCCGCCAGAAGGTGGAGGGGCAGAGCTACAACTTCACCACCGGCCTGCCCAGCGGGGCGCGTTACGACGAGAGCGAGACCACGCCCTTCGCCGGCGTCGTGTTCAAGCTGCGACCCGACATCTCGCTCTACGCCAGCTATGTCGAGGGCCTGTCGCAAGGCGAGACCGCGCCCACCAGCGCGGCCATCACCAACCCGGGCGAGGTCCTGCCGCCGTACATCTCCAAGCAGAAGGAGATCGGCGCCAAGTTCGACCTGGACAACCGCATGATGGCGACGGTCAGCCTGTTCGAGCTGACCAAGCCCAGCGCCGGCATCTCCGGCTCGACCTTCGGCGTGTTCGGCGAGCAGCGCAACCGCGGCGTCGAGGCCACCCTGGCCGGCGAGGTCGCGCGCGGCGTGCGCCTGCTGGGCGGCGTCACCTACATGGACGGCAAGATCACCAAGGCCGCGACCGCGCAGCTCGAAGGCAAGAAGCCGATCGGCGTGCCGGAGTGGCAACTGAACCTGGGCGCGGAATGGGACACGCCGTTCGTGCCCGGCCTGACGCTGACGGGGCGCGTGATCCACACCGCCAGCACCGCCGTGAACGCGACCAACACGCTGTCGATCCCGGCCTGGAACCGGATCGACGCCGGGGTGCGCTATGCGATGAAGGTCGGCGGCAAGCCCGTCACCCTGCGCCTGAACGTGGAGAACCTGCTGGACAAGAACTACTGGGGCACCGCGACGGCAGGCTACCTGTTCGTGGGTTCGCCGCGCACCTTCAGCCTGTCGGCCAGCGTCGATCTCTGAGGCGAAGGCGATGTCCACCCGCGCCTGGACCTGGGTCCACAAGTGGAGCAGCCTGGTCTGCACGCTGTTCATGCTGCTGCTGTGCCTGACGGGGCTGCCGCTGATCTTCCACGAGGAGATCGAGCACCTGAGCGGCGTGGTCGAGGCGCCGCCCATGTCCGAGGGCACGCCAAACGCCAGCCTCGACCGGATCGCGCAGGCGGCGCTGGAGCGGCGCCCCGGCGAGGTGATCCGCTACATGTTCTGGGAGCAGGACGAGCACCCCGACATCACCTACGTGTCGATGGCCCGCTCGGTCGACGCGCCGCCGGAGGAGAACAACGCCGTCATCGTCGACTCGCGCACCGCCAGGGTGCTGGACGAGCCGAAGACGAACGAGGGCTTCATGTACGTCATGCTCAAGCTCCACGTGGACATGTTCGCCGGCCTGCCGGGCATGCTGTTCCTGGGCTTCATGGGGCTGCTGATGGTGGTGGCGATCGTGTCGGGCGTGGTGCTCTACCACCCCTTCATGCGGCGGCTGAAGTTCGGCGCGCTGCGCACGCAGCGCAGCGCACGCATCAAGTGGCTCGACTGGCACAACCTGCTGGGCATCGTCACCGTCGTCTGGCTTTGCATCGTCGGCCTGACGGGCACCATCAACACGCTCAACCGCATCATCCTGGGCATCTGGCAGATGGACCAGATGGCCGAGATGACGGCGCCGTACAAGGGCCTGCCGCCGGTCACCCGGCCGGCGCATCTGGAGGCGTCCATCCGCGCCGCGCGCGAGGCCGTGCCCGACATGGAGGTGCGGCTGGTGGCCTTCCCGGGCACGATGTTCTCCAGTCCGCACCACTACACCTTCTTCCTGAGGGGCGGCACGCCGGTCACCTCGCGCCTGCTCAAGCCCGCGCTGGTCGATGCCGGCACCGGCCGGCTCACCGATTCGCGCGACATGCCGTGGTACGTGAAGACGCTGTTCCTGTCGCAGCCGCTGCACTTCGGCGACTACGGCGGCCTGCCGCTGAAACTGCTGTGGGCGCTGCTCGACCTGTTCGCCATCGCCGTGCTGGGCAGCGGGCTGTACCTGTGGCTGCGCAAGCCCAAGGGCGCCACGGCGCCGGACCCCGCTTCCGACGACCTGGCCGACGCGGGCCCGGTGCCGGCCCACGCGCTGCGCCACGGCGGCGCGAGCGAGGTGACGTCGTGAACCGCTCGCCCCGCACGGCCCACCCGCAGTCGGCCGGCGAGGTATTCCGCGTGCCCGTGCTGCTGGGCCTGGCCACGGTCGTCGGCCTGGTGTCGGCACTGCTGGGCGACGGTCCGTGGGATGCGCTGTCCTGGCTCGCCATCCTGGCACCGATCGCCGCGGTGGCCCTGGCCTGGCGGCGGCGCAGCTGAAGCCGCCTTTCGTCGATCGGGCACATCCCCGGGGCGACGGGCAGCCGCGGGACGCTTCCCCACGTCTCAGCGGCCGCGCGCCTGCGCTTCCGCGAGGTCGAGGAAGGCGGCGATCGGCCGCGAGAACTGCCGCGCGCGCAGGCAGATCACGTGGCTTTGCGTGTAGCTCGGGAAGTCCGAGATGCGCAGCGGATGCAGGTCCGGGTGCTCCCGGATCTCGGCCTCCGACACGATGCCGATGCCCAGCCCCTCGCGCACGGCCTCGCGCACCGCTTCGCGCGGCACGTCCATGACCACCAGCGGGCGCACGCCGTGCTCGGCCATCGTCGCCTCGATCGCATCGCGCGTCATCGATCCGGCCTCCCGCATGATCATCGGCTGGCCGTCGAGCTGGCGCAGCTTCACCGATTCGAACTGCGCCCATGGGTGATCGCGGTTCACGAAGATCTGGACCTCGTGGGAGCCGAGGCGCACCGAATAGAGCCGGGGGTCGTCGCCGGGGTTGCCGGTGATCGCGACGTCGGTGACGGCGTCGAGGATCTTGCGCATCACGCCCTGCGAGTTGTCGCTGTCCAGCCGCACCTGGACGAGCGGAAAGGCCTGCCGGAACTGCGACACCAGCTTCATCACGAAGCTGGGGCCCACCGTGCCGACGCGAAGCTGCCCGGCGACCTCGCCGTTGACCGAGCGCAGCAGCTCGACCGCCTGCTCCTCGTGCAGGAAGATCTGCTTGGCGATGGCGAACAGCGCCTCGCCGGTGGTGCTCATCTGCAGGCCCCGCGCCGAGCGCAGGAACAGCTCGACCCCGTAGCGCTCCTCGAGCGCGCGCACCTGCACGGTCAGCGTCGGCTGGCCGACGTGCAGCAGCTTCGCCGCCTTCGTGAAGCTCATCTCCTGCGCCACCGCGTAGAAGGAACGCAGCTGGTTGAAGTTGACGAAGGGCAGGCTGCGTTCGATGTCCCGCTCCACCACTTTCACGACGCCTCCACCGTGGCGCGGGTCCGGGCCAGCAGCGCGCGCATGACGGGCCCGTCCGGGCCGGCCATCTGGCGCAGGATCGAGTAGTGGTCCGCCCCGGGCACGACGAGCATCTGCGCCGCGTCGGCGCCGCCCTCTCCCGCCGACCAGTGCGCCACGTAGCGGCGCGCCTGGTCGTGGAACGCGGGCGTCTCCTCGGCGCCGACGGCGGCGAGGAGCCAGCCGGCGCCCGCGGGCCGCGCCAGGGGGCTCAGCCGGCCGGCGAGTGCATCGTCGATGCCCACGTCCGCGCCGATCGAGGTGCGCGCCAGCGGCGCGAGGTCGAACAGGCCGCTCAGCGCCAGGCAGCCGGCGATCCGATCGCGCCAGTCCGGGTCCGAGGCGAGCATCGCCGCCAGATGGCCGCCGGCCGAATGGCCCGCGACGACGGTGCCGCGCCAGGCCGGCAGCAGCGTGCTGCCCGGCCCGTGCAGCCAGCCCATCGCCGCACGCAGGCTCTGCACGATGTCCGGCATCGGACATTGCGGCGCCAGCGGATAGCCGATCACCGCCACCGAGAAGCCGTGCTGCCGGAGCGCGCCGACGACGAAGGCGTAGTCGTCCTTGCGCTGGCTGCGCCAGTAGCCGCCGTGCACGAAGACCAGCAGCGGGCACCCGTCGCGCCCCGGGAAGAGGTCGATGCATTCGCGCGGGTGCGGGCCGTAGGGCTGGTCCAGCCATGCCGGCGGCTGCGCGCGGGCGGCCGCGCTGGCCGCGGCGATCTCGGCATAGACCGCCGTGCGCGACGGGTACCGATCCGAAAACACATACTGCCGCTCGATCGGCGGATCGATCTCCATCGTGTCGTCTCCTTGCTTGTCTTGTCGTGGCCCCGCAGCTATTCGAAGTGGATGACGCTGCGCAGCGCGCTGCCGTCCTGCATGCGGCGGAAGCCCTCGTCGATGTCGGCCAGGTCGAGCCGGTGCGTGATCAACGGGTCGAGTTCGAGTTTGCCATCCATGTAGAGGTCGACAAAGCGGCCCAGGCCGCTGCGCCCCTTCACGCCGCCGAAGTAACTGCCCTTCAAGGTCCGGCCGTAGCGCACCGCGACCGGCGGCACCGCCATCTCCGCCCCCGCGGGCTCCACGCCGAGCAGCACGCAGGTGCCCCAGCCCACCTGGCACACGTCCAGCGCCTGGCGCATCACGCCGGTGTGGCCGGTGCACTCGAAGGCCACGTCCACGCCGCCCCCGCCGAGCGCGCGGACCTGCTCGGTCACGCGCCCCGGCTCGCGCGAGGCGTCGATGAAGTCGGTCAGCCCGAAGCGCCGCGCCAGAAGCTCCTTCGAGGCATGCAGGTCCACGCCGATGATGCGGCCGGCGCCGGCGATGCGGGCGCCCTGGACGATGTTCACGCCGATGCCGCCGAGCCCGAAGATCACCACCGTGTCGCCCTCGCGCACGTCGTCGAGCGCCGCGCCGACGCCGGTGGTCACGCCGCAGCCGAGCAGGCAGACGCGGTCGAGCGGCGCGTCCTGGCGGATCTTCGCCAGCGCGATCTCGGGCACCACGGTGTAGCGCGAGAAGGTCGAGGTGCCCATGAAGTGGTGCGCCACCTCGCCGCGCCAGCGGAAGCGCGAGGTGCCGTCGGGCATCACGCCGCGGTCGCGCGTGGGCTTGATCGACCAGCAGAGGTTGGTGCGCCGGCTCAGGCACATGCGGCAGGCGCCGCACTCCGGCCCGTAGAGCGGGATCACGTGGTCGCCCACCGCGAGGCCGCGCACCTCGGGGCCGACCTCGACCACGCGGCCCGCGCCCTCGTGGCCGAGGATCGCCGGGTAGACGCAGCTCGCGTTGCTGCCCTCGATCGCGGTCAGGTCGGTGTGGCACAGGCCGCTCGCGGCGATCTCCACCAGCACCTCGCCGGGGCGCGGCGGCGCGACCTCGACCGTGTCGACGACGAAGGGGTTGCCCGGCGCCGTGAGGATGGCGGCTCGGCTCGCGATCACGTGGCCACCGCCTCGGACAGGGCACGCGCACGCGGCACGGGCAGCGCGCCGTCCTCCACCGGCTCGCCGCGCTCGATCAGCTTCATCGCGCGGCGCAGCTCGCGGGCGCAGTCGATGCCGATCGCGCCGCGCAGGCGCGCCGATCCGTCCAGGTAGCAGGCCAGGCGCGGGCCGTCGTCCGGCGTGTCCAGGACGACGCAGCGGTGGCCGTCGTCCGGCCGGCCGGCGATCTGGATGTTGCGGCCGTACTGGTCCGTCCAGAACCAGGGCACCGGCGGGCGCGGCGGCGGCAGGCCCAGGATCGAGGCCGCCGCCGCCTGGGCGCCGTCCTCGGCGTTGCGCCAGGATTCGAGGCGGTGGTCGAGCCCCGCGCCGGCGTCCACGTGCCGGGCCGCGTCGCCGACGGCATGGATCGCCGGGTCGCTGCTGCGGCCCGCGGCATCGACGACGATGCCGTCGCGCACCGCCAGCCCCGCGGCGGCGGCCAGTTCGTCGTTGGCGCATGCGCCGATGCCGACGACGATCGTGTCGACGTCGATGCAGCCGCCATCCGCGAGGCGGATGCGGCCGGGAGCGATGCGCTCGACCGCGTGGCCGAGCAGCACCTGCACGCCCCGCGCGCGGTGCAGCTCGATCTGCTCGAACGCGAAGGCCGCGGGCAGCAGCCGCGCCAGCGGCCGCGGCGCCGCCTCGACCAGCGTCACCTCGGCGCCGAGCGTGCGCGCCGTGGCGGCGAGTTCCAGCCCGATGAACCCCGCGCCGACGATGCCGACGCGCTGCCCCGGCGACAGGCGCGGCGCGAGCCGCAGGGCATCGTCGACGGTGCGCAGGTACAGCAGTTCGGCGCCCGGCTCGACCGGCCCCGGGAACACGCGCGGCCGCGCGCCGGTCGCCAGGACGAGGTGGTCGTAGTCCAGCGTGCTGCCGTCGTCCAGCCGCACCCGGCGCGCCCCGCGCTCGATCGCCACGGCTCGCGCCGAACGGCGCAGTTCGACGCCGAGCTCGCTCCAGCCCGCCTCCTGCATCAGCAGCAGCGATGCGGGCTCGGCGCGGCCGAGCAGCACTTCCTTCGACAGCGGCGGCCGCTCGTAGGGCGGCAGCGCCTCGTCGCCCACGAGCATGACCGGACCGGCATGGCCGAGCCGCCGCAGCGCCTGCGCGGTGCGCCCGCCCGCCTGGCCGGCGCCGACGATGAGCACGCGCCCGTTCACGGCCGCACGGCCTCGCGTTGCCCGCGCCGGCCGCGCAGCACCTGGCCGACGATCTCGCGGTGCACCTGCCAATAGCTCGTCGAAAGGCAGCCCAGGTGCGGCCTCAGCTCGCGGTGCAGGCGGCCGAGCGCATGGAAGGGCACCGACGACGCGACGTGATGCTCCGCGTGGTAGGGCATGTTCCAGTACAGCGTCCTGAACACGGGGTTGGCCAGCGTGGTGCGCGTGTTGGCGAGCAGGTTCGGGCTTTCCTCGGCACCCGTGTGCTCGGCCATGCGGATGGCGCGCAGCACCGGCTCGCCGATGAAGCGCGGGAAGAGCCAGTAGAGCACCGCCGCCCACGAATGCAGCGCGATCGAAGCGGCCGCGACCAGCAGGTACACCAGCACCGCACCCCGGATCTCCCAGCTCACGCGGCGCACGTCGCTGGCCGGGATGAACGACAGCTCCAGCGCGCTGAAGCGCCCCGTCGTCCCGCGCCAGAGGGTGCCCAGCATCTTCGGCCAGAACGAGGCGCCGAGGATCATCGCGAAGTAGGCGCGCATCGAGTCCGGGAAGGGCACGATGTCCGGGTCCAGCGCGTCGTGCTGGGTGTAGGTGTGGTGGGCCGTGTGGCGGTACTTGAAGTACAGGAAGGGCCGCATGCTGATCAGGCCGGCCAGCATGCCGACGGCGGTGTTCAGCCAGCGCGTGCGGAAGGCCGTGCCGTGCGAGCACTCGTGCAGCGGCGCGAACAGCAGCACGATCACCGTGCCGTGCACGAAGGACGCCAGCAGCCAGGTCCACCAGACGTCCTTCGCCAGGTACACGAGCGTGCCGGTGGCCAGCAGCGCCAGCGCGTGGATCGCCAGGTGCGCGAGGCCCGGGCCGTTGCTGCGCTCCCGCAGCGCCTTGAGCGTCTGGCGGGGAATCTTCTCCGGCCCGGTCAGGGACCATTCCTGTGTCCCCATGCGGCCGAACGTGGTGTCGCTCATCGAATGTCTTCCTCAAAGTGGTGGACTCGTCTTCCGGGGCGCCATGGCCCTGCGCGGCGCCTCGCCGGCAGACTGGATCGATGCTAGGAGGCGCGCCCGCCGGCGGCCAATTCATTGTGTGAACGTGCCCATTGATCGGCGGCGCCTCGCCGGCCGCCCTGCCCTGTCAGGCCGCCACGGCGCAGCGGGCGATGGCGTCGGCGTCGAAGGCCGCGCGCTCGAACTCGCCCGTGATCCGGCCGCGGCTCATGACCGCGATGCGGTCGCACAGCCCCATCAGCTCGGGCAGCTCGCTGGAGACCACCAGGATCGCCTTGCCTTCGGCCGAGAGCCCGTGCAGCGCCTCCCAGATGTGCTGCTTGCCGCCGACGTCGACGCCGCGCGTCGGCTCCTCGACGATCCAGACGTCGGCGCCGCGCGCCATCCACTTGCCGAGCACCACCTTCTGCTGGTTGCCGCCCGACAGGTTGACCACGCCGCGGTGCGGCGCCGGCGCCTTGATCCGCAACTGCTCGATCAGCGCCCCGCCCCGGCGCTGCTGCCGCTGCCGGGACACCAGGCCCAGGCGCGAGAGCGGCGCCAGCGTGCCGAGCGTGAGGTTGTCGTACACCGACATGCCGAGCACCAGCCCCTCGGCCTTGCGGTCGGCCGGCAGGTAGGCGATGCCGGCCTCGATGGCATCGCCCACGCCGGCGAAGCGCATCGGCCGCCCGCGCACCCGCAGCTCGCCCTCGTCGGGCGCGTGCAGCCCGAACAGCGTGCGGATCACGCTCTCGCGCTCGCAGCCCATCAGACCCGCGATGCCGACGATCTCGCCGGCATGCACGGCCAGGTCGATGCCGCGGTAGCGGCCGCGCAGCCCGAGGCCCACGGCCTCGATGAGCTTCGCGCCGCGCACCGGCGCCTGGCGCGGCGGGAAGCGCTCGCCCAGCTCGCGCCCCACCATCGCGCGGATCAGCTTCTGCTCGTTCGCCTCGCCGGCGCCGAAGCGCGCGGCGACCCGGCCGTCGCGCAGCACCGTGATGCGGTCGGCGATGCGAAGCACCTCCTCCAGCCGGTGCGAGACGTAGACGATGCCGAGGCCTTCGGCGCGCAGCCGCTCCACCGTCTGCAGCAGCAGCGCGACGTGCTCGTCGGTCAGCGAGGCGGTGGGCTCGTCGAGCACCAGCACCCGCGGCTGGCTGGCCAGCGCCTTGCCGATCTCGACGAGCTGCCGTTCGCTGAGCGACAGCGTCGCGGCGCGCTGCTGCGGCGAGATCCGCGCGCCGAGGCGCTGCAGCAGCTCCGCGCTGCGCCGGTGCATCAGCGCGCCGTCGACGCGGCCGAGCGCGTTGCGCGGCTCCTGGCCGAGGAACAGGTTCTCGGCCACCGTCATGTTCGGGCACAGGGCCAACTCCTGGTGCACCAGCGCGAGGCCGCTGCGGCGCGCCTGCAGCGGGCGGGCCAGCCGGGTCGGCCGCCCGAGCAGGAAGAGCTCGCCCTCGTCGGGCTGCTGCAGGCCGTTGACGATGGCCAGCAGCGTCGACTTGCCGGCGCCGTTCTCGCCCACCAGCGCATGCACCTCGCCGGGCCGCACGTCGAAGCTCACGTCCTGCAGCGCGGCCACGGCGCCGAAGCGCTTGCCGATGCCGCGCACCTCCAGCAGCGGGGTCGCCGCCCCGATGGCCGTCATCGTCAGGCGCCCTGGCCCAGGCGGTAGCGGTCGAGCAGCGCGTGCTGCCGGTCCATCGCGCCCTGCAGGTCCTGGAACACCGCCTGCCACAGCGCGAAGAACTCGGCGTAGCGCTGGTGCATCGCTGCGTCGGGCTCGATGGTCTGCTTGATGGTCGCGATCTGCGGCACCGGCTCGCAGGGGTCACGGTAGATGCCCGCGCCCACGCCGGCGAGGATCGCGTCGCCCAGCGGCGCCGCCTCGTTGACGTCGGGGATGTCCAGCGGCAGGTTCACCACGTTGGCGGTGATCTGGTTCCAGAAGCGGCTCTTGGTCGGGCCGCCGTTGAGGATCAGCCGGTCGAGCTTCACGCCCGCCGACTGGGCGATGCGGACGTTCGAATAGAGGTCGAAGGCCACGCCCTCGACCAGCGCGCGGATGAAGTGCGCCCGCGTGGTGCCGGCGCGCACGCCGAAGAAGGTGCCGCAGGCGTTCGAGTTCCAGTTGGGCGCCAGCGAATTGCCGAGGTACGGCAGGTACAGCAGGCCGTCGGCGTTGGGCGCGACCCGCTCCGCCTCGGCGGTGAACAGGTCGAACACGTTCTGGCCGACGCGTTCGGCCACCTGCCACTCGACGGAGCCGAAGTTGTCGCGGAACCACTTGAGCGAGGCGCCGGTGAAGGCCATCGGGGCATCGAACATCGTGAGGCCGGGCAGCACGTGCGGCCACTTCAGGATGCGGAACTCGTCCACGTCCTGCTCGGTCGGGATCATGATCCCGAGGTTGGAGCCGGTGCCCATCGAATAGTAGGCCTGCCCCGCCTGGGTGACGCCGGCGCCCAGCGCCGCCGAGCTGATGTCGGTGCCGCCCGCAACCACCGGGATGCCGACCGGCAGCCCCGTCTCCTCCGAGGCCAGGCGCGTGATCTCGCCGACCACCTCGTGCGACTGGTAGATGCGCGGGTACTTGTCGATGGGCACGCCGATGGCGTCGGCCACGGTCTCGTTCCAGCGGTACTTCTTGTACTCGTAGGGATAGAACAGGCCGGCGTCGCCGGTGTTGATCGAGAAGGTCCCCGTCATGCGGAAGGTGCAGTACCCCGCGGGCGAGAGGAACTTGTGCGTCGCGTTGAAGACGTGCGGCTGGTGGTTCTTGATCCACAGCGCCTTCGGCTCGATGAACCAGGGCGCGACGCGGTTGCCGTTGATGCGGTTGATCGTGTCTTCCCCCACGCGCTCGCGGATCTCGGTGCACTCGCGCTCGGAACGCGCGTCCATCCAGATCATCGCGTCGCGCAGCGGCCGGCCCGCCTGATCCACCGGCAGCGTCACGCCCACCAGGCCCGAGATCGCCACGCCGCCGATCGCATCGGCGAACTGGCCCTTGTCCAGGCACTGGCGGATCGACGCGACCACCGCCTTCCAGTAGTTGTTCGGGTCCTGCTCGGCCCAGCCCGGCTGCGGGTGGAAGAGCGGGTGCTCGCGCGAACCGGTGGCGACCACCTTGTTCGTCTGCGTGTCCAGCACCACCGCCTTCACGTTGGTGGTGCCGATGTCGATGCCGAGCATCAGGGTGCGGGCCATGTCTTCGTCTCCTTGGATGGGGGTTTTCTCTTCATGCGCCGCGGCGCTGCATCGCCGAGGCCGCCGCGACGGCGGCGATCAGCACGACGCCGATGATCAGGTCCTGGTACCACGCGCTCACATCGTGCAGCGTCAGCAGGTTCAGGCCGGCCGCGAAGACGAACGCGGCGCACAGCGTCCGCCAGGGCGACCCGTGCCCGCCCATCAGGCTGGTGCCGCCGAGCACCGCGATGGCGATCGCGCTGAGCTCGTAGCCGGTGGCCATGGGCGCATCGACCGAGTTGGCGCGCGAGGTCAGGATCAGCCCGGCCAGCGCGGCGCACAGCCCGCTCGCGACGTAGACGGCCACCAGCCACCGGCCCACGCGCACGCCCGCGAAGCGCGCCGTCTTCTCGTCGCCGCCGATGGCGTAGATCCGCTTGCCGGCGAGATGGGCATGCAGCAGCCAGGCGAACACCACGAACACCGCGAGCAGCACGAGCGCCGCCACCGGCACCGGTCCGACCCGGGCCTCGCCGAGCCAGCGGTAGGCGTCGCTGCGCAGGTAGTACGGGCGGCCGTTGGAGAGCACGTAGCTCAGGCCGCGCAGCGCGCTGAGCGTCACCAGCGTCATGATGAACGGCGCGACGCGCCCGCAGGCCACACCCAGCCCGTTGAACAGCCCCACCAGCGCGCCGACGGCCAGCGTCAGCGCCGCCACCGGCGCCACGGGGCCGACGTAGGTGTTGCCGCGGCCCATCATGCGCACGTCGAGCATGCCGCCGGCCACGACCATGATCTCCACCGCGGCGATCACGCTGAAGACCATCGTCGCGCCGACCGACAGGTCGATGCGGCCCGTCAGCATGACGAGGTTCATGCCCAGCGCGAGCAGGCCGAACACCGCCACCTGCCGCAGCAGGTTCGCCATGTTGTCGGCGCTCAGGAAGTACGGCGAGCTGAGCGCGCCGGCAGCCAGCAACGCGACGAGCAGCCACAGCATCGGCTGGCGCAGCACCGCGGCGGCCGCGGAGCCCGCATGCGCGTCGCTGCCGGATTCGGGCCGGGTCAACGGCAGTGCGCTCATGCTTCCCGCTCCTTGCGCTGCAGGCTGTCGGGCAGCACCACGAGCAGGATCACGGCGGCGGTGACGATCTGCTGGACGTAGCTGCTCACGCCGGCGATGTTCAGCGCGTTGTTCACCACGCCGATGATCAGCGCCGCGAGCAGGGTCCCCTCGATGGTGCCGCGCCCGCCGGCGAGCGACACGCCGCCGAGCGTCGCCACCGCGATCACGCTGAGTTCGATGCCGGTGAAGCCGGCCGGCCCGATGTAGGCCAGGCGCGCCGTCTCCAGCAGCCCGGCCAGCGCGGCCGCCACGCCGCTGGCGACGAACACCAGCAGCCGCACGCGGTCGACACGGATGCCCGACAGCCCCGCCGCCGTGGCGTTGCCGCCGACCGCGTACAGCGCGCGGCCGAACCGCGCGTGGCGGGTCAGCACGATCGCCGCCGCGGCGGCGATCGAGAACACCCACACCGGCACCGGGATGCCCAGCACCGCGCCGCGGCCGAACCACAGGTAGCCCGCGCTGCCCTCCGGGTAGATCGCCTGCCCGCCGGACAGGATGTTGGCCAGCGCGCGCAGCACGCCGAGCATGCCCAGGGTGACGATCAGCGAAGGCACGCGCAGCCGGGTCACGAGCAGCCCGTTGACCAGGCCGCACGCCACGCCGGTCGCCAGCACGCCGGCGACGACCAGCGCCACCGAGCCGCTCGGCAGCAGCATGCCGCCGACCACGCCCGAGATCACCGCGACGCCGCCGATCGACAGGTCCAGCTCGCCGGCCAGCAGGACCAGCGCCATGCCGAGCGCCATCACGCCCACCGTCGAGACGGCGAGCAGCACGGTGCGGGCGTTCTCGGCCGTCGCGAACGCCGGCTGGAACACCGAGGCGGCCGCGACGAGCAGGACCAGCAGCGCGACGCGGCCCGCGACGGCATCGAGGCTCAGGCGCTGCCGGGGCGATGCCCCGGCCTGCGCCGCGGCGGCGGGCAGGCGGTCGGCCGGTACGGTGGTTTCCATCCTGGCTTCTTCCGGTGTGGCTGGGTGGAACACGGACCCGCTTACTGTCCGGCCGCGGGCTTGTCCGGGCCGAAGGCGTAGGGCCACTCGTCCGGCGTCAGCGTCTGCACGCCCTCGATCGTCATCTTCGTCTTCGTAATCATCGGCAGGTTGGGCGTGAGGATCAGCTTCGGCGGCGCCTCCTTCAGCAGGCCGGCCTTGAAGCCGATGTGGCGGATGACCGCGCGCACGCCGAGGTCGCCGATCAGCGGCGTGTAGGGCGCCACCATGTCGATGTTGCCGGCCTTGACCTCGCGCATGATCTCCTTGGAATCGTCGTCCGCGACGATCACGATCTTCTTGCCGCCGGGCGCGCTGTTCAGGCGCTTGGCCTCGCGGATGGCGTCGAGCGCGCCCATCGCCTCCTCGCCGCCCGCCGTGTAGACCGCGCTGACCTCCTTGAAGGCCTGCATCGCGTCGGCCGTGGTCTTGAAGGTCAGCGTGCGGTCGCTGTTGACGTGGTAGGAGCCCAGGATCTTGTAGCCGGGGCTGCCGCCGATCACCTGCAGGAAGCCGCCGGCGCGGATCGAGTCGGCGGTGCTGCCCAGGTCCTTGCGCGTCAGCACCAGGTTGCCCTGCCCCTTCAGCACCTCGTTCAGGTACATGCCCTGCTGCACGCCGTTGGCGTAGAAGTTGCCCGTGACCTCGGAGCTGACCTTGTCGGAGGAGGTGCGGCGGTCGACGCTCACCACCGGGATGCCGGCCGCGATCGCGCGGTCCACCGGCGGCCCCATCGGCGCCTCGCGCTGCGGCCACAGGACGATGCCGTCGTACTTCTTGGTGACCCAGGTGTCGATGACCTGCGCCATCTTGTTGTCGTCGTACTGGGCGTCGATGACGTCGATCTGCACGTTGGGGTGGCGCGCGGCCTCCCACGCGGCGGTGTCGGCGAGACTGACCAGCCACGAGTGGTTGAAGCCGTGGAAGACGAAGCCGATGCGGTAGGTCTTCTTCGGATCGAGCACCGGGCCGTCCGGCAGCGGCAGGTAGTCGGTGAACGGTGCCTTGATCGGCAGCTTGCTGTAGGGCCCGACGAAGGAAGCGCCCATGCCGGGCTTCCACACGAAGCCGTCGGCGAGCTTGCCCACCGGGTAGGCCTCGAGCTCCTGCGCGAAGCCGTCCTTGGCGAAGATGGCCTTGACGGCGGGATTGGTCATCGACTTCTCGTCGACCTTCGCGTACTTGGCGATCACCGTGTTGAGCTGCTCGTGCACGGAAGTCTGCGCGGCTGCGCCGGCCGCCACGCCGGCCAGGGCGGCGGCGGACAACGCATGGACGAGGCTGGCCATGCGCACCATGGGCTTGAGGTTCATTCTTGTCTCCGGTTGATGGGCTTGCATTCACGCCGCCGCGAAGATGCGGCGGCGCACGCTCGGGAAAGGCCGGGCCGCGCCCGGCCGCAGGCTGGGGCCTGTTAACGCTATGCGTCGAGCGCGATCAGCACCTGTCCGTCCTCGATGCGCAACGGATAGGTCTTCAGGTCCTCCGTCACGGGCGGCGACATGGCGCGGCCGGTGGGGATGTGGAACAGGCCCTGGTGCAGCGGGCACTCGACCGTGTCGCCGTCGACGTAGCCGTCCGACAGGTGGGCGTGGGCGTGCGTGCAGATGTCGGCCGTCGCGTACAGCCGGCCGTCGAGGTTGAAGAGCGCGATGCACCGGTCCTCCACCTCGCAGCGACGCACGTCAGACGGCTCCACGTCACCTGTGCGCGCGATCGCGATCCAGCGTTGGGTCTCCGGCTTCGACATGTGTCTCCATGCATTGATTGATGCGATGGACCGATCGTAGGAAGCCGCATCGGCGGGGTCGATTTCATTGTTTCAATGCCCGCATTGACACGGCCGCGAAAGATCGAGGGTTTCTACCCATGCTGGTGCCCGGCCGCCCGCTGCCGTGGGGCAGCCATATACTCGTTGTTATTGGTCAACCGATTAATTTCATGGCGACGACGACGGACACTCCCAACCGCGCAACGCGCGTCAAGCAAAGAGGACCGGGCCGGCCGGGGGGAACGAGCGCCGTCCGCGACGAGATCATGGACGCCGCCGAGGCGCAGTTCGCGGAGCTGGGCTATGCCGGCACCACGCTGCGCGAGGTCGCCGCGGCCACCAACGTGACGCAGGCGCTGATCAGCTACTACTTCGGCTCGAAGTACGGGCTGTTCGAGGAAACCTTCCTGCGCCGCGGCCAGGTCATCTCGCGTCAGCGGACCGAGCTGCTGGAGGCGCTGCTGGCCCGCAAGGGCAAGCCCACGGTGCGCGAGATCGTGCACGCCTTCCTCTCGCCCACGCTGGCCCTGCGCTCCACGCCGCAGGGCCGGGCCTTCCTGCGCCTGCAGGCCCGGCTGCACACCGAGCCGCCGGAGATCTCGTACAAGCTGCGCACGCACGCCTACGGCTCGTCGACGCAGCGCTACGTGGATGCCTTCCGGCTGGCGCTGCCGCAACTGGGCGAGCTGGACGCCTACTGGCGCGTGACGCTGATGGTCGGCACCTACCTCTACGCCTTCTCGGACACGCATCGCATGGAGGAGATGACGCCCAAGGGGCTGTACGACCCCGAGGACACCGAGGCGCTGATCGACCAGGTGAGCCGCTTCGTGGTGGGCGGCTTCCAGGCGCGCTGAGGCACCCTCCCCGCCCCCTGCCGCGCAGCTAGGCGGGCAGCAGCCCGCGCAGCGCCTCCAGGCCCAGCACGTCCGCGTACTTCTGCCGCATGTCGAACAGGCTGGCCTCGTGCGGGCCGATGGCGCGGTCGCCCACGCAGTCCTCCACCACCACCGGGCGGAAGCCCCAGCACATGGCGTCGACCACGCTGGCGCGCACGCAGCCGCTGGTGACGCAGCCCGCCACCAGCAGCGTGCGCACGCCGCGCTGCGTGAGCCAGGGCGCCAGGTCGGTGCCGAAGAAGGCCGAGGGCACGTTCTTGCGCACCACCCGCTCGCCCGCCGCGGGCGCGAGCGCATCGACGATGGCGCTCGCGGGCGAATGCTCCTTCAGGCCCAGCATGCCGGGCACCTTGGCGCTGAAGATGTTGGCGTCGCTGTCGTCGTCGGCGTAGACGATGCGGCTGTGCGCCACCGGCCACCCGCGCTCGCGCGCGGTCGCCAGCAGGCCCACGGTGCGGTCGATCGCGGCCGGGATGTTGCCGCCGCCGAAGGTGCCGGGGTCGGTGAAGCCGTTCACGAAGTCCACGACCAGGAGGCCGATGGGCGGCTGCACGCCCAGCCCGGCGCCGAAGCCCTGGCGCCGGTAGACCTGCGACTCGTCACGCATGGGCGGGCTCCTCCTGCGCCGGCGCCTTCTGCGGCTGCATCAGCGACTCCACCACCTTGCCGTCGTTCACCACCTGCAGGCCGTCGACGAAGACGTTGCAACGCCGCATCGGGATGTCGATGTGGCACGCCGTGGTGCGGCTGCCGCCGGCCTCGTTGTTGGGGCCGAGCGAGAACAGGAAGTTGCCGCTGACGGCGCGCGCGTCCATGCCCAGCGTGGCCTCGCGGTCGTACAGGCCGAGGGTGGACCAGAAGGCGCGCTTCTGCAGGCCCCAGCCCACGTGCGAGATGGCATAGGCCTCGGGGTCGGCGAAGGACTCGATGTACTCGCGCAGCAGCTCGGCCTCGGCGTCGCCCTCGATGGCGGTGACGAAGCCGTCCTTCACCGTGAGCGTGATGGGCTCGCCCACGTAGTTCTTCATCGGCAGCAGCACGTCGCCCTTGGCCAGCACGATGCGGCCCTGCGCCCCGCCCTCGTTCGGCCAGGTGAAGGCGAAACCGCTGGGCCAGTGGTCCCATCGGCCCGGCTGGTCGACGAAGCCGTACTCGGCCGTCACCGGGTACTCGCCCAGCGGCAGGCGCAGGTCGGTGCCGGCGGCGGAGGTCACGTGCATCTCGCGCCTGCCCTCGAGCAGCGCGACGCCGGCCTGCACGCGGTGATAGTCCTCCATGGTGGGCACCATGCGCGCCAGCACCTCGGGCGGCTCCATCGCCAGCAGGATCCTGGTGCCGGAGGCCAGGATCTCGTGCTGCTCGGGCGAGAACAGCAGCGTCATCAGGTCCAGCACCAGGTCGCTGGCCTTGAGCGCCGCGATGGCGGCGCGGTTGCCGGTGAGCGGCGTGGTGCCCAGGTAGGCGAGCGTGTCGCGGCTGAGCGCCTTCTCGCCGTTGACCGGCGGCAGGTCCAGCCGGCTCACGCAGGCGCCCATCATGGTGGCGGCGGTGATCGCGCAGCGCAGCGTCTGCGGGTGCGTGTGGTCGCTGGTCAGCACGGTGACGGCGTCGCCGGCCTCGAGCCTGGACAGCGTGAGCACCTGGGTCCAGGCGCGGATCAGTTCGGTATCGCAGATGGCCATGGCAAAAATCTCCAGCGTGACGGGTTCAGGTCAGGGGGGCGCCGAGGAAGTCGCCGAAGGCCCGGTAGAAGCCCTCCTCGTTGTCCCAGGGAATCATGTGGCCGGCGCCGGCCACGCGGTGCTCGTGCAGGCCGGGCACCAGGGCGCGGATCTCGCGCACGTCCTCCTCGCGGACCACATCGCCGCGCTCGGCGCTCATCAGCATCAGCGGCACCGCGATGCGCGGCAGGTCGGCATGGATGTCGTCCGTCTGGAAGGCATCGAAGCTGGTGACGATGGCGCGTTCGTCGCAGGTGTGCAGCCACTGGGCGCGCAGGCGCAGTTGCGCCTCGGTCCAGGTGGGGCAGAACGCGCGCATCTGCTCCAGGCTGATGCCGCGGCGGGCCTGGCGGATCGAGTCCACGTACCACGGCAGTTGTGCCGGGTAGGGGCGGCGGCCCGGGCCGGAGACCGGCGGGTCGACCGCCACCAGCCGGGTCAGGCCGGCCGGCTGCCTCGATGCCGCGCGGATCGCGATGCGCCCGCCCATCGAGTGGCCGACGAAGGCGTAGCGGTGAAGGCCCAGCGCGCCGGCGAAGGCGTTGAGGTCGGCTGCCTGCGCGTCGAGGCTGTAGTCCAGCGCGTCGGAGGCCTCGCTCAGCCCGCGGCCGCGGATGTCGAGCACGTAGGTGTCGAAGTGGCGCCCGAAGCGCTCGGCCACGAAGCCCCAGGTGACCGCCGGGCTGGTGATGCCCGGGATCAGGACGATGGCGTCGCGGCCCGGCACCGCCGCCTCGCCGGGGCAGAAGCGCAGGTAGTGCTGGCGGATACCGTTGGCATGCACGTGCGCGCCGTAGAGGAAAGTGCTGGCACCGCTCATGCCGTGCCTCCTTTCTTCGGATACGCGCCCGACAGCAGTGCGCCGGCGCCTGGCACCACCGGCTCGAGCCCCAGGGCGGTGAGCATGGCGTAGGTGGTGGCCACCGCCGCGGTGACGACCGGCTTGCCGGTGGCCGCCTCGACCTGCGCGATGGCCGGCAGCGAGGGCATCTGCACGCAGGCCGACAGCACGATGGCGTCCACGTCGCCGGTCTTCATCCCGGCGACGATGCCGGGCAGCTTCGCCGGGTCGTGGCGGCCGACCTCCAGGTTGTCGGGGATCTCCAGCGCGCGCCAGTCGGCCACCTCGAAGCCCTCGTGCTCGATGTAGTCGATCACCAGCCGGGTCAGCGGCACCATGTAGGGCGCCACCAGCGCGATGCGCTTCACGCCCATCGCCTTGAGCGCATCGACCAGCGCGCCGGCGCTGGTGATGACCGGCGCCTCGCCCTGGTTGCCCGCGGTGGCGGCGCTCAGGCGCGACTGCGA
Source organism: Xenophilus azovorans DSM 13620 (assembly GCF_000745855.1). Taxonomy (GTDB): domain Bacteria; phylum Pseudomonadota; class Gammaproteobacteria; order Burkholderiales; family Burkholderiaceae_C; genus Xenophilus; species Xenophilus azovorans. Next base: position 422,750 of record NZ_KN050766.1, read on the forward strand.
CTGGCGGTGGTAGCCCCGGCCCATGGCCATGATGGCCACCAGGCAGGCGTAGCCCAGCACGTCCACGCGCGCGTCGCTCAGTTCCAGCGCGCAGCGGTCGGACTCGGCGTCCATCGCCGCCAGCTCCTCCTTGTTGACGTGCTTCATGCGCATGCGCGCCGAGTGGAAGGTGAAGCGCTCGGGCCGCACCTGCTCGCGCAGGCGCAGCATGGCGGGAATCTCGGTCTCCATCGTCGTGTTGGAACTGGGCACGATCTGCCCGATGCGGAAGTAGGTCCTGCTCGTCATGTCCATGCTCCCGGGCTCAGGCCACCGCCGGTTCCGCGCTTTCGTCGAAGCGCTCGATGCAGCGGGTGGCGTCGTAGGAATAGACCCATTCGGCCTTGATGCCGACCGCGTTCGGGTCCTTGGCCTGGGCTTTCTGGAATTCCTCGTCGCGCTTCTTCTGCTCCTCCGGCGTCGAGAGGTGGTAGGTGCGGCCGCGCTCGCGCGCCTCCAGCTGCACGCGGGCGGTGCGGGGGCGGCGCTCGGACTCGTAGGCGCGCAGGGCGCCGTCCAGGTCGCCGCCGAAGTGCGACAGCGCGGCGGCCAGCACGTAGGCGTCCTCGATGGCCATGGCGGCGCCCTGCGACAGGAAGGGCAGCATCGGGTGCGCGGCGTCGCCCAGCAGCGTGACGCGGCCCTGCGACCACTGCGCCATCGGGTCGCGGTCGAACAGGCCCCACTTGAAGATCTGCTGCGCGTCGGTCTTCTCGAACAGGCGCACGATGTTCTCGTGCCAGCCCTCGTAGGCGGCCAGCAGCTCCTCGCGCGTGCTGGGCTCGGTCCACGACTCGGTCACCCAGTCGGCGCTCTCGTTGACGGCGACGATGTTCACCGCGGCGCCGCCTTTCACGTAGTAGGTGACGATGTGCGCCTTGGGGCCCATCCAGAACGAGGCGTCGGGGCTCACGAAGGGCAAGGGATGCTGCTCGACCGGCACCAGCGCGCGCCAGCACATGTGGCCGGTGTACTGCGACGCCGTCCTGCCCCACAGCGCGTCGCGCACCGCCGAGTGGATGCCGTCGGCGCCCACGATGAGGTCGGCCTCGAAGCGCGTGCCGTCGTCGAAGTGCGCCACGGCCTTGCCGGCGTCCTGCGTCACGCCGGTGCACGACACATCGAAGCGCACACGGTCGGCCGGGATGCCCTCGCAGAGGATGGCATGCAGGTCCGCGCGGTGCACGTGCCAGAAGTCGGCGCCGAACAGGTTCGGGCACACCTCGCGCAGCGGCGTGCGGAACAGCTCGCGCGCGTCGTCCCAGTTGCGGCCGACCATGGCCTCGGGCAGGAAGCCGATGCGCGCCAGCGCGTCGCCCAGGCCCAGTGCCCGCAACACCTTGGCGGCATTGGGCGTCATCTGCACGCCCGCACCGATCTCGCCGAAGGCGCCCGCACGCTCGAACACCCAGGCGTCGATGCCGCGCAGGCGCAGCGCGCGCGCCAGGGCCACGCCGCCGATGCCGCCGCCGACGATCCCCACTCGCATTGTCTTGGTCATGTCCTTGCTACTCCTTGATTCGGGGGCCGGCAGTTCGCTCGGCCTGTTTGTTAAATAACTGTTCAATTAATTGAGAGGCTCAGGAAAAGGGTGCACAAGCACCCTCCTCCATCGCTCAGCCGCCCAGGTAGGCACTGAGCAGTTCAGGGTCTTCCAGCAGGCGCGAGGCCTCGCGCTCGGCCACCACGCGGCCGGTCTCGTAGACGTAGGCGCGCGTGGCGACCGACAGCGCGTTGTGCACGTTCTGCTCCACCAGCATCACCGTCACGCCGTGGGCGTTGATCTCGCGCACGAACTCGAACACCTCCTCGGCCATGCGCGGGCTCAGGCCCAGGCTGGGCTCGTCCAGCAGCAGCAGGCGCGGCTCGGACATGAGCGCGCGGCCGATGGCCAGCATCTGCTGCTCGCCGCCGCTGAGGGTCCCCGCCAGCTGCCTGTGGCGCTCCTTCAGGCGCGGAAAGCGCTCGTAGACCAGGCCCATGCGCCGCTGGACCTCCGCCTTGCCCTTGCACAGGTAGGCGCCCATCGAGAGGTTCTCGTCCACCGTCATGGCCGGCCACACGTGCCGCTCCTCCGGAGACTGGGCAATGCCCTGCGCCACCACGCGGTCGGCGGCCAGGCCGCCGATGCTGCGGCCCTGGAACACGATCTCGCCGCGCGTGGGCTTGAGCAGGCCCGAGATGGCCCTCAGCGTGGTGCTCTTGCCGGCGCCGTTGGCGCCGATCAGGGCCACCACCTCGCCGGGCATCACGCGCAGGTTCACGCCGTGCAGCGCCGCGGTCCTGCCGTAGCTCACGTGCAGGTCGCGCAACTCCAGCACGGGCGATCCCGGCTCGCCGGCCGTCAAGTTGCTGACGTGCGCTTCACGTTGCTCGAGGACCGCGTTCATGCCTTCCTTCCTCCGCCGAGATACGCCTCGACCACCTTGCTGTCGGACTGCACCTGGGCCGGCGTTCCCTCGGCCAGCTTCTGGCCGAAATGCATCACCACCACCCGGTCCGACACGCCCATCACCAGCCCCATGTTGTGCTCCACGATCAGGATCGACTCCACCAGCGTGCCGCGCACCGTCTTCAGGATCTCGCCGAACAGGCGCGCCTCCTGGCTGTTCAGGCCGGCCGCCGGCTCGTCGAGCATCAGGATCTCGGGTTTGGCGGCCAGCGCCAGCGCCACCTCGAGCAGGCGCAGCTCGCCGCACGACAGCACCGAGGCCGGCGCGTCCATGCGGTGCGCCAGGCCCATGGTGCGCACGATGTGCTCGGCGCTCTCGCGCGCCGCCGCTTCCGCGGCGCGCACCGCGCGGCCCGGGAAGAAGGTGCGCCACAGCGGCTGGCGCGCCTCCATGTAGTGCCCGGTGAGCACGTTCTCGAACACCGTGAGCGACTTCAGGATGTTGGTCTTCTGGAAGCTGCGCACGATGCCCATCCGGGCCATGTGGTAGGGCTTGCGGCCCGTCACGTCCGTGCCGCCGAAGCGCACGCGGCCGGCGCTGGGCGCGTAGAAGCCGGTGATCAGGTTGAAGCAGGTGGTCTTGCCGGCGCCGTTGGGGCCGATCAGGCCGACGATCTCGCCGGGCTGCACCTCGAAGCTGATGTCCCTGACCGCATGGATGCCGCCGAAGGACTTGCCCAGGCCGCGCACTTCGAGCGCGCGCGGCGTCTTCCTGGCCTGGATCGCGTTCATGCCACCCTCCTCTCGGCCTGCGAAGGCGCCACCGCGACCTTGGGCGCGTCGGCCCTGCGCGACGCGCGCCACTGGACGACGAAGCCCATCAGCCCGCGCGGCAGGAACAGCACGATCGCGATCACGGCCAGGCCGAAGATCGACAGGCGCAGCTCCTTGGCCTCGCGCAGGTATTCCTCCAGGAAGGTCACCAGCAGCGCGCCGATCAGCGGCCCCACCAGCGTGCCCTTGCCGCCGACGAGCACCATGATGATCATGCTCACCATGAAGGCGAAGCGGAACACTTCGGGCCCGACGAAGGAGATGTAGTGGGCATAGAAGCCGCCGGCCATGCCCGACAACAGGGCGCCCAGCACCAGCGCGAGCATCGAGTAGTGCAGCGGCTGGATGCCGATGGACTGCGCCACGTAGCGGTTCTCGCGCACCGCCACCGCCGCGCGGCCGGCGTTCGAGTACACGAAGCGGAAGCTCAGGTAGAGCGTGAGCGCCAGCAGCAGCCACGCCACCGTGTAGTAGAACTGCTTGGCGCCCAGGTTGCCCGCCTCGGCCAGCAGCGCAGGCTGCGGGACGCCTGCGATGCCCATCGGGCCGTTGGTCAGGGCGATCCAGTTGTCGGCCGCCAGGCGCAGCACCTCGGCGAACGAGAGCGTCACGATCACGAAGAACGGGCCCTGCAGCCGCAGCGTGATGCCGCCGATCACCACGCCCACGAGCATGGCCAGCAGCCCCGCCGCCGGCACGGTGGCCCACATCGGCCAGCCGTACTGCGTGGAAAGGATCGCCGCCGTGTAGGCGCCGGTGCCGAGGAAGGCCGTGTGCCCCAGCGAGAACTCGCCCACGTAGCCGACCACCAGGTTCAGGCTGCTCGCCAGCACCGCGTAGAACAGCACCATGATGGCGATGTGCAGCACGTACTGGTCGCGCACCAGCAGGGGGAGCAGCGCGGCCAGCGCCATCAGGCCCCAGAGACAGTGTTTCTCGAACTTCATGCCCGCTCCGCCCGCTTCGAAAAGAGCCCGTAGGGCCGGAAGACCAGCGTGAGGATCACCAGCGCGAAGCCGATGATGTCCACCCACCCGGTGGCCACGTAGCCGCCCCACAGCGCCTCGACCACGCCCAGCAGCAGGCCGCCCGCGACGGCGCCGGCGAAGCTGCCCATGCCGCCGAGGATCACCACCACGAAGGCCTTCATGCTGACCAGGCCGCCGATGGCGACCTGCGCCGAGTAGATGGAGCCGAGCAGCATGCCGGCCATCGAGGCGATCACCGTGCCCATGGCGAAGGTCGCCGCGTACACGTTGGCGGTGCGCACGCCCGCCAGCTGCGCCGCCATCGGGTCCTGGAAGGTCGCGCGCATCGCGCGGCCCAGGCGCGTCTTGTGGATGACCACCCAGGCCGCCACGATCAGCAGCGCGCACACCAGCACCGCGAACACGCGCAGCTTGGTGAGCACCACCGGGCCGAGGAACATCGGGCCGGCGGAGATCGGCGCCTCCACCTTCAGCGGCGCGGTGCCCACGGCCAGCAGGGCCGTGTTGGCCAGGAAGATCGACAGGCCGATGGTCAGCAGGATGCCGGGCTCCTCGCCCTGGTGGCGGATGCGCTCGATCAGGAAGCGGTCGACCAGCCAGCCGAAGGCGCCCATGACCACGGCCACCAGCACCAGGCCGGTGAAGAAGTCCAGGCCGAGCCGGGTGGTGGCCCACCAGCCCATCACGCCGCCGAGCATGTAGAGCTCGCCGTGGGCGAAGTTGACCACGCGCATCAGGCCGAGGATGAGGGTCAGCCCCAGCGCCGAGAGCGCATAGAACGAACCGGTCACCAGGCCGTTGGCGAGGTACTGTGGGAGTAGTTCCATCGTCGGATGTCCCGTTTTTCAGTGGCTCCGTGGCTCAGGGCTTCTCGGTGGCCGACTGCGCGACCACGTTCGGCTCGCGGTTGCTGATCTGCACCAGCACCACGTCGAAGCCGTAGCCCTCGCCCTTGTCGGTGAAGCGGTAGCGGCCGTTGGGCGCGGCGTAGTCGGTCTTGCGCAGCGCGTCGCGGATGGCCTCCGGCTCGGCCTTGCCGGCCCGCGCGACGGCGTCGAGCAGGATGTTCATGGCGTTGTAGCCGGCGGCGCCGTACTTGCCCGGCTTCTCCTTGTAGGCCTTGCTGTAGAGCTCGACGAAGGCCTTGTTGCGCTCGCTGGGCAGGCTGGAGGCATAGGGCACGGCGGCGTAGATGCCTTCCGAGGCGTCGCCGGTCAGGCCGATGAAGTCGGCGGTGGCCCAGGAACCCACCCCGAAGATCTTGGTCTTCAGGCCGAACTCCTTGAACTGCTTGACCAGGATGGAGCCGTCCTGCGTCTCGGCGGCCACGAACACGCCGTCGGCCTTGCTCGCGCGCAGCTTGGTCAGCAGCGTGTAGAAGTCGGTGGCGCCGTGGTCGAAATACTCCTTCATCACGGTCTTCACGCCGAGCGCCTCCAGGTCCTTGGAGAAGTCCTCCACGCCGCCGCGGCCCCAGTCGTCGTTGACGCCGATGTAGGCCACCGACTTGAGCTGCAGCTTGTCCGCGAGGATCTTGCTGAAGGTCCTGGACATGAGCCGGTCGGTCTCGGCCGAGCGGAAGAAGTACTGCATGCCCTTCTCCGTGAGGTCGGCCTTGGACGACACGCCGCTCAGGAACGGCACCTTGTACTTCTCCGCCACCGGCATCACCGCCGCGGTGGCCGAGCTGCAGAAGGCGCCCGACAGCGCCACCACCTTGTCGCGCTGGACCAGCTTCTCGGCGGCGTTCACCGAGTTGGCGGGCCGGCACTGGCCGTCCTCGATCACCAGCTCGACCTTGCGGCCGAGCACGCCGCCGGCGGCGTTGCGCTGCTCCACCGCCAGCTTGGCGCCGTTGACCGAGGCCAGGCCGTTGTAGGCGACCGAGCCGGTCAGCGGCTCGATCACGCCGATCTTCACCGTCTCCTGTGCGCTTGCCAGCGCCGACACGGCGAACAGGCCGGCCAGGGACATCACTTGGGACCACTTGTGCATTTCATTCTCCAGTTGAACGAGACCCACCCGAGGCGCGGCCACCGTGGGCGCTGCGCGTCGGCTCTAATAAATTAAACGATCAATTAATTTCTAGCGAAAGAATAGTGCCTTGACTTCGATCACACGCTGGGGTTAACCCTTGAGAAATTAATTGATCGACTGATAAGCAACTTCGATGCCAGCGCGGCGCGCGATTGCCCCTCCTCCGCGCCGCTTTACCTCGCCGCCGCCCAGTGGAATAATCAACCCACCGTTTGGTTGATATTTTGAAAAGCATGATGCCCACTGGTGCCCTCAAAGGTCTGCGAGTCCTCGATCTCACACACGCGCTCGCCGGGCCCTTCTGCTCGCAGGTCCTGGCCGACCACGGTGCCGACGTCATCAAGGTCGAGCCGCTGGACGGCGACTTCTTCCGCAGGATGGGCCCTTTCCGGGACGACGACCGCCAGCGGCAACTCGGCGGCCTGTTCCAGGCATGCAACCGCAACAAGCAGTCCCTGGCGCTGAACCTCAAGCACCCGGAAGGCCAGGCGCTGCTCAGGCAGTTGGCCGGTACGGCGGACGCCCTGGTGGAGAACTACCGCGCCGGCGTGCTGGAGAAGCTGGGGCTGGGCTACGAGCAGCTGCGCAGCATCAACCCGGCCCTGGTCTATACCTCCGTGCGCGGCTTCGGCGACCGCGTGGGCGGCGCCAGCCCCTACATGGACTGGCCCGCCTTCGACATCGTCGCGCAGGCGATGGGCGGATGGATGGGCATCACGGGCACCGACCCCGAGCACCCGGTCAAGGTGGGCGGCGGCGCCGGCGACACCGTCTCGGGCCTGTTCGCGGCCTTCGGCACCATGGCCGCGCTGTGGCACGCCCGCGCGACCGGCCAGGGCCAGTACGTCGACGTGGCCATGACCGACAGCATCCTCGCCCTGTCCGAGCTGGTCGTGAGCCAGTACAGCTTCCGCGGCGTGTCGCCCGTGCCCGTCGGCAACGGCATCCCCGGCATGGCGCCCTTCGACACCGTCCGCGTCAAGGACGGCGTGATCGCGCTGGCCGCGCCGCACGATCCGCAGTTCCGCGAACTGGCCGCGCTCATCGGCCGGCCCGAGCTGCCGCAGGACCCGCGCTTCGCCGACGAGGAATCGCGCTGGACGCACCGCGCCGCGCTGATGGAGGAGATCGAGCGCTTCACCACCGCGCGCACCAAGGCCGAGCTGCGCGAGCTGTTCGGCAACCGCATCCCCTTCAGCCCGATCTACACGGCCGAGGACATCTTCGCCGACCCGCACTTCGCGGCCCGCCAGATGCTGCCCGAGGTCGAGCAGCCCGGCAGCGCACGCCCCGCCGTGGTGCCGGGCGTGCCGGTCAAGCTCTCGTCCACGCCCGGCGCGGTGCGCCACCGCGCACCGCTGCTGGGCGAGCACACGCGCGAGATCCTCGGCCGGATCGGGCTGTCGGCGGCGAAGATCGACGAACTCGTGGCGGCACGGGTGGTTTCCGGATAATCGCAGGCCATGAAATCGAAGGCCCTCAGCCTGCCCCCGGCGGCCGCCAGCCGCACGCCCGCCAGCGCGCGCCCCGCCACGGGCCGCAAGAAGACGGGGATGGGCACCAAGCACGACGACAAGCGGATCGCCATCCTGCGCACGGCGGCGCAACTGTTCGCCGAGAGAGGCTACGAGTCGACCTCGCTGGACAACATCGCCGAACGGCTCGGCATGCACAAGGCGACGCTCTACCACTACGTCGCCAACAAGGAGAGCATCCTCTACCAGTGCCAGATGCTCTCGTTCAGCGACCTGGACAACGTGATCGAGAAGACCCGCGACCGCAGCGTGCCCGTGCTGCAGCGCCTGCGCGACTTCGTGCGCAGCCTGGCGGTGGCGCAGAACAGCGACTTCGGCCGCTGCCTGGTGCTGGTCGGCCAGCGGCCGCTGGAGATGAGCAGCGGCAGCGACGGCGACATCCGCCAGTTCCAGCGCCGGCTGGACAGTACCGTGCGCGCCCTCGTCACCGAGGGCATCGCCGACGGCAGCGTCCGCCCCTGCGATCCGGGGATGTTCTCTGCGCTGCTGTTCGGCGCCCTGAACTGGGTGCCGCGCTGGTACAGCGAGAGCGGCAAGCTGTCGATCCCGCAGGTGGCCGACAACTTCATGGACACGCTGATCGACGGCATCGCGGCCCAGCGGCGCTGAGCGCCTGCCGGCCGCCCTGCCCGCTCACATCGAGCGCGCGATCACGTCCTTGAGCGTCTCGTTCGACCCGCCGTAGATCTTCGCCACGCGGGCGTCCATGTAGAGCTGGGCGATCGGGTACTCGGTGCAGTAGCCGTAGCCGCCGAACAGCTGCAGGCAGCGGTCGATGATCTGGCACTGCTTCTCGCTGCCCCACCACTTGGCCATCAGGGCGTCGTTGGGCTGCAGGGGCTTGCCGTCGACGATGTCCTTGACGATCTGGTCCAGGAAGACGCGGCCGATGCGCGCTTCGGTCAGGCATTCGGCCAGCGTGAACCTGGTGTTCTGGAAGTCCCACAGCGTCTGGCCCAGCATCCTGCGGTCCTTGGCGTGCGCCAGCGTCAGCTCGATGGCGCGCTCGGCGCAGCTGATGCCGACCAGCCCGATGGACAGCCGCTCACGCGTGAACACGTCCATCAACTGGAAGAAGCCCTTGCCCTCCTCGCCGCCGATCAGGTTCCCGGCCGGCACGCGTGCGTCTTCCAGGAAGATCTCCGCCGTGTTCAGCGCGTTCTGGCCGATCTTGTCGATGATCTTGTTGACCTTGAAGCCCGGGCAGTCGGCCTTCTCGACCAGGAACAGCGAAATGCCGCGCGCCCCCGAACCGGCGCCGCCGGTGCGCGCCGCCACCAGCACCAGATCGGCCTGCTGGCCCAGGGTGCAGAAGATCTTGTTGCCGTTGAGCACGTACTCGTCGCCCTCGCGGCGGGCGGTGGTGCGCAGCGCCTTCACGTCGGTGCCGGCGTCCGGCTCGGTGATGGCCACGGCGATCATCTTCCTGCCGGCGGCGATGTCGGGCATCCACTTGCGCAGCTGCTCGGGCGAGGCCGTGCCGTGGAAGAAGCCGGGGCTGTTGAGCGCGCCGGGGATGAACGGGAAGGTCGTGTCGCAGATGCGCGCCTGCTCTTCGATCATGACCACTTCGTGCGCGAAGCTGGCCCCCTGCCCGCCGAACTCCTCGGGAATGCTCATGCACAGCAGGCCCAGCTCGCCGGCGCGCTCCCACACCTCGCGGTCGATGCAGTGCTGGCTGCGGAACTTGTCGGCCTTGGGTGCCACCTCGTCTTCGAAGAAGCGTCTGGCCGTGGACCGGAGCATGTCCAGCTCGTCGGTCATCCAGGGGGATCGGTAGGGAACGTTCACGGGGGTCATCTCCATGCTTGAAGCGGAATGCGGCGATTGTGGAAACGACCCTTCAAAAAGTCAACCCACCGTTTGGTTGACTTTTTTAGGATGGCGAAATAAAGTCCGCCTCAACGCCCCCCAACCCCCTCCACGGAGACGACATGAGTGTGAGCTTGCTGGCAGATTACGAATGGACAGGCTGCGGACTGGCCGAAAGCTGGAAACCGCTTTCCGGCGGAACGATCGACGTGGTCGAGCCCGCGACGGGCCAACCGATGAGTAGAGTTTCCTGCGCGCTCGCCCCGGACGTCAGGGCCAGCGCCGCGGCGGCGCGCCAGGCCCAGGGCGCCTGGGCCCGGGCGCCCTACGGCGAGCGGGCCGGGGTCTTCCGCCGGGCCGCGGCGCTGCTGGAAGCGCACCGCGCCGAATACGCCGAATGGATCGTGCGCGAGACCGGCGGCATTCCCCCCAAGGCGATGTTCGAGATCGACTCCGTGCTGCACCTGTGCCACGAGGCGGCCGCCATGCTGACCCAGCCTTCCGGCCTGGTGCTGCCCAGCCAGCCGGGCGTGTCCAGCATCGCGCGCCGGGTGCCGCATGGCGTGGTCGGCGTGATCTCTCCGTTCAACTTCCCCTTCCTGCTGTCGAGCCGGGCCGTGCTGCCGGCGCTGGCTGCGGGCAACGCCGTGGTGCTCAAGCCCGACCCGCGCACGCCCGTCAGCGGCGGCGTGCTGCTGGCGGTGCTGCTGCAGGCCGCCGGGCTGCCTCCGTCGGTGCTGCACATGCTGCCGGGTGGGGCCGAGGCCGGCGAGGCGCTGGCGACCGATCCCGACGTCGCGATGGTCTCCTTCACCGGCTCCACCGCCGTCGGCTGCCGCGTGGGCGAGCTCGCCGGCAGGCACCTCAAGAAGGTGGCGCTGGAACTGGGCGGCAAGAACGCCCTGATCCTCCTGGCCGACGCCGACCTGGACGCGGCCGTCATGGGCGGCGCCTGGGCCTCGTGGCTGCACCAGGGGCAGATCTGCATGAGCGCCGGGCGGCACCTGGTGCACGAATCCATCGCCGAGGACTACGCGCAGCGCATGGCCGCCAAGGCCCGTGCGCTGCCCGCCGGCGACCCGCACCGCCAGCAGGTGGCGCTGGGCCCCGTCATCACCGAGGCGCAGCTGCAGCGGGTGAAGCGCATCGTCGACGAATCGGTGGCCATGGGCGCGCGGCTGCTGGCCGGCGGCACGCACGAGGGGCCCTTCTACGCCGCCACCGTGCTGGCCGACGTCACGCCGCAGATGCCCGCCTTCCGCGAGGAGATCTTCGGCCCGGTGGTCTCGATCACGCGCTTCGGCAGCGACGCCGAGGCCGTCGCCCTGGCCAACGACACCGAGTACGGCCTGTCCGCCGGCATCTACGCCCGCGACGTCGGCCGCGCCATGGAACTCGCGCAGCAGCTGCACGTGGGCCTGGTGCACGTCAACGACCAGACCGTCAACGACGACGGGACCATGCCCATGGGCGGCCGCGGCGCCTCGGGCAACGGCTCGCGCCACGGCGGGCCCGCCAACTGGGACGAATTCACGCAATGGCAGTGGATGACGGTACGCGCCACGCCGCCGGCCTATCCGCTCTGATCCTCAGCACCTTCCGACAGGAGACACGACATGACATCGATCCGCACACTGCTGTCCCGCGCCTGCGGGCTGGGGCTGGCGGCGGCCGTGCTGGCCGGCACCGCCCTCCCCCTGGCCGCGCAGGACAAGCCCGTCATCCGCGTGCTGGTGGGCTTCCCGCCCGGCGCCGGCACCGACACGCTGGCCCGCATCTACGCCGAGGCGCTGGGCGAGCGGCTGAACGCCACCGTGGTGGTCGACAACAAGCCCGGCGCCGGCGGCCAGATCGCCGCGCAGGCGCTCAAGCAGGCCACGCCGGAGAGCAACTCCATCATGTTCGTGGTGGACCACCAGGTGGTCATGGTGCCGCTGATCAACAAGACGCCCGGCTTCGACGTGAAGAAGGACATGCTGCCGGTGGCGCGCATCGTCAACTTCTACACCTGCCTGGCCGTGCCTTCGGCCTCGCCGGCGAAGAGCTTCCAGGAGTACCTGGAGCTGGTGCGCAGGAGCCCCGACCAGGGCGGCTTCGGCATCCCCGCGCCGGGTTCGCAGGCGCAGTTCGTCGGCTACGTGATGGGCCAGCACTACAAGGTCACGATGACGCCGGTGGCCTACCGCGGGGCGGCCCCCGCCATCACCGACCTGGTCGGCGGCCAGGTGCCGGCCGCCATCGTGCCGTGCGACGGCCTCATCGAGTACCGCAAGGCGGGCAAGGTCCGGGTGCTGGCGATGGCCGCCGCCAAGCGCTACGGCGCCATGCCCGACGTGCCCACCTTCGCCGAGATGGGGCTGCAGATGCCCGCCGACGCCTTCCTCGGCGTCTACGCCTCCACCACCCTCCGGCCCGAGCTGCGCCAGCGCATCACCGACGCGACGCGCGGCATGTTCGACGACCCGAAGCTGGTCGCCCGCTTCGCCTCGACCAACATGGAGCCGGCCTACGCCGGCCCCGAGGAGCTGGCCCGCTTCGTCGACACCGCCACCGCCTTCTGGTCGGAGCAGGTCCGCAAATCCAACTTCCAGGCCCAGTAGTCATCATGACCAAGATCATCCAGGTGGAATGCCTGCCCGTCTCCACGCCGCTGAAGAAGCCGGTGATCATGCCCAACACGCGGATCACCTCGATCGACAGCGTGGTCCTGAAGATCACCGCGGACGACGGCACGGTGGGCTTCTCCGACTCCGGCGACACCTCCTCGTGGTACCGCGGCGAGCTGCAGGAATCGATCATCGCCATGATCGCCAACGTGATCGCGCCGCGCATCCTGCTGGGCGAGGACCCGCGCCACATCGAGAAGATCGTGGCGAAGATGGACCTGCTGGTGCGCGACAACAACCAGGCCAAGGCCACGGTCGACTTCGCGCTGCACGACCTCAAGGGCAAGCTGCTGGGCGTGCCGGTGTACGAGCTGCTGGGCGGGCGCACGCTGGAGGCCGCGCGCCAGGGCTGGGTGCTGTCTGCCGGCAGGCCCGACGACGTGGCGGCGGAAGCGAAGAAGGCCAAGGACGTCGGCTTCCACCTGTTCAAGATGAAGATCGGCTACGGCAGCCTGCAGGACGACATCGACATGGTGCACGCCGTGCGCGAGACCGTCGGCCCCGACGCCTACCTGACCATCGACGCCAACGGCTTCTGGAGCTACGAGAAGGCGCTGCACATCATCCGCAGGATCGACTCCGCCGGGCTGGACCTGATCGAGCAGCCGCTGGCGCACTGGGACATCGAGGGCATGGCACGCCTGCGCGCCGCCGTGAAGACGCCCATCTACGCCGACGAGTCGGCGCAGGAGCTGCACAACCTGAAGGAGATCATCGACCGCCGCGCGGCCGATGGCCTGTTCCTCAAGCTGCAGAAGGCCGGCGGCATCGTCAAGTCGCAGCGCTGGCTGACGCTGGCGCGCCTGGCCGGCCTGCCGGTGCACTGCGGCTGCATGATCGGCTCCGGCCTGGAGCACAGCCCCTCGGCCCACCTGTGGACCAGCAACGAGTGGGCGACCCAGGGGCTCAACGAGTCGATCGGCCCGCTGATGATCCACGGCACGATGGAGAGCAGGGACATCGCGCCCGGCACCGACATCGCCCTGAACATCCCCCGATTCGAGGGCGGGCTGTGCTACCCCAACGAGGGCCCGGGCTTCGGCGTGGAGCTGAACGAGGCCTTCATCGCCGGCCATGCCACGCCGGAAAGGCTGTCGCGTGTCGTCGGGCTCTGACCCGGCCGCCGAAGGCCGCCGGGGCCCGCTCGCCCACCTGACCGTGGTGGAGTTCGCCGGGCTGGGCCCGGCGCCCTTCGCCGGGATGATGCTGGCCGACCATGGCGCCCGCGTCATCCGCATCGAGCGCTTCGCGTCGGGCCGGGCGCAGGGCGGCATGGCCGCGCTGACGGCCCGGCGCAGCGACGTGCTCGCGCGCGGGCGCGAGTGCGTGGCGCTGGACCTGAAGTCCGACGCCGGCCGGCAGGCGGCGCTGGCGCTGATCGACCATGCCGACGTGCTCATCGAGGGCTTCCGGCCCGGCGTGATGGAGTCGCTCGGCCTCGGGCCCGAGGTCTGCCTGGCGCGCCGGCCGGCACTGGTCTACGGCCGGGTCACGGGCTGGGGGCAGGACGGGCCGCTGGCCCGCGCCGCGGGCCACGACATCAACTACGTGGCGCTGTCAGGCGCCCTGCACTCCAGCGCCCGCCGCGGCCAGCCGCCGACACCGACGCCGGGCCTCATCGGCGACTTCGGCGGCGGCGGCATGCTGCTGGCCTTCGGCGTGCTCGCGGCGCAGGCCCACGCGCAGCGGACGGGCCAGGGCCAGGTCGTCGACGCGTCTATCTGCGAAGGCGCGGCGCTGCTGTCTTCCCTGATCTACGGCTGGCGCTCGGCGGGCCTGTGGCGGGCCGAGGCCGGCACCAACAACGGCGACGGCGGGGCGCACTTCTACGACGTCTACGCCTGCGCGGACGGCAGGTACATCAGCATCGGCTCGATGGAGCCCCAGTTCTACGCGCTGCTGCGCGCCAGGTGCGGCCTGGACGACCCGGACTTCGACGCGCAGTGGGACGCGGCCCGCTGGCCGGCGCTCAAGGAGAAGGTGGCGCAGGTCTTCCGCACGCGCACCCGGGAGGCGTGGTGCGAGCTGCTGGAAGGTACGGACGTGTGCTTCGCGCCGGTGCTGGACCTGGACGAGGCACCCACGCATCCGCACCACCGCGCACGCGGCGCCTTCGCCGAGGTGGACGGCATCGTGCAGCCGGCGCCCGCGCCGCGCTTCAGTGCCTTTCCTCCTGCGCCGTGCCACCCGGTGCGTCCGCGCACCGGCGACGTGGCGGCCGTGCTGGCCGATCTGGCAGCCGGCGCTTCGGCTTCCGGGCGAACTTCTCCCTGATCCCCTCAGGGCTGGCGCGGCGGCGGACCGCGGCGCGCCAGACCCTGGTTGTACCCGCCGCGATGGTCCTCGCGGTCGCTGCGGCTGCGCGGCGTGCGCCGGGCCTCGTTGCGCTGCGTGGGCGGCTGGCGGCCCGCAGCGTTGTGTTCGGTGTGGCCGGGACGGCCGTTCTGCGAATTGGACATGGCTTGGACTCCTTCGTCGGTCCGGCGGCGTCAGCCGATACGGAAATAGGCGTTGAGCGCCAGGGCGCCGAGCGCGACCACGACCGCGATCAGCGCGGCCCACAGCATCACGCGGTGGTCTTCCTTGTCGTCCGGGCCCTTCTTCATTGCCTTCATGGATGGTTGCTCCTGTGGGGTTCGACGGGCCGCACGGCCCACGTTCAGCGAAGGCCGCACGGCGTTCATCCATGCTGCGCCTCCTGCGCCGCAGCGATGTAGGACCGGCCGCACCCCGCGCGCAGGAAGCCCCCGCGCCGGGCATGGCCCCTGCGATGGTCCCGGCCGGCTGACAGCGCCGGAGGATGCCGGCTGACGCTCGCGCGGCCGATCCGGTCGCAGCCTGTGGCCATTCGCCATCCGCTGCGATCCCTCCGCCCTGCCGCACATGCCGGAGGGCGGGCGCGCAGTTCACCGGAGCAGCATTCCATGGCACGCATCACCGGCGGCATCCTCGTCCTGTTGGGCCTGATCCTGGCCGCGGCGGGCGGCTGGCTCGCCGCGCTCGGCGGCAGCCTCTACTACGTGGCCGCGGGCCTCGCACTGCTGGCCGTGGGCGGCCTGCTGCTACGCGGCTCGCCCGCGGCCCTGTGGCTGCATGCGGTGCTGCTGGTCGCCTCGCTGTGGTGGGCCGTGTGGGAAGTCGGCGTCGACTGGTGGCCGCTGGCCGCGCGCCTGGACCTGCTGTTCCTGCTCGGGCTGTGGCTGATCACGCCCTGGGTGCGCCGTTCGCTGCAGCAGGCCGACGGCGGCGCGCGCACCTGGGGCGCCGGCCTGGCGCCGGCGCGCGCGGTGCTGAGCCTGGCGCTCGCGGTGTCGGCGGCGCTGGCGGTGCTGTCCTGGTTCCGCGCGCCGCACGAACTCGCCGGACGCCTCGAAAGCCGGCCCGCCGCGGATGCGGTGCCGGAGACGGCCGCGCCCGTGCCGCCAGGGGAATGGCATGCCTACGGCCGCACCGGCGAGGGCCAGCGCCACTCGCCGCTGGCGCAGATCACGCCGGCCAACGCCAACCAGTTGCGGCTGGCGTGGGAGTTCCGCACTGGCGACCGGCGCGGCCGGCCCGGCGACCCGGAGGAGACGACCTACGAAGTCACGCCGCTGAAGATCGGCAACCGCCTGTTCCTGTGCACGCCCCACCAGTCCGTGATCGCGCTGGACGCCACCACCGGCCGCCAGCTCTGGCGCTTCGATCCGCAGATCGCCGGCGATCTGGCGCTCCAGCACCTGACCTGCCGTGGCCTGTCCTACCAGCCGCCGCGCGCGGTGCCTGCGCCCTCCCCCGCGCCCACGGCCGGCGAAGGCCGGGCGGAGCCCGCAACCGAGCGCCCGCCGCTGCCGGTCGCGGCGAGCCAGGGCGCGACCGACCCGGCCTGCCGCAGCCGGCTCTTCATGCCCACCGCGGACGGCCGCCTGATCGCGCTGAACCCCGACTCGGGCGCGGTGTGCACCGATTTCGGCAACGGCACCGGCCAGATCGACCTGTGGCAGCACATGCCCAACGTGCGCCCCGGCGCCTACTACTCGACCTCGCCGCCGGTCGTCACCGAGCGGCTGCTCATCGTGGGCGGCACGGTGCTGGACAACGCATCGGTCAAGGAACAGTCGGGTGTGATCCGCGCCTTCGACATCGACAGCGGCGCGCTGGTGTGGAACTGGGACTCGGGCAACCCCGACGACACGGCGCCGCTGCCGCCCGGCCGCACCTACACCGCCAACTCGCCCAACAGCTGGTCGGTCTCCAGCGTGGACGAGGCGCTGGGCATGGTCTACGTACCGATGGGCAACCAGCCGCCCGACCAGTGGGGCGGCCACCGCAGCCCGGCGGTGGAGCGCTATGCCTCGTCGGTGGTGGCGCTCGACCTGGCCAGCGGCCGCGTGCGCTGGCACTTCCAGACAGTGCACCACGACCTGTGGGACTACGACGTGCCGGCCCAGCCCACGCTGCTGGACATGGAGGTGGGCGGCCGGCGCGTGCCCGCGCTGGTGCAGCCGACCAAGCAGGGCGAGCTCTTCGTGCTGGACCGCCGCGACGGTACGCCGCTCCTGCCGGTGAGCGAGCAGCCGGCGCCGCAGGGCGCCGCCGCCGGCGACCACACGGCGCCGACCCAGCCCGCCTCGGCGCTGTCCTTCGCGCCGCCGCCGCTGCGCGAGCGGGACATGTGGGGCGCCACGCTGCTGGACCAGCTCGCCTGCCGCATCGCCTTCCGGCAGTTGCGCTACGAGGGGCGCTTCACCCCGCCCTCGGAGCGCGGCTCGATCGTCTACCCCGGCAACTTCGGCGTCTTCAACTGGGGCGGCATCGCGGTCGACCCGGCGCGCGGCTGGGCCTTCACCACGCCGACGTATCTCGCCTTCGTCTCGCGGCTCGTGGCGCGCCGCGACGACATCAGCCTGCTGGTGCAGGAGGGCGGTCCGCCCAAGGGCAGCCTGCCGGCGCTGAACGAGAACTTCGGCGCGCCCTACGCCGCGTCGATGAAGCCCTTCATGTCGCCCGTCGGCCTGCCCTGCCAGGCGCCGCCCTGGGGCTACGTGGCCGGCGTGGACCTGCGCACCGGCCAGGTGGCGTGGAAGCACCGCAACGGCACCGTGCGCGACCTCTCGCCGCTGCCGCTGCCCTTCCGTATGGGCGTGCCCGGCATCGGCGGCCCGATGGTGACCGCGGGCGGCGTGGCCTTCTACTCCGGCGCGCTCGACAACTACGTGCGCGCCTACGACATGGCCAGCGGCCGCGTGCTGTGGAGCGACCGCCTGCCCGCCGGCGGCCAGGCCACGCCGATGACCTACAGCGGCGAGGACGGCCGGCAGTACGTGCTGGTGGTCGCCGGCGGCCACGGCTCCACCGGCACGAAGCCCGGCGACGCCATCCGCGCCTACGCCCTGCCCGCGCGGCGCTGAACGCGCGCGCCCTGCCGCCCAGGCCGACGCACCGCATCGGCGCTGTCTCACAGACCCGGCGCCCAGGCCGTTCCACAGTGGACGGGAACGCACGCATTCACTCATCCGGAGGTGGCCTCATGGCAAACAGCAGCATCCTGGGCGGCGCACCGGCGCCGGCCGAACCCACGGGCAAGGACGTGGACGCGCTCGGCCCGAGCGACAGCAGCGACAGCGGCAGCGACGTGCAGACCGACCTGAACCGGTCGGCCATGCCCGACGAGGCGTCGGAAGGCGCCTTCCCCATCGCCCACGGCAGCACCAGCGACGCCGCCGGCACCGGCGAGCGCGCTGCCGCCGATCCCGCGGCGCCCGTCGTCGATGCCGACCTGCTGCCGGACCGCACCGGCACCCTGCCGCCAGGTGGCGGCCGCCGTCGCGATGCGGCCGATCCCACGCCGGTGGACGTCGATGCGATCGCGCAGGAAGAAGACGAGGATGAGGACGAAGGCTGAGCGCCGATGCCTCCTGATCCCACCGGCCGCCCGACGGGCCGGCCCCGCGCCGTCATGACGTGGACGGTCGACCCGCAGTCGTTCAACGCTCCGCACGAGCGGGAGACCCGCGGCGCCATCGCGCGCCGCGCGGCACGGCTGCTGGGCGTGCCCTTCGCGGGGGAATTCGATCCCGCCAGGCCCGCGGGCGCCGCGCACGCCTACCTGGTGCCCAGCGACACGCTGAACCCCGAGGCCGCCCGCGCGGCCGGTGTGCGGGGGCCGGAAGACCTGCTCGGCGGCGTCGTGCCGCACGGCTTCGTGGCGACCAAGGCGATCACCCATCCGCTGGTGGCGGCGGACGCCCCGAGGCCGCCTGGGTGGTCCGACCGCTTCGGCGAGGCCGTGAAGGACGCCACCCTGCGCGGCTTCACCGCCTTCTCGCACCAGGACGCCATGCAGGCGGCGCGCCGGCTGCTGCCGCGCGGCCCCGTGCGCGTAAAGGCAGCCCAGGGCGCCGGCGGCGCGGGCCAGTTCGTGGCGCGCAGCCCGTCGCAGTTCATCCACGGCCTGGCCGACCTTACGCCGCGGGACGTGGAGGCGCACGGCGTGTGCATCGAGGAGAACATCGAACGCCCGCTCGTGCTGTGCGTCGGCCAGATCCGCGTCGGCGATGCGCTGGCCAGCTACCACGGCACCCAGCGCGAGACGCACGACCGGCAGGGCGCCGTCACCTACGGCGGCTCGGACCTCGTGGTCGTGCGCGGCGGCTTCGAGCAGCTCGCGCGGCTTCACCTGCCACCGCACGTGCGGCGGGCGGTCGAGCAGGTGCTGCGCTACCACCGCGCCGTGCTCGACTGCTACCCCGGCATGTTCGCCTCGCGCATCAACTACGACGTGGTGCAGGGCGAGGCGGCGGACGGCAGCGCGTGCAGCGGCGTCCTCGAGCAATCCTGGCGGATCGGCGGCGCGACCAGCGCCGAGATCACGGCGCTGGAAGCCTTCCGCGCACAGCCAGGGCGCCGCTGCGTCGCCGCCTCCTGCATGGAGGTGCACGGCCAGGCCCAGCCGCCGCCGCAGGCCTGCGTCTACTTCCACGGCACCGACGCCGAACTCGGCCCCCTTCTCAAATACGCATTCATCCAGCCCGGTGACGATCCAGCTATCAGCCGTTGAAATTCCCGTAGCCGACCAGCGCATCGAAGGCAGCTTCGTGACCACCTCCGCGCTGCTTCCCGGCGTGCTGCTCGTGCACGGCTGGGACGGCAGCCAGGCGCAGTACATCGCGCGCGCGCACGAACTCGCCGCGCTGGGCTGCATCTGCCTGACGATCGACCTGCGCGGCCATGCCCGTCACCGCGCCCAGCGCATGGAGGTGACGCCGGAGGACAACCTCCAGGACGTGCTGGCGGGCCTGGACACGCTGCGCAGCCATCCGGGCGTCGACGAGCGCGCCATCGCCATCGTCGGCAGCAGCTACGGCGGTTACCTGGCGGCGCTGGCGACCGCGCTGCGCCCCGTGCGCTGGCTGGCGCTGCGGGCGCCGGCCATCTACGAAGACCCGGACTGGCAGCGCCCCAAGGGCCTGCTCGACCGCGAGAAGCTCAACACCTACCGGCGCGGCCTGATCCCCGCCGAGAGCAACCGCGCGCTGCGCGCCTGCGGCGAGTTCCGCGGCGACGTGCTGGTGGTGGAATCGGAGACCGACAACATGGTGCCGCACGAGGTGATCCGCAGCTACGTGAACGCCTTCAAGCAGGCGCATTCGCTTACCTACAGGGTGCTGTCGGGGGCCGACCATGCCCTGTCCGCCGACGAGATGCGGCAGGCCTACGGGCTGCAGCTCGTGAACTGGATGACGGAGATGCTGCTCGGCGCCAAGGCGGCATCCGCCAGCGTGCGGCCGGTGCCGCGGGCTCCCGCATGAAGCGCTGCGACGGCATTCGCAGCAGCATTCCCATCGTCTTCCTCGCGACGTCCTACACAACGCGCCGACCCCGCCCGTACAGTGGATCGAACAGCGCAGCGCGGCGCGCATCGGCCGCCCTGCGTTCATCCACATTCGCACACGCAAGGAGTTTGAAATGCACAGCATCAGGAACCTCATGAGCCGGGACGTGCAGGTGATCGGCCCCGACGACACCATCGCCGAGGCGGCGCGCTGCATGCGCGACGGCAACTTCGGCATGATGCCGGTCGGCGAGAACGACCGGATGATCGGCGCCATCTCCGACCGCGACATCGCCGTGCGCGGCGTCGCGCAGGGCCTGGACGGCAGCGCGACGGTGCGCGAGGTCATGTCCGACGGCGTGTGCTGGGTCTACGACGACGAATCGGTCGAGCGCGCGGCGCTGGTCATGGCGCAGTACCAGGTGCGGCGCCTGCCCGTCGTGAACCGCGACAAGCGGCTGGTCGGCATCCTCGCGCTGGGCGACGTCGCCGTGAAGGAAAGCGACAGGGAGCCGGCCGCCGAGGCGCTGTGCGGCGTGTCCGAGCCGGTCGCGGCCTGAGCGGCGCACGCCGGCGCGCCGGACCTGCATCCATGAGAAGGCGGGCATCGACGCTGCGCGAACGCCGCGAGGCGCAGTACCTGGACCTGCTGCTGGCGCTCTCGCGCCAGCCGTTGCCGGTCGTGTGCACGGCGCCGGAGGACATCGACCGCATCCTGGCCCTGCGAAGCGCCGCGCTGGTCGAGGCGTCGACCGATCCGCCGGTGCTGCTACGCACCGGCGAGCGCTTCATCCCGCGCGCCGTGGTGCTGGGCATCACCCCGGCCGGGCGCGCGGCCCTGGCCCGGATGCGCTCGACGAGAAAGCCGTCCGAGCAGGACGAGCAGGGCCCGCCGCAGGCCGCCTCCCGGCCCGGGCCACGCTAGGGCCTTCTCAGGCCGGCTCGACCACCGGCGTGTGCAGCTCGCGCCCCATCATGCCGCGCGCGAACAGGTAGTTGGCACGCGCGCGCTCGCTCAGCGCGTCGAGGTCCACCTGCCCCGCCGCATCGCACGGAAAGCAGTAGCCGCGCCCCGGATCGAAGAGCGAGCGGAAGCGAAGCCGGTAGCGCTGCGGCGATGACCTGTGCAGGACCATGGCGAACTCCCCGAATGAAGTGGCTCCAGCATGAGCCTGCGGCTTCGCCGCGCCCACCGGCGCGCAGCGGGTGCGGCCGTCGGCCGGCGTCATCCACGGGTGCAGTGCATGTCCGACAGCCGAAGCCGCCTCACTTCCCCTCGGGCGCCTCGGACGCGTCGGCGCGCCGGATGAAACTGATCTTGCCGTTGGGCTCGAGCACGGCCCAGGCCACGTCGCCGAGCGAGGCGATGCCGGCCAGCCGCATCTCGGACTCGATCTCCGCGCGCGTGAGCCGGTCGCGCCGCAGGCTGTCCGTCAGCACCCGGCCGTGATGGACGATCACGCGCGGCTCGCCCTCCAGCAGGCGGGCGGCGCGCGGCGACAGGTAGGACATCCAGCTCAGCACCAGGCCCCAGAAGGCGAAGGTGCCGATGGCCAGCGCCGCGCCGGTCAGGCTGAAGTCGTTCTGCGTCACGCCCTGCTGGATGAGGTCGCCGATGACCACCATCACGATGAACTCGAAGGGCGTCATCTGCCCGAGCTCGCGCTTGCCGAGCATGCGCACCAGCAGGTACACGATCGCGAACATCGCGGTGGCGCGCAGGACGACTTCCATCAGGGCAGCACCTTCATGGCGCGGTCGGCCTCGACGAGCGGCCGGCCGCCGTCCAGCACGCGGATGCGGCCTTCCACGCGGCCGTTCAGGCGCGGGTTCACCTGGGCCGCGATCTTGAACAGCATGGATTCGCCGGCGCCGAGCGCGCCGAAGTCGAAGCGGAAGCGCTCGCCGTCCGAGTGCTCCGACTCGGGCGCCGGGACCATCGAGTTGACGGTGATCTCGCGCCACAGCGAGGCCGGCATCTCGATCTGCAGTTGCCGGATCTCGCGCGTCGCATGCACGCGCAGCAGCGTCTCGTAGAAGTCGCCCGTGCGGATCACCGCAGGCATCTCCACCACCAGTTCGGCCGCCGCGCCGCCATGCACGCTGCGGTGCGGCTGCGGATGGCCGAGCAGCCCCGACATGCCGGCCGCGAGCAAAGCCCCGAGCACCAGCAGCGCCAGCGGGCTGGCATGGCGCGACGGGCCCCTGCGCGGCTGCAGGTGCACGGGGCGGATGCCTTCCGGCGCAGGCGATCGGATTTCTTCCAAGACGCGCTTCCTTCGGCGGCGCGGCATGCCGCCTGCGCCGAGCATGTCGCGGAAGCCCTTCGCTGCCTGTCGTCGTTCCCCGCGCAGTGCAGTCAGCCGAAGGCCACGGCCGGGCAAGGCGCAAGCCCACAGTAGTCCCGGACCTACGCCCGCATGCCCCCTGAGACGGCACCGCCCAGCCGCCGCGGAGACGACCCTGTGAAGTCCCCTGCCCCACCTCGTCCCGTCACGCCATGAACGTCAGCGAATACGTCTGGAAGCGCCTGCAGGCCTGGGGCCTGCACAGGGTCTACGGCTATCCCGGAGACGGCGCCGGCGGCCTGGACGTGGCGCTGGAGCACGACCCCGGCATGGAGATGATCCAGGTCCGGCACGAGGAGATGGCGGCCTTCATGGCCTGCGCGCATGCCAAGTTCACCGGCCGCATCGGCCTGTGCTACGCCACCTCGGGCCCCGGCGCCGTGCACCTGCTCAACGGCCTGTACGACGCGCGCATGGACCACGTGCCGGTGGTCGCCATCGTCGGGCAGACGATGCGCGGCGCGCTCGGCTCCGCCTTCCAGCAGGAGGTGGACCTGGTGACGCTGTTCAAGGACGTGGCGAGCGACTTCGTCGCGCAGGCCACCGTGCCCTCGCAGGTGCGCCACCTGATCGACCGCGCGGTGCGCATCGCGCACGACCGCCGCACCGTCACCTGCGTGGTGCTGCCCAACGACCTGCAGCAGATGCCCTGCGAGGAGCCGCCGATGGCGCACGGCAGCACGCACACCGGCGTGGGCCTGCCGCTCGACGCCGCCGTGCCGCCGGCCGAGGAGCTGCAGCACGCCGCGGACGTGCTCAACGAGGGCCGGCGCGTCGCCATCCTGGCTGGCGCCGGCGCGCTCGGCGCGGCCGGCGAGCTGATCGACGTCGCCGATACCCTGCAGGCCTGCTGCGCCAAGGCGCTGCTCGGCAAGGCGGTGCTGCCCGACGACCTGCCCTGGGTGACGGGCACCATCGGGCTGCTGGGCACCCGCCCGAGCTGGGACATGATGCAGGAGTGCGACACGCTGCTGATGGTGGGCAGCTCCTTCCCCTACACCGAGTTCCTGCCGCCGCCGGGCCGTGCGCGGGGCGTGCAGATCGACCGCGACGGCGGCGCGCTGAGCCTGCGCTATCCCATGGACGTCGGCCTGCGCGGCGATGCCGCGCGCACGCTGCGGGCGCTGCGTCCGCTGCTGCGCCCCAGGCCGCCGGCAGAGTGGCGTGTGCGGATGGAGCAGCGCGTGGCCGACTGGTGGGCCCAGGCCGAGCGGGCGGCGATGCAGCCGGCCCGGCCGCTGAACCCGCAGCGGGTGTTCCACGAACTCTCCGCGCGCATGCCCGGTGACGCCATCCTGACCGCCGACGCCGGCACGGTCGCGAACTGGTACGCACAGCAGGTGCGCATGCGCCGCGGCATGATGGGCTCGCTGTCGGGCACTCTGGCCTCGATGGGATCGGCCACGCCCTACGCGATCGCGGCCAAGATGGCCTACCCGCACCGGCCGGTCATCGCGCTGATCGGCGACGGCGCCATGCAGATGAACGGCCTGAACGAGATGATCACCATCGCCCGGTACTGGCGGCAATGGGCCGACCCGCGGCTGGTGGTGATGGTGCTCAACAACGGCGACCTGGCACAGGTGACGTGGGAGGAGCGCATCCGCATGGGCGAGGCCAGGACGCCCTCGACGCAGCATGTGCCGGACATGCCGTACCACCGCTATGCCGAATTGCTGGGCCTCCAGGGCCTGTACGTCGACGATCCCGACCAGGTCGGCGCCGCCTGGGACGCCGCGCTGGCCGCGCCCATGCCGGTGATCCTGGAATGCCGCACCGACCCGGACGTCGCGCCGCTGCCGCCGCACTTCACCCAGGAGCAGGTGCGCCACTTCGCCGTGGCCGCGGCACGCGACCCGCAGCGCGGCCTGGTGCTGCGCAACACCTTCCGCCAGCTCATGGCGCGGCTGCTCGGGCGGCGCTGAGCCGCCCGCGCCCCGCCGCCGCGGGCCTCAGGCGGTGGCCTCCATCTCGGCCATCAGTTCCGCCTTGCGCGCGGCGAGCGGCTCCTTGAGCGCCACCAGGTCCATGCCGGAGCGGCGCGCCTTCTGGAACATCTCCTCGCGCTCTTCCGTCACGTGGTGGTCGATGTACTCGCCCAGCACGATGACCTTGGCGTCGTACATGGGCTCGTCGGCGCCCATCGACTCGATCTGGGCGATCAGGTCCTTCGCGGACGCGTGCTCCACCGTCGCCTCGTCCATCAGTTCCTCGTCGTCGATGGCGGCGCGCGCGGCCGGATAGAAGATCTCCTCCTCGAGCTGCGCGTGCACCGTCAGCTCGGTGCAGATCCGGGCGGCCAGCGCCTGACGCTCGCCGGCCGGCGCCTTCTCCTCGGCCAGCTTGTTGTACTGCTGGAAGAGCTTCTTGACGGCGATGTGATCCGCGTCCAGCAGGTCGACGGCGTCGTTCTTCTTGGGGGGTGCTTTGCTCATGGGGACTCCTTCGTGGGGTTTCGGGCGATGGCGGCGCGGTCGCGCGCCGCAGGAGACACGATCCCTCTTCCGGCCATCGGCGGCTGTCGGTCTCGTTCATGCGCGCGTGTAGGTCGGCCAAGCACCTCCGGCCGGCGCCGGCGCGAAGCGCGTTCGCCGGCCGTTCGTATCGCTGCCGTGCAACTACGGCCGTTCTGCGAAGCGTCCTACAGGGCGCCTCCGGACGCTGGACTACACCAGAGACCTTCAGACCCCCGCACGAGCCCCACGCTCGTTTTCCACCCCACGAGGACGCCCATGCCCAAGCAACCCCCTTCGGCCGCCGTGCCGCGCGCGGCACTCGACGCCGCCCGGTCCGCCGCGCGCAACACCGACAGCGGGCCCGCCCGCCCCGCCCCGCCCGCCGCCGGCCGCGGCGACGTGCCGGCGCAGAAGGCCATCGAGACCCAGGCCCTGGCCGCCGCCCTGCCCGCCAACCCCGACAAGCCGTTCGAATACGAGACCGGCGGCACCCGCCGCGCCGCACCGCAGGGCGCGCATGCGAAGCCGGCCTCGCGGCTGCCGACCGGCAGCACGCCCTCCGAGGCCAGCCGTTCCGCCAAGACCGGCGGCGTCGCGCCCGAGGGCGTCAACGCCACCATCGACTCGCTGGACCGCGTGCGCGTGGACTCCGGCGGCCAGCGCCTCACCACCAACCAGGGCGTGCCGGTGGCCGACAACCAGAACTCGCTGAAGTCGGGCGCGCGCGGCCCGGTGCTGCTGGAAGACTTCATCCTGCGCGAGAAGATCACCCACTTCGACCATGAGCGCATCCCCGAGCGCATCGTGCACGCGCGCGGCTCGGGCGCGCACGGCTTCTTCGAGTGCTACGCGCCGCTGACCCGCTACACCCGGGCGGCGCCCTTCCGCGAGGCCGGCAAGATCACGCCGGTGTTCGTGCGCTTCTCCACCGTCGCCGGCGAGCGCGGCTCCAAGGACACGGCGCGCGACGTGCGCGGCTTCGCGGTCAAGTTCTACACCGACGAGGGCAACTGGGACCTGGTGGGCAACAACATGCCGGTGTTCTTCATCCAGGACGCGATGAAGTTCCCCGACCTGGTCCACGCCGTCAAGCCCGAGCCGCACCACGGCATGCCGCAGGCCGCCTCGGCGCACGACACCTTCTGGGACTTCGTCTCGCTGATGCCCGAATCGACGCACATGCTGATGTGGCTGATGAGCGACCGCGCCATCCCGCGCAGCTTCCGGATGATGCAGGGCTTCGGCGTGCACACCTTCCGGCTGGTGAACGAGGCGGGCGAGGCCTGCCTGGCCAAGTTCCACTGGCAGCCCAGGCTGGGCACCCACTCGCTGCTGTGGGACGAGGCGGTGAAGATCTCCGGCGCCGACCCCGACTACCACCGGCGCGACCTGTGGGAGGCGATCGATGCCGGCGAGTACCCCGAGTGGGAACTGGGCCTGCAGATCTTCACCGAGGAGCAGGCCCGGCAGTTCAGCTTCGACGTGCTCGACGCCACCAAGATCGTGCCCGAGGAGCTGGTGCCGGTGCAGGTGGTCGGCCGCATGGTGCTCGACCGCAACCCCGACAATTTCTTCGCCGAGACCGAGCAGGTGGCCTTCTGCGCGGCGCACATCGTGCCAGGCCTCGACTTCACCGACGACCCGCTGCTGGCGGGGCGCATCCACTCGTACGTGGACACCCAGATCAGCCGCCTGGGCGGCCCCAACTTCCACGAGCTGCCGATCAACGCGCCCGTCGCGCCGGTGCACAACAACCAGCGCGACGGCATGCACCGCCAGGCGATCCACCGCGGCCGCGCCGCCTACGAGCCCAACTCGCTGGGCGGCGGCTGCCCCTTTCAGGCCGGCGCCGCTCAGGGCTTCGTCAGCGTCGCCCGCCGGCTCGACGCCGCGCAGAGCACGGACAAGGTGCGCATCAAGCCCGAGAAGTTCGCCGACCACTACACGCAGGCCACGCTCTTCTACGAGAGCCAGACGCCGGCGGAGCAGGCCCACATCGCCGCGGCCTTCCGCTTCGAGCTGTCGAAGGTCACGGTGCCGGCGGTGCGCGAACGCATGGTGGCGGGCCTGCTGAACGTCTCGCGCACGCTGGCCGAGCAGGTCGCGCAGGGCCTGGGCATGGACCTGCCGGCGCCCCTGCC
Organism: Xenophilus azovorans DSM 13620; assembly: GCF_000745855.1. Taxonomy (GTDB): domain Bacteria; phylum Pseudomonadota; class Gammaproteobacteria; order Burkholderiales; family Burkholderiaceae_C; genus Xenophilus; species Xenophilus azovorans. Next base: position 449,812 of record NZ_KN050766.1, read on the forward strand.
GCGCGCGCTGGAGCGGCCGCAGCCGCCGGAGGTCGATGCCTCCCCCGCGCTGTCGCTGATGGCGCGGCCGGGCGACGGCGGCATCCGCACGCGCAAGATCGCGATCCTGGTGGCCGACGGCATGGAGGGCACGTCCGTCGCATTGCTGCTCGGCGCACTGGTGCAGGCCGGTGCGGTGCCGCGGCTGGTGGGCTCGCGCCTGGGCCGCTGCCGCGCCGGCGACGGCAGCGTCTTCGAGGCCGACGCGAGCCTGGAAAACAGCCCGGGCTTCCTGTTCGACGCATTGGTGCTGCCCGATGGCGCCGCGGCGATGGAAGCGCTCGCGGCGGACGGCCACACGCTGGAGTTCGTGAAGGACCAGTACCGGCACTGCAAGACCATCCTCGCGCTGGGCGCGTCACACGGGCTGCTGTCGGAAGCCGGTATCCCGATGGCGCTGCCGGACGGCTCGCACGACCCCGGCCTGATCCTGGCCGATGCGGCCGATGCCGCCGAGGCGGCGGCCGACTTCATCACCGCGGTGGGCCTGCACCGCCACCTGGCGCGCGAGAGCGATCCGCCGCGGGTGTGAACCGGGAGGCTCCATGAACCGCTCCCTCTGGAAACGCTACGGCTACGGCTGGGTGACGCTGGGCTTCTTCCTGGTCTCGCTGGTCGGCCACTGGCTGTTCGGCTGGTTCGCCTACGTGGACGAGCAGCAGCAGTTCGGCGCGCCGGTGGAGGTCTCCGGCTACACCGTGCAGATGCTGCGCGACACGCTGGAGAACTGGCAGTCCGAGTTCCTGCAGCTGCTGTGGCAGATCGGCGGGCTGGCCTTCCTGCTGTACGTCGGCTCGCCGCAGTCCAAGGAGGGCGACGACCGCCTGGAGGCCAAGATCGACGCCATCCTCGCCGCGGTGGACCCGAAGAGCGCCGACGCCCTGCTCGACGAGATCGACCGCGAGTACGCAGGCCGGCACACCGACCCGCGCTGGATGCGCATGGCGCGCGGCGGCCGGCAGCGCGGCTAGCGGTCGGCGGCGCGCGGGGTCAGCCCGCCGCCATCGCCCGGCATTCCTGCGCGCAGTCGCGGCAGGCGGCGGCGCAGGCCTGACAGTGCGCGTGCGGGTGCTTCTCGCATTCGCCGGCGCAGGCGCTGCAGATGTCGGCGCACAGCCGGCATGCCTGCGCGGCGTGCACGCTGTCGCGCCCCATCAGCGCGGCGGCGAAGCGGCAGGCGCTCGCGCAGTCGATGTCCAGCGCGATGCAGGTGCGCATCGAGGCGCAGTCCTGCTCGCGCAGGCAGGCGGTGGCGCAGCGCTCGCAGGCCAGCGCGCAGGCGTTGCAGGCGGCGATGCAGCGGTCGAAGAGGTCTCGGGTCATGGCGGCGGCTTCCTTTCGGTCCAGGGGGACGAAAGGGGCGGCAGGCGCCCCTTCCGGCATGTGTCGGACCACTCTGGAAGGAAGCGGACGGCCCGGCTGTCGGACTCCGCGCCGAGCGGCTGTATCCGCCGCGCGGAACCCGGCTACACCCGCGTGCGCCGGCTGAGCGACAGGTTGCCGTCGAGCGTGTTGAAGGAGATGGTCGGTGCGCTGAGTTCGCTCAGGGGCGCGCCCAGGCCGATCTCTCCACTGCCGTGCAGCACGCACTCCTCGCGCCGCAGCGCGATCTCGCTGCTCGCGCCGATGCGGTTGTGGAAGCGCACCCAGGTGCCATAGGTGCTCACGTCGATCAGCACGCAGCTGCCGTTGCGCGCCTCCAGCCGCGCATGCAGCCGGGACACCCGCGGGTCGTTGACGACGAACTCCGCCTCGTCCACCCGGCCCAGGTGGATGGGCAGTTGCTCCGCGGTGAACATGCTGCGCACGTCCAGCCACGACAGCTCGATCTGCCCGAAGCTGGAATCGGCGCTGCGCGGCGGCGGCACCAGCGGCGAGGGGACGGTGAGGAACTCGGTCACCTCCTCCTGCCAGTCCACGCGATGGATCACGGGCATCTCGGTGCGGCCGCGGATGTTGATCGGGCCCAGGCTGCGGTGCTGCACGTCGCTGTCCTGCAGCTGTGCGATGGCGGAGTCGGTGGCCCAGATCTGGCTCGGGCCGGCCAGGTCGCTCAGGCGGGAGGCCACGTTGACGGCGTCGCCGTAGCTGTCGCCGTCCACCTGCAGCACCTCGCCGCTGGCGACGCCGATCTGCAGTTCCATGCGCAGCGGCGCGGGCCAGTTCTGCAGGCGCTTGTGGTGGCTGCGCTGCATCTCCAGCACGGCGGCGATGGCGGAAGGCCCGTCGTTGAAGATCGCCAGGACGCCGTCGCCCAGCGTCTTGACCACCCGGCCCTCGTGCGCCTCGCACACGTTGCCGATCCACTGGATCAGGCGCGTCACCGTCTCGGTGGCGCGCGCGTTGCCCATGATCTCGAAGACCCGCGTGCTCCCGGTGAGATCCGCAAAGACGACGGTGGTGGTCATGGAGTCACGCACATGGGCAGGTTCGGGTGATTATGGCAATGGGGTGCGCGAAGCCCGGCGCACGCCCGTGACGATCTCTGAACGCTTGCTCCCGACAAGATACGCCCGCTCACATCCTGCTCCCGAAGTGTTATTGGCAGTATGCGTCGCATCTAAGACTTTGGTTTCTGTTTTCGGGAATCCGCTCCAGGAAAGCGCGAAATACTGTTGTTTTTAAACATGAATAATTGTTTCCCGCTTGCCGCCGCCGAGGGGGCTGCGTATGGTTCCGTTCCATCACTGTTCCGCTGTGTTCCGATCCAAGCCATGGCGTTTCCCAACAGCCTGCTGCGTTTCCTCTCCTTCTCGGCGTCGCGCCAGCCCGTGGCCAGCGAGCGGACGGTGCAGCGCATCCGCGAATCGATGCTGGCGCTGCTGCAGTCCCACCAGGGCGAACGCTTCCACCGCGTCGCCCAGCGGGTGCGCTATGCCGACGAGCTGGAATCCCTGTGGTACCTGCGCCAGGACATGCTGGCCGCCCTGAGCGACGTGTACGGCGAGCGGGGTGCGCGCCAGCACATGGCCGCGGTGACGCGGATGTTCAGGGGCGCCCTGCCCCAGTCGATGGCGCCGCGCACGCACGGACAGCGCTACGCGCGCGGATGATGAACCGGGCCTTGCGCCCGAAGGAATGAAAAGAGCGCCTCTGGCGCTCTTTTTCGTTGGGGCGCAGCCGGCGGGCGGCTAGGCGTGGTCGTGGTCGTGCCCATGGCCGTGGTGGTGGCGGCTGCCCCCCACGCCGTGGCCCCACACGAGGAAGACCTCGCGCTCCTGCGCCGCCATCTCGACCGGGGCGCCGACGGGCAGCAGCACCTTGGTCGGCACATGGCCGAACGGCAGGCCGGCCAGCACCGGCACCTTGAGCAGCGAGCGCAGCCGGTCGATCACCGTCTGCAGCTTGAAGCCGCGGTCGTGCGGCACCGCCCGGAAGCCGGTGAACTGGCCCAGCACGACGGCCTTCTGGCGGCCGAGCACGCCGGCATGGCGCAACTGGTCGAGCATGCGCTCGATGCGGTAGGGATGCTCGCCCAAGTCCTCCAGGAACAGCACGCCCTTGTCGACAGCCGGGAAGTACGGCGTGCCCAGCAGGCTGACCAGCACGCGCAGGTTGCCGCCCCACAGCGTGGCGCCGTGGATGGACTTCAGGGCCACCTCCGCATCGCGCGCCGGCATGCGCCAGCCGGTGCCCTCGCCCTGCCCTTCGAGCAGGTCGTCGAAGCAGGCCTCCATGATGTCGTCCGGCCCGGCCTCGGCGCCGAAGTCCTCGCCCAGCGCGGGGCCGGCCCAGCTCACCTGGCCCGTTTTGGCCAGCAGCGCCAGCTGGAAGGCGGTGAAGTCGCTCAGGCCGACGAAGGCCGTGCCCCTGTCGATCGCCTTGGCCACGGCCTTGTAGGGCAAGGCGTCGAGGATGCGCGTCAGTCCGTAGCCGCCGCGCGTGATCAGCGCGACGTCGGCGCCGCTGGCGGCCGCGCGCCCGATGGCGGCCAGCCGGGTGGCATCGTCGCCCGCGAAGCGCTGCCAGCTCTTCAGCGCGGCCTCGTCGATCTCGACCTCGTGGCCCAGCGCCTTCAGCCGCGCCACGCCGCGCCGGAAGGCGACCTTGTCGCGCACGGCGCCGGAGGGGGAATAGATGTAGATGTGTCGTCGATGGCTCACGGCGCGCAGTATCTCAGGCGCGCCGCAGGACATCGGCCAGCGCCTGCGCCGCATCGGGCGGCAGGTCGTCGGCCGGCGGCGCGCGCCGGCCCAGGGCGCGCAGGACCGCCTCGTGCCCCCGGTCGGGAAAGGGCGCGTGCCACGCGGCCCGGGCGTGGGGCGATGCGGCCTGCGGCGTGAACACATCGGCCCGCAGGACGCGCAGCCCCGGCCGGCAGGCCAGTTCCGCCGCCACGTCCGCGCTGCCCGGGTGGTGCAGCAGCGCGACCTGCCCGATGCCCAGGCGCGCTAGCCACTGCGCCAGCACTTCGGCCTGCACGGCAGGCGTCAGAGCGTCGGACCGCTTGGGCTTGTCGCTGCGGCCGCAGCCGATCAGGTCGGGCGCCAGCACCCGGCGCGCCGGCAGCAGGGGCAGCAGTTCGCGGAACAGCCAGCCCCACTGGCCAGGGCCGTGCAGGCACAGCAGCGGCGCGGGATCGCCGCGCTCTTCGCCTGATTCAACCCAGGCCAGGCGCCATCCGCCCGGCGCCGGCAGACCGGCCATGTGGCGCACCGGCGGCAGCGCGGCGGCGAAGGGCTCGAAGCAGGCGTCCGGCGTGCGCAGGGCGTCGTCGCGCAGCGGCTCGGCGCGCTCGCGCGCCGCCTGCCGACGGCCCTGGAAGAAGTCCTGCAGCAGGGCGCCGCACGCGGCGGCGCACACGCCGCCCGTCACCCGGGTGTGGTGGTTGAGCTGCGGCTGCGCGAACAGGTCGAGCACGGAGCCGGCCGCGCCGGTGCGCGGGTCGGCCGCACCGAAGACGACCCGGGCCAGCCGCGCATGCAGCATCGCCCCGGCGCACATCGGGCAGGGTTCGAGGGTGACGAAGAGTTCGCAGCCGTCGAGGCGGTAGTTGCCCAGCGCCTGCGCGGCGGCGCGCAGCGCGTTGATCTCGGCATGGGCGCTCGGGTCGTGGCCGGCGACGGGGCTGTTGCGGCCCGCAGCCAGCAGCCGGCCGTCCCGGACGACGACGGCGCCCACCGGCACCTCGCCGGCCTCAGCGGCATCGCGGGCCTGGGCCAGCGCCAGGGCCATCCAGTGGGCGTCGTCGGGGGAGGAAGAAGGCATGGCGCGGCGTGAGGGGCGCCATTGTCCCTCACGCCCCCGCCTTGGGCCGGCTTCAGCCGAGCTGCGCGCGCACCTTCTCGATGGCGGCGTTGGCGCACTGCTCGTCGAGGTGGCCGCCCGGTGCACCGCCGACGCCGACCGCGCCGATCACCTCGTTGCCGGCCTTGATCGGCACGCCGCCGCCCAGCAGCAGGAAGCCGGGCAGGTGCACGAGGTTGGCCGCGCCGGGGTTCTTCTGCGCGTTCTCCATCATGGCCTGGGTGGGTGCCTTGGCCGAGGCGGAGGTCCACGCCTTGCGCTCGCTGGCGCCCAGGGTGTGCGGGCCGGCGTTGTCGGCACGCTGCACGGCGCGCACGCCGCCGGCACGGTCCACCACGGTGGCGGCGACGGCATAGCCGTTGGCGGCGCAGGAGGCCACGGCGCCGGCGGCGATCTGGTTGGCCAGGTCGAGGCCGATGTTGCGTTCGGCCCGCACGGGGGCGGCCTGCTGGGCCTGGGCGCCGCAGGCGGCGGCGAGGAGTGCGAGGGCGCCGATGCGGCGCAGGGACGATGCGGTCATGAGGGTCTCTCCAGGAGTTTGTCGAGGGGGCGCGCCAGGCTCGGCCGGCGACCACGTCACTCTAGGAAAGCGCCCGCCCGCGGGCCATTCGTGCGGCTACGCGCGGCCGTCCGTAGAACTACGCAGCGCCCTCTTCCTCGGCCAGTGCCGCATAGCCGCGGATGAGCTGCGCCAGCGACTCGCAGCCCAGCTTGGCGAACACGTTGGCGCGGTGCGTCTCGACGGTGCGCGGCGACAGCGTGAGCGCCCGCGCGATCTCCTTGTTGCTCAGGCCGGCGACGATCAGGCCCAGCACCTCGCGCTCGCGCTCGGAGAGCTGGGCGTAGCGGCGCCGCGCCGCCTGGTCGGCCTGGCTGCGCTCGCGCGAGCGCACGTGCTGGCGCACGGCGTTCTGCAGCGCCTCCAGCAGCTGCTCGTCGTCCACCGGCTTTTCCAGGAACTCGGCCGCCCCGGCCTTGAAGGCGCGCCGGCACATCTCCACCGTGCCGTGGCCGGTGAGCATGACGACGGGCTGGTCCACGCCCTCGGCGATCAGCCGGTCGAGCACGGCGAGGCCGCCGATGCCCGGCATGCGCACGTCCAGCACGATGGCGCCGACGGCGGCGCGGTCGAACTCGGCGAGGAAGCGCTGCGGCGCCTCCCAGGCCTGCACGCGCAGGCCGATGGTGCCGATCAGCAGCGCCAGGCTGTCGCGCACGGCGGCATCGTCGTCGACGAGGTGGACGAGGGGCGACTGGGGCGTGGAGGGGGCGGTCATGCGGTGATGCGGGCGGTCATGCCAGCGGCAGGCTCAGCACGAAGCAGGCGCCCTGCCCCGGCGCGGCGCCCTCGGCGAGCGCGCCGCCCATGCCGGCGGCCAGCGTCTCGCTCAGGCTCAGGCCCAGGCCCAGCCCGCCGCGGCGGGTGCTGAAGAAGGGCTGGAACACGCGCGAGCGCAGCTCGGCGGGGATGCCTGGCCCCGTGTCGCTGACCGACAGCAGCGCCTGCCCGTCCTGCGCCCGCACGCGCAGCAGCACCTCGCGGCGCGCCGGCGGCACCTCCTCCAGGGCCTGCAGGGCGTTCATCAGCAGGTTGTGCACGATCTGCTCCAGCGCCACGGGGTCGGCCAGCGCGCGCACCGGCTGCTCCGGCGCCTCCAGGCGCATCGCGGTGTGGCGGCGCTCGCCCTCGGGCTCCAGCAGGTGCAGGGCGCGGCGCGCGGCCTGCCGCAGGTCGACCGGCTCGCGGCGCGCGGCGTCCGGGCGCTCCAGCGTGCCGCGCAGGCGGCCCAGCACGTCGGCCGCGCGGCGCGCCTGCAGCGCGGCCTGGGCCATGGCGTCGCGGGCGGCGCCGGTCTCGGGCGGCTCCTCGTCCAGCAGGCGGCGCGCGGCCTGGGTGCTGGCGAGCACCGCCGTCAACGGCTGGTTCAGCTCGTGCGCCATGCCGGCGGCCAGTTCGCCCAGCGTGTTCAGGCGCGCCACCTGGCCCAGGCGCAGCAGTTCCTCGGCGCGCCGGCGCTCGGTGCGCTGGCGCCGCAGCAGGCGCGCGCCGGCCAGCAGCACGGCCATGCCGGCCGCCCACGCCAGCATCCGGGCCCAGGGCAGCTCGCCCCAGCCGACGCGGCGCTCGGCATCCACCTCGAAGGGCTGGCTGGCAGAGGCCAGCGGCTTGCGGAAGCGGAAGTGCCAGCCGCCCGGCGCCTCCGCGTCGCGGCCGCCCTGCAGCTCGAAGCGCTGGCCCTGGTGCACCAGCGCCATGCGGGCAGGCGCGGTCTTCGGGTCGGCCGGCCAGTCGCGCCAGGGCACGGCGGCGGCCAGGTCGATGTCCAGCGCGAAGCTGGCCGGTGCGGCGCCGATCACCAGGCGGTAGCGGCCGCGCGCCAGGTCGGCATCGGCCAGCACCGGGCCGCGCTGCGCGCGCGAGCGCACCTCGGCCTGGGCCAGCGCGGCGTCGTTCCACGCCTCGCCGGGGGCGCGCCGCTGCACACGCAGGATCGAGGGATAGACCGCCGGCAGGCGCGCCTCGCCGCCCGCCGCGCCCTCGCCGCCGGCCAGCGCGAGCGTGGCCAGCACGGCGTCGTTCTGCACCACCTGCTGGCTGAGGATGCGGTGGACGATGCGGCCGTCGGTGTCGAAGGCGGCCTGCAGCGCCTCCAGCTGCGCGTGCGCCAGCCAGGCGGCGCCGGCGGCCGACAGCAGCAGCCAGCCGAGCATCCAGCCGCCGAGGGCGCGCAGGCGATGGGTCATGGCGGGCGATTGTGCCCGCCGGGGCTGGCGGAGAATGCGCGGCGCACCGATTCGCCATGCAGGACGCCCTCTTCGAAGACCCCGACGACACGCCGCCCGAGCCCGCCCGCCAGCCCGCGCCGGCGCGCCGCGCTCGCGCCAGGGCGGCGGCGAAGGTGCTGCCCGCGCCGGCGGACGACGGGCTGCGCGCGCTGGCCGAGCGGCTTGCGCCGCGGCTGCACATGGGCACCTCGTCCTGGCACTTCCCCGGCTGGGCTGGCCTGGTCTGGGACGGCGAGCACGCGCAGCCCACGCTGTCGCGCCACGGCCTGGCCGCCTACGCACAGCACCCGCTGCTGCGCGGCGTGAGCCTGGACCGCGGCTTCTACCGGCCGCTGACGGCCAGCCAGTACGCCGCCTACGCGGCGCAGGTGCCGCCGGACTTCCGCTTCATCGTCAAGGCCCCCGCGCTGGTGACCGATGCGCTGGTGCGCGCCGAGGACGGACGCGGCCAGCAGCCGAACCCGGCCTTCCTCGATCCGGTGCTGGCGGTGGAGCAGTTCGTACAGCCGGCGCTGGAGGGCCTGGGTTCGCGCATCGGCGCGCTGGTGTTCCAGCTCAGCCCGCTGCCGGCACACCTGCTCGCCCGCCTGCCGGAGGTGCTGGAACGGCTGCGCACCCTGCTCGCCGCCCTGCCCCCGCTGAAGCCGCAGGCGCCGGACGGCGTGGTGGCCGTCGAGGTGCGCAACCCCGAGTTCCTCACGCCCGCCTTCGCCGAGGTGCTGCGCGGCGCCGGCGCCACCTACTGCCTGGGCCTGCATGCCAAGCTGCCGCCGATCGAGGCGCAACTGCCGCTGCTGCGCGCCCTGTGGCCCGGCCCGCTGGTGTGCCGCTGGAGCCTGCACCGGCGCCACGGCGCCTACGGCTACGAGACGGCCAAGGGCCTGTACGAGCCCTTCGACAGGCTGGTGGACCCCGATCCCGAGACCCGCGAGGTGTTGTCGAAGGTGATCGCCGGCACCGTGGGCGCGGGCTGGCCGGCCTACGTGGCGATCAACAACAAGGCGGAAGGCTCGGCGCCGCTGAGCGTGCAGGCGCTGGCGCAGGCCGTGGCGGCGCGCGCCGCCGGCGGCTGATGAAGGCCGGCCGTCAGTCCTTCGCCACCAGGGCCTTGTTCAGCCCCAGGGCGGCCAGCGTGCAGGCGGCGCCCGACAGCAGGTACAGGCTCAGGTAGCCCAGCCCGAAGTGGGCCGACAGGCCCAGCGCCACCACCGGCGCGAAGGCGGCGCCGATCAGCCAGGCGAAGTCCTGCGTGAGCGCCGCGCCGGTGTAGCGGAAGCGCGGCGTGAAGTTGGACGTCACCGCGCCGGCCGCCTGCCCGTACGACAGGCCCAGCAGCGTGCAGCCCAGCAGGATGAACACGTCCTGGCCCAGCGTGCCGCCGTTGAGCAGCGTCGGCGCAAAGCCGCTGAAGACCGCGATCATGCCGGCCAGCGTGCCCAGCGTGCGGCGGCGGCCGTAGCGGTCGGCCACCAGGCCGGAGACGACCACGCCCACGGCGATCAGGAAGCCGCCGACGATCTGCACGCCGAGGAAGCCGGTGATCGACTGCTCGGTATACAGGTGGATCCACGACAGCGGGAACACCGTCACCAGGTGGAACAGCGCATAGCTGGCCAGCGCGGCGAAGGCGCCGATGAACAGGTTGTAGCCCTGGGTGCGCACCAGCTCGCCGGCCGGCACCGGCTCGAGCTCGCTGCGCTCCAGCAGCCGCTCGTACTCGGGCGTCACCACCAGCCGCAGGCGGGCGAACAGCGCCACCACGTTGATGGCGAAGGCGACGAAGAAGGGATAGCGCCAGCCCCAGGAGAGGAAGTCGTCCTGCGACAGGCTGCCATAGAGGAAGGCGAACAGCGCGCTGGCCAGGATGAAGCCCACCGGCGCGCCGAGCTGGCCCAGCATCGCGTACCAGCCGCGGCGGTTGGGGGGCGCGCTCAGCGCGAGCAGCGAGGGCAGCCCGTCCCACGAGCCGCCCAGCGCCAGCCCCTGCCCGACGCGCAGCACCGCCAGCAGCAGCACGGCCTTGGTGCCGAGCGTCTCGTAGCCGGGCAGGAAGGCGATGCCCACCGTGCAGGTGCCGAGTAGGAACAGCGCGATGGTCAGCTTGGTGGCACGCCCCCAGCGGCGCTGGATCGCCATCGAGATCGCGGTGCCGACGGGCCGCGCGATGAAGGCGAAGGCGAAGATGGTGAAGGCGAACAGCACGCCCTCCAGCCGCTGGTGCAGCGGGAAGAACAGCTGCGGGAACACCAGCACCGAGGCGATGCCGTAGACGAAGAAGTCGAAATACTCGGAGGCGCGGCCGATCACCACCCCGACGGCGATGTCGCCCGGCGACACGCTGTGGTCGCCGTGGACCTCGTGCGGTTGTGCATCGGCGTCCGGCGCCGGCGGGAAGGAAGGCGGATAGGTGATGCTGGACATCAGGACAGGTCTCCTGCGCGCGGCCCCGCGGCACTGGACGAGGCGCAGCAAGGGGCACTATAAGGTGGCGGGCGGCGCATTGACATAGGACAAAACGTCCTATCGCCTCCGGGCCGGCCGCGCGTTAGATTCGTCCCGTTCGCAACCCGTACCAACCCGGAGCGACCGTGCCGTCGCCGCCGAGATGCCCAGCATGCGTCTACCCAATCCTCTTCGGGCCCTGCCCCTGCTCGCCGCGACCAGCCTGCTGGCCGGCTGCAACCTGGTGGTGCTCAACCCTGCCGGCGACGTGGCCGCCCAGCAGGGGCAGATGGTGGTGATCTCCACCCTGCTCATGCTGCTGATCATCGTGCCGGTGATCATCCTGATCCTGCTGTTCGCCTGGCGCTACCGCCAGGGCAGCCGGCATGCCGAGACCGACTACGCCCCCGACTGGGACCACTCGACCAAGCTGGAGCTGGTGATCTGGGCCGCGCCCCTGGTCATCATCATCGCGCTGGGCGCGCTGACCTGGATCGGCACCCATAAGCTCGACCCCTACCGCCCGCTGGACCGCATCGCCTCCGGCAAGCCGGTGCCGGAGGGCATCAAGCCGCTGGAGGTCGAGGTGGTCTCGCTGGACTGGAAGTGGCTGTTCATCCTGCCCGAGCAGGGCATCGCCACCGTCAACGAGCTGGCGGCGCCGGTGGACCGGCCGATCCGCTTCAGGCTCACCTCCAGCTCGACCATGAACGCGTTCTACGTGCCCGACCTGGCCGGCATGATCTACACGATGCCCGGCATGCAGACCGAGCTGAACGCCGTCATCAACCGGCCGGGCGTGTTCCACGGCATGTCGTCCCACTACAGCGGCACCGGCTTCTCGGGCATGACCTTCAAGTTCCACGGCCTGAGCGAGCAGGACTTCGCCCGGTGGGTGGCCCGGGCCAAGGCCGAGGGCAAGCCGCTGACGCGCGACGCCTACCGCGACCTCGCCCGCCCCAGCGAGCGCCATCCGGTCGAGCGCTTCGCCTCGGTCGATCCGAACCTGTACCAGCGCGTGCTCAACCTGTGCGTCGAGGACGGCCAGCGCTGCATGCACGAGACGATGGCCTCGGACGCGCTGCGCGGCCGCGCCCGCGTCAACGGGGCGCTGTTCGCCAAGGCCCAGGCGCAATCGATCTGCACGCCCGGCATGCCGGTCGCGCTGGCGGACAACTGAGGCACGCGCGCCGCCGCTGCCAACCTGAGTGTGAGTGACAAGAACCATGTCTGAACCTTCTTCGGCGCCGACCCACTGGCTCCTGGGCCGGCTGACCTGGGACTCGGTGCCCATGGCGCACGAGCCCATCCTGCTGTGGACCTTCGTGGCCGTCGTGCTGGGCGGCATCGCCCTGCTGGCCCTGATCACCCGCTACCGGCTCTGGGGCCCGCTGTGGCGCGACTGGTTCTGCAGCATCGACCACAAGAAGATCGGCATCATGTACATGGTGCTGGGCGTGGTGATGCTGCTGCGCGGCTTCTCCGACGCGATCATGATGCGCCTGCAGCAGGCCATGGCCTTCGGCGACAACATGGGCTACCTGCCGCCGCACCACTACGACCAGATCTTCACCGCCCACGGCGTGATCATGATCTTCTTCGTGGCCATGCCCTTCGTCACGGGCCTGATGAACTACGTGGTGCCGCTGCAGATCGGCGCGCGCGACGTGTCCTTCCCCTTCCTGAACAACTTCAGCTTCTGGATGACCACCGCCGGCGCGGTGCTGGTGATGCTGTCGCTGTTCCTCGGCGAGTTCTCCACCTCCGGCTGGCTGGCGCTGTCGAACCTGGGCAACCAGAACCCGGGCGTGGGGCTGGACTACTACATATGGTCATTGCAGATCGCGGGGGTGGGCACCACGCTCTCGGGCATCAACCTGCTGGTGACCATCATCAAGATGCGCGCGCCCGGCATGAACCTGATGAAGATGCCCATCTTCACCTGGACCGCGCTGTGCACCAACGCGCTGATCGTGGCGACCTTCCCCATCCTCACCGCCGCGCTGGCGCTGATGACGATGGACCGCTACCTGGGCACGCACTTCTTCACCAACATCGACGGCGGCAACCCGATGCTGTACGTCAACCTCATCTGGATCTGGGGCCACCCCGAGGTCTACATCCTGGTGCTGCCGGCCTTCGGCGTGTATTCGGAGGTGGTCGCCACCTTCTGCGGCAAGCGCCTGTTCGGCTACGCGTCGATGGTCTACGCCACCGTGTGCATCACCATCCTGTCGTACCTGGTGTGGCTGCACCACTTCTTCACCATGGGCTCGGGCGCCAGCGTGAACTCCTTCTTCGGGATCACGACCATGATCATCTCGATCCCGACAGGGGCGAAGATCTTCAACTGGCTGTTCACCATGTACCGCGGGCGCATCCGCTTCACGGTGCCGATGCTGTGGACGGTGGGCTTCATGATCACCTTCGTCATCGGCGGCATGACGGGCGTGCTGCTGGCCGTGCCGCCGGCCGACTTCGTGCTGCACAACAGCCTGTTCCTGGTGGCGCACTTCCACAACGTCATCATCGGCGGCGTGGTGTTCGCGGTGTTCGCCGCCATCAACTACTGGTTCCCCAAGGCCTTCGGCTTCCGGCTGGACGAGTTCTGGGGCAAGTGCTCCTTCTGGTTCTGGCTGGCGGGCTTCTGGTTCGCGTTCACGCCGCTGTACGTGCTGGGCCTGATGGGCGTGACGCGCCGCGTGAGCCACTTCGAGGACGCCTCGCTGCAGATCTGGTTCCAGATCGCCGCCTTCGGCGCCCTGCTGGTGGCGCTGGGCATCGGCTGCTTCCTGGTGCAACTGGTGGTGAGCTTCATGCGCCGCGAACAGCTGCGCGACGCCGACGGCGACCCGTGGAACGGCCGCACGCTCGAGTGGGCCACCTCCTCGCCGCCGCCGCAGTACAACTTCGCCTTCACCCCCGTCGTGCATGACGCCGACGCCTGGTGGGACATGAAGCGGCACGGCTACAAGCGCCCGCTGGGCGGCTTCCAGCCGATCCACATGCCGGCCAACACCGCCTCGGGCGTCGTCATCTCGGTGCTGTCCCTGGTCTGCGGCTTCGCGCTGATCTGGCACATGTGGCCGCTGGCGGCCGCTTCCTTCGCCGCCACCGTGCTGGCCGCCATCGTCCACACCTTCAACTACCAGCGCGACTACCACATCCCCGCGGCCGAAGTGGCGGCCACGGAGGAAGCGCGCACCCGACTGCTGGCCCGCCATGTCTGAGCTCGTCCATCCCGCCGCCGTGCAGGCCGGCGCCGCCGCGCGCGACTACCACCTCGCGCACGACCCGCATCCGGAGAGCGGCACCGCGCTGGGCTTCTGGCTCTACCTGATGAGCGACTGCCTCATCTTCGCCGCGCTGTTCGCGACCTACGGCGTGATGGGCCGCAGCTACGCGGGCGGCCCCACCGGCGGCGAGCTGTTCGACCTGAAGCTGGTGGCGATCAACACCGCCTTCCTGCTGCTGTCGTCCATCACCTTCGGCTTCGCCATGCTGCAAAAGCAGATGGGCAAGGTCGGCGGCACGCTGGGCTGGCTGGCCGTCACCCTGGTCTTCGGCCTGTGCTTCCTCGGGCTGGAGCTGTACGAGTTCCACCACCTGATCCAGGAAGGCGCGGGCCCCGGGCGCAGCGCTTTCCTGTCGGCCTTCTTCACGCTGGTCGGCACGCACGGCCTGCACGTCACCTTCGGCTCGATCTGGCTGGTGGTGCTGATGATCCAGATCGGCCGGCACGGCCTGATCCGCGAGAACAAGCGCCGCCTGATGTGCCTGTCCATGTTCTGGCACTTCCTGGACGTGGTCTGGATCGGCGTCTTCACCTTTGTCTACCTGATGGGAGTGCTGTGAGATGAGCGCGCACGACGTACCGATGCCCGCCGGCGGGCACGACCACCACCACGACGACCACGCCCAGGACGAGGGCCCGCACAGCACCTTCTCCGGCTACATGATCGGCTTCGTGCTGTCCGTCGTCCTCACCGCCATCCCCTTCTGGCTGGTGATGTCGAACGTGATCAGTGACCGCACCGTCGCCGTGCTGGTGCTCGGCGGCATGGCGGTGGTGCAGGTGCTGGTGCACATGGTCTGCTTCCTGCACATGAACGGCAAGGTCCAGGGCGGCTGGACCATGCTGTCCACTCTCTTCACCATCGTCTTCGTGGCCATCGCCGTCGCCGGCACGCTGTGGGTGATGTTCCACATGAACGTCAACATGATGCCGGGCCACGACGGGCAGGTGCACCACCTCGGCCAATCCTGACGGTGCGCGCCGCGCCGACCGGCCCTGCCGCCGCCTCCCGCGGCCGCCGTGCCGCGCTGCTGGCCGGCGTGGCGGTGGGCATCGCCGGCTTCGTGCTGCTGGGCAACTGGCAGGTGCAGCGCCTGGCCTGGAAGCGCGACCTGATCGCCCGCGTGGATGCGCGCATCCACGCCCCGCCGGTGGCGGCGCCCGGCCCCGCCGAGTGGCCCGCGATCGACCGCACGCGCCACGAATACCTGCGGGTGCAGGCCGACGGCCGCTACCTGCACGACAAGGAGGCGCTGGTGCAGGCCAGCACCGCGCTGGGCGCCGGCTACTGGGTGCTGACGCCGCTGGCGACGGCCGACGGCCACCGGATCTGGATCAACCGCGGCTTCGTGCCCACCGAGGCGCGCGATCCGGCGCGCCGCGGCCGGCCGGCACCGGAAGGCACCGTCCACGTGCAGGGCCTGCTGCGCCTGAGCGAACCCGGGGGCGCCTTCCTGCGCGACAACGACCCGGCCGCACAGCGCTGGCACTCGCGCGACGTGGCCGCCCTTTCGGCCGCCCACGGCCTGCCGGCGGGCAGCGTGGCGCCGTACTTCATCGACGCGCAGGCCGAGCCCGGCACGCCCGCCGGCACCTGGCCGGCCGCCGGCCTGACGGTGGTGCGCTTCTCCAACAGCCACCTCGTGTATGCCATCACCTGGTACGGTCTGGCCGCATTGCTGCTGGGCGCCACCGTGTACCTGCTGCGCAGCGAGCGGCGGCATGGACAATGACCGGCCGGCGCCGCCCGGCGACCGCCCCGACGATGCCACCCGCCCTCCCCGCCCCTGAGCTCGCCGCCGCGCGCACCGCCTCCGCGGCCACCGGGCTGAAGAACCTGCAGCAGCTCATCCAGTTGCGCTGGATCGCCGTCTTCGGGCAGATCGTCACCATCGAGGTCGTCCACTACGGCTTCGGCATCCCCATCCCGGTGCGCAGCATGCTGGCCGTGCTGGCCGCCCTGGTGCTGTTCAACATCGCCAGCCTGCTGCGCTGGCGCACCCGCCGCGAGGTGACCAACGCCGAACTGCTGTTCGCCCTGCTGGTGGACGTGGGCATGCTCACGGCGCAGCTCTACCTGGCCGGCGGCGCCGCCAACCCCTTCGTCTTCCTGTACCTGCTGCAGGTGATCCTCGGCGCGGTGTTGCTGCCGGCCTGGGCCACCTGGACGATGGTGGCCGTCACCAGCGCCTGCTTCGCGGGGCTGGCGCTGTTCGCGCAGCCGCTGCCGCTGCGCCCGGACCACGACCGCGGCCTGGCCAGCCCCTACGTGCTGGGCATGCTGGTGTGCTTCGCCCTCAACGCCG
Organism: Xenophilus azovorans DSM 13620; assembly: GCF_000745855.1. Lineage (GTDB taxonomy): Bacteria > Pseudomonadota > Gammaproteobacteria > Burkholderiales > Burkholderiaceae_C > Xenophilus > Xenophilus azovorans. The sequence continues at coordinate 465,928 of NZ_KN050766.1, forward strand.
CACTGCTGGTCACCTTCATCGGCCGCATCGCCGCCAACCTGCGCGAACGCGACACGCGGCTGGCCGCGCTGCGCCAGCGCGCCGCGGAGGAAGAGCACATCGTGCGCATGGGCCTGCTGGCCTCCGGCGCGGCGCACGAGCTGGGCACGCCCCTTTCCACGCTGGACGTGATCCTGGGCGACTGGCAGCACCTGCCGCACTTCAGCTCCGACCCCGAACTGGCGCAGGACGTCGCCGAGATGCAGACGCAGGTGCGGCGCTGCAAGTCGATCGTCAGCGGCATCCTGCTGTCAGCCGGCGAGACGCGCGGCGAATCCTCCAGCGCCACCACCGTCTGCACCTTCCTGGACGACGTGGTGGCCGACTGGCGCCGCCGGCGGCCCGACAACCGGCTGAGCTACCTCAACCGCTTCGGACAGGACCTGCCCATGGTGTCGGACTCCGCACTCAAGCAGATGATCGGCAACGTGCTGGACAACGCCTTCGAGGCCTCGCCCGGCATGCAGGAATTCGAGGCCACGCGCACCGACGACGCGCTGCTGCTGGCGGTGCGCGACCAGGGCCCCGGCTTCGCGCCCGCCATGCTCCAGCACATCGGCAAGCCCTACCAATCGACCAAGGGCCGGCCGGGCGGCGGGCTCGGCCTGTTCCTGGTCGTCAACGTGGCGCGCACCCTGGGCGGCAGCGTGGCGGCGCGCAACCGCGCCGAGGGTGGCGCCGAGCTGCTGATCACCCTGCCGCTGACGGCGATCGTGCTGCCGGCGGATGATGCGGAGGATGCGCATGGATGAAGAAGACGCCCCCGCCCGCCGGCTGGTCCTCGTCGAGGACGACGACGCCTTCGCGCGCACCCTGGCCCGCTCCTTCGAGCGGCGCGGCTACCAGGTGCGCGTGGCCGCCAGCCTGGAGGCGATGCAGGCGGTGCTGCAGGAGGGCAGCTTCGCGCCCACCCACGCCGTGGTCGACCTCAAGCTGCAGGGCGAGGCCTCCGGCCTGGCCTGCGTGCAGGCGCTGCACGCCCACGACGAGGACATGCTCATCGTCGTGCTCACCGGCTTCGCCAGCATCGCCACCGCCGTGGAGGCCATCAAGCTCGGCGCCTGCCACTACCTCGCCAAGCCTTCCAACACCGACGACATCGAGGCCGCCTTCGGCCGCGCCGAGGGCACCACCGAGGTCGAGCTGACCAACCGCGCCAGCTCCATCAAGACGCTGGAGTGGGAGCGCATCCACCAGACCCTGGCCGAGACCGGCTTCAACATCTCCGAGACCGCGCGGCGCCTGGGCATGCACCGCCGCACGCTGGCGCGCAAGCTGGGCAAGCAGCAGGTGAAGTGAGGCGCGGGCGGGCCGCCGTCAGCGTCTGGCCGGTGCGCGCTGCGTGCCGTCCGGGCGCCGGGCGGCGGCCGCCCGCTTGCGCGGCGCCGCGGCCGCGCCCGCCTCGCCGGCGCGCGCCGTGCGCATGAAGCGGCTTTCGGTCGAGGTCACCCCCACGATGCGCGCGAGCTGCCTGCTGGTGCTGACGTAGGCGTGGCCGATGCGGCTGTCGAAGTACAGCGAGTCGCCGCGCCCGAGGCGCACCACCTCGCCCGTCTCGAAATGCACCTCGATCGTGCCCGAGAGCACGTAGGCGAATTCCTCGCCCTCGTGCCGCGCGAAGTCCTCCGGGCCGGCGATGCGCCGCGCGTGCACCGTGCCGACCACCGGGCTCATGAGCTTGCCGGCGGCCGTGGTGCCGAGGAATTCGTAGGCGAAGGACAGCCCGCGGTAGACCATGCCCTCGCCGGCGCGCGTCACCACCGGCGCCTCCAGGCCGGTGGTCTTGACGCCCTCCCCGGCGAACATGGCGTTCATGTCCATCTGCAGCGCGCGGCCCAGGGCGGCGAAGTTCTCGTAGCCCAGCGCCAGCTGCCCGCGCTCGGCGCGCGAGATGGTCGGCACCGACACCCCCGACAGCGCCGACAGCTGCTGCAGCGTCCAGCCGAAGCCCTTGCGCGCCGTGCGCAGCCGGCGGCCGAAGGTCTCGCGGTCGAGCGAATGCGCTGCGTCCCCGGCGTGCCCGCTCTCGCGCGCGTCCACGGGCTTCTTCTGCGCGGTGCTTCCGCGTCCGGTTCGACTGCTCATGCGCCGGCATTCTGCCAGCGGCGCGCCGCGCGGCCGCGCAGCGCTCGCGCGGAATTTGCGTCACTGCAAATCCAACAGGCACGGATCTCGCTTGAGAGAAGGTCCGGTGTTTACCCTAGGGGGCTCTGCAAAATTTGCATATGCGCAAATTCCTCTCTTAGACTCTGCGCGCTGCCCATGCCGGGCCGCACCGCCTTCGCTCCACCGCCCGAAACGTGACCACGACGCCCGCCTCCTCCGCCGCCCTGCAAGCCGACTTCCTGGTGATCGGCGCCGGGATCGCCGGCGCCTCCGTCGCCCACTGGCTGGCCCCGCACGGCCGCACCATCGTGCTGGAGCGCGAGTCGCAGCCCGGCTACCACTCGACGGGGCGCTCCGCGGCGCTGTTCATGGAAAGCTACGGCACGCCCCAGGTGCGCGCCCTCACCCTCGCCAGCCGCGCCTTCCTGACGTCGCCGCCCCCTGGCTTCGCCGAACACCCCCTGCTCACGCCGCGCGGGGCGATGATGGTCGGTTCGCCCGAGCAGGCCGCCGAACTGGACGCGCATTGGGCGGTGCTGCATCCCATGTCGCCGCACGCGCGCCGCCTGAGCCCCGAGGAGGCGCAGGCCATGGTGCCGGTGCTGCGCCCCGAACTGCTCGGCGGCGCCGTCTACGAGCCGGATGCCGCCGACATGGACGTGCATGCCATCCACCAGGGCTACCTGCGCGGCATGCGCCGCGCAGGCGGCACGCTGGTGTGCGACGCCGAGGTCACGGGCCTGCAACGGGTCGACGGCCGCTGGCTGGTGACGGCCGGCGGGCAGCGCTACGAGGCGCCGGTGGTGCTCAACGCGGCCGGTGCCTGGTGCGACGCGATCGGCGCCCTGGCGGGCGCGGCGCCGCTGGGGCTGCAGCCCTGCCGCCGCTCGGCCTTCGTCTTCGCCGGCCCGCCGGAACTCGACAGCGCCGGCTGGCCCATGGTGCACGGCGCCGCCGAGGACTGGTACATCAAGCCCGACGCCGGCATGCTGCTGGGTTCGCCCGCCAACGCCGACCCCGTGGAGCCGCAGGACGTGCGGCCCGAGGAGCTGGACATCGCGCTGGCCATCGACCGCATCGAGACGATGACCACGCTGCAGATCCGCCGGCCGGCCCGCACCTGGGCCGGGCTGCGCTCCTTCGTCGCCGACGGCGACCTGGTGGGCGGCTTCGACGAGCAGGTGGAAGGCTTCTTCTGGATCGCCGCCCAGGGCGGCTACGGCATCCAGACCTCGGCCGCCATGGGCGAGACCTGCGCCGCGCTGGCGCGCGGGCTGCCCGTGCCGGCGCATCCCGCGTCCTTCGGCCTGACGGCCGGGATGCTGAGCCCGCGCCGCCTGCGGCAGCCGGCCGGCGCCTGACGCCCTCCTTCCTCCCGCCTCACAGGAGCCCCACGTGCGTGTCTTCAGCGCCTCCCTCGCCACCGAGACCAACACCTTCGGCCCCATGCCCACGGGCATGGCCTCGTTCCGCGACCGCGGCTACTTCCCGGCCGGCCGGCATCCCGACCACCTCACGCTGTTCTCGGGCCCGCTGTGGGCCGCGCGCCTGCGCGGCAAGGACCAGGGCTGGACGCTGCTCGAAGGCATGGTGGCGGCGGCCCAGCCCAGCGGCACGACCACGCGGCACGCCTACGAGTCGCTGCGCGACGAGCTGCTGGCCGACCTGAAGGCCGCGATGCCGGTGGACGTGGTGCTGCTGGGCCTGCACGGCGCCATGGTGGCCGACGGCTACGACGACTGCGAGGGCGACCTCCTCCAGCGCGTGCGCGCCCTGGCCGGCCCCGGTGTGGTGGTGGGCGCCGAGCTCGACCCGCACTGCCACGTCACGCCCGAGATGGTGGACAGCGCCGACGTGCTCATCACCTTCAAGGAGTACCCGCACACCGACGTGCTCGAGCGCGGTCTGGAGCTGGTGGACCTGTGCGTGGCGGCGGCGCAGAAGAAGATCCGCCCGGTGGCGGCGGTGGTCGACACCGGCCTGATCCTCACCATCCACACCTCGCGCGAGCCGGCCCGCGGCTTCGTGCAGCGCATGCAGTCGCTGGAGGGCCGCGACGGCGTGCTGTCCGTCTCGCTCGCGCACGGCTTCAGCTGGGGCGACGTGCCGGGCATGGGCACCAAGGTGCTGGTCTACGCCGACGGCGACGCCGCGAAGGCGCAGGCGCTGGCGCGCCAGCTGGCCGACGAGGTGATCGGCATGCGCGACGCGCTGACGGTGAACTACCCCGACATCGACGCGGCCCTGGACGAAGCCCTGGCCACGGCGGGCCCGGTGGTGATGGCCGACGGCGCCGACAACCCCGGCGGCGGCGCGGCGAGCGACTCCACCTTCGTGCTGCGGCGCATGCTGGAGCGCGGCATCGGCAACGCCGCCGTCGGCCCGCTGTGGGACCCGATCGCCGTGCGTATCGCCTTCGAGGCCGGCGAAGGCGCGCGCCTGCCGATGCGCATCGGCGGCAAGATCAGCCCGCTGTCGGGCCAGCCGCTGGACCTGGACTGCACCGTCAAGGCGCTGAAGACCGACATGGTCATGACCGGCCTGGCCGGCACGCCCACGGCCCTGGGCGACTGCGCCCTGGTCGAGGCCGGCGGCATCGAGATCGTGCTGATCACGCTGCGCAACCAGGCCATGGGCACCGACCTGTTCACGCAGCTCGGCTGCGACCTGGCCTCCAAGCGCCTGATCGTGGTGAAGTCCTCGCAGCACTTCTACGCCTCCTTCTCGAAGGTGGCCCGGCACGTGATCTACGTGGCCGCCCCCGGCGCCGTGACGCTGGACCTGAGCACCCTGCCCTACCGGAAGATCCAGCGCCCCAAGTGGCCGCTGGATGCCCTGCCCGCCTGATTTTTCTTGTGTCCCCCTCAGGAGTCCCGACCATGAAACGACGCACGCTCGCCGCCCTGGCCGCCTTCGGCGCCCTCACCCTGGGAGGCATCGGCCCGATGGCGCAGGCCCAGACGCCGCCCAAGACCCTGCGCGTGGTGGCGCACGCCGACCTGAAGATCCTCGACCCGACCTTCACCACGGCCTACATCTCGCGCAACTTCGGCTACATGGTGTACGACACCCTGTTCTCGCAGGACGCCAGCGGCAAGCCGCAGCCGCAGATGGTGGAGAAGTTCACCCAGTCGCCCGACGGCAAGGCATGGAGCTTCACCCTGCGCCCGGGCCTGAAGTTCTCCGACGGCACGCCCGTGACCACGGCCGACGTGATCGCCTCGCTGCAGCGCTGGACCGGCCGCGACAGCCTGGGCCGCGCCATGGTGGCCGGCGGCGCCGAGTGGAAGGCGGTGGACGAGCGCAGCTTCACGCTCGCGCTGGGGCAGCCCTTCGGCATGGTGCTGGACGCGCTGGCCAAGCCCTCGGGCTACCCCGCCTTCATCCTGCCCGAGCGGCTGGCCAAGCTGCCCACCACCGCGCCGATGACCGAGGTGCTGGGCTCCGGCCCCTTCGTCTTCAAGCGCGACGAATGGGTGCCGGGCAACAAGGCCGTGTTCGTGCGCAACGCGCAGTACGTGCCGCGCACCGAGCCCGTCAGCGGCCTGGCCGGCGGCAAGAAGAGCAGCTTCGAGCGGGTCGAGTGGCTGTACCTGCCCGACGCCAACAGCGCCGTCGCGGCCCTGCAGCGCGGCGAGGTGGACATGGTCGAGCAGCTGCCGCCCGACTACATCGCGCCGCTGCGCGCGGACAAGAACATCAAGGTCGGCAGCGGCGGGGCCTATCAGGCCTTCCTGGTGCTCAACCAGCTGCACCCGCCCTTCGACAACATCAAGGCGCGCCAGGCCTTCCAGATGGCGGTGAACCAGGAGCGCTTCGTCGCGGCCATGGGCTACCCGGCCGACATGCGCAAGGCCTACTGCCACACCTTCTTCATCTGCGGCAGCCCCAACGACACCGCCGCCGGCTCGCAGGCCTGGGCCAAGCCCGACGTGGCCAAGGCCAAGGCGCTGCTGGCCGAGTCGGGCTACAAGGGCGAGAAGGTGGTGCTGCTGGTGCCCACCGACATCACCTACCTCAACGCGCTGGCGCTGATGGCCGCGCAGACCCTCAAGAGCATCGGCGTGAACGTGGACATGCAGTCCATGGACTGGGCCTCCATCGGCGCGCGGCGCGCCAAGCGCGACGCCCCCGCGGCCGGCGGCTGGAACGTCTACGTGACGGTGGCCGGCGAGTTCGACGTCAACTCGCCCATCACCAACGCCTACCTGAGCCCCGCCTGCGGCAACTCGCTGCCCGGCTGGCCCTGCGACAAGCAGCTGGACGAGCTGCGCACCGCCTGGCTGCAGTCCGCCGACGCGGCCCAGCGCAAGGAGCGGCTGGACGCCTTCCAGGCCCGCGCCTTCGAGACCGTGCCCTACGTCAACGCCGGCCAGTATTCGGCCGCCTACGCCGCGCGCGCCAGCCTCAAGGGGCTGGACAGGCTGTGGGGCGGCATGCCCATCGTCTGGGCGCTGGACAAGTAAGGCGGCCGGCCGCAGCAGCGCGCGATGAGCTACGTCCTGCGCCGCCTCGTCGCCACCCTGCCCGTCATGGCGGTGGTGGCGATCGTGGTCTTCCTGCTGATCCACCTCTCGCCCGGCGACCCGGCGGCGCTCATCGCCGGCGACCTGGCCACCGAGGAGGACATCGCGCGCCTGCGCGATGCGCTGGGCCTGAACCTGCCGATCTGGCAGCAGTTCCTCATCTGGATCGGCAAGCTGGCCACCGGCGACCTGGGCATCTCCATCTTCACGCAGGTGCCGGTGACGGCGCTGCTCGCGCAGCGGCTCGAACCCACGCTGGCCATCGCGCTCGTGACCATGCTGCTGACCATCGCGGTCGCGGTGCCGCTGGGCACGCTGGCCGCCTACCGCGCGGGAAGCTGGGTCGACCGGCTGGTCATGCTCTTCGCGGTGCTGGCCTTCTCGGTGCCCTCCTTCCTGGTCGGCTACCTGCTGGTCTACGGCTTCGCGATCCGCCTGCCGTGGTTCCCCGTGCAGGGCTACGTGCACATGGGCGAGGGCCTGGGCCCCTGGCTGCGCAGCCTGGTGCTGCCGTGCCTGAACCTCGCGCTGGTCTACATCGCGCTGGTCACCCGCATGACGCGCGCCACCGTGATGGAGGTGCTGCACGAGGACTACATCCGCACCGCGCGGGCCAAGGGCCTGGGCGTGCTGCCGGTGCTGGGCCACGCGCTGCGCAACGCGGCCGTGCCCATCGCCACCACGGTGGGCGTGGGCATCGCGCTGCTGATCGGCGGCGTGGTCGTGACCGAGACCGTGTTCGCCATTCCCGGCGTGGGCCGGCTGGTGGTCGATTCGGTGCAGCGCCACGACTACCCGGTGATCCAGAGCGTGCTGCTGCTCTCCGCCGGCGTCTACGTGCTGATCAACCTGCTGATCGACCTGAGCTACCGGCTGTTCGATCCGCGCATCCGCTACTGACCCGAGGCCATGTCTTCCACCCTTCCCCTCCACGACGGTGCGGCGCCGGCCGACGAGCCGGTGTTCGTGCCGCCGCGCTGGCGCTGGGCGCGCAAGCACCCCACGCTGATCGCCGGCGCGCTGCTGCTGGTCGCGATGGCGGTGCTGGCGCTGGCCGCGCCGTGGATCGCCACGCACGACCCGCAGGACATCGACCCGCTGGCGCGCATGCAGGCCCCCTCGGCCGAGCACTGGTTCGGCACCGACGCGCTGGGCCGCGACGTGTTCAGCCGCGCGGTGTGGGGCGGGCGCGTCTCGCTGGTCGTGGGCGTCAGCGTGGCGCTGGTGTCCACCGCGCTGGGCGTGCTGCTGGGCCTGGCGGCCGGCTTCGTGCGCCGCCTGGACGGCTTCGTCATGCGCATCATGGACGGGCTGATGGCCATCCCGGGCATCCTGCTGGCCATCGCGCTGATGGCCGTCACGCGGGCCAGCCTCGCCACCGTGATCGTGGCCATCGTGGTGCCCGAGATCCCGCGCGTGGTGCGCCTGGTGCGCTCGCTCGCGCTGACGCTGCGCGAGCAGCTCTTCGTCGAGGCCGCCCATGCCGTGGGCACGCGGCTGCCGGTGATCCTGGCGCGCCACGTGCTGCCGAACATGGTGGCGCCGCTGGTGGTGCAGGCCACCTTCATCGCGGCCTCGGCCGTGCTGTACGAGGCCGCGCTGTCCTTCCTCGGCGTGGGCGTGCCGCCCACCACGCCCAGCTGGGGCAACATGATGGCCGAGGGCCGCAACTTCGTGGCGGTGGCCTTCCACATCATCCTCTACCCGGGCATGCTGCTGGCCGCCACGGTGCTGGCCATCAACCTGCTGGGCGACGGCCTGCGCGACGCGCTGGACCCGCGCCTGGCGCGCCAGTTGTGAAGCGGGAGACGCCACGATGAACGCCCCCGCGCGCGACATGCCGGCCGCCGGCCAGCCCCTGCTCGAAGTCGACGACCTGCACGTGCGCTTCGACACCCTCGACGGCCCGGCGCGCGCCGTCGACGGCGTCTCCTACACCGTGCACGCCGGCCGGACGCTGGGCGTGGTCGGCGAATCGGGCTGCGGCAAGAGCGTCACGGCCATGTCCATCCTGCGGCTGCTGCCCACGCCGCCCGCGCGGCTGCAGGGCGCGGTGCGGCTGCGCGGCACCGACCTGCTGCAGCTGGACGAGGCCGCGATGCGCCGCATCCGCGGCAACCGTATCTCCATGATCTTCCAGGAGCCCATGACCTCGCTGAACCCGGTGCTCACCGTGGGCCGGCAGATCGCCGAGACGGTGCGCCTGCACCAGCGCGCCGGCCGCGCCGAGGCCATGGCGCGCGCGGTGGACATGCTGCGACTGGTACAGATCCCCGAGCCCGGGCGCCGCGCCGGCGAGTACCCGCACCAGCTGTCGGGCGGCATGCGCCAGCGCGTGATGATCGCCCTGGCCCTGGCCTGCAACCCGGAGGTCTTGATCGCCGACGAGCCCACCACCGCCCTGGACGTGACCATCCAAGCGCAGATCCTGGACCTCATCCGGCGCCTGCAGCGCGAGCTGGGCATGGGCGTGGTGATGATCACGCACGACCTGGGCGTGGTGGCCGAGAGCTGCGACCGCGTGGTCGTGATGTACGCGGGCCGCAAGGTCGAGGAGGCCGACGTGCAGGACCTGTTCGACCGTCCCCTGCACCCCTACACCCGCGCGCTGATGGCCTCGATGCCCTCGATGAACACGCGCAGCGCGCGGCTGGCCGAGATTCCCGGCCTCGTGCCCTCGCCGCTGGCGGCGCGCCGCGGCTGCGCCTTCGCGGCGCGCTGCCCGCACGCCGATGCGCGCTGTACCGCGCAAACCCCCGCCCTGAGCGACCAGGGCGGCGGCCACGGCGTCGCCTGCTTCGCCGTGGAAGAAGGACGGCTGGCGCCGATGGAGGCGTTGGACGCATGAGCACGGATATTCCTCTGCTGCGCGTCGAAGGCCTGCGCAAGCACTACGCCGCGCCGCGCCGCTGGCTGGCGCGCCCGCAGCCGCCGGTGCAGGCGGTGGACGACGTGTCCTTCACCATCGCGCGCGGCGAAACGCTCTCGCTGGTGGGCGAATCGGGCTGCGGCAAGACCACCACCGCCAAGTCCGTGATGCGGCTCATCGAGCCCACCGCCGGCGCGGTATGGCTCGACGGCCAGGACCTGCTCCGGCTCGGCCCCGCGCAGATGCGCGAGCGCCGGCGCGACGTGCAGATCATCTTCCAGGACCCCTACGCCTCGCTGAGCCCGCGCCTGAAGGCCGGCGAGATCGTCGCCGAGCCGCTGAGGAACTACGGCAGCACCTCGGCGGCCGAGCGCCGCGAGCGCGTGCGCTGGCTGTTCGGCAAGGTCGGCCTGCGGCCCGAAGCCATCGACAAGTACCCGCACGAGTTCTCGGGCGGCCAGCGCCAGCGCCTGGGCATCGCACGCGCGCTGGCTCTGCAGCCGAAGCTGATCGTCTGCGACGAGCCGGTGTCGGCGCTCGACGTCTCGGTGCAGGCCCAGGTGGTCAACCTGCTGATGGACCTGCAGGCCGAGTTCGGCATCGCGTACCTCTTCGTGGCGCACGACCTCTCGGTGGTGCGCCACATCAGCCACCGCGTGGCCGTGATGTACCTGGGCCGCATCGTCGAGCTGGCCGACCGCGACACGCTGTTCGCCGCGCCGCGCCACCCCTACACGCAGATCCTGCTGTCGGCGGTGCCCGTGCCCAACCCGCGCACGCCGGCCCAGCGCCTGCTGCTGCAGGGCGATCCGCCCAGCCCGGCGAACCCGCCCGCGGGCTGCCGCTTCCACACCCGCTGCCCGCTGGCCCAGCCGGTGTGCAGGGAGCAGGCGCCGCCGCTGTCGCCGCGCGAGGCGGCCGACGCCGACGGCGCTCCGCGCGAGCACCTCGTGGCCTGCCACTTTCGCTGAACCCTTCCTGGAGACCCGGATGACACCCACCCACCACGACCTGCTGATCCGCGGCGGCACCGTGATCGACGGCACGCGGGCGCCGCGCTTCGACGCCGACGTGGCCGTGCGCGACGGGCGCATCTCGGCCATCGGCCGCCTCGGCGGGCACGGCGCCGACACGGTCATCGAGGCGCACGGGCGCATCGTCGCGCCCGGCTTCATCGACTCGCACACGCACGACGACCAGGCGCTGCTCTCGCAGGCCACCCTGCCCTTCAAGGTCTCGCAGGGCGTCACCACCGTGGTGGCTGGCAACTGCGGCATCAGCGCCGCGCCGCTGCGCCCCGGCATGGAACTGCCTATGCCGCTGAGCCTGCTCGACAGCCCCGACGAGGGACGCTTCACCACCTTCCGGGCCTACCTGGACGCGCTGCGCGCGCGGCCCGCCTCGGTCAACGTGGCGGCGATGGTGGGCCACTCGACGCTGCGCGCGGTGACGATGGCCTCGCTCGACCGCGAGGCCACGCCGGACGAGATCGCCGCCATGCAGGCGCTGGTGGAGGAAGCCATGCAGGCCGGCGCCATCGGCCTGTCGACCGGCACCTTCTACCCGCCGGCGGTCAAGGCGACCACCGAGGAGATCATCGCCGTCGGCCAGCCGCTGCGCGCGCGGCAGGCGCTGTACGTCACTCACATGCGCGACGAGGCCGACCGCGTGATGGAGGCGCTGGACGAGACCTTCCGCATCGGCCGCGAACTGGGCGTGCCGGTCGTCGTGTCGCACCACAAGGTGCAGAACACCCAGAATTTCGGCCGGTCGCAGGTCACGCTGCCGCACATCCGCGAGGCCATGAAGACGCAGCGCATCTGCCTGGACTGCTACCCCTACACCGCCGGCTCGACCATGATCCGCACCGACCGCGGCATGCTGGGCGGGCGCGTGCTGATCGCCGCCAGCCAGCCGCACCCCGAGTGCGCCGGCCGCGACCTGGCCGACATCGCGCGCGAATGGGGCGTCGAGCCCGACGAGGCGGCGCGCCGGCTGCAGCCGGGCAGCGCGATCTACTTCCTCATGGACGAGGGCGACGTGCAGCGCATCCTGGCCTTCGACGACACCATGATCGGCTCCGACGGCATCCCGGTGGGCGAGAGCCCGCACCCGCGCCTGTGGGGTACCTTCCCGCGCGTGCTGGGCCACTACAGCCGCGACGTCGGCCTGTTCCCGCTCGAAACCGCGGTCTGGAAGATGACCGGGCTGACGGCCCGCAACTTCGGGCTGCACCAGCGCGGCACGCTCGCGCCCGGGCACCACGCCGACATCGTGGTGTTCGACGCCGCCACCGTGCGCGATGCCGCCACCTACGAAACCCCGACCCGGCCCGCCGAAGGCATCGACGCCGTGATCGTCAATGGCGCCGTCACCTGGCGCCAGGGCGCTCACACCGGTGCGCGCAACGGCCAGGTCATCACCCGCACGGAGTCTTCCCGATGAGCCAGATCGAACGCATCCCCTCGCCGCTGCCCGTTCCCTTCTCCAAGGCGGTGCGCGCCGGCGGCTTCCTCTTCCTGTCGGGTGTGCTGGCCATGGATGCGCAGGGCCGCGTCATCGAGGGCGACGTGCAGGCGCAGACCCGCGCCGTCCTCGAACGCATCGCCCAGAACCTGAAGGACTGCGGCACCGGCATGGCGAGCGTGGTGCGCGCCACCATCTGGCTGGCCGACCTGGGCGACTTCGCCGCCTTCAACCAGGAATACGCCCGGCACTTCCCCGAAGGGCTGCCCGCGCGCTCGTGCGTGCAGGCGGTGCTCTACCAGGGCGCGAAGGTGGAGATCGAGGTGCAGGCCTGGGTCGGCTGAGCGCCTTTTCCTCGGGCGATGAACCGGCGAAGGAATTCAGCGGCGGCCGGCCGATGCGGTGGCCGGTGCGTCGTCACTCCCACTCGATCGTCGCCGGCGGCTTGGAACTCACGTCGTAGGTCACGCGGTTGATGCCGCGCACCTCGTTGATGATGCGGCCCGACACTTTCTTGAGCAGCGCGTAGGGCAGCTCGGCCCAGTCGGCGGTCATGAAGTCGCTGGTCTGCACGGCGCGCAGCGCCACCACGTAGTCGTAGGTGCGGCCGTCGCCCATCACGCCCACGCTCTTGACGGGCAGGAAGACGGTGAAGGCCTGGCTGGTCAGGTCGTACCAGGTCTTGCCGGTGGCCTCGTCGCGGAAGTTGCGCAGTTCCTCGATGAAGATGGCGTCGGCGCGGCGCAGCAGGTCGGCGTAGTCCTTCTTCACCTCGCCGAGGATGCGCACGCCCAGGCCGGGCCCGGGGAACGGGTGGCGGTACACCATCTCGGGCGGCAGGCCCAGCGCCACGCCCAGCTCGCGCACCTCGTCCTTGAACAGATCGCGCAGGGGCTCCAGCAGCTTCAGGCCGAGCTGCTCGGGCAGGCCACCGACGTTGTGGTGGCTCTTGATGGTGACGGCCTTCTTGCTCTTGGCGCCGCCGCTCTCGATCACGTCGGGGTAGATGGTGCCCTGGGCCAGGAAGCTGGCGCCCTTGTGCCCTGCCCCGCCGGCCTTCAGCTTCGCCGCCTCGGCCTTGAAGACCTCGACGAACTCGCGGCCGATGATCTTGCGCTTCTGCTCCGGGTCGCTCACGCCCTTGAGGTGGCCGAGGAACTGCTCGCTGGCGTCGACGTGGATCACGCGCGCGTGCAGCTTGCCGGCGAACATCTCCATCACCATCTTGCCTTCGTCCAGGCGCAGCAGGCCGTGGTCGACGAACACGCAGGTGAGCTGGTCGCCGATGGCGCGGTGGATCAGCGCGGCCGCCACGCTCGAATCCACGCCGCCCGAGAGGCCGAGGATCACTTCCTCGTCGCCCACCTGTTCGCGGATCTTCTCGACGGCCTCGGCGATGTGGTCCTTCATCACCCAGTCTGGCTTCGCACCGCAGATGCCCAGCACGAAGCGCTCCAGGATCGCGCGACCCTGCTGCGTGTGCGTGACCTCGGGGTGGAACTGCACGCCGTAGAAGTGCCGCGCCTCGTCGGCCATGCCTGCGATGGGGCAGCTTCCGGTGCTGGCCATGAGCCTGAAGCCCGGCGGCAGCTCGGTCACCTTGTCGCCGTGGCTCATCCACACCTTGAGCATGCCGTGACCCTCGGGTGTGGTGACGTCGGCGATGTCCTTGAGCAGGTCGGTGTGGCCGCGCGCGCGCACCTCGGCATAGCCGAACTCGCGCTGGTGCGAGCCCTCGACCTTGCCGCCCAGCTGCTGCGCCATCGTCTGCATGCCGTAGCAGATGCCCAGCACCGGCACGCCCAGCTCGAACACCGCCTGCGGCGCGCGGTCGTCCACCTCGTACACGCTGGCATGGCTGCCCGAGAGGATCACGCCTTTCAGGTGGCCGTCCTTCGCGTACTCGCGCACCCAGTCGTCGGTCACGTCGCAGGGGTGCACCTCGCTGTAGACATGCGCCTCGCGCACCCGGCGCGCGATGAGCTGCGTGACCTGGGAGCCGAAGTCGAGGATGAGGATCTTGTCGTGTGACATGGGACGCTTCGATGAAAAGGCGCTTCGCTGGAACAACAAGGCCGGTGCGTTGCACCGGCCTTGTCCTTCTTGTGGATTACTCGGCCCGGTAGTTGGGCGCTTCCTTGGTGATCTGCACGTCGTGCACGTGCGATTCGCGGATGCCGGCGGCGGTGATCTCCACGAACTCGGCCTTGTTCTTCATCTCGTCGATGGTGGCGCAGCCGCAGTAGCCCATGCTGGCGCGCACGCCGCCGGCGAGCTGGTAGATGATCGAGACGATCGAGCCCTTGTAGGGCACCCGGCCCTCGATGCCCTCGGGCACGAGCTTGTCGGTGTTCGGGTTGCCGGTGGTCGATTCCTGGAAATAGCGGTCGGCGCTGCCCTGCTGCATGGCGCCGATGGAGCCCATGCCGCGGTAGCTCTTGTAGCTGCGGCCCTGGTAGAGCACGATCTCGCCCGGCGCCTCCTCGGTGCCGGCAAACATGCTGCCCATCATCACGGTGCTGGCGCCGGCCGCGATGGCCTTGGCGATGTCGCCCGAGAAGCGCACGCCGCCGTCGGAGATCAGCGGCACGCCCGTGCCCTGCAGCGCGGTGGCCACGCTGTCCACGGCCATGATCTGCGGCACGCCCACGCCGGCCACGATGCGGGTGGTGCAGATGGAGCCGGGGCCGATGCCGACCTTGACCGCGTCCGCGCCCGCCTCGACCAGCGCCAGCGCGGCCGCGCCGGTGGCGATGTTGCCGCCGATCACGTCCACCTGCGGGTAGTTCTGCTTGACCCAGCGCACGCGCTCGATCACGCCCCTGCTGTGGCCGTGCGCGGTGTCGACCACGATCACGTCCACGCCGGCCTTGACCAGCGCCTCGACGCGCTCCTCGGTGCCGTCGCCCACGCCGACCGCGGCGCCCACGCGCAGGCGGCCGTTGTCGTCGCGCGCGGCGTTGGGGAAGCTGGTCTGCTTGGTGATGTCCTTGACGGTGATGAGGCCCTTGAGCTGGAACTCCTCGTTGACGACCAGCAGGCGCTCCAGCTTGTGCTTGTTCAGCAGCGCCTTGGCCTCGGCGGGCGTGGTGCCCTCGGGCACCGTGATCAGCTTGGCGCGCGGCGTCATGATCTCGGTGACGGGCGCGTCGTAGCGGGTCTCGAAGCGCAGGTCGCGGCCGGTCACGATGCCGACCACCTTGCCGCCATCGACCACCGGGAAGCCCGAGATGCCCAACTCTTCCGACAGCTGCAGCACCTGCAGCACCGTGTGCTGGGGCGTGATGACCACCGGGTCGCGCAGCACGCCGGATTCGTAGCGCTTGACCTTGGCCACCTCGGCCGCCTGCTGCTGGGCGGTGAGGTTCTTGTGGACGATGCCGATGCCGCCCTCCTGCGCCATGGCGATGGCCAGGCGGGCCTCCGTCACGGTGTCCATGGCGGCGGACACCAGCGGCAGGTTCAGCGCGATGTTGCGGGAAAGGCGGGTGGCGAGGGAGGTGTCCTTGGGCAGGACCTGCGAGAACGCTGGCACCAGCAACACGTCGTCGAAGGTGAGCGCTTTGCCGAGAAGGCGCATGGGTGAGGCTCCAAAAGAAGGATTGTAACGAGGGCCCTGGTTTTCCCTGAAGCGGCAGGGTCGCCGGCACGCACGCCGGGGCGGCCGGCGTTGCGGATTGACGCCAGATTCGTGGCGCATGCCGCGCTCGCGGCCTCTGCCGCGTGTTGCCAAACGTAAGCGGACGCTACACTTCCGCCCCATGAAGCCGATCCACGCCGTCCTTGTCGCCTGCGCTCTCGTGATGCCGGTGGCCGCCTCGGCCCAGTGGCAGTGGCTGGATGCGCAGGGCAAGAAGGTGTTCAGCGACCAGCCGCCGCCGCTGGACGTGCCCGAGAAGAACATCCTGCGCCGCCCGCACGGCAGCCGTGCCGCCGCCGCGCCGGCCCCTGCTCCCGCCTCCGACCAGGCCCCTGCCGCGCCCGCGGCGCCGGCCGGCAAGGCGGCCGGGGTGGACAAGGCGCTGGAAGAGAAGGCCCGCCAGGCCGAGGAAGCCGAGAAGGCCAAGCGCGCCGCCGAGGAGAAGAAGATCGCCCAGGCCAAGGCCGACAACTGCAGCCGCGCGCGCCAGGGCAAGGCCACGATGGACAGCGGCATGCGCGTGGCCCGCGTCAACGACAAGGGCGAGCGCGAGATCCTCGACGACAACGCCCGCGCGGTGGAGCAGCGCCGCCTGCAGTCGATCATCGACAGCGACTGCAAGTAGCAGCCGCCCGGCCCGCCCCCTTCAATCGGTCAGTAGCCGGCCTTGGCCCCTTCGCGCCGCCGCGCGAACAGGCCGGCCGTGCGCGCCCCCTGGCGCTGGAAGCGCTCGCGCCGCGCCACCTTCGGATCGACGGTGAGGGGCCGGCACAGCTCCACGCGGTCGCCGTCGGCCAGCGGCCGGGACCATTCCGCCGCGCGGCCCCACACGCCCGGATGCATCGCGCGCCAGTCCAGCGCCGGCAGCGCCTGCGCCAGCGTGCTGGCCTCGACGGCTGCCTCCAGCGTGCAGCCCTCGGGCACGCACAGCGCCTCCTCGTGCACCTGCCGCGGCGCCGGGGCGCAGCACAGGACGATGCGGATCATGGCGCCGGCTCGCCGTAGGTCTGCTCGGCCCGCTTGACGAAGGCCTCGACAAGGCTGGAGGCGATCTTGTCGAACACCGGCCCGACCAGCGCCTGCAGCGCGAAGTTGCTGAAGCCGTAGCTCAGGTCGAGCTGCACGCGGCAGGCGCGTTCGCCCTCGCCGCCCACGGGGGTGAATTTCCACACCCCGTCGAGGTTGGAGAAGGGGCCGTCCACCAGCTTGAGGTGGACTTCGCGCCCCGGCACGTGGGTGTTGCGGGTGGTGAAGCTCTGGTGGATGCCGCCGAAGGCGAGGCCGACTTCCGCCGTCATGCCGGCCTCGTCCTGCTCGATCACGCGGGCGCGGTCGCACCAGGGCAGGAACTCCGGGTACCTCGCCACGTCCGTCACCAGGCCGTACATCTCCTCGGCGCTGTACCAGATGAGGACGGACTTGTGCACACTCTTCATAGAATCGCGGGTTCGGGGGAAGCGAGCGGCCGATTGTAGGGACGCCATGCGCCCCCAACTGAGCCCCCATGGCCACCAAGAAGCAAGACCCCAACGCCCGCATCGCCGACAACAAGAAAGCCGCCTTCAACTACTTCTTCGAGGAGAAGTTCGAGGCGGGCATGGTGCTCGAAGGCTGGGAGGTGAAGGCGCTGCGCGAAGGCAAGGTGCAGCTGACCGACGGCTACGTGGTCATCCGCGACGGCGAGATGTTCGTCATCGGCTGCCAGATCAACCCGCTCAAGAGCGCCTCCACCCACGTCAACCCCGACGCCGTGCGCACCAAGAAGCTGCTGCTGCACAAGGAGCAGATCAAGCGCCTGATGGGCAAGGTCGAGCAGAAGGGCTACACCCTGGTGCCGCTGAACCTGCACTGGAAGAACGGGCGGGTCAAGTGCGAGATCGCCCTGGCCAAGGGCAAGGCCGAGCACGACAAGCGCGACACCATCAAGGAGCGCGAGGGCAAGCGCGAGGTGGAGCGGGCGATGAAAAGCCGGCACCGCTAAGGCCGCCCGAATGCGCGGCTGCCGCCGACACGGGCCGTCGGCGCGGGCGCCTACACTGCCCGGGCCGGTTTTTTCAACGAAGGAGAAAGTCCATGAAACTGCTCAGTGCATCCGTCCTTGCTGTCGCCCTGCTTGCCGGGGGCTGCGCCACCCGGTCCGCACCCGACACGCCCACGCGCACGGTCGATGGCGTGCTCATCGGGCCCAGCGGCATGACGCTCTACACCTTTGCGCGCGACACGCCCGACAGCGGCAAGTCGGTGTGCAACGGGCAGTGCGCCGCCAACTGGCCGCCCCTCATCGCGCCGGACAACGCCAAGCCCATGGGCGGCTACTCCGTCGTGACGCGCGACGACGGCAAGAAGCAGTGGGCCTACAAGGGCCAGCCCCTGTACTACTGGGTGAAAGACACGAAGGCCGGCGACCGCACGGGCGACGGCGTGGCGGGCGCGTGGAGGATCGCGCGCCCCTGAGGCCGCGGCCATCCCGCCCCCGATGAAAAAGCCGACCCTCGGGTCGGCTTTCTTGCGTCAGCAGTTGCCCTTCTTGGCCTGCCCCGGCGGGCAGTGATAGCCGCCATGGCCATGGCCATGGCCGCGGCGCGGGCCGTCGTGCCAGCGCTCCTCGCGCTGCCGCTCGCGCGCGGCGCGGCGCCAGTCGCCGTCGCGCCAGCGCCAGCCGCCGTCGACCTGCACCCAGCCGCCGGGCACGTAGGCGTAGTCGGGCCGCGCTGCCTGCCAGTAGCCGCCCCGCCACGCATAGGCGTGACCGCTCCATTGCCAGTGGCCCGGCACCCAGACCCGGCCCTGCCGTGGCCCAGGCACCGCCTCCCAGCGCGGGGGCGGCGGCGCCACGGCCACCAGCCCGGGCACATTGATGTTGACCGACACCTGGGCGCCTGCCGCCAGCGGCGCGGCGGCTACCGTGACGGCAGCGGCGATCGTGAGGAGGGACAGCTTCGTTTTCATCGTGGAGGACTCCCGGTTGTTGGACCCGATATAACGCAGCCGGGCCCGGCGGCGTTGTCGGACAAGGCCGAACCGCATCGGCGCAGGCGTCGCGCGCGCGACGGGCTACCGCCCCGCACGCCAGCCCAGCCACTCGTTGGCGACCAGGGCACCGACCACCAGCACCCCGCCGATCAGCACGCTGGGCGCCGGGATCTCCCCGGCGCCGATCCATGCCAGCGCGATGCCAAAGATCACCTCCAGCAGCGCCAGCAGGGCCACCTCGGGCGCCTTCAGCACCCGGGCGCACACCATCGCCAGCATGCTCGGGATCGCCAACTGGAAGACGCCGAGGAAGGCGAGCAGCCCCAGGTCGTGCACGGTGGCGTGCAGCGGCCAGGCCAGCGGCAGCGTGGCCAGCGCCGACAGCGACGCGCCGATCAGCACAGCCGGCACCAGGTCGATGTCGCGGCCCTGGGCATGGGCGTGCTGCACCACCGTCCAGTTGCAGGCCAGCGCCAGCGGCACGCACAGGGCCACCAGCGTGCCGGCCAGCTCGCCCTGCCCCAGCTTGGTCGCATACATCCAGCCGATGCCCAGACCCGCCACGACGATCGCGCCCCACGTGCGAAGCGGCAACCGGTGCCCGATGAACAGGCGGGCCGCCAGCGCGGTGAACAGCGGCCCCACCGCCATCGTCACCAGCACGTTGGCGGTGGAGGTGAGCGTGAGCGCCACCATGAAGGCGGTGAACATCACGCTCCAGCACAGGCCCGAGAGCCACAGCGCCACGCCGCCGCCGCGCAGCGTCCGCAGCACCGCCCGGCCGCGCCAGGCGGGCAGGATGACGAGCAGCGCCAGCACGGTGAAGGCGCTGCGCCAGAAGGTGACCTCGAAGCTGCGCGCGCTCTCCAGGTGCCGCGTGACGACGCCGGCGGTGCCCCACATCAGCGTCGCGCCGACCATCAGCCACACCGCGCGGGCATGCGTCAGGGCCATGATGGCGATGCCCTTCGCTCAGCGCGGGCCGTTGCGGGCAGCCAGCTCGCACAGCGCCTCGCAGCGGGTGTCGGACATCGCGTCCAGCACCTTCTGCCAGGCCGCACGGCGCGCGCCCTGCGCCCGGGCGATCTGGTCCGCCGCCAGGCTGCGCGGCACGGCGCGCGAGGCGACGGACAGCGCCCGGGCGTGCGCCGGCGCGCTGTCGGCCAGCGCACCGAGCAGCGCATCGACATACGCCGCGCCGAAGCGCGCATCGCCCACAGCCGTCGCCAGGCCGGCATAGAGCTGCAGCACGCCCGTCTGGCCGCGCCGCAGCCCGCCCAGGCGCAACTGGCCGGCCATCTTCGGATCAAGCCGCCGCAGCGTCTCTTCCGCCAGCGGCACCTGGCGCGCGATGCAGTGCGCGAGGAAGGGCTGCAGCAGCGCCAGCTCGTCCTGGTAGGTGGCGGCGTTGCCCGCCACCACCGAGGCCACGAACCGGCCGTCCTGCATCGCGCCGAAGGACAGGTAGGCCAGCGACGCCTCCTGCGCGTGATCGCAGATATCCGAGACGGCGGCCAGGTCGGCCGAGGCGCCTTCGGCGGGCAGCGCGCGGGGGTCGGCCAGGGCGCGCAGCACCGGGCCGGCGTCGGCCTCCGCCAGCCGCGGCATGCGCTCCGGGTGGGCCGAGCGCAGCGACGCGAAGGTGCGCGCCGCCTCGGCCTGTTCAGCCGCCGCCTGCGCGTGGCCGAAGAGCGGCCACGCACCCAGCGCCATGCACAGGACGATGGCTGCCCGCTTCTTCATCTCAGTCTTCCATGGCGTTACGCCGCCACCCGCATCGCATGAAACGCCTGGCAGGCAGCCGCTCCGAAGGCGGCGGAGCAGGCCATGCGGGAACATCCGCGGAACTGGCTTTGCCAGGCCGCAGGATGTGCCCCCTTGAGGGGGTTGGCGAAGCGGAACGAAGTCCGCGAAGACTGGGGGTGTTTCATTTCACGCCTCGCGGGAGGCGCGCTTGCGCTCGTGCTCCTTCAGGAAGCGCTTGCGCAGGCGGATGCTCTTGGGCGTGATCTCGACCAGCTCGTCGTCCTCGATGAACTCCACGCCGTATTCCAGCGTCAGCTCGATCGGCGGCGTGATCTTGATCGCGTCCTCCTTGCCGCTGACGCGGAAGTTGGTGAGCTGCTTGGTGCGGGTGGCGTTGACCACCAGGTCGTTGTCGCGGCTGTGGATGCCGACGATCATGCCCTCGTACACCGGGTCGCCGGCCTTGACGAACATGCGGCCGCGGTCGTCCAGCTTGCCCAGCGCGTAGGTGAAGATCTCGCCGTCGTCCATGCTGATCAGCACGCCGTTCTTGCGGCCGCCGATCTCGCCCTTGTGCGGCTCGTAGGAATCGAAGATGTTGCTGATCAGGCCCGAGCCGCGGGTGAGGTTCAGGAACTCGTTGGTGAAGCCGATCAGGCCGCGCGCCGGGATGCGGTATTCCAGGCGCACGCGGCCCTTGCCGTCCGGCTCCATGTTGGCCAGCTCGCCCTTGCGCTCGCCCAGCGCCTGCATCACGCCGCCCTGGTGGCCTTCCTCGATGTCGGCCGTGACCAGCTCCATCGGCTCGCAGCGCTCGCCGTCGATGTCGCGGAACACCACGCGCGGCTTGGACACCGCCAGCTCGTATCCCTCGCGGCGCATGTTCTCCAGCAGGATCGTGAGGTGCAGTTCGCCGCGGCCGGAGACCTCGAAGATGCCGTCCTCGTCGGTCTCCTTGACCTTCAGCGCCACGTTGGACTGCAGTTCCTTCTGCAGCCGGTCCCAGATCTGCCTGCTGGTGACGAACTTGCCTTCGCGCCCGGCCAGCGGGCTGGTGTTCACGCAGAAGTTCATCGTCAGCGTGGGCTCGTCCACCTTCAGCATCGGCAGCGGCGTGGGGTCGGCCGGGTCGGTGAGCGTGACGCCGATGCCGATGTCGGCGATGCCGTTGATCAGCACGATGTCGCCAGGGCCGGCCTCGGCGGCCTGCACGCGGTCCAGGCCCTGGAAGGTCAGCACCTGGTTGACGCGCCCCTTGAAGGAGGCGCCGTCCGGGCCTTCCATCACCTGCACGTCCATGTTCGGCCGCAGGGTGCCGGCGTTGATGCGGCCCACGCCGATGCGGCCGACGAAGGTGGAGAAGTCCAGCGCCGAGATCTGCAGCTGCAGCGGTGCGTCCGGATCGCCGTCGTGCGGCGGCACGTGCTTGAGCACGGTCTCGAACAGGGCCGACATGTCGGGGCCCCACTGCTCGCCGGGCTCGCCCTCCTCCAGCGAGCTCCAGCCGTTGATGCCGGAGGCGTAGACCACCGGGAAGTCGAGCTGCTCGTCGGTCGCGCCCAGCTTGTCGAACAGATCGAAGGCGGCGTTGACCACCTTGTCGGGGTTGGCGCCCGGCTTGTCGACCTTGTTGACCACCACGATGGGCTTGAGGCCCAGCGCCAGCGCCTTCTTGGTGACGAAGCGGGTCTGCGGCATCGGGCCTTCCTGCGCGTCGATCAGCAGCAGGACGCCGTCGACCATCGACAGGGCGCGCTCCACCTCGCCGCCGAAGTCCGCGTGGCCGGGGGTGTCGACGATGTTGATGTGCGTGCCCTTCCAGCTCACGGCGCAGTTCTTGGCCAGGATGGTGATGCCGCGCTCGCGCTCGATGGCGTTGCTGTCCATCACCGTGTCGACCACCTTCTCGTGCTCGGCGAAGGTGCCCGACTGGCGCAGGAGCTGGTCGACCATGGTGGTCTTGCCGTGGTCGACGTGGGCGATGATGGCGATGTTTCGGATCTGGCGGGTTGCGGTCATGGTGCAAGGGCCTCGGTCAGAGGCGTTCGATTCACAAGGATCTGCTGGATTTCGGTGGGGGCCAGCAAGCGCCCCGGGATCAGTTCGCCGGCCTTCACGTGGGCGGTGCCCAGGAAGGCATGCGGCAGGGTGCCGAAGACGGCCACCGCCCCGGCGTCGGGCCAGCCGCCGCGGCGGCGCATGCCGCTGAGGAAGCGGCCGGCATCGTCCTCGCCCAGCGTGACGGGCGTGTGGCCGGCCACCAGGCATTCGACGGGCTGCAGCAGCGCCAGGCGCCCGTCTTCGGGCAGGGCTTCGAGCGCCTCCAGCGTCACGCACTGCGAGACCTCGAAGCCGCCCGTGGCGACGCGGCGCAGGAAGCCCAGGTGGCCGCCGCAGCCCAGGGCTTCGCCGATGTCCTCGCCCAGGGTGCGGATGTAGGTGCCCTTGGAGCAATGCACGCGCAACCGCAGGCCCGGCGTCTCGCCCGAGAGCTGCATCTCCAGCAGCTCCAGCGCATGGATGACCACCTGGCGCGGCTCGCGCTCGACGGTTTCGCCGTCGCGCGCATATTCGTAGAGCGCCTTGCCGTCCTTCTTGAGGGCGCTGTGCATGGGCGGCACCTGCTCGATCGGGCCGGTGAAGCGGTCCAGCGCCTCCACCACCTGGCCGGCCGTGCATTGCACGGGGCGCTCGCTCAGCACCTCGCCTTCCGCATCGCCCGTCGCCGTGCGCACGCCCAGGCGCACCACCGTCTCGTAGGTCTTGTCGGCGTCGAGGTGCAACTGGCTGAACTTGGTCGCCGCGCCGAAGCACAGCGGCAGCACGCCGGTGGCCAGCGGGTCCAGCGTGCCGGTGTGGCCCGCCTTTTCTGCGCGCAGCAGCCACTTGGCCCTCTGCAAGGCCTGATTGCTGGACAGGCCCAGCGGCTTGTCGAGCAGCAACACCCCATGCACAGGGCGCCGCTGCACCCTGACACGGGATGGCGACGACATGGGGGCTAGTCTTCCTTGCCGCGCGAGGAAACGGCCTTGGCGATCAAGGCGTTCATGTCCGCCGCACGCTCGGTGGTGCGGTCGAACACGAAGTGCAGCGTCGGCACGGTGTGGATGTGCAGCCGCTTGAACAGGTGGTTGCGCAGGAAGCCGGCCGCCTGGTTGAGCGCGTCCTGCGTCTCCTGCGGGTCGCCCACCAGCACGCTGAAGAACACCTTGGCGTGGGCGTAGTCGGGCGTCACCTCCACGGCCTGCAGCGTGACCATGCCCACCCGCGGGTCCTTCAGCTCGCGCGCGATGATCTCCGTCAGATCGCGCTGGATCTGGTCGGCGACGCGGTAGCCGCGGTTGGGCGTGGTCTGCTTCTTCGAGGCCATGGTTCAGGTGCCGCGCCGGGCGCTCACAGCGTCCGTGCGATCTCCTTGATCTCGAAGATCTCGAGCTGGTCGCCTTCGCGGATGTCGTTGTAGTTGCGCAGCTTGATACCGCACTCGAAGCCCTCGCGGACTTCCTTGACGTCGTCCTTCATGCGCTTGAGCGACTCGATCTCGCCGGTATAGACCACCACGTTGTCGCGCAGCAGGCGGAAGTGGCCGTCGCGGCGCACCACGCCGTCCAGCACGTACGAGCCGGCCACGGTGCCGATCTTGGAGGCCACGAACACCGTGCGGATCTCGGCATGGCCGATGACTTCCTCGCGGCGCTCGGGGGCCAGCATGCCGGCCATCGCGGTCTTCAGCTCGTCCACGGCGTCGTAGATGATGCTGTAGTACTTGATGTCGACGTCGTTGCCCTCGGCCAGCTTGCGCGCGCCGGCATCGGCGCGCACGTTGAAGCCGATCACGATGCCCTTGGAGGCGATCGCCAGGTTCACGTCCGACTCGCTGATGCCGCCCACGCCGGCGTAGACGATCTGCACCCGCACCTCGTCGGTCGACAGCTTGAGCAGCGACTGCGACAGCGCCTCCTGCGAGCCCTGCACGTCCGCCTTGATGATGATGGGCAGGTTCTTCACCTCGCCCGCCGTCATGTCGGAGAACATGTTCTCCAGCTTGGCGGCCTGCTGGCGGGCCAGCTTGGTGTTGCGGAACTTGCCGGCGCGGTAGGTGGCGATCTCGCGCGCGCGGCGCTCGTCGGCCATCACCATGAACTCGTCGCCGGCCTGCGGCACCTCGGTCAGGCCCTGGATCTCCACCGGGATGGAGGGACCCGCCGACTTGGTGTTGCGGCCATCCTCGTCCAGCATGGCGCGCACGCGGCCGGAGGTGGAGCCGGCCAGCACCACGTCGCCCACCCTGAGCGTGCCGGACTGCACCAGCACCGTGGCCACGGGGCCGCGGCCCTTGTCGAGCTGCGCCTCGATGACCAGGCCCTTGGCGGCGGCATCCACCGGCGCCTTCAGCTCCAGCACCTCGGCCTGCAGCAGCACCTGTTCCAGCAGGTCGTCGATGCCCTTGCCCGTCTTGGCCGAGACCTCGACGAAGGGCGAGTCGCCGCCGAATTCCTCGGGCACGACCTCCTCGGCCACCAGCTCGCTCTTCACGCGCTCGGGGTTGGCCTCGGGCTTGTCGATCTTGTTGACCGCCACCACGATCGGCACACCCGCCGCCTTCGCGTGCTTGATGGCTTCCTTGGTCTGCGGCATCACGCCGTCGTCGGCCGCCACCACCAGGATGACGATGTCGGTGGCCTGCGCGCCGCGGGCGCGCATGGCAGTGAAGGCCTCGTGGCCCGGGGTGTCGAGGAAGGAGACCATGCC
This sequence comes from Xenophilus azovorans DSM 13620, assembly GCF_000745855.1. Taxonomy (GTDB): domain Bacteria; phylum Pseudomonadota; class Gammaproteobacteria; order Burkholderiales; family Burkholderiaceae_C; genus Xenophilus; species Xenophilus azovorans. The sequence goes on from NZ_KN050766.1 coordinate 491,045, forward strand.
GCGCGGCGTCTCGACGTGGTAGGCGCCGATGTGCTGCGTGATGCCGCCGGCCTCGCCCGCCGCCACCTTGGCGCGGCGGATGTAGTCCAGCAGCGAGGTCTTGCCGTGGTCGACGTGGCCCATGACGGTGACCACCGGTGCGCGCGGCAGGGCCTCGGCGGTCTGCGCCTGCACTTCTTCCTCGGTGAAGGCCTCGGGGTCGTCCAGCGCGGCGACCACCGCCTTGTGGCCCATCTCCTCGACGAGGATCATGGCCGTGTCCTGGTCCAGCGACTGGTTGATGGTCGCCATCTGGCCCAGCTTCATCAATTGCTTGATGACCTCGGAGGCCTTGACCGCCATCTTGTGCGCCAGCTCCGACACCGTGATGGTCTCGGGCACGTGCACCTCGATGACGCGCTGCTCCGCCGGCTGCGCCTGGTGGTGCGAGTCGTCGCGGTCGCGGTCGTTGCCGCGCCGGCCGCGCGGGCCGCCGCGCCAGTTGCCGCGGCCCACGCCGCCGCTGGCGTCGCCGCGGGTCTTGATCTCCTTCTTCTTGCCGGCCTCGCCCGCCCAGCTGGACGACAGCTTGGCCGACTTGATCTCCTTGCCGGCGCCGGGCGCCGGTGCCGCCGCCCCGCCGGCGGCCGGGCGCGCGCCCGTACCGGTGGCCGGCTTGTGCAGCGTGCCGCGCGCGGCCGGCTTGGCTTCGGCCGGCTTGGGCTCTTCCTTCTTGGCCACGAGCACGCGCTTGGGCGCGTTCATCATCTCGCGGATGGCCTCGGCCTCGGCCAGCGCCTTGCGGCGGCGCTCTTCCAGGTCGCGGGCGCGGGCCGCCTCTTCGTCGGCGCGCGCCTTGGATTCGGCGGCGGCCTTGGCCTTGGCCTCTTCCTTGGCCTTCTCGGCGGCGGCCTTCTCGGCAGCGGCCTTCTCCTCGGCCGCCTTCTGGGCCGCAGCCTCGGCGGCCGGCGCGTTGCGCGCCTCGGCCGCCGCGGCGTTGATGGCGGCGGCTTCCGCACGGGCCTTCTCGGCCTGCGTCTCGCGGTCGCGCTCGGCGCGCTCTTCCTTCTCGGCCGCCTCGCGTTCGGCCGCCTCGGCAGCCTCGCGCTCGCGGCGGCGGGCGGCGAGTTCCTCTTCCTGGCGGCGCAGCAGCTCGGCGTTGCGGCGCGCCTCTTCCTCGCGGCGGGCGAGCTCGGCCTCGTCGATGCGCGGCGCGGCCGGCGCGGGTGCCGGAGCCGGCGCCTCGGCCGGCGCGTCGTCGCGCTGGATGAAGGTGCGCTTCTTGCGCACTTCCACCTGAATGGTGCGCGCGCGGCCCATCGCGTCGGCCTGCTTGATCTCGGTGGTCGACTTCTTGGTCAGCGTGATCTTCTTGCGCTCGGGGGCAGCCGTGCCGTGGCTGGCCTTCAGGTGGCCGAGCAGGCGCTGCTTGTCGGCTTCGGTCAGCGCGTCCGACGCGGCCGACTTGGCCACGCCGGCACTGCGCAACTGGTCAAGCAGCGTTTCGGGTGTCTTCTTGAGTTCCTGAGCGAACTCTGCAACGGTGGTGCTGGACATATCTGTTTCGTGCTCCCATGACATCACTCTTGCGCGCCAGCGAACCAGTGTTCGCGCGCCTTGAGGATGAGGGCCTTGGCGTCATCGGCGCTCTGGCCGGTGATCTCGGTGAGTTCGTCGACCGCGAGGTCGGCCAGGTCGTCGCGCGTGTTCACGCCCGCGGTGGCCAGCTTGGCGATCAGCTCGGGGGTGAGGCCTTCGAGGTCGCGCAGGTCCTGCGAGACGCTCTCGACGCTCTCTTCCCGCGCGATTTCGAGGGTCAGCAGCGCGTCCTTGGCACGGGCGCGCAGCTCGTTGACGGTCTCCTCGTCGAAGGCCTCGATCTCGAGCATCTCGGCGATGGGCACGTAGGCCACCTCTTCCAGGCTGGTGAAGCCTTCGGCGATCAGGATGTCGGCGATCTCCTCGTCGACGTCCAGCTTCTCCATGAAGAGCTGGCGGATGGCGCTGGTCTCCTCGGCCTGCTTCTGGGCCGATTCGTTGGCGTCCATGATGTTGATCTTCCAGCCGGTGAGCTCGGAAGCCAGGCGCACGTTCTGGCCGCCGCGGCCGATGGCGATGGCGAGGTTTTCCTCGTCCACCACCACATCCATGGCGTGCTTCTCTTCATCTACCACGATGGACGACACGTTGGCCGGGGCCAGCGCGCCGATGACGAACTGCGCCGGGTCCTCGGACCACAGCACGATGTCCACCCGCTCGCCGGCCAGTTCGTTGGTGACGGCATTCACGCGGGTGCCGCGCACGCCGACGCAGGTGCCGATCGGGTCGACGCGCTTGTCGTGGCTGAGCACGGCGATCTTGGCGCGCGAACCGGGGTCGCGGGCGCAGCTCTTGATCTCCAGCAGGCCCTGCTCGATCTCGGGCACCTCGTTGCGGAACAGCTCGATCATGAACTCGGGCGCGGTGCGCGAGAGGATGATCGGCGCGCCGCGCAGCTCGAGGTTGACCTCCATGATCATGGCCCGCACGCGGTCGCCGTTGCGCAGGTTCTCCTTGGGGATCATCTCGCTGCGGCGCAGGCGCCCCTCGACGCGGCCGGACTCGACGATGATGTCGCCCTTGTCCATGCGCTTGACGGTGCCGGTGAAGATCTTCTCCCCGCGCGACATGAAGTCGTTGAGCAGCATCTCGCGCTCGGCGTCGCGGATCTTCTGCAGGATCACCTGCTTGGCGGCCATGGCGCCGATGCGGCCGATGGGCAGCGACTCGACCGGCTCCTCGATGTACTCGCCCAGCTCGATGTCGGGCAGCTCTTCCTTGGCCTCGAACAGCAGGATCTCCTGGTCGGGCAGCTGCAGGCCGGCCTCGTCGGGCACCACGTGCCAGCGGCGGAAGGTCTCGTAGGCGCCGGTGTCGCGGTCGATCGCCACGCGGATGTCCACGTCGCCCTGGTACAGCTTCTTGGTGGCCTGCGCCAGCGCCGACTCCACGGCGCCGAAGACGACGTCGCGCTCGACGTTCTTCTCGCGCGAGATCGCATCCACCAACATCAACATTTCGCGATTCATGCCACTGGGCTCCTTGCTGTCACTCCGGCTGTACGCCGCCGGTCCTGGGCTTGCGCCCCTTGAAATCCACGATCGGGGCGAGCCGCGCGTCGCGCAGCTCGTCCAGCCGGAAGCCGAGCGCATGCAGCGGCGCGGCCTCCCGCTTCTTCTGGCTCACCTTCTGTCCGGGCTTGGCGGGCGCCGGCTCGTCGCGCCAGACGATCTGCCAGCCGCGCTCGCCGCCGGGGCCCTCCGTGCGCTCCAGCGTGCCGCGGAACTTCTTGCGGTTGGCATTCACCTGCCCCGCCGCGGCCTCGCCCATCGGCGCCTTGAGGGTGATGTCGATCACCTCGCCGGCGAAGCGCTCGAAATCCTGCTCGTGGCGCAACGGCCGGTCGATGCCGGGCGAAGACACCTCCAGGCGCCGGTAGTCGACGTTCTCGACCTCCAGCGCATATTGCAACTGGCGCGTGACCTTCTCGCAATCCTCGACGGTGACGAAGGCGTCGCCGCCGCCGTCGGCAGCCGCGCCGGCCCAGGGCAGATCGATGGTGACGCGCAGCAGTCCCCCTGCCGAGCGTTCGATCTCGACCAGGTCGTAGCCGAGCCCGGCCACGGTTGTTTCGACGGTCTGCTGCAATGCCACCGGGATGCGTGCTTCCTTGTGAATCTGCCTGTGCCTCGTGCCCGCCCCACCCGCCATGCCCGCGCGCCGAGCCGGCCGGTGCCGCGGCCGGCGGCCCTGGTGACAGGCCGCCCGGGCATCGAAGACGAGCCTCAAGCGTGGGCGAGAGCGAAGAAAGCGAAGCGACCAAAAAAAAAGGGCGGTTGGTACCCGCCCGTTTGGTCGTGAGCCTTCGATTATAGGGCCTGCGCGGCGCTTTTGCACGGCCCGAGGGCGCCCGGGCGCCTCATGCCGCACCCGCCGGGCGCAAGGCGTGGCGCCCGACCCACGCGAACAGCGCCGCCCCGCCCGCCAGCGCCAGCGCCGCCACCAGCAGCGGCACGGTGAAGCTGCCCGTGCGGTGCGCCAGGGGAGCCGCGAAGATCGGGCCGACGATCTGCCCGATGCCGTAGGACGCGGTGGCGTAGCCGATCAGCCCGGCCGACGCGTTGCCCTTGAGCCGCCGCGCTTCGCGCATGGCGAACAGCGTGATGGCCGTGAACGGCAGGCCCAGGAGCAGGCTGCCCAGCGCCAGCCCGGCCACGTCGGGCCAGGCCACCGACAGCAGGACGCCCGCGGCCTGCATCGCGTAGGCGGCGGCCAGCAGGAGCCGGTTGTCCCAGTGCTGCGGCGCCTGGGCGCCCACCAGCGCGCCGGGGATGACGGCCAGGCCGAACAGCGGCCAGAACAGGTCGGGCCATGCCGACCCCGGCAGCGCCTGGCGGGCGATGACCGGCAGGAAGGTGGCGGTGATGATGTAGCCGAAGCCGGCCAGGCCGTAGAGGATCACCAGGGCGCGCGCGTCGCCGCTGCCGCCGTCCTGGCCCGCCGCGGCACGCGACGCGGCCGGGGCGGGAGCCGCCGGGGTGGCAGCGGGCATCCGCTCGCTCGCATGGCCGCCGTCGTCGAAGACCCGCCAGATGCCGGCGATGAGCAGCAGCGCCACCGCGCCGAAGCCGATCCAGGCCGCATCGGCGCCCCAGCGGGAGGCCAGCCCGCCCAGCAGGCCGGTGGCGGCGATGCCGATGCCGGGCCCGGTGTAGATCACCCCGCCCAGCCGGTGCATGCCGGTTTCCGCCAGCCGGCGCAGGCCCCAGCCGGAGGCGAAGACGAAGGTCCAGGCGCTGGCGACGCCAGCGGCGGTGCGCAGCACACCCCAGAGGGTGAAGCCGTGCAGCAGCCCCATGCCCAGCAGCAGCACCGCGGTGGCGACCAGGCCGCCGCGCACCATCGCCGCCGCCGGCACCCGGATGGCGGCACAGGACAGCGCCCCGATGAAGTAGCCGAGGTAGTTGAGCGAGGCCAGCACGCCGCCGCCCTCCAGGTCCAGCGAGCCTTCGTGCAGCATCACGGGCAGCATCGGCGTGAAGGCAAAGCGGCCCAGCCCCATCGCCACGGCCAGGGCCACCATGCAGGCCAGGGCAGCCCGCCAGCCGTGGCGGGGTTCGTATCCGAAATTCGACATCAATCCGGCTTCTTCTTTTTCTAGTCGGCCAGCGCGGCCGCCACGAGCTGGCGTGTATAGGGATGCTGCGGGCGCTCCAGCACGGCATCGACCTCGCCCTGCTCCAGGATCGCGCCGTCCTTCATCACCACCACCCGGTGCGCCATGGCGCGCACCACCTCGACGTCGTGGGTGATGAGCAGGTAGGCCAGGCCGCGCTCGCGCTGCAGGCGTTGCAGCAGGCCCAGCACCTGCTTCTGGATGGTGACGTCCAGGGCGCTGGTGGGCTCGTCCAGCACCAGCAGTTGCGGATCGACCACCAGCGCACGCGCGATGGCCAGGCGCTGGCGCTGGCCGCCGGAGAACTCGTGCGGATAGCGCTCCAGCAGGCCGGGGAACTGGTCTTCCGTCAGGCCCACGTCGGCCAGCGTGGCCAGCACGCGGCCGCGCCGGGCGGCCGCATCGGGCGCGCCGCCGTGCACCTGCAGCCCCTCGCCGACGATCTGGCCGACCGTCATGCGCGGCGAGAGCGAGGAGAACGGGTCCTGGAAGACCACCTGCACCACGCGCCGCAGCGGCCGGTCGGCCGTGGTGCGGCCGCTCCAGGCGCGGCCGGCGATGCGCAGTTCGCCTTCGGCCGGCAGCAGGCCGAGCGCCGCCAGCGCGAGGGTGGATTTGCCCGAGCCGGACTCGCCCACCACGCCCAGCGTCTCGCCGCGCCCGATGCGCAGCCCGGCGCCCTGCACCGCGACGAAGGCATCGCGGCCGAACCAGCCGCGGATGCCGGGACGGGGCACCGGGTAGCTGACGCGCAGGCCGTCCGCCTGCAGCACCGGCGGCGCGTCGTCGGCCGCGGGCGGCGGGGCCACGTCGCGCACGGGGCGGCTGTCGATCAGCCGGCGGGTGTAGGCGTGCCGCGGGGCGGAGAAGACCTCGGCCACCGCGCCCTGCTCCACCAGGTGGCCCTTTTCCATCACCGCCACGCGGTCGGCGAAGCGGCGCACCAGGTTCAAGTCGTGGGTGATGAGCAGCACCGCCATGCCGTGCTCGCGCTGCAGGCGCTCCAGCAGCTCCAGGATCTGGGTGCGCAGCGTGACGTCCAGCGCGGTGGTCGGCTCGTCGGCCAGCAGCAGCCGGGGTTTGCAGGCCAGGGCCATCGCGATCATGGCGCGCTGGCGCTGGCCGCCGGAGAGCTGATGCGGGAAGGCCCGCGCCCGGCGCGCCGGCTCCGGCACGCCGGTCTCGGCCAGCAGTTGCACCGCGCGTTCATGCGCCTCGCGGGCCGGCAGGGCCTCGTGCAGCTCGAGCACCTCGGCGATCTGCTCGCCCACCGGGTACAGCGGGTTCAGCGCCGTCATCGGCTCCTGGAAGATCATCGCGATCTCGCGGCCGCGGATGCCGCGCAGTTCGCGTTCCGGGACGCTCAGCAGCTCGCGCTCGCCCGCCGGCCCCGCCAGGCGGGCCGAACCGGCGAGCTGCGCGCCCTGCGCCAGGCGCAGCAGGCCCAGGGCGGTGACGGTCTTGCCCGAACCCGATTCGCCCACCAGCGCCAGCTTCTCGCCGGGAGCGATGTCGAAGTCCACGCCATGCACCACCTCGTGGCCGTCGAAGGCCACGCGCAGGCCGCGCACGGACAGCAGGAAGGCGCCGCGGTCGGTCATGCATCGGCCTTTCGCGGGTCCATGGCATCGCGCAGCGCGTCGCCCATGAAGGTCAGCAGCATCAGCGTGAGCACCAGCACGGCGAAGGTGGACATGGAGATCCACCACGCGTCGATGTTGGCCTTGCCCTGGTTGAGCAGCTCGCCCAGCGAGGGCGTGCCCGGCGGCACGCCCAGGCCGAGGAAGTCGAGCGAGGTCAGCGCCAGGATCGCCGCGCTCATGCGGAAGGGCAGGAAGGTGACGACCGGCACCATGCTGTTGGGCAGGATGTGGCGCCACATGATCGCCAGGTTGCCCACGCCCAGCGCTCGGGCGGCGCGCACGTAGTCCATCTGCCGGTTGCGCAGGAACTCGGCGCGCACGTAGTCCGACAGGCCCATCCAGCCGAACAGCGAGAGCAGGATCAGCAGCAGCGCCACGCTGGGCGCGAAGATGGCGCTGAAGATGATCAGCAGGTACAGCTCCGGCATCGAACCCCAGATCTCGATGAAGCGCTGGAAGGCCAGGTCGGTCTTGCCGCCGAAGAAGCCCTGGATGGCGCCGGTGATGACGCCCAGCACCACGCCGATGACGGTGAGCGCCAGCCCGAACAGCACGCTGACGCGAAAGCCGTAGATCAGTTGCGCCAGCAGGTCGCGGCCGCGGTCGTCGGTGCCCAGCAGGTTCTCGCCCGAGGGCAGCGCCGGGTTCGGCTGCTTCGCGAAGTAGTTGAGCGTGCGCGGGCCGTAGGGATTGGGTGCGTAGACGGCCCAGTTGCCGCCCTCGGTGATGCGCTGGCGCACGAACGGGTCGAGGTAGTCGGCCGGCGTCTCGAAGTCGCCGCCGAAGGCCGTCTCGGGGTAGTCCTTGAGGATCGGGAAGTAGGTCTGCCCCTGGTAGCGCACGACGAGCGGCTTGTCGGTGGACAGCACCTCGGCGAACAGGCTCAGCACCACCAGCACGCTGAACAGCACCAGGCTCCAGAAGCCCAGCCGGTTGCGGCGGAAGCGCCGCCAGGCGCGGCGCCCGGGCGACGCCGACTCGACGGAAGCAGGCATGGTGACGGCGCTAGTCAAACTTCACCCTCGGGTCGACCCACACGTAGCACAGATCGCTGATCAGCTTGGTGACCAGCCCGATCAGCGTGAACAGGTACAGCGTGCCCAGCACCACGGGGTAGTCGCGCCGCATCACGCTCTCGTAGCTCAGGAGGCCCAGGCCGTCGAGCGAGAACAGCGTCTCGATCAGCAGCGAGCCGGTGAAGAAGGCGCCGATGAAGGCCGCCGGGAAGCCGGTGATGATGGGGATGAGCGCGTTGCGGAAGATGTGCTTCCACAGCACCTGCTTTTCCCTGAGGCCCTTGGCGCGGGCGGTCAGCACGTACTGCTTGCGGATCTCCTCCAGGAAGGCGTTCTTGGTCAGCATGGCCGTCACCGCGAAGCTGCCCAGCACCATCGCCGTGACGGGCAGCGTGATGTGCCACAGGTAGTCGACGATGCGCGCGCCCCAGCTCAACTGATCCCAGTTGGCCGAGGTCAGCCCCCGCAACGGGAACCACTGCAACTGCCCGCCGAAGATCACCAGCAGCGCCACGCCCAGCACGAAGCCCGGGATGGCATAGCCGATCAGCACGAACAGCGTGGTGACGAAGTCGAAGCGCGTGCCCGCGCGCACCGCCTTGGCCACGCCCAGCGGCACCGCGATCAGGTAGCTGATGAAGAAGGTCCACAGGCCCAGGCTGACGGACACGGGCAGCTTCTCCTTGATGAGCTGGGCCACCGTCTTGTTCTGCGAGAAGCTCTTGCCCAGGTCGAAGCGCAGGTACTGCCCCAGCATCTTCACGAAGCGCTCGGGCGCCGGCTTGTCGAAGCCGTAGAGCGCCTTGATCTCCTCCAGCTGCCGGGCGTCCAGCGCGCGGCCGCCCGGCCCGGCGCTCAGGCGCGCCTCGCGGTCGGTCATGCGCGCGGTGAGCTGTTCCACCGGGCCGCCCGGCACGAACTGGACCACCACGAAATTGAGCAGCAGCACCCCCAGCAGCGTGGGGATGAACAGCAGCAGGCGGCGAAGGACGTAGGAACCCATGGGAATCAGCGCGGTGCCATCCACCACATGGTCAACAGCCAGGAGCGTGCCAGGAGCCGCTGCGGCAGGGCCGCCTCGGGATGGCGCAGATGCGTCTTGCGGGCGATGAAGTACTGCTTGCCGTAGTACATCGGCACCAGGTAGCGCTGGTGCAGCAGGTAGCGGTCGAGCAGGCGCGCCGCTGCGGCGAGCGACGACCGGTCGTGGCTGCCCACGATCAGCTCCACCAGCTCGTCCACCACCGGGTCGGCGATGCCGGAAAGGTTCTGCGAGCCCTTCTCCTGCGCCGACTTCGAGCCGAAGTCGTCGTACAGCTCGTTGCCGGGGCTGGAGGAGCCGCCCAGGATCTGCACCGCCATGTCGAACTCGAAGTCGTCCAGCCGCTTCTTGATCAGGCTCGGGTCGCGCACCAGGTATTCGAGCCGGATGCCCAGCTTGGCCAGGTTGCGCGCGTAGGGCGCCATCACCACGTTCGAGGCGCGGTCGGCGAAGTCGATGCGGATGACGAAGGGCTCGCCCTTGTCGTTGCGCAGCGCCCCGTCGCGGAACTGCCAGCCGGCCTCCCGCAGCAGCGACTGGGCCTGCACGAGCTGCGCGCGCAGGCCCGCCGCGGTGTCGCCCGTCGATGCCGCGCGCGGCAGCGGCCCCTGGGTGCGGGCCAGGTAGTCGGCCTTGTGCTTCAGGCCGTCCAGCAGCTCGCGCTCGGGCGCCGACATCTCCGGCGCGGCCATGAGGTCCTGGCTGTTCTGGAAGTAGCTCTGCGTGCGCGCGCGGCGGCCGTAGAACAGGTGGGCGTTGAGCCAGTCGAAGTCGAAGGCCAGCTCCAGCGCCTGGCGCACCCGGATGTCCTGGAAGCGCGGCTGGCGCAGGTTCACGATCAGCCCCTGCATGCCGGTGAAGCGGGCGTGGGGGATCTCCTCCTTCACCAGTTCGCCGGAATCGAAGCGCCGTCCCTTGTAGCGGCGCACCCAGGCGATGATGGAGCCCTCCTCCAGCGCATCGAGCATGCCGGCCTTGAGGGACTCCTCCTCCCCGATGCGGTCCTTGAAGTACTGGTAGCTGACGCTGCCGAAGTTGAACATGCCGCGCCGCACGGGCAGCTCGGCGGCCCAGTGGTCGGGCCGCCGGCGGTAGGTGATCGACTTGCCGAAGTCCACTTTCTCCACCACGTAGGCGCCGCTGGCGATGGGCGGCTCGGTCACGATCTGGTCGAAGGGCTTGCCCTCGCCCCACTTGGGCGAGAACACCGGCAACTGGCCGATGATCATGTGCAGCTCGGCGTTGCGCCGCTTGAAGTCGAAGCGGATCGCCCGCTCGCCCACCACCACCGCCTCCTTGATGTCGCTCCAGTAGGAGCGGAAGGTGGGCGAGGCCTGCCGGCTCATCAGGGTGTCGAAGGAGTACTTCACGTCCTTCGCCAGCACCGGGTCGCCGTTGGAAAAGCGCGCCTTCGGGTTGAGCCGGAAGGTGACGCTCAGGCGGTCCGGCGCGAGGGCGATGTCCTCGGCCAGCATGCCGTACTGCGAGAAAGGCTCGTCCTCGCTGGGCGTGGTGAGCGACTCGAACATCAGCCCGTACTCGGAGAACACGAAGCCGTTGGCGCTGTAGCCCATGCCCTCCGGCGGCGTGCCCTTGAGGGTGAAGGGGTTGAGCTTGTCGAAGCCGCCGCTGGACGAGAGCACCAGATCGCCGCCCTTGGGCGCGTCGGGGTTCACGTAGTCGAAGTGGGTGAAACCCGGGCCGTACTTGGGCTCGTAGCCCATGCCCTGGCCATGCACGGCCCAGGCGCTGCCGAGAGGGGCCGCGAAGAACGTCAATGCCATGAGCAGCCCAAGAAAACGCCGGGCCGCCCCGAGTTTTCTTGCTCCCCTCGGGGGACGGGTTGGGCGCAGCCCAGCCCTGGGGGCCGTCAATACTCGCATGCGAGAATTCTGCACAACTTTTTCATCGAGTCAGACAAAGGGCAGATTCATGGGCTTTCTCAGCGGCAAGAAACTTCTGATCACCGGCGTGCTCTCCAACCGCTCCATCGCCTACGGCATCGCCAAGGCCTGCCACCAGCAGGGCGCGGAACTCGCCTTCAGCTACGTGGGCGAGCGCTTTAAGGACCGCATCACCGAGTTCGCCGCCGAGTTCGGCTCGACGCTGGTGTTCGACTGCGACGTGGGCGACGACGCGCAGATCGACAAGCTCTTCGCCGACCTGGCGCAGACCTGGCCGAAGTTCGACGGCTTCGTGCACAGCATCGGCTTCGCGCCGCGCGAGGCGATCGCGGGCGACTTCCTGGAAGGCCTCTCGCGCGATGCCTTCAAGGTGGCGCACGACATCAGCGCCTACAGCTTCCCGGCGATGGCCAAGGCCGCCCTGCCCTACCTGAACGACCGCGCGGCGCTGCTCACGCTGACCTACCTGGGCGCCGTGCGCGTGGTGCCCAACTACAACACCATGGGCCTGGCCAAGGCCAGCCTCGAAGCCTCGGTGCGCTACCTGGCCGGCTCGCTCGGCCCCCGGGGCATCCGCGTCAACGGCGTCAGCGCCGGGCCGATCAAGACGCTGGCCGCGAGCGGCATCAAGGGCTTCGGCAAGCTGCTGCCTGCCGTGGCGGCCGTCTCTCCGATCCGCCGCAACATCACGATCGAGGACGTGGGCAACGTGGCGGCCTTCCTGCTGTCCGACCTGGCCGGCGGCGTGACGGCCGAGATCACCTACGTGGACGGCGGCTTCAGCAACGTGGTGGGCGGCATCGACGAGCCGGCCGAGGGCTGAGCCCTGCAGGCCCGATGAGCCTCACCCGCCGGCAATGGCTGTGGGGTGCGGCCCTCGGGGCGGGCACCCTGCCGTGGCTGCCTTCGCATGCCGCCGCGCCGGCGCTGATGCTGGCCGACACCTGGCGCCCCGGCATGCCGCTGGCGGGTTACTGGGTCAGCGAGAAGTACGACGGGATGCGCGGCTACTGGGACGGCCGCCAGCTCTGGACGCGCGGCGGCGAGCGCGTCTTCGCCCCGGCCTGGTTCACCGCCGGCTGGCCTGCCCAGCCCATGGACGGCGAACTGTGGGCCGGCCGCGGCCGCTTCGGGTTCACCGCCGCCACCGTGCGAAGCCAGGTGCCCGACGAGAAGGCCTGGCGCGAAGTGCGCTTCATGGTCTTCGACCTGCCCGCGCAGCCCGGCGACTTCGATGCGCGCCTGGCCGCCCTGCGCCGGTTGCTGCCGCTGCCGGCAATCCCCTGGCTGGTGGCGGTGCAGCAGCAGCGCGCGACCACCGCGCAGGCTCTGCAGGCGCTGCTGGACAGGACCGTGCAGCAGGGCGGCGAAGGACTGATGCTGCACCTGGGCAGCGCGCCCTACCGCTCCGGCCGCAGCGCCGACCTGCTCAAGGTCAAGCCGCACGACGACGCCGAGGCGGTGGTCGTCGGGCACCTGCCCGGCCAGGGCCGTCACGCCGGGCGGCTGGGTGCATTGCGTGTGCGCACGCCGGAGGGCCGGCTGCTGCGCATCGGCAGTGGCTTCACCGACGCCCAGCGCCAGAGCCCGCCGCCGGTGGGCAGCACCATCACCTACCGCTACAACGGGCTGAGCGCGCAGGGTGTGCCGCGCTTCGCGCGCTTCCTGCGCGTGCGCGACGGTGCCTGATGGACTCCCCCGACGACGATCCGCCACCCCGCCCCGCCCAGGGCCCGCTGCGCTGGCTGATGGTCGCGCTGGCCATCGTCTCGCTGGCGCTGGCCGTGCTCGGCGTGGTGCTGCCCGGCCTGCCGACCACGCCCTTCGTGCTGCTGGCGGCCTGGGCGGCGGCGCGCAGTTCGCCGCGGCTGGCGGCGTGGCTGGAACAGCATCGGCTGTTCGGACCGCTGATCCGGGACTGGCGCCGCGGCGGCCGGGTCAGCCGCCGTGCCAAGCGCAGCGCGGCCATCGCGATGGCCGCATGCGCGGCGCTGCTGCTGTGGCTGTCGCCCTCGCGCTGGGGTGCGCTGGCCGGCATCGGCGCGATGGCCTGCGTACTGGCCTGGCTCTGGCACCGGCCGGAGCCCTGACCGAGGAACGAGGTGCACGCCGCGCCGCGATGACATAGACAATCCCCTCCAGGAAAGGCAGCCGCATCATCATGGCCGAACGCAGGATCCCGTCCCACGCCGCCGTTGCACCACGGTCGGGCGCGGCATGACGCTCACCGGCCCGGTCGCGCTCGCGGTGCTGTTCGGCGCACTGCTGCACGCGAGCTGGAACGCGCTGATCAAGTCGTCCACCGACAAGTCGCTCGACACCGCGCTGATCCACGGCCTGGGCGTGTTCTTCGCGGTGCCGATGCTCGTCTTCACCGGCCTGCCCGCCCTGGCCTCGTGGCCCTACCTGGCCGCATCGACCGTCGTCCACATCGGCTACTACATCGCCCTGGCCGGCGCCTACAAGCACGGCGACCTGGGCCTGGCCTACCCGGTGATGCGCGGCAGCGCACCGCTGCTGGTGGCGCTGGGCAGCCACGCGCTGCTGGGCGAGGCGCTTTCCGCCGGCGCCTGGCTGGGCGTGGCGGGCGTGTGCGCAGGTGTGTTGCTGCTGGGACTGGCGCCGGCGCGTCTGCAAACCGCCGGCGGACACCGCGGCAAGGCGCTCGGCTTCGCACTGGCCAACGCCGGCATCATCGCCGTCTACACCGTCATCGACGGACTTGGCGTGCGCGCCAGCGGCAATGCCGGGGCCTATGTGGCGTTGTTGTTCGTCTTCGACGGCCTGCCCTTCCTGCTGCTGGTGCTGTGGCGGCGCGGGCCCGCGCACCGTGCGGCAGCGCTGGCCTACATGGCGCGGCGGTCGCGCGTGGCCTGGCTGGGCACGGTGGCCTCGCTCGGCAGCTACGGCATCGCGCTGTGGGCGATGACGCGCGCACCGGTGGCGGTGGTGGCGGCGCTGCGCGAGACCTCGGTGCTCTTCGCCGCGCTGATCGGCGCCGTATGGCTGCGCGAGCGCTTCGGCCTGCAGCGCGTGCTGGGCACCGCGGCCGTGCTGGCCGGGGTGATGACGCTGCGCTTCGGCTGACGCCGCCGGGCGTCAGGCCCTGACGCAGTCCGCGTAGTAGCGCTTCTGCCCGCTCTCGTCGACGCGCGCCACCAGCCCGTGGATGTCGGTCTCGAAGCCCGGGCACTCCAGGTTGAACTGGCGGGCGAACTTCAGGTAGTCGACGATCTTCTTGTTGAACACCTCGCCCGGGATCAGCAGCGGGATGCCGGGCGGGTACGGCGTGATCAGGCTGGTGGTGATGCGGCCTTCCAGCTCGTCGATCTCCACGCGCTCGGTCTTGCGGTGCGCGATGTGGGCGAAGGCGTCGCTGGGCTTCATCGCCGGCGTCAGGTCCGACAGGTAGATCTCGGTGGTCAGCCGCGCCACGTCGTAGCGGGCATACAGCTCGTGCACGCGCTGGCACAGGTCGCGCAGGCCCATGCGCTCGTAGCCGGGGTGCTGCTGGCAGAACTCCGGCATGATGCGCCACATCGGCTGGTTGCGCGCGTAGTCGTCCTTGAACTGCTGCAGCGCCGTCAGCAGCGTGTTCCAGCGGCCCTTGGTGATGCCGATGGTGAACATGATGAAGAAGCTGTACAGGCCCGTCTTCTCCACGATCACGCCGTGCTCGGCCAGGAACTTGGTGACGATGGAGGCCGGGATGCCCGTCTCGGCGAACTTGCCGTTCAGGTCCAGCCCCGGCGTGACGATGGTGGACTTGATCGGGTCCAGCATGTTGAAGCCGTCGGCCAGCTTGCCGAAGCCGTGCCAGTTGCGCGCCCCGTTCTTGCCGTTGCCCTTGCCTTCGGCCTTGATGATCCAGTCGTCGGCGCGGCCGATGCCCTCGTCCACCAGGTGCTCGGGGCCCCAGACCTTGAACCACCATTCGTCCTCGCCGAACTCGGCTTCGACCTTGCGCATGGCGCGGCGGAAGTCCAGTGCTTCCAGAATGCTCTCTTCGACCAGCGCAGTGCCGCCGGGCGGCTCCATCATGGCGGCGGCCACGTCGCAGCTGGCGATGATGGCGTACTGCGGGCTGGTCGACGAGTGCATGAGATAGGCCTCGTTGAACAGGTCGCGGTCGAGCTGGCGGTTCTGCGAGTCCTGCACCAGCACGTGGCTGGCCTGGCTGATGCCGGCCAGCAGCTTGTGCGTGGACTGGGTGGCGAACACCAGCGACTCCTTGGGCCGCACGCGCCGCTTGCCCATCGCGTGGTACGGCCCGTAGAAAGGGTGGAAGGCCGCGTGCGGCAGCCAGGCCTCGTCGAAGTGCAGCGTGTCGACGTAGCCGTCCAGCATGCCCTTGATCGTCTCGGTGTTGTAGATCACGCCGTCGTAGGTGGACTGCGTGAGCGTCAGCACGCGCGGCTTGACCTTGTCGGCGTCCACGTCCTTGAGCAGCGGGTTGGCGCGGATCTTGGCCTTGATCGCCTCGGGCTCGAACTCGCTCTTCGGGATCGGGCCGATGATCCCGAAGTGGTTGCGCGTGGGCTTCATGAAGACCGGGATCGCGCCCGTCATCACGATCGCGTGCAGGATCGACTTGTGGCAGTTGCGGTCCACCACCACCACGTCGCCCGGCGCCACCGTGTGGTGCCACACCATCTTGTTGCTGGTGCTGGTGCCGTTGGTGACGAAGAAGCAGTGGTCGGCGTTGAAGATGCGCGCCGCGTTGCGCTCGCTGGCGGCCACGGGGCCGGTGTGGTCCAGCAGCTGGCCCAGTTCCTCCACCGCGTTGCACACGTCGGCGCGCAGCATGTTCTCGCCGAAGAACTGGTGGAACATCTGGCCCACCGGGCTCTTGAGGAAGGCCACGCCGCCCGAGTGGCCGGGGCAGTGCCAGGAGTAGGAGCCGTCCTCCGCGTAGTCGATCAGCGCCTTGAAGAACGGCGGCTGCACGCTCTCCAGGTAGCTCTTGGCCTCGCGGATGATGTGCTTGGCCACGAACTCCGGCGTGTCCTCGAACATGTGGATGAAGCCGTGCAGCTCGCGCAGGATGTCGTTGGGCAGGTGGCGGCTGGTCTTGGTCTCGCCGTAGATGTAGATCGGCACGTCGGCGTTCTTGCGCCGCACCTCGCCGATGAAGTTGCGCAGGTTCAGCACCGCCGGATCGACGTCGGGGCCGGCGCCGAACTCCTCGTCGTCGATCGACAGGATGAACGCGCTGGCGCGGCTTTGCTGCTGCGCGAACTGGCTCAGGTCGCCGTAGCTCGTCACGCCCAGCACCTCGAAGCCCTCGCTTTCGATGGCCTGGGCCAGCGCCCGGATGCCCAGGCCCGAGGTGTTCTCGGAGCGGAAGTCCTCGTCGATGATGACGATCGGGAAGCGGAATTTCATGGGGGCGGCTCCGGTGGCGGCTGCGCGAAGAAGGCGCGAAGTGTAAGGAATTCAAGTGACCGTACGCTGAGCGTTCTGTCTCACAATGGCGGCCTTTGCCGAGAGCGCCCCCCAGGGCCGGGCTGCGCCCGACCCGCCCCCCGCGGGGGACAAGAAAACTTGGGGCGGCCCGGCGTTTTTCTCGAGGAGATCTCATGGCGAATTCGACCCTGTGGTGGCTGCTGGCCGGCGTCGCCGTCGTGCTCGAACTGCTGTCAGGCACCGTCTACCTGCTGCTGGTGGGCATCGGCCTTGCCGCCGCCGCCATCGCCGCCCACCTGGGCCTGGCGCTGACGACGCAGATCGTGGTGGCGGCGCTGGTCGGGGTGGGTGCCGTCGCCCTGTGGTACGTCACGCACCGCCGCGGCGCCAGCGGCGTGCCCAGCCAGGCCGACCCGAACCTGAACCTCGACGTGGGAGAACAGGTCAGCGTCGAGGAATGGAACGCCGACGGCACCGCGGTCGTGCGGCACCGCGGCGCGCAGTGGACCGCCGTGGTCCGCCCGGGTGCCGTGCCCGTGCCGGGCCTGCACCGCGTCGTCGAAATCGTGGGCAACCGCCTGGTGCTCGAAAGAATCTGAACCGCCATCAACGCAAGCAATCAAGGAGAAGCAGGAATGGAAGTCGCCGTCGTCATCCTCGTCATCGCCCTCATCTTCATCTGGCAGTCGATCAAGTTCGTGCCCCAGCAGAACGCCTGGATCCGCGAGCGCCTGGGCAAGTACCACGGCACCATGACACCGGGCCCCAACTTCCTCATCCCCTTCATCGACAAGGTGGCCTACAAGCACAGCCTGAAGGAGATCCCGCTGGACGTGCCCAGCCAGGTCTGCATCACGCGCGACAACACGCAGTTGCAGGTGGACGGTATCCTGTACTTCCAGGTCACGGACCCGATGCGCGCCAGCTACGGCAGCAGCAACTACATCGTGGCCGTCACCCAGCTGGCGCAGACCTCGCTGCGCAGCGTGATCGGCAAGCTGGAGCTGGACAAGACCTTCGAGGAGCGCGACATGATCAACGCCCAGGTCGTCTCCGCCATCGACGAGGCGGCGCTGAACTGGGGCGTGAAGGTGCTGCGCTACGAGATCAAGGACCTGACCCCGCCCAAGGAAATCCTGCAGGCCATGCAACGCCAGATCACGGCCGAACGTGAGAAGCGTGCGCTGATCGCGGCGTCCGAGGGCCGGCGCCAGGAGCAGATCAACATCGCCACCGGCGAGCGCGAAGCCTTCATCGCCCGCTCCGAGGGCGAGAAGCAGGCGCAGATCAACAACGCGCAGGGCGAGGCCGCTGCCATCACCGCCGTGGCCGTGGCGACGGCCGAGGCCATCGAGCGCGTGGCCGCCGCCATCCGCCAGCCGGGCGGCGAGCAGGCCGTGCAACTCAAGGTGGCCGAGCGCGCCGTGGACGCCTACAGCAAGGTGGCGGCCGACGCGACCACCACCCTCATCGTGCCCAGCAGCATGAACGAGACCGCCACCCTCATCGCTTCGGCCATGCGCATGGTGCAGGCCGGCAAGGCGCCCTCTTCCGCAGGTTAGAATGGCCGGCTTCGCGGAGAGGTGGATGAGCGGTTTAAGTCGCACGCCTGGAAAGCGTGTGTGGGCTAATACCCCACCGCGGGTTCGAATCCCGCCCTCTCCGCCAGAATTGAGTCCACCGACATCCGCCAACGTGCGGTAGGTCATTGAAAAAGCCCGGGTCATCCGGGCTTTTTTGTGCGCTGACGCCAGGAACTCAGCAGCGCGCGCGGAACTGCGCGTCCCGTACTTCCTTGCGCCGCTCGGCGATCCACGACTGCGATACGCCGCTGTGCGGCTGCCGTGCCATGCGGTCGTAGTAGGCCACCTGCTCATTGAAGTGGGCGCAGCGCGACGGGTCGCCGCCGGTGGCCCCCGGCGTGCTCGCCCCGCGCTGGCTCATCACCTGCCGTTGCACCGCGTAGCCTTGCCGGGTCTGCTGATCGGCGATCTGGACCTGCTGGTCCCACGGCAGTCCTGCCGGCACCGACTCGATCCGTTCGATCAGCGCGCCGCGCTCGCGGCAGTGATTCGATGACCAGAACCGGCCGCCGCTGTTGCTCACGCACAGGTACACCTGGGCAGCGCCGGCGGCGTCGAGGTTGCGCACCGGCGGCGACACGTCCACCACCCGGCCCTTGCCGCAGGGTTCGCTGCTGTACTGGTTGCCGCAGCGATAGACCTGCTGGGCCTGCATGGAGGAACTGGCGGCGACCAGCAGCAAGGCGACGAGAGCGGAGCGCATCCGGGGGATCGTAGCGCCGCGGCCGAGAGCGAGGCGCGGCCTGTCGAAGGACGAGGTCGGACATCCCACACCCATGCGGGCCTGCATCCGGTGATGTGACCCGCCCTGACTATGCCTTTCGGCCGAGTCAGCCGTTTGGCGGGCTCGGTTGGCCACCGGTTCAATCTACAGTTGTTGACATTTGTCCGATCCGGTCGATGTCCGCCTTCAACTGCCAGCTTTCCTGCGCCTTCCGCCCTGCCGCCTTTCCAGGCCGGCTGGGCGGTGCCGGGCGCTTCCGGGGATGAAGCAGGCCCTCGTCGGGGTGCTCGGCGGTGCGGTGATGTTCGTGGCCGTGATGGCGCAAGCGGAAGAAGCGGCGCCCTGCCCGACGCCGTGCCTCGCCCTTCCGCCCGCGAAGGTCGAGACGCCGCCCGACAAGGCGCCGAAGCAGCCGCCCCCTGCGGCGAAGGCACGGCAGGCGCCCTCGCCGCGCAGCGCGCCCTCGCCCACGCCGGCTGCGGCACGGCCGCCGCTGTCCCGCCGCTGCGCCGACATCATGATGCGCGCCCAGGTGGGCGAGCCGGTTTCCGATCGCGACATGGCCTACCTGAGGAACGATTGCTGATGAATGCCCCCATTGCCGTGCGCCGCCTGAACGGCTGGCTGCCCCGAATCGCCGCGCTTCTGGTCCTCGCCTGCGGCCTGGCCGCCTGCGCGAACCGCCCTTCGGGGAACACGGCCGCAGTGCCCTTCGAGCAGGCCGTTCAGCAGGCGGTGGACGACCTGATGGTGCAGACGCAGAAGCTGCCCGCCTTCCTTGCCAAGGTCGAGTCCAGACTGAAGCCCAACCGCATCGTCATCGATCCGCTGCTGGACGGCGCCAGCGGCCAGCAGACCGAGGTGACGCGCGCCATCGAGCAGCGCGTGGTGCAGCGCATGCAGGAGCGCTTCAGCCAGTTCACGGTGGCGCCGTTCGCAGGCGACGAGGTGGAGAAGGCCCAGTACGTGCTCAACGGCACGCTGTCGCGCCACAAGGACGGCGGCCCCTACCGGCTCGCCCTGGCGCTGACGGACCTCAAGAGCGGCACCGTCATCGCCCAGGCGGCCGCGCGCATCAGCGACGACAAGCTGGACACGCGCCCCACGGCCTTCTACCGCGACAGCCCGGTCAACCCCAAGGACCGTGCCACCGAAGGCTACATCCGCACCAGCGAGACACCCGCCGGGCAGCCCGCGGATGCGCTGTACCTGGAGCGGCTGTCCACCTCGGCCGTGCTGCAGGAGGCCATCGCCGCCTACGAGGAAGGCCGCTGGCAGGATGCGCTGGCGCGCTACGAGTCGGCCGCACGCCGCCGGGACGGGCAGCAGTTGCGCGTCTACAGCGGCCTGTATCTCACGCAGATGCAACTGGGCCGCGCCGCCGACGCCGAGGCCAGCTTCGGCAAGCTGGCGCGGCTGGGGCTGGAGACCAACAACCTCAGCGTCAAGTTCCTGTTCCGGCCCGGCTCCACAGACTTTCTGGGCGACCCCAAGATCAGCGGCGTCTATCCCATGTGGCTGCGCCAGATCGCCCGCCAGGCGACGCAGACCGAGTCCTGCGTGGTCGTGACCGGCCACACCAGCCGCACCGGCTCCGAAGAGGTGAACGAGCGCCTGTCGCTGCAGCGGGCGCAGGCCGTGAAGGCGCGCCTGGCGGCCGAGACGCCGGCCCTGTCGAGAAAGCTGCGCGAGGCGGGCAAGGGCTTCCACGAGAACATCGTGGGCACCGGCACCGACGACGCCAGCGATGCGCTGGACCGGCGCGTGGAGTTCAAGGTTGTGCCCTGTGAGGCGTGACCTTCCCGCGCGAGTCCCATGAATGACAAAGCCCCGCTTGGCGGGGCTTTTTGTCGTGGATGCGTCGCTTCGGTCAGATCAGCGTGTGCACCGCATCGTCCTCGGCCAGTTCGCGCGGCACGCCCGTCAGGCGGGGCGCGGCACAAGACACGGCCACCGTCAGCAGCACCAGGGCCAGGCACCCGAACAGCACCTCGATGCCGAACAGGCTCACCAGCGCGATCGACAACACCGGGCCGGCCAGGAGTGCGAGGGTTCTGATCATGGTGGCAGAGATGCAAACAAATGGATACAGGTAGCTTAGGGCCTGCCATCCTGGCCGGCAATCCATCCAAAGTACTCATGCCAAGAAAAAGGGGCCCCGAGGGCCCCTTTTTTCACGCTTTTGCAACAACCGCAGAGGATCAGCGGACCACGGCGATCTGCGTGCGCTGGCCGCCCTTGTAGGTGTACAGCGTCAGGGCGCCGTTCTTGATGTCGCCCTTCTCGTCGAAGGTGATCGGGCCGGTCACGCCCTTGTAGTTGGTCTTGCCGACTTCCGGCAGGTACTTCTCGGGGTCGGCCGAGCCGGCACGCACCATGGAATCGGCCAGCACCTGCACCGCGTCGTAGACGTACGGCGCATAGATCTGCACGTCGACGCCGTTCTTGGCCTTGAAGTCGGCCTTGAACTTCTCCAGCGGCTCCTTGAACTCGCCGTCCACACCGCCGGCCTCGGCGCAGTAGACCATCTCCTCGCCGACCGCGTCGCCGGCCAGCTTGGCCAACTCGCCCGTGCACAGGCCGTCGCCACCCATGAACTTGACGTTCAGGCCCAGTTGCTTGACCTGCTTGAGCATGGGGCCGCCCACCGCGTCCATCCCGCCGAAGAACAGGATGTCGGGCTTGGCGCCCTTGAGCTTGGTCAGGATGGCGTTGAAGTCGGTCGACTTGTCGGTGGTGAACTCGTGGCCCACGATGGTGGCGCCGGCAGCCTTGGCGGCCTTCTCGAACTCCTCGGCGACGCCCTGGCCGTAGGCCGTGCGGTCGTCGATCACGGCGATGTTCTTGCCCTTGAGCGTCTCGACGGCGTAACGGCCGAGGGTGCCGCCCAGCTGGGTGTCGTCAGCCACGACGCGGAAGGTCGTCTTGAAGCCCTGGCGGGTGTACTTCGGGTTGGTCGCCGAAGGCGAGATCTGCGGGACGCCGGCGTCGCTGTAGATCTTGGAGGCCGGGATGGTGGTGCCGGAGTTCAGGTGGCCGACCACGCCGTTCACCTTCTCGTCCATCAGCTTCTGCGCGACGGCCGTGCCCTGCTTCGGGTCGGCAGCGTCGTCCTCGGCCACCAGTTCGAACTTGGCGACCTTGTCGCCGATCTTGACCTGCTTGGCGTTGAGGTCGTCGATCGCCATCTTGGCGCCGAGTTCGTTGTCCTTGCCCAGGTGGGCGATGGGGCCGCTGGTCGGGCCGACGTGACCGATCTTCACCACCAGCGTTTCGCCGGCGGGCGGAGGCGCGGCCGGGGCAGGCGCTGCTGCAGTGGGTGCGGCGGCCGGAGCGGGCGCAGCCGCCTCTTCCTTCTTGCCGCAAGCCACGACAGAGAGTGCAGCCAGGGCGACCGCAGTCCATTTCAATTGCATGGGAACCTCCAGGTATGAGGAATAGGTGTTGATGAATCGGTCGTTCGACCCGGGCCTTCGCTCAGCACATTCCGCGCCAGCCCGGCGGTGGACCCGCGGCGCAGTTTAGCCCAGCGCAGAGCGTCAAGAACGCGTCTGGGACTCGGTGTTTCCCGGAAGTTCGCGGGCCAGCGCCTCGATCACCAGCGCCCGCAAAACGGCCTCGATCTCGCCGCGAAGCTGCGGCACCATGGCGTCGAGCTGGCGCTGCACCGCCGCCGAGACGACCTCGGTCAGCCGCTCCTCCAGCGACAGGTCGATCCGCTGCAGCACGCGGTGCAGGAGTTCCTCTTCGAGCCGGAAGGCATCGGCATCGTCCAGCGCGACCATCGACGCCGGCGCGGCTGCCGGCGCGGCGGTTTCAACGGGAGCGGATGCCGGTTCGGCCGGGGGCGGCGGCGGCGCTTCCTGCTGCACCGCGGGCGGCGCATCGTCCGGCCGCTGCGGGTCCACCACGGCCGTCAGCGTGGGCACGAAGCGCGGGGGAACGCGGGCCGGGCCGTCCATCGATGGATGTCTCAGCGACGGGCGCCGACGTCGTGGCGCGTGATGGCGTAGCCGCGGTCGGCATAGTGGCGCCAGCGCAGGCGGCCGGCGCGGCGCTCGTCCTCGTCCTCGCCGACCAGGTCGATCAGGCGTTCGAAGCGCTCGAAGCCGTCGGGCAGCTCCACGCCGAGGTTCACGATGATTTCGCGGTGCGGCGGCGAGGCCGCGTGCCGCGCCGGCCACATGACGACGGGCGTGCGGGCCAGCATCCACCCGGGCACGTCGTGGCGGCAGTGCGGCACGAATTCGGTGGGCGCGATGCCCCAGAGCGCCGCATCCAGCGCATCGAGCTGCGCCGCGTCGCCGACCACCACCACGCGCGCACCCGCCGCCACCGCCGCCTTGCGCAGCAGCCGGCAGGCATGGTGCAGCTTGTCCGCCGCGTTGTAGTGGACGTCGATCTCGGTCATGCGGCAGCGCCGCGGCTGCGGCGCGAAGCCTTGCGCGCGGCCGGCGCCGCGCCCTCGGCGCGGTCCAGCAGGTAGCGCAGCAGCAGCCCGACGGGACGCCCCGTCGCGCCCTTGGCCGCCCCGCTCTTCCAGGCGGTGCCGGCGATGTCCAGGTGCGCCCAGGGCGCTTCGCCGGCGAAGCGCTGCAGGAACTTGGCGGCGGTGATGGCGCCGCCGGCGCGGCCGGCGACGTTCGCGACGTCGGCGAAGGAGGTCTTCAGGCCCTCGGCGTACTCGTCGTCCAGCGGCATGCGCCAGCAGCGGTCCTGCGCGGCCTCGCCGGCGGCGGCCAGGGCGCCGGCCAGGCCGTCGTCGGTGGCGAACAGGCCGCTGCGCACGCCGCCCAGCGCGATCACGCAGGCGCCGGTGAGCGTGGCGATGTCGACCACGGCGGCCGGATCGAAGCGGGCCGCATAGGCCAGCGCATCGCACAGGATGAGGCGGCCTTCGGCATCGGTGTTGAGCACCTCGATGGTCTGGCCGCTCATGCTGGTGACGACGTCGCCGGGCTTGAGCGCGCGGCCGTCGTTCATGTTCTCGCAGGTGGGGATGAGGCCGACGACGTTGACGGCGGGCTGCAGCTCGCCCAGCGCGCGGAACACGCCCAGCACCGAGGCGGCGCCGCACATGTCGAACTTCATCTCGTCCATCTCGGCGGCGGGCTTGAGCGAGACGCCGCCGGTGTCGAAGGTGATGCCCTTGCCCACCAGCACCTGCGGCGCGTCGGCCTTGCCCGCGCCCTGGTAGCGCAGCACGATGAAGCGCAGCGGCTCAGCCGAGCCCTGCGCCACGGCCATGAAGGCGCCCATCTTCAGCGCGGCGACCTCCTTCGGGCCCAGCACCTCGCACTTGATGCGCGGCGCCTTGGCCAGCGAGCGCGCGGCCTCGGCCAGCATCGTCGGCGTGCAGTGGTTGCCGGGCCGGTTGCCCCATTCCTTGGCGAATTCCACGCCGCGCACCGCGGCCACCGCCTCGGCCAGCGCGGCCTTGCAGGCGCTCGCCTGCGGCACGCCCACGACCACCTGCCGCAGCGCGCGCGGCTCCGCCTTCGACTTGGTGTGGGTGTAGACGTAGCTCGCATCCGCCAGCGCGACGACCGCGGCCTGCAGCGCCGCCGGCACCACCCCGCCGGACCACACCAGCACCACGCGCTTGGGGTTGGCCGCCCTGATCTGCTGCCAGGCGGCCAGCACCGCGCTGCGCGCGGCCGTGGCGGCGGGTCCGTCACCCAGGCTCGACAGCACCACGCGCGCCGCGGCGATGCCCTGCGGGCGATAGAGCATCAGGCACTTGCCGGCCTTGTCGGGCAGGTCGCCGGCCTTGCGCGCCGCGCCGATCAGGCCGCCGAGCGCGCCCGGGGCCTGCTCCCCATCGCCTGGCGACACCAGCACGATCAGCGCATCCGCCTTTTCGGACGCCGCCTGGGCCAGGCCGAGGGTCTTGAGTTGAAAGTCCATAATCTTCGTTTTTCCCTCGACGATGTTATTCCATTCCTCATTACGCAAGGAGCTGTCGCGCAGCTTCGGCGCGACCTTGGTGGTGCTGGTCACGATCGTCATGACGATCATCCTGATCCGCACGCTGGGCCTGGCCTCCAAGGGCAGCGTGAACCCGTCCGAGGTGTTCCTGATCATGGCCTACACCGTGGTCGGCTACATGCCCACGATCCTCAGCCTGGCCCTGTTCATCGCCATCGTCGGCACGCTCTCGCGCATGTACCGCGACAGCGAGATGGTGATCTGGCTGTCCAGCGGGCGCGGGCTGGCCGACTTCGTCGCGCCGCTGTTCCAGTTCGCCTGGCCGGTGCTGCTGCTGATCGCCGCGCTGGCCTTCGTCGGCTGGCCCTGGGCCAACCTGCAGACGCAGGGCATGCGCGACCAGTACGAGCGGCGCGGCGACATCGATCGCGTCACGCCCGGGCAGTTCCAGGAGTCCTCCGGGCGCAACCGGGTGTTCTTCGTCGACAAGGACACGGCCGACGGCACGACCGCCTCCAACGTGTTCATCTCCTCCATCGAGCGCGGCCTGCAGATCGTCACCACCGCCCGCAGCGGCCGGGTGGAGGACATCGACAAGGGCCGCTACCTCGTGCTCAGGGACGGCCAGCGCCTGGAGCGCCGCCTGGACAACACCGGGCTGAAGGTCAGCGAGTTCGCCAGCTACGGCGCCAAGGTGGGCAGCGACGCGCCCACCTCCGCCGACCAGACGCCCCCGCGGGCGCGCTCCACGCTGGCGCTGCTGGCCGAGCCGACCGACCCGAACCGCGGCGAGCTGGGCTGGCGCATCGGCATGGTGCTGGCCGCGGTCAACTTCGTGCTGCTCGCGCTGGTGGTCTCGGGCGTCAATCCGCGCGTGGGGCGCAGCGGCAACCTGGTGTTCGCGCTGTTCGCCTTCGTCGTCTACTACAACCTGCTGAACCTGGGCAACAGCTGGATCAGCAGCGGCCGCCACGGCCTGGGCACCTTCCTGACGGTGCTGCACGGCGGCGCGCTGCTGCTGACGCTGCTGTGGCTGGCCAAGCGGCACAACAACTGGGGCCGCCGCGCCCGCTCCACCCGCCTGCCCCTGCGATGAAGACCATCCGCCGCCTGATCTACGTCGAGGTGCTGCGCGCCGTGGCCTTCGTGAGCCTGGGCTTCCTGTGCCTGTTCTTCTTCTTCGACTTCGTCGACGAGTTGCAGGCCATCTCCAGGCAGCGCGTGTTCGGCTACGGCGTGCCGCAGGCGCTGCTGTACGTATCGCTGCTGGTGCCCAGCCACCTGTACGAGCTGCTGCCCATCACGGTGCTGATCGGCACCATCTTCGTGATGGCGCGCTTCGCGCAGAGTTCCGAGTACACCATCCTGCGCACCAGCGGGCTGGGGCCCTGGCGCGCGCTGCGCACGCTGCTGATGCTGGGCCTGGGCTTCGTGCTGCTCACTTTCGCCGTCGGCGATTACCTGGCGCCGGCCTCGGACCGGGCGGCGCAGTTGCTCAAGACGCGCTACCAGGGCGCCTGGGCCATGACGGGCAACACCGGCGCCTGGCTGCGCGAGAAGCAGGGCGAGATGAGCTATGCCGTCAACGTGGCCTCGATGGAGCGCGACGGCACGCTCAAGAACGTGCGCATCTTCGCCTTCGACGGGCGCGGCTTCGTCGCCTCGCAGACCACCTCGCTGCTCGCGCGCATCGGCGACGGCCGCTGGACGCTCTACGGCGTGGAGCAGGAGACCTACGACACGGCCGACGCCAACCAGGCGCACGTCGAGCGCAGCACGCAGCCCGAGCTGCAGTGGCCCAGCACGCTGACCAACGACATGGTCTCGGTCGCCCTGCTGCGCCCCGACCGCATGAGCACCATCGACCTGTTCGAGTACACGCGCCACCTCGACGCGAACGGGCAGACCACCCAGCGCTACGCGATCGAGTTCTGGCGCAAGGTGTTCTATCCGCTGTCCTGCCTGGTGATGGTGGTGCTGGCCCTGCCCTTCGCCTACCTGCACTTCCGCCAGAGCGGCATCACCAGCTACGTGTTCGGCGGGGTGATGATCGGCATCAGCTTTTTCCTGCTGAACAACGTGTTCGGCTACATCGGCAACCTGCGCGAGTGGTGGCCCTGGCTCACGGCGGCGGCGCCGGGAATGATCTATTCGGTGCTCTCGCTGGGCGCCTTCGGCTGGCTGGTGCTGAGGCGGTGATGGACGGCCGGCGGGGCATCGTGCTGTTCGCGCACGGCTCGCGCGATGCGCGCTGGCGCGAGCCGGTGGAGGCGGTGGCGCGGCGCGCGGCCGAGCTGGACCCGGCCGCCGTGGTGCGCTGCGCCTACCTGGAACTGGCCGCGCCCGACCTGCCCCAGGCGGCCGCCGAGCTGGCCGCCGCCGGCGTGCGCACGGTGCGCGTGGTGCCGCTGTTCCTCGGCATCGGCCGGCACCTGCGCGAAGACCTGCCCCGCCTGATGGACGAACTGCGCAGCGCCTGGCCCGGCATCGCGTTCACCCTGGCTCCGGCCGTGGGCGAATCTCCCGCCCTCGTCGACCTGATGGCCCGGCTGGCGCTGCAGGAAAACCACAGCGGCCCGCCCACTCCTTAGACACAGAAGGCATAATGATTTCCGTGGTAATTCTGAAATCAATATGAACCTTCATCAGTTCAAGTTCGTCCAGGAGGCCGTCCGGCGCAACCTGAACCTCACCGAGGCGGCCAAGGCGCTGCACACCTCGCAGCCCGGCGTGTCCAAGGCCATCATCGAGCTGGAGGAGGAACTGGGCGTCGAGATCTTCGCGCGCCACGGCAAGCGCCTCAAGCGCATCACCGAGCCCGGCCAGCACGTGGTCGCCAGCATCGAGCTGATCATGCGCGAGATCGGCAACCTGCGCCGCATCGGCGAGCAGTTCAGCGCCCAGGACAGCGGCACCCTGTCCATCGCCACCACCCACACGCAGGCGCGCTACGTGCTGCCGGTGCCGGTGGTCAAGCTGCGCGAGGCCTACCCCAAGGTCAACGTGAGCCTGCACCAGGGCTCGCCCGACCAGGTGGCGCGCATGGTGATCGACGAGATCGCCGAGATCGGCATCGCCACCGAGTCGCTGGACGCGTACCCCGAGCTCGTCACCCTGCCCTGCTACGAGTGGCAGCACGTGCTGGTGCTGCCCAAGGGCCACCGGCTGGCCGACAAGGAGCGCGTCACGCTGGAGGACCTGGCGGCCGAGCCGATCATCACCTACCACCCCTCCTTCACCGGCCGCACGCGCATCGACCACGCCTTCGCGCAGAAGAAGCTCGCGCCGCGCATCGCGCTGGAGGCGATCGACTCCGACGTGATCAAGACCTACGTGCGGCTGGGTCTGGGCGTGGGCATCGTGGCCGAGATGGCGGTGCAGGGCGAGGCCGACAGCGACCTGGTGGTGCGCCCGATGGGCCAGGTGATCGGCCAGAACGTGGCGCGCGTGGCCTTCAAGCGCGGCGCCTACCTGCGCAACTTCGTCTTCAGGTTCGCCGAACTGCTGTCGGACCGCCTGGACCGCAACCTGATCGCCAAGGCCCTGTCCGGCCACCGCGACGACTACGATCTTTGACCACCCCCGTTTCTCGCGAAATGACCACCCCGCGCACGCCTGAGCCCGGCACCCGGCTGCCCTCCGTCGGCACCACCATCTTCACCGTCATGTCGGCCCTGGCGGCCGAAAAGAACGCCGTCAACCTCGGCCAGGGCTTCCCGGACTTCGGCTGCGACCCGAAGCTGACGCAGGCCGTCACGGACGCCATGGCCGCAGGCCACAACCAGTACCCGCCGATGCCCGGCGTGCCGGCGCTGCGCGAGGCCATCGCGGCCAAGATTGAGGCGCTGTACGGCCGCCGCTACGACCCGGCCACCGAGATCACCGTCACCGCCGGCGCCACGCAGGCCATCATCACCACCGTCCTGGCGCTGGTGCGGCCGGGCGACGAGGTGATCGTGCTGGAGCCCTGCTACGACAGCTACGTGCCCAACATCGAGCTGGCCGGCGCCGCCGTGGTGCGCGTGCCGCTCACGCCCGGCAGCTTCCGTCCCGACTTCGACCGCATCGCCGCCGCGCTGACGCCACGCACGCGGATGATCCTGATCAACACGCCGCACAACCCCAGCGCCACCGTGTGGACGGAGGGCGAGATGCGCCGGCTGGAGGAACTGCTGGCCCCGACCGACGTGTTCGTCATCAGCGACGAGGTCTACGAGCACATGGTCTACGACGGCGCCCGGCACGAGAGCGTGGCGCGCTTCCCGGGCCTGGCCGCGCGCAGCGTGATCGTCAGCAGTTTCGGAAAGACCTACCACGTCACCGGCTGGAAGGTCGGCTACGTGGCCGCGCCCGCGCCGCTGACGGCGGAGTTCCGCAAGGTGCACCAGTTCAACGTGTTCACCGTCAACACGCCGATGCAGCACGCCCTGGCCGCCTACATGGCCGACCCGGCGCCCTACCTGGAACTGCCCGCCTTCTACAGCGCCAAGCGCGACCTCTTCGCCGAGGGCCTTGCGAGGACGCGGCTCAAGCTGCTGCCCAGCCAGGGCAGCTACTTCCAGTGCGTGGACATCTCGGCCGTGAGCGATCTGCACGAGGCCGAGTTCTGCCAGTGGCTGACCGCCGAGATCGGCGTGGCGGCGATCCCGCTGTCGGCCTTCTACGGCGACGGCTTCGACCAGCGCGTGGTGCGCTTCTGCTACGCCAAGAAGGACGAGACGCTGCGCGCCGCGCTGGAGCGGCTGGCCCGTCTCTGACAAGCGCGCTGGCCCGCGCCTGACGCCGGGCCACGCCGCCCGCCGCCTCCCGGCAGCCGGCCGGCGGAGGAGCATGGGTTCCTTCGCAACTGCCGGAGACCTCTGATGCTTTCGACCATTCTCCTGATCGTGCTGATACTGCTGCTGGTCGGCGCGCTGCCGAACTGGGGCTACAGCCGTGGCTGGGGTTGGGGCCCGAGTGGCGGCCTGGGCCTGGTGGTCATCATCGTGATCATCCTGCTGCTGACCGGGCGCATATAGCAGCGCCTCCCACCCGCCGACCGAGCCCGCCGCGCGCGGGCTTTTTCATCGCCGGGCCGTCCCAGGATGAAAAGCACCCCCTCGGGGGGCAGCGGACCGCGCGAAGCGGGGGAGCGTGGGGGCCATTTTTCATGTCTGAAGCTGCGCCCAGGCCTTGTCCAGCCGCTTGGCCGACACCGGCTGCGGCGTGCGCAGCTCCTGCGCGAAGAAGCTCACCCGCAGTTCCTCCAGCAGCCAGCGGAACTCCAGCATGCGCTCGTCCGTGGCGCCCTTGCGCTCGGCCACCAGGCGCCAGTAGCGCTGTTCCTGCGGCTTCAGCTCGGCCAGCTTCTGCGCGTCGCGCGCCGGGTCTGCTCGCAGCTTGTCCATGCGCAGCACGATGGCCTTGAGGTAGCGGGCGAAGTGCTGCAACTGCGGCCAGGGCGTGTCGGCGACGAAGCGCCTGCCGACCAGGCGGTTCAGTTGCTCGGTGGCGTCCTTCACCGCCTCGGGCGCGTTCTTGGTGTCCTTGAGCTTGCGCGCGGCGACCGCGTACTCGGCCAGCACGGTGGCGGCGAGCCGCGCCACCTCGTTGGCGATCAGCGTCAGGCGCCCTCGCCCTTCGTCGATGCGCCGCTTGAAGGCTGCCTCGTCCGCGGGCAGCGGGTCGGCCAGGAAGGCGCGGTCCAGCGCCACGTCGATGATCTGCGCCCGCAGCTCCTCCAGCGTGCCCAGCGGCATGTAGGCCACGGCCATCTTCTGCAGGTCGGGGATGTTCTTTTCAAGGTACTTGAGCGCGTCCCTGAGCTGCAGCGCCACCAGCCGGCGCAGGCCGGCGCGGTGCTTCGCGGCGGCCACCTCCGGCTCGTCGAACACCTCGATCGTCACCGCATCGCCGGCGTCGATCAGCGCCGGGAAGCCGATCAGCGACTGCGAACCGCGGCGCACCTCCATCAGTTCCGGCAGTTCGCCGAAGGCCCAGGACGTGTAGCGCTGCGTCGCGCTGGCGGCCGGCGCCGCCTTGGCCGCGGGGGCCGCCGCGGCCTGCCGGGCCGGTGCGGGTGCCGCAGGCGCATCCGCCTGCGCCTCCTTGCGCAGCGACAGCCCCGCCAGCGCCTGGAAGGCGCCGCGCGCCTGCCGCCCCCATTCGCCCTTCAGCGCGCCCAGGTTGCGGCCCATGCCGAGCTGGCGGCCGTCTTCATGGACCACCCGCAGGTTCATGAACAGGTGGGCGGGCAGCATGTCGAGCTTGAAGTCGGCGCGCTTCACGTCGAGGCTGGTCGCCTCGCGCACCTGCCTGAGCAGCGCATCGGTCAACGAACCGTGGCCGAAGACCTCCGGCGCGCCCAGCACCTCGGCCAGCCGCGCCGCCGACTCGGGCAGCGGCACGAAGCGCGAGCGCGGCTTCTGCGGCAGGCTCTTCAGCAGCGCCTGGATCTTGTCCTTGAGCATGCCCGGCACCAGCCACTCGCAGCGCTCCTCGCTGACCTGGTTGAGCACGAAGAGGGGCACCGTCACCGTGATGCCGTCCTTCGGGTCGCCCGGCGCGTGCAGGTAGCCGGCCGCGCAGTCCACGCCCCCCAGCTTCACCGTCGGCGGGAAGGCCTGCGTGGTGATGCCGGCGGCCTGGTGGCGCATCAGCTCGTCCCTGGAGAGGAACAGCAGGCGTGGATTCGCCTTCGACGCCTCGCGGTACCAGTGCTCGAAGGCCTGTCCCCCCGCCACGTCGGCGGGCACGTGCGCGTCGTAGAAGGCGTAGATCAGCGCGTCGTCCACCAGCACGTCCTGCCGGCGCGACTTGTGTTCCAGCCCCTCGACCTCACGGATCAGCCGGCGGTTGGCGGCCAGGAAGGGCAGGCGCGTCTCCCATTCGCCGTCCACCAGCGCCTCGCGCAGGAAGATCTCGCGCGCGCCGGCCGGGTCGGCCTTGGCGAAGTCCACCCGCCGGCCGCTGTAGACCACCAGCCCGTAGAGCGTGGCGCGCTCGAAGGCGGCGACGCGCGCCTCCTTCTTCTCCCAGTGCGGGTCGAGCAGCTGCTTCTTCAGCAGGTGCGAGGCCACCTCCTCGATCCACTGCGGCTCGATGGTGGCGATGCCGCGGCCGAACAGGCGGGTGGTCTCCACCAGCTCGGCGGCGACGATCCAGCGGCCGGGCCGCTTGCGCAGGTGCGCGCCGGGGTGGCGGTGGAACTTGATGCCGCGGGCGCCCAGGTAGGCGTCCTCATCCTCCATCTTCCAGCCCACGTTGCCCAGCAGGCCGGCCAGCATCGACTTGTGGAGGGCCTCGTAGCTCGCCGGGGCGGCGTTCAGCTTCCACTTGTGCTCCGTCACCACCGTGAGCAGTTGCGAATGGATGTCGCGCCACTCGCGCACGCGGCGCACGTTGACGAAGTTCTGGCGCAGCAGTTGCTCGTACTGGCGGTTGCTGAGCTTGTGCGTGGGATGCGCCTGCGCCGCGGCGGGCGCCGGCGCTGCGACGGTGCGCTGCGTGATGGGCAGCACCGCCGCGCTCGCCTTCTTCGGGCCCTGCGCCGTCGCCTGCATCTCGCGCGTGGTACGCGCCACGGGCATGCCGCCGCGCGCGTCGTTGATCCACTTCCACAGCGTCAGGTAGCCGCTGAACTCACTCTTCTCGTCGTCGAACTTGGCATGCGCCTGGTCGGCCTGCTGTTGCGCCTCCAGCGGGCGGTCGCGCACGTCCTGCACCGACAGGGCCGCGGCGACGACCAGCACCTCCTGCAGGGCGCCGCGCTCGCGCGCCTCCAGGATCATGCGACCCACGCGCGGGTCCAGCGGCAGCTTCGCCAGCTCGCGGCCGATGGGCGTCAGCTCGTTGTCTTCATGAACCGCGCCCAGCTCGCCCAGCAGCTGGTAGCCGTCGGCAATGGCGCGGCCCGAGGGCGCCTCCAGGAAGGGAAAGCGCGCCACGTCGCCCAGGTGCAGCGACTTCATCCGCAGGATCACGCCGGCCAGCGAGGAGCGCAGGATCTCGGGGTCGGTGAAGCGCGGGCGGCCGGCGAAGTCCTTCTCGTCGTACAGGCGGATGCAGATGCCGTTGGCCACCCGGCCGCAGCGGCCGGCGCGCTGGTTGGCCGCGGCCTGGCTGACCGGCTCGACCAGCAACTGCTCCACCTTGCTGCGGAAGGCGTAGCGCTTCACGCGCGCCGTGCCGGTGTCGATCACATAGCGGATGCCCGGCACGGTGAGCGAGGTCTCGGCCACGTTGGTCGCCAGCACGATGCGCCGGCCGGTGTGGCCGTCGAACACGCGGTCCTGCTCGGCCTGCGACAGCCGGGCGAACAGCGGCAGCACATCGGCGCTGCGCAGCACAGGATGGTGCGACAGGTGCTTGCGCAGGTGGTCGGCCGCCTCGCGGATCTCGCGCTCGCCGGGCAGGAAGACCAGGATGTCGCCGGCGGCGTTGCCCGCCCACAGTTCGTCCACGCCGTCGGCGATGGCGTCGTTCAGGTCGAACTCCTTCGATTCCTCGAAGGGCCTGTAGCGCATCTCCACCGGATAGGTCCGGCCCGACACATAGATCACCGGCGCCCTGCCCTTCGCAGAGGCGAAATGCTCCGCGAAGCGGTCCGCGTCGATGGTGGCCGAGGTCACGATCACCTTCAGGTCCGGCCGGCGCGGCAGGATCTCCTTCAGGTAGCCCAGCAGGAAGTCGATGTTCAGCGAGCGCTCGTGCGCCTCGTCGATGATCAGCGTGTCGTAGGCCTTGAGCAGCGGGTCGGTCTGCGTTTCGGCCAGCAGGATGCCGTCGGTCATCAGCTTGACCGAGGCGTCGCGCGAGAGGCGGTCCTGGAAGCGCACCTTGTAGCCCACCACCTCGCCCAGCGGCGTGTGCAGCTCCTCGGCGATGCGCTTGGCGACCGAGCTGGCCGCGATGCGACGCGGCTGCGTGTGGCCGATCAGCCGGCCCCTGCCGGGCGCGGCGTTCAGCTTGCCCCGCCCCATCGCCAGCGCGATCTTCGGCAACTGCGTGGTCTTGCCCGAGCCTGTCTCGCCGCACACGATGACGACCTGGTGCGCCGCGATGGCGGCCATGATCTCCTCGCGCTTGCCGGAAACCGGCAGCGATTCGGGGAACTCGATGCGCAAGGAAGGACGGGCGGCCGGCGCGTTCGCGGCCGTGGGGGACTCGGGCTGGGACATGAAGCCCCCGATTATCCGAAGCGTGCGTTGCCGATGCACAACGCGATGCGCCAAACACCCGCTTCGTGCTTGCATGGCATGCGCAGCCTCCCAATAATCGCGCCCTTCGCTCTTTCCGCCGACGCAACGAGCAACCTTGCGCCGGCTCCCCAATCCAGGAGCACCTTCTTCATGTCGTACTTGTTCAACACCTTCCTCTGAACACGGTTCCCCGCCCCGGCTGACCGTGCTCGCACCACGTCAGCCCAGGCGCCGCGAAGCCCTGGCCTGCTCAGCCGGGGCTTTTTGCTTTCAGGGCCACGCCGGGCCGCCCCAAATGATCCTGTCCCCCTCGGGGGGCGGGACGGGCACAGCCCGGTCCTGGGGGCGCACATTTCAGGAACCGCACGCATGAGTGCAAAGAAGCGATCCCGCGCCTTCACCGAAGGCCGGGTCAAGGCCTTGCGCCGCATGAAGCAGCCGATGGTGCTGCACATCGAGAAGACCGCCGCGCCGCCGCGCAACCCGGTCGCACGCGCCCTGGCGGGCACGCGCGCCTCGGGCGCCGGGCGCCATGTCCGCAGCCAGGGCGCGCAGCGGCGCGCCGACCGCGTGGCGCTGCTGCGCCTGGCCGCGGCCCGGCACGACAACGACTAGAAGAAGAACATGAACGACCCGACTTCCAACGCCCTGCCCGATGCGCAGGCCCTGCGCGCCCAGCTCGCCGAGCGCAGCGCGCACCTCCAGGCCGCGGCCGCCACGCTCAAGCAGGAGCTGTTCGGCATCGACGCGGTGATCGACCGCGTGATCGAGTCCGTGCGCGCCTGGTACGTGCTGCCGAAGATCGTCACGCGGCCCGTCATCGTCTGCCTGTGGGGCCTCACCGGCACCGGCAAGACGCAGCTCGTGCGCCGGCTCGCGCAACTGCTGGGCTTCCAGGACCGCTTCGTCGAGGTGCAGATGGACGGCTTCAGCCATGGCGCCAGCGGCCGCGGCCCGGCCACGATCTCGGGCCTGCTGGCGCAGGGCGGCATGGCCGAGGGCGCGCCCGGCGTGCTGGTGCTCGACGAGTTCCAGCGCTACCGCACCGTGGACGAGCAGCGCAAGGACGCGCGCGTCGAGCGCTACCAGGACGTCTGGGCGCTGCTCTCCGACGGCCGCCTGCCGCTGCCGCTGTCGCTGCTGGGCGAGATCGAGACCGCCATCGCCGGCGCCCTGTACGACGCCGACCGGGAGGCCGCCGGGAACGACGGCGACGGCGATGCGCCGGCGCGGCGGCGCCGCTTCAGCCTCTCGACCTGGGAAGCCGAGGAGCTGCGCCGCAACCTCAAGCTCGACGCGCCGCTGACCGAGGTGATGGCCTGGACGCCCGGGCAGATGCTCGATCGCCTGCGCGCCTTCCAGGAATCGCGCACGCAATGGGAGACCGACTACAGCCGGCTGCTGGTCTTCGTCTGCGGCAACCTGGACGAGATGTACGAGGAGATGGCCACCCGCGTGGAGGACTGCGACACCGACGCCGACATCTTCCACGCGCTCACGCGCGGCCTGTCGGTCATCGACGTGAAGAAGGCCCTGGCCGAGCGCTTCAAGCCGGAGCAGATCGCGCGGCTGGGCAACGACCACGTGATCTACCCCTCGCTCTCGCGCGCGGCCTACGAGCAGTTGATCCGCCACACCTGCGAACGCTACGTCGAGGAGACGCGCGCCAGCGCCGGCGTGGGCTTCGTGCTGGACGCGTCCGTCCACGCGCAGCTCTACGCCGACGGCGTCTTCCCGGCGCAGGGCACGCGGCCGCTGTTCTCGTCGATCCATGCGATCCTGAGCGCCACGCTGGTCCAGGCGGCCCTGTGGGCGCTGGAGCATGGCGCCGCGCCCGGCGACACCGTGCATCTGTCGATGGCCGGCGGCCGGCTGCGCGCACGCTTCGAGGCGCACGAGCGGCACTTCGACGCGCCGCTGGACCTCAGCCGCGCCCGCCGGCGCACCAGCGAGGACTTCCGCTGCCTGCTGGCGATGCACGAAGCCGGCCACGGCCTGGCCTACGCGCTGCTCTTCGGCCATGCCCCGCTGGAGGTGCGCATCAACGTCGCCTCCTTCGAGGGCGGCTACAACAGCTATGCGCCGCGCAAGGCATGGTCGCGCCGCAACCTGCTGGACTCCATCTGCGTGAGCCTGGCCGGCCGCGCGGCCGAGCGCCTCGTCTTCGGCGATGCGCACGCGACCAGTGGCGCCGAGGGCGACCTGCGCAAGGCCACCGCCACCGCAGCGCGCATGGTGCGGCACCTGGGCTTCGGCCCCCGGCTGTCGCACACCGACGTGGCCGACGGCGCGGGCGAGAACGTCAACACCTCCCTGGCGCCGACCAACGCCGCCATCGAGGCTCTGCTGCGCGAACAGCAGAGCCGCGCCGACGGCCTGATCGCCGCCCACACGGTCGAACTGCTGACGCTGGTGGACGAACTGCTGCGCTGCGGCAGCATCGCGCCCGCGCGCTTTGTCGAACTGCTGAAGCTGCGCGCCGCGGCGGCCCCGTCGCCGGGCGAGCCGATCGACGCCTATGCGATGCGCCTGGCGGCCTTCCGCGCCGCAGCCGCGCCGAGGCGGCGGGCGCCCGGCAGAAGGCCGTCGCGGTCGTCCGGCTGCGCGGAAGCCCTCTGAAGGCGCCGGGATCGCCGCCTGCTACCAGGCGACCTTCACGCCGGCCTGTGCGCCCCACGCGTGACCGCGGCTTCCGCCCAGCGCGCGGCGGTAGCTGGCCGAGCCGTACAGCGAGACGGCTTGCGTCAGCCGCGCATCCACGCCGGCCGTCAGCGCCAACGAGCGGCCGTGCACGCTGCTGTCGAAATTCACGCCGTGCAGGCCCGCCAGCGACGACACGGTGGTCGTGCTGCGGCCCTGGAATTCGTTGAGCAGGTCCAGCCGCGCCCAGGCCGCCAGCTTCGGCGTGGCGTAGCCCAGCTTCAGACCGGCGCGGCCGACCAGCGAGTCCACGTCGCCGTAGTTCACGCGGCCGGCCAGGTCTGCGCCGCCGCCCAGGTCGGCCTGCTGGCGGCGCACCTGCAGTTGCGGCTCCAGCGTCCAGGCACCGCCCAGGCTGAACGGCAGCCCGCCCTCGACCGACACGTCGTAGCCCGTACCCGAACTCTTCACACCCGGCATGCGGGTGGAGGTGGCCTTCACGCCGTAGTGGCTGCCCTGGGCAACGAAATCCACGTAGCCGCCCTGCGCGCCCAGCAGCGTCCAGTACAGGCCCAGCGAGGTGACGTCCAGCTTGGCACTGCCCGCCGCGGTGCCGTTGAAGTGCCGCACGTCGCCGCTGGTCTGACCGGTGGCGAAGTACAGGCCGGCATGGGTGCGGCTGCCGTCCTCATTGCGGCCCTGGTAGAAGTCGCCGCCGAGCTGCAGCGCGGCGGTCTTGTGGTCGTAGGCGGGGCCGCTGCGGCCGTAGACGCCCAGCGCATCGCCCTTGCGCTTGCCGTTGCTGCCGATCAGGCGAACCCACAGGCGCGCAGGCCGGCTGTCCTCGCCGGCGGCGGCATAGCCGGCCGCGCCCATGCGCTCGTGGAAGCTGTCCATCGTCGCAGCGCTGTGCAGCGCGGCCAGCGAGGGCACGGCGGCGTAGAGCGAGGTTTCCTGGCGGTAGTTGGGCAGGCTGACGGCCGGCGGCGTCACGGTGCCGGGGTCCGTGGGCGCGCCCGGATCGACCGGCGGCGTGGTGATCAGGTCGGAACTGAGGTACCAGCTCTGGTTGGCGCGGCGCACCAGCGAATAGTCGTACGCGCCGGCGCTCACCGGGCCGGCCAGCGAGAAGGCGCCGGTGCCGGTGGTGGCGCCGTTCTGCGCGTCGACCACCAGGATGCCGTTGCCGGTCGTTCGCGCACCGGTACCGCCGGTGTTGGTGATGCCCAGACGCGTGCTGCCGGTGGCGCTGCCGCCGTCGATCACCAGCCGGTCGCTGGGCGAGCCGTCGTCGCCCAGCCAGGTGTTGAGGTTGATCTGCCCGCCCTGGCCGACGTAGTTGCCGACGGT
Organism: Xenophilus azovorans DSM 13620; assembly: GCF_000745855.1. Lineage (GTDB taxonomy): Bacteria > Pseudomonadota > Gammaproteobacteria > Burkholderiales > Burkholderiaceae_C > Xenophilus > Xenophilus azovorans. The sequence continues at coordinate 528,654 of NZ_KN050766.1, forward strand.
GACGATCTTGTAGGTCCCTCCCACCGGCACGGTGTAGGTGACGGTGCCACTGTTGCTCAGGGAGGTGAGCACGGAGTCGCCGGTATTGGTCCACAGGCCGGCGTTGCTCAGGTCGATCTGCCCGCCTGCCGCCTGCACCGTGCCGTGGATCAGGCCCGTGTTGGTGGCGCCAAGGGTACCGGCCGTCGCACGGATGGCCTCCGGCGCACGCAAGGTACCGCTGTTGCTCAGGCTCAGGCTGCCGGGCGTCTGCGACAGCACGGCGGTCGAGCCGGCCAGCAGGCTGCCGCTGTTGTCGATGGCACCGCCCATCGCCACATTGCCGGAGACGTCCAGCGCCACCGCGGCGCTCTCGGCCACAAGGCCGGCGTTGGTGATGTCCAGGCTGCCCGCGCTGTGAGCGGAGATGCCTGTCGACTGCGCATCGATGCGCCCACTGTTGTCCAGCGCCAGCAGCGCCGACGGCGAATTCACAGCACCCCAAACACCCGTACCCACAGGCACCGCGGGGGTACCAATTGTGCCGGCATTGACCAGCGACACGTTGCCCGCGCCGGCCGCCACGGCAGACATTCCCATGGCGAGCTTGCCCTGAGCGGCAATGCTGCCCTGGTTCTCCACCGTCAACGTACCGGACGGACCGCTGTGGGACATGGCGATGCCCGCCCCGCCGCCCAATGGACCGGCCGTGATGGCGCCGGTGTTGACAATGCGTGCATCACCCGCGATGTCGTGGCCCGCCATGCCGGTGCCCGCAATGGGAGAATTGAAAGTGATGGTGCCGCTGTTGGTGACGTCGGCGCCGCCGGCGGCGCCGTCGATCATGAGACCGCTGATGCTCAACCCACCCGCCACCAGTTCTCCCGCATTGGAAAAGGCGACCTTTCCTGCCGGACTGGACAGGTAGACGGGATAGGCATTCATTCCCTGGACCTCGACGCGCGCGCCGGCCGCCACACTCCAGGTGGTCTGGTCGCCCGCCGATGCCGAGAGTTCCAGGCCGTGCGCCCTCTCCCCATGCGTCAGGATGCTGCTGCCCACTGGCACCACGACCGCGTTGGCCGTGTTGTAAACCGAGCGGATGCCGCTGCTGGCCTTGCCCTGCGTCTCGATGGACAGCGCGCCGTTCAGGTTGAGCGCCGTACCCTTCGCAACCGTGTTGACCAAGTCGATGCCCATCGAGTCGTCAGCAGCGGTATGGATGACGGTTTGTGCCAACGTGGCGGTGCCGCCGTCCAGCACCTGCACGCCATGGCTGCCACCTGCCGCCGTACTGATATCCAGGGCCCCGGTCGATTCCGCCGTGCCCTGTGTGACCCTGATGCCTCTGGCAGAGGTACCAGTGGTCTCGATGCTGCCGCCATGGAAGGTGACCCGGCCCGTCGATCCTCCCACCAGGATCCCGTTCGCAGCACTGCCTGCCGTTTCGACTTTGAGTTCGGCCAGATTCATCTGGCCGTTGAGTGCGTAGGCGCCTTGCGCGTTCACGCCCTTCGTGGTGATGCTGACCAGGCCGTTGGCGTTGATCACGGAGGTGTTCGAGTTCACCTGAAGCCCCATGCCGATCGCGCTGCTAGCCGACCCTGCGGCATACAGCGTGGCGGTGTTCAGGTTGATCGTTCCTCCCTCGGCGGACACGGCGCGGTTGTTGGTGCCGGCCGGCCAGTTTGCATTGGTCATGTCGACCGTGGTGTGTCCCTGGATGTCCACCACACCGCCGCCGCTGACCATGATGCCGCGGACGGCTGAACTGGCGTTGGGGTTGATGCCGCCATTGGCAGTCACGTGCAGGTCGCCCGCCACAAGAATCCGCGATCCTGCACCCTGAGCATAGACACCATGCGAAAGGCTCTGGCCGTTGGTCGTGACACTGTTGGACGCCCCATTGAGAAAAACGCTGCCCCCATTGAGCGAGTGCACGCCATACTGGCCTGAAGCCCCGCCCACATATGTGCTTGTCATCGTCATGGATTCGTTGGCGGTCCATGAAGATGCCGCCCCCGAAGCCTGCATGACCACCCCATTGACCGAAATCGAGTTCACGCCAGGCGCCAGGGTGCAAGCGCTGCCAGCATTGGCCGTAAAAGTCGCCCCGGGGGTGTCGGTGCATGCCGCCCAAGCCGCCGGTTGCGCCAACAAGCCGATGGTGCTCAACGCCACGGACGTGCCCATGGCGCGTCCACGGCAGCGCACGTGCTCGTGCACAGCCACCCACGCGCCGACCGCCTCATTCCAGACGTTCCTATAGCTCCTATTCACCCTCTGGCCCCTCTTCCTTACAGAATTTGACAGTCTATGGAGCAGCCCTCTGAGGACGCCATGAAATAAGTCCTTCTTCTGATTTTTGCGACACCCTCCTCGCGCCGGATTGTTCGTGCCTCGTGAAAAACTGCCACCTCCAGCGCCGCAGCCCGCCTGACGCCATTCGGAGACAATCCGCCCTCCCGACGCGCCCCCTTTGCCTCCGGCACTGCCCATGTCCACCGTCTTCAACTTCACCTTCGTCCCCTGGTTCCGCTCGGTGGCGCCCTACATCCACACGCACCGGGGCAAGACCTTCGTGGTGGCGGTGGCGGGCGAGGCGATCGCGGCCGGCAAGCTGCAGAGCCTGGCGCAGGACCTGGCGCTGATCCAGTCGATGGGCGTGAAGATCGTGCTGGTGCACGGCTTCCGGCCGCAGGTGAACGAGCAGCTGCGCGCCAAGGGCCATGCGGCGAAGTACTCGCACGGCATCCGCATCACGGACGAGGTGGCGCTGGACTGCGCGCAGGAAGCCGCCGGCCAGTTGCGCTACGAGATCGAGGCGGCCTTCAGCCAGGGCCTGCCCAACACGCCGATGGCCGGCTCCACGGTGCGCATGATCTCGGGCAACTTCATCACCGCCCGGCCGGTCGGGGTGATGGACGGGGTGGACTTCCAGCATTCGGGCCTGGTGCGCAAGGTGGATGTGGTGGGCATCCGCCGCGCGCTGGACTTCGGCGCCATGGTGCTGATCTCGCCCTTCGGCTTCTCGCCCACCGGCGAGGCCTTCAACCTCACGATGGAAGAGGTGGCCACCAGCGTGGCCATCGCCGTGCAGGCCGACAAGCTGATCTTCCTGACGGAGATCCCCGGCATTGCCCTGGACGCCGGCCGCCCGGTGAGCGAGGACAACCCGATCGACACCGAGCTGCCGCTGGACGCCGCGAAGAAGCTGCTGGCCGACCTCTCGCCGCCGCAGCGGCCCACCGACACCGCGTTCTACCTGCAGCACTGCGTCAAGGCCTGCGAGGGCGGCGTGGAGCGCAGCCACATCCTGCCCTTCGCGGTCGATGGCTCGCTGCTGCTGGAGATCTACGTGCACGACGGCATCGGCACGATGGTGATCGACGAGAAGCTCGAATCCGTGCGCGAGGCCTCGGTGGACGACATCGGCGGCATCCTGCAGCTGATCGAGCCCTTCGAGCGCGACGGCACGCTGGTCAAGCGAAGCCGCACCGAGATCGAGCGCGACATCCACCAGTACACCGTGGTGGAGCACGACGGCGTGATCTTCGGCTGCGCCGCGCTGTACCCCTACCCCGAGGCCAGGACGGCCGAGATGGCGGCGCTGACCGTCTCGCCCCACTCGCAGGGCCAGGGCGACGGCGAGAAGCTGCTCAAGCGCATCGAGCACCGCGCCCGCGCCATGGGGCTGGACAGCATCTTCGTGCTGACCACGCGCACCATGCACTGGTTCATCAAGCGCGGCTTCCAGCAGGTCAACCCCGAGTGGCTGCCCGAGGCCCGCAAGAGCCGCTACAACTGGGACCGGCGCAGCCAGGTGCTGGTCAAGAAGCTGCACTGACCGAGGCGCCGCCGCGGCGCGGCCGGAGACCCTGCCATGACCATTGCCACTGCCCTGCTCTTCTGCATCGTCGCCCTGGCCGCCATCGCCACGCCGGGGCCGACGATGCTGCTGGCGCTGTCCAACGGCTCGCGCGTCGGCGTGCGGCGCGCGCTGCCGGGCATGGCCGGCGCGATGCTGTCGGACTTCGTGCTGGTCGGGGCGGTGGCGCTGGGGCTGGGCGCGCTGCTGGCGGCCTCGGAGTTCTGGTTCGGCGTGCTCAAGTGGGTGGGCGCCGCCTACCTGGCCTGGATCGGCCTGCGCATGCTGCGCTCGGCCGGCGGCATCGACGTGGCGGCGCTGCCGGCGGCGCAGCACGGCACGCCGGTGCAGATCTTCGGCAAGTCCTTCCTGGTGGCCGTGACCAACCCCAAGGGCTACCTGTTCTGCTCGGCGCTGCTGCCGCAGTTCATCGACCCGGCCGCGGCGCAGGCGCCGCAGTACCTGGTGTTGGCCTTCCTCTTCGCCGGGCTCGACCTGGCGATGATGCTGGTCTACGCCTTCGTCGGCGCGCGGGCGGTACGGCTGCTCAGGGGCCGCGCCATGCGCTGGCTCGACCGCACCTGCGGCGCGCTGCTGCTGGCGCTGGCCGGCTCGCTGGCCTTCTACCGGCGCGGCAGCGCCGCCGCCTGAGCGCCTCGGCCGACTGGTCGATTCCCCGCGGCCGGCTGGCTCCGCACAATCGCAGCGTTCATCACCGCCTGCGACCGGAGGAGCGTGCCATGTGGCCCTGGATGTGGTTCTTCTTCTACGCCCCCACTTACCGCTGGCCGGCCGGCGGCGACTGGACGCAGACCGTGCAGACCGACACCGCCACCACCCTGGCCTCCGGCAACCCCGCGCTGGAGCGGCTGATCGACGCGCACGTCGCCAGCTACGGCCGCCAGATCGGCTGGCTCGGCGAGGTGCTGCTGGGCCAGCAACCCGATGCCAGCGCGCAAGAGCGTGAGCGCGGCGCCGACGCGCTGCGCAAGCTGCGCCAGACCGGGCGGACGATCGAGGCGCTGAAGGCGCAGGCCGAGGCGCTGGCGTCAGCCCCGGCACCGAAGGCGGCCCGCCGCATCGGCCGCTGACGCGGCGCTCGGCCGCCGGCCTGGATGGGCCTGCAACACGGCGCCACACCCCGGGCGCTCACGGATAATCCGGCCCCATGAATCCCCTGCTCGCCAAGCTGCAGCCCTACCCCTTCGAACGGCTTCGGCAGCTCTTCGCCGGCGTCCAGCCCGATCCGGCCCACACGCCCATCAGCCTGGGCATCGGCGAGCCGCGCCACCCCACCCCGCCCTTCATCAAGGACGCCCTGGTCGAGGGCCTGGGCGCGCTGGCCATCTACCCCGCCACCGCCGGCGACCTGAAGCTGCGCCAGGCCTTCACGGGCTGGCTCAAGCGCCGCTATGCGCTGGAAGTGGACCCGGCCACGCAGGTGCTGCCCGTCAACGGCTCGCGCGAGGCGCTGTTCGCCCTGGCGCAGACGGTGGTGGACGCCACGCGCTCGCCGGCGCCGGTGGTCATCTCGCCCAATCCCTTCTATCAGATCTACGAAGGTGCGGCCCTGCTGGCGGGCGCCGACACCTGGTACGCGCCCAGCGATCCGGCGCGCAACTTCGCGGTCGACTGGGACAGCGTGCCGGCCGAGGTGTGGGCGCGCACGCAACTGGTCTACGTCTGCTCGCCCGGCAACCCCACCGGCGCCGTGATGCCGCTCGCCGAATGGGAGAAGCTGTTCGCGCTGAGCGACCGTCATGGCTTCGTCATCGCCTCCGACGAGTGCTACAGCGAGATCTACTTCCGCGACGAACCGCCGCTGGGCGGCCTGGAGGCAGCCGCGAAGCTGGGCCGCGGCGACTTCCGCAACCTGATCGCGCTCACCTCGCTGTCCAAGCGCAGCAACGTGCCGGGCCTGCGCAGCGGCTTCGTGGCGGGCGACGCGGCCATCGTCAGGCAGTTCCTGCTCTACCGCACCTACCACGGCAGCGCCATGAGCGGCGCGGTGGCGGCGGCCAGCATCGCGGCCTGGGGCGACGAATCGCACGTGGTCGACAACCGCATGCAGTACCGCACCAAGTTCGCGGCCGTCACGCCGATGCTGGAAGCGGTGCTGGACGTGCGCCTGCCCGACGCCAGCTTCTACCTGTGGGCGGGCATCCCGCCGGGCTGGAACGGCGACGACGCGGCCTTCGCCCGCGCCCTGTACGCTCAATACAATGTGACGGTGCTGCCCGGCAGCTACCTCGCGCGCGAGTCGCAGGGCGCCAATCCCGGCCGGGGCCGCATCCGCATGGCCCTCGTGGCCGACACGCCCGAATGCACCGAGGCCGCGCGCCGCATCGTCGACTTCACGCGCCGCCACCCGGGCGCCTGATCCCTCCACCCTTTTCGATCCGACCGACCCTTCCATGAGCCAGCAACTGCAACAGATCATCGACGCCGCGTGGGAAGACCGCGCCAACCTCTCGCCCACCCAGGCGCCCAAGGAGGTGGCCGACGCCGTCGAGCACGTCATCGCCGAGCTGAACAACGGCCACCTGCGCGTCGCCACGCGCGAAGGCGTCGGCCAGTGGACGGTGCACCAGTGGGTCAAGAAGGCAGTGCTGCTGTCCTTCCGCCTGAAGGACAACGAGCAGATCCAGGCCGGCTCGCTGGGCTTCTACGACAAGGTGCCGACCAAGTTCTCGCACCTGTCGGCCAACGAGCTGCGCGACTCCGGCGTGCGCATCGTGCCGCCGGCGATAGCGCGCCGCGGCAGCTTCGTCGCCAAGGGCGCGATCCTGATGCCCAGCTACGTGAACATCGGCGCCTACGTCGGCGAAGGCACCATGGTCGACACCTGGGCCACCGTCGGTTCCTGCGCGCAGGTCGGCGCCAACGTACACCTGTCGGGCGGCGTGGGCCTGGGCGGCGTGCTGGAGCCGCTGCAGGCCAACCCGACCATCATCGAGGACAACTGCTTCATCGGCGCCCGCTCCGAGGTGGTCGAGGGCGTGATCGTGGAAGAGAACTCGGTGCTGGGCATGGGCGTGTACATCGGCCAGAGCACGCCGATCTTCAACCGCGACACCGGCGAGATCAGCTACGGCCGCGTGCCGGCCGGCAGCGTGGTCATCAGCGGCAACCTGCCCAAGAAGACCAAGGCGGGGCAGGACTATTCCACCTACGCCGCCATCATCGTCAAGACGGTCGACGCGCAGACGCGCTCCAAGACCAGCCTGAACGACCTGCTGCGAGACTGACCCCGCCGCGAGGCCGCCCCCGGGCGGCCTCGCCGCTTGCAACGATCACAACACCTGGAGGGCTCGATGGGAACGATGGACCGCATTCTTCGTCTGATGGCCGAACGCAAGGCCTCCGACGTGTACCTCACGGCCAATGCGCCGGCGCAGATCCGCATCAACGGCCAGTGCCTGCCCATCAACCCGCAGGTGCTGCCGCCCGAGGCGCCGCTGGAGCTGCTGCGCGAGATCGTCACGCCCGAGCGCATCGCGGAACTGGAGCGCACCGGCGAGCTGAACACCGCCGTCGCGCGCGAGGGCGTCGGCAACTTCCGCATCAGCGCCATGCGCCAGCGCGGGAGCTGCGCGGTGGTGATCCGCTACATCGCCAACCTCATCCCGGCCTTCGAGGACCTGAACCTGCCCGAGGTGCTCAAGCAGCTCGTCATGGAAAAGCGCGGGCTGATCCTGATGGTCGGCGCGACCGGCGCGGGCAAGACCACCACGCTGGCCTCGATGCTGGACTACCGCAACGAGCACGCCTCCGGCCACATCCTGACGGTGGAAGAACCGATCGAGTTCACCTACGTCAACAAGAAGTCGATCATCAACCAGCGCGACGTGGGCACCGACACGCAGTCGCTGTCGATCGCACTGAAGAACGCGCTGCGCCAGGCGCCGGACGTGATCCAGATCGGCGAGATCCGCGACCGCGAGACCATGACGGCCGCCATCGCCTACGCCCAGTCCGGGCACCTGTGCCTGGCCACGCTGCACGCCAACAACGCCTACCGGGCGCTCAACCGCATCCTGTCCTTCTACCCGGTGGAGGTGCGCCCCACCCTGCTGGGCGACCTGGCCGGCGCGCTGCGAGCCATCGTGGCGCAGCGCCTGCTGCGCACGCCGCGCGGCTCGCGCCTGCCGGCGGTGGAGGTGATGCTCAACACCGCGCTGGTGGCCGAGATGATCGAGAAGAGCGACTTCTCCGGCGTCAAGGAGGCGATGAACAACTCCATGGCCGAGGGCTCGCAGACCTTCGAGGAGGCCATCGCCAAGCTCATCCTCGACGGCCGCATCGAGCGCGAGGAAGGCATGGCCCATGCCGACTCGCCCACCAACCTGATGTGGCGCCTGCAGAACCACAACGCCACCCAGCCGAAGCCGGAGGCTGAGCGCAAGCTGCTCGACCAGGTCGAGGCGCCCACCTTCACGGAGATCACCCTGGACGTGCACCACCAGGGCTGACCACCGCGCCTTCCTCGATGACCCGAACGCTCCACCTCGCCGAACAACTCATCGCCACGCCGTCCGTCACGCCGGAGGACGGCGGCTGCCAGCAGCTCATCGGCGAGCGCCTGGCGCGGCTGGGCTTCGCGCTGGAGCGCATCGAGAGCGGGCCGACGGACTTCCGCGTCACCAACCTCTGGGCCGTCCGCCGGCCCGGGCCGTCCGCTGCCGCACCGGCGCCGGGCGCCGCCATCCCGGCCACGCCGATCCCGCCGGTCGATGCGCCGGTGCTGGTCTTCGCCGGCCACACCGACGTCGTGCCCACCGGCCCGCTCGAGCAGTGGACCAGCCCGCCCTTCACGCCCACCCACCGCGGCGGGCTGCTCTACGGCCGCGGCGCCTGCGACATGAAGAGCTCGCTGGCCGCCTTCGTCGTCGCCATCGAGGAGTTCCTCGCCGCCGAGCCTTCGCCGCGCATCGCGCTGGCGCTGCTGCTCACCAGCGACGAGGAAGGCCCGGGCGTGGACGGCACCGTGGTCGTCTGCCGCGAACTGGCCGCCCGCGGCCAGCGGCTGGACTGGTGCATCGTGGGCGAGCCCACCTCGGTGCAGCGCTGCGGCGACATGATCAAGAACGGCCGCCGCGGCACCATGAGCGGCCGCCTCACCGCCCGGGGCGTGCAGGGCCACATCGCCTACCCGCACCTGGCGAAGAACCCGGTGCATGCGCTGGCCCCGGCGCTGGCCGAGCTGGTCGCCATCAATGCCGAGGGCGGCTGGGACGCGGGCAACGCCTTCTTCCAGCCGACGAGCTGGCAGGTGAGCAACATCCACGCCGGCACCGGCGCGAGCAACGTCATCCCGGGCACGGCGGTGGTCGATTTCAACTTCCGCTTCTCCACCGAGTCCACGCCCGAGTCGCTGCAATCGCGCGTGCAGGGCGTGCTGGACCGGCACGGCCTGGACTACGAACTGGCCTGGACGGTCGGCGGCCTGCCCTTCCTCACGCAGCCCGGCGCGCTGGTGGCCGCGGTGCAGGGCGCGATCCGCGAAGAGACCGGCATCGAGACCGAGCTGTCCACCAGCGGCGGCACCAGCGACGCGCGCTTCATCGCCAAGGTCTGCCCGCAGGTGATCGAGCTGGGGCCGGTCAACGCCAGCATCCACCAGATCGACGAGCACGTCGCGCCCGGCGACATCGAGACGCTGAAGAACATCTACCGCCGCGCGATCACGACGTTGAACGCGGCCGCCGCGTGATGGCGACCGTGCTGGACCTCGTGCACGCGGCCGAGCGGCAGCTCGCCGAGGCCGGCGTCGCCTTCGGCCACGGCACCGCCAACGCCTTCGACGAGGCCGCCTGGCTGGTGATGTGGCGGCTGCGCCTGCCGCTCGACGACCTGGACGGCGTGGCCGCGCGCGAGGTTTCGTCCGGCAGCGCGGCGCAGGTACAAGCCCTGGTTGATGAACGCATCGCCAGCCGCAAGCCGGCTGCCTACCTGACGAAGGAAGCCTGGCTGCAGGGTGTGTCCTTCTACGTGGACGAGCGCGCCATCGTGCCGCGCAGCTTCATCGCCGAGCTGATCGCCGACGGCGGCATCGATCCGTGGCTGAGCGAGCCGAGCGCCGCGCCGGGCCGCCCCAAGCAAGCGAGCGCCCCCTCGGGGGGCAGCGAAGCACACGAAGTGGCGAGCGTGGGGGCACCATTCCTGCGCGTGCTCGACCTGTGCACCGGCAACGGGAGCCTGGCGGTGCTGGCGGCGATGGCCTGGCCGGAGACCGCCGTCGATGCGGCCGACCTCTCGCGCGAGGCGCTGGAGGTGGCGGCCATCAACGTTGCGCGGCACGGCCTGGACGGCCGCATCCGCCTGATCGAATCCGACGGCCTCGCGGCCCTGCCCGGCCCCTACGACCTGATCCTGTGCAACCCGCCATACGTCAATGCGCAGAGCATGGCCGCGCTGCCGCCCGAGTACCGGGCCGAGCCCGCGCTGGCCCTGGCCGGCGGCGCGGACGGCATGGACTTCGTCCGCCGCCTGCTGGCCGACGCGCCCGCGCGCATGAGCGGCGAGGCCGTGCTGGTGCTGGAGATCGGCCACGAGCGCGAGAACTTCGAGGCCGCCTTCCCGCGCCTGGAGGCCGTGTGGCTGGAGACCAGCGCCGGCACCGACCAGGTGCTGCTGCTCACCCGGGACGCCCTCGCGGCGGCATCGCCATGACCTCGGCCGCCTTCGACCTGCTGCCCCTGGTGCGAAGTCGGGCCTGAGCGCCGCCTTTCGCACCACCTGCCGGTCTGCACGCATCGCGGACCGGCCGTCATTCCTTTTCCGACGCGGACGCGCAACGCCGCGCCCCGCCCTCTCAAGACATGATCATTCTCGACAACGTCATCCTGCGCCGCGGCACCAAGGTGCTGCTCGACGGCGCGAGCGCCACCCTCAACCCCGGCGAGAAGGTCGGCCTGGTCGGCCGCAACGGCGCCGGCAAGTCCACCCTCTTCGCGCTGCTCAACGGCTCGCTGCACGAGGACGGCGGCAGCTTCTCCATGCCGCGCCAGTGGCGCCTGGCCCAGGTGGCCCAGCACATGCCCGAGACCGACGAGCCGGCCACCGGCTTCGTCATCGCAGGCGACACGCGCCTGATGGAGGCGCGCGCCGCCCTGGCCCGCGCCGAGGAGGCGCATGCCCAGGCCCCCGACGATGCCGAGGCCGGCATGGCGCTGGCGCAGGCCTACACCGACCTGGCCGACGCCGGCGAGCACGACGCCGCGCCGCGCGCGCAGGCGCTCATCCTCGGCCTGGGCTTCCAGGTGCACGAGCTGGAGCAGCCGGTCAACAGCTTCTCCGGCGGCTGGCGCATGCGGCTGCAGCTCGCCCGGGCGCTGATGTGCCCGAGCGACCTGCTGCTGCTGGACGAGCCGACCAACCACCTGGATCTGGACGCGCTCGTCTGGCTCGAAAGCTGGCTGCAGAAGTACGCCGGCACCATGATCGTCATCAGCCACGACCGCGAGTTCCTCGACGCCGTGACCGACGTGACCCTGCACATCGAGCATGCGAAGCTCACCCGCTACGGCGGCAACTACAGCAAGTTCGAGGACATGCGCGCCCTCAAGCTGGCGCAGCAGCAGGCCGCCTACGCGCGCCAGCAGGACAAGATCGCCCACCTGCAGAAATTCATCGACCGCTTCAAGGCCAAGGCCAGCAAGGCCAAGCAGGCGCAAAGCCGCGTCAAGGCGCTGGAGCGCATGGAGAAGGTGGCCCCGCTGCTGGCCGAGGCGGACTTCAGCTTCGAGTTCAAGGAGCCGGCCAGCCTGCCCAACCCGATGCTCAGCGTGCAGGACGCGTGCTTCGGCTATGCGCAGGAGGACGCCGGGCCGAAGGTGATCCTCTCCGGCGTCAACCGCTCGGTGCTCGCCGGGCAGCGCATCGGCATCCTGGGCGCCAACGGCCGCGGCAAGTCCACCTTCGTCAAGACCATCGCGCACGACCTGCCGCTCGTCTCGGGCACCGTTACCGAGGGCAAGGGCCTGGCCATCGGCTACTTCGCGCAGCAGGAGCTGGACGTGCTGCACGAGGCCAGCAACCCGCTGGAGCACATGGTGCGCCTGGCGCGCGAGCTGGGTGCCGCCGCGCCCGGCCGCAGCAGCGAGCAGGACCTGCGCGGCTTCCTCGGCAGCTTCAACTTCAGCGGCGACATGGTCAAGCAGCCCGTGGGCACCATGAGCGGCGGCGAGAAGGCGCGCCTGGTGCTGGCGATGATGGTCTGGCAGCGCCCCAACCTGCTGCTGCTGGACGAGCCGACCAACCACCTGGATCTGGCCACGCGCGAAGCGCTGGCCGTGGCGCTCAACGAGTTCGAGGGCACGCTGATGCTGGTCAGCCACGACCGGGCGCTGCTGCGATCCGTGTGCGACGAGTTCTGGCTGGTCGGCGGCGGCGCCGTGAGCGACTTCGACGGCGACCTGGACGACTACCAACGCTACCTGCTGGACGAGGCCCGCAAGCAGCGCGAGCGCGCCCGCCTGGAGACGGCGGCGGACAAGGCGCCGCCGCCGGCCGCCCCCGCGGCTGCGCCCGTGGCGCCCGCAGACCCGCGCACCGAGCGCCAGCGCCAGGCCCGCGAGCGCCAGCAGACGGCCGAGCAGGCCAAGCCGCTGCGCAAGGAGCTGGCGCAGGTGGACGCCCGCCTGGCTGCCGCCGGCACCGAGCGCGACGCGCTGCACGGGCGCCTGGCCGAGGCGCTGCCGCCGGCCGAGCTGGCCGAGGCGGGCCGGCGCCTGAAGCAGCTCGAAGCCGAGATCGCCGGGCTGGAGGAACGCTGGCTCGTGCTCTCGGAACAACTGGAAGCGCTGGCCGGCTGACGCGCAGGGAACGGCGGCGCGCGCACGGGCTCTCACAGCACCATGCCCTCCGCCATCGAACTCGCCCAAGGCGATCCCGCGCTCGTCGCGGCCGTCCACCGCAGCCGCCGCCTGCTGGGCCGCAAGGCGCTGCTGGCGGCGGCGGCCGGCGCGCTGCCGCTGCCGGGCGTCGACCTGGCGGCCGACGCCGCCCTGCTGGCCCGCCTGCTGCCCAGCATCAGCGCCGAGTTCGGCCTGGCGACGCCGCAACTGGCGCACCTCTCGCCGCGCCAGCGCGAGCGGGTGCTGCAGGCCGCCAACACCATCGGCGCGGTGCTGATCGGCAAGCTCCTCACGCGCGACCTGCTGCTGGCGCTGGCCCGCCGCGCCGGCGTGATGCTCACCGCGCGCCAGGCCGCCCGCTGGGTGCCGCTGGCCGGCCAGCTGGCGGGCGCGGCGCTCGGCTACGCGGCGCTGCGCACGCTGGGCGAGCAGCACATCAAGGACTGCGTGCGGGTGGCCCGGGCCGCCCAGATGCTGCTGCCGGCGGCCCCGACGCCGCCCGCACTGTAGGACGCGGCCGGAACGTACACAGTTTGTGACGTAGACGTCGGGGCAATGTGTACCATTGCTAGCTTTCCGCCAGTCGGAAACTTTCGTTGCGGGACATTTCTCCGAACTGCATGAACAACACGCTGTTGCCGTCCATCCGCTCCTTCCCCGCCCAGCCCCTCGCTCGCCGCTCCCTTCTCGCGGCCCTTGCTGCCTCCCCCGCCCTGCCTGCGCTGGCCCAGTTCCGGGTCGAGGTATCGGGTGTGGGCCTGACGCAGCTGCCGATCGCGCTGGTGCCGTTCAAGGGTGAAGATGCCTCGCCGCAGAAGATCTCGGAGATCGTCAAGGCCGACCTGGAACGCAGCGGCCAGTTCCGCGGCGTCGACGCCTCGGGCCAGTCGATGGACGAGAACGCCCGGCCCGACCTCACCCTGTGGCGCCAGCGCACGGCCGACTCGCTGGTGGCCGGCAGCGTCACCCGCCTGGCCGACGGCCGCTACGACGTGCGCTTCCGCCTGTGGGACGTGGTGCGCGGCCAGGACCTCGGCGGCCAGAGCTACACCGTGCCGCAGGCCGACCTGCGCCTGGCCTCGCACCGCATCGCCGACTACGTCTACGAGAAGCTCACCGGCGAGAAGGGCATCTTCTCGACCCGCCTGGCCTACGTCACGCGCGCCGGCGGCCGCTACACGCTGTGGGTGGCCGACGCCGACGGCGAGAACGCCCAGGCCGCCCTGGCCAGCCCGGAGCCGATCATCTCGCCCGTGTGGTCGCCCAACGGCGGGCAACTGGCATACGTCTCCTTCGAATCGCGCAAGCCAGTCGTCTACGTGCACTCGGTGGCGACGGGCCAGCGCCGGCTGGTGGCCAACTTCAAGGGCTCGAACAGCGCGCCGGCCTGGTCGCCGGACGGCGGCACGCTGGCCGTGACGCTCAGCCGCGACGGCGGCTCGCAGCTGTTCACCATCCCCGCCGGCGGCGGCGAACCGCGCCGCCTGACGCAGAGCAGCGCCATCGACACCGAGCCCACCTACTCGGCCGACGGCGGCACGATCTACTTCGTGAGCGACCGCGGCGGCTCGCCGCAGATCTACAAGATGTCGGCCGGCGGCGGCAACCCGACCCGCGTGACCTTCTCCGGGTCCTACAACATCTCCCCGTCGGTCAGCCCGGACGGCCGGTGGTTGGCCTACATCACGCGCACCGGCGGCGCCTTCAAATTGCAGGTGATGGAGCTGTCCAGCGGCACCGTGACGTCGCTGACGGACACCAGCGCCGACGAGAACCCGAGCTTCGCGCCCAACAGCAAGCTCATCGTCTACGCCACGCAGTTGCAGGGCCGGGAGGCCCTGATGACCACCACGCTCGACGGAAAGATCAAGGCACGCCTGGCCGGCAAAGCGGGAGACATCCGCGAACCGGACTGGGGTCCGTTTCAGAAGCAGTGATCAACCAATCAAGATCAACCAGAGGAGTCCGACATGCTTAGACGTTCACTTTATTCGCTGGCCATCGTGGCGCTCATCGCCGGATGCTCGTCCGGCACCAAGCTCAACGACGGCGCGGCAGGCGCCGGCGGTGCGGGCGCCGGCGGCACCGGCGGCGCGGCCAGCGGCGTGGCACCCGTCACGATCGACCCGAACGCGCAGACGCGCCAGGGCCCGGTCGGGGTGGCACGGATCGTCTATTTCGACTTCGACAGCTACACCATCAAGCCCGAGTTCCAGTCGCTGATCGACGGCCATGCCCGCTTCCTGAAGGCCAACCCGTCGCGCCAGATCTCCATCGAAGGCCACACCGACGAGCGCGGCGGCCGCGAGTACAACCTGGCGCTGGGCCAGAAGCGCTCCGAGGCCGTGCGCCGCGCGCTCACCCTGCTGGGCGTGAACGACGCGCAGATCGAGGCCGTGAGCTTCGGCAAGGAGAAGCCGGCGGCCCAGGGCACGGGTGAGGACGCGTGGGCGCAGAACCGCCGCGCCGAGATCGTCTACCGTTGACCATGTCGATGCACCCTTGGCGGCAGGCGGCGCTTGCCGCCTTTGTTCTGTGTGCGTCCGCGGGTGCGCAGGCGGCGCTGTTCGAGGACGACGAGGCCCGCCGCGCCATCCTCGACCTGCGCCAGCGCGTCGAGGCGGTGCGCCAGCAGGCCGAGGCCGGCACGCAGGAGAACGCCCAGCTGCGCCGCAGCCTGGTCGAGCTGCAGCAGCAGATCGACGGGCTGCGCGGCGAGCTGGCGCGCATGACCGGCCAGAACGAGCAGCTCACGCGCCAGTTGTCCGAGATGCAGCAGCGGCAGGCGGACATCGACAACAAGCTCAAGGAAAACGAGCCCACGCAGGTGTCGGTGGACGGCCGCGAGTTCAGCGCCGACCCGAAGGAGAAGGCCGACTTCGATGCGGCGCTGGGCGTCTTCCGCGCCGGGCAGTTCGCCCAGGCGCAGACCGCCTTCGCCGACTTCGTCAAGCGCTACCCGCGCAGCGGCTACGCGCCCTCGGCGCTGTACTGGCTGGGCAACGCGCAGTACGCCACGCGCAACTACGCCGAGGCCATCGCGAACTTCCGCTCGATGCTCTCGACCGCGCCAGACCACCCGAAGGCGCCCGAGGCCGTGCTGTCGATCGCCAACTGCCAGATCGAGCTGAAGGACACGCGCGCGGCACGCCGCACGCTGGAAGACCTGGTCAAGGCCTATCCCCAGTCCGAGGCCGCGCAGGCCGGCCGCGAGCGGCTCAGCCGTCTGCGATGAGCCAGGATGCCACGGCGGCGGACACGGCATCCGCCGACCTGGCCCGCCGCTTCGGCGGACTCGAACGCCTCTACGGCGTGCCGGGCGCGGCCCGCATCCGTGCGGCGCACGTGCTGGTCGCCGGCATCGGCGGCGTCGGCTCCTGGGCCGTGGAGGCGCTGGCGCGCAGCGGCGTCGGGGCGCTCACGCTGGTCGACCTCGACCACATCGCCGAATCCAACATCAACCGCCAGATCCATGCGCTGGACGGCACCGTCGGCCAGGCCAAGGTGCAGGCCATGCGCGAGCGCATCGCGCAGATCCATCCCGGTTGCCGCGTGCTGCCGCTGGACGAGTTCGTCGAGCCCGGCAACTGGCATGCGCTGCGCGATGCGGCCATTGCGGCCAACGGCCCCGTGCATGCCGTCATCGACGCCTGCGACCAGATGGCAGCCAAGCTCGCCATGGCCGCCTGGGCGCGCGGCCCCGGCCGCGGCACGCTGTTCATCACGGCGGGCGCAGCCGGCGGCAAGCGGCTGGCGCACCAGGTGGAGATCGACGACCTGGCCCGCGCCTCGCACGATCCGCTGCTGGCGCGCCTGCGCCAGCGCCTGCGCAAGCAGCACGGCGCACCCGGGGAGGGGCGCCGCATCGACATTCCCTGCGTGTTCAGCACCGAGAGCGTCGCGCCGCCCGATGCCTCCTGCGCCACCTCCGGCAGCGCCGACGGCAGCCTCAACTGCCATGGCTACGGCTCGGTGGTCAGCGTGACCGCCACCTTCGGCCAATGCGCGGCGGGATGGGTGCTGGACCGTCTGGCCCGCGGCGCATGACGCTATACTTGCGCGCTTTGCTGCGCAGCGGGCTCGCTCCGGTGCGAGAAGAAGCAAGAAGACGAGGGGGACGTTAGCTCAGTTGGTAGAGCAGCGGACTTTTAATCCGTTGGTCACAAGTTCGAATCTTGTACGTCCTACCACCCCACCCCGTCTGGCCGCACCCCACCAAGGAAAGCCTGCCATGCATTCATGGCAGGCTTTCGTCTTTTTGTCGCATTGCTTCCAGTGATGCGCAGCGCTCTCACTCCGCGGCGACCCGGCGACGCTTCTTCACGATGACGACGGGCGCGGCCGCAGGCCGTGTCTCACGAGGTGCGGCTTCGTGCCGGCCGCGCATGACGTGCAGCACGCGGCTGGTGTTCAAACGCTCTATCACGTCGCCATTGACCTGGACATAGCTGCCGTCGTCCAGGAGCGCCAGGGCGCCGATCTGCATGCCGCGCTGCACCGTACCGAGCATGCGCATGCCGTCCCTGGGCTGGGCGAAGGCGGCCCAACGCGGGCCGATGACGATTCGAAGAGACGATGAACCCATGAGGTGCGCGATTCTCGCGCAGAGAGAAGAAACGCACCGGATGATCCAGGACGTTCCTCGCACCATCACCCCGATCCCGGCATCATCAAGCGCGCGTCATCGCAGCGGCAGCCCCACCATCGCCTGCAGCGCCTCGCGCTCCAGGCCCTCCACCATGTCCACCAGCACCAGCCCCTGCGGCGAGCACTCGAAGGTGGCCAGGTCGGTGTAGATGCGCTTGACGCAGGCCAGCCCCGTCAGCGGGTAGGTGCACCTGTCCACCAGCTTGCTGCTGCCCTGCTTGGTCAGCAGGTCCATCATCACCCACGTCTGCTTGGCGCCCGTGGCCAGGTCCATCGCCCCGCCCACCGCCGGGATGGCCCCCTCCTCGCCCGTGCTCCAGTTCGCCAGGTCTCCCGTCGCGCTCACCTGGAAGGCTCCCAGCACGCAGATGTCGATGTGCCCGCCGCGCATCATCGCGAAGCTGTCGGCATGGTGGAAGTACGCCCCGCCCGCCAGCAGCGTCACCGGCTGCTTGCCGGCGTTGATCAGGTCGTAGTCCTCCTGCCCCTCGGCCGGCGCCGGGCCCATGCCCAGGATGCCGTTCTCGCTGTGCAGGATGATCTCGCGTCCGGGCGGCAGGTGGTTGGCCACCCGCGTGGGCTGGCCGATGCCCAGGTTGACCACGGCGCCGTCGAAGATGTCCTGCGCCACGCGCGCGGCCAGCGCGTCCTTGCTCCTGCGCTGGTAGCTCATGCCGCCTCCCTGAAGCCGCCGGCCTGGGTGGCGGTGCGCGCGATCTTCACGATCCGGCTCACGAAGATGCCGGGGGTGACGATGGCCTCGGGGTCCAGCGTGCCCAGCCCGGCGATCTCGTGCACGCTGGCGACGGTCCTCTTCGCGGCCATGGCCATCACGGGGCCGAAGTTGCGCGCGGCCTTGCGGTAGGTGAGGTTGCCCCAGCGGTCGCCGCGCTCGGCCTTGATGAGGGCCAGGTCGCCATGGATGGGGTATTCGAGCACGTAGGGCCTGCCGTCGATGACGCGGGTCTCGCGCTCGCCGGCCAGCTCGGTGCCGAAGCCGGTGGGGCAGAAGAAGGCGCCGATGCCGGCGCCGGCGGCGCGGATGCGCTCGGCCAGGTTGCCCTGGGGCACCAGCTCCAGCTCGATCTTGCCGGCACGGTACAGCTCGTCGAAGACGTAGCTGTCGGCCGAGCGGGGGAAGCTGCAGATGATCTTCCTCACCAGGCCGGCCTTGAGCAGGGCCGCGATGCCGGTGTCGCCGTTGCCGGCGTTGTTGCTGACGATGGTCAGCCCGCGCGGGCCGATCCCGATCAGCGCGGCGAGCAGTTCGTCGGGCATGCCGGCGGTGCCAAAGCCGCCGAGCAACACCGTGGCGCCGTCGGCCACCGGGCCGATCGCGTCGGCCGTGGTCTGAGCGATCTTGTCGATCATGTCTTCTCCATGAACAGCCGATCTACTTCGCCCGCAGGCCCTGGAGCGCCACCGTCCAGCGCAGCAGTTCGTCGAGCATGGCGGTCGCGGCCTGGGCATGGGCCGGGTTGGCGCCGAGCCCGCCTTCGGCCTGCAGTTGCTGCCCCACGTTCGTGATGGCGACCGCTTCCAGCATCGGCACCACCTTGAGCGTGCCGAGCAGTCCCTTGGTCGCCTGCACGGCGCGGATGCCGCCGGACATGCCGCCGTAGCTGACGAAGCCCACCGCCTTGTAGTGCCACTCGCGCACGAGGTAGTTCAGCGCATTGGCCAGGGCGCCCGGCGGCGCGAAGTTGTACTCGGGCAGGACGAAGACGAAGGCGTCGGCCTCGCTCACGCTGGCACTCCAGGCGCGCGTGTGCGCGTGCTGGTAGCGGCCCAGCCGCGGATGCTCCGGCTCGTCGAAGACGGGCAGGCCGAACGAGGCCAGGTCCACCAGCCGCGCATCGAAGCCGCCGTGGGCACGGGCGGCCGCGTGCGCCCATTCGGCGACGGCGGGACCGACGCGTCCGGGGCGCGTGCTGCAGATCAGGGTGTGAAGGATGGGTCGTGTCATGGAAGTCGTCATGGGACGAATGATGCTTCAAGGCTGCTTCAGGCCCAGCCGCTGGATCGTGGCGGCCTTGAGCCGGCTGTCCTCGCGCATGTTGCGCTCGAATTCACTGCCGGGGCGGAAGTCCACCACCTGGTTGGCGCCGCGCGCCCAGCCCTGGTACTTCGGCGAGGCCACCGCCGCGCGGCAGGCGCCTTCCAGCCGGGCGACGACGGCGTCCGGCGTGCGCGCCGGCGCAAGCACGCCGCCGAAGCTGGCCTGCACCACGGGAACGCCCGCTTCCTTCAGGGTCGGCACGTCAGGGAACGAAGGATGGCGCCTGTCGGCGTAGACAGCGACGAGCCGCAGCGCGCCGCTGTTCAGGTGGCCCGTGATCGAGCTGACCAGCACCGCGCCGAAGCCCAGGCGCTCGCTGAGCAGGTCCTGCAGCATCGGGGCGTCGCCCTTGTAGGGCACGTGCGTCAGCGTGACCTTGGCGGTGGCCTCGATGTCCGAGGTGCCCAGGTGCGGGATGGAGCCGGTGCCGGAGGTGCCGTAGTTCACCTTGCCCGGGTCCTTGCGGGCATCGGCCAGGATGTCGTCGATGCGGCGGTAGGACGAGTTGCCCGGCACCGCGATGGCGAAGATGTTGTCGAAGACCTGGCAGACGTAGCGGAACGAATCGAGGCCGTAGGCCAGCGACTTCAGGCGGTGCGGCTCGCTCGACAGCGGCACGGCGGGGGTGAAGGCCAGCGTGTAGCCGTCGGCGCGTGCGCCGGCGACCGCGTTCAGGCCGATGGTGCCGGCGGCGCCGTCGCGGTTGGCGACGGCGATGGGCTGGCCGAGCTGCGCCGACATGGCCTCCGCCAGGTTGCGGGCGTTCAGGTCGAGCCCGCCGCCGGCGGCGAAGGGCACCACCATCTGGATGGGGCGCGAGGGATAGTCCTGGGCCGCGCTGCCCAGGCAGAAGGCGGCCAGCATCAGGCCGAGGAGGTGCGGCCTGGCGCCGCGCAGGAAATCATGCATGGTTGTCCCTTGAAGAAAAGAGCAGCGGCCGCTGCTCAGCGCGCAGGCAGGCTCGTGCCCTGGAAGGCGGCGAGCTGCCAGGCGCCGGCGCGCCGCAGCCACACGGCCAGGTAGCAGGTGGCGATCTCGCGCTGCACGTCGCCGCGCTGCACCAGCGCCCGCATCTCGCCCGAGACGATGGCGGCGTCGGCGGTGCGGGTCACGGCCAGCGCGTCGAAGGCGAGCTGCCGGTACACGGCCTGGCCCGAGGCCAGCAGCTTCAGCAGGCTGCCCTGCGACTCGACGCCGCCGGTGGAGTGGACGTAGCGCAGGTCAGGCGCGAGCAGCGTGCGCAAGGCCTCGACGTCGCCGGCCAGCATGGCTGCGCGGCGACGCTCCTCGAGCGCCAGGATCTCGGCGGTCTCGCCCACCGCTCACTCGTCGCGGATGCCGTTGCGCAGCACGCCGACGGCGTCGACCTCGATCTCGCACACGTCGCCCGGCTTCATGAAGACCTGCGGGTTGCGCTTGTTGCCCACGCCGCCGGGGGTGCCGGTGACGATCACGTCGCCCGGCTCCAGCGGGATGAAGGCCGAGATGTAGGCGATCTGGCGCGGGATGCTGTGCACCATCATGTCGGTGGTGGCACGCTGCATCTCCTGGCCATTGAGGCGCGTGATCAGCGTCATCTTCTGGTCCGGCGCGATCTCGTCGGCCGTGACCATCCACGGGCCGAAGGCGCCGGTCTTCCAGAAGTTCTTGCCCGGGATCCACTGCGAGGTGTGGAGCTGCCAGTCGCGCACGCTGCCGTCGTTGTAGCAGCTGTAGCCCGCGATGTGCGACCAGGCATCCGCCTCGGAGATGTGGCGACCGCCCTTGCCGATGACGACCGCGATCTCGCCCTCGTAGTCCAGGCGCTCGGACACGCGCGGACGCACGATGTCCTCGCCGTGCGCGAGCTGCGAATCGGCCACGCGCAGGAAGATCACCGGCTTCTCGGTCACTTCCTTGCCGGTCTCGCGGATGTGCTCGCCGTAGTTCAGGCCGATGCAGAAGATCTTGCCGGGGTTGGGCACCACCGGCAGCAGCTTCACGTCGGCCAGCGCCAGCGCGGGTGCCGGCGTGGCGGCGACCTGGGCGGCGGCCTCCCGCACGAGGCCGGCGGCGATCAGGGCCTTGAGGTCGGGCGCGCGCGCGCCGAAGGCTTCGCGCAGGTCGACCACGCGGTCGCCGACGACGGCGCCGTAGCTGTCCTGGCCGCCGTGCTGGTAGCTGATGAGTTTCATGGGGGTCCTTCGATGAACGGGAGGGAGGGTGGATGGATTTAGGCCAGCCGACCTCCGATGCGCGTGGCGGCCTCGGTGATCAGCTTGGCCAGCTTCTCAAGGTCGACGATCGCCAGGCGCGAGGTCTCGAACACGAGGGAGATGGCGGCCCAGGCGCCGCCGTCGGGTTTCAGGATGGGCGCGGCCACCGCCGACAGGTGCGGCTCCAGTTCGCCGCGCGAGACGTAGTAACCCGCCTTGCGGATGCCCGCGTAGTAGCGCCGGAAGCCCGCCCAGTCGGCCGGCAGGCCGCAGCGCACCAGCTCCGCATGGCGCGCCTCGAACAGCTTCTTGAGCTGTGCCGAGCCGAAGGTCGACAGCAGCACCTTGGGCGCGCCGCCCAGGAACAGCGGCCGCGGACGGCCGCGCCCATAGGACAGCGCCGCCGGGGCGCCGCCCATCTCGCGATGGGTGTCGAGCACCTGCTGGCCGAACAGGCCGGTGACCACGCAGTCGAAGCCGGTGGCCTGCACCAGCTCGCGCAGGATGGGCACGCCCACCCGCAGCACCGGGTCGGCCCGGCGGATGTAGTGGTCCAGCAGGATGATGCGCGGGCCCAGCGCGTAGTGCGACTCCTCCACCCGCTGCAGCAGCCCCGCCTGCAGCAGCAGCCGCACGTAGCGGTAGCTGGTGGGCAGCGAGACGTCCAGCGCCTGGGCGATGTCCTCCGCGGTGCGCGTGAGATGGGTGTCGTCGAACAGGTCGAGCACCCCCAGCATGCGCTCCAGGCTGGACGTTGATGTTTCCGACACGGCAGGCCCCCGGTGAATGCTTCTTCATGGCGCGACGGGGAGGTATTGCGAGATGCGATCCAGATCAGGCCCCGAGCGCGCGACGCCGACGATATATCGGTCGGGCCGCAGTATCACGGCACGGGCGTCGTGCGCCTGCAGCCAGGCGTCGATCTGCGGATCGGGGCGGTCGATGACGATGGCGTCGCAGCGCTGCCAGCGCTGCGCGGTGGCGGGCGCGGCGGCGCGCAGCGCGTCGGCGCGGCCGATCACCGCGCTGCGCCGGCCCAGCAGGTCGTCCAACAGGCGGCCGTCCTGCAGGCGCGGCTGCGGGAAGGGTCGGCCGGCCAGCCCGGGCGCCTCGGGATCGAAGGCGCCCTCGCCCAGCAGTTGCGGCGGCAGCTCGAAGACCTCGGGCTGGCCGGCCCGGAAGCGCGCATCGCGCTCGGCGGCCAGCGCCGGGTCGGTGGTCTGGATGATGTTGCCCAGGCGCACCGCCAGCTCGATCAGCGCGCGCACGTGCGGCTTGCGTTCGGACTCGTAGGTGTCCAGCAGCGCCTGCGGCGCGCGCCCGGCGAGCACGGCGTCCAGCTTCCAGGCCAGGTTGGAAGCGTCGCGGATGCCGGCGCACATGCCCTGCCCCAGGAAGGGCGGCGTCTGGTGGCAGGCGTCGCCGGCCAGGAAGAGCCGACCCTGCCGCCAGCCCTCGGCGATCACCGAGTGGAAGGTGTAGATGGCCGCGCGCTCCAGCCGCGCCTGCTCCGGGCGCACCCAGGGCGCGACCAGCTTCCACAGCGCTTCGGGCTGCACCATCGCCTCGCGGTCGTCGTCGGGCAGCACCATGATCTCCCAGCGCCGGCGCGCGCCCACGACGTTGCAGTAGGTCATGGGCCGGCGCGGGTCGCAGTGCTGCACGGTGTGGTCCGGCAGGTCCACCGGCTGCTGCAGCACCACGTCGAACACCAGCCAGGGCTGGCGCAGGCCCAGGTCGACCATCGGGCTGCCGATGTGCTGGCGAATGGGCGAGCGGGCGCCGTCGCAGCCCACCACGTAGCGGGCGCGGGCACGGTGCACGGTGCCGTCCTCGGCCGAGCGGTAGCTCAGGGTAGCGGCCTCTGCGTCCTGCGCCACGGCGGTCAGCTCATGCCGCAGCAGCACCCGCACCTGCGGGAAGCGCGCCAGGCCCTCGCGCAGCACCGCCTCCAGTTGCGGCTGGTGGAAGTAGTAGTTGTTGGCGCACCCGTGCGGGCCCAGCGCGGCCGAGCCGCCGCGAATGAGCATCGTCTCGCCGGCGCCGTTGACGAAGTGCATGCCCTGGGTGCCCGGTCGCGAGATCGCCAGCACCTGCTCGCGCAGCCCGGCGGCCTGGAAGATGCGCAGCACCTCGCCGTCGAAGTGGATGGCCCGGGGCAGCGGGAAGATGCCCTCCTCCTTCTCGATCACCAGCACCGAGCGGCCGGCGGCGCCCAGCAGGTTGGCCAGCGTGGCGCCGGTGGGCCCCAGGCCCACGATGGCCACGTCGTACACCGGCGCGGCCTCAGCCATGCTGGTCTTCCTGCATGCGGCGCGCGACCTCGGCCCGCCACTGCGCGCGGCTCATGAACTTGGGGAAGCGCCTGGCGATGGCTTCGGCCTGCGCCAGGATGGCTTCGTCCGGCTGGGCCAGGTCGATCGGCTCGCGCAGCGGCTGGTCGCAGTACCAGGGCGTGTCCATGAACAGCTCCAGCCGGTTGCCTTCGGGGTCGCGGCAGTAGACCGACACGGCGTTGCCGTGCGTCACCGGGTGCATGTCGGTCGCGCCCTCGGCCAGCAGCCGGTCGTGGAAGCGGCGCAGCGCCGCCAGGTCGGGCACGCGGAAGGAGATCTGGTTGACCACGTTGAAGGCCATGTCCGCCGGCCGGCCGGTGGCCAGCACCAGTTGGTGGTGCTCGTCCGGGTCGCGGCTGAGGAACACCAGCTGCACCGTGCCCAGGTCGCCGGCGTCGGTCTGCGTGAAGCGCAGCGCCTGCTTGTAGAAGCGCGCCATGCGCGGCAGGTCGGTGACGTACAGGCCGATGTGGCTGAACTGCAGGTCGGAAGGGGAAGTGCCTTGCATCAGATTGTCTCCATTCGAGAACGATCGAACATCCATGATTCGACGATGGATGAATAATATTTATTTTCTCGTATTTTGACAATACAAAGTGTTTTTGTATGATCCAGCGCCGTGCAAGTGGCACGGATTCGCAGATGGAGACACTCATGACCCGACCCAACAAGCTCCCGGCCCGCCGGGTCCTGCTGGCCCTGGCGGCCGCGGGGCTGGCCCTGGCCGCCGGCGGCGCCGCCGCGCAGGCCGACTACCCCAGCAAGGCGGTGCGCATCATTGCCCCCTTCCCTGCCGGCAGCGGGCCGGACGCCAACGCCCGCGAGCTGGCGGCCGAACTCACCAGGATCCTGGGCCAGTCCTTTTACGTGGAGAACCGCCCCGGCGCCTCGAACATCATCGGCACGGACGTCGCCGCCAAGGCCCCCAACGACGGCTACTCGCTGTACATCGGCACCACGAGCTCGCTCTCGGTGGTGCCGCACCTGTACGGCAAGCTGCCCTTCAACGCCGAGCGCGACTTCGCTCCCATCAGCCTGATGGGCGTGCTCAACACGGGCCTCATCGCCACCCCTGGCGTCCAGGCCCGGGACGCGAAGGAGCTGATCGCCCAGCTCAAGGCCAGGCCGGAGTCCGTCTCGGTCGCCACGCAGGGCATCGGCAGCTACTCGCACCTGTCGGCCGTGTGGTTCAACAACGCGGCGGGCGTGAAGTCCAACCTCATCCCCTACAACAGCAACAGCCCCTATGCGGACCTGCTGGCCGGCCAGATCCAGCTCATGTACGACGGGCTGCCCGCGGCGGCTTCGAACGTGCAGGCCGGCAAGCTCAAGCTGCTGGGCATCACAGGCAAGGAGCGCCATCCCAGCTTCCCCAACGTGCCCACCTTCGCCGAGCAGGGCCTGCCCGACTACACGCCCATCGCCTGGCAGGGCCTGCTGGCGCCGGCCGGCACCCCGCCCGCCATCCTCGACAAGCTGAGCGCGGCGATGGGCAAGGTCTGCCAGTCGAAGGAACTGGCGAAGAAGTGGCGCGACTACGGTGGCGAACTGCGCTGCAACTCCCCGGCCGAGTTCACCGCCTTCATCAACGCCGACCGCGCCATGTGGGGCAAGGTGATCCGGGCGGCGGGGGTGAAGCTGGACTGAGCAACCGTCTTGCTCGTCAAGCGCAATGCATAGTCGAATCCCACATCGAGCCATGTTTGGCGATGGCGTTGAGCATCGTCAGCAGCTTGCGCATGCAGGCGACCAGGGCGACCTTCTTGCGCTTGCCGGCCATCAGCAGGCGCTCGTAGCACGCCTTGAGCGCCGGGTTGTACCGCACTGCCGTGAGGGTGGCCATGTACAGCGTTCGTCGCACATCGGCGCGCCCACCCCAGATGCAACGCTGCCCGCGCATCTGGCCGGAGTCGCGATTCAAAGGCGCCACGCCCACCAGCGCGGCGATGCGGCGCCGGTCGAGCTTGCCCAA
>NZ_JQKD01000003.1 GCF_000745855.1 Xenophilus azovorans DSM 13620
CGCGACCGCCTGTACGCCGAGTGCGCCCGCGCCGTCAGCGAGGCCGGCGCCGAGCGCGAGTCGCTCTTGCTGGCCCGCCTGGCGCTGCTGCTGTTCGAGCAGCTCGGCGACGAGGCGCGATGCCGCCAGGCCCTGGCCGACGCCCTCCACGCCCTGCCCGTACCATCCCTGTCCGCGTTCGGCAACGACACACAAGGAGATTGAACGATGCAACGACGACACCTGCTGGCCACGCTGGCTTCCGGCGCGGCCCTGGCCGCCACCCCCTTCGCGCGCGCCCAGGGCTGGCCCGAGCAGCCCATCAAGTGGATCGTGCCCTACCCGGCCGGCGGCGGCACCGACGTGATCGCCCGCGCCCTGGCCGAGGCCATGCGCGGCCCGCTGGGCCAGCCGCTGCTGATCGACAACCGCCCCGGCGCCGCCACCAACATCGGCGCCGACCTGGTGGCCAAGAGCAAGCCCGACGGCTACACCATCATGTCGGCCGACAACGCCGTGCTGGCCTTCAACGAGTACCTGTTCAGCAAGCTGCCCTTCAGCCCCGACAAGGACTTCAGCTACATCGGCGCGATCGGCAAGTTCCCGCTGGCGCTGGTGGTGCACCCGGACTTCCCGGCCAAGGACTTCAAGGAGTTCTTCGCCTACGTGAAGGCCAACCCCGGCAAGGTGAACTACGCCTCGCCCGGCAACGGCTCGCCGCACCACCTGGCGATGGAGATGTTCAAGAACCGCACGAGCACGTTCCTCACCCACATCCCCTACCGCGGCGCGGCGCCGGCGATGCAGGACGTGATGGGCGGCCAGGTGCCGTGCATGTTCCTCGACCTGGCCTCGGGCCTGCAGATCATGCAGAGCGGCAAGGTGCGCGTGCTGGCCATCGGCTCGGGCGCACGCAGCAAGCTGCTGCCCAGCGTGCCGACGCTGGCCGAGGTGGGCGTGCGCGACTCGGAAGTGTTCGCCTTCCAGGGCCTGCTGGGCCCGGCCGGGCTGCCGGCGGCGACGGTGCAGCGCCTGAACACGGAGCTGAACCGTTCTTTCTCCACCCCGGCCGTGATCAAGCGCTTCGCCGACATCGGCATGGACGCGATGCCGGGCACGCCCGAGCAGTTCCACCAGCTGGCGCGTGCCGAATCGCGGCGCTGGGGGCCGGTGATCAAGGCCGCCGGCATCAAGCTGGATTGACGCGCCGGCGCGTGGACCTTCTATGATCCGCGCGCCGCATCGGGCGGCATCCGGCGGGCCGGCCCGCGCCGCAGCGCGGCGGGCCGGCCTTCGCTTCCAAGAAACCAGGGAGTTCCCATGCATCGTTATCGCTGGGCCGCATGCGCGGCCGTGGCAGCCGTGGCCGCGCTCACGGGCTGCGAAACCATGAAGTCCGCCGACGGCGCCAGTGCGCTGCTGGCTGCCGGCGGA
Source organism: Xenophilus azovorans DSM 13620 (assembly GCF_000745855.1). GTDB lineage: Bacteria > Pseudomonadota > Gammaproteobacteria > Burkholderiales > Burkholderiaceae_C > Xenophilus > Xenophilus azovorans. Next base: position 1,414 of record NZ_JQKD01000003.1, read on the forward strand.
ACCGCCGCCAAGGCCATGTCGCTGAGCGACGGCGACGTGGTCGCCATGTCCGACCAGTCCTGCGCCGCGATGGACCAGAAGAACCAGATCGCGCCGGCCGGCAGCAAGTACACGCAGCGCCTGAACCAGCTCGTGCGCCAGATGCCGACCACCGTCAACGGCAAGCCGGCGGTCTACAAGGTCTACGTGACGCAGGACGTGAACGCCTGGGCCATGGCCAACGGCTGCATCCGCGTCTACAGCGGCCTGATGGACCTGATGACCGACGACGAGGTACGCGGCGTGCTGGGCCACGAGATCGGCCACGTGGCGCTGGGCCACAGCAAGTCCCGCATGCAGACCGCCTACGCCGCCTCCGCCGCGCGGGCGCTGGCCGCATCGGCCGGCGGCGTGGTGGGGCAGCTGTCGCAGTCGCAGGCCGGCGACCTGGCCGAGAAGTTCGTCAACGCGCAGTTCTCGCAGGCGCAGGAAAGCGCGGCCGACAACTATTCCTTCGACCTGCTGACCGAGCGCAAGCTGGAGCGCAAGGGCCTGGTCACCGCCTTCGAGAAGCTGGCCCAGCTCAGCGGCGGCGCGTCCGGCGGCAGCTCGATCCTCAGCTCGCACCCGCCGTCGTCGGAGCGCGCGGCCGCGATGCGCAAGCGCCTGGACGCCGCCACCGCGAAGAAGTGACGCGGCGCCTCCGGGCGCTGCACGCGCCCGGGGGCTGGACTAAGCTCGCGGGATGACCACCCCCTCCTTCACCCCCAAGAGCTATTCCCCCACCCCGGCCCGGCGCGTCGCGTTCCTGGGCCTGGGCGTGATGGGCTACCCCATGGCCGCCCACCTGGCCAAGGCGGGCCACACGGTCACCGTCTACAACCGCACGCCCGCCAAGGCCGCCGCGTGGCTGCAGGAGCTGGGCGGCGCGCCGCACGCCGGCGCGCCCACGCCGCGCGAGGCCGCCGCCGGTGCCGACATCGTGTTCTGCTGCGTCGGCAACGACGACGACCTGCGCAGCGTGGTGCTGGGCGACGACGGCGCCTTCGCCGGCATGCAGGCGGACGCCGTGTTCGTCGACCACACCACCGCCTCCGCCAACGTCGCGCGCGAGCTGTCGGAGGCCGCGCAGGCCAAGGGCCTGCACTTCATCGACGCCCCCGTCTCCGGCGGCCAGGCCGGCGCGCAGAACGGCGTGCTCACCGTGATGTGCGGCGGCGAGGCCGCGCCCTTCGAGCGGGTGGAGCCGGTCGTCGGCGCCTTCGCCCGCGCCGTGACGCTGCTGGGCGCCAGCGGCGCCGGCCAGTTGGCGAAGATGGTCAACCAGACCTGCATCGCCGGCCTGGTGCAGGGGCTGGCGGAGGCCATCGCCTTCGGCCAGCGCGCCGGGCTGGACATGGCGAAGGTGCTCGAGGTGATCGGCAAGGGCGCCGCGCAGAGCTGGCAGATGGACAACCGCGGCAAGACCATGATCGAAGGCAAGTTCGACTTCGGCTTCGCGGTCGACTGGATGCGCAAGGACCTCGGCCTGGTGCTCGACGAGGCCAAGCGCAACGGCGCGCGCCTGCCCGTCACGGCGCTGGTGGACCAGTTCTATGCCGACGTGCAGCAGGCCGGCGGCAGCCGCTTCGACACCTCCAGCCTCGTCACTCGGCTGAAATAAACCCACCCCCAGTCTTCGCGGACCTTGGCCTGCCCTGAGCCTGTCGAAGGGTTCCGCTCCGCCAACCCCCTCAAGGGGGCACACCCTGCGGCCTGGCAGAGCCAGTTCCGCGGGTGTTCCCGCATGGCCTGCTCCGCGGCCTTCGGATCGGAAGCGTTGCGTCAGTTTCTTTTCAGCGCACGGGCGTCGTCACCACGCCCGGCGCGGCCGGCGGCGGCGAGTCCATCGGCGGCAGCGGCACGTGCGAGCCCTCGGTGGGCGTGGCCTGCGGCGGCGCGCCGGTGCCGCCCGGCACGGCGGTGGCGCCCTCGTCGATGAACTCGAACACCCGCACCACCTTCGCCACGCCGGAGATGCCGCGCGCGATGTCGGTGGCGCGGTCGCCCTCACGGCGCGTGACCAGGCCCATCAGGTAGACCGCGCCGCCCTCGGTCACGACCTTGATCGAGTTGGCCGGCACGTCGCTGGCGTCCAGCAGCGAGGCCTTGACCTTGCTCGTGATGTAGGTGTCGTTGGAGCGGCGCCGGATGTCGAGCGCCGGGCCGACCACCACCTCGTTGACCACGTGGCGCACGTTGGGCGTGGTGCGCACCGCCTCGCCGGCGCGGGCCTTGTCCTGCTCGCTGCCCACGGTGCCGATCACCAGCGCCGTGCGGTTGAAGCTGATGACGGTGACGTTCATCTGGTCGTTGGCGATCTCGCGGATGCGCGCGGCGGCGCGCAGCTCGATCGCCTGGTCGTCCAGTTGGGCGCCGGAGCTGCGGCGGTCGGTGGCCATCAGGCCCACCCCGGCCGCGGCGGCGCCGCCCACCACCAGCGGCACGCAGGCCGAGAGCGCGCCGGCCAGCGTGCAGGCCGCCAGCGCGGCGGCAGCCAGGCGCAGCGGCGCCGTCGAACGGGTGCGAAGGGTCGTGATCGTCATGGCGAAACTTCCTGTTCTCCGAGTAGTTGGGCATCCACCGCGTCGCACAGGCAGTGCAGCGCGGTGAGGTGGACTTCATGGACGCGCAGCGGCCGCTCGTGCGGCACGCAGACCTGCACGTCCGTCTCGCGCAGCGCGCGGCCGACGGCGCCGCCGGCCCCGCTGCCGACGCCGCCGGTCAGGGCGATCACGGTCATCTCGCGCTCGTGCGCCGCCGACACCGCCGCCAGCACGGCGGCCGACTCGCCGCTGGGCGTGAGGGCCAGCAGCACGTCGCCCGCCTCGCCCAGCACGCGCACCTGCCGCGCGAAGCCCTGGGCGTCGGCGGCAGCGCGCGTGTCGGCCTGCGGGTCGCTCAGCGGGCCGTCGATGGCCAGGGCGGCCAGCGAGGGCCGCTCGCGCTCGAAGCGGCCGACGAACTGCGCGGCGAACTGCGCGGCCAGCAGGCCGGACACGCCGGCCCCGCAGGCCAGCACCTTGCCGCCGCTGGTGACGCAGGCCAGCAGCGCCTGCACGGCCTGCACGAGCGGCTTGCTCAGCCCCGGACCACCCTGGTACTTGAGGTCGGCGCTGTCGATGAAATGCTGCTGGATGCGAAGCTCGAGCATGTTGGCGGGCGATGATAGCGGCGGGCCCTGCAACCAAACGTGCAGGACGGCGCCGCGCATGCGTGGAATGGAGCGCGATGCCGCGTGCGAGGTTCCCGGCTTGGGGGTGGCCTCATTCCGCGTCGAAGGCGGCACGCAGCCAGGTGATGCCCGTGGGCTCCACCAGCACCGCGTCGAAGCGGCAGGGCGGCGGCGAAGGCAGGCGCAGCAGGTAGTGCCGCGCGGCGAAGACGATGCGGCGGCGCTTGGCCGCGCCGATGCTGGCCGCGGCGCCGCCGTGGGCCGTGCTGCCGCGCCGCCGCACCTCGACGAAGACCAGCGTGCCGCCGGGCTCGCGCATCACCAGGTCGATCTCGCCGCCGCCGCGGCCGGGGGTTCGATAATTGCGCGCCAGCAGCGCCAGGCCGGCGGCGCGCAGGTGCGCCAGCGCCGCGTCCTCGGCGGCGTCGCCCTGCGACTTGGTCGTGGCGCGCGCAGCGCCCGCGACGACGCGAGACAGAAAACCCATCGTGACCTCCCTGACTTCCAGCGCCTCCTTCGGCGCCGCCCTGCAAGCCGCACACGAGGCGGCGGGCGCGCAGCATTATCCGGGGGGCACGCTCTACGCCGTCGCCACGCCGATCGGCAACCTGGCCGACATCACGCTGCGCGCGCTGCACGTGCTGCAGATCGCCGACGCGGTCGCCTGCGAGGACACGCGCCACACGCAGCAGATGCTGCGCGCCTACGGCATCGAGCGGCCCGCCGCGCAGCTGCTGGCGGTGCACCAGCACAACGAGGCCGAGGCGGCGCAGGCCGTGGTCGCGCGGCTGGCCGCGGGCCAGCGCATCGCCTTCGTCAGCGACGCCGGCACGCCCGGCGTGAGCGATCCCGGCGCCCGCCTCGCCGCCGCCGTGCGCGCGGCCGGGCACCGCGTGCTGCCGTTGCCCGGTGCGAGCAGCGTCACCACGCTGGTCAGCGCCGCCGCGCTGGTGGACGACGCGGGCGGCGCCTTCGTCTTCGCCGGCTTCCTGCCGGCGCGCGGGCGGGAGCGCGAGGCGGCGCTGCGGCTGCTCGCCGCCGAGCCCCGCGCCGCGCTGCTGCTGGAGGCGCCGCACCGCATCGAGGCGCTGGCGCAGTCGCTGGCCGCGCTGGGCGCGCGCCCCGTCACCGTGGGACGCGAGCTGACCAAGCAGTTCGAGGAGATCGCCACGCTGCCGGCGCAGGAACTGGCGGCCTGGCTGGTCGCCGCGCCGCAGCGCACGCGCGGCGAGTTCGTGCTGGCGCTGCACCCGCTCGCGCGCCCCGCCGCCGGCGGGGCCGAGCCGGCGCTGGACGCCGAGGCCGAGCGCGTGCTCGGCCTGCTGCTGGCCGAGCTGCCGACCAAGGGCGCGGTGCGGCTGGCCGCGCAGATCACCGGCGCGCCGCGCAATGCGCTCTATGCGCGGGCGGTGGCGCTGCAGCAGGCGGCGCCGGACGCCTGAGCATTCAGAGGTCGAGTTCGGGATAGCGCCGGAAGATGCCTTCCTCGTTGAAGGCGATGCGGCGCGGGCTGCGCAGGTAGGCCGCCACGCGGGGCACGGCTTGCACGCGGTCGTGCAGTTGCACCACGGCCGGCGTGCGGGCGAGTGCCCGCTTCGCGGCCCGCGGGAAGGCATGGCGCAGCCCGGCCACCAGCTGGAACAGCGACAGGTCGGCATAGCTGAGCGCATCGCCCACCAGGTGCGCCGGGCCCGCCGGGTTGCGCGCCAGCACCTGCTCGAACCAGCCGAGGTACTTGGGGATGCGCTCGCGGCAGAAGGCGCGGCTGCGCTCGATCGCGGCCTCGCGCTGGTCCTCGTAGTACATCGACACCGACAGCGGGTGGTGCGTGTCGTGCGCCTCGGCCACCACGTCGGCGACGGTGAGCTGGAGCTGCTGCGTCCACACGCGGTCGGCCTCGCCTTCGGCCACCAGCCCGAGCCGCGGGCCCAGGTAGAGCAGGATGGCGGCCGTCTGGCCCACCACCACGTCCCCGTCGATCAGGAAGGGCGGCGCGAAGGAGGGACGCGGGTTGTGCGGATCGCCCAGCGTGCGCATCAATGCCTCCTCGCCGCCGCCGCGCGCGGGCGGCTCGCGCGCCACGTCCACGTAGGGCGCGCCGGCCGCCTCCAGCGCCAGCCGGACGAACTCGCCGCGGCCCTGGATGGTGGGCCAGTAGTGGAGCTGGTAGGGAGTGCGGTTCGTGCCGGTCATGCCAGCAGTCTGCGCCGCGGCGTCGGCGCGCGGCGTCGGACGATGCGCCGCTGCGCCACCCGGAAGGTCTTCGCCCGCGCCTCAGGCGGCGGGGCCGGGCCGCACGCCGGGGCGCAGCCGCCTGTACGGGTAGCGGGCCGGGTCCGCCGCGGCGTCGCCGGGCGCCTCGACCAGCAGGACGTCGCGGCTCAGCGGGCCGAAGTCCGCGCGGAAGTGGCAGGTGCTCTTGAGCACCAGGATGGCGGCGCGCGCCGGGTCGGCGCCGAGGTGGTGGAACGGCGCCGGGTCGAAGGCCTGCATGCGGGTGGTGCTGACGACGACGCGCGTTCCGCCGATGCGCAGCAGCGCCATCGGGCCGAGGTCCATGCGCAGGCCGCCGGCCACGCTGCCGGTGGACACGAAGCGGCCGTCCCCCAGCCGCTCGACGACGAAACGGCCGGCGAAGGGCGGGCGACCCAGGGCGATGTCGATCGACGCGCCCTCCCCGGCGGCGTGGGCCGCGGCTGCCGCGGCCGCATCGCACAGGATGCCCAGCAGCGCGCCCTGCGCCTGCGCGCGCACCAGCGCGGCGAGCAGGCCGGTCGTGTCCGATCCGGCCCCGGCGCCGGGGTTGTCCTGCACGTCCGCCAGCAGCACCGGCCCGGTGCCGGGCGCGCTGCTGCGCCGCATCGCTTCCTCGACGGCGGCGTCCATCGGCCACAGCGCCGCCTCGAAGTGCGGCGCTTCGTCCAGCACGGCGCGCAGCAGGCTGGCGCATGCCTCGTCGGCCGCGGACTGGCTGTCCGCATGCACCATCACGGCGGGGCCGCACCAGTGGCGGTCGTTCAGGGGGAAGCCGGCCGCATAGCAGCGGCTGACCACCTCGCCGGCATCGGCGAGCGAGCGGTCGACGATCCTGCGGCTGGGGCCGTCCAGCGTGGACTGGGCATGCAGCGGGATCAGGAAGGGCAGGTGCGCGATCGCCACGCCGGCGCTGCGCCCGCGCACCAGCAGCCGCCGGACCAGGCCCGCGGCGATCCGTCCGCACGCCACCCGGTCGACGTGCGGGTAGGTGCGATAGACCACCGCGCCGTCGATCATCCGGGCGAAGGCGGGCGACAGGTTGGCGTGGTAGTCGAGCGTGACGACGATCGGCACCTGCTCGCCCGCCACTGCGCGCACGCGCCGCAGCAGCTCGGCCTCCGGGTCGTCGAGACGAGGCGTCGCCATGGCGCCGTGCAATTCGAGGTAGATGGCGTCGGGTCGCGGCGCACCGGCCAGGCGCGACACCAGTTCGCCGCACACGTGCTCGAAGGCCTCGTCGCTGACCATGCCGCCGGCGCCGCCGCTGGCCCAGGCCAGCGGCAGCAGCGCGTGGTCCTGCCCGATCGCCTGCAGGAAGCCGGTGGTCGGGAAGGCGCCCGAGCCCAGTTCGTCCAGCATCCGGGCGCCGGGCAGCAGCGGCGGGCGGTCGCGGCGCGACAGGAAGTGGTCCAGCCCCACGTCCTGCGACGGCGCGAAGGAGTTGGACTCGTGCGAGAAACCGCCGAGGGCGATGCATGCCTTTTTCGCCGCACCTGTCATGAAGCGGGCCCGCGCCTACTGCACCTGCACGCCGCTTTCAGCCACCATGGTGCGCCAGCGCCGGCGCTCGTTCTCCATGAACTGCGCGTGCTGCGCCGGCGTGTTCAGCTCGCTGGGCGACAGGCCCATGTCCTCGATGCGCCGCACGACGGCCGGATCGCGCAGGGCCGCGTTGATGGCGTCGTTGAAGGCGCGCACCGCCTCGGCCGGCGTCTGCCGGGGCAGGAAGACGCCGTTCCACGTCGGCATGGCGAAGCCCGGGAAGCCCTGCTCCGCCACCGTGGGCAGGTCCGGTGCGGCGCGCAGCCGCTCGGGCGCCAGGGTGGCCAGCATGCGGACCTTGCCTTCCTGCGCGAGCTGGCGGGTCAGCGACAAGGTCATCAGCGCGAGGTCGACGCGGCCGGCCACCAGGTCGGGCACCACGTGGCTCTCGCCCTTGTAGGGCACGTGGTTCAGGGTGACGCCCGCGCGCTTCCACAACGCCTCTTGCGCGATGTGCAGCGTGCCCATCGGGCCCGCCGACATGTAGGACACCTTGCCGGGGTTCGCGCGCGCATCGTCCAGCAGGTCGCGCAGCGACCGATGGCGGCTGTCGGCCGCCACTGCCATCACGAAGTCCACGTAGCAGAAGTTGCCGGCGTCGACGAAGTCGCGCGCCGGCTTGTACGGCAGCGTGGGCTGCGTGTACTCCAGCAGCGCGTTGGTGCCCACGCCGCCGAACAGCGCGACCTGCCCGTCGGGCGGCGCCTTGGCGACGTAGGACGCCGCGAGCACGCCCGCCGCGCCGACGCGGTTCTCGACGATCACCGGCTGGCCGAACGCGCCTTCCATCGACTTCGCCAGCAGCCGGGCGAGCACGTCGGTGGCGCCGCCCGCCGCGAACGGCACGACCAGGTGCACGGGCTTCGACGGAAAGCCCGGCTGGGCCGAGGCGCGGCCCGGCGCGCCCAGCAGCGGCAGCGCGGCAGCGGCGGCTGCGCCCAGCAGCCTGCGGCGCGACAGCCGTCGCGCGGATTCTTCCCAAGCGCGTTGCGTTTCAAACATGCGTTCCTCCTGTTGCGTGCATTGCATCGTTCAGTCCAGCCGGATCCCGGCCTCCCGCACCACCCGGCCCCACTTGTCGTACTCGGCGCGCACGAAACGCGCGAGCTCCCCGGGCGAGCTGCCGGCCGGCTCGGCGCCCAGCGTCGCCAGCCGCTGGCGCAGCGCCGGGTCGTTCAGCGCGCGCACCACCTCGGCGTTGAGTTTCGCGATCACTGCCGGCGGCGTGCCGGCCGGCGCGAACAGGCCGTACCAGGCGCTGGCCTCGTAGCCGGGCACGCCGGCCTCGGCGATCGTCGGCACCTCGGGGAAGGCGGCCGAGCGCTTGCCGTTGGCCACGGCGATCGGACGCAGCTTGCCCGCGCGGATGTGCGGCTCCACCGTCGCCAGGTCGAAGGTCAGGTCGACCTGGCCGGCCACCACGTCGGTGACGCCCTGCACCACGCCCTTGTAGGGCACGTGCACGATGTCCACCTTCGCCATGGTCTTGAGCAGTTCGCCGGCCAGGTGCTGCGAGGCGCCGGCGCCGCCGGAGGCATAGGTCAGCTTGCCGGGGTGGGCGTGCGCGTAGGCCAGCAGCGACTTCATGTCGGCCGCCGGTACCGACGGATGCGCCACCAGCATCAGCGTGCCGCTGGCCACCAGGCCGATCGGCGCGAAGTCCTTCAGCGTGTCGTAGGGCATGCGCGAGAACAGGTGCGCGTTGACCGCGTTGGTGCCGATCGAGCCCATCAGCAGGGTGTAGCCGTCCGGCCTGCTCTTGGCGACGAAGTCGGCGCCGATGTTGCCGCTGGCGCCGGCCTTGTTCTCCACGACGAACTGCTGGCCCAGGTGCTGGCCCGCGTGCTGCGCGATAGCGCGCGCCAGGATGTCGGTCAGGCCGCCGGCCTGGAAGGGCACGACGATGCGAACCGGCGCGCTCGGGTAGTCGCCGGCTTCTGCCGAGGCAGCCAGCGCGCACGCGCCAAGCAGCACGGCGGCGATGAGCTTCTTCATGGCATGTCTCCTTTTGCTCTCTGGGTGTCCGCTGCGGGTGCGGATCAATGCGTGCCGTCCAGGATCGCGCCCTCGGCGCGCAGCCGCGCACGCAGCGCCTGCACGTCCAGCGCGGCGAAGTCGTCGCCGTCCGCGTCGCGCAGCATCGCGGCGGCCGTGCCCACCGCCTGGCCCATCGCCAGGCAGGGGCCCATCACGCGGGCCGAGCCGTGCGCGCCGCGGTCGGCCGAGAGGATGCGCCCCGCCGCCGCCACGTTGCGCAGCCCCTTCGGCAGCAGGCAGCCCCAGGGGATGTCGTAGGAGCCGCCGCCCTGCACCGGGATGCGGACCTGCCCGGTGCCGGACTGGTGGATGTCCACGTGGTGCGAGCCCTTGCCGATGCCGTCCTCGCGCTTGCGCGCCGCCAGCACGTCCTCCTGCGACAGGCTGGCGTGCCCGTCGATGCGGCGCGTCTCGCGCACGCCCACGCGGCTGGCGATGCCGCTGTAGGCCGCCTGCTCGAAGCCGGGCACGTGGCGGCGCATGAACTCGCTGCACTGCCAGACCTGGTCGGACAGGGCCGCGAGGGTGGCGCTCAGGTCCGCCGTGCGGGTGCCGTCGATGCCGCCGATGCGCGTGGTGTTCAGGCACACCTCGCCGCGCCGGCGCGAGGTGGGCTGGATCATGATGAGCGCGGTGGGATACAGCTCGCCGCGCGCGATCGCGCCGGACACCAGCGGCCCGTCGCCCTTCAGGAACACCGTGGGCTCGCCCTGCGCCTGCGCCGCCTGCGCCAGCTCGCGGTCGGTGCGGCCCTGGCGGATCGCCTCGCTCTCGCCGAGCGCGAAGTGCTCGGGATGCGCGTGCAGGAATTCCAGCAGCGGCCCGGTGCGCACGCCGGACATGCGGAACATCAGCGACACCGGCTGCAGCTCGCCGCCGGGGCCGCCCTGCAGCACCGCGCCGCCGGCGGCGCGCACGATGTCGGCGTCGCCCGAGCAGTCGATGAACAGCGGCGCGCGGATCTCCGTGCGGCCTTCCTTGTTAAGCACGTGCAGCGCGCGCACGCGGCCCGCCTCCATGCTCACGCCGGTCGCGCAGGTGTGCAGCAGCAGCCGCACGCCGGCACGCGCGAGGGTGCGCGCCACGGCGAGCTTCATCACCTCCGGGTCCAGGCACACGTACCAGATCAGCCGGAAGTCGTTCAGCGGGCCGATGTAGCCGCCCAGGCGCTCGCACTCGGCCAGCAGCTCGCGGCCCACGCCGCCGAGGATCCACTCGCCGCGCGCGTTGAGCGCGCCATCGATCGCCATGCCGCTGATCAGCTCGCCGCCGGGCATCGGCCCCGACTCCACCAGCGTGGTGCGCGCGCCGCCGCGCGCCGCCGCCAGCGCGGCCGCGATGCCGGCTGCGCCCGCGCCCAGCACCACCACGTCGCTGTCCGTCACCTGCGCGGCCGGCGCGAAGTCCGCTCGTGTCTCCATCTCCTGCATCTCCGTGTCTCTCCGCCCCGATCGGGCGTGAGGGAATTATTCGAAGCGCAATGCGGTCCGTGTCGCCGGGGCCTGCCTGTTTTTCCGTATAGTGGACAAAATGACTTCGCGCACCCACGCCGCCGACGGCGCGCAGAGCCTGCACCGGGCCATCGGCCTGCTGCGCCTGCTGTCGGCGCGCACCGCCACCGGCTGGCGGCTGAGCGACCTGGCGCAGGAGGCCGCGCTGGAGCATTCGACGGTGCACCGCATGCTGGGCTGCTTGCTGCACGAGCGCCTGGCGGTGCGCGTGGCGGGCACGCGGCGCTACACGCTCGGGCCGCTGGCCTACGAGCTGGGCGTGGCCGCCGCGCCGCACTTCGCGATCGAGCGGCTGGCCGGCCCGGCGCTCGCGCAACTGGCCGCCGAGACGCGCGACATCGTGTTCCTCAACGTGCGCAGCGGCGCCGAGTCGGTGTGCGTGGCGCGCTTCGAGGGACGCAAGGCGCTGAAGGCCTACACGGTGGAGGTCGGCACGCGCCGGCCGTTGAGCCTTTCGGCCGGCGGCGCGGCGATGCTGATCGCGCTGCCGCGCGCGGAGCAATCGCGCATCCAGGCGCTGAACCTGCGCGCGATCGTGCGGCGCGGCGAGGCGCAGCAGACGGCCGTGCGGCGCATGCTGCAGCGCTCCCGCCGGCTGGGCTACGGCTGCAACCAGGAGGACATCATCCCCGGCATCGCCGCGATCGGCGTGGCGATCCGCTCGGCGGCGGGCGAGCCGCTGGCCTCGCTGAGCCTGGCGGCGGCGGGCGCCGACCTGGCGCCGCCGCGGCGCAGCCGGCTGCTGGAGCGGCTGAACGCCGAGGCCCGCAAGATCGGCGCGCAACTGGAGCTGCTGCGCTACTGATCCGAGGGCCGGCGAAGCGCGCGCCCCCTGTGATCAGGACGGACGGGACGATCGGCTCAGTCGCGCACCAGGACCTGCACCACGCAGACGGAGCCGGCGCCCAGCAGGTGGCACACGCCGACGCGATCGCTTCCGCGCAGCCGCCGCACCGTCTCCCAGATCTGCGCCAGGCCCGTGGGCCCGCCGGGATGGCCCCGGGCCAGCAGGCCGCCGTCGGTGGAGAACTCCGGCAGGCCGAAGCGCTCGCGCGAGCCGGGCCCGAAGGCGCCCTGCTCCACCAGCGCCTCGGTGGCGCCGGGCTCCGAGAAGCCGAGCAGCTCGTAGTACATCAGTTCCTCCACCGCGAAGGCGTCGTGCACCTGCACCACGTCCACATCGCGCACGCTGCGCCCCGCCTGGGCCAGCGCCGCCGCGGTGGTGACGCGCGAGAGCTCGGGCGGGCCGACGATCGCGCCTTCGAGGATCAGCTCCCGGGAATAGGCGTCGCTGCCGAAGGCGCTGCCGGCCAGCCGCACGCGGGGGTGCGCCGAGCCCGCCGGCCAGGCCTCCTCGCTGCACAGGACCGCCGCCGCGGCGCCCTCTCCCCAGGGCGTGCACATCATCGACGTGAAGGGATCCGCGATCATGCGGCTGCCGAGCACGCGCTCGATGCCCACCTCCTCCGGCGCACGGCGCGCCGCGAACGGATTGCCGCGCGCGTAGTTCCAGTTCTTCGCGGTGATCATGGCCAGGTGCTCGCGCGTGGTGCCACGCTCGTGCATGCGCCGCTTCGCCCACAGGGCGAAGGAGACGACGGGCGGGAAGTTCCCCTCCGCGACGATGAGCTCCTCCACGGGCACGGCCTTCTGCGGCGAGTCCATGCCGATCACGAGCACGCGCCGCGCGTCGCCGCAGCGGATCGCCTGGCGCGCCGCGTGCACGGCCGCCAGGCCCGTGGCCGATGCGTTGGTGACGTGCTGCACCGGCACGCCCGTCAATCCCAGCTCCTTCGCGATGAAGATGCCGCGCGGCGACAGGGGGTGCGCCGTGCCGACGACCACCGCATCGATGTCCCGGTAGCTCAGGCCCGCATCCTCCAGCGCGGCCAGGGCGGCGTCGCGGCCCAGCCGGACGCCCACGCCGGGCCCGTGGTTGCCGAAGGGCACCATGCCGACGCCGGCGATCAGCACGTCATTCATGGGCGAACCTCGCATGGCCTTGCTCGTCGACGGCCTGCGCGGCGACGCGCGCGCCGATGCGGTCAGTGCCTGCCTCCAGCAGCGTCTGGATGCGCGCGCCGCAGTCCAGGTCGACGATGCCGTAGGCCTGGCCGTTGAACGTGGTCGCGCTGAAGAGCACGCCGGCGGCCGGCACCGCCAGGGCTTCCGCCTCGCGCAGCGAGCCGTCGGCCACGAAGCTGCGCGGCGGCACGTAGATCTGTCCCGAGACCGGGTCCCGGGACGCTGGGAGTTGAGCGACAGGCAAGGGGTTCTCCAGAGGAAGAAAGGAAACGGAAGCAGGCGGCGGCGGACAGCGGCGGCCGCAGGCAGCGGGCCGCGAAGCGCTCAGCGCTCGTCGGCCATGGCCTTCAGGATCAGGTGCGACAGGACGCCGGTGGCGGTCTGGTCGTCGATGACGCGGTCGGGGAAGTCGCCGCCCCGCGCCGTCCAGTTGTAGCAGGCGTACTCGATCATCGAGGTCATCGCCGAGGCGACCAGCTCGGCGTCCATGCCCGGCATCGCACCGCGCGACTGCGCCTTGCGCACCACGGCCGCGAAGCCGCGGATGCCCTGCTGCCGGATGTTGTGCCACGCCCGGGCGAACTGGCGGTCGGTCATCGACATCTGGAACGCCGCCGTCGCGATGGGCCAGTCCTCGCGGTAGATGCGCCAGAAGGCGCGCAGCCGCTCCATCAGGTGGGTGGCGATGTCCTCGTGCGGCGCATGCGGCGCATTCACCTCGACCAGCAGCTTGTCCTGGAAATCCGCCAGCAGGTCGTGCAGCAGCGCCTCCTTGCTCTTGAAGTACAGGTAGAAGGCGCCCGGCGACTTGCCGGCCGTTTTCATGATGTCCGCCACCTTGACGCCGGCGAAGCCGTCGATGGCGATCGCGCGGCGGGCGGCGGCCTTGATGGCGTCGCGCGTCACGGCGCCCTTGGTGCGGGGTGCGCCGTCGTCGGACTCGACGTCGTCTATATCTAAATCTTCATTCACGTGGCAGATTATGCGACTCCACCCAGGGGCCGTCCAGAAATTTCATAGAGATTCTTCGAGATTTCAGTGCCTTGTTTGGCTTGCACAAAAAACTGAATCATGATTTACTTTCGTTCATAGAACACGCGTCGCCATGACTTCTCCCTCCGACTCCATGCCTCGCCGGGGCCCGCTGCACGGGCTGCGCATCGTCGAGTTCGCCTCGAAGGGGCCCGCCCCCCTGTGTGCCATGCTGCTGGGCGACATGGGCGCGGACGTGATCCGCATCGAGCGCACGGGTCGCGGCAGCGGGATTTCCGAAAGTGAATCAGGGTTTACCATCCTCCACCGGAACCGCCGCTCCATCAGCCTCGACCTCCGCAGCGACGCCGGCCGCGCCGTCGCGCACGAACTGCTGGACGGCGCCGACGGCCTGGTCGAAGGCTTCCGCCCGGGGGTGATGGAGCGTCTCGGCCTGGGCCCGGACGCACTGCTGGCCAGGAACCCGCGGCTGGTGTACGGCCGCGTGACGGGCTGGGGCCGCGAGGGCCCGCTCGCGCCCCGCGCGGGGCACGACATCAACTACCTGGCGCTCAGCGGCGCGCTCGCCGCGATCGGCACGCGCGGCGGCCCGCCGGTGCCGCCGCTGAACCTGGTGGCCGACTACGGCGGCGGCGGCCTGTACCTGGCATTCGGCATGGCCTGCGCGCTGGCCGAGGCGGCGCGCTCCGGCGCCGGGCAGGTGGTGGACGTCGCCATGACCGACGCGGTGGCCTCGCTGATGACGGTCATCCAGGGCCTGGCGCAGGCCGGGCACTGGAAGGAAGAGCGCGGCGCCAACCTGCTGGATTCCGGCGCGCCCTTCTACACGACCTACCGCACGCGCGACGGCCGCTACATGGCGGTCGGGCCGATCGAACCCGAGTTCCACGCCGAGTTCGTCCGGCGCCTGGGCCTGCCGCCCGAGCCCGCCGGCACCGCGACCGATCCGGCGGACTGGCCCGCGCAGCAGCGCCGCTTCCAGGCGATCTTCGAGACGCGCTCGCAGGCCGAGTGGCGCGCCATCTTCGACGACTGCGACGCCTGCGTCTCGCCCGTGCTGTCGCTCGGCGAGGCGCCACGGCACCCGCACCACGTCGCGCGCGGCACCTACGTCGATTTCGGCGGCCGCATCCAGGCGGCGCCGGCCCCTCGCTTCTCGCGGACGCCGGGCACGCTGCGCAAGACCCCGCCCGCCCCGGGCGCGGACTCCGACGAGATCCTGAGAGAGCTCGGCAAGACAGGCGAGCAGATCCAGGCGCTGCGCGAGAGCAAGGCGATTTTCTAGAAACCCACCAGGAGACACACACATGACCATCCGCAGACGCACATTCATCCACGCGGGCGCCGTGGCGCTCGGCATGCCGGCCGCGGCCGTTCATGCCCAGTCCGGCGCAGGGGCCGCCCTCGACTGGCCGACCAAGCCGGTCAAGTTCGTCGTGCCCTTCGCGCCCGGCGGCGGGGCGGACGTCGCCACGCGCATGCTGGCGGACCAGCTGCGCACCGTGTGGGGCGGCCGCCAGTCGGCGATCGTCGACAACAAGACGGGCGCCAACACGATCATTGCCGTCAATTCCGTGCTGGGCGCGCCGAGCGACGGCCACACCTTCCTGGCGACGATCAACCTGACCTTCCAGCTGCCGCATCTGGGCCAGAAGCTTCCCTTCAACCCGATGACGGACCTGATCCCCGTCGGCGCGATCACGCTGGAACAACTGGTGCTGGTGGTCAACCCGAACCTGGGCGTGAAGAGCTTCGGCGACTTCGCCGAGAAGGCCGGCAAGGACCCGAAGGCCTTCTCCTTCGGCACCTTCGGCGTGGGCTCCACCGCCCACCTGGTCGCGGCGGAGATCGCCAAGCAGAAGAAGATCGACATGGTGATCGCGCACTACCGCGGCGCGGCGCCGGCCGTGCAGGCGGTGCTCAGCGGCGAGGTGGCGATGGCCCTGTCCAACTTCGGCAGCGTCCAGCAGCACATCGCCGCCGGCAGGCTGGTGCCGATCGCCGTCACCGGCGCCAGGCGCTACCGCTTCGCGCCGGACGTTCCCACGCTCAAGGAGCTGGGCCTGCCCATCATGGAGTCCCCCTCGTGGATCGGCGTCTTCGCGCCCAGGGGTACGCCGGCGGAGGTGGTCCAGAAGCTCGGCGCCGACATGCGCGCGGCGCTGCAGGCGCCCGAGCTCGTCCAGAAGATCAACGGCTTCTACCAGGAGCCCGGCCTCATGAGCGTGGAGGAGTTCCAGGCGCTGGTCAAACGCGACGACACGTACGCCGGCGGCATGATCCGCGCGCACCAGATCCGCCTGGAACAGTAGCCCGGAGGCCGGCAGCTCCATGTCACTCATCCTTGCCGTGCGCCGCGCCGCGCAGGTGCGCCCCCGGGGCGCGGCGGTCATCGACGCGGAACGCACCATCGGCTGGCGCGAACTCGAAGGGCGCATCGCGCGGATCGCCGGGCGCCTGCGCGAACTGGGCGTCGAGCCCGGCACGCGCGTCGCCACGCTGGCGCTGAACTCGCCGATGTACTTCGAGCTGCTGCTGGCCGTCTGGTGGTGCGGCGGCGTGCTCGTGCCGCTGAACACGCGCCTGGCCGCGGACGAGATCCGCTACATCCTCGGGCACGCGGAGACTTCGCTGGTCCTCGCCGACACCGACATGGCCGGCCTCGCCGAGGCGGCGGCGACGCCAGGCCCGGCGCAGTTGGTGGTCGTCGACGAGGCCATGCACCGCGACCTGCTGCAGGGACCGGCGATCGACGCCGCCGCGCCGGACTACGAGGCCACGGCCGCCATCTTCTACACCGGCGGCACCACCGGGCTGCCCAAGGGCGTCGAGCTGAGCCACCGCAACTTCGCGTTCGCGGCCTCGGGCATGCTGCGCGACCTGCGGCTCGGCCCGTCGTCGGTGTACCTGCACGCGGCGCCCATGTTCCATCTGGCCGACTTCGGCATCGGCCTGGGCGTCACGATGGGCGCCGGCGCGCACAGCTTCCTCGCCCGCTTCACGCCCGAGGACGTGTACCGGCGGCTGCGCGACGACGGCGTCACCCACCTCAACCTCGTGCCCACGATGCTGGCCGCCGTGCTCGACGCGCCGTGCCGCGACGACCGCCTGCTGGCCCAGGTGACGCACATCAGCTACGGCGCCGCGCCGATCACGCCCGCGCTGCTGGAGCGCGTGCTGCAGGGCTTTCCGCGGGCGGCCATCAACCAGTTCTACGGCATGACCGAGTGCTGCGGCGCGAGCGTGTTCCTCGCGCCCGAGCGGCACGTGCTGGACGGCCCGATGGCCGGCAAGCTGAAGGCAGCGGGGCAGGCGATCCCGGGCTTCGAGCTGCGCATCGCCGACCCCGAGGGCCGCCCGCTGCCGGCCGGCGCCGTGGGCGAGATCCTGATGCGCGGCGCTCCGGTCATGAAGGGCTACTGGAAGGACCCGGCGCAGACCGAAGCGGCGCTGGCCGGCGGCTGGCTGCACTCCGGCGACGGCGGCTACCTGGACGAGGACGGCTTCCTCTACGTCGTCGACCGCATCAAGGACATGATCGTCAGCGGCGGCGAGAACATCTACTGCAGCGAGGTCGAGAGCGCGCTGGCCGGCCATCCCGCCGTCCAGGCCTGCGCGGTCGTGGGCCTGCCGGACGACAAGTGGGGCGAACGCGTCCACGCGGTGGTGGTGCGCAAGGCAGGCGCCCGCGTGAGCGCCGACGAGCTGCGGGAACACGTGCGGGGCCGCATCGCCGGCTACAAGGCGCCGAAGAGCTACGAATTCGCCGACGCGCTGCCCCTGTCGGCCGTCGGCAAGGTACAGAAGAAGGCGCTGCGCGAGCAGTGCCTGCAGCGATCGAAGGACAGCCATGACTGACGTGCTCGCCCGCCCGATGTTCGAGGCGGAGCATCGGGAATTCCGCGCCCAGGTGCGCCGCTTCGTGGCCGAGCGGATCGCGCCCCACCACCTCGAATGGGAACGCCAGGGCTGCGTGCCGCGCGCGATCTGGCGCGAAGCCGGCGCCGTCGGCATGCTGTGCTGCACGGTCGACGAGCAGTGGGGCGGCGCCGGCGCCGACTACCTGTACACGGTGGTGGCGCTGGAGGAGATGGCCTACGCGCATGCGCCGGGCCCCGGCTTCGCGATCCACTCCGAGATGGCGTCGCCTTACGTCTCGAACTTCGGCTCCGATGCGCAGAAGGCGCGCTGGCTGCCCCGGCTGGTGACGGGCGAGGCCATCGCGGCCGTGGCGATGACGGAGCCGGCGGCGGGCAGCGACCTGCGCGGCATCCGCACGCGCGCCGTGCGCACCGCGTCCGGCTGGCGCCTGTCGGGCCAGAAGGTGTTCATCTCGAACGGGCAGCTCGCCGACCTTTTCGTCGTCGCGGCCCGCACCGACGACGACGCCAAAGGCCTGTCCATCTTCCTCGTCGACGCCGCCCTGCCGGGCGTGCAGCGCGGCAGGCGGCTGGAGAAGATGGGGCAGCATGCGCAGGACACCTCGGAGATCTTCTTCGACGGCGTGGCGCTGGCCGAGGGCGACCTGCTCGCCGCCGAGGGCGCCGGCATGAAGTGCCTGGCGCACGGCCTGGCGCGCGAGCGCCTGACCATCTGCATCATCTGCCAGGCCCGCGCCGAGGCCGTGTTCCGCGACACGGTGGCCTACGTGGGCGAGCGGCAGGCCTTCGGCCAGGCGGTCGCGCAGTTCCAGAACACGCGCTTCCAGCTCGCGGCGGTCAAGGCCGACCTGACGGCCGGGCGCGCGCTGGTCGACCGGCTGATCGGCGCCTACCGCGACGGCTCGCTGGACGAGACCACCGCCGCGGCGGGCAAGCTATGGACCACCGAGATGCTCGGGCGCACCGCCGACGCCTGCCTGCAGCTGCACGGCGGCTGGGGCTACATGAGCGAATACAACGTCTCGCGCGCCTATGCCGATGCGCGCGTCGAGCGCATCGCCGGCGGCACGTCGGAAATCATGAAGGAAATCATCGCCCGGGGCATCTGGCCGCGCAGGTGATGGCAGCACGAGAGGATCGAACGCAGTGATCGACTACGACAAGGACGGCGACGGCATCGCGCACATCGTCTGGAACAACCCGGACGGGCCGGTGAACGTCAAGAGCGCGGCGGCGATGGCAGCCTTCGCGCAGGCGGTGGACCGCGCCATCGCGGACGGCACGGTCAAGGGCGTGCTGGTGCGCTCCGCCAAGCGCGACTTCGTCGCCGGCGGCGACCTGACGGCGCTCTACGCCGCCGCGACGCCCGAAGAGGCAGCGGCGCTGGTCGGCGGCATCGGCGCCTGCCTGCGCCGGATCGAGCGCTCGCCCAAGCCCTTCGTGGCCGTGCTCAACGGCTCCGCGCTGGGCGGAGGGCTGGAACTCGCGCTGGCCTGCCACCACCGCGTGGCCGCCGACGAGCCGGCGCTCAGGCTGGGCGCGCCCGAGGTGACGCTGGGGCTCATTCCCGGCGCGGGCGGCACGCAGCGCCTGCCGCGCCTCATCGGCATCGCGGCGGCGGCGCGGATGCTGATCGACGGCAAGCCGGTCGGCGTGCGCGACGCGCTGGCCTGCGGCCTCGTCGACGAGGCCGTGCCGGCCGGGCAGTTGATCGACGCGGCGCGGCGCCTGGCGCTGGCGCATCCCCAGGCGCGGCAGCCGTGGGATGCCGAGGGCTTCCGGTATCCCGGCTTCCAGCCCGGCTCGCCCGAGGCCGCGGCCTTCTTCGGCGACATGCAGGCCGAGGTGCAGCGCCAGCGGCCGGCCGCCGATCTCGCACCGCACGCGATCCTCCAGGTGCTCGCCGAAGGCACCGCCGCCGGTCTCGACCGCGGCCTGGCAGTGGAGGCGCAGCAGTTCGCGCGCGTCGCCGTGTCCGCCGCCGCGAAGAACCGCATCCGCACGCAGTTCATCGCGCCGGGCGCGGTCAGGAAGGCCGCGCGGTCCGCGGATGCCGCCGCGGCGCAGCCGACGCAGGTGGGCGTGGTCGGTGCAGGCACGATGGGCGGAGGCATCGCCCTGGTGGCGGCCAGGTCGGGCATCCGGACCGTCCTGATCGACCAGTCGGAAGCGGCATTGCAGAAGGGCATGCAACGGATCGCCAGGAGCCTGGCCAGCGCCGTCGAGCGCCAGCGGATGACGCCGGCGCAGCGCGACGAGACGCTCGCCCGCATCGAGGCGACGACGGACTTCGCGCGGCTGCATGGCAGCCAGATCGTCGTCGAGGCCGTCGTCGAGGTGCCGGAGGTGAAGCAGTCGGTCTTCCGCAGGATCACCGACGCCGCGGGGCCGGACGTGGTGGTGGCGTCCAACACGTCGACGCTGTCGATCAGCGCCATGGCCGAGTCCGTGGCGGCGCCGAAGAACTTCATCGGACTGCATTTCTTCGCGCCGGTCGACCGGATGGCGCTGGTGGAGGTGATCCTCGGGCGCGAGACGGACGAGCGGACGCTCGCGCGCTCGCAGGCGCTGCTCAAGGCCATGGGCAAGACGCCGGTGGTGGTGAACGACGGCCCCGGCTTCTACACCTCGCGCGTGGTGGCCGCCTATACGCGCGAGGCGCTGCACATGCTGGGCGCGGGCATCTCGCCGGAACGGATCGACCGCGCCGCGCTGGCGGCGGGCTTCTCGATCGGCCCCCTCGCCATGGGCGACCTCACGTCCTACGACCTGCTGAAGGACATCCTCGGCAGCCTGGCGCGCGCCGGGCGCGGGACGGCCGCCGATTCGCAAGGGGCGATGGACGCCATCGACCGCCTGCTGGCGGCAGGCCGCGTCGGCCGCAAGGGCGCCGGCGGCGTGTACGACCACGGCCCGGAGGGCAAGCGTGTCTGGGAGGGGCTGGCGGCGCTGTTCCCGCCCCAGGCACAGCAGCCCGCGGAGGAAGAGGTGATGCAGCGCCTGCTGGACATCCAGTCGATCGAGACGGCGCACGTGGTGGCCGAGGGGATCGCGAGCGACCCGCTCGCGCTGGACCTGGCCGCGGTGCTGGGCTGGAGCTACCCGACCTTCCGCGGCGGCGTGCTGGCGAACATCGACGACACCGGTGTCGCCCGCTTCGTGCAGCGCAGCGACACCATGGCCCAGGCATTCGGGCCGAGGTTCGCCGTGCCGCCGCTGCTGCGCGAGATGGCCGCCACGGGCGCGACCTTCCACGCCCGGGGATGAGCCGCATGGCACACAGACCATCGGTGATCATCGCGGGCGCAGGCATCGGCGGCCTGGCCGCCGCGGCCCTGCTGCGCAGGCGCGGCTTCGAGGTCGCCGTGTACGAGCAGGCCCGGCGCCTGCAGGAAGTGGGGGCCGGGGTGCAGCTGAGCGCGAATGCGGTCAAGGTGCTGCGCAGCCTGGAGATGGAGGAGCACGCCGTCAGCCGCGGCTTCCTGCCGACTCACTTCATCGGCTGGAGCTGGAAGTCCGGCCGGCGGCTGTACCGGACGCCCATCAGCCCGCTGCACGAGCAGCGCTTCGGCGCGCCCTACGTGCACATCCACCGCGCCGACCTGCTGGAGGCGCTTGCGGACGGCGTGCCCGCCGGGTCGATCCATCTCGCGCATCGCCTGGTCGATCTCGCCGAAGCCGACGGCGGCGGCATGCGGGCCAGCTTCGAGAACGGCCACACGGCCCATGCCGACGTCGTCATCGGGGCCGATGGCATCCACTCCGCCGTGCGGCGCTGCCTGTTCGGCCCCGAAGCGCCGCGCTTCACCGGCAACATGTGCTGGCGCGGCGTGATCCCGGCCGATGCGCTGCCTGCCGGCCACATCGCGCCGGCCTCGTCGAACTGGATGGGGCCGCAGGGCCACGTCGTGCACTACTACCTGCGCGGCGGATCGCTGGTCAACTTTGTCGCGGTGCGAGAGACCGACGCCTGGCTCGGGGAATCGTGGACCACGCCGAGTTCGAAGGAGGAGCTGCTGCAGGCGTTCGAAGGCTGGCATCCCCGCCTCCTGGCGCTGTTCGAGCGCGCGGACGGCATCCACAAGTGGGGCCTGTTCGACCGCGATCCGCTGCCCGCATGGTCGAAGGGCGGCGCCACCCTGCTCGGCGACGCGGCCCATCCGATGCTGCCCTTCCTCGCACAGGGCGCCGGGCAGGCGCTGGAAGACGCCTATGCCGTCGCCGACTGGCTCGGCCGCTACCCGGACCGGCCGGCCGAGGCGCTCGCCGCCTACGAGGCCGAGCGCCAGGCCCGCACGGCGCGCATCCAGCTCGCGGCGCGCGCCAGGAGCCTGACGACGCACATCAAGTCGCCCTGGGCGGCGTTCAAGCGGGACGTGGCCTTCGCCTGGCAGCAGGTGGTGTCGCCGAATGCGACGACGCACCGTGCCGAGTGGATCTACCGGCATGACGTGACGCAGGTCGAGCGGACGCTGGGCGGTTAGCCGCCTGCGTCAGGCATTCGCCGCGCTGACAGGCGCCTGCTCCTGCTGCAGCCGCGCCGCCAGCAGCCGGCGGAACTGCATCAGCCCCGCGTCCGCGCCGATGGCCACCATCGGCGCGTCCGGGCAGGCGGCCAGGCGTCTGGCCTGCGCCTCGATCATCACCCGGTCTTCCTCGAAGGCGGCGACGACGTCCGCGAAGATCGTCTCCGTGATCTGCTCGTCCTCGATCGCGAAGTTGCGCGGCACGGCATAGAAGTAGTGCGAGGTGCCCGTGGTCTCGGGCGTGACGGCCTGGCAGCTGCGGAACTCCAGGGCATCGTGATAGCGGCCCTGCGGCGCACCGGTGCCGGTGGCCTGCACGCCCGAGTGCATGATCAGAACGCCCGGCGCGACGAACTCGTAGAAGTGCCAGCGGTCCACCCGCCCCGCGAAGCTGGCGACCTTGGTGTGGAACGGCGCCGGGACCTCGTTCAGCAGCCACCGCTCGACCCGCACGCCGTTGTCGGCTGGCTTGACGACCGGCTTGCTCAGCGCGATGTTCTCCGTCCCGCCCAGCGTGGTCGGGTGCACGTAGCCGATGTGCGAGAAGTCCAGCAGGTTGTCGCATATGAGCATGTGCGGCGCGTCGTAGTGGTAGTAGCCGGGCTTGTAGGCCCACTGCGGGCTTCCGAGCGACCAGGTGTCGGGAATGAGCGAAGGGTCGGCCCGAGCGGGATCGCCCATCCAGATCCAGACCCACCGGTTTCGCTCCGCCACCGGATAGCTGCGCACGCACATGCCGGTCGGGATGCGGTCCTGGCCGGGGATCTCGATGCACTTGCCGTCCGGGGCGAACTTCACGCCGTGGTACATGCAGCGCAGCGCGCCGGCCTCGAGCCGGCCCATCGAGAGCGGCGCCCCGCGGTGGGCGCAGCGGTCTGCGAGCGCGACGACCTCCCCGTCCTGGCCGCGGAAGAAGCAGATCGGCTCGTCCAGGATCGTGCGGCTGAAGAGGCCCTGCGCCACCTCGTGCGACCAGGCGGCGACGTACCAGCAATTGCGGACGAACATGTTCATCGGCACGCTCAGTTCTCCAGCTTGATGCCGCGTTCGCGGATGAGGGCGTGCCAGAGCTTCGTTTCGGACGCGATGTAGCCGGCCATCTGCGCTGCATCGCCCGGCGTCACTTCGAGGCCGAAATCCGTCAGCGACTTGCGCACCTCGGCATCGGCGAGGGCCTTCTGCAACGCGTCCGCCAGCCGCTGCCGCACGGGCGCGGGCGTCGCCGCGGGCACCATCAGCCCCTGCCAGGCGTAGACCTCGACGCCCGGATATCCCAGTTCCTCGAAGGTCGGCACATCGGGGAACTGCGCCAGCCGGCGGGCGGAGGCCACGGCGAGCGCCCTGAGCCGGCCGCTCTTCAGGTGCGGCAGCGCACTGGCCGTGTCCAGCATCATGACCGGCACCTGCCCGCTCAGCACGTCCTGCACCGCGGGCGCGGCGCCCTTGTAGGGAACGTGCTGGGCCTCGAACCCGGCCCGGCTCTTGAGCAGTTCCATCGCCAGGTGGTGCGGCCCGCCCGCGCCGGGCGAGGCATACGAGACCTTCGCCGGATCGGCCCTGGCGGCATCGATCATGGCCTTCCCGGTGGCGTAGTTGCTGGCGGCCGTGGTGACCAGCAGCAGCGGAAAGCGCGCCATGAGCCCGATCGGCGCAAAGTCGCCCGGCTTGTAGGGCAGCTTCGAGTAGAGGGCGGGGTTGAACACCAGCGAGCCGTTGTCGGCGGTGAACACCGTGTAGCCGTCCGCCGGAGCGCGCGCCGCGGCCTGCGCACCGACGATGGTCGCCGCGCCCGGCCGGTTGTCGATGACGACGGGCTGGCCCAGTTGCCTGCCCAGGCTGTTGGCGACGGTTCTGGCCAGGAAGTCCGACCCGCCGCCGGCGGGGTAGGCGACGATCCAGGTGATCGGCCTGTTCGGGTATCCGGCCTGTGCGAGCGCCATGAACGGCGCCCCCAGGCTGCCGAGCAATGCGAGCGAGATGGCCGCGCGGCGGCCCGGTTGTGCTTTCATGGAAGGTGTCTCCGTGGGAAGCCGAAATTCTCGGAGCGCGTCCCGGCAAGCACCTAGATCGATTTACCATGCGTAAATGACTGCTGCGGCCCAGCGCGGCGTCGCCTCCGTGGAGGCGGCCGCGGCCATCCTCAGGGTGCTGCGCGCCCACAACCAGCTCGTCGGCCTGCAGGCGCTGGCGGCGCAGACGGGGATGAGCGCCTCGAGGGTGCATCACTACATGGTGAGCCTGGTGCGCACGGGGCTCGTGCGGCAGGACCCGCAGTCCAAGGGCTACGTGCTCGGGGCCTTTGCGCTCGAACTGGGGCTGGCCGCCGCGGACAGCCTCTCCATCCAGCACACCAGCGCCGCATGGCTGCACCGGCTCTCGGAGCAGACGGGGGAGTCCAGCTTCTTCGCGGTGCCCTCTCCCCGCGGCCCCCTGATCGTCCGATGGGAACAGGGCTCCAGGCCGCTGACCGTCCATGCCCGGCTCGGCACCGTCATGCCCCTGCTGAACTCCGCGACGGGCCTCGTGTGGCTGGCATTCGACCGCGAGCGAAGCCTGCCCGTGCTCGAGGCGGAACTGCGGCGCATCGATCCCGCCTCGCGCCAGGCGCTGCGACGCGCCCGGCAGGAAGACGCCGAGGCCGTGCGGCGCGCGGGCATCGCGCGAACGCGCGGGACGATGATCAGCAACGTGAATGCCCTGTCATGCCCGGTGCTGACCCGCAGCCGGCAGTTCGCCGGCATCCTGACCGTGCTCGGGCTGGGCGGCTATTTCGCGGCCGACGCGAAAGGCAGGACGGCCCGGCTGCTGCGGACCTGCGCAGCCGATTTCGGCCGGACGCTCGCCTGAGGCGGCGGCGGACGCGTCGAGGGCCAGGCCGATTCGTCGGATCGGACGATGGCGCTGCCGCGCCGATCCGAAATGATCCCGAGCCGTAGCCCAGGAGCCGAGACATCATGGATTTCGACATTCCCAGCGACCTGCAGGACGTCATCGCGACGATGGATGCCTTCATCGCCTCCGAGATCAAACCTCTGGAACAGGCCCACCCCCAGTTCTTCGATCACCGGCGCGAGCATGCGCGCACCGACTGGGCGGCTGGCGGCATTCCGCACGCCGAGTGGGAGGCCCTGCTCCATGAAATGCGCCGCCGCGCCGACAGGGCCGGCTTCTACCGCATCGGGCTGCCCCGGCGGCTGGGCGGTCGCGACGCCGGCAACCTCGCCCAGGCGGTGCTGCGCGAGCACCTGGCCGGCCTGGGCGTGGGACTGCACGCGGACCTGCAGAGCGAGACCTCGGTCGTCGGCAGCATCTCCATGGCCGAGGTGTTCGACCGCTACGCCAACGAGGCGCAGAAGGCCGAGTACCTGGAAGGCATCATCACGGGCGAGAAGCGCGTGGCCTTCGGCCTGACCGAGCCCGACCACGGCAGCGACGCCACCTGGATGGAAACCACCGCCGTGCGCGACGGCGACGAGTGGATCATCAACGGCGCCAAGCGCTTCAACAGCGGCGTCCACACCGCGCACGCCGACCTGGTGATCGCGCGGACCTCCGGCAAGAGCGGCGACGCCACCGGCCTGACCGGCTTCATCGTTCCGATGAACACCCCGGGCGTGCACATCGAGTACTACCACTGGACCTTCAACATGCCCAGCGACCACGCGGAAGTGAGCCTGCGCGACGTGCGCGTGCCGCACTCGGCGATCCTGCACGAGGAGGGCCAGGGCCTCATGCTGGCGCAGCACGTGGTGCACAAGAACCGGATCCGGCAGGCCGCGCAGAGCGTCGGTTCCGCACGCTACTGCGTTCAGGAGTCGGTGAAGTACGCCAGGGAGCGCAAGACCTTCGGCAAGCCGATCGCGCAGCACCAGGCCATCCAGTTTCCGTTGGCCGAGATGCATGCGGAAGTGGAGATCGTGCGCAACTACGTGTTCCGCACCGCATGGGAAATGGACCGCACGCCGCACGAACGGATGAGCGACCAGGTGGGCATGGCCAACTTCAGGGCCAACCGCCTCGCATGCAGGGCTGCCGACCTCGCGATCCAGGTGCATGGCGGCATCGGCTACACGCGCGGCAAGCCCTTCGAGCACATCTACCGGCACCACCGGCGCTATCGCATCACCGAGGGTTCCGACGAGGTGCAGATCCGCAAGGCGGCCGGCTTCCTGTTCGGCTTCGCCGGCCCGGGCCGGATCGGCCGTGCATCTTCCGGGGTGGCGGCATGATCACGCGCCGCCGCTTCTGCGCCGCCTCGCTGGCCGCCGCCGCCGCCGGCGTGCATGCCGCCGATGCCTTTCCGGTCCGGGGCAAGCCGATCACGCTGGTGCTGCCCTCGGCCGGCGGCTCCGCCGGCGACCAGGTGCTGCGCCTGCTGGCCGACAAGCTCAAGGACGAATGGATGGTGCCCATCGTCGTCGACTCGAGGCCGGGCGCCAACGGCGCCATCGGCGCCCAGTTCGTGGCGCGCTCGGCCCCCGACGGCCACACCATGCTGCTCGGCTTCAGCGCGCTGGTCCAATCGGAGGCCTTCGGCATCCAGACGCCCTATGTCACGCAGACCGACTTCGAGCCGGTGGCGCGGCTGAACGACGTTCCGCTGGTGTTCCTCACCGGCGACATGGGCATCACCAGCCTGGCGGACTTCGTCGCCAGGGCCAGGGCGAATCCGGAGCAGTTCAGCTTCGGCAGCTACGGCGCCGCGACCACCGGCCATGTCTATTCGAGCCTCATCAACCTGAAGAACGGCCTGAGCCTGGTGCACGTGCCCTTCCGCGGCACGCCGCCGCTCACCGCTGCGCTGCTGGGCGGGCATGTGAAAAGCGGCGTCAGCAACCTGGACAGCCTTGCGCACGTCCAGGCCGGCAAGCTCCGGGCGCTGGCCATCACCGGCTCCCGGCGCTCGCCCCTGCTGCCGGACGTGCCGACGTTCAGCGAGCTGGGCTACGACATCTCGGCCGGCGGCCGCTATTGGCTGATGCTGCCGGCCGGCGTCGCGCCGCAGACGGTGGACAAGATCCGCGACGCGGTGCTGCGCGTGCTGAAGATGCCCGACGTTCAGCAGAAGATGGTCTCGATCGGCCTGGAGCCCGCATCCGGCGAGCGCGAGGACGTGGCCGCCGACATGCGCAAGGAGATCGACTACTGGAAGCGCGTGGTGCAGATGACCGGCATCAAGGCCGCCCCGTAGGCCCCGTTCCGCGGCGCCGCGTCAGGCGCGTCCGGGCACCTCAGCCAACGGCGCCTGCCCGGGCCGCCTGCGCCCAGGCGAGTTCGGCAACGCGCTCGAACAGGGCGCCCATGCGCGCCGCCTGCGCATTCGCCGCGGTACCGCGAACGACCCGCCCGCGGATGCCGTGCAGGATCGCGGCGAAGCGGAACATGTTGAAGGCGATGTGGTAGTCGAGACCGGGCAGCGCACGCCGGCCGGTGCGCCGGCAGTAGGCGAGCACGTAGTCCTCCTCGGTCGGCAGGCCGTGCTGCCGTGGGTCCAGCCCCGCGATGCCGCCCTGGATGTCGCGCGGCATGCGGTAGGTCATGGCGTGGTAGGCGAAATCGGCCAGCGGGTCGCCCAGGGTCGACAGTTCCCAGTCGAGCACCGCGATCACGCGGGGTTCGCTCGGGTGGAAGATCAGGTTGTCGGCACGAAAGTCGCCGTGCACGATCGCGGTCTGTTCCTCCGCCGGCAGGTGCCTCGGCAGCCACTCGAGCAGCCGGTCCATGGCGGGATGGCGCCCTGCCGCCGGGTCCTCCAGGTACTGCTTCGACCAGCGGGCCACCTGGCGTGCGACGTAGCCGCCGCTGCGCCCGAAGTCGCCCAGGCCGACGGCCTCCGGGGCGATCCGGTGCAGCGCAGCCAGCGCCGCGTTCATCGCGTCCATGTGGGCGGCGCGCGCCGCATGCGGCAGCCCGGAGAAGCTTGCGTCCCAGAAGATGCGGCCTTCCACCAGGTCCATGACGTAGAACGCGCTGCCGATCACGCCCGGGTCTTCGCAAAGGCCATGCACCCTGGGCACCGGGTAGCCTGCCCCGGCCAGGGCACGGATGACCCGCGCCTCGCGCTCGATCGCATGGGCTCCTTTCAGCAACGGGCCGGGCGGCTTGCGGCGCAGCACGTAGTTCGCGCCGGGCGTGCGCACCCGGTAGGTGGGGTTGGACTGCCCGCCGGCGAATTTCTCCAGCGCGACCGGGCCGGCGAATCCGGCCACACGCTGCGCCATCCAGCGTTCGAGATGGGCGATGTTCATGCGCGCAGCGCCAGCGCGTCGCGCTTGATCTTGCGCGCCAGGGCCCACCGGTGCACCTCCGACGGGCCGTCGTAGATGCGGAAGGCGCGCGTCTCGCGGAACACCTGTTCGACGACCGTGTCGCGCGCGACGCCCGTTCCGCCCATCACCTGCACGCAGCGGTCGGCGATGCGAAAGAGCGCTTCGGACACCGCGACCTTGGTCATCGAACTCTCGGTGGTGCCGGGCAGGCCGGCGTCCAGCACGCCGGCGCACCAGTCGATCATCAGCGCGCATTGCTGCAGCTCGATGGCGTTGTCCGCCAGCATGAAGCCGACCCCCTCGTGGTCCACCAGCAGTTTGCCGAAGCCGCTGCGGGTCGTGGCATAGCCGGTGGCGATCTCCTGCGCGCGGGTGGCCGCGCCCAGCCAGCGCATGCAGTGCGACAGACGCGCCGGCGCGAGCCGCACCTGCGCATGGCGGAACCCTTCGTCCACCTCGCCGAGCACGTGCTCGTCGGACAGCAGCAGGTCGTCGATCAGCACCTGTGCATGGCCGCCCGGCATGGCGCTGTCGATGGTGTCGACGATGCGCTCGATGCGCACGGCGGGATGCGGCAGTTCCGTCAGGAACAGCGTCGCCCGGCCCGCTTCCGGCGCGCCGGTGCGCGCCATCACGATGCCGACCGTGGCGCCCTGCGCCCCCGTGATGAACATCTTGCGCCCGGAAATGCGCCACCGGCCGCCCTCGCGCGTGGCGGTCGTGCGCAGCATCGATGGATCGGAGCCGGCGCCCTGCTGCCCGGCGGGTTCGGTCATGAAGAAGGCCGAGCGCGCCTCGCCGCGCACGAGCGGTGCCAGGAAGCGCTCCTTCTGCAAGGGCGTTCCGATGCGGCCCAGCAGGAGCATGTTGCCCTCGTCCGGCGCCATGGTGTTCACCGCCACGGGGCCGAGCGGCGACAGGCCGCTGGCGCGCAGCACCACCGCCGTCTCGCGCTGGGTGAGATGGCTGCCGTCGGGCAGGATGTGCGGCGTGAGCACGCCGGCTTCGCGTGCACGGGAACGCAGTTCGCGCACCAGGTCGTCGGAAGGCCCGTGGGGACCGCAGCGGGCATCTCGCTCGTATGCCAGCACGGTGGATCGGACGAAGGCCTCGACCCGCTCGGCCAGCGCGCGGCTGCGTTCGGAGGGGAATGTCGATGTCATGGGATCAGGCGGCGCACGGCGCGCGATGGACGAGTTCCCAGGCCAGCCGGGCACGTGTCAGGACGTTCTTCCTGCGGCTCAGGCCGGCGGCGGGCGCGATGCCGTCCAACGCGCGCCTGTAGGCCCCCTGCGCGATCGCGGCCAGCTTGAACACGTTGACGGCGATGTAGAAGCGCCAGTGCGGGATGCCGTCCAGGCCGCGCAGCGCGCAGTAGCGGCGCACCAGTTCGGATTCCTCCGGGATGCCGAGCGACCGCCAGTCGGCGCCCTCCCAGCCGATCGGGCCCTCGAACAGGTGATGGGCGAGGCAACCGTAGGCCACGTCGCAGAAGGGGTCGCCCAGCGTCGAGAGTTCCCAGTCGAGCACGGCGACGACGCGCGGCTGCGCGGGATGGACGATCAGGTTGCCGAGGCGGAAGTCGCCGTGCACGATGCGCGCGGGCTGCGCCGGCGGCTGGTGGGCCTGCAGCCACGCCGCGAGTTTCTCCATCTCCGGGATGTCGTCGGTCTGGGCTGCGCGGTATTGCCGGATCCAGCGCTCGACGAGCCGGCCGAGGAAATTGTCGGGCCGGCCGTAGTCGGCCAGCCCCACCGCGGCCGGCTCGACGGCATGCAGCCGCGCGAGCGTCTCCATCTTGGCGCCGTACACCGCATCGCGCTCGGCCGCCGTGCTGCCCGGCATGGAAGGATCGCCGAAGATGCGCCCGGGCACATGGTCCATCAGGAAGAAGCTCTGCCCCAGGACCGCCGTGTCCTCGCACAGAAAATGCACACGCGGCACCGGCACGCCGGTGCCGTCCAGGGCGCGCATCACCCGGAACTCGCGATCGACCTGGTGGGCCGAAGGCAGCAGTTGCCCGGAAGGCCGCTTGCGCAGCACGAACTCGCGCCGCGCTCCGTCGCGCATCTCGGCGCTCAGCGCATAGGTCGGGTTGGAGTAGCCGCCGGGAAACTGCCGCACCTGCAGGGCGCCCGCATAGCCCGCCAGGTGGGCGGCCAGGTAGCGGTGCAGCGCCTCCTCGTCGAAGCGGTTCCGCGGCAGCACCTCCGTCGTTTCGTTCAGCATGTCCTCTTTCTTCCTCGTCAACTGCGCACCCAGAACACGAGCCGGCGCTGCGCGATCCGAACCAGCAGCCCGCCGGCGACGCCCATGGCGCACAGCACGACGATGGCCGCGAACATCATCGAGACGTCGAGCTCCTGCGAGCGCGCCTTGATCACGTAGCCCAGTCCCTCGGTGGCCGCGATGAATTCCGACACGACCACGCCGATCAGGCTGAACACCACCGCGACCTGCAGCGACGCGAGGAGATAGGGCGCCGCCGCCGGCAGCCGGACGTTCCACAGCGTATGGAGCGCCGACGCGCCGCAGACACGCAGCAGGTCGAGATGCGAACGGTCTGCGCCACGCAGGCCCGCCACCGCCGCGATGAACGCGGGGAAGAAGGCCAGCATCGCCGCGGTGAACACCTTGGAAGCCGCGCCGAAGCCCAGGTAGGCCACGATCAGCGGCGCCAGCGCGACCTTCGGCACCGATTGAACCGCGGTGACCAGCGGAAGCAGGAATGTCTCCAGCAGCGGCACCAGCGCGATCAGCGCGCCCGCCGCGACGCCGAGCCCCACGCCGATGGCCAGGCCTGCCAGCGCCGCGCGGCCGGTGGCCAGGATGTGCGGATGGAGCGTGCCGTCCACCAACCCGGCCTTCATCGCCGCCGCCACCTCCTGCGGCGGGGGCAGCACCGATCTGTCCAGGGCGCCCGCGTGCACGGCCCAGGCCCAGAGCAGCACCAGTGCCCCCAGGGTCGCCGTCGATGCCAATGCCGTCTTCCAGGCTTCCTTCATGCCGTGGCCTCCACGCCGCCGGTGTCGCGCTGCCAGAACACCAGCCGGCGCCGCACGGCCCGCAGCAGCGCGCTGGCAAGGATGCCGATGGCAGCCAGCACGGCCAGCGCGCCGAAGACGGTGGCGACGTCGAGCGTGGCGGAGGCGGACTGGATGCGGACACCCAGTCCCCGCTCTCCGGCCACCAGTTCCATCACCACGGCGGCGAGCAGCGCGAAGACCACCGACACTTCCAGGCCGACGAAGAGCTGCGGCGCCGCCGCGGGAAGCCGCACCGACCAGAAGATCCGCCCCGGCCCCGCGCCTGCGCTGCGCAGCAGGTCCACCAGGTTCTGATCGACCGCACGAAAGCCGGTGAAGCCGTTGACGAACACCGGATAGATGCAGGCCAGCGCCACCAGCGTCACGCTGCTGCGCGCTCCGAAGCCGACCCACAGGTAGATGAGCGGGGCAAGCGCCACCTTGGGAATCGACTGGAAGGCCATCACCGGCACCATCAGCATCCGCTCCGCGGTGCGCGACAGGGCCATGCAGGCGGCCAGCGCGAAGGCGAAGCTGCAGCCGATCGCGTAGCCGGCCGCCGCGGACGCCACGGTGGCGAGCGCATCCGTCGCCAGCTCGCCCGAGCGCAAGGCGGCCCGGAAGCTGCGGGCCGTATCCGCAGGGTCCGGCAGCAGCATGGGCGGCGCACCGAAGACCCGCACCGCCAGGAGCCACGCCAGCAGCACCGCCGCCAGCGTGACGAAGGGAGCGATCGGACGCAGCAGTCCCCTCACGCCTCCTCCATGCGCGCGAAGGTGCCGCGCAGCGCACCGGCCAGCGCCGCGAAGCGCGGGCTGCCCATCGTCTCCAGGGTCCGCGGCCGCGGCAGATCGATCTCCATGGTCTGCAGCACGCGGCCGGGCCGCGGCGAAAGCACCACCACGCGGTCCGACAGGAACACCGCCTCGGGGATCGAGTGGGTGATGAAGAGGACCGACTTGCCGGTGGTGCTCCAGATGCGCTGCAGTTCCACCATCATGTTCTCGCGCGTCATGGCATCCAGTGCGGCGAAGGGCTCGTCCATCAGCAGCAGCGCCGGGTCGTGCACCAGTGCACGGACGATGCCCACCCTCTGCTGCATGCCGCCCGAGAGTTCGTGCGGATGGTGGCGGGCGAAGGCATCCAGCTTCACCATGCGAAGCAGCTCGAGCGCCCGCTCGCGCGCGGCCGGCACGTCGCCGCGCATGGCACGCACCGGCACCAGGACGTTCTCCAGCACGTTCTTCCACGGCAGCAGCGTGGGCTGCTGGAACACGATGCCCACCTCGCGGCGCGGCCCGGTGACCGGGCTGCCCGAAAGCTCGATCTGCCCCGCGCCGGGCCGCAGCAGGCCGCTGGCGAGCTTCAGCAGCGTGGACTTTCCGCAGCCCGACGGCCCGAGCACCGACACGAAGGCGCCCCGCGGCACCTCGAAGGACAGCCGCTGCAGGGCGTGCACCGGTCCGCGGCTGGAGGCGTAGGTCAGGTCCAGCCCGCGCACCGACAGCGAGGCTGCGCGCGGCGGCGCGCCGGGCAGCGTTGCGGGAAGCCCGCCGCTCGCAGCACGCATCGGCGGCCTCAGTTCGCCCGGCGCCGCACGGCGGCGGCGTCGAACTTGTTGAATTCCAGCACGAACCGGTTCGTCAGCACCTCGTCCGCCGACACGGCCGCGCCGGCGGGGATCGTGCCGCCCTGCTCCAGCACCGTCACGTAGGTGTCGATCACCGCGGGGTCGAAGGCACCCCACTGCGGATTGCGCGTGAGCGCGTACTGGATGGACGCGTAGTTGGCGTCGAGCACGGCCACCGTGCCCTTGATCCAATCGGCCTCCTTGTCGGCGGTGGGCCTGCTGGTGGGATCGAAGCGCCAGAACGCTCGGGCACAGGGCTGCGGCGCGGCCGCGCAGGCCACCGAGGACTTCGCCATCGCACGGCCCATCCCGGCAACGAGCGGCGCACGCTCGCGGATGGTGTCGACGTGCGCCATCATCGCGGACGAGAAGATCGGCCGGAGCTTGTCCGAATGCGGGATGCGCCGGATGGCGATGCCGGAGAGCGTCATCTTCGCGTCCTCGCTGGCCCACAGGTTCAGGGCATCGACCTTGCCCTCCTGAAGCTGCTTCCACGCGGCGGGGCCGCTGCCCACCGGCACCAGGGCCACGTCGGCCGGCACCGACAGGCCGTGCTCCTTGAGCTGTGCGCGGGTCATCATGATGTTGCCGGCGGCCATGCTCACCACGCCGAGCTTGCGGCCCTTGAAGTCCGCCACCCCCCGGATCGGGCTGTCGGCAAGCACCGCGTAGTCGTAGACCGTCGATGCCAGGTAGTTGTAGACGAAGCGTACCGGCACCGGCGTCTTCTTGGCGGCGTTGGCGATCAGCAGCGACGATTCGCCCAGGCCGAACAGCACCGACTTGTTCGCCAGCTGCGGCACGACCACCGCCGTCCCGCCGGTGAATCCGGCCAGTTGCAGGTCGATGCCCTCCTCGGCGAAGAACCCGAGCTCCTTGCCGTACAGGAGATCCGAGTACTGGGAGCCGACCGTGGTCGGAATGGCGAGGACGACCTTTTCCAGCGCCGCCGCGTTCAGCACGTTCAGTGCGAACATCACGGCAAGAAACCGTTTCATGGCTTGTCTCCTGTGAGAACCAGTCTAGGAAGGGTGCAGCGGCACGACACCGTCGAAAGCGACGATTCGCGCGCCGGCATCGCTCTCAGCCGATCATGGCCGCGGCGACGCGTTGCGGGTCCTGCAGTTCGTGGCCGGCCCCCTGGTCCACGATCTCGCCGGACTGCAGCACCACGAACCGGTCGGCCAGTTGCGCCGCGAAGCGATGGTTCTGCTCGGCGAGCACCAGCGACAGGCCCATGTGCCGCAGTTCGCGGATCGTCTCGATCAGCTCGCCCAGGATCACCGGTGCCAGGCCCTGGGTCGGTTCGTCGAGCAGCAGCACGCTGGGGCGCCGCGCCAGGGCTACCGCGATCGCCAGCATCTGCTGCTCGCCGCCGCTCAGCATCCCGGCGGGCTGGTGCGGCCGGTGTCGCAGGATCGGGAACATGCCGAGCAGCCGCTCCCTCATCCCGGCGCGCTCGGCCTTCGGCAGCAGCCGGAGCCCGAGGCGCAGGTTCTCGTCCACCGTGAGCGGCATGAAGAGGTTGCGCCGCCCCTCGGGCACCAGCGCGATGCCTCGGAAGGCACGCCGGTCCGCGGCGCACCGATCCAGGGCCTCGCCGTCCAGCAGCACGCTGCCGCTGGCGGACACGACGCCCGCAATGGCGCCCAGCAGGCTGCTCTTGCCCGCGCCGTTCGGCCCGAGAACCACGAGGAACTCGCCGCTGTCCGCGCCGAGGCCGATGTCGTGGCACACCTGAAGCCGGCCATAGCGCGCGCACAGCCGCGCCACCTGAAACGTCATGCGGCCTCCCTGACCGGCCTGACCGCGGCCTCGTCTTC
This sequence comes from Xenophilus azovorans DSM 13620, assembly GCF_000745855.1. GTDB lineage: Bacteria > Pseudomonadota > Gammaproteobacteria > Burkholderiales > Burkholderiaceae_C > Xenophilus > Xenophilus azovorans. The sequence goes on from NZ_JQKD01000003.1 coordinate 36,126, forward strand.
CGATGCCTCGGCGCGGCCGAGGTAGCTCTCGACGACGCGGGCATCGCCGGCCACCGCATCCGGCGTGCCAGTGCTGAGCACGCGGCCGGTCTCGAGCACGGTCACCTCGTCGCACAGTGCGCGTATGAGGCCGAAGTTGTGCTCCACCAGCAGCACGCCGATGCCGCGCGCGGCCAGCGCACGGATCTGCTGGGCCAGCAGCGCCTGCTCCTTGCGCGTCAGCCCGGCGGCCGGTTCGTCGAGCAGTACGTAGCGCGCGCCTGCCGCCAGGCACCGCGCAACCTCCACCAGCCGCACCTGGCCCATGGACAGCCTGCCGATCTCGCTGCCGGCCAGCGGCAGCAGGCCGAGCTGCTCCATGAGCTGCGCGGCCGCGTCGCGGAGCCGGCGCTCCTCGCTCCGCGCCGAGGGCAGGCCGAGCATGGCGGCCATGAAGCCGCTGCGCAGGGTGCTGTAGAAGCCCGCCAGCACCGCTTCGCGCACGCTCGAACGCATGTCCACCCGCGGCGTCTGGAAGGTGCGCGCCACGCCGGCGCGCACCAGGCGATGCGGCGCCCATCCGGTGACGACCTGCCCGTCCACGGTGATCCGCCCGGCCGTCGGCTGCAGGAAGCCGGTGATGCAGTTGAACAGCGTGCTCTTGCCCGAGCCGTTGCGGCCGATCAGGCCGTGGATGCGGCCCGGGCTCACGGCGATCGATGCATCCTGCAGCGCGACCACCCCGCCGAACTGCATGCGCACGCCGGTGGCGCGAAGCTCCCGCGTCATGCCGTGCCCTTGCGTGCGGCGCGCCATGTCCGCGTGGTGCGATCGGCATAGCCGAGCAGCCCGTCGCGGGCCAGGAGCAGGATCAGGACCAGTGCGCCGCCGAAGAACAGGCCCTGCACTTCCTGTGCGGGCAGCAGGTGCATCAGCAGGCTGAGCAGCACCGTGCCGATGACCGGGCCGAGCACGTAGCCGACGCCGCCGACCACCGCCATCAGCAGCACCGAGATCGATGCATGCGTGTCGAGCGAGCTGGGCGACATGTAGGTGATGTAGTGCACGTACAGCCATCCCGCCAGGCCCGCGAGGGCGGCGGCGAATGCGAATCCGGCGCTCATCAGCGCGGGAACGTCGACGCCGTCGGCGGTCGCGCGGGCGCGGTCGTGCCGCACCGTGTTGAGCGCGCGCCCGTAGGCCGATCGCATGAGGTTCTCGTACAGGAACACCGCCAGGGCCACGACGAGCCAGACCAGCCCGGCGAACATGCCCGGCGTCGTCACGCCGGGCAGCGACGGCACGCCGGTCAGGCCGACGTAGCCGCCGGTGACGCTGTCCCAACTGCGGGCGACGATCTCCACCACGGTGCTCAGGGCCAGCGTGGCGAGCGCGGCGGCCAGGTGGTCCAGCGGCGTCACGAAGCGCGCCAGGACCCAGGCCAGCGCCGTCGGCAGCGCGATGGCCGGCACCAGGGTCAGGTAGGGCGACACGCCGAAGCGCAGGGCCAGGATGGCGGACAGGTAGCCGCCGACGGCCGCGATCACCGCCTGCGCCATCGACAGGATGCCCGCCTGCCCGTAGCTCAGCCCCACGGACAGCGCGATCAGCGCCTGGATGCCGATGAGGACGGCGTTGTCCGTGCCCACCGGCCGGCCCTGCACCGCGAGCACGCCGACGGCGGCCGCCACGACGATGATGCAGGTGTTGGGACGTTCGCGCAGCACCCGCATCATGGCCGGTCTCCACTGAAGCGGCTCTGGAAGAAGAACTGCGCCGACAGCACCGCCAGCACGAACAGCGAAGGCACCAGCGACGCCACGACGCTGCTGGCGTAGCCGGCGCTCACGGCCTCGACGATCCCCATCGCGGCCCCGCCCGCGAAGCCGCGCAGAGGGCTTCGGATGCCGAAGATGATCGCCGCGCCGAAGCCGGCGAGGGTCAGCGGCAGCGGAATCGTGTAGTCCAGCCCGGAGCTGCACACGATCAGCAGGCCCGCCAGGCCGGCGACCGCGCCGCCCGCCAGGAAAGCCCCGCACTGCACGCGCGTCACGGGGATGCCGGCCAGCTCCGCGCCCCGCGGGTTCACGGCCGCCGCGCGCATCATCCGGCCGAGGTCGGTGCGGTAGAGCACCACGTAGAGCAGGCCCACCATGGCCAGCGCGATGCCGAGGTTGATGAAGCCCTGGGGGCTGATCCGGATGCCCCCTACGTCCCAGAAGGTGGCGAAGGACGGCAGCACGAAGGCTTGCGTGCTCCAGCGCCACAGCACCAGGGAGGCGATGCCGACGGCCAGGCCGAAGCTGGCCAGTGCCACCGTGATCGAATCCTCGTTGCCACGCCGCTTCAGCAGCACGAAGACGAGCGCCATGAGCGCCGCCGCGAGCAGCGCGGCGCCGATACCGGCGGCGAACCCGGCCACGCCGCCGACCGTGACGGCGACCGCCGCCGCGATGAGGGCGTAGGCGCCGACGGCGAAGTCGATGGTCCCGGTGGTCAGGAACAGCAGGCTCATCGGCAGCGCGAGCAGGCCGTAGACGGCACCCGACAGCAGGCCGCGGACCCCGTACTCCAGGAGCTGGAACATCCGGTCCGCCTCACTTTCGCGTGCGGAACTCGCCGTCGCGGATCTCCGTGATCACGAGCGACGATTCGTTCAGCACTTCGTGGTAGTCGCTGGACAGGCAGGTCTTGCCCCGGGTGTACTGCGCGAACCCGCACAGGGACTCGATGGCGTCGCGCATGGCCGGCCCGGTGGGCTCGCCGGGGATCTTCCCGGCCGCGGCCACGATCGCCATGATCGCGTCGGCGCCGATCAACTCCATCCAGCCACCGGGGGTGCGTCCCGCCTTCTTCACCACCTCCGCGAACTTCGCCTCGCTCGGGCTCGGATCGTGCGCGAGGTTGCCGATGCTGGTGACGCGGATGCCCTCGCCGGCCTTGCCCACCGAGTCCACGAAGGTCTTCTGCACCATCGCCGCGCCGGCGTAGGTCACGGCCTTCAGGCCGATCTGCTCCGCCGTCTTCACGTAGGCGGTGGCCAGCGGCGTCGAGGCCACCTGCAGCAGAACCGCATCGGGCCGGGCGTTGCGCAGCCGCGTGGCCTGCGCGCCGACATCAATGGCGTTGTAGGGCACGCTCACGACCTCCACGATCTCCACGCCCAGGTCCGCGGCGACGCTGCGGGCATAGTCCGCGCCTGCCTTCCCGTAGGCATCCTCCTGGTGGAAGATGCCCACGCGCTTCAGGCCATGCCGGGCCATGTCGGCCAGGATGCCGTGCACCACCTTGCTGTCGTCGACGCCCACGCGGAAGATCCAGGGGAAGAAGGAGTGCTTGCGGTCCGTCACGCCGATGGTGGCGGCCGGCGCCAGCAGCGGCACCTTCAGGCGCTCGGCCACCGGCCCGGCGGCCAGCGCGCCGCCGCCGGTGCCGGGCCCGACGATCGCCACCACCTTGTGGCTCGCGACCAGTTGGGTCACGCCGCGGGCGGCCTCGGTCGGGTTGGTCTTGTCGTCGTAGTGAAAGAGCTCGATCCTGCGGCCGTTCACGCCGCCGCCGGCGTTGACGTGCTCCGTCGCCAGCACCAGCGCGTCGCGCTCCGGAATGCCGAAGCTCGCCGCCGGCCCGCTGGTGCTGAGCACCACGCCGATCCGGATCGGCTCCGCCGCCTGCGCCCCGAGGCCGAGCAACACCCCGGCCGCCCAACCCAGCACCGTTCTCGCGAGATATCTCCTGGCCTTCATCCTCATGTCTCCTGGTCGTTGGTCGTTCATGGGCGCGAGCGGAATGCACCGTCGCGGATCTCGGTGATCACCAGCGAACTCTCGCCGAAGCCGTCATGGTTGTCCTTCGAGAAGCAGGCCCGTCCGCGCGTATGGATCTCGAAGTCGCACAGCGTCTCGATCGCGTCGCGCATCGCCTCGCCGGTCGGCTCGCCGTCGATCCTGCGGGCGGCGGCCACGGCCGTCATCAGCCCGTTGCTTCCGATCAGCTCCATCCACCCGCTGGGCGTCTTGCCCGCCTTCTTCAGGATCTCGCCGAACTTCGCCTCGCTCGGCGACGGGTCGTGCGCCAGGTTGCCGATGCTGGTGACCCGCATGCCGTCGCCGGCCTTGCCGACCGCGTCGAGGAAGCTCTTCTGCACCAGGCCGGAGCCGCCGTAGGTCGGTACCTTCAGCCCGACCTGGTCCGCGGCCTTGACGTAGGCCGCGCCCAGCGAGGAGATCGCGACCTGCGTGAAGACCGCATCGACCTTCGCATTGCGCAGGCGCGTGGCCTGCGCGCTCACGTCGGTGGCGTTGTAGGGCGCGCTGACCGACTCCACCACCTCGAAGCCGAGTTCCGGCGCCAGTTGCGCGGCGTAGTCGGCGCCGGCCTTGCCATAGGCGTCCTCCTGGTAGAAGACGCCGATGCGCCTGCCGCCGTTCTTCACGATGTCGGCCAGGATGCCGCGCACCGTGACGAGGTCGTTCACGCCCACGCGGAACACCCAGGGATAGAAGGCGTTCTGGCGGTCGGTCACGGCGATGGTGCCGCCCGGCACCAGCAGCGGGACCCGCAGCCGGGCCGCCACCGGCCCCGCGGCGAGGGCGCCGCCGCCGGTGCCGGGCCCGATGATCGCGACGACCCGGTGGTTGGACACGAGCTGCGTCACGCCCCGCGCCGCCTCCGTCGGGTTGGTCTTGTCGTCGTAGTGGATCAGCTCGATCCTGCGGCCGTTGACGCCGCCGTTCGCGTTGATGTGCTCGGCCGCGACCACGATCGCGTCGCGCTCGGGAATGCCGAACACCGCCGCCGGGCCGCTGGTGCTGAGCAGCACGCCGAGCTTCAGGCTGCCCTGCGCATGCACCGCAAACGACAACGCCGCGCCCGCGGCGAGCGCCGCCATGGCCCTGAAGGCCCTGCCGAAGTTCCAGTCCATCGCTCATGTCTCCTTGTCGTGCCCGGGGGATGATGGGTACGGCATCGGCACCCGGCATCGTCCGTTGCGACGAATCGCGCCAGGCGCTCTTCGTCGCAATCGACGAAGACCCCCGCCCTGCGCGTGCCACACACTGCAACACCCGCGGCCCGCGGGATGGAGACGACATGCATATCAAGGAACTGGCGGGCGGCCTGGCCTTCCCCGAGGGGCCGGTGGCCATGGACGACGGCTCGGTGCTGTTCGTCGAGGTGGCCGGCGACAGCCTCAGGCGCTGGACGCCCGATGGGCGCGTGAGCACCGTGGCCGTGCTCGGCGACGGACCCAACGGCGCGGCGATGGGCCCCGACGGGGCGTGCTACGTGGCCAACAACGGCGGCTTCGGCTGGAAGGAGGAGAAGGGCGGACGCCGCCCGCACGGCGTCGGCAGCCGCTACCAGGGCGGCTGCATCCAGCGCGTGAACCTGCACACCGGGCGCGCGGAGGTCCTCTACGACCAGTGCGACGGCCACAGGCTGCTCGGCCCGAACGACCTCGTGTTCGACGATCAGGGCGGCTTCTGGTTCACCGACCTGGGCAAGACCGTCGAGTCGGACCGGCGCCGGGACCTCGGCAGCGTCTACTACGCCAAGGCCGACGGCAGCTTCATCCAGGAAGTCATCTTTCCCATCTTCACGCCCAACGGCATCGGGCTTGCGCCCGACAACAAGACGCTCTATGTCGCGGACACCGAGTCGGCGCGGCTGTGGGCCTGGGACATCCTGGCGCCCGGCGTGGTGCGCAAGGAGCCCTTTCCGTCCGCCACCGGCGGACGGCTGCTGGCCGCCTGCGGCGACCACAGGCTTCAGCGCTTCGACTCGCTCGCGGTCGACAGCGAAGGCAACGTGAACGTGGGCACGCTGGTCCATGGCGGGGTCACCGTGGTGCCGCCCGAGGGCGGGCGCGCGACGCACGTCCCGATCGACGACCTCTACGTCACCAACCTGTGTTTCGGAGGCAAGGACTCGCGCACCGCGTTCCTGACCCTGTCGTGGTCGGGCAAGCTGGTGGCCGCACCGTGGCCGACGCGGGGCCTGCGCCTGAACCACGCGTGCTGACCGCGGCGAAGCCGGGGCGAGCCCGGATCAGCCGCCCCGGCTCGCCAGCGCCCAGCCGAGCCGCGCCCGGCGGGCGACGTACTTCTTCTTCTCGATGGAATCGGCCGGCGCATGGCCCGCCAGGGCGCGCCGGTAGTTGATCTGCGAGATGACCGCGATCTTGAAGATGGAAAAGGCCACGTAGAAGGTCCAGTGCGGGATCTCGGCGAGTCCGGCACGCCGCCGGTAGCTCTCCACATAGTCGGCCTCCGCCGGGATGCCGAGCGCGCCCGGGTCCGCATCCTGGAAGCCGATGGGCAGCTCCCGCAGGTGCCAGCACAGGCAGTTGTAGGCGAGGTCGCAGAGCGGATCGCCGAGCGTGCTCATCTCCCAGTCGAGCACGGCGGCCACCTCCGGCCGATCGGGGGCCAGGATCAGGTTGCCCAGCCGGTAGTCGCCATGCACCAGGGCCGCGCGCGCCTGGCGCGGCGCGTGGTCGTGCAGCCAGGCGCCCAGGCGCTCCATCTCCGGGATGTCCTCGGTGCGCGCGTCGCGGTACTGGGCGAGCCAGCGCTCGAGCTGCCGCGCCACGTAGCGCTCCGGGCGGCCGTAGTCGTCCAGGCCGATCACGCGGACATCGACCGCATGCAGCCGCGCCAGCACGGCGTTCATCTCGTCCCACGCGGCGCGGCGCTGCGCGGGGCTGCAGCCCGGCATCGCCGGGTCCGCGTGCACGCGGCCCGGGACGCGGTCCATGACGTAGAAGGACTGTCCCAGCACGGCGCTGTCCTCGCACAGCAGGTGCACGCGCGGCACCGGCACCCCGCTGCCCTGCAGCGCCTGCATCACACGGAACTCCCGCTCCACCCGGTGCGCCGAGTTCGACAGCGCACCCTCCGGACGCTTGCGCAGCACGTACTCGCGCCCGCCGGCGCCGAGCGCGTAGGTGGGATTGGAGGAGCCGCCCGGAAACCGGTGCACGTGCAGGCCGGCTTCGCAGCCGGGCAGGCGGCCGGCGAGCCAGCGCTGCAGCGCGGCGACGTCCAGCCGGCCGGCGGGCGGCGCCTCGGCCGCGGCGCCGGTCATGGCCCCGGGCGCCTCCCCTGGCGGCACGGCGTCACGTCGATGCGGCAAGGTAGGGGGCCAGCTCGTTCTTCGCGATCGCGTTGCGGTGCACCTCGTCCGGGCCGTCGGCGATGCGCAGGGTGCGCGCGTTCGCCAGGAACCTGGCGAGCGGGAAGTCCTGGCACAGGCCGCCCGCGCCGTGCGCCTGGATGGTCCAGTCGATCACCTGCTGCGCCATGCCCGGCGCCACCGCCTTGATCATCGCGATGTCGTTCTTCGCCACCTTGTTGCCGTGCTCGTCCATCCGCCACGCCGCACGCAGCGTGAGCAGGCGCGCCATCTCGATGCGGCTGCGCGCCTCGGCGATGCGCTCGTGCCAGACGGACTGTGTCGCCAGGACCTTGCCGAAGGCCGTGCGGCCGGCCAGGCGGCGGCACATCAGCGCCAGGCAGCGCTCGGCCAGGCCGATCAGGCGCATGCAGTGGTGGATGCGCCCGGGCCCCAGGCGGCCCTGTGCGATCTCGAATCCGCGCCCCTCGCCCAGCAGCATGTTGCCGGCCGGCACGCGCACGTTCTCGAACACGATCTCCATGTGGCCGTGCGGCGCATCGGAGAAGCCCAGCACGTCGAGGTGGCGCAGCACCTTGATGCCGGGCGTGCCCGCCGGCACGAGGATCATGCTCTGTTGCGCGTGCCTGGGCCCCTCGGGGTCGGACTTGCCCATGGTGATGTAGACCTTGCAATGCGGATTGCCCGCGCCAGAGGTCCACCACTTGCGGCCGTTGATCACGTAGTCGTCCCCGTCGCGCTCGATGCGGGTGCCGATGTTGGTCGCGTCGCTGGAGGCGACTTCCGGCTCGGTCATCGCGAAGGCCGAACGGATCCGGCCTTCCATCAGCGGCTTGAGCCACTGCTCCTTCTGCTCGGCCGTGCCGTAGAGCGCCAGCGTCTCCATGTTGCCGGTGTCCGGCGCCGAGCAGTTGAACACCTCGCTGCACCACGAGACCTTGCCCAGCTCCTCGGCGAGCGGCGCGTATTCCAGGTTGGTCAGGCCGGCGCCCATCACGCCCGACTTCTGCGTGGTGTGCAGCGGCAGGAACAGGTTCCACAGCCCTGCCTCGCGCGCCCTGGGCTTGAGGTTCTCGATGATCACCGAAGGCGTCCAGGGCGCGCCGGCCTCCGCGTTCTTTCGCGCCTCCTGGTAGACGTCCTTCTCCGCGGGATAGATGTGGCGGTCCATGAACTCGCGCAGACGGGCCTGGAGTTCGAGCGTCTTGGGAGAGTGATTGAAATTCATGCGCGGCAGTCTAGGAAGCCGAGGGCCGGCGCGAATCGTCGCAACCGACGATGGCGGACGCCGGGCCCGCATCCGACCATGCCGCGCATGAGCATGATCGACTCCCCGCCGCGCGAGCCCCTGGTCGTCGCCAGCTTCTCCGGCTACTTCGGCGACCGCGCGAGCGCGCTCGACGAGGCGATGGCCGGAGACCCGCTCCACGTGCTGATCGGCGACTACCTCGCCGAGATCACGCTGGCGGGCATCTCCGCGCGTTTTCGCAAGGACCCGTCCCAGGGCTACGCGGAGTACTTCGTGCGCCAGGTGCAGCCGCACCTGGCCGGCATCGCCGCGCGCGGCGTCAAGCTGGTCACCAACGCCGGCGGGCTGAACCCGCGCGCACTGGCGCAGGTGCTGCGCGGCCTGATCGCCGAGGCCGGCCTGGCGCTGAAGGTCGCATGCGTGGAGGGCGACAACGTGCTCGACCGGCTCGCGCTGCTGCAGGCCGCAGGACACCCGCTGAGGCACCTGGACACGGGCGCACCGCTGGCGAGCTGGGGCCGCGCGCCGATCTCGGCGAACGCCTACCTGGGCGCCTGGGGCATCGCCGCCGCGCTGCGCGAAGGCGCCGACATCGTGCTGTGCGGGCGCGTCACCGATTCGTCGCTGACGCTGGGCCCGGCCGCCTGGTGGCACGGCTGGCGCCAGGACGACTGGGACCGCCTGGCCGGCGGCGTGATCGCGGGCCACATCCTCGAATGCGGACCCCATGCCACCGGCGGCAACTTCAGCGGCTTCGCGGCGCTGCCCGGCATCACCTTCCCCGGCTTCGTGGTGGGCGAGATCGCGGCGGACGGCTCGAGCATCATCACCAAGCACGCGCGCGACGGCGGCGCGGTGACCACCGACACGGTGACCGCCCAGCTCGTGTACGAGATCCAGGGGCCGAAGTACCTGAACCCCGACGTGACGGTGGACCTCTCTGGCGTCCATTGCGAACAGGTGGGGCCGGACCGGGTGCGCGTCGGCGGTGCGCGCGGCGAGCCGCCGCCGGACACCACCAAGGTGGCCGTCTTCGCGCCGGAGGGCTGGCAGATCGTGTCCTGGGCCTTCGTCACCGGCGTCGACATCGACCGCAAGCTCGCGCTGCTGCGCGCCCAGCTGCACCGGCTGCTGGCCGGGCACGTGGATCACCTGGAGATCACCGCCTTCGGCGCGCCCGCGGCGCAGCCCGAGTCGCAGTACGAGGCCACCGTCGCGGTGCGCATTGCGGCCCAGGCAGGGGAGCGCGATGCGCTCACCGAGGAGAACTTCTTCACCCGCCTCAACAGCCTGTACCTGTGGAGCGTACCGGGCTTCTACACCGACTCCGGCGCGGAACGGGCGCTCAAGCCGATGCGCCGGATCGAGTACTGGCCGGCCGTGCTGCACGTGGGCCAGTTGGCGCACACCGTGGTGCTGGACGACGGCCGCACGCTCGACATCCCGCCGCATCCGCAGGCCGGGCCCGCCCGGCCGCAGCCCGTGCATGCTGAGCCGGAACCGCTGCCGCCGGCGGCCGGCCGCGCGACGCAACGGGCGCCGCTGGGCCGCGTGGCCTTCGCCCGCTCGGGCGACAAGGGCGGCAACAGCAACGTGGGCGTGTGGGCTGCCCAGGAGAAGGCCTGGCCGTGGCTGCGGCAGGCGCTGTCGACCGAGATGCTGCGCCGCCTGCTGCCACAGGCGCAAGGGCTGGAGATCGTGCGCCACGAATTCGCGCACCTGCGCGCCGTGCACTTCATCGTGCGCGGCCTGCTGGGGTGCGGCGGCAGCACGAACCTGCAGGCCGACCAGGTCGGCAAGGCGGTGGGCGAGTTCGTGCTGTCGCGCCAGATCGAGATCCCGGTGGAACTGCTGGTGGACGAGCATCCGGCGGGGGCCCACGGCGCCGCGCCGGGCGTGCCGCCGCCGGCGCCGACTGCCCGGGCGGCACCGCAGACGCGTCCCTAGAATGCACGGCCCCAGGCACCGCCTTCGTGCCGGCCGCCGCCGTTCATGACGCCCCCCAGCTCTCCCTTCGCCGCTCCGGCGCTGTTGCGCGGCCGCGTGATGGCGCAGTCCAGCAAGTTCAACCTGCCCGGTACCAACGCGGCGTTCGTGCGGCGCTCGGCCATCGCCGAACGGGTCGAGCGCGCCGCGGCTGCCAAGCTCATCCTGGTCCGCGCGCCCGCCGGCTTCGGCAAGACGACCGCGCTGCGGCAGATCCACGAACAGCTCAGCAGCGCCGGCGTGGCCACCGCATGGGTCACGCTCGACACCGCCGACAACGACATGCCTCGCTTCCTGAGCTGCCTGGCGGAGGCCGTGGCCCGCCTGCAGATCGAGGACCACCTCGCCGCCGGCCCCGACACGGAGGCGCTCGCCGCTCTGGAGCGCGACGGCCCGCCCTTCGCGCTGTTCCTTGACGAGTTCGAGGCCCTGCAGTCCCCGGCCGTGGTGAGCCTGGTGCGCCAGGTGATCGAGCGCCTGCCGCGCAGCGGCCGGCTCGTCATCGGTTCGCGCAGCCTGCCGGACATCGGGCTCGGCCGGCTGCGGGTGCGCAGCCAGTTGGCGGAGATCGGCATCGAGGTGCTGCGCTTCAGCATCGACGAGACCGCGGAGTTCCTGCGCCTGCGCGGCCTGCCGCCCCTGCCGCCGGATACGCTGGAACTGCTGCATGCGCGAACCGAGGGCTGGATCGCGGCGCTGCTGCTGGCCTCGATGGTGCTGGACAACCGGGACGCCGGCAGGGAATTCATCGAGCGGCTGGCCGGCTCCGGCGGCGCCATCGCCCAGTACCTGGCCGAGGACGTGCTGGAGCGCCAGCCGCCGGACGTGCGCGAGTTCCTGCTGCGCACCAGCATCCTGCGGCAGCTCGATGCGCCGCTGTGCCAGGCGCTCGTCCCGCGCACCGACTGCGCCCGCATGCTGGGGCGGCTGAACGCCTCCAGCCTGTTCCTGCTGCCGGTCGAGAGCGAGGACGCCGAGCCTCACTACCGCTACCACGCGCTGTTCGCCAATTTCCTGCGCACCCAGTTGCAGCGCGAGCACCCGGGCGAGCTGCTGCGACTGCACCTGGCCGCCTGCGGCTGGTACGAATCGGTCGGACGGCCCGTGCCGGCGATCGAACACGCCATCGAGGGCGGCGACCATCCGCATGCGCTGACGCTGCTGGAGCGGCATGCCCAGCGCTTCCTCGACCAGGGCCGGATGCGCCTGATGGCCCGCTGGTTTGCGGCGGTGCCTCCGGAACAGCTGGCCGCGCACCCGCGCATGCAGGCCATCTACGTCTGGGCTGTGTTGTTCACGCAGGGCGCGCTGGAAGGCATGGCGCTGCTGGCCGCCAGCGGCATCGAGGACAGCGAGGACCCGACGATCAGGGCACATGTGAACGCGCTGCAGCCGCTGCTGCTGGCGATGCTCGACCGCTACGACGAAGCCAACGAGGTGGGCCGCGCCGGCCTGGCGCGCCTGCCCACCGCCGTGCCCTTCGCCGACACGGTGCTGACCAACTGCATGGCGCACGTGACCTCCGTGCTGGGCGAGAAGCGCGAGGCGCAGCGCCTGCTCGACGCCGCGCGCAAGGCGCAGGGCAGCAGCATGTTCAACCGCATGTACACCGAGTCCACCGAAGGACTGCTGGACATCGAGCGGGGCCGCTTCCGGCAGGCCACCGCGCGCTTCCGCATCGCCGTGGACGCCACCACGAATGAAAGCGACTACAGCCATACCGGCGGCAACGCCTGGGCCGGCGTGCTGTACGCCGGCGCCATGTACGAGGCGGACGAGCTCGACGCCTGCGACCGCCTGCTGAACGTGTACCTGCCGCTGGCGCGGGAGGTGGGATTGCCGGACCACATGATCAGCAGCTACGCCATGCGCTCGCGCCTGCTCTTCTGGCGCGGCGACGTGGACGGCGCCCTGCGCGTGCTCACCGAACTGGAGACCCTGGGCCACGTGCGCAAGCTGCCGCGCGTGGTGGCGTCGGCCAAGCTGGAACGCTCGCGCATGCTGATGCGCCAGGGCAATGCCTACGGTGCGCGCGAGGAACTGGACCGCGCCGACGACCCGGTCGTCTGGGCGCGGGTCGCCCGCCAGCGCCTGCCCGCGCACGACGTGCTGGACCTCGGCATCGCGCGCCTGCGCTGGGAGATCCTGTTCGGCGACCCCGAGGAGGCGCTGCGCCGCATCGACCGCGACCTGCCGGCCATCGACGCCGAGGCGCGCGTGCGCCGCAGCCGCAAGCTGCGCGTGCTCAAGTCGATGGCCCTGTGGAAGCTCAGGCAGCACGAGGCCGCGGCGGACGTGATGCGGGACATCCTGCATGAAGGCAGCCGCGAAGGCTTCGTGCGGCTGGTGATCGACGACGGCCCCTACGTCGCGGGGCCGATCCAGGCGGTGCTCGCTCCGCTGAAGGCGGCGCCGGAGAAGTCCGACCCGATCCTGGTCGAATACGCGCAGCGCCTGCTCGACGCCCTCGGCCCCGACGCCCTGGCCGCCGAGCTGGCGCAGGGCCCGGCGGCCAGCGAGGCGCCATGGCAGGTGGAGCCCCTGACGCAGAAGGAGATGCAGGTGCTCAAGCTGCTGGCCGAGGGCTACTCGAACAGCGCGATGTCCGAGAAGCTGTTCGTCTCCGACAGCACCGTGCGCACGCACCTGCGCAACATCAACATGAAGCTCGGCGCGCAGAACCGCACGCAGGCGGTGTCCCTGGCCAGGCGCTACGGCCTGATCCGCTGAGAGATCCCCCCGCGCGGCCCGCTACAGCCGCTCCACGATGGTGACGTTGGCCATGCCCCCGCCTTCGCACATGGTCTGCAGGCCGTAGCGCCCGCCGCGCTGCGCCAGTGCGTGCAGCAGGGTGGTCATGAGCCGCGTGCCGGAAGCGCCCAGCGGATGGCCCAGGGCGATGGCGCCGCCGTGCACGTTGAGGCGCCCGGCGTCGGCCTCCAGCGCCTGCAGCCAGGCCAGCGGCACCGGCGCGAAGGCCTCGTTCACCTCGTACAGATCGATGTCGGCCATCTTCAGGCCCGCCTTCTCCAGCGCGCGCCGCGTCGCCGGGATGGGCGCCTCCAGCATGATCACCGGATCGTGGCCCATCACGCTCATGTGGTGGATGCGGGCCATCGGCTTCGCGCCCAGGCGCGCCAGGCCACGCTCGTTCACCACGAGCACGCCGCTGGCGCCGTCGCAGATCTGGCTGGCATTGGCGGCGGTGATGCGGCCTCCCTCGGCCAGCAGCTTCACTGCGGCGATCGCCTCCAGGCTCGCGCCGGCGCGGATGCCCTCGTCGCGCCGGTGCACCTCGTCGGTCTCGGCGCCGTTCGCATCGCGCACGGCCAGCGGCAGGATCTCGGCGTCGAAGCGGCCCTCGTCGGCCGCGCGCGCGGCCAGTTCATGGCTGCGCAGCGCATAGCGATCGAGCGCCTCCTTTTCGAAGCCGTACTTCACGGCGATCATCTCGGCGCCGGTGAACTGGCTGAAGTCCTGCTCGCCGTAGCGCCGGCGGATCTCCGGGCTCATGTAGAAGCCCATCCCGTGCTTCTGCGGCAGCGCCGAGGGCGTGAACATCGGCACGCGGGTCATGCTCTCCACGCCGGCGGCGATGACGATGTCCTGGGAGCCGGACATCACGGCCTGCGCCGCGAAGTGCAGCGCCTGCTGCGACGAGCCGCACTGCCGGTCCAGCGAGGTGCCGGGCACCGACTCGGGCAGCCGTGACGCCAGCACGGCGTTGCGGGCCACGTTGGTGGACTGCTCGCCGACCTGGCTGACGCAGCCCATGATGACGTCCTCGACGAGGGACGGATCGCAGTCGGAACGTTCCAGCAGTTCGTCGAGGACACGCGCTGCGAGTTCGACCGGGTGCCAGCCCGCGAGCCTGCCGTTGCGCCGGCCGCCCGCGGTGCGTGCGGCGGCGACGATGAATGCTTCTGCCATGGTGGGTGTGCTCCTGTGAAATGGGTCGGCGACGTCAGCGGAGGTCAGCGCGGCGCCATGCGGATCGCGCCGTCGAGGCGAACGCTTTCGCCGTTGAAATAGCCGTTGGTGATCATGGTCTCGGCCAGTTGGGCGTACTCCTCGGGGTCGCCCAGGCGCTTGGGGAAGGGAACCGATTGCGCGAGCCCCTGCAGCACGTTGTCCGGCAGCGCCATGAGCAGCGGCGTCGCGAAGATGCCGGGCAGGATGGTGTTGACCCGGATGCCTTCGCCCATGAGGTCGCGCGCCACCGGCAGCGTGAGGCCCACCACGCCGGCCTTGGACGCCGCATAGGCCGCCTGGCCCATCTGGCCGTCCTGCGCCGCGACCGACGCCGTGTTGACGATGGCGCCGCGCTCGCCGTGCGGGCCCACGGGATCCAGCGCCAGCATGCCGGCGGCGCTGTGCGCGAGGCAGCGGAAGGTGCCGATCAGGTTGATCTGGATGATCTTCTCGAAATCGGGCAGCGGGAAGTGCTTCGGCTGGCCGGTCGCCTTGTCGCGGCTGGCCGTCTTGATGCCATTGCCGGTGCCCGCGCAATTGACCAGGATGCGTTCCTGCCCATGAGCGGCGCGCGCCTTGCCGAAGGCGGCCACGACCTGCTCCTCGCTGGTCACGTCGGCCCGGCAGAACAGGCCACCGATCTCGCGGGCCATCGCCTCGCCGGTTTCCGCGTTGAAATCGAAGATGGCTACGCGCACGCCACGGGATGCGAGGCGGCGCGCCGTGGCGCCGCCAAGGCCGGAGGCGCCGCCGGTAACGATGGCGGAAACGGAGGAATCGAGGTTCATGGCGATGGATTCGTTGCAGATCCGGCCAGTCTAGGGACGGCCTCGGGGCGGCGAACCGTCGGAATGGACGAATCCATCCTCGCGCCGCCGGAGGCACACGCTCGTCGCTTCGGACGATTGCCTCCCGCGGGCGACGCCACGACCATCACGCGTCGCAGAAATTCAAGGAGCTTGCATGGCCGGTCCGCTCACGGGAGTCCGCGTGTTCGAGGCCGGAGGCATCGGTCCGGCACCGTTCTGCGGCATGGTGCTGGCGGACCTGGGCGCCGAAGTGATGCAGGTCACCCGCCCCGGCGTTCCGCACGACCGCTTCGACGTGCCCGCCCGCGGGCGTCGGCGCATCGCGCTCGACCTGCGCTCGTCCGCCGGGGCTGCCGCCGCGCTCGACCTCGCGGCCGCGGCCGATGTGCTGATCGAAGGCTTCCGCCCCGGCGTGATGGAGCGCCTCGGCCTGGGGCCCGGGCCCTGTCTGGAACGCAATCCGCGGCTGGTCTATGGCCGCATGACGGGCTGGGGCCAGCATGGAAGCCTGGCGCAGGCGGCAGGCCACGATCTCAACTACCTCGCGCTGAGCGGCGCCCTGCACGGCATCGGCCGGCCCGGCGAGCCGCCGGTTCCGCCGCTCAACCTGGTGGCCGACTACGGCGGCGGCGCGATGCTGCTGGCCGTGGGCGTGCTGGCCGCGTTGCAGGAACGCAGCATCTCCGGCCGCGGCCAGGTGATCGATGCGGCGATG
Organism: Xenophilus azovorans DSM 13620; assembly: GCF_000745855.1. Classification (GTDB taxonomy): domain Bacteria; phylum Pseudomonadota; class Gammaproteobacteria; order Burkholderiales; family Burkholderiaceae_C; genus Xenophilus; species Xenophilus azovorans. The sequence continues at coordinate 51,970 of NZ_JQKD01000003.1, forward strand.
AGCGACGGCAGCGCGCTGCTCGGCGCCCTGTTCCATGGCCGCAGGGCCGCAGGCCGATGGCTCGGCCGCGGCGAGAACCATCTCGACGGCGGCGCCCACTTCTACAACACCTATCTCTGCGCAGACGGCGGCTATGTCGCCGTGGCAGCGACGGAGCCGCAGTTCCATGCACAACTGCTGGCGCTTTGCGGCGTCGCCGACGATCCCGCCTTCGCCGATCAATGGAATCGCACGCAGTGGCCGGCACACAAGGCTCGGCTCGCGGATGTCTTCCGCACGCGGCCGCGCGATGAATGGTGCCGGCTGGCGGAAGGCCGCGACTGCTGCCTTTCGCCCGTCATGGACTGGGACGAGGCACCCTTCCATCCGCACCACGCGGACCGGCACACCTTCGTCGAGGTCGACGGCTTCGCACAGCCGGCGCCGGCACCCCGGTTCTCGCGGACCCCGTCCGCGCTGCCGCATGCCAGCAGCGAAGCGAGCGATGCGGATCTGCGTGCGTGGGGTCTGTCGCAACGGACCATCGACGCCGCGCGCATCGAGCCGCCGCGCTGAACCCAGGCCCCGCGCAAATCGTCGGTACCGACGATTCGACAGGTGCGGCACCCACGCACCATGCACGCCAAGATCAGGAGACATGTGAGATGCCCCATTCCGTCCTAGCGTGCACGGCCCGTCTGCTGTGGGCGTTTGCCGCATGGCTGCTTGCGGCCACCGCCCACGCGGCCTGGCCCGACAGGCAGATCACCATCATCGTGCCCTTCCCGGCCGGCGGCCTGACGGACGTCGCGGCGCGCCACCTCGCACAAGGCCTGCAGGAAGAGCTCAAGCAGCCGGTGGTGGTGGAGAACCGCGTGGGAGCAGGCGGAATGATCGGCACCGAGCTAGCCTCGAAGGCGCGTCCCGATGGCTACACGCTACTGGTGAACAGCCCCAGCCACGTGATCAACCAGGCCTTCCGCAGCAGGATGCCCTACGACGCGCTGCGCGACTTCACGCCTGTCGCGATGCTGCTGAGCTCGCCCATGGTGCTCGTGGTGCATCCGTCGGTGCCGGCGAACACGCTCGGTGAATACCTCGCGTATGCCAAGACGCAGAACGGCGGCGCGTCGTTCGGCTCCACGGGTGCCGGCGGCACCAGCCACCTCGCCGGCGAGATGCTGCGCCTGATGACGAAGGCGCCGATGACGCACGTCCCCTACAAGGGCGCCAACCCGGCGGTGAACGACCTGCTCGGCGGCCAGTTGCCTTCCATCTTCCTGGACGTAGCCACCGTCGCGCAGCACGTCGGCAGCGGCCGGCTGAAGGCGATCGCGATGTCGTCCGCCGCGCGCAGCGAGACCCTGCCCTCCGTTCCCACCGTCGCCGAGCAGGGCTTCGCGCGCTACGACGTCTCGACCTGGATCGCGCTCTACGGTCCGGCCAGGCTGCCCGAGCCGATCACCACCGCGCTCAACGCGATCGCCGTCCGCACGATGGGCAGCGCCAGGGAGCGCGACTGGCTGCGCCAGAACGGCGCCGTCGCCGGAACGATGTCCGCGCCCCAGTTCCGCCGTTTCGTGCAGGACGAGTTGGAAAAGTGGACGCAATTCAACAAGGAAGCCAAGGTCCAGGTCGACTGAGGCCGCGCATCACATCCCATGGAAGACAAGATGGACTATGACCTGAAGATCACCGGTGGCCTCATCGTCGATGGCACGGGCGCGCCCGGCCGCGCCGGTGACGTCGGCATTCGCGGCGGCCGCATCGTCGCCCTCGGCGAGGCACCCGGCAACGCCGCGCAGACACTCGATGCCGCAGGCCGCGTAGTGTGCCCCGGCTTCGTCGACATTCACACCCACTACGACGCGCAGGTGCTGTGGGACCGTCTGCTGTCGATCTCGCCCTGGCACGGCGTCACGACGGTGGTGATGGGCAACTGCGGCTTCGGCATCGCACCGGTGCGCAGGGACCATCGCAATCTGCTGATCCAGACGCTGGAGAAAGTCGAGGGCATGAGCGCAGCGGCGCTGCACGAAGGCCTGGGGGACTGGGGCTTCGAGTCCTTTCCCGAGTACCTGGACCTGGTGGAACAGCGCGGAGCCGCGATCAACGTGGCCGCGCTAATCGGCCACACGCCGCTGCGCCTCTATGTGATGGGCGAACAAGCGACGGAGCGCAACGCCACCGCGGACGAGATCGCGGCCATGCGCCGCATCGTCAAGGAAGCACTGGATGCCGGTGCGCTCGGCCTCGCCACGTCCAAGCTGCAGGCGCACGTGGGCTTCGCCGGGCGGCCCGTGCCCAGCCGCGCTGCGGATTTCGACGAGGTCCGTACCCTGGCCTCGACCCTGAAGGAAGCCGGCCACGGCATGCTGCAGACCACGCTGGGCCCCGGCCTGCTGCTGGAGCAGATCGAGCAGCTGGCTGTCGAAACCGGCGCGCCGATCAGCTGGTCCGCCCTGCTCGCGGGCTCGGCCTTCGGCAAGTCCGGGCACAAGGAGCAGCTCGCGAAGTCGGAGGAGCTGGCGGCCAAGGGCCTGCGCATCGCACCGCAGGTGACGCCGCGGCCGCTGAACTTCGAGTTCCAGTTCAGCGAGCCGACCATCCTGGAGGGCATGTCATTCTTCAAGCCGGTGGCGGTCGCGGACGCCGAGGGAAAGCGCGCCATCTACGGCGACCCGGCATTTCGCGCACAGTTCCGCGATCGCTGGGACACGGCCTGGCCGGAACTGAAGAAGGCCTTCGAACTGATGGCCATCGTCGAATACGCGCCCGAGCCGGCCCTGGAGGAACGGCTCCTGTCCGAGGTGGGCCGGGAGCGCGGCATCCACCCCGTCGACCTCGCGCTCGACATGGCGCTCGCGACCAACCTGGAAGCCCGCTTCCGCATGCCGCTGGCGAACCACGACGAGACCCAGGTCGAGGAACTGCTGACCAACCGCAACATGGTGCTGGGCCTGTCCGATGCCGGCGCCCACGCCAGCCAGCTGTGCGATGCCTGCCAGGCCACGCACCTCCTGGGCCGCTGGGTCCGGGAGAAGAAGGTACTGAAGCTGGAAGAGGCGGTGCGCATGCTGACCTCGCGGCCCGCGGAGGCGTTCGGCATCGAAGACCGCGGGCTGTTGGCCGTCGGCCGGCCCGCGGATGTCGTCGTCTTCGACCCCGACACCGTGGCCGCGGGCCCCCTCAAGCGCGTGAACGACATGCCGGCCGGCGCGCCGCGCCTGGTGTCCGAGGCCACGGGCATCGACGCGGTGGTGGTGAACGGCGTCGTCATCCGGCGCACAGGGCAGGACGCCCTGGGCGCCGGCGAGCCGCTGCCGGGCCGGCTGCTGCGCAAGGGCCGCGCCTGACCTCATCGGCCTTCCCCTACAACCACAGGAGACATCATGAAATTCACTGCCTGCACCGTGCTCGCGGCCACCCTGCTGGCCACCACCGCCACGGCCCAGACCGTCGAACTCAAGCTGGCCGACAGGCTGGCGCAGGATCACTACGTTGCGCGCTACTCCACCAACTACTGGATCGACGAGGTGCAGAAGGCGACCGATGGCGCCGTCAAGATCGAGCGCTACCCGAGCGAGCGGCTGGGCAAGTCGAAGGACATGATGACGCTCACGAAGGCCGGCATCACCGACATCGGCGAGTTCGTCCCCGGCTACCTGGGCGATCCGCTGCTTCTGTCCACCGTCGCCGAACTGCCCGGCATCCTGCCGAACGCCTGCGCCGCTTCGCTCGCCTACGAGCAGTTGGCCAAGCCGGGCGGCTTCATCGACCGCACGGAGCTCGCGCCGCAGGGCCTGCGCCTGCTCTACGTGGTGGGCCTGCCCGCCTACCAGCTTTTCACGTCGAAGAAGTTCGACAACCTGTCCAGCATGAAGGGCCTGAAGATCCGCTCCTCCGGCCCAGCGATGGATGCCGCCCTGCGCGTGCTGGGCATGGTGCCGATCCGCATGAGTGCGGCCGAGCTGAGCGAGTCCTTCTCACGCGGCACGGTCGACGGCATGGCGTTCCCGGGCGCGAGCGTCTTCACCTACGACCTGCAGGGCAAGACGAAGTACGGCACGACGAACCTCTCCTTCGGCAGCAGCATGACCCTGTACGCGATCTCCACCAGGTCCTGGGGCAAGCTGTCGCCGGCACAGCAGAAGATCCTTTCCGATATCGGGGACAAGACCACGCGCCGCGCCTGCGAACTCATCGACAAGGAGGAACAGGACGCGATCAAGAAGCTGGTGGCCGCCAGCAGCATGACGCCCGTGATCCTGAACGAGGCAGACCGCAAGAAGTTCGACGACGAGCTTGCAACGGTGGCCCAGGAATGGGCGGATGCGGCCGACAGGCGAGGCCGGAAGGGCAGCGAGACATTGGCGGCCTTCCGCGACGCGGTGAAGCCCTACCGCTGAAGCGCCGCGCGTGACCCGCACCACCTTCACCCGCACCGAGCGACACGCCGCATCCCGCGTCTTCACCGAGATCTGCCTCCGGTCGCCCAGCGGGGTCAACCCGCTGTCTTCCGGAACAGTGGCGGAACTGCGGAACCTGCTGCGAGAGCAGGCGGCGCGCGCGGACCGGCATGGCCTCTTCATCCGCGCTGAGGGTCGCGCGTTCTGCGCCGGCGCGGATGTCAAGGAGTTCCGCTCGTTCGACGTCGACGGCTTTCGCGCCGCGATGACGGGCATTCTTGCGCTCTACATGGAGATGATCCGCTTCCCGCAGCCGATCGTCGCCCTGGTCCAGGGCGATGCCCTCGGCGGCGGCGCGGCGCTCGCGTTCTGCAGCGACTACACGATCACCGTGCGAGGCGCGGCATTCGGCCTGCCGGAGGTGCACCGCGGCCTCGCCGGCGGCGGCTGGCTCATGCCGCGCCTGCTGGGCAGGCACCGCGCCGCCGAGATGGTGCTGTTGGGCCGCACGCTCGATGCCAGGCGTGCGCTCGAACTCGGGCTCGTCGGCGAAGTCTGCGAGGCCGACGAACTCGATGCACGGGCCCAGGCGCTCGCGGAAGAACTCGGCGCGCTCGCGCCCACCGGGCTGACGGTGGCGAAGACCTCGCTGGCCGGCGGCCTCGGACTCGACCTCGGCGCCGCCATGGAAGCCCACATCGAAGCCCAGACCCGGGCATTCGCGCAGATGCGCGCGGCAGCCTGATCCCATCGGAGAAAACATCTTGCTTGCTTCGTTCGAGAAAGGCCTGTCGGCGATCGACTGGCTGTTGTCCCGCCTGGCCGCGCTGCTGGTACTGGCGGTCATGCTGATGATCGCCTGCGACGTGGGCGGCCGCTATTTCTTCAGCCACCCCCTGCCCTGGGTCTACGACGTGGTCTCGATCTACGTGATCAACATCGTCGTGTATTTCATGGTCTCCGAGGTGTTGCGCACCCAGACGCACATCGAGCTCGACCTGCAGGTTCGCTTCCTGCCTCCACGTGCCTGGGGCGTCTTGCAGGCGGTGGCCTGGGTCGCCGCTGCCGCCGTGCTGGTGCTCACGACCTGGGTCGTCGGGCAATCGATGGCCGAGAGCTTCGGAAAGGGCGAAGTGCATCCCGGGCTCTACGAATGGCCGGTATGGATCGAGAAGGCGACCATCACCCTGGGCCTCGGCCTTCTCACGCTGCGCATCCTCGCGCGCCTGGCGCGCTACCTGCAGAGGGGCCAGGACGCGTCGGTCTTCAACAAGGATGAATCCGCGGCCGAATCGGCCACGGCGGGGGTGCACTGATGGCTGCCTGGGCAATCCCCGCGACGCTGGGCGTACTGGTGCTCATGATGATGCTTCGCCTTCCGATCGCGCTCGCGATCCTCGCTTCCTCGGCCGGCGGGCTGGCGATGATCGCGGGCCCGTCCGTGGTGATGGGCGTACTGGAATCCGCGCCGGTCTCAGCCGTGTCGAACTACGAGTTCGTGACGGTGCCGCTCTTCCTCCTGATGGCCGAGTTCGTGATCGCCAGCGGCGTGGCCGACGGCATCTTCGCGGCGGCCGCGGCCTGGGTGGGTCGCGTGCGCGGCGGCCTCGCCATCGCGACCGCGCTCGCCGGCGCCGGCTTCGCCGCCATCTGCCATTCGAGCACGGCGTCGGCGGCGACACTGTCGTCGACCTCCATCCCGGCGATGCTGAAGGCGAAGTACGAGCCGAAGCTAGCCTACGGCGTGGTCTCGATCTCGGGCACCCTGGGCATGCTGATACCGCCGAGCGTGGCGCTGGTGCTGTACGGACTCATCGCCGACGTGAACATCGGCAAGCTCTTCATCGCGGCGGTGATTCCGAGCGTGCTCGTGGCCATCACCATCGTTCTCACGATCGTCGTCATGGTGTGGCTGCATCCCGATATCGCGCCGCCTTCCCGCTCGCACAGCTGGCGCGAGAAGTGGCAGTCGCTGCAGGTCGCGCTTCCGGTCACCCTGCTCTTCCTCTCGGTCGTGGGTTTCATCTACACGGGGGTGTGCACACCAACCGAGGCCTCGGCGATCGGTGCCTTCGGAGCGCTGCTGATCTGCGTGGCCATGCGGCGCATGACGTGGGAGAAGGCGATACAGGCCGCCTACCGCGCGGCGCGCACCACCTGCATGATCCTGCTGATCGTGATGGCGGCACACGTGTTCGCCTATTTCCTGGTGCTGACGCACGTGACGGAGGCGCTGGTGCTCTGGGCGAAGTCGCTCTCCATCCCGTCGTGGGGAATTCTGGTCATGCTGTACGCGATGTACCTGATCCTCGGGTGCCTGCTGGAGCTGTCCGCGATGCTGGTGCTGACCATCCCCGTGGTGCTTCCGATGATCGTGGCACTCGGCTACGACCCGATCTGGTTCGGCATCGTGGTGATCCTGCTGGGGGAGCTCGGCATGGTGATCCCGCCGGTGGGGCTGAACGTGTTCATCGTCGCGCGCGTCACGGGCGCGAAGGTGAACGAGGTCTACGCCTCCATCTGGCCGCACGTGTACGCGCACCTGGTGGCGGTGGCGATCCTCACGATCTGGCCCGCGCTGGTGCTGTGGCTGCCCGGCACGATGAAATAGCAGGCGCTCGCGGCGGAGCGCCGGGAAGCGCCCCGATGCGGGGCCCGGGGCTCATCCGAAGATCCCGCGCTCGCGCAGCCGGGCCACGTGCGCGGCGTCGTATCCCAGGAGATCCCGCAGCACCTTTTCCGTGTCGGCGCCCAGGACGGGTGCGGCCACCGGATCCGCCAGCGGGGTCCCGCTGAAGTGCATCGGCAAACCGACGTTCGGGATCGAACCCAGCGTGGGATGCGGGATCTCGCTGAGCAATCCCAGCGCGCGGATCTCCGGCGCATCCATGGCCTCGCCCACCGTGCGGATGGCGCCGCCCGCCACGCCGGCGGCGTGCATGCGCGCGAGCCAGGTCTCGCGGTCGTGCAGCTTCAGCCGGCGCCCCACCTCGGTCATCAGCTGTTTCTGGTTTTCGCGCCGCTTCGCACTGCTGGCATAGGCCGGGTACTCCGCCATCTCGGGATCGTCCAGCACGTCGCGCGCGAAGCGCTGGAACACCCGGTCGTTCGCGCAGGCCAGGTAGAGCGGGCCGGTTGCCGTCTCGAACGCACCCACGGGCGCAGCGGTCGCCTGCGTGTTGCCGAAGCGCGTGGGACTCGTGCCCGTGGCCAGGTACGCGAGCGAGAAGTTGCCGAGCATGTTCACGGCGCTCTCGATCATGGTGGTCTCCACCATCTGGCCCTTGCCGGTGCGTTGCCTCGCCACGTAGGCGCCGAGGATCGCGTTGGCCGACATCATCGCCGTGGCGATGTCCATGATGGACGGCCCGGCGCGATAGCCGGGCTGGAGCGCCGGGTCGCCGTTCATCGAGATGAATCCGCTTTCCGCCTGCACGATGGGGTCGAAGCCGACGCGGTCCGCATACGGGCCGCTGCGGCCGTAGGACGAGATGGAGCAGTAGATCAGCCCCGGGTTGTCGCGCGAGACCGTGGCGTAGTCCAGGCCCAGCCGCTCCATGACGCCGGTCGAGAAGTTCTCGACGACGACGTCGGCCTTGGCGATGAGTTCCAACGCGACCCGACGGCCTTCGTCGCTCTTCAGATCCAGCGCCACGCTCTGCTTGTTGCGGTTCACCCAGAGATAGGGAACGCCCTGGTCGCCCAACTGCGGCGGGTACTGGCGGAAGCTGTCGCCCTGCCCCGCGGTCTCGATCTTGATGACTTCGGCGCCCATGTCCGCCAGGATCAGGGTGGCATACGGGCCGGCGATGAAATGCGAGAAGTCGACGATGCGCAGGTCGCGCAGCGGCGTCTCGCTGCCCGCGGGACGCGGCCGGACAGGGGGAAGTTCAGGTCTCAAGACGGGTTCTCCTGCGATGTGTTGTCGAGCAGCGATGCCGGGAATCCCCAACGTCGCGACAGCTCTTCCCGGCCGGCCTGACGGGCCGGCGTCGGGACCGTGGACAGGGTGCGCGAGAAGCGCGGGGCGGGCGCCGGCTGGACGACGCCCGCGACGTTCACGAAGGTCTCTCGTGCCACGTTGTGCGCATGGAGCGGCGCCTCGGTCCAGTCGAGCACCGGCGCGAAGCAGGCATCCGTGCCCTCCAGTAGCGCGCACCATTCGTCGCGCGTCCGGGTGCGGAACGCATCGGCCAGCCGCAGCTTCAGCAGCGGCCAGAGCACCCGGTCCATCTGGGCATCGAATACCGGATCGTCGATGCCGCAGAGTTCCCGCAGCAGTGCGTAGAACTGAGGCTCGATGGCGCCGACGGCGACGTACTTGCCGTCCGCGCAGGCGTAGGTGTCGTAGAAGTGCGCACCACCGTCCACCAGGTTGTCGCCGCGCTCGGTATTGAAGCGGCCGGAGGCATGGCCGGCGAACATGCCCGCGCACAGGAGCGCGGAGCCGTCGGTCATCGCAGCGTCCACGATCTGGCCCTTGCCGGAACTCTTCGCCTCGAGCAGCGCGGCGAGCACGCCCAGGCCCAGCATCATGGCGCCGCCGCCATAGTCGCCCACCAGGTTCAGCGGAGGCACGGGCTTGCCGCCGGCGGGACCGATGCCGTGCAGCGCACCGGAGATCGCGATGTAGTTGATGTCGTGCCCCGCCGCCTGGGCCAGCGGACCGTCCTGGCCCCAGCCAGTCATGCGGCCGTAGACCAAGCCCGGGTTGGCGGCCAGGCACGCAGCGGGGCCCAGGCCCAGGCGCTCCATGACGCCCGGGCGGAAGCCCTCGATCAACGCGTCTGCGCCGGCAATCACCTGCAGCAGCGCGTCGGCGCTGCCGTCGGCCCGGAGATCCACCGTGACGGTGGCGCGGCTGCGGCAGGTCACGTCGTACGGACCGACGCGCGAGCCCGGGCGCGCGATGCGCAGGACTTCCGCACCCATGTCGGCCAGCAGCATGGCGCAGAAGGGTGCCGGGCCGAGGCCGGCGAACTCGATGACTTTCAGCCCGTGCAACGGGCCGGTCCGTGCACCCGCGGCGCCGGTCGTCACTCCCGCACCCATCGGACGGTGTCCTCGATCGGCGCCCGCGACGTGCGGAAGCGGTTGGCCGGATGAGCAGGATCCGCATAGCCGAGGGAAATGCCGCAGACGATCAGCCGATCCTCGGCGATTCCGAACCAGCGGCGCAGGAATGCCGAGCGCTGCGCAAGCGCGGCCTGCGCAATCGTGGCCACGCCGTTGGCGGTCGCAGCCAGCATGAAGTTGTTGACATAGGCGCCGCAGTCGAGCACGCCATAGGTCCCCAGCAGCCTGTCGCTGGTGACGAGCGCCATGTGCGGCGCACCGAACAGCCGGAAGTTCTCGGCGCCCTGCCGCGCCGAAGCCTCGCGGTCGCCCTTGGCGATGCCGACGCTCGCATACAGGCCGAAGCCGCAGGCGCGGCGCCGCTCAAGGTAGACGCCGCGGTATTCCGACGGCGGCGGGATCTCGAATCCCGCCTCCTCTGGCTGCGGTTCCTGCAGTGCCGCCCGCAGCTTGCCGGTGGCCGGAGGCTGCGTCACGATGACCTGCCAGGGCTGCACATTGTTCCAGGAGGGCGTGCGCTGCGCGGCTCGCAGGATGCGGCCCAGTGTCGCCTCGGGTACGGGAGCCGGCAGGAATCCGCGGCAGCTGGCCCGCGCATCGAGCAGGCGCTCGAAATCCAGCGGGTCCGGTACAGGCCGTGGAGTGGCGGAATCGGCATGCATCGCTGCACTTCCTCAGATAGGGGGGATCGACCGGTACTTGGCCGGCATGCCGGACGGGCGCCGCGGCGGTGCCAGCGCAAGCACCTCGAGCAGCCGGGCGCGCGTTTCGGCGGGGTCGATGACATCGTCGATGCCGAAGCCTTCGGCCGCCTGCAGCGCGCTCACGCGCGCGCGGATGCCGTCGATGATCTCCTGGCGGCGCGCGGCTGGGTCCGGGGCATCCACGAACTGCTTGCGGTAGGCCACGTCGACCGAGCCTTCGACCGACATCGCGCAAATCTCCGCCGTGGGCCAGGCGAGGCAGGCATCGGGCTCGAAGCCGCGGCCGCCGCACATGGCCACGTAGCCCAGGCCGTAGCCCTTGCGCAGCACGATGGAGATGCGCGGCACGGTGGCGTGGCCGAGTTCGAACAGCATCTTCGCGCTGCGCCGGCCGAGCATGCTGCGCTCGGCCTCGGAGCCGATCGACATGCCCGGGATGTCCACCAGGTAGATGAGCGGGAGGCCGTAGGCGTCGCACAGCGCTATGAAGCGCGCGGCCTTCTCCGCGGCGGCGCTGTCGATCATGCCGCCCTTCACGAGCGGCTGGTTGCCGATGAAGCCGACCGGCTGGCCGCGCAGGCGCGCGAAACTGGTGACGATGTTGGCGCCGTAGCTCGGCTTCAGCTCGAAGCAGGAGCCGGTGTCCGCGATGCCCGCGACGACGCCGCGGATGTCGTAGCCCTGGCGGGTGTTGGCCGGCACCAGGCCGCGCAGCGATGCGCCGTCGGGCGCCGGCGCGCCGGCCGCCACGGGCGCGGGCAGGCGGGCGTTCGAAGGCAGGAACGCGAGGAAGCCGCGGATGGCCGCGAACGCCTCCTCCTCGGTGTCCACCGCCAGATCGGCCAGGCCGTGCCGGTCCACCTGCAGGGCGGCGCCGCCGAGTGCCTGGCCGCTGATGGTCTCCCCCGTGCCGGCCTTCACCAGGGCCGGCCCCGCCAGGCCCATCTCCGACTTGCCGCGCACCATGACCACCAGGTCGGACATCGCCGAGTAGTTGGTGTTGGCCGCGAAGCCCGCGCCGAGCACCGCCGAGACGATGGGCACCCAGCCCGACAGCCAGGAGAACTCCTGGAAGATCGGCGTCGACGACGAGAACTGGCGCGAGTTTTGGCCGTCCTGGATGCGGTGGCCGCCGCCGTCGAACAGCATCACCAGCGGCATGCCGTTGCGCCGCGCCTGCGCGATGCCGCGCAGCAGCTTGCTGCGGCCCAGGTGGCCGGAGCTGCCGCCGAACACGGTGAAGTCCTGTGCCATGACGATCACGCCGCGGCCCCCGATGCGCGCCGAGCCGATGATGAGCCCGTCGGCCGGCGCGTTGTCCGCGCCCTCCGGCATCACCAGGCCTCCCGTTTCCACGAAGCTGTCCGCGTCGCAGAGCCGGGCGATGCGCTCGCGCGCGGTCAGCGCGCCGCGGGCACGCTGCTTGGCCACCGCGTCGGGCCGGGCTTCGTCCTGCCGCGCCGCGTTGCGCTCGCGCAGTTCTTCCAGGCGGCGGGCGGCCAGCGGGTCGTCCTCGACTGCGACGCCCTCGACGGCCTCGTGCGCCACGTCCTGCGGCGCCAGCCAGAGCAGCGGGCGGCCGGCCAGCACAGCGTCGCCAAGCGTCGCCTGCAAGGACAGGATCACGCCGGACTCGGCGGCCTGCACCGCATGTTCCATCTTCATCGCCTCGATCACGGCCAGCAGTTGGCCGCGATGCACCGGTTCGCCGGCGGCCACGGCATAGCGCACAAGCACGCCACCCATCGGGGCGGTCGCCACGATGCACCCGGCGGGCGCGTCCTCCACCGCCGGCGCCGAGGCCGCGTCTGGATGCGAGGCAGGTGCGGGCAGCGCGGGCAGGCGCGGCTGGTGTGCCATCGCTTCCGCCAGCCGCCGCGCATGACGCTCGACGAAGCGCGTGTCGACGCGTCCGGCCACCACGTCCGCATCCGACAGCAGCGCCTGCAGGAAGCCGATGTTGGTGGGCACGCCATCGACATGGAACTCGGCCAGGGCGCGCGAGGCCCGCGAGAACAGTTCCTTCGGATCGCCGGAAGGCACGTGCACGATGAGCTTGGCGAGCAGCGAGTCGAAGCGGGTCGAAGGCGACCAGCCACTGCGGGCGAAGGTGTCGATGCGCACGCCGCCACCGCCCGGCGCATCGAAGGCGCGCAGCATGCCGCCCGCCGGAACGGCCCGGCCATCGGGGTCGACGCGCTCCATGTTGATGCGCAGCTGCACCGCGAGGCCCCGTGGGACCGGGATGTGGCGCTGCGCCAGATGAAGCGCCGCGAGCGAGCGACCCGCCGCGAGCCGGAACTGGGCCTGCACGAGGTCGATGCCGGTGACTGCCTCGGTCACGGTGTGTTCGACCTGCAGGCGCGGATTGGCTTCCATGAAGACGAAACGCCCATTCGTCTCCACCAGGAATTCGAAGGTGCACAGCGTGTGCACGCCCGCCGCTTTCGCCAGCGCCGTGGCGGCTTCCGCCAGTTGCTCGCGCAGCGACGGCGAGAGAGAGGGAGACGGCGCGAACTCCACCAGTTTCTGCTGGCGCCGCTGCAGGCTGCACTCGCGCTCGTGCAGGTGCGCGACCTCGCCGCCGGCATCGCCTACCACCTGCACCTCGATGTGCCGGGCGGGAAAGACCAGTTCCTCGACGTACACCCCGTCGAGCCCGAAGGCGGCGCCGGCTTCCGACCGTGCACTGGCATAGGCCTCGTCCAGGGCCGCGATGTCTTCCACCACCCGCATGCCCCGGCCGCCGCCGCCCGCGAGCGCCTTGACCATGACCTTGCCGCCGTTACCCAGCCCGGCCATGAATTCGCGTGCAGCGTCCAGCGTGACCGCTTCCGACAGGCCTCGTGCGACCGGGATGCCGCACCCCATCGCGAGCCGGCGCGCGCGCGCCTTGTCGCCCAGCAGGTCCAGGACTTCCGGCCTGGGACCAACGAACACCAGGCCGACCTCGGCGCAACGGCGCGCGAAGCCCGCGTTCTCGCTCAAGAAGCCGTAGCCCGGATGCACCGCATCGCAGCCGGTCGCCAGCGCGGCAGCGACCAGGGCTTCACCGTCCAGGTAGGCCGACGCGCCGGTGGCGCCCAATGCCACGGCTTCGTCGCAGCGGCGCCAGTGCAGCGACGCCTCGTCGTCGGCCGAATACACACCCACGGTCTTCATGCCCAGCTCGGCGGCAGCGCGCGCGACGCGCACAGCGATCTCGCCGCGGTTGGCAACCAGTATTTTCCGGAAGGGTTCGCGCCCGGCTTCGCTCGCTTTGTCGATCATGCGCTTTCTGGTGGCGGCGGCGCGATCCCGCGTCCGTGCCGTTGTCTCCTGGGCAGATGATTCCAGCCGGGCCCGAGGCCGCACATCGTCGATATCGACGAATCCCCGCGGCGGCGCGGACTCAACCGAGCAGGGCCCTTGCGAGCACGTCCTTCTGGACTTCGCTCGTCCCGCCATATATGGAGGACGCGCGCGTGAACAGGTAACGGGTCGCCGGCACTGCCATCTCGGCGCGTTCGCCCTCGTGCTCGTCCGCTCGCACGAGACCGGCGGGCCCCAGCACGCGCAGCATCAGCGCGGCGATCTGCTGCTGGATCTCCACGCCCTTGAGCTTGAGCACGGACGCGAACGCGTGGTTCTCCCGCTGCGCAGACGGCGTGAGCAGAAGCCGCCAGTTCGCGATCTCCAGTCCGCGCAGCTCTGCGTCCAGCCATGCGAATTCGGACCGGATCGACGCATCGTCGATCGCGCGGGCGCCGCCTTCGCGCGTACGCGCGGCGATCTCGAGCGCGTGCGCCAGGCGGTCACGGCTGGTGCCCGCGTAGGCCAGCCCCGTGCGCTCGTTGCCCAGCAGGTACTTGGTGATCTCCCAGCCCCTGCCCTCGGCGCCCACGAGGTTGCCGGCGGGCACCTTCACATCGTCGAAGAAGACCTCGTTCAGGTGGTGATCCCCGTCGATCGTGCGGATCGGCCGGATGGCGATGCCCGGCGTCTTCAGGTCGATCAGCAGGAAGCTGATGCCCTCCTGCTTGCGCGGGCTCTCGCTGCCCGTGCGCACCAGGCAGAAGATCCAGTCCGCCATGTGCGCGTAGGTCGTCCAGATCTTCTGGCCGTTGACGATGTAGTGGTCGCCCTCGCGGCGCGCCGTGGTGCGCAGCGACGCCAGGTCCGAGCCGGCGCCCGGCTCCGAGAACCCCTGGCAGAACCAGGTGTCGAGCCGCGCGAGGCGCGGCAACCAGTCGCGCTTCTGGCCGGGCGTTCCGAACTGCAACAGCACCGGCCCCAGCATGGTGAGGTTGAAGTGCAGCGGCATGGGCGCCGGCGCGCGCTGGATCTCGTCGACCAGGATCAGCCGCTCCATCTGTCCCAGGTCTGCACCGCCGAACTCGCGTGGCCAGTGCGGCGCAGCCCAACCGCGCTCGTGCAGGATGCGCTGCCACGCCACCACGTCTTCCCGCGAAGGCCGCAGGCCCTTGCGCACGCGCTCGCGCAGCTTCGTGGGCAGGCGTTCGCGAATGAAGGCGCGCACTTCGTCGCGGAAGGCCGCCTGCGCAGCGTCGAGTTGCAGGTCCATCCTGGTCTTTCGTGTCAGAGCGCACGCGCGATCACTTCCTTCATGATCTCGCTGGTGCCGCCGTAGATGCGCTGCACGCGCGCGTCCGTATACATGCGGCTGATGGGATATTCGTCCATGAATCCGTAGCCGCCGAAGAGCTGCAGGCATTCGTCGATCACGCGGCCCTGCGTCTCGGAGCCCCACAGCTTCGCCATCGACGCGGTCGCGGTGTCGAGCGTTCCGGCCATCAGCCTGTGCACGCACTGGTCGATGAACGCGCGGCCCGCCGCGATCTGCGTGGCGATCTCCGCCAGCTTGAAGCGGGTGTTCTGCTGCTCGGCCAGCGGCTTGCCGAACACCTCGCGTTCGCGCACGTAGCGCAGCGTCGCCTCGTAGGCCCCTTCCATCGCGGCCAGCGCCATCACGCCGATGATCAGCCGCTCGTAGGGAAGGTCGCTCATCAGTTGGCGGAAGCCCTGGCCCTCTTCGCCGCCGAGCAGGTTCTCGGCGGGCACCTGCACGCCGTCGAAGAAGAGTTCGGACGTGTCCTGCGCCTTCAGCCCCATCTTGGCCAGCATGCGGCCCACGCGAAAGCCGGGCGCCTGCGCCGTCTCCACGATCAGGATGGAGATGCCCCGGGCGCGCTGCGCCGGGTCGGTCTTGCACGCCACGAGCACCAGTCCGGCCAGGTAGCCGTTGCTGATGAAGGTCTTGCTGCCGTCGATCCGCCAGCCCCCGCCCGGCGTGCGCTCGGCGCGGGTGCGGATCGCCTGCAGGTCCGAGCCCGTGCCGGGTTCGGTCATGGCGATCGCGCCCACCAGTTCGCCGCGCGCCATGCGCGGCAGGTACTTTTGCTTCTGCGCCTGCGTGCCGTGGTTCAGGATGTAGTGCGCCACGATGGCATGCACCGAGGTGTTCATGCCGGTGAGCGCGCGGCGCGCCATCTCCTCGTACACCACCGCCTCGTGCCGGAAGTCGCCGCCGCCTCCGCCATGGTCCTCGGGGATGTCGGCGCACAGCAGGCCCAGCTCGCCCGCCCTGCGCCACACCGCATGGCCCACGTGGCCGTCGCGGCGCGCCGCCTCGTCGCCGGGTGCGAGTTCTTCCTCGATGAAGCGCACGACGGTGTCGCGGTAGAGGTCCAGGTCGGGGTCGGACCAGCTTCTGTCGAACCGGATGGCCATGGATCTCACCTCCCGGCGGCGGCCGTGCCGCCCACGCGACGCGCCTGCCCTTCCCACCAGGGAGCGCGCAATTGGAACTTCTGCAGCTTGCCTGCCGCGGACAGCGGCAGCTCGGCCCGGAACTCGACGCTGCGCGGACACTTGTAGCCGGCGATGCGCTCGCGGCAATGCGCGATCAGCGCCTGCTCCGCGACGGTGTGGCCCGGCCGCATCACCACCACCGCATGCACCTTCTCGCCCCAGTCGGCATCGGGAATGCCGATCACGGCGCAGGACTGCACCGCCGCATGCTCCGCCAGCACGTTCTCCACCTCCGCCGAGAAGACGTTCTCCCCGCCGGTCACGATCATGTCCTTGATGCGGTCGACCACGTGCAGCAGTCCTTCCTCGTCGATGCGGCCGGCGTCGCCGGTGTGCAGCCAGCCGTCCGCCAGCACGGCGGCCGTCTCCTCGGGGCGCTGCCAGTAGCCCTGCATCACCGTGGGTCCGCGGACCGTGATTTCGCCGGTGGCGCCGCGCTCCGCCTCGTTGCCCGACGCATCGACGATGCGGATGGCCGCGACGGCCGTCGGGAAGCCGGCGGCCCGCAGCCGGCGCCCCTGCTGCGGGCCGGGCGCATGCATCGACGGCGGCAGCGCACAGACGACCGGGGCCGCCTCCGTCATGCCATAGAGCTGCTGGAACTTCACGCCGGGCAGAGCCCGCATGGCCGCCGCGAGCAGCGTCTCGTCGATGGCGGCGGCGCCGTACAGCACCGTGCGCAGCGATGAAAGATCGAAGCTGCCGAAGCGCGCGTGTTCGATCAGCCGCTTGAGCATGGTCGGCACGAGGAAGGTGTCTGTCACCTGCTCCTGCTGGATCGCCTGCAGCACCCGCAGCTCGTCGAAGAAGGGCACCAGCACCGTCCGGGCGCGCAGCGCCACGAGCAACTGGAGCCATTGCGCGCAGCCCCCGATATGGAACATGGGCGCCGCCACCAGGCCCACGCGGTCCAGCGGCTCGGGAAAGACGGCGGCCGTGGCCAGCGCATTCACCAGCAGGTTTCGGTGCGAGAGCATCACGCCCTTGGGCCGCCCGGTGGTGCCGCCCGTGTACATCACCGCCGCCAGGTCGTCGAAGCCCCTGTCGGCATCGGCCGCCGGCCACGCCGCCGCGAGCAGCGCCTCCAGGTCGGCCATGCCGTGCGGCGGCGGACCGTTGCCGCAGAACACGAGCGAGCGCAGGCAGGCAGCGCGTTCGGGCAGGCCGGCGGCCATGTCCGCGAAGTGCTCGTCGACCAGCAGGATCCGCGTGTCGCAGTCGTCGAGCGAAGCCGCCACCTCGGCGGCGGACCAGCGCGTGTTCACCGGGTTGACCACCGCGCCCGCCCACCACGCGCCCATCAGGAATTCGGCATAGCGATGCGAGTTGTGGGCCAGCAGGCCGACGCGGTCGCCCGCGCGCACGCCGAACTCGTGAAGGACGGCGGCGAGGCGGGCGCTGCGTTCGGCGAGTTCCGCGAAGCCGAGACGGCGCGCGCCGTCCACGATGGCCACGTCCTGCGGCCGCTCGCGCGCGGCCTTGCGCAACAGTTGCGTGAGCTGCACTCAGGCCTCCACGCCGGTCCGGGCCACGGCACTCCAGCGCTGGAGCACGACCGAGACGTCCTCCCGGCCCGCAGGGACAGGCTGGGCGGACGGCGTGCGGGAGAAGCGCGGGGCCGGTGCGGGCTGCAGCACGCCCTGCAGGGTGACGAAGGTGCCGCGCGCCAGGTTGTGCGGGTAGTGCGGCGCCTCGTCGAAATCGAGCACCGGCGCGAAACAGGCGTCCGTGCCTTCGAGCACGGCGCACCACTCGTCGCGCGTGCGCGTCCGGAAGACGTCCGCCAGCCGCAGCTTCATCATGGGCCAGCGCGAGCGATCCATCTGCCCGGCGGCGAACTCGCTCTCCAGGCCGCACAGCTCGCACAGTTGCGCGAAGAACTTCGGCTCGAGCGCCCCCACGGAAACGAACTTGCCGTCGGCACAGGCATAGGTGTCGTAGAAGTGCGCGGCGCCATCCAGCAGGTTGTCGCCCCGATGAGAACTCCAGCCACCCGCACTCTTGAGCCCGTAGAACAGGGACGACATCAGCGCGGCCCCGTCGGTCATGGCCGCGTCGATCACCTGCCCCTGCCCCGAACGGCGGACTTCGTGCAGCGCCGCGAGCAGCCCCACCGCCAGCAGCATCGCGCCGCCGCCATAGTCGCCCACGTAGTTGAGCGGCGGCGGGGGCGCCTCGCCCGGGCGGCCGATGGCGTGCAGCGCCCCGGTGACGGCGATGTAGTTGATGTCGTGGCCGGCAGCGCCGGCCAGCGGCCCCGTCTGGCCCCAGCCGGTCATGCGGCCGTACACCAGCGTGGGATTGAGCTTCAGGCACGGGGCGGGACCGAGGCCCAGGCGCTCCATCACGCCGGGCCGGAAGCCCTCGACCAGCAGGTCGGCCTTCGCGATCAGCGCCAGCGCGGCGTCGATGCCGTCCGCGGCCTGGAGATCCAGCGCCACGTGGCGCTTGCCGCGCGCGGTGATGTCGGTGGCGTCGCGCGCCGTGCCGATGCGCTCGATGCAGACCACGTCGGCGCCGAGATCGGCAAGCAGCATGCCGCAGAACGGCCCGGGCCCGAGTCCGGCCATCTCGACCACGCGCAGTCCTTCAAGCGGGCCGGCCATGTTGATCTCCCCAGGGTTGTTTCATTCCCGTCGATCCTAGACAGCATGCGGCGGCGCCGGGTCGTCCGTTCGGACGAATCGTCTGGCAGGCCCGCCCAGCGCGGTGCGATCGATGCGTCCGGCCCATTCGCGGGCACGCAGCGCCTCCGTCTGCAGGCCCTGCTGCAGGGTACCCGCCAGGCCCTCGTCCACCAGGCGCTTGTACGCCGGCAGGAGACCGGGCGCGGCGGCCAGCATCCCGGCCGCCAGGCGCAGGGCCTCGGGGAGCAGTTCCTCGTGCGGCACGACGCGGTTGACCAGCCCCCAGGCCTCGGCCTGCCGGGCATCGACGAAGCCGCCGCCCAGCGACATCTCGAGCGCACGCGCCCGACCGATGAGGCGCGGCAGATACTGCGACATGCCCCAGCTCGGGAGCACGCCCACGCGGGCATGGGTGTCGGCGAAGGTGGCCCGGTCCGAGGCGATGAGCACGTCGCACGCAAGCGCCAGTTCCAGGCCGCCGGTGACGGCGGGCCCGTTGACGGCGGCGATCACCGGCCCGGGAAAGGAGCGCACCGCATGCACGACGTCGTCGGCCGCGCCGCTGACGGCCAGCTCGGCGAGCCGGTCGGACTGTGCCAGTTCGCGCAGGTCGAGGCCCGCGCAGAATGCGCGGCCCGCCCCCGTGAGCACGACGACGCGCGTGCACTCATCGCGCACCAGGCAAGCGAACACCTCCGCCAGCGCGCGCCTCAAGGCCATGGACAGCGCATTGAGCGCCTGCGGACGGTCGAGCGTGACGACGGTGCAGCCGTCGTCCCTGCGCTCGACGCCGATCCCGGCGCTCACTCGACGGGCCTTCCGGTGATCTCCACCACCCGCTTCCAGTAGTCCACGTCCGCGCGCATGTTGGCGGCGACGTCCTCGCGCACCGGCGGCGCGGGCTCGATGCCCATCGCGTAGAGCTGCTCCTGCAGTTCGGGCGACTTCAGCACGTCGAGCACGGAGGCCCGGATGCGCTCCACCGTGGCCGGGGGCGTGCCCTTGGGCAGCATCAGCCAGTAGCGGCCGGGCTGCGACACCTCGTCGTAGCCCAGTTCGGCGAAGGTGGGAACGTCCGGCACCAGCTTGTTGCGCTTCTCGCCGGTGATGGCCAGCGCCCTGAGCTTGCCGGCCTTGACATGGCCCATCGTGTTGCCCAGGTCGATCACCGCGGTATCGATCTGCCCGCCCAGCAGGTCGGTCACCAGCGGCGGCGTGCCCTTGTACGCCGCGTGCACCATGCCGAGGCCGTTGCGCTTGTCGACCAGCTCGGAGTAGATCTGCGAGGTGGTGGCGTTGCCATAGCTGCCGTAGCTGCCCTTGACGGTCCTGAGTTTGGCGATCTGCTCGTCCAGCGTCCTGACCGACGTGTCGGCGGTGAGCAGGAGCATCGGCAGGTCGCAGATGCGCGCGACCGGAATGAGGTCGGTCAGCGCGTCGTAGGGCCGCTTCTGCTCGAAGGCATAGGCCTGCGTGAGGTGGCTGTAGCCGAGCAGGATCGTGTGGCCGTCGGGCGCCGCATTGACGGCATGGACGGTGCCGACCACGCCGGAGGCGCCCGGCTTCGCGTCGACGACCACGGGGACCTTCCAGTCGTCCTTGAGACGCTCCGCGAACATCCGCAGCACACGGTCGCCGGTGGAGCCGCCCACCGCCGGCAGGATCAGCGTCACCGGCTTGCCGGCGATCGGAAAACCCCGCTGGGCATGGGCGGTGCATGCGGCAGCGAGCGCCAGAGCAGCCAGGCAGGCGCGGCGATGGATCATGGGGCAGGTCTCCGGAACCGGGGTTCTCTCTTCTCCAGGAAGGCGCGCACGCCCTCCTCGAACTCGGGCCGGTCCAGCAACACGCCCTGCCGCTGAGCCTCGTACTGCAACTGCGCGCGCAGATCGTTGCGCCCGGCGGCTTCGTAGGCCTGGCGCGTCTCGACCGCGGCGTGCGCGGGCAGGCTGGCCAGCCGCCGCGCGATGCCCAGGGCTTCGTCCTGCAGCGAGGCATCGTCCACGCAGCGCCACACCAGCCCCCACGCCAGCGCCTGCTCCGCGCTCACGCGGTCGCCCAGCAGGGTCAGCGCCGTGGCACGGCCGCGTCCCAGCAGTTGCTGGAGGAACCACGTGGTGCCCAGGTCCGGCACGATGCCCAACCTGGGAATGAAGGGCAGGTAGAAGTAGGCCGAGCGCGCGGCGATCACCACGTCGGCGGCCAGCGCGAGACCCACGCCCGCGCCCGCCGCCACGCCCGGCAGGGCACACACCACCGGCATCGGCAGGTCGCGCAGGGCGAGGATGAGCGGATTGGAGAGCTCCTCCATCACCTGCCGGGTGGCCTGGCCGCGCGAGAGGTGCGCCTGGCCGGCAGGGATCGCATTGCCCGCGAGGTCCGCGCCGGCGCAGAATGCGCCGCCTTCGGCCGTCAGCAGCAGGGCGCCGATGGACGTGTCCGCGCGCACCTCGGCCAGCAGCTTCGCGAGCCCCTCCTGCATCTCGCGGCTGAGCGCATTGCGCCTGCCGGGATTGTCCAGTGTGATCACGGCGACGTCGCCGTCGCGCTTCATGCGCGCATGCGGATGTTCCATGCCGGGCATGCTAGGGCGCGGCCGCGCGCATTCCATCGTCGCTTGCGACGATTCCCCGCGCGAGCGCCGTGCCGAGCCAGGCGGCATGGTGCGAGCCGTCGCCGAACAGCATGTCCAGCACGGTCATGCGGCGCAGGCAGTGGCCCACGGCGTACTCGGTGGTCATGCCGATGCCGCCGTGCAACTGGATCGCCTGCCGCGTCACGAAAGTCCCGTGGCGCGCGGCGAGCATCTTGGCCCGCGCCAGTTCGCGCGCGCGTTCGTCGTTGTCCGGCGTCTCGAGCGCCAGCAGGCCCGCCATCGCGGCGCTGCGCAGCATCTCCAGCGCCACCCGCATCTCGGCGACCCGGTGCCGCACGGCCTGGTTGCTGCCGATCGCGCGCCCGAACTGCTGGCGCGCCTGCACGTACTCCACCGTCAACGCATGGGCGCGCTCGGCCACGCCCAGGGCTTCGGCGCAGACGGCCGCCATGCCCGCGTCGCACGCCGCGTCCAGCGCCGCGGCCCCATCTCCCGGCAGAAGCTCCGCCGGGGCGGCGCTCAATGCCAGGTCCGCCGCAGGCGTGTCGTCGATCAGGCGCGTCGCCTCGCGCTCCACGCCGGGCTGCGCCGGATCGAGCAGGAACAGCCTGATCGCATCCTGCGCATCGCGCGCGCTGACGACGATCGCCCCGGCCTGGGCCCCGAACAGGACGTTGTGCTTGCAGCCGTCCAGCAGCCAGCGGCCCTGCGCGCAACGTGCGCGTGTCCCGATCCACAGCCGCTCGTGGCGGGCAGCCGCCTCGGCATGCGCGAAGGCGACGATGCGGCTGCCGTCGGCGATGCCGGGCAGCAGGCGCTTGCGCTGGGCGTCGCTGCCGGCGTGCACCAGTGCGGTGGCCCCGAGCACGGCGGTCGCCAGGAAGGGCTGCACCGCCAGCGCGTCGCCCAGCGCCCGCAGCGTCGGCAGCAGCGCCACCGGGCGGCGTCCGAAGCCGCCGTCGGCCTCGGGCAGCGCCAGCGCAGTGACGCCCAGCGCCGCGAGTGCGGGCCACAGGGCCGGGTCCCAACCCTGCTCGCTGCACGCCAGCCGCCCACGCTGCTCGAAGGGCGCCCGGTCCCGCAGAAGCCGCGCCACGCTCGCGCGCAGTTGTTCCTCTTCGTCGTCGAGTTCGAAGTGCATGCTCAGAGTCCGCTCACCAGATGGCCGCCGTCGGCCGCCACGACGGCGCCGGTCATGTACCGCCCCGCGTCGCTGGCCAGCAGCAGCAGCGGGCCGTCGAGATCGCACGCCCGGCCGAACCGGCGCTGCGGGATGCGCCGGCGCAGGCGGTCGCCCGGCTCGCTGTTCAGGAAGTCCCGGTTGATGTCCGTGACGATGTAGCCGGGGCACAGCGCGTTCACCCGGATGCCATGGCGTGCCCACTCGAGTGCCAATGCCCGGGTCAGGTGCACCAGGCCGGCCTTGGAGGCAGCGTACGGCGCCACCGCCGGCTGCACGCGCTGGCCGAGGATCGAGGCGACGTTCACGATGCTGCCCCCCAGCCCGGCCGCGACCAGCCGGCGCGCGGACTCGGTGGCGACCAGCCAGGCGCCCTTGAGGTTGGTATCCACCACGCGGTCCCAATCATGCTCGGGCGTTTCCAGCGCCGGCGTGCCCAGCCCGATGCCGGCGTTGTTCACCACCAGGTCGGGCACGCAGCCGTGCGCCGCCATGGCGTCGAAGGCCTGCGCCACCGATTGCGCGCAGGTCACGTCGATGGCCACGCTGTCGGCCTGCGTCTGCTGCGCGCGCAACCGGCACTCCAGCGAGCGCAGGCGTTCGACGCGCCGCGCTGCCAGCCAGACACGCGCGCCGGCAGCCGAGAGCAGTTGCGCGAAGTGTTCGCCCAGGCCGCCCGAGGCGCCGGTGACCAGCGCGCATCGCCCGGCCAGCGAGAACGAGGGCAGACCCCCGGCCGGTTCGGGCAGGCCCGGGCCCATCAGCGCTCGGCAGGGTAGAAGCTGCCGCCTTGCGCGGCCATCTCGCTCAGCAATGCGGGCGCCTCGAACATCGGCCCGCAGGCGGCGAGCGACGCGCAGCGCGCCGCCAGGCGGGGCAGCCCGAGCCAGTCCGCGTACTGCAGCGGCCCGCCCAGATAGGCTGGAAAGCCCACGCCCAGCAGCATGGCCTGGTCCAGTTCGGCGGCGGTCCGCACCACGCCTTCCTCCAGGCAGCGGATGGCCTCCAGCAGCATCGGCAGCATCATGCGTTCGACGATCTGCGCATCGTCCAGGCCGCAGACGGCACCGCGCTGCATCTGCCGCACCAGCGCGCGCGCCTCGGCCGAGCTGCTGCGCTTCGGCCTGCCGCCGGCCGCGTCGTAGTCGTAGAACCCGGCCCCGCTTTTCTGGCCCAGGCGCCCGGCCTCGGCGAACGCGCGGATGACGTTGCGCTCCCCGGGGTGCATGCGCTGCGGATAGCCGGCGGAGATCACGTCGATCACATGGCTGCCGGTGTCCAGGCCCACCACGTCTTCCAGGTAGGCCGGCCCCATGGGCCAGCCGAAGGCTTCCAGCGCGCGGTCGATGCGCTCGTGGTCCGCACCCTGGGCCACCAGGTCGCAGAAGGAGAGCACGTAGGGCGTGAGGATGCGATTGACCAGAAAGCCCGGGCAGTCCTTCACGACGATCGGCGTCTTGCCCAGGCCGATGACATGCGCGGTGGCGGTCGCGACCGCGGCGTCGCTGCTGCGCGTGCCGCGCACGACCTCGACCAGCGGCATCACCGGCACCGGGTTGAAGAAATGCAGCCCGACCACGTCCTCGGGCCGCGCCAGCGGCGCGGCGATGTCGTCGATGCGCAGGCTCGACGTGTTCGATGCGAGCACGGTGCCGGGCCGGACATGTTCTTCCAGGGCGGTCAGCACCCGGTGCTTGACCGGCAGGCTTTCCACGACGGCCTCGACCACGATGTCCACCGCGTCCAGGCCGGCGTCGTCGAGCTGCGGCGTGATCGCGCCGGCGATGCGGTCCGCCTTCTCCTGGGTGAGCCGCCCCTGCTGTACCTGCTTCGCGAGCTGGCGGCGCGCTTCGTTCACGCCGAGCTCGAGGGCCGCGGGCGCGATGTCCTTCAGGCGCACCGCCGTTCCGCGCAGCGCGGTCGTGTAGGCGATGCCGCCGCCCATGATGCCGGCGCCGATCACGGCCGCCTGCCGCACCGTGCGCCCTCCCTCGGCCTGGCTGCGGGCGCGCTTCTTCACCGCCTGCTCGTTGAGGAAGGCCTGCACCATCGATCGCGCCGCCTGGGTCTGCGTCACGGCGCCGAAGGCCTCGGCCTCCATCGCCAGCGCGCGGGCGCGGTCCTCGCCGGCCGCGGCGCGCATCATGTGCACCGCCATCTCGGCGGCCGGCTGGTGCCTGCTGGCGTGCCGGGCGAGCTGCGCCAGCGCGTCGTCGAACACGCGCCGGTCGGCGGCCGGCACGGCGGCCCGCTTCTTCTGCTGCGCCGCCCGCCAGTCGAGCCGGCCCTCCACGCACTGCCACAGGACGGCGAGTGCCTCGTCGCGCAACCTCTCCGGCGCCGCGACGGCGTCGACCACGCCCGCGCGCAGCGCCTCGTCCGCCTTGATGCTGCGGCCGCTCGCGACCCAGTCGACCGCGGCCTGCGGCCCCCCCACCCGCGCCAGCCGCACCGTGCCGCCGAAGCCAGGGAACAGCCCCAGCTTCACCTCCGGCACGCCGATCCGGGCGTGCTCCGACATCACGCGGTGCGACGCGCACAGGGCCAGTTCCAGCCCGCCGCCGAGCGCGAAGCCGTTGATCGCCACCACCGCCGGCACATCCAGGTCCTCGAAGCGGACGAACACCTGGTTGGCCTCCAGCACCTCGCGCGCGACCTGTTCGCCGCCGCGGCGGAACTTGCGGCCGAACTCGGTGATGTCGGCGCCGACGATGAACACGTCCTTGGCGCTGGTCACCAGCACGCCGCGCACGCCGCCGCCGGCGGCGGCGATCGCGCGCACCGCCTGGTCGAATTCGGCGACCGCCTTGTCGTCGAGCTTGTTGATGGCTTCGCCCCGGCGGTCGAAACACAGTTCGACCAGCCCGCCCTCCAGCGGCCGCACTTGCACGGTGTCAGACGCGAACATCGTGCCCCTCCCCGGCCCATCCGGATGCGATGTGCAGCCGCCGGCGGCAGTCGGCCACCATGCGCCCGATCAGTTCGGCGCAGGTGGGCACATCGTCGATCAGGCCGATGCTCTGGCCGGCGCTGATGATGCCGCCGTCGACCTCTCCGCCTTGCAGCGCCGCCCGCCCGCGGGTGCCGATCACCAGCGGCCGGATCTCCTCGAACCGGCAGCCGCCGGGGCGGTACTCCATCTCGCGCACCTGGTGCGCGATCTGGTTGCGGTAGACGCGGGCCGTGTTCCTGAGCGTGCGGTAGATCAGCGCCGTGTCGCGCTCGGAGCCGTTCACCAGCGCCTGCTTGACGTTGTCGTGGATCGGCGCCTCGCGCGTGGCGCAGAAGCGGGTGCCCATGTTGATGCCCTCGGCGCCCAGCGCCAGCGCGGCGGCCATGCCCCGGCCGTCGGCAATGCCGCCGGAGGCGATCACCGGGATCTTCAGCGCCCGCGCCGCCACCGGGATGAGCACCAGCCCGCCCACGTCGTCTTCGCCGGGATGGCCGGCGCATTCCAGGCCGTCGATCGACACCATGTCCACGCCGTTGCGCTCGGCCGAAAGCGCATGCCGCACCGTCGTGCACTTGTGGACGATGGTGATGCCGTGGTCCTTGAAGGTCTTGATGAATTCCCTGGGGCTGTTGCCGGCGGTCTCCACGATGCGCACGCCGCTGTCGACGATGGCGCGCACGTACTCGGCATAGGGCGGCGGCTTCACGGTCGGCAGGATCGTGAGGTTGACGCCGAAGGGCCTGTCCGTCATCGCCCGGCAGCGCACGATCTCCTCGCGCAGCGCCTCGGGCGTGGGCTGCGTGAGGCCGGTGAGGATGCCGAGGCCGCCGGCATTGGACACGGCGGATGCCAGCTCGGCCAGGCCCACCCATTGCATGCCGCCCTGGATGATGGGGTAGGCGATACCGAGCTGTTCAGTGACGCGGGTTTTCATGGGTTCCCATTCTTTGAACCCGCCCCATCCCGGGCATCGTCGCATGCGACGAATTTGGAACCGGTTGCGCGGCCCGCCGATTTCGTCGCATCCGACGATGGCGCGCCGGGGGCGCCTTCCTAGACTGCGCCATCCACCAGAGACATCCCATGGACAGCGATCACATCACGAGCGAACTCTCCGAGGGCATCCTCACCGTCACGCTCAACCGGCCCGACAAGCTGAACGCCTTCACCACGCGCATGGGCCAGGAGATCGGCGCCGCGCTCGACCGGGCGGACCAGGACGACGAGGTGCGCGTCGTGATCTTCACGGGTGCCGGGCGTGCGTACTGCTCCGGCGCCGACATCTCCGACGGCGGCTCCGTCGGTGCGGGCTCCGGCATGGAACGGAAGGGCCTGCCGCCCGGCGGCATCGGCCAGCGCCTCTTCGAATGCCGCAAGCCGATGATCGCCGCGATCCATGGCGCCGCGATGGGCGTGGGCGTGACGATGACGCTGCCGATGGACTACCGCATCTGCGCGCAGGGCAGCAAGTTCGGCTTCATCTTCACGCGGCGCGGGCTGGTGCCGGAGGCGGGCAGCGCCTGGTTCCTGCCGCGCATCGTCGGTCTGCCGAAGTCGCTCGAATGGGTATATGCCGGCCGCACCGTCGACGCCGAGGAGGCGCGCGCCGCCGGCCTCGTCAGCGAGGTGGTCGCGCCCGACCGGCTGTTGGCGCGCGCCCGCGCCATCGCGCTGGAGATCGCCGAGAACACCTCGCCGGTGGCCACGGTGCTCACGCGCCAGTTGATGTGGCGCGCCTCGGCCGGCGCCGATCCGATGAGCGCGCTCAAGGTCGACTCCGCGCTCAACCTCGCGCTGTCGCAGGCGCCCGACGTCAAGGAGGGCTTCGCCGCCTTCCGCGAGAAGCGCCTTCCCCACTTCCCCGGCCGGCCCAGCACGGACATGCCGAGCCTCTACCCCTGGTGGTGAACCATGACCCAGCATGATCTCCTGATCCGCGGCGGCCGCATTGCCGACGGCGTCGGCTCCCCGCTGTTCGAGGCCGACGTCGCGATCCGCGACGGCCGCATCAGCGCCGTCGGCCGCATCGAGGGCGGCGCGCGCGAGGTGCTGGACGCTGCCGGCGCGGTGGTCGCGCCAGGCTTCGTCGACATCCACACCCACTACGACGGCCAGGCCGTGTGGGATTCGCAACTGGCCTCGTCGAGCTGGCACGGCGTGACGACGGTGGTCATGGGCAACTGCGGCGTGGGCTTCGCCCCGGTGCGCCAGCACGACCGGCAGCGCCTGATCGAGCTGATGGAGGGCGTCGAGGACATCCCGGGCATCGCCCTGCACGAGGGCCTGGACTGGGCCTGGGAGAGCTTCGCCGAATACCTCTGCGCGCTGGAGCGGCGCCCGCACGACGTGGACCTGTGCGCGCAGTTGCCGCACGGCGCCCTGCGCGTCTACGTGATGGGCGAGCGCGCGGCCCGGCTGGAGCCGGCCACGGAGGACGACATCGCGCGCATGCGCGAGATCGCCGCCGCCGCCATGCGCGCGGGCGCGCTGGGCTTCAGCACCTCGCGCTCGATCAACCACCGCACCATCAAGGGCGACCCCACGCCCTCGCTGCGCGCCAGCGAGGCCGAGCTGACGGGCATCGCGATGGGCCTGGCGGACGCGGGGCGCGGCGTGCTGCAGTTGCTGTCGGACTTCGACACGCCTTCGCTCGAGGAGGAATTCGCGATGCTGCGCCGGGTGGTGGAGAAGTCCGGCCGGCCGCTGTCCTTCACCGTCGCCCAGAAGCACGACGACCCGCAGGGCTGGCGCCAGCTCCTCGCGCTGGTCGGCCAGGCGGTGAAGGACGGCCTCCCGATCCGCGGCCAGGTGGCGCCGCGGCCGATCGGCATGCTGCTCGGCCTGCAGGCGAGCCTCAATCCCTTCTCGGGTTCGCCGATGGTCCGCGAGATCGCCGACAGGCCGCTGGCCGAGCGCTACGCCATCATGCGCGACCCGGCGTTCAAGGCCAAGGTGCTGGACCACCTCGCGCGCACCACCCGCAAGCGCCTGGACCTGAGGCTGCTGTTCCCCTTCGGGGATCCGCCCAACTACGAGCCGGATCCGTCGACCTCGATCGCCGCGCAGGCCGAGCGCGAAGGGCGCAGCCCGGACGACGTGGCCTACGAGCTCATCCTGAAAGACGAGGGCCGCGCCTTCCTCTACACGCCGTTCGCCAACTACCACG
Organism: Xenophilus azovorans DSM 13620; assembly: GCF_000745855.1. Classification (GTDB taxonomy): domain Bacteria; phylum Pseudomonadota; class Gammaproteobacteria; order Burkholderiales; family Burkholderiaceae_C; genus Xenophilus; species Xenophilus azovorans. The sequence continues at coordinate 80,471 of NZ_JQKD01000003.1, forward strand.
ACGGCAACCTCGACGCCTGCCGCGAGATGATGGCCGACCCGAACACGGTGATCGGGCTGGGCGACGGCGGCGCGCACGTGGGCATGATCTCCGACGCGAGCTTCCCCACCTTCCTCATGACGCACTGGGCGCGCGAATGCGGCCGCGAGGACGGCTTCGACCTGAGCTGGCTCATCAAGCGGCAGACCTCGGACACGGCGCGCACGGTGGGCCTGAACGACCGCGGCGTGATCGCGCCCGGCATGAAGGCCGACATCAACGTGATCGATGTGGACAGGCTCGGACTGCCGGCGCCGCGCATGACCTTCGACCTGCCGGCCGGCGGCAAGCGGCTGCTGCAGAAGGCCGAGGGATACCGCGCGACGGTGCTGTCGGGCGTGGTGACCTACCGCGACGGCGAGGCCACCGGCGAGCTGCCCGGCCGCCTGGTGCGCGGCCCGCAGGAGAAGGCGCATGCGGCTTGACGGCAGGGTGATCGTGGTCACCGGCGCGTTCGGGCATCTGGGTCGCGAGGTGGCCAGGGAGGTGCTCGCGCAGGGAGGCAAGGTGGCCGCCCTCGACCTGGGCGACGGCGACGTGCCGCCCGGCGCGCGCGCCTGGACGGTGGATCTCGCCTCGCTGGACGACACCACCCGCGTCCTCGCCGAGGTCGCCGGCCGGTTCGGCGCCATCGACGGCCTCGCCAACGTCGCCGGCGGCTTTCGCTGGCAGACACTGGACGAGAGCGTGGACCTGGCCGAATGGACCGCCCTGCACCGGCTCAACCTGGGCACCTGCGTGACCGCATCGAAGGCCGTGCTGCCCTTCCTGCAGCGTGCAGGCGGCGGCCGCATCGTGAACGTCGGGGCCATGGGCGCGGTCAAGGGCGCGAGCGGCATGGGTGCCTACGCTGCGTCCAAGGCGGGCGTGATGCGCTTCACCGAGGCGCTGGCCGACGAACTGAAGCTCCAGGACATCACGGTGAACGCGGTGCTTCCCAGCGTGATCGACACGCCCGCCAATCGCGCCGACATGCCCAAGGCGAAGCACGACCGCTGGGTCAAGCCGCAGGAGATCGCACGCGTGATCGCCTTCCTGCTGTCCGACGCCGCCGCCGCCGTGACCGGCGCGCTGATTCCGGTGACCGGCAAGACCTGAGGGACAGCCCGTGGCGCACCTCATGTTCTGCCTGCGCCGCCTGCCCCATCTCACGCGCGAGCAGTTCCAGCACCACTGGCGCAACGTGCACGGGCCGCTGGTGCGCGCGCACGCCGGGGCGCTGGGCCTGTCGGCCTACGTCCAGAGCCATGCGCTGCCCGAGACGATGGACACGCACCTGGCCCGCCAGCGCGGCGCGCCGCCTTCGTTCGACGGCATCGCGCAACTCTGGTGGCATGCGCGCCGCCTCGACGCACCGCAGAAGGAAGCGGCCCGGCGGGCCAACGCGGTGCTGCTGGAAGACGAGCGCCGCTTCATCGACCTGGCCGCCTCGCCGATCTTCCTGGCAGAGGACCACGAGGTGCTGCGGCTGTTCGCGCACAGCCGCTCGAATCACGACGACAAGGAGACGTGAATGCACCCTCCCGGGATCTCGCGCCGGCAGCTACCGGCCCGTGCCTCGCTGGCCGGCCTGCAGCCGAGGGCGGACGCTTGAGCGACGGCTTCTGCAAGGTCGAGCGCGAAGGCGCGCTCACCGTCATCACCATCGACCGGCCCGAAGTGATGAATGCGCTGCATCCGCCGGCGCAGGAAGCGCTGGCCGAGGCCGTGGACGCCTTCGCGGCGGACCCGTCGCAATGGGTCGCCATCCTCACCGGCGCCGGAACGCGCGCCTTCTGCGCCGGCAACGACCTGAAGTACCACGCGTCGGGCGCGCCGCGCTGGCGTCTGGCGAACGGCTTCGGCGGCGTCACCGCGCGCTTCGACCTCGACAAGCCGCTCATCGCGGCGGTGAACGGCGTGGCGATGGGCGGCGGACTGGAGATCGCGCTCGCCTGCGACCTGATCGTCGCGGACGCGCAAGCGACCTTCGCCCTGCCCGAACCGAAGGTGGGACTGGCCGCGCTGGCCGGCGGCCTGCAGCGGCTCGGGCGCCAGATCGGCAGCAAGCGCGCGATGGGCATGATCCTGACGGGCCGCCACGTCGGAGCCGCCGAGGCGCAGGCGCTCGGCTTCGTGAACGAGGTGGCGCCGGCCGGCCAGGCGCTGGCCGCGGCGAAGCGCTGGGCCGCGGAGATCCTGGCCTGCAGCCCCCTGGCGGTGCGCGCCTCGAAGCAGGCCCTGATGCGCGGGCTGGATGAACCCTCCCTCGCCGAGGCGATCCGCAACGAGCGGGCGTATCCGGCGGCGCAGGCGATGTTCGCATCGCAGGACTACGTCGAGGGCCCGAAGGCCTTCGCGGAAAAGCGCGCGCCGCGCTGGCGGGGGCGCTGAGGCCGTCAGCCGCCCTCGCCGCGCCCGAGTGCCGTGGTCAGGACGATCTTGCCGATGGCCTGCCGGCCGGCCACCAGCCGCAGGGCCTTCGCGGCCTCTTCCAGCGGCAGCAGCGCGGTGATCGCGGGCCTGACGCGGCCCTCGGCGAGCCAGTCGACCAACTGCGCGCGCAGCGCCGCATAGCGCGCGGGAAACCGCTTCGCAAAGGCGCCGTAGAACACGCCCACGATGCTGCAGCCCTTGAGCAGCGGCAGGTTCATCGGCAGCTTCGGGATGCCCGCGGTGAAGCCGATCACCAGGTAGCGGCCGCCCCAGGCCATGCCGCGCAGGGCGGGCTGCGCGTAGTCGCCGCCGACGGGGTCGTACACCACGTCGACGCCACGGTCCTGCGTGAGCCGCCGGATTTCGTTCCTGAGGTTCTCCGGCGTATAGAGGATGGTCTCGTCGGCGCCGCGATCACGGCACAGCGCCAGCTTCTCCCGGCTCGAGGCGGCGGCGATGACCCGCGCGCCCATCAGCTTGCCGAGCTCGATCGCCGACAGGCCTGTGCCGCCGCCGGCGCCGAGCACCAGCAGGGTTTCGCCGGGCGCGATCCGCGCGCACTCCTGCAGGGCATAGTGCGTGGTGCCGTAGGTCATCATCAGCGCCGCGGCCGCAGCCATGCCCACGCCGCGCGGCACCGGCGCCAGCCGGTCCGGCGGCGCGATGACTTCCTCGGCAAAGCCGCCCCAGCGGCAGGCCGCGATGACACGGTCGCCGACGGCGAAGCCGGTGACGCCCTGGCCCAGGGCCTTGACCACGCCGGCCACTTCCCCGCCCGGCGAGAAGGGCAGCGGCGGCTTGAGCTGGTAGCGGTCCTCGATGATGAGGGTGTCGGGGAAGTTCACCGCGGCCGCATGCACGGCCACCACGACCTCGCCTGCGGCCGGGACCAGGGAAGGCAGATCCTCCAGGGTGAGCGTCTCGGGCGGGCCGTGCCGCCGCGCCACCACGGCCCGCATGCGCTCAGGCCCCCTTCACGTCGAGGCCGGCCTTGACGAGAAGCTCCTTCCACATCGGCCGCTCCTTCCGGTAGGTGGCGAAGAACTGCTCGCTGGTGCTGCCCACCGGGGCCATGCCGTTGTCGATGATCTTGCCGTAGACCTCGGGGGTGTTCACCGCCGCCTGGTACTCGGCCGACAGCCGCTGGACGATGGGCGCCGGCGTCCCGGCCGGCGCGATCACGCCGACCCAGCCGGGGTTCATCGCGAACACGGGCGCGGTCCAGCCCTGCTCCACCAGCGTGGGAAGGTCCGGCATGTTCTTCAGCCGCTGGGTGCCCGAGACGCCGATCATGCGCAGCTTGCCCGACTCGGCGTACGGCCTGGCGGTGGAAGGCGCGAAGAAGGCGCAGTTGAGCTGGCCGCCCAGGAAGTCCTGCATCAGCGGCGTTTCGCCCTTGTAGGGCGAATGGACCATGCCGGCCTGCTGCGAATCGCTCACCTCCATCAGCGCCACGTGCCCGTAGTGGCCGATGGCGGTCGAGCCGTAGCTCAGCTTGCCCTTGTTGGTCCGCACCCACTTGAGGAAGTCCGCGCCGTCCTTCACCGGCACCGACGCGGCCACGCACAGCACCATCGGCACCGTGGCCACCAGGCTGATGTAGCTGAAGTCGGTGTCCGCGTTATAGGGAACCTCGGCGTTCAGCAGCGGGCTCGCGATGATGCTGGAGGATGCCGTCGCACCGATGGTGTAGCCGTTCGCGGCGGCCTTGGCGACGGCCGTCACGCCCACCATGCCGCCGGCCCCCGCCCGGTTGTCGATGACCACCGGCTGCCCGATCTTCTCGGAAACCTGCTTGCTCACGATGCGCATCACCAGGTCCGTGACGCCGCCGGCCGCGTAGGGCACGATGAACCGGATCGACTGGTTCGGATAGCCGCCCTGGGCGAGGGCGCGCGGCCCCAGACCGAGCAGCCCGGCGCCTGCGGCCGCATGGGCCAGCAGATGCCGGCGGGAAAGGACGCGGTCGTGCATTGCAGTCTCCTGTGAAGTACGGCCGGGTCGAGGCGCCCAGCCTGGACCGGATCCTAGGAACCGCCCCAGGCGCGGCCATCGTCGATTGAGACGATTTCGCACGCCCTGCCCGGCCCGCGGGCCGATTCGTCGTTTGCGACGATGCCCGCGCACGGGCCCTTTCCTAGCATGCGCTGACATGCCGGTGCACCACGCGCCGCCACAGGAGACGCACTTGGATTTCGACATTCCCGAGGACATCCGCCGCACGCTGAACGAGATCGACGCCTTCGTCGAGCGCGAGCTGGTGCCGCTGGAGCAGGCCCATCCCCAATACTTCGACCATCGCCGCGAGTTCGCCCGCACCGACTGGGAACGCGACGGCATCCCGAGCGCCGGCTACGAGGCCGTGGTGCGCGAGGCGCGCGACCGCTGCGACCGCGCCGGCTTCCTGCGCATGGGCCTGCCCCGGTCGGTGGGTGGCCAGGAGGCCTCGAACCTCGCCGTCGTCATCATCCGCGAGCACCTCTCGGCGCGCGGCATCGGGCTGCAGGGCAACCTGCACGACGAACAGTCGGTGGTGCCCAGCATCCCGATGGTGCACCTGATGGAGAAATTCGGCTCGCCCGAGCAGAAGGCACGCTACCTGGAAGGGCTGGTCACCGGCGACGACTTCATCGCCTTCGCGCTGACCGAGCCCGACCACGGCAGCGACGCCACCTGGCTGGAGACCACCGCGGTGCGCGACGGCGATCACTGGATCCTGAACGGCAGGAAGCGCTTCAACAGCGGCGTGCACAAGGCCAGCGCCGACCTGGTCTTCGCGCGGACCTCGGGCCAGCCAGGCGATGCCGACGGCATCACCGCCTTCCTGGTGCCGATGGACACGCCGGGCCTGAAGGTGGAGTACTACCACTGGTGCTTCAACATGCCCTCGGACCACGCCGAGGTCTCGGTGAACGACATGCGGGTGCCGCACTCGGCCGTCGTCGGCCGGATCGGCCACGGCCTGGACGTGGCGCAGAACTTCGTGCACCAGAACCGCATCCGGCAGGCCGCGCAGAGCGTGGGCGTGGCGCGCTACTGCGTGCAGGAGTCGGTGAAGTACGCCCGGGCGCGCAAGACCTTCGGCCGCCCGATCGCGCAGCACCAGGCGATCCAGTTCCCCATCGCGGAGATGCACGCCGAGGTGGAGATGCTGCGCAGCTACGTGTTCAAGGTCGCCAACGAGCTCGACCGCAAGCCGGCCGAGAGCGTGAGCGACCAGGTGGCGATCGCGAACTTCCGCGCCAACCGCCTCGCCTGCAACGCGGCCGACCTGGCGATGCAGGTGCACGGCGGCATCGGCTACACGCGCGGCAAGCCCTTCGAGCACATCTACCGGCATTTCCGGCGCTATCGCATCACCGAGGGGTCGGACGAGGTGCAGATCCGCAAGATCGCGGCCTACCTGTTCGGCTATGCCGGCCCCGGGAAGCAGCCGGCAGCGAAGAAGGACACGGGCGCATGAAGCAGAACGACGGACGCGGCCCGTTGTCGGGCATCAGGGTCCTGGACCTGGCCTCGGTGATCATGGGCCCGGTGGCGGCCCAGCATCTGGCCGACATGGGCGCCGACGTGATCAAGGTCGAGGCGCCCGAGGGGGACCTCACCCGTTCGATCGGGCCGCGCAGGTCCAGCGACATGGGTGCGGTGTTCATCACCTGCAACCGCAACAAGCGCAGCGTGGTGCTCGATCTCAAGCAACCGCAGGCACGCGAGGTGCTGCACCGGCTGGTGGCGGGCAGCGACGTCCTGATCCACTCGGTGCGCAGCGCGCCCGCCCGCAAGATCGGCCTGACCTACGAGGAACTGCGCAAGCACAACGATCGCCTGGTGTACTGCCACGTCAAGGGCTATTCCGACGAGGGCGCCTACGCGGGCCAGCCGGCCTTCGACGACACCATGCAGGCCGAGAGCGGGCTCGCCATGCTGCAGTCGGTGGTGGCGGGCGAGCCGCGCTACGTGCCTTCGTCCATCGTCGACAAGATCTGCGCCATCCACGCCGCCTACGCCGTGGTGCTGGCTCTGTTCGAGCGCGCCCGCAGCGGGCTGGGCCAGGAAGTGGAACTGCCGATGTTCGAGACGATCACGGCCTTCAACCTCACCGAGCACCTGTGGGGCCAGGCCTTCCAGCCGGCGCTCGGGCCGATGGGCTACGACAGCGTGCGCCGCGGCGTGCGCAAGCCCTATCCCACCCGGGACGGCCACCTGGCGTTCCTGCCCTATTCCGACCTGCACTGGCACAAGTTCTTCCACCTCGTCGGCCGGCCGGAGCTGGCGCAGGACCCGCGCTTCGCCACCTTCCCGGCGCGCCAGAAGAACTACGACGCCGTGTTCGGCTTCGTGCGCGACACGCTGAGCGGACGCACGACGGCCGAATGGGTGCAGCTCTTCGGCGAGGCCGACATCCCCATGTCGGCGGTCAACCAGATCGACGACATGCTGGAGCACCCGCACCTGGAGAGCGTGGACTTCTGGAACCTGCGGGAGCATCCCACCGAAGGCCTGCTGCGCCTGCCGTCGAATCCGATCGGGCTGAGGCGCACGCCGCCTTCCATCCGCAGGCTGCCGCCGCGGCTGGGCGAGCACACGCGCGAGGTGCTGCGCGAGTTCGAATACGGCGCCGACGAGATCGAGCGCCTGGTCGCCGAGGGCGCGGCGCGCGAGGGGCCGCCGGCATGAACGCCCGCCCGGCCGCTCCGAGGGGCGCTCGCACCGCAGTGCGAGACGCGGAGGTCATCCGGTGAGCGCCACGCCCGACGCGCAGACCTTGCAGCAGCGGGTCGACACGCTGGCCCGCCGCCGCCTCGGCGCGGGCGAAGGCGCGCGCGACCTGCAGACGCTGACGGCCGGGGCCAACAAGGGCACCTGGGCCTTCCGCACAGGCGGCACCGGCTTCATCCTGCAGCGCCAGGCGGCCTCGGGCGCGCCCGATCCCGACGCCGGGCCCGACGACTGGGTGCCCCACCTGGACGGCACGCAGGAATTCCAGGTGATGCGCGCGGCCGAGGCGGCCGACGTGCCCGTGCCGCGCGTGCGGCACATCCTGGTGCCGGACGACGGGCTGGGCGAAGGCGCCGTCACCGAGCGCATCGACGGCGAGACGATCCCCGCCCGGGTGCTGCGCCAGCCTGAACTCGCCGAGGCGCGGGGGCGCATGGCAGCGCAGTGCGGACGCATCCTCGCGGCGATCCACCGCGTGCCGGCCGACAGCCTCGGCTTCCTGCGGCGCTTCGATGCCCGCGAGACGCTGGCGCTCTTCGAGCGGACGCTGGACCGGGCGGGCATGCCGCTGCCGGCGCTGGAACTGGCGCTGCGCTGGGCACGCGCGCGCCTGCCGGGCCGCACCGGCACCGCGCTCGTGCACGGCGACTTCCGCACCGGCAACTTCATCGTGGGGCCGGAGGGCATCCGCGCGGTGCTGGACTGGGAGATCGCGCACCTGGGCGACCCCATGGAGGACCTTGGCTACGTGTGCATGCGCACCTGGCGTTTCGGGGGCCGCCTGCCGGTGGGCGGCTTCGGCACGCGCGAGGACCTGTTCAATGCCTACGAGCAGGCCTCCGGCCAGGCGGTGGATCCGCAGCAGGTGCGCTTCTGGGAAGTGGTCGGCGCGATGCGCTGGGCACTGGGCTGCGTGCGGCGCGCGCATGCCTGGCGCCACCAGCACGAGCGCAGGCTGGAATTCGCCGCCGTCGGGCGGCGTATCGAGGAGCCGATCTACGATCTGCTCAATGTCATCGAGGGCCGCGACTGAAGCCCCACCTGGAGACACAACATGCCCCGTTCCACCACCCGCCGCCATTTCCTGGCCCAGGCCGCCGCAGGCACCGCCGCACTCTCGCTGCGGCCCGAGGCGTTCGCCCAGTCCGACTGGCCCCGGCAGCCGATCAAGCTCATCGTGCCCTATGCCCCGGGCGGCGCCAACGACGTCACCCTGCGCCTGGTGAGCAAACAGGTGTCCGAGAAGCTCGGCCAGCCGATCCTCATCGACAACCACCCCGGCGCCGGCGGCGTGGTGGGCACCGGCATCGTGGCCCGGGCCGCGCCCGACGGCTACACGATCGGCGTGGGCGCCACGTCGACCCTGATCGCCACCCCGATGACCAATCCGGCCTCGAACGTCGACGTGGCCAAGGACCTCACGTTCGTGTCGCTGCTCGCCGTCGCCCCGATGGCGCTGGCGGTGAACCCATCCGTTCCGGTCAGGACGGCGGCCGAGCTGCCGGCCTACCTGAAGGCGCACAAGGGCAAGATGAGCTACGGCTCGATGGCGGTCGGTCACTTCGGCCACGTGGCCATCAAGGAAATGAGCGACCTGTACGACGCCGCCATGGTCCACTCGCCCTACAAGGGCGAGGCGCCGCTGGTTCAGGACCTCGTCGGCGGCCAGATCCAGATGGCGCTGGTGACGCCGCCGGGCGTGCGCGCCATGGCGGAGGCGGGCCGGCTGCGGCTGCTGGCAGTGACCGGCACCAAGCGGATCAAGCTGTTCCCCGACGTGCCCACCTTCGCCGAGCAGGGATTCGACAGCCCGCTGTTCCGCATGAACGCCGGGTGGATCGGCATCGTCGCGCCGGCCGGCACGCCGGCCGTGGCCGTGCGCCGGCTGGAGGCCGAATACGCCGCCGCCGTCCGGACGCCCGAAGTGAACCAGAAGCTCAGCGACCTGGGCCTGGAGCCGATCGGCGCGGACAGCGCGACGTTCGCCGCCACCTATGCGAGCGAAAAGGTGGTGTGGCGCGAATTGCTGGTGAAGGCCGGCGTCGAGGTCAAGGACTGAGAAGCACCTCGTGCAGGCGCGCGCGGCGCTGCGGCGTGAGCGCCGCCGCCTGCTGCAGGTAGCGCGCGGTGCCGCCGAAGCCCTCGTCGATCAGATCGAAGGCTGCTTCGAGGAACTCGGCCCGGACGGTGCCCAGCACTTCCATGATCTCGGGCGCATAGCGCCGGCTCTCCCGCGGCTGGACGCGCTGGTTGGTGAGCAGGTAGTCCTCCAGGATCGTCTCGCGCGGAACGTCCAGCGCCGAGAGCAGCAGCGCGACCATGAAGCCGGTGCGGTCCTTGCCGGCGGCGCAATGCACGACCAGCGGCCGCCCTGCGCGATCGAGCACGTGGGCGAAGAGGCTCGTGGCCTGGGCCTGGGCCTTGCGCACGAAGCCGCGGTAGGCCTCGGCCATGAACGCGCGTGCCATCGCCGGTGTCAGGTCCTGCCCCGAGGCGATGGCCGTATCGAGTTTCAGCGCCACGCTGGGCTCGATCGGCAGCGAATGGACCACCGCCTGCGGCAGCGCACAGGCCTGCCGCAGGCGTTCGGAAGCGCCGCGCAGGTCGATCACGCAGACGTCCGCGCCGAGCCAGGCCGCCAGGTGCTCGATGTCTTCCGCATGCAGCTCGCCGAGCTGGCCCGAGCGCAGCAGGCGGCCGGGCGCAATGAAGCGGCCTTCGCGGGTACCCAGGCCGCCGAGATCCCTGAAGTTGGGTGCACCGCGCAGCATCACGCCTGTCATCGCGCGCTCGCCAGCCACTTGGGGTTGTTGATGCGAAGCGCGTCCTCGGTCGAGGCCCGAAGATGCGCGAGCAGTGCAGGATCGTCGACCGCGAAATCGCCGGCGCGGATCGCCCGTGCCAGCGCCGCTTCGAGCTCCTCCGGCGACCCGTCGCACCGCAGCAGCGCCTTCAGCCTCCGGACTTCGGCCGCGTTGGCAGCGGGGCCGAGCTCGATCTCGCGCCGCACGGTGGCGAGCACGCGCGACGCGATCCTCAATTGGAACTGGTGCACCGAAGAGACCTGCGGTGCGATCTCGGTCTCCAGATACGCCTGGACGATGGCGAGCAGGTCGGTGGAAAAGGGGCGGCTGTTGGGCATGTCGGCACCTCACGCCTTCGTTTCCGGCCACGCGTACAGCGGCGGCTGCTTGTCGATGAAGCGGCGCGCAGCCTCCTTGTGGAAGGCGCTCTGCAGGCACAGCGCCTGGGCCAGCGCCTCCTGGGCGTAGACCTCGCGGCGCTCGCTCTCGAAGGCGTGGTTCATCACCGTCTTGGCGATGCCGATGGCGGCGGTGGGCGCATGCCGGAAACGCTCGGCATGCGCCAGCGCCGCCTGCACCACGTCGCCCTCGCAGACCTGCTGCACCAGGCCGATGGCAAGGGCTTCCCGGGCCTCCACCACCCTGGCGCTGAAGACCATGTCCTTGGCGCGCGCCAGGCCGATCGCGCGCGGCAGCAGATACATGCCGCCGGCGTCCGGCACGAAGCCCAGCCGTGCAAACACGCTGCAGAAGCGCGCGCGCGGCGAAGCCAGCACGATGTCGGCCGCCAGCACGAGCGACAGGCCGGCGCCGAAGGCCACGCCGTCGACGGCCGCAATGACCGGCTTCTCGAGATCGACGAGTTCGTCGAACCAGCGGTCCAGCCGCAGCAGGCGCTCGCGGCCCCCGAAGACCTCGTCCTGCGCCGGCTCCGGCTTCATGGCCTTGACGTCGCCGCCCGCGCAGAAATGCCCCCCCGCTCCGCAGATCACCACCGCCTTGACCGCAGGGTCGCGCAGCTGGGGGATCGAGGCCGCCAAGGCATCGCGCAGCGCCGGGTCCAGGGCATTGCGCGCCTCGGGGCGGTTCAGGGTGAGCACGGCGGTACCGCCGCGGCGTTCGATGAGCAGGACGTCCATGCATGGAGTCTGGCGCCGGGCGAGGCGCTTCGCGTCGTCGCATCCGACGATGCCGGGCCGCGTTCGCGCTCCTAGAGTGCCGCCATGATCCCGCAGACCGTCGACGTCCCGCCGCAGAACCGATTCGACGAAGCCGCGCTCGACCGTTTTCTTCGCGACCGGTTGCCGGAATATGCAGGCGGCCTGCGCGTCGCGCAATTCCCGAACGGCTTCTCCAATCCGACCTACGCCCTGGAGGCGGCGGGCAGGGGCGGACGGCCCTGCCAGTACGTCCTGCGCAAGCGCCCCGCCGCCGCCCTGCCTTCCGCGCACCGGATCGACCGCGAGTTCCGCGTGCTGCGGGCGCTGGAGAGCACGGACGTGCCCGTGCCCCGCGCCCGGGTGCTTTGCGAGGATCCGTCGGTCCTGGGGTCGGCCTTCTTCGTGATGGACCGCGTGGCGGGCCGCCTGTTTTCCGACCCCACGCTGCCGGGCTGCACGCCGCATGAGCGCAGGCTCATCTACCACGATCTGGTGGACGTGCTCGCCCGCCTGCACGGCCTCGATGTCCAGGCACTGGGGCTCGCCGACTACGGCAGGCCCGGCGACTACCTGCAGCGCCAGGTCGCCCTCTGGACCCGGCAGTTCAGGGCAGCGCAGACCGAGGAGCTGGCATCGATGGACAGGCTGGGCGACTGGCTCGGCCGCAACGTGCCCCCGGCAGGCCGCACCGGCATCGTGCACGGCGACTACCGGCCGAACAACATCCTGGTCCACCCGACCGAGCCGCGCGTCGTGGCGGTGCTCGACTGGGAGCTGAGCACGCTGGGCGACCCGTTGTGCGATCTGGCGTACACCTGCTTCTGCTACTACATCCAGGAGCCGCCCGTGGGCTTCGGTGGAGCGGACCCGGCCACCCTCGGCATCCCCACCGAATCCGAGATCGTGGCCCGCTACTGCGACCGCACAGGCGCTTGCGTGCAGGCGTGGACCTTCCACCTGGCGCTGCAGTTGTTCAAGAGCGCGGCGATCCTGCAGGGCGTGGTGAAGCGCGCCCTGGACGGCAACGGGCCTGCGGCGTGGCTCGCCAAGAAGGCGGATGTCGCGGCGCGGGCAGCGCTCGCGCTGGCGCTGATCGAGCGGGACGGCCGATAGGGAGACGGACCTACGGCGCCCCAGTGCCGGCAGCTCAACGGCCGGCCGCCCGGTTCACTTCGCGTGGCGGACCGTCCGATGCACGAAGAACGATCTCGGGCGGCCACACCTCCTGCAGGTCTTCAGCTGCCGCTCCCCCCAAGCGCGCGAGCAGCATCTCGGCCATGCGCCGCCCCGCGCGCTGGGTTTCTGCGGAGAAGGTCGTCAATGCAGGCTGGATGTAGCGCCCGATGGGATGGTCGTCGCCGCCGATGATGCCCACGTCCTTGCCGGCGACCCGGCCGGTCTCCGCCACGCCGCGAATCACGCCGAGCGCGACCAGATCGTGGCCGCAGACGATGGCCGTCGGCGGATCCGCAAGGTCGAACAGCGCGCGTGCCGCCTGCACGCCGCCCTCTTCCGTCATCGGCGCCTCGATGCACAGCGCCGGATCGAAGGCGATGCCCGCGGCACGCAGCGCCGCCTCGTAGCCCAGGCGTTCATGGTGGCTGAACATGAAGACCTCGGGGCCGTGCACGAGGGCGATGCGGCGATGGCCGAGCGAGATGAAGCGCGAGCAGCCCACGCGCCCGACCAGGGTGTGGTCGATGTCCACGAAGGAGAACGGCTGCGCCGTCTCGCTGCGGCCGAAGGCCACGAACGGCACCTCCGCGGCCATCAGGTACGCGATGCGCTCGTCCTGGCGCCGGGTGCGGCCGAACAGCATGCCGTCCACGCGCTGGCGCTCCACCAGCCGCTTGAACACGTCGATCTCCGACTCGAAGCTCCTGGCCGAGGCGATGATGACCTGGTAGTTGGTCTCCTGGAACACCTCGTCCACCCCCGTCAGCATGTTCAGGAAGAAGGGGTGGGCGAAGGAACTCTGCGGATACGACAGGACGAAGCCGATCGTGTCCGACGACTGCCTGCGCAGCCGGCGGGCCGCCGGATCGGGCGTGAAGCCCAGCTGCCGGGCGGCCTCCAGCACCCGTGCGCGGGTCGCGCTGCTGACATCGGACCTGCCGTTCATGGCCTTGGACACGGTGGCCACCGACAGATTCAGGTGCCTGGCGAATTCCTGGATGTTCACATCGTTCTTTCTTTCATGAGCCGGACGCGCGGCCGGCCTCCCGGGCCGGGCCTGAGACCGTTTTCTACCCCTGTTCAGCCCATGGCCCAGGTGTGGGAGAAGCTCCTGTGCGTCATGACGAGGAGTAGACCATGAGCTTCCTCGCCATCGCCGGCCACGCGGCCTGCCGCGAGGACCGGAAGTGGAAGCCGGTGGCCACGCGCGACGGGCACGCGGAGTATCCGACGCCGGAGAGCCGTGCCGAAGCGATGGAGCAGGCCTGGATGCGGGTCTTGCCGGATGTCTGCGCCAGAGCTTCGGAAGGTTGGGCGAGCAACGCCCGGGCCGGGCCGGCAGGCGAACGAGAACCTGCACGGGGCCTCTTTCAGAGAAGCCCCCTGCGGACCTATTCGGGCCGGAACATGCGAAAGCGCTGAGCCGCCTCGATGAAGAAGTAGTCGCCGGGACCGCCGCCGCGCAAGATGGGCTGGCCGGCGGCCGTGTCGTAGATGCCGTCCTTGAGCAGGCTGCGGTCGATGTGCACGGCCACCACTTCGCCGAGCACCAGGTGGCTCGGCGAGGGCGTGCCGTCCAGGCCCAGCAGCGGCAGGATCTGCGTGCACTTGCACTCCATCGAGACCGGGCTTTGCGCCACGCGCGGCGGCGCGACGACCTGCGAAGCCAGCGGCGTGAGCTTCGCGAGCTGGAACTCGTCCACCTCGGGCGGCACGACGGCGCAGCTCTGGTTCATGGCCTCGGCCAGCGGCCGCGTCGCCAGGTTCCAGACGAACTCGCCGGTGGCCTCGATGTTGCGCATCGTGTCCTTGCGGCCGAGGCTGGAAAAGCCGATCAGCGGCGGCACGTAGTTGAACGCCGTGAAGAAGCTGTAGGGCGCCAGGTTCAGCACGCCATCCGGGCTGCGGCTGGAGATCCAGCCGATGGGCCGCGGGCCGATGATGGCGTTGAACGGATCGTGCGGCAGGCCGTGGCCTTCGCGCGGCACGTAGCTGTGGAAGCGGTCGGTGGAGTCGGACATGGGTGCACGCGGGCGGTGGGCGGGTCGGACGTTCAGCCGCCGGCGGCGGCGCCCGTCCCGGCCCAGAACTTCTGGTGGTCGAACGGCCTGCGCGCGGTGAAGGCGCTCAGGCCTTCCTCCCATTCTGCGCGGTCGACCTCGTGCAGGGAGCGGCGCACGGCCTCCCAATCGACCGGATGGTGGCGGCGCAGCGCACGCCTGGCCACCTGCACGGCGCTGGGTGTCGTGCCGGCAGCGATCTTCGCGGCCCAGGCGACGGCGCTGCGCAGTTCATCGCCCGCGGGGACGACGGCGTTCACCAGGTGCAGTGCGTGGGCCTGCGCCGCCGCGATGCGCTCGCGCCCCAGCATGATCTCCAGCGCCTGGCGCGTGCCGACCAGCGGAGGCAGCAGCGCCGCCGCGGTGTTCGGAATCACGCCCACGCCCAGCTCCGGCAGCGCGAACCAGGCCGCATCGCTGGCCACCACCAGGTCGCAGCACATCGTCAGCTCGAAGCCGCCGCCGAGTGCAGGGCCCTGCACGGCGGCAATGACGGGCACGGGCATCTCGGTCAGTGCCTGGAACATGCGCACCGGGTCGGTGTCTTCCTCGTGGCCGTCCATCCAGCCGTCGCGCAGGTCGTCCATGTTGGCGCCGCTGCAGAAGACCTTGCCCTGCGCCGCGACGACGACGCCGCGTGCGCGCTCGTGCCGTGCGCGCGCCAGTTGCGCCAGCATGTCGCGCACGATGGCGCGCGACAGCGCGTTGCGCCGCGGCGGGTCGCAAAGGGTCAGGACCGCGATGTGGTCCTCGATCGCATAGTGCACGGTCATGTCGGCTCTCCCTGGGCCATGAGCCGTTGGCGGAGTTCGCCGGAGATGGCGGCGGCGCGCGGGCCGGCCGGGTCCAGGAAGACGCAGACCGCCTCGGCCGAGGCCACGCAGCCCTGCGCATCGAACAGGCCCTGCACGATGTCGACCGAGCGGGTGCCGACGCGCGCCACGCGCGTGCCGACCGCGACCTCGCCCGGATAGAACAGCTCGCGGTGGAAGTCGAGCGCCAGCCGCACCACCGCGGGGTGCGCGCCGCCGAGCTGCGGCGCGATGGCCGGGTCGCCGAACAGATCCATCCGGCCTGCCTCGAACAGCGAGGCCATGGCCGCGTTGTTCACGTGGCCGAACTGGTCGGTGTCGGCATTGCGCAGCTTCTCGCGGCACCAGCGTCCGAACGCCGACCGCGCGGGAGCGGGGCCTCGCACATTCACTCCCGCGGCAGCAGGTGCTGGCTGGCCTCGTGCTCGATCCGCAGGTAGAGCTCGTCGGCCATGGGGCGCTTCATCTCCTCGATGACATGGCCCACCAGGCCCACGGCCCGCGCGGCCACCGCCAGCCCGCGGCACACCTGCCAGGCAACGCCCATCTGCGAGGCCACCGCCGCCATGGCGGCCGTGACGTTGACCGGCAGCACGCGGCCGGTCACGCGCTCGGCCTCGGCGCCGATGGCCGTCATCAGCTCGGCGTACGGGCCGTAGTAGCCGGTCTCCTTCGCCACGCGGAACAGCGCCTCGGTGCGCGGGTCGACGGGCTTGTGGAACGGATGGCCCACGCCCGGGATGATCTCCTTGCGCGCGCGGTGGTCGGCCACGATGCGCCGGGCCAGCACGCCGATGTCGCCGGGCTGCATGCTGTCGGGGATGGCCTCCTGCAGCATGCGCGCCGCGTTGTCCAGCGAACCGACGAACACCGAGCCCAGGCCGAGCAGGCCGGCGGCCACGGAGGCCTGCACGGCCTCAGGCGCGCCGCAATAGGTCATGCGCGTGGCCAGCGTCGACGGGGTGATGCCGTGCTCGACCAGGATCACCATCATGGCGTTGAACATGCGCAGCTCGTCGGCGTCCCTGGGCAGCCGCGCGAAGATCTGCAGGAAGGCCATCTGGCCGAAATCGAGCTGGCCGACGATCTGCTCGCACAGATCCAGCCCGTGGATCACCACCTTCGTGGGCGTGGCCCAGGCGATGTCGGAACGCACTTCACCTCGCTTCATACCTTTTCTCCTTGCGGCTGCGCCATCGCCGCCTCGGCGATCTCGCGCAGTTTGTTCTTCAGAATCTTGGTCCCGTTGGGACCCTCCATGGACGGGTAATCGGCCACCTGCAGGATGCGCTGCGGCACCTTGTAGTTGGCCATGCCGGCCTTGCAGAAGCGCAGCAGCTCGGCCTCCTGCACGGCAGCGCCGTTGGTGCGCACGAAGGCCACCGCGACATCACCGATGCCGGGCTGCGTGACGGCCACGACCTGTGCGTCCTCCACCGCCGCATGCGTGCCGAGGAAGGCCTCGATCTCGCTCGGGTCCACCAGGTAGCCCTTGAGGCGCAGGCTGTCCTTGAGCCGGGACAGGTAGACGAAGCGCCCGCCCCGGCCCACCGCGAGATCGCCGGTGCGCAGCCAGCCGTCCGCCGTGAAGGCGGCCCGGGTGGCGTCGGGGTTGTGCAGGTAGCCCTGCATGACGTGGTAGCCGCGCATCTGCAGTTCGCCCTTCTCGCCGTCGGCCAGCGGCTCGCCGGCGTCGAGGTCGACGATGCGGAACGCGATCCCGGGTGCGATGGGCGAGCCGCCCGGCAGCCGGCGCGTCTCCGGGTCTTCGCCGGGCAGGCCGGTCGCGGCCAGCGCGAAGCATTCCGATGCGCCGTACAGGCCGAAGGCACGCACGCCCCAGTCGCGCTCGGCCCGCGCCACCACCGCCGCGCCCAGGCCCGCGAACTCGGCGAAGCCGCACCAGCGCAGCGTCGTGGGCGCAGGCCCCAGTGCGTCCCAGATCGGCGCGAGCATGCCGTCGGAGCCGAACAGATGGGTCACGCCATGGGCGCGGATGGCCTGCGCGGCACGCCCGGCGTCGAACACCTGCAGGAAGACGCAGGGCGCACCGCCCGCGAGCGCGCCGGCCATCTGCACGAAGCCCAGCACGCCGTATAGCGACAGGCCGCACAGCATCACGCTCCCGGGGCCGATCTCGGTGCGGCGGGCTACGTTCAGCGCATGACGCGCGATGCCGCCCTGGCTGTGCACCGCGAGCTTGGGCCGGCCGGTCGTTCCCGAGGTGCTGAAGGTGCACAGCGGGTCGTCCGGCTGGCCGCCTGCGGGCACGTCGGGCAGCTCGCGCTCCACCGGGATGAAGCGTTCCGGCACGTCCACCACCCTGACCTCGCGCACGCCCGGCAGCTCGGCCTGGATGGCGCGGGCCGTGCCCGGGTAGTCGAAGTTCAGGAACTGCCGCGGCACGAAGATGGCCCTGGCCTGCGCGCTGGCCACGATGTGGCGCGCCTCGTCGCGCCGCAGCCGGGTGCTGACGGGCACCATCAGCACGCCCAGGTGCGCACAGGCGAACAGCAGTTGCAGCCAGGCGCCGCCGTCGGGAAGCCACACGCAGACGGCGTCGCCGCGCCTCAGGCCCATGGCGTGCAGCAGCGCGGCCGCGCGCAGCGACGCCTCCCGCAGTTCGCCGCGCGTGGCCGAAAAGCCCTCGCAGACGATGGCGCGGTGTTGCGGGTCGCCTTCGAGGAGCGCCGCGAAATCCCCTTCGCCGCTCATTGGATAACCTCCGTGCTTCGCACTGCGGTGCGAGCCCTCTTCGGAACGGCCGGGCGGGGGCTCATACCTGGACCTCCGCCAGCGCCTGGCGCGCGATCTGGATGCGCTGCATCTCCGAGGTGCCTTCGCCGATGCGGAAGGCGCGCGCATCGCGGTAGAAGCGCTCGACCGGCAGCTCGCACATGTAGCCCATGCCGCCGTAGACCTGCAGCACCCGGTCGGAGACGCGGCAGCCCATCTCGCTGGCGAACAGCTTGGCGCGCGAGGCCGCGATGCGCCCCAGCGGGTCGCCCGCGTAGACGAGCTCGGCCGCGCGGCGGATCAGCAGCCGCGCCGCCTCGATGTCCACGTCGTTGTCGGCCAGCATGAACTGGATGGCCTGGTGGTCGCCGAGGGTTGCGCCGAAGGCCCTGCGCTCGCGGGCGTACTGGCAGGCCATCTCCTGGCCGCGCCGGCTCAGGCCGAGCGAGCGGCTGGCCGAGAAGATGCGGTCGTGGTTGATCGACTCGATCATGGACAGGAAGCCGTCGCCGACGCCGCCGACCACGTCGGCGTCGGGCACGAAGCAGTTCTCCAGCGTGAAGCCGTTCAGGTGATAGCCGCGCCAGCCCATCTTGCGGTAGCGCGTCATGCCGGCGATGCCGGGGTTGTCGCGCCGCACGAGGAAGGTGGTGAGCCGCGCCTTCAGCGACGCGTCGGGGTCGGTCAGCGCCAGCACCAGGATGTGGTCGGCCGTCTCCGCGTGCGAGATGAAATGCTTGCTGCCGTTCAGCACCCAGCCGCCCTCGGCGCGCTGGGCGCGGGTGCGCACGGCGGACAGGTCCGAGCCGGCATCGGGCTCGGTCAGCGCGTAGGTGATCACCGTCTCGCCCGACAGGATGCCCGGCATCACGCGCCGGCGCTGCTCTTCGTTGAAGAACTTCATCGACAGCGGCAGGTGCCCGATGACCTCGCTCAGCGGCACGGAGGTGTAGGTGATCTCCTCCAGGATGGCCAGCTTGGCGTCCGTGTCCAGGCCGGGGCCGCCGATCTCCTCCGGCAGGTTGAAGCCGTACAGGCCGAGTTCCGCCGCCTGGCGGCGCAGCCGGGCCAGCACCGCGGGCTCGACCTCGTCGGCCGCGTCGATGTCCGCCTCCAGCGGCACCAACTGCGATCGCACGAAGCGGCGAGCGGTCTCTCTGATCATCCGAACCTCTTGCGATTCGCTCATTGCCATCTCCTTTATCGAAAACGTTTTCGATCTTAGAATGTCAAATCCATCCGCGTCAACGCGAATAGGCGTAGGTATTCTCCCTAGTATTCCTGGCGAATCGTGAGGAATAAGCTGAATTTAACGAAATCGTTTTCGAGTCATTTGGGCCGAAACGATTTCGGAGTTCACGAGAGCCCGGCAGCAGCACCAGCAGCGACGCCGGATTCCTTCTCGCCCGTCGATTCATCTCCCCCCGAAGGAGCGCCCATGAAACGAGTCTTCCTTGTCCTCGCCTCGCTGTGGCTGACGGTGTTCCCGCACCTGTCGCACGCAGCGGACCCGTTCCCCGCCAAGCCCGTGCGGATCGTCGTCCCTTATCCGGCGGGAGGCCCCGTGGACATCATCGGCCGGGGTCTCGGCGCCAAGCTGTCGGAAGACTGGAAGATGGGCGTCGTAGTCGACAACCGGCCCGGCGCGAACGAGATGATCGGCGCCTCGGAAGTCGCGCGCGCGCCGGCCGACGGCTACACGCTGCTGCTGGCCACGGATTCGACCTTCTCGCAGAACCAGTACCTCTACGAAAAGCTGTCGTACGACCCGAATGCCCTGGTGCCGGTGTCGCGGGTGGTCTTCGCCAACCTGGTCCTGTTCGTACCCAGGGACTTCCCTGCCACCAACGTGCGCGAGTTCATCGCCTATGCGCGCAGCAAGCCCAACAAGATCAACTACGGGTCTGCCGGCATGGGCAACATCACGCACCTGTCCATGGCCTACGTCGCGAAGACGCAGTCGCTGCAGATGACGCATGTGCCCTACAAGGGCCTTGCACCGGTGATCCAGGACATGCTCTCGGGGCAGGTCGATGCGGCGTTCGGCGTGCCGTCCGCGCTGGAGCCCTACATCCGCGCGGGCAAGTTCAAGGCCCTGGCCATCTCCGGCACGAAGCGGGCGAAGCTGCTGCCGTCGGTTCCCACGTTCGCGGAGAGCGGCTACCCGGACATCGAGTCGAGCCTGAACATGGGCCTGTTCGCACCGCCCGGCACGCCGCCGGACGTCGTCAACGCCATCTCGGCAAAGGTGCGGGATGCCGTCAACGACCCGGCGTTCCGCACGAAATTCGTCGACGAACTCGCGCTCGAGGCCGCCGGGGACAGCCCGGCCGAGTTCGCCGGTTTCATCGCCAAGGACAAGCCGCTGCAGAAGAAGCGCATCGAGCTCTCCGGCGCCAGGCTGGACTGATGCGGAGGACCGCCATGATCATCGACCTGCACGCCCACGCGCTCGGAGAGCGCTTCCTCCACGACCTCGCCAGGACCCCGGTGGCCGGCCTTCGCGCCGAACGCGGCGACGACGGCTACTGGGTGATCCGCCGGCACGGCGACGACCGCAAGAGCTCGATCGATCCGAACCTGCACGACCTGCCCGGGCGCATCGACAGCCTCAAGCGCCGCAACGTCGAACTGCAGCTGTTCGCGCCGCCGCCCTTCATGCTGGCCTGGCCGGACGGCGCCGCCGGCACCGAACTCGTGCGCGCGCTCAACCGGGCCAGCCGTGACATCGCCGCGGATTCGGAAGGCCGCATGGAGATGCTCGCGGTGCTGGCCCTGGGCGAACCGGAGGTCGCGGTGCAGGAGCTGCAGCGGGCGGTGGACGAATACGGCGTGCGCGGCGTGATGATGCCCAGCTCCGCCGGCGGCCGGCCGCTGGACGGGCCCGAATTCGCGCCGCTGTTCACGCTGATCGAGAAGCTGGGGCTGATCGTCTTCATGCACCCCACGTCGGCCGTGACGTCCGAGCGCTTCGGCATGTACGGCATCCACGTGCTGGTGGGCTGGCCCTTCGAGACGACGCTGGCGGTGACGCGCATGATCTTCAACGGCCTGCTGGAGCGCCACCCCCGGCTCAAGCTGGTGCTGGCGCATGGCGGCGGCAACCTGGTGTACCTGCGCGGGCGCCTCGACTCGGCCTACGACGCCACCGGCTGGGAGGCGGACCCCTACTTCCGCCAGCACATCAGCCAGCGGCCCAGCGCCTACCTGGACCGCCTGTACTACGACACCTGCGCCCTGAGCGAAGACAGCAACCGGTTCACGATCCAGACCATGGGGCCGGAGCGCGTCGTGTTCGGCTCCGACTATCCCTTCGACATCGGCGACCCGGAAGGCAAGCGCTCGGTGCCGGTGGTGGACGGGCTCCCGCCGGCCGACCGCGAGAAGGTCTATCGCGGCAATGCGCAGCGGCTTCTGGCCGATGCAGGGCGCTGAAGCGCCGACAACCACCACATCCCTGGAGTCCATCATGCACACGATCCTCAAGTGCGCCGCTGCACTGGCCTTGTCCGCCGGATGCCTCGCGGCGGTGCAAGCCCAGTCTTCGGCATTCCCCTCGCCCCGCGCGGTCAAGATCGTCGCGCCGTTCGCCCCCGGCGGAAGCGGCGACACGCTGGCCCGCCTCCTGGCCGAAAAGCTCGCCCTGGTCTGGCAGACGCCGGCCATCGTCGAAAACCGGCAAGGCGGCAGCGCCGTGGTGGCGACGCAGATGATCGCCACCTCGCCGGCGGACGGCCACACCCTGCTGGTGTCGGCCTCGAACTTCACGATCAACCCCCACCTGCTGTCCAAGCTGCCCTATGACAGCGCCAGCGACTTCGCGCCGGTCACCTTGCTGGCGACCAACCCGCACATCCTGATCGTCAACCCGGCGGTGCCGGCCGGCAACCTCAAGGAGTTCATCGCATGGGCGAAGGCGAAGAAGGGGAGCGGCACGTACGCTTCCTTCGGCATCGGGTCGTCGGGGCACCTGGGCTTCGAGCGCTTCAAGCATGCGACGGGCATCGACATGGTCCACGTGCCATACAAGGGCGCGGCGCCGGCGATTTCCGATCTCATGAGCGGCCAGGTGGATGCGATGTTCTGCGACACGCAGCAGGTGATCCAGTTTCTCTCCAGCGGCAAGATCCGGCCGATCGCCTCGGCCAGCCAGGCGCGCACGAAGACGCTGCCGGATGTGCCGACGTTCACCGAGGGCGGGGTGCCGGACTTCGTCTCGACGTCCTGGTTCGGGCTGATCGCCCGGGCCGGCACGCCGCCGGACGTGCTCGCCGAGATCAACCGCGGCGTGGTCGGCGTCCTCAACCAGTCCGAAGTCAAGGCACGCCTCTATGCCATGGGGATCGATGCCGTGGGCAGCTCGCAGAAGGACTTCGACGCGTTCCTGAAGAAGAACGCCAAAGAGTACGGCGACATCATCCAGTCTGCGGGGATCAAGGCCGATTGATGAAGGCCGCGACGATCGGCATGGTGGCACGCCCGCTCATGG
This sequence comes from Xenophilus azovorans DSM 13620, assembly GCF_000745855.1. GTDB lineage: Bacteria > Pseudomonadota > Gammaproteobacteria > Burkholderiales > Burkholderiaceae_C > Xenophilus > Xenophilus azovorans. The sequence continues at coordinate 102,881 of NZ_JQKD01000003.1, forward strand.
ACATCCCGGGCGCGGCCAGGCCCGGCGGCCACTACAGCCATGCCGTTGCGGCCAACGGGATGCTCTACATCTCCGGGCAGCTGCCGATCACTGCATCCGGCGAGAAGCTCACCGGCGCATCGTTCGAGCAACAGGCCGGCCAGACGCTGCAGAACATCTCCGCCATCCTCGAAGCGGCCGGCGCGGACAAGTCGGACCTCGTGCAGGTGCGCGTCTACCTGGCCGACGTCGACCACTGGCCGCGCTTCAACGACCTCTATGCGCAGTGGATCGGGGATTGGAAGCCGGCCCGGGCCGTGGTCCCGGTCGGTGCGCTGCACTACGGGCTGCAGGTCGAGGTGGAAGCCGTGGCGTTGCTTCGTGACGCCGGCCCGGCTCGAGATCGAACCGTGCCCTGATGGCCGGTGCCAGACACACATTGGAGGCCGGAGACGCGACAGAGCGCTTCTCTCTTGATTGCAGTCCCGATCGAGGGACATTCAACGCCTCGCGCACCTGATGACCTACATTTTCATTGTTGTCATTCGGAGTCGCTGACCTGCGCAATGCAGGGGCGCACGTGCATTTCGTGGCCACCATCCTGAACCATCCGGCCGCGGGCACAGCCGGCGGCTGGGCTGCCCAAGCCCTCGGGCCGGACACCCTTCGCCGGTCCATCGGCATATCGTTCATCGTCATGGCTGGCTGGATGCTGATTCCGGACAGGATCGCCGAGAAACCCTCGATGCGCGCGGCGCACGGCATTGCCGCCGCCATCTTCGGCGTACCGGGTGCGCCGATGCTGCTCAAGGTCGGAAAGCCGTTCTGAGCATGCACCCTCCGAACAGGAGCCAGACGCCGCACCGTCAGCCGACCTACGCCGCCGCGGGGCTGCTGGCGCTGGTGACGGCTTTCATCGTCCTGGGGCACGACGGGCGGCGCGTGGCCCAGCTGCTGGTGCTGTTCCTGCCGGCACTGGCCTGGCTCGCATGGCCGGTCGCCAGCGCCGCCGCGCGGCGAATCCGGCAGATCGTCGTCTGGTCCTGGGCCCTGTGCTTTGTCCTGGATGGCGCCGTTCGCGGGTTCTTGCTGGGCGCGTACGCAGCGGCACCGGACGGCGCCCTCGTGCTCGGCTCGGCCGCCAACAGCAATCCCCGCGAGGCGGGCGAATATCTGCAGGCGAACTGGCGCACGATCGTGCTGTGGCTGGCGGCCTCCACCGCTGCCGTGGCAGTGGCCTGGCGCCTAGCCGCCCACGGTGCCACCCCGGAGGCCGGTGCACCGCGCAGGCCGATGGTCGCGGCCCTCTGCGTGTGCCTGCTCATCGCCGCCGTCGGCTACGCGAGCAAGCCCTGGCGCCGGCTGCATCCGATGGCCTTCTGGCCCGGATGGATGCTTTCGCTGGAAAGCCTGCGCAGCAGCCTGGCGGATCAGCAACGGCTGCGGGCGCTCGCCCTCGAACGCGCCCGTTCGCTCGGCCCCACCATCGACCGCGACGGTCCGTCCACGGTGGTGCTGGTCATCACCGACAGCATCAACCGCGACAACATGTCGCTGTACGGCTATGCAAGGGCCACGACGCCCCGCCTGGCCGACCAGGCCCACCAGTTGGGCGAGCGGATGCTGACCCTGCGCAACGCCTGGTCGGTGGATGCCAGCACCCTGCCAGCGCTGCGCAACATCTTCGGCCTGGGCAGCCCGGATGCGCAGGATGCGCAACACCTGCTGGCCCTGGCCAGGGCGGCTGGCTACAAGGTCTGGTGGATGAGCAACCATGACGACATCGCGGTCGAGCAGCAGCATGCGCGGCTGGCGGACGTGGTGGACTTCGTCAACAGGACGCCGGGGCGGGCGAGCGCTTCGCTCGATGGCGAACTGCTGGACTGTCTGCAGGAGGCGCTGGAGGATTCGACGCCGCGCAAGCTCATCGTGGTGCACCTCCTGGGCGCGCACCCGCACTACCGATTACGCTTCCCGGCCGGACAGAACCCGTTCGACGATGTGCCCGACCAGGTAGACCAGCAGTTGGAAGAACAAGGCCGCTCGGCATGGGTTCGGCGGTTCAGACAGGACTATGACGCGGCGCTGCTGTATCACGACTTCGTGGTCTCGGAAACGCTGCAGCTCACGCGCACCGCGGGTGCGCCGCAGGGCCATCGCGCATGGATGTATCTCTCCGACCACGGGCAGGAAGTGGGGCATGTGCGCGATCAGGCCGGCCACAGTCCGACCAGCGAATCGGGCTATCGCATTCCTGCACTGCTGTGGCGCAGCGATCCGCCCTGGACGGCGGGTGCAGCGATTGCTTCCAGGCCGTTCCGGGCGGACTGGGCGGGTTGGACCTTGGCCAATCTCATGCACCTGCGATGGGCGGGACGGCAGCCATCGCAGGACGTGCTCGATCAGCAATACCGCTGGAGGGCGCCCCAGCTGCCGATTTCCATCTCGTCCTTCGAACGCTGAGCTCGTCAGCGACGTCGGCTCCCCGCTCCTTCGGCGATCGCCGACCGCACTATCCGGTGCGCGATCGGACGGCAACTGCACCGGCCACCGGCTGCACGGCGGCCACGATGGCGGGAATGCAATCTGGGCCCGCCGGCGCGCGGGCTGCCATCCTTCCCATGCATCTGCCAGTGGACGGAGGCGAGGAGAAGCTGGGCGACTATCTGCGCAAGGGCCCGGTGGAAAGCGGCTACAACGCGGACCTCGCCCGCGATGGCGACCAGGGTTTGGCGCTGGCCCGGGCGTGAGCGAGGTGAGCGCAGCGGTCGATGGCCGGAGGGTTCCCGTGCGCACGGCCCCCGGGACCGACTGCTTCCGGGCAGTGGTGCAGTTCGCCGGAATGTTGCACGTTGCAGGATGCGCAGTTCGCAAGCCTCCAGACGCGCTCAGAACCCTGCATGCACGTCGCGGAACAGCCGCGGCGAAATGCCGAAACGCTGCTCGAAAGCCTGGCTCAGCCGCGTCGCCGGAAAGAGCCCCACCTGCGCAGCGACCGCTTTGAGCGACACCCCGCGCGCGAGCAGCAGCCGCGCGGCGTCCAGCCGCGCGGTCTCGACGAAGCGGGCCGGCGTCTCGCCCGTGGCCGCCACGAACTTGCGGTGGAAGGTGCGCTCCGACAGGCCGGCACGGGCCGCCAGCGCTGCGATGTCCAGCGGCGCCGCGAGATGGGCATGGATCCATCCGATGAGATCGGCAAAGGGGCTGTCGGCCTTCGCCTGCGCCTGCAGCAGCGGGCTGAACTGCGATTGATGGCCGGGGCGGCGGGCGTAGAGCACCAGCCGCTTGGCCACCTCGCCGGCGACCGCCGCGTCCAGGTCGCCGGCCACCATCGCCAGTGCCATGTCGATGCCGGTGCTGACGCCGGCGGAAGTCCAGTGCCGGCCGTCTTCCACGTACAGCGCCTCGGCGTCGACGCTCAGCGCAGGGAAGGCTTGCGCGAGCGGCGCGCAGCCGTCCCAATGCGTGGCGACGCGGCGGCCGTCGAGCAGGCCGAGCGCCGCCAGGACGAAGGCGCCGGTGCACACGGAGCCCAGGCGCCTGGCCTTGCCGGCCAGGGCCGGCAGCGCATCGCGCAGGGCCGGATCCCGCATCGCCTGCAGCAACGGCTCCCGCTCGGCACCCATGACCAGCAGCGTGTCGACGGCTTCGGCGCGCAGGTCGCCGATAGCGCGCGTCTCGACGAGCACTCCGCTGCTGCTCGCCACCGGGCCGCCGGCGGCCGAGGCCAGATCGATGATGTAGCACGGTGGCGCGTCACGCACCGCCAGCGCACAGTTGGCGCCGTGGAAGACCGAGATCGGCCCGGCCATGTCGAGCAGCTCGAAGCCCGGATAGACGACGAAGACGATGCGGCGCATTGGCAGGAATTTGCATGTTTTTGGCATGACTGCCAACACCGACAGGAATAGCCTGATCGCCATGTGTCGTTCTTCGCTGTCCGGAGCCCTGCCATGTCTGTCCGCCATGTCGCCTGGGCCGGGTTGACGCTGCTGGTGCTGGCGCTGGCGGGCCTCGGCCTCTGGCTGTCCAGCCTGCCGGTGCCCGCGGCGGTGCAGGCGCCGCCCGTCCCCGAAGCGGAAGTGCAAGCGATGCTGGCGTCCCTGAAGCCACCCAAGCGGGCGCGGCCGCTGGTGGCGATGGTGGGCCTGAACGACGCTACCGAAACCACCGACTACCTGGTGCCCACCGGCATCCTGCGGCGCGCCGATGTCGCCGACGTGCTCCTGCTGGCGACCGGCCCGGGACCTGTGCAGCTCTATCCGGCGCTGGCCGTGCAACCCGATGCGACCCTCGCGGACTTCGACGCACGCCATCCCGACGGGGCCGACTACGTCATCGTGCCGGCCATGCGCCGCGACGACGATCCGGCCGTGCTCGCCTGGCTGCGGGACCAGGCGGGCAAGGGCGCCATCATCGTCAGCGTGTGCGCCGGGGCGAAGGTGATCGCGGCCGCAGGGCTGCTGGACGGCAGGCGGGCCACGACGCACTGGTACTACCTGAAGACACTGCTCGGCAAGCATCCGGCGATCACCTATGTGCCGAACCGGCGGATGGTCGTGGACCGGAACGTCGCCACGACCACCGGCATCACGGCCTCGATACCCATGATGCTGACCCTGATCGAGGCCATGGGCGGGCGGCAGAAGGCCGCGGAGGCGGCGCGCAGCCTCGGCGTCGCGCAATGGGATGCACGTCACGCCAGCGGTGCGTTCAAGTTCACGCGGCCGTTCGCGGCCACCGTGCTCGGCAACGTGATGGCCTTCTGGAACCGCGAGCAGATCGGCATCGAGTTGACCCCCGGCATGGACGAGGTGTCGCTGGCGCTCGTGGCCGATGCCTGGTCGCGGACCTACCGGTCGAGGGCCGTCACCTTCGCGGCCTCAGGGGCGGCGGTGGTCGAAAGCCGCCACGGCATCCGCGTCATTCCGGGTGAAGGCGCCGCTGCAAAGAAGCACGGCACGGCCTCGTGGCAGGACCGCAAACCGGCGGATGCCCTGGACCAGGCCCTGGCGGACATCGGCGCGCGCTACGGACGCCGCACGGCCGACGTCGTCGCCATGCAGCTCGAATATTCCGGGCCCCCTGCGCAGCCCGGGGCCGCGCCATGAACACGCCGATCGCCGGCGCGCAACGCCGCGATGGAGGCTGCCGATGATCCGCCGCACCCGGGTGATTCCGTTCCTCGTGGTCGAGACGCTGCTGTTCATCGCCGCATCGACGGTGAAGTGCCTGGCCCATGTCGCCGGCGGAACACCCGCTTCTTTTTTTGGCATTTCGGCATCCGGGCATCCTGTTCCGGATCATTCCCGAGGAGAAACCGCATGTCGCTTGTACGCGTCCAACACGTCTCCATTTCCCTCGACGGCTTCGGCACCGGAGAGGGCCTGAGCCTCGAAGCGCCCTTCGGCCACGCCGGCGAAAGGCTGCATGAATGGATGTTCAAGACCCGATGGGGCAGCAGGATGATCGGCCGGACGGACGGCACCCGCGGCATCGACGATGCCTTCCTGCGCCTGTTCGCTCCCGGGATCGGCGCCGAGATCATGGGCGCCGGGAAGTTCGGTCCTCCCGGATGGCACGAGAATCCGCAGTGGCAGGGGTGGTGGGGCCGCAACCCACCCTTCCACACGCCCGTCTACGTGCTCACGCATCATCCACGGCCATCGATCGAGATGGAGGGCGGCACGTCGTTCCATTTCATCGATGCCCCGCCGGCCGAGGCGCTTGCAGCCGCCCGCAAGGCGGCGAACGGGCAGGACGTGCGCCTCGGGGGCGGCCCCGGCATGATCCGCGACTTCATCGCGGCGGGGCTGGTCGACCACATGCACATCGTGGTCGTGCCGATCCTGCTCGGACGCGGCGTGCGCCTGTGGGACAACCTGGAAGGCCTCGAGAACATGTTCGAGATCGAGGCCGTCGCATCGCCCAGCGGCGTGATGCACATGACGTTCTCTCGTCGAGGCGCCTGAAGTCGCCAGGCGTCGAACCCCCAACGAACAAGGAAACAGCCATGCCCAACACGATCCGCCTGCACCGCGTCTTCGCCGCCAAGCCCGAAAAGCTCTATCGCGCCTTCCTCGAGCCGGATGCGGTGGCGAGCTGGCTTCCGCCCTTCGGGTTCACCTGCACCGTCCACGAACTGGAGGCGAAAGTCGGCGGCCGTCACCGGATGTCGTTCCGGAACTTCACGACAGGCCACGGCCACGCCTTCGGCGGCACCTATCTGGAACTCGTGCCCGGCGAGCGCCTCGTCTACACCGACAGCTTCGACGATCCGGGCATGCCCGGCGAGATGAAGGTCACGGTGGACCTGAAGGCCGTGTCGGTGGGCACCGAGATTCACATCGAGCAGCAGGGCGTACCGGATGTGATCCCTGCCGAGGCCTGCTACCTCGGCTGGCAGGAGTCGCTGCGCAAGCTTGCCAAGCTGGTCGAGCCGGAGATCAACGAAGCGGCCTCGGCGCGCAGCTGATCCCGCCTTCGTCTCGATGAAGCACCACCCGGCCCGTCGGCTCAGGCTGCGCGCCGCCCGGCTGGCCGCACATCGCGCGCAGGCACTCGACCGCTGCTCGGCGAGAAATGCTCATCCGATCAGTCCCTCCTCCGACACCCCCGGCATGCGTCGGATTGAGACATACGTCCTCGGACCCGAACGGACTCCAGGCAGCCTCCACGGAGGAAGAAAACAAAAAAGCCGGACACTTTGGACGTGTCCGGCTTGCTGTCTGGTCCCGCCGCCAGGAATCGAACCTGGATCTCAGCCTTCGGAGGGCCGAATTCTATCCATTGAAATACGGCGAGAGTGGCGTGCCTCGCGGCGACGCGAACCCGCGATTATGACCGATCGCGGCGGCAGCTCGCAGGGCGGCTCGAGGAGGGGTTCGGCATCGCGGCGATCGAAGCCCAGGCCGCGCATGTACACGCGGAACAACCGCCGCCCGGCCTGCACGAGCGCGAACGCGCCGGGGTCGAGCAGCCAGTCCTGGATCAGCCCGGCCAGCAGCGCGTGCAGGCCGACGGCGGCCGTGGCGGCAGGGATCGGCAGGCGCAGATTCGCCTGCCGCGCGGCCAGCCGCAGGGCCCGCTCGAAGTCGCCGATGCAGGCGCCGCGGCCGCTCAGGTGGCGCGCCTGCACCGAGGCCATCTCCTTCGTGTACTCGACCTTGTGCGAGGCGATCTCGAACACGCGGCGCACCTGCGGGTCGGTCGTCACCAGCCGCAGCGCATCGAGCATGCCCGCCTCCAGCACGTCCAGCGGCGCCTGGCCGCGGCAGGCCGCCGCGGCGCTCACGCCGGCCTCGATGGGCAGCGTCACGCGGTGCATCATGGCGTTGAACAGGTCGGCCTTGTCCTTGAAGTGCCAGTAGATGGCGCCGCGGGTCGCGCCCGCCTCCTCGGCGATCTGCTGCAGGGTGGTGCGCGACACGCCCTGCGCCTGGAACAGGACCTCCGCCGCATCCAGCAGCCGCTCGCGCGTGGCCTGCGCCTCTTCCTTGGTCCGACGTACCACGACGATGTCTCCGGGTGGGGTGGCGCGCCTGCCGGCGCTGAAATTCGAAGGTCTTGAATATACATGCATGAATGTATGTAAACTCGCGGCTTCGACAAATTCCCGTGTCGCGCCCGTGTCTCTCCGGCATGGGCGCGACACGGGTGTCTGCGTCACATCTTCGCTTTCAGCCCTTCTCGACAAAGGATTCGCATGCCCTTCCTGCATGTCTCACGTGATTCGTTGCGCTCGCCGCGCCGTGCCGGCGCAGCCGCGGCAGCGCTGCTGGCGCTGACGCTGGCCGCCTGCGGCAACCAGGACGCGGCGCCCGCAGGGGGCGGCGCCCCCGGCGCAGGCGGTGGCGGCGCGCCGGCGCCGGAGGTCGGCGTGGTGGTGGCCACGCCGGGCGAGGTGGGCCTGGTGACCGAGCTGCCCGGCCGGCTGGAGGCCTCGCGCGTGTCGCAGGTGCGCGCCCGCGCGGCCGGCATCCTGAACAGGCGCCTGTTCAAGGAAGGCAGCGACGTCAAGGCGGGCCAGCCGCTGTTCGCCATCGACCCCGCGCCCTACGAGGCGGCCATGCGCAGCGCGCAGGCCAGCGTGGCGCGCTCCGAGGCCAACGCGGCGCAGGCCAAGGCGCTGGCCGAGCGCTACCGTCCGCTGGTCGAGGCCAACGCCGTGAGCAAGCAGGAATACGCCAACGCGGTGGCGTCGTGGAAGGCCGCCGAGGCCGACGTGGCCGCCGGCCGCGCCGCGGTGACGACGGCGAGGATCAACCTGGGCTACGCCACCGTGACGGCGCCGATCTCGGGCCGCATCGGCCGCGCGCTGGTGACCGAGGGCGCGCTGGTGGGCCAGGGCGAGGCGACGCCGCTGGCGACCATCCAGCAGATCGACCCGCTGTACGTCAACTTCACGCAGTCGGCCAGCGAGGCGCTGCGCCTGCGCCGGGCCTTCGAGGCCGGCACGCTCAAGCGCTCGGGCGAAGGCGCGGCCAGCGTGAAGATCCTGCTGGAGGACGGCTCCGAGTACGCGCAGCCCGGCAGGCTGCTGTTCACCGACCTGAGCGTGGACGAGACCACCGGGCAGGTGACGCTGCGCGCCGAGGTGCCCAACCCCCGCGGCGACCTGCTGCCCGGCCTGTACGTGCGCGTGCGCATGGAGCAGGCCCAGGCGTCCAACGCGATCGCGGTGCCGCAGCAGGCGGTGACGCGCACCGAGCAGGGCGACACGGTCACGGTGGTGGGCGCCGACGGCAAGCTCAGCCAGCGCAGCGTGAAGATCACCGCCGGGCAGAACAACCGCTGGATCGTCACGGACGGCCTCAAGGAAGGCGAGCAGGTCATGGTCGACGGCTTCCAGAAGCTGCAGATGCTGCCGCCGGGCACGCCGGTGAAGGCCGTGCCTTGGAAGGCCCCGGGCAGCGCGCCTGCCGCCCCGGCGCCGGCACCGGCCGCGCCGAAGCAATGACGCCGCCGAGGAACCACAGGAACACACGCACCCATGGCCAAGTTCTTCATTGACCGCCCGATCTTCGCTTGGGTGATCGCCCTGTTCATCATCGTGATGGGCGCGGTATCGATCACGCAGCTGCCGATCGCGCAGTACCCGCCGGTCGCGCCGCCCGCGATCGTCATCAACACCACCTACCCCGGCGCCTCCGCGCAGACGCTGGAGGACAGCGTGCTGTCGGTCATCGAGCGCGAGATGAACGGCGCGCCGGGCCTGATCTACATGGAGTCGGTGGCCCAGGCCGACGGCACGGGCTCGCTGACCATCACCTTCGAGCCGGGCACGAACGAGGACCTCGCGCAGGTGGAGGTGCAGAACCGCCTGTCGCGCGCCACGCCGCGCCTGCCGGCGGCGGTGACGCAGCAGGGCGTGCGCGTCGACAAGTCGCGCGACAACTTCCTGCTGTTCGCCATGCTGTCGTCCGACAACCCGGACTTCGACACGGTGCAGCTGGGCGACTACGCCGCGCGCAACATCCAGCCCGAGCTGCAGCGCGTCAAGGGCATCGGCCAGGTGCAGCTGTTCGGCAGCGAGACCGCCATGCGGGTGTGGATCGACCCGGCCAAGCTGCAGGGGCTGCGCCTGTCCTCGGCCGAGGTGGCGGCGGCCATCCGCGCGCAGAACGCGCAGGTGGCCTCGGGCACCATCGGCGACCTGCCCAACGTGGCCGGCCAGAGCATCGCGGCGACGGTGGTGGTCAAGGGCCAGCTGTCGAACGTCGAGCAGTTCCGCAACATCGTGCTGCGCGCCAACCCCGACGGCTCCTCCGTGCGCTTGAAGGACGTGGCCCGCATCGAGCTCGGCGGCCAGAGCTACGCCACCTCGGCGCGCCTGAACGGCGTGCCGGCCGTCGGCCTGGGGGTGCAGCCCTCGCCCACCGGCAACGCGATGGAGTCGGCCCGCCTGGTGCGCGAGAAGATGGAGGAGCTGGCGAAGTACTTCCCCGAGGGCGTGAAGTGGGACATCCCCTACGACAGCTCCAAGTTCGTCGGCATCTCCATCGAGCAGGTCACCCACACGCTACTGGAGGCGGTGGCGCTGGTGTTCCTGGTGATGTTCCTGTTCCTGCAGAACTGGCGCTACACGCTGATCCCAACGCTGGTGGTGCCCATCGCGCTGCTGGGCACCTTCGCGACGCTGCTGGCGCTGGGCTTCTCGATCAACGTGCTGACCATGTTCGGCATGGTGCTGGTGATCGGCATCGTGGTGGACGACGCCATCGTGGTGGTGGAGAACGTCGAGCGCATCATGAGCGAGGAGGGCCTGCCGCCGCTGGAGGCGACCAAGAAGGCCATGCAGCAGATCTCCGGCGCCATCATCGGCGTGACGGTGGTGCTGATCTCGGTGTTCGTGCCGCTGGCCTTCTTCGCCGGCTCCACCGGCAACATCTACCGCCAGTTCTCGGCGGTGATGGTGGCCTCGATCTCCTTCTCGGCCTTCATGGCTCTGTCGCTCACGCCGGCGCTGTGCGCCACGCTGCTCAAGCCGGTCGAGGCGGGCCACCACCACGAGAAGAAGGGCTTCTTCGGCTGGTTCAACCGCGGCTTCTCGCGCACGGCCAAGGGCTACGAGAGCATGGTGTCGCGCATCCTGCGGCGTGCGGCGCGCTACCTGCTCATCTATGCGGCCATCATCGCCGCCGTGGTGCTGATGTACCAGCGCCTGCCCACGTCCTTCCTGCCGCAGGAAGACCAGGGCAACATCCTGGTGAACGTGCAGCTGCCGCCCGGTGCCACGCAGGAGCGCATGCTGGACGTGATGCAGCAGGTCGAGGGCTACATGCTCAAGCAGCCCGAGGTCGAGAGCATGGTCAGCGTGCTGGGCTTCAGCTTCTCCGGCCAGGGCCAGAACGCCGGCATCGGCTTCGTGACGCTCAAGGACTGGAACGACCGCAAGGACCCGGCCCACGCCGCCGAAGCGGTGGCCGGCCGCGCCTTCGGTGCGCTGTCGGGCATCCGCGACGCCTTCATCTACCCGCTGAACCCGCCGCCCATCCCCGAGCTGGGCTCGGCCAGCGGCTTCAGCTTCCGGCTGCAGGACCGCGCCGGCCAGGGCCACCAGGCGCTGGTCAACGCACGCAACCAGCTCCTGGGCATGGCCTCGCAGAGCAAGGTCCTGTCGCAGGTGCGCCCCGACGGGCTGGAGGACGCGCCGCAGCTGGAGATCGACATCGACCGCGACAAGGCGCAGGCGCTGGGCGTGGGCTTCGACGCCATCAACACCTCGCTGTCCTCCGCGCTGGGGTCGAGCTACATCAACGACTTCCCCAACCGCGGCCGCCTGCAGCGCGTGGTGGTGCAGGCCGACGCGCCCTCGCGCATGCAGCCCGAGGACCTGCTGCGCCTGACCGCCCCCAACGCACAGGGCCAGCCCGTGCCGCTGTCGGCCTTCGCCGCCACGCGCTGGATCAACGGCGCGCAGCAGACGGTACGCTACAACGGCTACCCGTCGATGCGCATCAGCGGCGACGCGGCGCCGGGCCACAGTACCGGCGCGGCGATGGCGGAGATGGAACGCCTGGCCGGGCAGCTGCCCGAGGGCTTCGGCTTCGAGTGGACCGGCCAGTCGCGCGAGGAGAAGCAGGCCGGCTCGCAGGCCATCATCCTCTACGGCTTCGCGGTGCTGGCGGTGTTCCTGTGCCTGGCGGCGCTGTACGAGAGCTGGTCGATCCCGCTGTCGGTGATCCTGGTGGTGCCGCTGGGCGTGCTGGGGGTGCTGGCCGCCACCTTCCTGCGGCAGTACTCGAACGACGTGTACTTCCAGGTGGGCCTGATCACCATCATCGGCCTGTCGGCGAAGAACGCCATCCTGATCATCGAGTTCGCCAAGGACCTGCAGGCCCAGGGCAAGAGCGCGGTGGCCGCGGCGCTGGAGGCGGCGCACCTGCGCTTCCGGCCGATCGTGATGACCTCGCTGGCCTTCGGCCTGGGCGTGCTGCCGCTGTTCCTCGCCTCCGGCGCCGGCTCGGCCAGCCAGCGCGCCATCGGCACCGGCGTGGTCGGCGGCATGATCACGGGCACGACGCTGGCCGTGTTCTTCGTGCCGGTCTTCTTCGTCGTGGTGCGCTCGCTGTTCAAGGGCAGCAGGCGCCAGCAGGAACTGAACAAGCGGCACGCCGAAGCGGCCGGAATCAAGGAAGAATCGAGCCATGACGCGTCCTGACCGAACCCTGGGCCGGCCTTTCCTGCCTGCCGCCCTGGCCGCCGCCCTGCTGGCGGCCGGCTGCTCCCTGGCGCCCACCTACGAGCGCCCCGCCGCACCGGTGCCCACCACCTTCCCGGGCGACCCGGCGCAGCCCGGCGGCCGCGCCGCGGCCGAAACGCCCTGGCAGCAGTTCTTCACCGACCCGCGCCTGGCCGGCCTGATCGACACCGCGCTGGCCAACAACCGCGACCTGCGCGTGGCGGCGCAGAACATCGAGCAGGCGCGCGCCCAGTTCGGCGTACAGCGCGCGGCGCTGTTCCCGGCGGTGGGCGTGACGGCCTCCGGCTCGCGCTCCGAGCCCAACCCGGCCCGCGCCTACCGCGACGACGCCGGCAAGGTGTCCTCCAGCTACTCGGTCAACCTGGGCATGACCGCCTGGGAGATCGACTTCTTCGGCCGCATCCGCAGCCTGAGCGACGCGGCGCTGGCCCGCTACCTCGCCACCGAGGAGACGATGCGCGCCACGCAGATCAGCCTGGTCGCCGCCGTCGCCACCGGCTGGCTGACGCTGGTGGCTGACGAGGAACTGCTGGCCATCACCCGCCAGACGCTGGCCACGCGCGAGGACACGCTCAAGCTGACCAAGCTGCGCTTCGACAACGGCGTGGCCTCCGACCTGGACTACCAGGCCGCCAACTCGCTGGCCGAGTCGGCCCGCGCCACCTATGCCCAGCAGCAGCGGCTGCGCCGGCAGGACGAGAACGCGCTGGCCCTGCTGCTGGGCGCGCCGGTGCCGGCCGGGGCGCTGGCCGGCCTCGAGGGCGGGCTGCGCTCGCTCACGCCGATGCCGGACGTGCCCGCCGGCCTGCCGTCCGACCTGCTGGCCGAGCGGCCCGACATCCGCGCCGCCGAGCAGCAGCTCGTCGCCGCCAACGCCAACATCGGCGCGGCGCGCGCGGCCTTCTTCCCGCGCGTGGCGCTCACCACCTCGGTGGGCACCGTCAGCTCGCAGTTCGACAACCTGTTCCATTCCGGCACCCGTGCCTGGGCCTTCTCGCCGCAGATCACGCTGCCGATCTTCACCGCCGGGGCCAACCAGGCCAACCTCGACGCCGCCCGGGCGGCGCGCGAGATCGCGGTGGCGGAATACGAGAAGTCGATCCAGTCGGCCTTCCGCGAGGTGGCCGACGCGCTGGCCGGCCGCGAGACGCTGACCGAGCAGGCGCGCGCGCTGGACGCCACCGCCCAGGCCGAGCGCAGGCGCTTCGAGCTGTCGGACCTGCGCTACCGCAACGGCGTCGCCAGCTCGCTCGACCTGCTGGACGCGCAGCGCTCGCTGTTCGCCGCCCAGCAGCAGGCGGTGCAGGCGCGGCTGCAGGAGCTGCAGAACCGCGTGACGCTGTACAAGGTGCTCGGCGGCGGCTGGACGGCGACGGAGCCGTCGGCGCAGCAGCCGGCGACCTGACCCGCGGCGCGGGGCCGGCGCGGCCCCGCCCGGACGCGGTCCCCGGGGCGTCCGGGGGCCGCTCCCTATAATCGTCGGCTGATTCGAAAAAGCCCCCCGATACTGAGGACGCCATGAGCGACAGCGCGCACCACCACGCCACGGAAGAGGCCCACACCGGTCCCATCAAGAATCCCAAGCAGCTCCTGATGGCGGTGCTCTTCGGCTTTCTGGCGCCGATCCTGATCATCGCGGGCCTGGTGTCCTACGTCGTGGCCGGGCTCAAGCCCTCGGGCTCGGCGCAGGGCGACAGCATGGCGCTGTACGGCGTGAGCCAGGAAGCGCGCGAGCGCGAGGTGGCCGAGCGCATCCGCAAGGTGGGCTCCATCGAGATCCGCGACGCCAACCGCCCGCTGGCCACCGGCGAGGCCGTCTTCAAGGCCCAGTGCGCGGCCTGCCACGGCAGCCCGGGCATCCCCGGCGCCCCGCACTTCGGCGACGCCGCCGGCTGGGGCCCGCGCATCGGCCAGGGCTACGCCACGCTGCTGGAGCACGCGCTCAAGGGCAAGGGCGCCATGCCGCCCCAGGGCGGCGGCGACTTCGAGGACGTGGAAATCGGCCGTGCGGTGGTCTACATGGCCAACTCCGGCGGCGCCAAGTTCGACGAACCGCAGCGCCCGGCGGCCGCGGAGGCGCCGGCCGAAGGTGCCGCTGCCGCAGCGCCGGCCGACGCCGCGCCCAAGCAGTAACAAAAGGCGCCTGCCAGCAAGGAACCGGCCTCCAGGGCCGGTTTTTTATGTCGATGCCACCGCCGCGCGGGCCTGCGGGCTCATGACATAACCGAAGCGCTGCGGCAGGTCGGCCGCGCGCACCTCTTCAGGCTGCCAGCGGCCCTGCTCGATCGCCTCGGCCGCCACGCCGACGTCCTGCGTGTGGACCAGCCCCAGCCCGGCGTCCGATGCCAGGTACAGCCGGCCCGCCTCGTCCAGCAGGCAGCCCGTCGGCACCGCCGGCGCGCCGGTGTGGGCGACCACCGAGAAGTCCTCGTGCATCCGCCACACCAGCGGCGTGCGCTCCAGTTCCACGTACACGCGCTGCGGGCCGTTCTGGAAGAACCACTGGCCCGCCTCGTCGTGCTCGTAGTTGCGCTGGATGAAGGCGATCAGCCCCTCGTGCTCCAGCAGCGCGCCCTTCGATGCGGGGAAGGCACCCGCCGCCTGCGCCTGCGCATCGCGCAGGAACCACTGGCCCCGCGCGTCCAGCCCCAGCCAGCCGTGGCAGTGGGGCACGTTGGGCCACTTGGCGATGGCCTGCCTGACGATGTCGTCCATGGCGGCATTCTGCGCCCCGCGGCGCGGCGGGCGCTGTCAGAGACGGTCGCGAAGCCAGCCGCCCACGGCCGACGGCAGCCCGGTGACGTGCCCCGGCGGCAGCCCGAGCGCGAAACCCACGTGGCCGCCGTGCCGCGGCTGCCACAGCGTGACGTGCCGACCCACCTCGTGGGGGCCGGGCAGGCTGTCGCCGGGCACGAAGGGATCGTTGACTGCATTGACCACCAGCGCCGGCACGCGGATGTCGGCCAGCCGCGGCTTGGCGGAGGCGCGCGACCAGTAGTCGCGCGTGCCGGCAAAACCGTGCAGCGGCGCGGTGAAGACGTCGTCGAAGGCGTACAGGTCGCGCGCGGCGCGCAGCGCGTCCGCGTCGAACAGGCCCGGGTGCTGCGCCAGCTTGGCCAGCGCCTTGGGCTTCATGGTCGCGAGGAACATGCGCGTGTAGACCAGCCGGTTGAAGCCGCGCCCGATGGCCGCGCCGCCGGCCGCCAGGTCCAGCGGCGCGCTCACCGAGGCCACGGCGCGCACGCTGGCGGCGGCGGTGGCGCCGGCCTCCTCGGCCCAGCGCAGGAGCGCGTTGCCGCCCAGCGAAACGCCCACGGCGACGGTCGGCACGCGCCGCCGCAGGGCGAACTGCCCGAGCATCCAGCCCACTTCCTCGTGGTCGCCGGAGTGGTAGGCGCGCGGCGCGAGGTTGAGCTCGCCGCTGCAGCCGCGGAAGTGCGGCACCGCGAAGTGCATGCCCTGCGCCGCGGCCCAGGCGGCGAAGGCCTCGGCATAGTGGCTGCGCGAGGAACCCTCCAGCCCGTGGAACAGCACCAGCAGCGGCGCCGCCGGGTCGGGCGCGTCCTGGAAGTCCACGTCGACGAAGTCGCCGTCGGGCGTGGTCCAGCGCTCGCGGCGATAGACCGGCGCCTGCCCGGCATGGCGGCGCGACCACAGCGCCGGCCAGATGGTCTGCAGGTTGCCGCCGGGCAGCCAGCGCGGCGCGCGGTGCCCGTGCAGCGAGAGGGAGGCGGAAGGCAGCGCGCTCAATGCAGGACGGTCGGGATGTCGAGCCCCTCGTCCGGCGCCTGCGCGGTGCCGGGGCTGGCATGGTGCGCCACCATGCGCCAGCCCTGGGCGGTCTTGTGATAGACGTTGGTGGCGAGCACGAAGGCGTGCTTGGGCCCCTCGGCCGTGAGCACCTCGATGCGCTCGAGCACGTTGTGCACGCTGCTGGCCAGCGCATCGACCTTGCGCACGCGCGCCGGCCGGGCGTGGATCGCGCCGCCGTTGGCGAACATCTGCTCGAAGGCCGCCCGGATCGCCACCGCGCCGACCAGGCGCGGGCCGCCGGGGTGGACGCAGAAGACCTCGTCCTCGTCGGCCCAGCAGGCCATCAGCGCGTCCACGTCGCCGCGCTGCAGCGCCTCGTAGAAGGCGTTCTCGACGTCGTCTGCGGTGCCGCCGAGGGTGGCGGCGCGGAGTCTGGACTTGGTGGACATGGCGCCATGGATTGTGCCGCGCCGCGGGATGCTCAGACGGCTTTCCAGGCATCGCGGGCCGGCACCGGATCGCCGCCGGCGCGCCCCAGCAGCCAGCGCGCGGCCACCGCATGCGCGTCGCCCTGGGCGGCGGCCCAGACCACCTCCGGCGCGGCCACGTGCACGCCCGGCGGCGCCAGGGCCAGCGCCACGTCCAGCAGCTCGGCGACGCGGGCCGCGCGCACCGGCCGCTCGGTGGCCGGCACCATGAAGCGGGCGACGGACAGCATCCACGCCGCCAGGCGGTGCAGCGCGGCCAGCCGCGGCGCCCCCGCGGGCCGGCGCGCGCTGCGCAGCAGCAGCACGCACTCGAAGTCCAGCGCCGCCAGCGCATGCTCGCCGGCATCGGCCAGGCCGTGCTTGAGGGCATCGGGAAGCCGCCCCTGGTCGTGCGGCTGCACCACCGCCAGCGTGCGCACGCCGCAGCGGCGCAGCCAGGCGGCCAGTTCGCCGAGCTGCGACGGATCGGGCGCCCACAGCGCGCGTTCGCGGCCGTTGCGCAGGCGCGGCGGATCGAAGGCGACGACCGCCACGTCGGCCGCGGCCGGCGGCCAGTCGCTCAGCGGCGCGCCGGCCGGCACCCGCACGGATTCGACGCCGCGCAGCCCGTCGCGCATCGGCTCGGCCGCCAGCACGCGCGTGCGGGCGAAGCGGTGGGTGCCCGACAGGCGACGCACGATCTCGCTGCCCAGCGGCCCGGTGGCGCCGGCGATCAGCAGCGTGCGGTCGGCATCGGCCGGACGCGGCGGCGCCCGGTTGGCCGCCTGCAGGGCCTGGAGGGGATCGAGGGACATGGCCGCGCCTATGCTACCTTTGCCGCCTCGCGGCCCGCCGGGCCGCCGCCAAGGAGGCCGAACCACCATGATCCGAATCCTCAAGCGCTGGCTGCCGCTGGCCCTGCTCGCCGCCCTGCTCACCGGCTGCGGCTACAACGACTTCCAGCGCCTGGACGAGGCCAGCAAGTCCGCCTGGAGCGAGGTGCTGAACCAGTACCAGCGCCGCGCCGACCTGGTGCCCAACATCGTCGCCTCGGTCAAGGGCGAGGCCAACTTCGAGCAGGAGACGCTGACGAAGGTGATCGAGGCGCGCGCCAAGGCGACCTCGATCCAGGTCACGCCCGAGACGCTCAACAACCCCGAGGCCTTCAACAAGTTCCAGCAGGCGCAGGGCGAGCTGTCGGGCGCGCTGTCGCGCCTGATGGTGGTGGCCGAGCGCTACCCGCAGCTGCAGGCCAACCAGGCCTTCCGCGACCTGCGGGTGACGCTGGAGGGCACCGAGAACCGCATCACGGTGGCGCGCAACCGCTACATCCAGACGGTGCAGGAGTACAACGTGCTGGCCCGCAGCTTCCCGACCAACCTGACGGCCATGGCCTTCGGCTACGACCCGAAGCCGAACTTCAGCGTGCAGAACGAGGCGGAGATCTCCCGGCCGCCGACGGTGGACTTCGAGAAGAAGTGACGGCGCAGGTGCACTGAGCCCGATGGCATTCCAGCGCATGTGGCGCGCGCTCGGCGCGCTGTTCCTGATCGCCGCCGCCTCGGCCGCGTTCATGGCGGCAGCCTGGGCGCAGCAGGCCGTACCCGCGCTCGCCGGCCGGGTGATCGACCAGACCGCCACGCTCTCGGCGGGCGACCGGCAGGCACTGGACGCCAAGCTCGCTGCCTTCGAGCAGCGCAAGGGCACGCAGATCGTGGTGCTGATGGTGCCGACGACGGCGCCGGAAGACATCGCCGCGTATGCCAACCGCGTGGCCAACACCTGGAAGATCGGCCGGCGCGACGTGGGCGACGGCGTGCTGGTGATCGTCGCCAAGGACGACCGGCGCATGCGCATCGAGGTCGCCAAGACGCTCGAAGGCGCGGTGCCCGACCTGGCGGCGGCGCGCATCATCGACCAGCAGATGAAGCCGGCCTTCCGCAACGGCGACTTCGCCGGCGGCCTGATGGCGGCGGCCGACCAGCTCATCGCCCGCATCGACGGCGAGGCGCTGCCGGAGGTGGCCTCGGCCAGCTACGAGCAGCGCAGCCTGATGGACGTGGACTGGGAGCACCTGATCTTGTTCCTGTTCTTCGGCGTGCTCATCGGCGGCCCCATCCTGCGCAAGCTGATGGGCGCGATCCTCGGCCCGCTCGCCGCCGGCGGCCTGGGCGGGCTGCTGGCCTTCGCGTTCACCAGCAGCCTGGTCGTGTCGGGCATCGCGGGCCTGCTGGCGCTCGGCTACACGCTGCTCGCCAAGCCGGCCAGTTTCAGCGGCGGCGGCGGTGGCTCGGGCCACGGCTACGGCTCGGGCGGCTGGAGCAGCGGCTCGTCCTCCTCTTCCTCCGGCGACTGGGGCGGCGGGGGCGGCTTCAGCTCCGGCGGGGGCGGCGATTTCGGTGGCGGCGGCGCCTCGGGAGACTGGTGATGCCTGGACGCAAGACCTATCCGCCCACCTGGGCCGGCCGCCTGCAGCGGCTGCTGCGCAACCGGCTGACCGACCGCGCCGACGTGCGCCGCGTGCTGCCGCCCGACGCGCTGGCGCGCCTGGGCGAGCGCGTGGCCGCCAGCGAGCGGCGCCACACGGGCCAGATCCGCATCTGCATCGAGGCCGGCCTGCCGTGGAGCTACATCCGCCGCGACGCGCCGGCGCGCCAGCGCGCCGTCACCCAGTTCGGCAAGCTGCGCGTGTGGGACACCGAGCACAACAACGGCGTGCTGATCTACCTGCTGCTGGCCGAGCACGCGATCGAGATCGTGGCCGACCGCGGCATCGACGTGCATGCCGACCCGCAGCAGTGGCGCGAGATGGCGCGGCGCATGGGCCGGGCCTTCGGCGAGCATCGCTTCGAGGACGGCCTGACGCTGGCGCTGGAGGAGGTCTCGGCGCTGCTGGTGGAACATTTCCCCGCGCGCGAGGACGCCCCGCCGCGCGGCAACGAGCTGCCCGATTCGCCGATCGTGATCTGAGGGCCGCCGTCAGGCAGTGCCCATGTCGGTGTCCTGCCCCAGCAGGCGCCGGTTCACGGCGTGGGTGGCGTCCAGCTCGCGCTGCAACGCCCGCGCCACCTGCGAGAGCGTGCGCAGGCGCCGGTTGGTGCTGCGCACGCGATCGGCCATGGCCTGCGCCAGGCCCAGCAGCAGGCGCGAGGCGACGGCCGGGTTGACCTCCACCAGCCCGCGCAGCGCGGTGCGCGACAGCGTGGCCATCTTCACCTCCGTCAGCGCGGTGCAGGTGGCCGAGCGCGGCGCCCCGTCCAGCAGGCCCATCTCGCCCATGAGCTGGCCGGGGCCGATGATGGAGATGACCACTTCCTCGCCGGGCAGCAGAGCGGCGCTCTCGGCGCGCACCTGGCCTTCGAGCAGCAGCGCCATGTAGTCGGTGTCGTCGCGCTGGCCCTCGCGCATCAGCACGGTGCCGGCGGGCACCCGCACCGGCTGCATGGCGTCGATGACGAGGCGCGCATCGTGCGCGTCCAGCTCGGCGACGATGGACGAGCGCATCAGCATGCGCACCGCCTCCTCGCGCAGCAGGTGGCCGGAGCGCGGCAGGTCGTCGGAGGCCTTCATGCTTCGGTCTCCTGCGCCGGCGCCGGTGCCGGCAGCGCCCACACGCCGCCCCCGCCCACGGCATGGAAGCGGCGCCCGGGCGCGGCGGGCATCGACGCGCCGCCGGTGAATTCGCCGAAAGCCGGCAGCAGCGCCAGGCCCGGCTCGCTGACGAAGCAGGGCAGGCGCAGGCTGTCGCGCCCGCGCCCCTGCAGGCTGCACACCGGATGCAGGTGGCCGGCCAGCACGAAATGCGTGGCGTGCCGCTGCGGGTGGTGGCAGCAGGCGAAGGGGCCGAGGAGGTGCGGCTCGTCGACGACGGCGATGTCCAGCGCGGGCGGCGGGTCGCCGGCGCGGCTGTCGTGGTTGCCGCGCACCAGCGTCATGGCGATGCCCGCATGCCGCGACCGCCACGCCAGCGCCGCCTGCAGCAGCGCCGGGGTGCGCGCCTCGGGCGCATGCAGGAAGTCGCCCAGGAAGACGATGGCCTGCGGCGCCTGCGCAGCGATCAGCGCATCCAGCCGCGCCAGGTTCTGCTGCGTGGTGCCGCCGGGCACCGGCTGGCCGAGCGCCCGGTAGGCCGCCGCCTTGCCCAGGTGCAGGTCGGCCACGAAAAGGGTGCGGCGCGCCGGCCACCACAGCGCCCGTCCGGCCAGCAGGTGCAGGCGTTCGCCGGCCCAGACGGCTTCGCAGGCGGCAGGAAGGGAAGAGGGGGAGGCGGCGCGGCTCACAGGTCGGACAGTGTCCCAGAAGAACCGTTTTTTCGTACCCGCTCCCTGCGCGGCCGAGTGTAACGATGGGGGAATCGCCCGTTCGCGTGGGCTTCGGCGCTACAGCGGCGGCAGCGGGCGCGAGGGCGGACGGCGCCGTCGCGGCACCCGCGGCCCGGCGGCGCCGTCGGGCGCGTCCTGCCCGAAGGCCAGCCGCGCGCGCACGCCGTCGGCCGTGGCCGAGGCCACCTCGCCGGGCGCGACGGCACCCCCGGCCGCCTGCTCCAGTTGCGCCACCATGCGCGCGATGCGGTCGGCCACGTTCTCGTTGCTGAGCTTCTCGCGGAAGCGCTCGACCATCAGCGGGAAGGCGAAGGGCGAGGGCCGCGCCAGCGGCTGCAGCACCAGGCGCTGGCCGGCCATGCGCGCCAGGCTGGCGGCCAGGCGGCCGATCTCCAGCTCCTGCGCCAGCAGCTCGGCCTCGGCCTGGGCCAGCAGGCGATTGGCCGGGTCGTACTTGCGCAGCACCTCCCAGAACAGCGACGAGGAGGCCTGTACCTGCCGGCTGCTGCGCCGCTCGCCCGGGTAGCCCTGGAAGATCAGGCCCGCCACGCGCGCGATCTCGCGGAAGCGCCGCTGCGCCAGCTCGCCGGCGTTGAGGCTGGCCAGCACCTCGTGCAGCAGGTCGCCGCGCGCGTCGTGGCCCGCGTGCAGCACCTGCGGCAGCAGCTCGGCCCAGTCGACCGGCGTGGCGCTCAGCAGTTCGAAGCCGTAGTCGTTGACGGCGATGGAGAAGGTGCGCGGCGCGTGCTGCGCCACGCGCCAGCCGATCAGGCTCGCCAGGCCCATGTGCACCGGGCGGCCGGCGAAGGGGTAGAGGAAGAGGTGCGTCCCCTCGCGCGAGGCCAGCACCTCGGCCAGCAGCGTGTCGGGCGTGGGCAGGTGCGACCAGCGCTGCTGGATCTCCAGCAGCGGCCGCACGCACTGCAGCTCGGGCGCGTCGAAGCGGCCGGCGTCGGCGCGGGCGAGCTGGTCCACCACCGCATCGGCCAGCGTGGTGGACAGCGGCATGCGCCCGCCGTTCCAGCGTGGCACCGCGGGGCGGCCGCCGGTGGCGCGGCGCACCCAGGCGGTCATCTCGTGCACCCGCACCAGCTCCAGCATGCGGCCGCCGAAGAGGAAGCAGTCGCCCGGCTTCATGCGGGCGACGAAGCTTTCTTCCACGCTGCCGATGCGCGCGCCGCCGACGAACTGCACGCTCATGCTGGCGTCGCTGACGATGGTGCCGATGTTCATGCGGTGGCGCCGCGCCAGGCGCGCGTCGGGCACGCGCCACACGCCCCCGGCGTCGGGCACGGCGCGGTGGTAGTCAGGGTAGGCGGCGAGCGAGGGGCCGCCCTGGCGCACGAAGTCCAGGCACCACTGCCAGTTCTCGTCGGACAGGTGTTCGTAGGCCGCCGTGCGGCGCACTTCGGCCAGCAGATCCTCGGGCCGGAAGCCGCCGCCCAGCGCCACGGTGACGAGGTGCTGCACCAGCACGTCCAGCGGTTCCTCGGGCGAGTGGCGCGACTCGATGTGGCCGGCGGCGATGGCGTCGCGCGCCGCGGCGCCCTCGACGATCTCCAGGCTGTGCGTGGGCACGAGGGTCACGCGCGAGGGCCGGCCCGGCGCATGGCCCGAGCGGCCGGCGCGCTGCAGCAGCCGTGCCACGCCCTTGGGCGAGCCGATCTGCAGCACGCGCTCGACCGGCAGGAAGTCCACGCCCAGGTCCAGGCTCGACGTGCAGACCACCGCCTTGAGCTGGCCGCTCTTCAGGCCCAGCTCGACCCACTCGCGCACCGCCTTGTCGAGCGAGCCGTGGTGCAGCGCGACGACGCCGGCCCACTCGGGCTTCGCGTCCAGCAGGGCCTGGTACCAGAGCTCGGCCTGCGAGCGGGTGTTGGTGAAGACCAGCGTGGTGGCGCTGGCCTCGATCTCGGCCACCACCTGCGGCAGCATGGTGATGCCGAGGTGCCCGCCCCAGGGGAAGCGCTCGGCGCGGCCCGGCAGCAGCGAATCGACGACCAGCTTCTTGGGCACCTGGCCCTGCACCAGCGTGCCCTGCGCGCCCGGCCCCAGCAGCGTGTGCATCGCCTCGTGCAGGTTGCCCAGCGTGGCCGACATGCCCCAGGTGAGCACCGCGGGATGCCAGCCGCGCAGCCGCGCCAGCGCCAGTTGCACCTGCACGCCGCGCTTGTTGCCCAGCAGCTCGTGCCATTCGTCGACCACCACCAGCTTCAGGTGCCGGAAGATCTCGCGCGCATCGGCGCGGGCCAGCATCAGCGACAGGCTTTCGGGCGTGGTGACGAGCACGGTGGGCAGGCGCCTGTCCTGCGCGGCGCGCTCGCCCGAGGGCGTGTCGCCGCTGCGCGCGCCGGCGGACCACTGTGGCGCGAGGGTTTCGAGCGGCTCCTTCAGCGCGCGCAGCGTGTCGGCTGCGAGCGCACGCATGGGGGTGAGCCACAGCACGGTGAGCGGCGGCGGCCTGCCGCCCTCGGACGCCGCGGCGAAGGCCTGCAGCGCCCCGAGCCACACCGCATAGGTCTTGCCGGCGCCGGTGGTCGCATGCAGCAGGCCGCTTTCACCCTTTCCGATGGCGCGCCACACCTCGCGCTGGAAGGCGAAGGGCTTCCAGGCGCGGGCGGTGAACCAGTCGGCGAGCGGGCGCTTCATGGCGGCAGCAGCGCCTCCAGCGTCTGCAGCGTATCGGCCTCCTCCACCGGCTTGTCCTCGCGCCAGCGCAGCATGCGAGGAAAACGCACGGCGATGCCGCTCTTGTGTCGGGTGCTGCGGGCGATGCCCTCGAAGCCGAGTTCGAAGACGAGCGTGGGCTTCACGGAGCGCACGGGGCCGAAGCTCTCGACGGTGGTCTTTCGGATGACGGCGTCGACGCGCGCCATCTCGGCGTCGGTGAGGCCGGAGTAGGCCTTGGCGAAGGGCACCAGCTTGCGATCGGTGCTGCCGGGCGGCCCGTCCCACACGGCGAAGGTGTAGTCGGTGTAGAGGCTGGCGCGGCGGCCGTGGCCGCGTTGCGCGTAAACCAGCACGGCGTCGATGCTAAGCGGGTCGATCTTCCACTTCCACCACACGCCCACGTCCTTGGTGCGGCCGACGCCGTACTGCGCGTCGCGGCGCTTGAGCATCATGCCCTCGACGCCGCGCTCGCGGGCCGACTCGCGCAGGCGGGCCAGGGCGGGCCAGTCGTCGCCCTCGATCACCGGGCTGGGGATGAGCAGCGGGTGGTTCACCTCGCGCAGCAGGTTGTCGAGCAGCGCGCGGCGCTCGTCCTGCGGCAGCGCGCGCAGGTCGCGGCCCGCGTGCTCGATCAGGTCGTAGGCCAGCAGCACCACCGGCACGTCGCGCAGCAGCTTGGGGCCCAGCGTCTTGCGGCCGATGCGCTTCTGCAGGTCGGCGAAGGGCTGCGCCTTGCCGTCGCGCCAGACCACGATCTCGCCGTCGAGCACGGTGCCGTCGGGCAATGCCTCGCCCATCGCGGCGAGTTCGGGGAAGCGCTCGGTCACCAGTTCCTCGCCGCGCGACCACAGCCACACCTGGCCGGCGCGCTTGACCAACTGCGCGCGGATGCCGTCCCACTTCCACTCGACCAGCCAGCCGGCGGGCGGACCGAGCAGCGCATCGAACTGCGCGACGTCGACGTTGAAGGGATGCGCCAGGAAGAAGGGGTACGGCTGGCCGCTGGTCTGCGCCTCGCGCTCCTGCGCGGCCTCGGGCGCGATCAGGGCGGCATAGGCCGCGGCGTCGGGCCGCGCGCCGATGTGGGTGTAGCCCATCAGGCGCTGCGCGACGCGCTTGGCGTCCACGCCGCCGACCGCCGCCAGCGCCTGCGTGACCTGCAGCTTCGACACGCCGACGCGGAAGGCGCCGGTGATGAGCTTGAAGTAGACCAGGCGCTCGTCGGGCGCGAGGCGGCGCCACTGGGTGCGCAGGCGCTCGGGCAGTTCGTCGGCGGGGGCGCCGCGCAGGGGCAGCAGATGCGCCTGCACCCATTGCGCCAGGCCCAGGTCGTGCGCGTCGTCGGGCGGCGGCAGCAGCAGCGCGATGGTCTCGGCCAGGTCGCCGACGGCCTGGTAGCTCTCCTCGAACAGCCACTCGGGCAGGCCGGCCGCCTCCTGCGCCAGCAGGCGCAGCAGCTTGACGGGCACCAGCTGGCGCGGCTTGCCGCCGGCGAGGAAGTAGACGGCCCAGGCCGCGTCTTCATGCGGCGCGGCGCGCAGGTAGCGCTGCAGCGCGGCCTGCTTGGCGAGGCTGGAGGTGCTGGCGTCCAGGTCGCGGTAGAGGGCGGCGAAGGCTTTCATGCGGCCGCGCCCTCGCCTGCGTCGCCAGCGGCCTGCCCGTCCTCCTCGCCGTACTCGGTGGCGAAGCCCTGCGCATCGAGCCCGCACTCGCGCAGCCAGCGCACCATCACGGCCACGCTGCCGTGGGTGACGATGGCGCGCTGCGCGCCGGTGGCGCCGATGGCGCGCTCCAGGCCGGGCCAGTCGGCGTGGTCGCTCATGACGAAGCCGCGGTCCACGCCGCGCCGGCGGCGCGTGCCGCGCAACTGCATCCAGCCGCTGGCGAAGGCATCGGCGTAGGAACCGAAGCGACGCAGCCAGGGCGTGCCCTGCGCCGAGGGCGGCGCCAGCACCAGCGCGCGTTTCAGCAGCGCCGCATCGACGCCCGGATCGGTGACGCGCAGCGTCGGCGGCAGCGCCACGCCAGCGGCGCGGTAGACGGCATTGAGCGGCTCGACGGCGCCGTGCACGACGACGGGGCCGATGGACGCATCCACGCCGTGCAGGATGCGCTGCGCCTTGCCGAAGGCGTAGCAGAAGAGCACCGAGGCGCGGCCCTCCTCCGCGTTGCGCCGCCACCAGGCGTCGATCTCGGCGAAGAGCTGCGGCTGCGCGGGCCAGCGGTAGATCGGCAGGCCAAAGGTGGACTCGGTGATGAAGGTGTCGCAGGGCACGGGCTCGAAGGGCACGCAGGTGCCGTCGGGCTCGGTCTTGTAGTCGCCGGAGGCCACCCACACGCGCCCGCCGTGTTCGAGCCGCACCTGGGCCGAGCCCAGTACGTGCCCGGCCGGGTGCAGCGACACGCGCACGCCGCGGTGCTCGATGGTCTCGCCGTAGGCCAGGGTCTGCAGCGTGATGTCCGCACCCAGCCGCTGGCACAGCACCCCTTCGCTGTCGGTATGGGCGAGGTAGTGCGCGTGGCCCGGGCGCGCATGGTCGGAATGGCCATGGGTGACGACGGCGCGCGCCACCGGCTTCCAGGGGTCGATGTAGAAGTCGCCGGGCGGACAGTACAGGCCCTCGGGGCGGGCGATGACGAGATCGTCCGGGCGTGGCGGCGCGGCGGCGGGCGGCAGGGTCTCGTCGGCCATGGCGGCGATGGTAGGCCCCGCGCCGCCGCGCAACGCACCGGCCAAGGGCGCGTCCGCGCCGTGGGCGGCGGCCTACTTGCCGGAGGCGGCGGCCGGCATGCGCTTCTGCATCTCGGCGGCCATGCGCTTCATCGCCTCCATGTCGACCTTGGTGCCGTCGGGCAGGGTCATCTCGCCGGGGCGGGCGTCGGGGCCGGTGCGCATGATCCCGCTGGCCATGCCGCCCAGGGCGGTGAGGTCCGCGATGTTCATCTTCATGCCGCCGGGCATCGCCATGTCGCCCGGCTTCATGCCGGCCGGGCAGGCGCCGAGCCAACGCATCTCGGCCACCATGTCGTCCCTGGGCGGCGAGGTCTTGGGCATCGGCTCGTAGGTGGTGTGCGACTGCACGCGGTAGGCGCTGTTGAAGTCGCCGGAGATGACGATGCGGCGCGTCACGGTGGTCTCGCTCTGCTTGCAGACCTCGGTGTGGACCAGCATCTTGCCGGCCTCGTTGCGCATCTGCTCCTTGCAGAACTTGCGGTTCATCTTCGGCTGCGAGAGGCCGTATTCCTGCAGCGCCTTGTCGGTGGCGGCATCGGCGCACTGGGTGACGACCATCTCCTTGTCCTTCCGCGGCCCTTCGGCGTTGGTGCGCATTTCCCACAGGCCGGGCTTGCGCTCGGGGAAGGCGGGGCCGGCGGCCGCACCCGCCATGGCAAGCGCGAGCAGCGCCGCCAGGCAGGGGCGGCAGGGCATGGAGGACGATGGCATGGGGCGGGCCTCTTCGCAGCGGAACACAACGGCGCGGTTGTACCGGCCTTGCCGTGCGCCCGGAATAGCCTGTTCGCGCTAGGCCGCCGCCGGGAAGCAGGGGGCGACGCGGTGGTAGAGCACGTCGAAGCGCGCGGCACGTTCGTGCAGCAGGGCGTGGCGTGCGGCATCGGGCGCATGCGCAGCGACCAGCGCCGGCTCGGGACAGGCCACGTCCGCGTCGATGCCCTCGCAGCCCATCCAGGCCAGCCGCGCGGCGCCGAGCGCCGGACCGACCTCGCCGCCGGCCCGCCGCAGCAAGGTCTTGCCCGAGAGATCCGCCAGCATCTGCGCCCAGTACGCGCTGCGCGAGCCGCCGCCGATGAGCGTGAGTCCGCCGCCGAAGTCGGCGCCGGCCGCCTCCAGCGCGCCGAGGCCCTGCGCCAGCCCGTGGCCCACGCCTTCCAGCGTGGCGTTGAACAGGTCCGCCCGGTCGGTGGACGCCGTCAGGCCGAAGAACACGCCCTGCGCCGCCGGATTGTTGTGCGGCGTGCGCTCACCGTTCAGGTAGGGCAGGAAGAGCGGCGTGTCGTCGTTCAGGCCGCGCGCCTGGGCTTCGGCCAGCAATTGCGGCACCTCGGCGCCGACCAGGCGCGCGGTGA
The DNA here is from genome assembly GCF_000745855.1 of Xenophilus azovorans DSM 13620. Classification (GTDB taxonomy): domain Bacteria; phylum Pseudomonadota; class Gammaproteobacteria; order Burkholderiales; family Burkholderiaceae_C; genus Xenophilus; species Xenophilus azovorans. The sequence goes on from NZ_JQKD01000003.1 coordinate 130,363, forward strand.
AGTCCAGGCAGGCCGCGGCCGACAGCATCACCGACATCAGGTGCCAGGTGGCCGGCAGCGCATGGCAGAAGCTGTGCACCGCCTGCGCCGGGTTGGCGAGGAAGCGGTCGGTGGCCGCGAAGCACACGCCGGAGGTGCCCAGCGACAGCATCGCCTGGCCGGCGCGCACCACGCCGACGCCGACGGCGCCGGCTGCGTTGTCGCCGCCGCCGGCGACCACCGGGATGCGCTGCAGGCCGAAGCGATCGGCGATGTCCTCGCGCAACCGGCCGGTCACTTCTGGGCCTTCGCGCAGCCGCGGCATCTGCGCGCGCGTGAGGCCGGTGGCCGCCAGCAGTTCGTCGCTCCAGTCGCGGCGCGCCACGTCCAGCCACAGCATGCCGGCCGCGTCCGAGAGGTCGGTGGCGAACTCGCCCGTCAGGCGCAGGCGCAGCCAGTCCTTGGGCAGCAGCACATGGGCCACGCGATCGAACACCGCCGGCTCGTGCCGCCGCAGCCATGCCAGCTTGGGCGCGGTGAAACCCGGCATCATCAGGTTGCCGGTGATCCCGCGCGCCGCGGGCACGGCCGCTTCCAGTTCAGCGCACTCGCGCCAGGCGCGGCCGTCGTTCCACAGGATGGCCGGGCGCAGCACCTCGCCGCGCGCGTTGAGCAGCGTGGCGCCGTGCATCTGGCCCGAGAGGCCGATCGCCTCGATGCGCTGGCGGTCCACCTGCGCCAGCACGGCATGCAGCGCCGTCTCGCAGGCCTGCCACCAGTCGGCCGGCGCCTGCTCGCGCCACAGCGGCTGCGGCTGCTGCACCGTGAGCGGCGCCGAGGCGCTGGCCAGCACGCGCTGCGTGCGGTCGAGCACGATGGCCTTGAGGCCGGAGGTGCCGAGGTCGATGCCGAGGAACATGATGTCCCCGACGCTAGCCTAGAAATCGGTCCACTTCTGTACGCTGGCGGCGCTTTCCAATGCTCTCTCGATGAAGCGCACGCCGCGCGCGCCGTCGGCCAGCGTCGGGTAGTCGGCCAGCATCGGATCGGGCGCCGCGCCCTGCTGCAGCGCGCGGATGTGCGCGATCACGCCGAGGTACACGTTGGCGAAGGCCTCGATGAAGCCCTCCGGGTGGCCCGCGGGCAACCGCGTCGCCAGGCGCGCCGATTCGCTCAGCCACGGCGAGCCGCGCGTGAGCAGGCGCGGCGGGCCGTCCAGTGGCGCGTGCAGCAGCGTGTTGGGTTCTTCCTGCCGCCAGTCGAGCGTGCCGGTGGTGCCGAAGACGCGCAGGCGCAGGCCGTTCTCGCAGCCGGCGGCGATCTGCGAGACGACCAGCACGCCGCGCGCGCCGCCGCGGAAGCGCAGCAGCATGCTGGCGTCGTCGTCCAGCCGGCGGCCGGGCACGAAGGTGCCGAGGTCGGCGCACAGGCGCTCGGTCTCCAGGCCGGTGACGGTGGCGACCAGGTTCTCGGCGTGCGAACCGATGTCGCCCAGCGCGCCGGCCGCGCCGCTGCGGGCCGGGTCGGTGCGCCATGCGGCCTGTTTGTTGTCGCCGCCGTCTTCCAGCTTCGTCGCCAGCCAGCCCTGGTGGTACTCGACGACGACCTTGCGGATGTCGCCGATGGCACCGCTTTGCACCAGCGCGCGCGCCTCGCGCACCATCGGGTAGCCGCCGTAGTTGTAGGTGACGCCGAACACGCTGCCGCTGCGCTCGACGATGCGTGCCAGTTCGGCGGCCTGCTCGCTGGTGTGCACCAGCGGCTTGTCGCACACGACGTGGAGGCCGGCCTCGGCGAAGGCTTTCGCCACCGGGTAGTGCAGGTGGTTGGGCGTGACGATGGAGACGAAGTCGATGCGCTCATCGGCAGGGCGCTTCAGTTCGTCATCGAGCAGCGCCTGCCAGTCGGCGTGATTGCGGTCGTCGGCCAGGCCCAGCTCGCGGCCCGATGCATGGGCGCGCTCGGGCGTGGAGGCCAGCGCGCCGGCCACCAGCTCGGCCTGCCCGTCCAGCGCCAGCGCCTTGCGGTGCACGGCGCCGATGAAGGCGCCCTGGCCGCCGCCGACCATCGCGTAGCGCAGTCTTTTCATCGCCGGGCCGCCCCAAGATGAAAAGCGGCCCCCTCGGGGGGCAGCGACCACACGAAGTGGGGAGCGTGGGGGCTCATCGTCGTCATGAGCCGGCCATGCCGCCTTGCGCGGCCTTGTCGAATGCGGCATCGAAGGCGCCGGCCGCGGCAGGGAAATCCAGCCGGCGGCAGAAGGCGGCGCTCTCCGTGGCGCCGTGAACACGGTCCATGCGGCTGTCCTCCCATTCCACCGAGAGCGGCCCGGCGTAGCCGATGTCGTTGAGCGCGACGATGATGGCCTCGAAGTCCACCATGCCGCGCCCGACGCTGCGGAAGTCCCAGAAGCGCCGCGCGTCGCCGAAGCTGGTGTGGCCGCCGAACACGCCCACCGTGCCGTCGCCCCTGCCCCACCACACGTCCTTCATGTGGGCGTTGTAGATGCGGTCGGCGAAGCGGCGGATGAAGCGCACGTAGTCCACGCCCTGGTAGGCGAGGTGGCTGGGGTCGAAGTTGAAGCCGAAGCGGCGGTGCCCGCCCACCGCCTCGATGGCGCGCTCGGCCGAGGCGATGTCGAAGGCGATCTCGGTCGGGTGCACCTCGAGCGCGAAGTTGACGTCGTGCTGCTCGAAGGTGTCGAGGATCGGCCCGAAGCGCCGGCCGAAGTCGGCGAAGCCCGCGTCCCAGTACGCCTGCGAGGTGGGCGGGAAGGCGTAGGTCGCGTGCCAGATCGACGAGCCGGTGAAGCCGGTGACGGTCTTCACGCCGAACTTCGCGGCGGCGCGTGCCGTGTCGGCCAGCTCGCTCGCCGCACGCCGGCGCACGCCTTCCGGCTCGCCGTCGCCCCACACGTGCGGCGGCAGGATGGCACGGTGGCGCTCGTCGATCAGGTCGCACACGGCCTGCCCGACCAGGTGGTTGCCGATGGCCAGGCAGGTCAGGCCGTGCTCGCGCAGCAGCGCCCATTTGTCCTTGACGTAGGTCTCGGATGCGAGCGCTTGCTGCACGTCGAAGTGGTCGCCCCAGCAGGCCAGCTCCAGCCCGTCGTAGCCCATGCGCCGCGCCAGCGGCGCCAGCTCGGCCAGCGGCAGGTCGGCCCACTGGCCGGTGAAGAGGGTGACGGGACGTGGCATTCGGGTTTCCTTTGCTCGGCACTCGCTCCACCTCGCATCCCCTCTGGCGGCCGCGGAGCAGGCCATGCGGGAACCGCCGCGGAACTGGCTCTGCCAGGCCGCAGGCGGTGCCCCCTTGAGGGGGTTGGCGGAGCGGAACGAAGTCCGCGAAGACTGGGGGTGGGTCGTTCAGAACGGCGAGTTCGGGTGGTAGAAGTCCTTGGCGTTTTCCTTCGTGATCAGTACGGAAGGAATGATGGTGGTCTCGGGCAGCTTCTCGCCCTTCAGCCGCGCCTCGGCAGTGAGCTTGATGGCGTCGTAGATGAACTTGGGCGAATAGCTCACGTCGGCCTGGATGCGCGGGTCCTTGCCGTCGAGAATGGTCTTGACCATGCCCTTGGCGCCGGCGCCGCCGAAGACGATCTTGATGTCCTTGCGCTTGGCCTGCTCGATGGCCTTGAGCACGCCCACCGCCATGTCGTCGTCGGCCGCCCAGATGGCGTCGATCTCCTTGAAGCGCGTCAGGTAGTCCTGCGTGACCTTGAAGGCGTCGTCGCGGTTCCAGTTGGCGTACTTGGCGTCCAGCAGCTTGATGTCGGGGTGGTTCTTGAGCACGCTGTTGAAGGCGTCCATGCGCTCGTTGTCCAGCGTGGTGGCGATGCCGCGCAGTGCGACGACGTTGCCCTTGCCGTTCAGCTGCTTGGCGATGTACTCGGCCGGGATCTTGCCGAAGGCGGTGTTGTCGCCGGCCACGTAGGCGTCCTGCGCGCTGGTGTCGGTGAGGCCGCGGTCGACCACCGTGACGTACGCGCCCTTGGCCTTGACCTGCGCCACCGGCTTGGTCAGCGCCGCCGACTCGAAGGGGAAGACCACCAGCGCGTTGATCTTGGTGACGGTGCTGAAGTCCTGCAGTTGGTTGGCCTGCTCCTGCGCGTTGGCGGCCGTCTTGATGGTGATCTTCAGGTCCTTGTGCTGCTTCTCCAGGTCCTTCTTGGCCTGGTTCGCCCAGTAGTTGATGCCGCCCATGAAGCTGTGCGTGGCGGCCGGGATGGACACGCCCAGGTTCACTTTCTCGGCGGCCAGCGCGGGCACGCTGGCGAGCGCGGCGGCAGCGACGGCCGTGAGGGCGATGCGACGGGTGATGGATGTCATGCTGGATGTCTCCTGGGTTGAAAGTTCACTGACACGGGAAGGTTCTTCACCCGTTCACGCTGAGCCTGTCGAAGCGCGGCGCGCGGCTTCGACAGGCTCAGCCCGAACGGGGCGGGCGGGCGGATGCCCCGCGTTCATCGCCTGCCTCTTTGCAAGAAGGCCACCACGATGATCACGAAGCCCTGCACCGCCGCGTTGAGGTACACGCTGATGATGCTGGTGAGGTTGAGGATGTTGCTGATGACCGAGAGCAGGATCGCACCGACCACCGTGCCGGTGATGCTGCCGGCGCCGCCCTTGAGCGCCGTGCCGCCGACGATCACCGCGGCGATGGCCTCCAGCTCCCACAGGAGGCCGGTGGTGGGCGAAGCCGAGCCCAGGCGCGGCACGTACAGCAGCGTGGCGATGCCCACGCACGCACCCAACAGCACGTAGGTGAGCGTCTTCACGCGGTCGACGTGCACGGCGGCGTAGCGGGCCACCTGCTCGTTGGAGCCGATGGCCTGCACGTAGCGGCCGTAGGCGGTGCGGTTGAGGATGACGGCGCCCGCCACCGCCACCAGCAGGAAGACCCACACCGGCACCGGGATGCCCAGCAGGCTCGCGTAGTAGACCGGCGCGTAGAGGTCCGACAGGTCGTTGTCGAGCGTGATCGCGCCGCCGTTGGCGAAGTAGGTGAGGTAGGCACGGAAGATGCCCAGCGTGCCCAGCGTGACGATGAAGGGCTCGATGCGCCCGCGCGTGATGAGCAGGCCGTGCGCCAGCCCGAAGAGCGCGCCCAGCAGCACCGCCAGGCCCGCGCCCAGCACCACGGCCAGCAGCGGCGATCCCGTCGCCGGCCCGGCCCAGTTGATGAACAGGATCACGCTGCCCGCGATCAGCGCCGCCATCGAGCCCACCGACAGGTCGATGCCGCCGGAGATGATGACGAAGCACATGCCCACCGCGATGATGCCGATGAAGGCGGTGCGGGTGAGCACGTTCATCAGGTTGTCGAGCGTGGCGAAGTCGCTGTTGAGCACGCCGCCGGCGATGCACAGCAGCACCAGGCCGATGACGGGGCCCAGGCCGTGCAGGCGCTCGGTCCAGCGCGGCTTGGATTCGGCGCGGTGCGCGGCGCCCTCGGCGGCGGCGGTGGGCGTGTCAGGCTTCGGCATGGGCGGTCCCTGTCGCGTAGGCGATGAGTGTTTCTTCGGTCAGCCCCTCGCCGGGCAGCGTGGCCTCCAGCCGGCCCGCGCGCATCACGGCGACGCGGTGGGCCAGGCCGATGAGTTCCATCAGCTCCGACGAGATGACGATGACGGCCAGGCCCTCGCGGGCCAGGCGCTGGATGAGGAAGTAGATGTCGCGCTTGGCGCCCACGTCCACGCCGCGCGTGGGCTCGTCGAGCACCACCACCTTGGGCCGCGGCTGCAGCACCTTGGCCAGCGCGAGCTTCTGCTGGTTGCCGCCCGAGAGCGAGGCGGCCTTGACCTCCAGCGAGCCGGCGCGGATGCCGTAGTCCTTGACGGCGGTGGCCAGCGCGGCGCGCTCGGCCTCGGGCCGCAGCCAGGGACGGGCGTACTGCTCCAGCGCCATCAGCGTCAGGTTCTCGCGCAGGCCGAAGGCCACGTGCAGGCCCTTGCCCTTGCGGTCCTCGCTCAGGTAGGTCAGGCCGTGGCGGGCCGCCTCGCGCGGCGAATGCAGGCGCACGGTGCGGCCCTGCAGTTCGACGGTGCCGCTGGCCGGGCGCAGGCCGAGCAGGCCCTCGAACAGCTCGGTGCGGCCCGCGCCGACCAGGCCCGCGAAGCCGAGGATCTCGCCGGGCCGCACCTCGAAGTCGATGTTCTGCGCCCAGCCGGGCACGCTGAAATCCTGCACGCGCAGCGCCGGCACGCCGCCGGTGGGCATGGGGTCGCGCGGCGGGTACAGGTCGGCGATCTCGCGGCCGACCATCAGGTTGGCCATCTGGTGGCGCGTCAGCTCGTGCGTGGGCGCGCGCGCGACGAAGCGGCCGTCGCGCATCACGATCACCTCGTCGGTCACGCGCTCCACCTCGTCGAGCTTGTGCGAGATGTAGACGATGGTCACGCCCTCGGCGCGCAACTGGGCGATCAGGCCGAACAGCCGCTCGGTCTCGCCCGGCGTCAGCGTGGCGGTGGGCTCGTCCATGATCAGCAGGCGCGCGTGGCGGGCCATGGCCTTGGCGATTTCGACCAGCTGCTTCTCGGCCACGATCAGGCGGCGCACCTTGGTCGCCGGGTCCACCGCGAGGCCGACCTGCGCCAGCGCGGCGGCCGCCTCGGCGCGCATCGCGCGGTCGTCGAGGAACAGGCCCTTGCGTTTCTCATGGCCGAGGAAGATGTTGTCGGCCACGCTCAGGTCTTCCGCCAGGTTGAACTCCTGGTGGATCAGCACGATGCCCAGCGCCTCGGCGTCGCGCGAGCTGCGGAACTGCTGCGCCTGGCCGTTGACGCGCAGCTCGCCGCCGGTCAGCGGCTCGTAGCCGGCCAGGATCTTCATCAGCGTGGACTTGCCGGCGCCGTTCTCGCCCAGCAGGCCGTAGACGCGGCCGGGCGCCAGGTCGAAGCTCACGCCGTGCAGCACCTGCACCGGGCCGAAGGCCTTGACCACGTTGTCGAAGGCGACGGCGACGCCCTGGGTGTTCATGCGATCGCCCTCCCGACCTTGAGCGACTCGTGCATCGCCAGCACGCCGGCGCCGATCACGCCGCCCTGCGGCCCCAGCGGCGTGTACTGGATCTCCAGGTGCCGCGTCGACAGCGCCAGCGAGCGCTGGTAGACGCTCTGCCGCACGGCCGCCAGGAACAGCGGCCCGATGTGCGTGATGCCGCCGCCGATGAACACGTGCGACGGGTTGAAGAAGTTGACCACCGACGCGAGCATCTGCCCGACCAGCGCGCCGGCGCGCTGGATGATGCCGTTGGCCGCCACGTCGCCCGCGCGCACCGCCTGGCCCACGTCCACCGCGTCGATGCGGCCGTGCGCGCGCAGGTGCTCGGCCAGCAGCGGGCTCTGGCCCGCCTCGGCCGCTGCCACCGCCATGCGCACGATCGCCGGGCCGGCCGCCATCGCCTCCACGCAGCCGACGTTGCCGCAGTGGCAGCGCGGGCCGTCGTGGTCCACGCAGATGTGGCCCACGTCGCCGGCCGAACCGGCCGCGCCGCGGTACACCTCGCCGTGGCAGACGATGCCGCAACCGATGCCGGTGCCGATCTTGATGACGAGGAAGTTGGGCAACTGCCGCTGCAGGCGCCACAGCTCGCCCAGCGCCATCAGGTTGACGTCGTTGTCGACGAACACCGGGGCGCCGTACTCCTCGCGCAGGTAGTCGCGGATCGAGAAGCCGTCCCAGCCGGGCATCAGCGGCGGGTTGACGAGCTGGCCGCTGTCGAAGTCCACCGGGCCGGGCACGCCGATGCCGATGCCCAGCACCCGCGCGGGCTGCGCGCCGCAGCGCCCGAGGAGTTCACGCATCAGCTCCCGCACGCGCGCCAGCACCACGCCGGGACCCTTGCGCACGTCGGCCGGCTCCGCCGCATGGGCCAGCACGGTGAGGTCGGGCTGGAGCACGGCCACGTCGAGGCTGGTGGCGCCGATGTCCACCGCCAGCAGCAGGCCAAGGTCCGCGTGCAGGCACAGGTGCTCGGCGCGCCGCCCGCCGGTGGATTCGCGCTGGCCGGCTTCGGAGAGCAGCCCCTGGTCCAGCAGCCCTGCGATCAGCGAGTTGGCCTTGCTGCGCGAAAAGCCCAGCCGCGCCGCCATGCCATGGCGCGAGCCGCCGGCCGACCAGAAGGTGGTCTGCAGCAACTGCATCTCGGGCGTGGACAGGCCGTTCCAGGGGGCCAAGCGTGTGTCTCCGTGCATGTCTCTTCTTGCTCCGCGTCGGGCGCCTTGCCGATGCCGGAAGCGCGAAGTGGGCGAATGCTAGGGAGCGCGCTTTGGCCAGACAAGACTTAACTTCAGCCCATTTTGAGCCGAAGTGATGCCGAGATGCCAAAGAAAAAGCCGCCCGGAGGCGGCTTTGGCTGGAAGCGCGGGCAGGCGGGCGGCCGCCTGCGGGCGCTTTTCACTTCTTCTGACGGTACTTGCGCAGCGCCGCGATCTGCGCGGCCATCACCGCCAACTCGGACTGCGCCATGGCGATGTCGATGTCGCTCTTGGCGTTCTTCAGCGCCTCTTCGGCCGCGCGCTTGGCGGCGTTGGCCTTCTCGTCGTCCAGGTCCTTGCCGCGGATGGCGGTGTCGGACAGCACCGTGACGCAGTTCGGCTGCACCTCCAGGATGCCGCCGGCGACGAAGACGAATTCCTCGCCGCCGTCGGCCGTCTCGATGCGCACGGCGCCGGGACGGATGCGGGTGATGAGCGGGGTGTGGCGCGGATAGACGCCGAGCTCGCCGGCTTCACCGGGCAGCGCGACGAACCTCGCCTCGCCCGAGTAGATGGACTCCTCGGCGCTGACGACGTCGACGTGAATGGTGTTTGCCATGCTCGCTGCCTCTTATCAGGCGACCTTCTTGGCCTTCTCGAACGCCTCGTCGATGGTGCCGACCATGTAGAAGGCCTGCTCCGGCAGGTGGTCGCACTCGCCGTTGGTGATCATCTTGAAGCCGCGGATGGTCTCGGCCAGCGGCACGTACTTGCCGGGCGAGCCGGTGAACACCTCGGCCACGTGGAAGGGCTGCGACAGGAAGCGCTGGATCTTCCGGGCGCGGGCCACGGCCAGCTTGTCTTCCGGCGCCAGTTCGTCCATGCCCAGGATGGCGATGATGTCGCGCAGTTCCTTGTAGCGCTGCAGCGTGCCCTGCACGGCGCGGGCCACGTTGTAGTGCTCCTCGCCGACCACGTTCGGGTCCAGCTGGCGGCTGGTCGAATCGAGCGGGTCCACGGCGGGGTAGATGCCCAGCGAGGCGATGTCACGGCTCAGCACCACGGTGGAATCCAGGTGGGCGAAGGTCGTGGCGGGCGAGGGGTCGGTCAGGTCATCTGCAGGCACGTACACGGCCTGGATGGAGGTGATCGAACCGACCTTGGTGGAGGTGATGCGCTCCTGCAGGCGGCCCATTTCCTCGGCCAGCGTCGGCTGGTAGCCCACGGCGGAGGGCATGCGGCCCAGCAGCGCGGACACCTCGGTGCCGGCCAGCGTGTAGCGGTAGATGTTGTCCACGAAGAACAGCACGTCGCGGCCTTCGTCGCGGAAGGACTCGGCGATGGTCAGGCCCGTCAGCGCCACACGCAGGCGGTTGCCCGGGGGCTCGTTCATCTGGCCGTAGACCATGGCCACCTTCGAGTCGGCCAGGTTGTCCTGCACCACGACGCCGGAATCCGACATCTCGTGATAGAAGTCGTTGCCCTCGCGGGTGCGCTCACCCACGCCGGCGAACACCGACAGGCCCGAGTGCGCCTTGGCGATGTTGTTGATGAGCTCCATCATGTTCACGGTCTTGCCGACGCCGGCGCCGCCGAACAGGCCCACCTTGCCGCCCTTGGCGAAGGGGCAGACCAGGTCGATCACCTTGATGCCGGTTTCCAGCAGCTCGGTGGAGGGCGACAGCTCGTCGTAGGCGGGGGCCTTGCGGTGGATCGAGGCCGTCAGCTCCTGGCTGACCGGGCCGCGCTCGTCGATGGGGTTGCCCAGCACGTCCATGATGCGGCCCAGCGTGGCCTTGCCGACCGGCACGGTGATGGGGGCGCCGGTGTTGACCACGGTGATGCCGCGGCGCAGGCCGTCCGAGCTGCCCAGCGCGATGGTGCGCACCACGCCGTCGCCGAGCTGCTGCTGCACTTCGAGCGTCAGGCCGCCCTCTTGGAACTTCAGCGCGTCATACACCTTGGGCATCTGGTCGCGCGGGAATTCGACGTCGACCACGGCGCCGATACATTGAACGATCTTGCCTTCTGCTTGAGCCATTGTCTGCTCCAGTAAATTTGTCTTGTCAGTTGCCGGTGGCCGCAGCCGCACCGGCCACGATCTCGGACAGCTCGGTGGTGATGCCGGCCTGGCGGGTCTTGTTGTAGACCAGCTTGAGCTCGTTGATCACGTTGCCGGCGTTGTCGGTGGCGGCCTTCATGGCCACCATGCGGGCCGCCTGCTCGGAGGCCATGTTCTCGGCCACGGCCTGGTAGACCAGCGATTCCACGTAGCGCACCAGCAGCTCGTCGATGACGGTCTGCGCGTCGGGCTCGTAGAGGTAGTCCCAGCTGTGCTGGCCCTTCTCGTCCTGCAGCGACTCGGCCTTCAGCGGCAGCAGCTGCTCGACCACCGACTCCTGGCGCATCGTGTTCACGAAGCGCGTGTAGCCCAGGTAGACCGCATTGATCTTGCCCTCGGCATAGGCGTCGAACAGCACCTTCACCGGGCCGATCAGCTTGTCCAGGTGCGGCGTGTCGCCCAGCTGCGTGACGTGCGAGACCACGCGCGCGCCGATGCGGTTGAGAAAGCCGAAGCCCTTGTTGCCGATCGCCACCGTGTCGGCCGTCATGCCCGCCTGCTGCAGCTCGCGCAGCTTGGCCGTCACGGCGCGCAGCAGGTTGGTGTTCATGCCGCCGCACAGGCCCTTGTCCGTCGTCACCACGATGAGGCCCGCGGACTTGGCGTCGTTGGTCTTCATGAAGGCGTGGGTGTACTCGGGATTGGCCTGCGCGAGGTTGGCCGCGATCGCGCGGATCTTCTCGCTGTAGGGACGGGCCGCACGCATGCGGTCCTGCGCCTTGCGCATCTTCGACGCGGCCACCATTTCCATGGCCTTGGTGATCTTCTTGGTGTTCTCCACCGATTTGATCTTGCCGCGGATTTCCTTGCCGGCTGCCATCGATGCTCCTTAAGCCTCGTTGCGTCCGGGCGCCATCAGGCGAAGGACTTCTTGAACGCCGTGATGGCGGCGGTCAGGTCGGCTTCGGCGTCCTTGTCCAGCGCCTTGGCCTGCTCGATCTTGTCGAGCAGCGCGCCGTGGCTGGTCTTGAGGAACTGGTGCAGGCCGTGCTCGAAGGGCAGCACCTTCTTGACGTCCAGGTCGTCCATGAAGCCCTTGTTCACCGCGAACAGCGAGGCGGCCATCAGCGAGATGGGCAGCGGGCTGTACTGCGGCTGCTTGAGCAGTTCGGTCACGCGGGCGCCGCGGTCGAGCTGCTTGCGGGTCGCTTCGTCCAGGTCGGAGGCGAACTGCGCGAAGGCAGCCAGTTCGCGGTACTGCGCCAAGTCGGTACGGATACCGCCGGACAGGCCCTTGATGACCTTGGTCTGCGCCGCCGAGCCCACGCGCGACACCGAGATACCGGCGTTGATGGCGGGGCGGATGCCGGCGTTGAACAGGTTGGTTTCCAGGAAGATCTGGCCGTCGGTGATCGAGATCACGTTGGTCGGCACGAAGGCGGACACGTCGCCGGCCTGCGTCTCGATGATCGGCAGCGCCGTCAGCGAACCGGTCTGGCCCTTGACCTCGCCCTTGGTGAAGGCTTCGACGTAGTCGGCATTCACGCGGGCGGCGCGCTCCAGCAGGCGGCTGTGCAGGTAGAACACGTCGCCGGGGTAGGCTTCGCGGCCCGGCGGGCGGCGCAGCAGCAGCGAAACCTGACGGTAGGCGACGGCCTGCTTGGACAGGTCGTCATAGATGATCAGGGCGTCCTGGCCGCGGTCGCGGAAGTACTCGCCCATCGTGCAGCCGGCGTAGGCCGACACGTACTGCATCGCGGCCGACTCGGAAGCCGAAGCGGCGACCACGATGGTGTATTCCATCGCGCCGGCCTGCTCCAGCGAGCGCACCACGTTCTTGATCGACGAAGCCTTCTGGCCGATCGCGACGTAGACGCAGGTCATGTTCTGACCCTTCTGGTTGATGATCGTGTCGATCGCCACGGCGGTCTTGCCGGTCTGGCGGTCGCCGATGATCAGTTCGCGCTGGCCGCGGCCGATCGGCACCATCGAGTCGATGGACTTCAGGCCCGACTGCATCGGCTGGTCCACCGACTGGCGGGCGATCACGCCGGGGGCGACCTTCTCGATCACGTCCGTCAGCTTGGCGTTGACCGGGCCCTTGCCGTCGATCGGCTGGCCCAGGGCGTTGACCACGCGGCCGATCAGCTCGGGGCCGACCGGCACTTCCAGGATTCGGCCCGTGCACTTGACGGTGTCGCCTTCGGAGATGTGCTCGTACTCGCCCAGGATCACCGCGCCCACCGAGTCACGCTCGAGGTTCAGCGCCAGGCCGTAGGTCGGCTGGCCGCTCGGGGTGGGCGGGAACTCCAGCATTTCGCCCTGCATCGCTTCGGACAGGCCGTGGATGCGCACGATGCCGTCGGTCACCGAGACGACGGTGCCCTCGTTGCGGATGTCGGCGCTGACGCCCAGCCCCTCGATCCGGCTCTTGATCAGTTCGGAAATCTCTGCGGGATTGAGTTGCATGACTCTTTCCTTCTTTCAATCGGTGTGACGGCCCGGCCGCCTTACGCGGTGAGCGCCGCCTTCATTTGTTCGAGCCGGGCCTTGACGGAGGTGTCCAGCACTTCGTCGCCCACCACGGCGCGCACGCCGCCGATGAGCGAGGGATCGACCTCGACGTGGGTGGTCAGCTTGCGGCCGAAGCGCTTCTCCAGCACGGCCTGCACCTCGGCCACCGCGGCGGCATCCATCGGGAAGGCGCTGTAGATGGCGGCATCGGCCACGCCGCTGGCGGCGTTCTTCAGGGCGCGGAACTGCGTCGCCACCTCGGGCAGCGCGGCCAGGCGGCCGTTCTCCAGCACCATGCGCAGGAAGTTCTGCCCGGCCTGCGGCAGGCCTTGCGGCACGAGGCCCGCGATCAGTCCGTAGACCTGCTCGGCGCCCAGCCTGGGATTGGCCGCGGCCTCCTGCAGCTGCGCGCTGCCGGCCACCTGGGCCAGCGGCTCGAGCCAGGCGAGCGTCGCGTCGGCGTCGCCGGCACTGGCCTTGAACAGCGCCTCGGCGTACGGACGGGCAATGGTGGCGAGTTCGGCCATCGCGTCGTCCTCTTACAGCTCGGTCTTCAGGCGGGCCAGCAGGTCGGCATGCACGTTGGCATCGACCTCCTTGCGCAGGATCTGCTCGGCGCCCTTGACGGCCAGCGCAGCCACCTGCTCGCGCAGCGTCTCGCGGGCGCGCACGGCCTGCTGCTCGGCTTCCTCGCGGGCGGCGGCCACGATCTTGTTGGCCTCGTCCGTCGCGCGGGACTTGGCCTCCTCGACGATCTGCTGCGCGCGGCGCTCGGCATCGGCCAGGCGATTGCTGGTCTCGGTGCGCGAAGCCTGCAGCTCCTGCTCGACGCGCTGGTTGGCGGACGCGAGTTCGGCCTTGGCCTTCTCGGCGGACGCCAGACCCGCGGCGATCTTTTGGGCTCGCTCATCCAGCGCCTTCGCGATCGGCGGCCACACGAACTTCATCGTGAACCACACGAGCAGCAGGAAGACGACGGCCTGAACGAACAGGGTCGCGTTGATACTCACGGCAACACCTTTCTAAGGACGGTGTGGCAGGAGAGGATCAGGCGCCGGCGACGACGAAGGGGTTGGCGAAGGCGAACAGCAGGGCGATGGCCACGCCGATCAGGAAGGCGGCGTCGATCAGGCCGGCCAGAATGAACATCTTGGTCTGCAGGTCGTTCATGAGTTCGGGCTGACGGGCCGAGGACTCGAGGAACTTGCCGCCCATCAGCGCGATGCCGATCGACGCGCCGATCGCGCCGAGACCGACGATCAGACCACAAGCCAGAGCGACGAGACCGAGAACGTTTGCCATGATGACTCCTTAGTTGAAAGGCAAGAGTGAGGAAAGGGGAAGGGAAAGCGGAACGGTCAGTGCGCGCTGTGCGACTGGCCGAGGTAGATGAGCGCCAGCATCATGAAGATGAAGGCCTGCAGCGTGATCACCAGGATGTGGAACACGGCCCAGATGAAGCCGGCGACCACGTGGCCCACCGGCAACAGCACGCCCGTGAGCGACATCGCCATGGCGCCGCCCATCAGGGCGATCAGCATGAACACCAGCTCGCCCGCATACATGTTGCCGAACAGCCGCATGCCGTGCGAGACGGTGTTGGCGATGTACTCGATGCACTGCATCAGCAGGTTGATCGGCCACAGCACGGGGTGCGAGCCGAAGGGCGCGGTCACCAGCTCGTGGCCCCAGCCGCCGGCGCCCTTGACCTTCAGGCTGTACCAGAAGCGCAGGAACAGCACCGCGACGGCCAGGCCCAGCGTGGTCGACAGGTCGGCCGTGGGCACGACGCGCATGTAGGCATGGTGCGGGTCGCCGCCCGTCGCCGCGTGCAGCTGGGTCCACAGGGCCGGCAGCAGGTCCACCGGCAGCAGGTCCATCGCGTTGAGCAGGAAGACCCACACGAACACCGTCAGCGCCAGCGGGGCGATGAACTTGCGGCTCTGCGCGTTGTGGATGTTGGCCTTGGCCTGGTTGTCGACCATCTCGACCAGGATCTCGACCGCGGCCTGGAAGCGGCCCGGCACGCCCGAGGTGGCCTTGCGCGCGGCCAGCCACATCACGAAGCAGCCCAGCGCGCCGAGCACCAGCGCATAGAGGATGGAGTCCAGGTTCAGGACATTGAAGTCGACGATGGCCTTCTGCACCACCGGGTGGCCACTCCAGTCCACCTGCCAGTGCTGCAAGTGGTGGACGATGTATTCGCTGGCGGTCGGGGCGTGTCCTTCGGCGGCCATCTTTCTCGATCTCTTCTCTTAAACGGTCAAATCCGGTTCAACAAACGGGGCCGCACGGCAAGCGCCACCCAGTACATCTTCAGCGCGACCACCATGCCAGCCAGCAGGGCCAGCCAGTGGACGCCCTCGATCAGCCAGCGCGCCGCGACCAGCAGGGCCACGGTCAGCGCGATCTTGATCAGCTCCCAGATCACGAATCCCATCATGGCAGCGGACTGTGACGCGACGTCCTTCGCTCGCCGCATCGCCCGGGCGAACAACGCCGCCGGCAGGGCCACCGCCATCGCTCCGTAGAACGCCGACACCGCCGCCACCGGCCGGTGCGTCCAGAACCACGCCACCACCGCCACGAGCAGGCCCGCCGCCACCTGGGCGCCAATCACCCACCAGGATGACAATTCGGGATGTTGCTCGCGCAAGCGCTGCGCCTCCTCGGCGGTCAGCGGCTTGAAGTCGGAGGCTTCGGCGTCGACTTCGGAAGACGGGGCGTTGGTTGTCATTCGAATGGCCGCCCCAATCTCGCGGAAATTCTACAAAGCCTCTCATTATAAGTAAAAACCCGTCCATCCCCGGCAGGACACGGCCGAAAGATGTGGCGTCATGGCCTCGCCGCCGGGCGGCGGCCCACTTGTCGGGGCTTCCGGATAATCCCGCGATGCACCCCGCCTTCCCGGACGCCCTGCCCTCCACGCCCTGCCACCTGAACGGCGACTACCTTCCGCTGCGGGAGGCACGGGTCAGCGTGCTGGACCGCGGCTTCATCTTCGGCGACGGCGTCTACGAGGTGGTGCCCGTCTACGACGGCCATCTGTTCTGCTTCGAGGAACACATGGCGCGGCTGGCCCGATCGCTGGACGAGCTGCGCATCCCGAACCCGCACGGCCTGGACGGATGGCGCGCCATCGCGCAGCGGCTGGTGCGCGAAGCGCCGCCCGCAGCCACCCAGGGCCTGTACTTCCAGGTGACGCGCGGCGTCGCGATGCGCGACCACGCGATGCCCACCGGCCTGGTGCCCACGGTCTTCGCCATGATCAACCCGCTCAAGCCGGTGCCGGCCGAGGTGCGTGCGCGCGGCGTGGCCTGCGTCAGCGCCGAGGACTTCCGCTGGCAGAAGGCGCACATCAAGGCCACCAGCCTGCTGGGCGCGGTGCTGGCGCGGCAGATCAGCGTGGAGGCCGGCGCGGCCGAGACCGTCATGTTCCGCGGCGATCTTCTCAGCGAGGCCTCGTCGAGCAACGTGTGGGTGGTGAAGGACGGCCGCGTGAGCGGTCCGCAGGCCGACCACCGCGTGCTGCGCGGCATCCGCTACGGGCTGCTGGAGCGGCTGTGCGCGCGGCGCGGCATCCCGTTCGCGCTGCGCGACATCACGCGCGAGGAGGTGCGGCAGGCGGACGAGCTGCTGCTGTCGTCCGCCTCCAAGGAGGTGCTGCCGGTGACGCGGCTGGACGGGCAGCCGGTTGGAAAGGGCGTGCCCGGCCCCATCTACGACTGCTTGTACGCCGCCTACCAGGAAGCCAAGCAGGCCGCGGCGGCATGAACCTCTGAAAGGCAAGCCATGACCACGAAAACCGACGACCCGCGCAAGGACTCGCTGATCGAGTACCCCTCGCCCTTCCCCATCAAGGTGATGGGCGCCAACGTCGACGGCTTCGTGCACGCGGTGACGCAGGTGGCCAGGCAGTTCGATCCCGGCTTCGACGCCAGCACCGTCGAGCTGCGCGACAGCAAGGCCGGCAACTACCTGGGCGTCACCATCACGGTGACGGCCACCAGCCGCGAGCAGCTCGACGACCTGTACCGCGCCCTGTCCTCGCACCCGATGGTGAAGGTCGTGCTGTGAACGCCGCCACGGCGCCCGAGACCGCCGCGCCGGCGTGGGCGCCGGAGCTGCGCATGCTCGGCCGCGCCGACTACCAGGCCACCTTCGCCGCCATGCGGCAGTTCACGCAGGAGCGCCCCGCCGACGCGCCCGACCGGCTGTGGGTCTGCGAGCACCCCCCCGTCTTCACCCAGGGCCTGGCCGGCCGGCAGGACCACATCCTGCTGCCCGGCGACATCCCCGTGGTGCAGACCGACCGCGGCGGACAGGTCACGTACCACGGCCCCGGCCAGGTGGTGGCCTACCCGCTCGTGGACCTGCGCCGCGCCGGCTACTACGTCAAGGAATACGTGTACCGGCTGGAAGAGGCGGTGCTGCGCACCCTGGCGCACTTCGGCGTGACGGGGCACCGCGTGGCGGGCGCGCCGGGCATCTACGTGCGGCTGGACGATCCTTTCAGCCACGCCGCGCTGGCCGGCCCGCAACCGGGCGGCGACCCCTTCCGCGGCCTGGGCAAGATCGCCGCGCTGGGCATCAAGGTCAGCCGGCACTGCACCTACCACGGGGTGTCGCTCAACGTGGCGATGGACCTGGAACCCTTCACGCGGATCAACCCTTGCGGCTATGCCGGGCTGAAGACAGTGGACCTTTCTACAATCGGCGTCTCCGTTGCCTGGGACGAAGCCGCCCAGGTCCTAGGCCGGAAGCTCGTCGCCTTCCTGGCCCCCTGAAAGATCCCATGAGCACCCCCGAAGTCGTCCGCGAGGCCCAGTCCGCCGAAAACTACAACGCATCGGCCAAGCAGAAGGCGGCCGCCAAGCTGTCGCGCATCCCCGTCAAGGTGGTGCAGGCCGAGGTGCTGAAGAAGCCCGAGTGGATCCGCGTCAAGGCCGGCAGCCCGACCACGCGCTTCTACGAGATCAAGCAGATCCTGCGCGAGTCGAACCTGCACACGGTCTGCGAGGAAGCCTCCTGCCCCAACATCGGCGAATGCTTCGGCAAGGGCACGGCCACCTTCATGATCATGGGCGACAAGTGCACGCGCCGCTGCCCCTTCTGCGACGTCGGCCACGGCCGGCCCGACCCGCTGGACAAGGACGAGCCGCTCAACCTGGCGAAGACCATCGCCAAGCTGCGCCTGAAGTACGTGGTGATCACCAGCGTGGACCGCGACGACCTGCGCGACGGCGGCAGCGGCCACTTCGTCGAGTGCATCCAGCGCACGCGCGAGCTGTCGCCCGCCACGCAGATCGAGATCCTGGTGCCCGACTTCCGCGGCCGCGACGACCGCGCGCTGGAGATCCTGAAGGCCGCGCCGCCGGACGTGATGAACCACAACCTGGAGACCATCCCCCGCCTGTACAAGGAGGCGCGGCCGGGCTCCGACTACCAGTTCAGCCTGAACCTGCTGAAGAAGTTCAAGGCGCTGCACCCCGCGGTGCCGACCAAGAGCGGCCTGATGGTCGGCCTGGGCGAGACGGACGAGGAGATCCTCGACGTGATGCGCGACATGCGCGCGCACGACATCGACATGCTGACCATCGGCCAGTACCTGGCACCTAGCAACAGCCACCTGCCGGTGCGCCGATACGTGCACCCGGACACCTTCAGGATGTTCGAGGAGAAGGCCTACGAGATGGGCTTCTCGCACGCGGCGGTGGGTGCGATGGTGCGCTCCAGCTACCACGCCGACCAGCAGGCCGGCCACGTGCTCGGCTGAGTTGGCGCCTCCTGTCGCCGCCAGCCCTCACGCCCCGGCCACCACCCTGGCCTGCGGGCTGCCGGCGCCGTAGGCAGGCAACCGCATCGACACCACGGCCGCGGCGACGAGGAACAGCGCCGCGGAGCCGAAGGCCGGCCAGTGGGTGCCGAGGTGCTCGTAGGCCCAGCCGCCGGCCCAGGAACTGATCATGCCGCCGACCTGGTGCGCGACGTAGGCCAGGCCGTAGAGCAGGCCGACCAGCCGCACGCCGTAGACGTCGGCCAGGATGGCCGAGGAGGCGGCAATGCTGCCGGCCCACACGAGACCGCCGATGACGGAGGTCGCATAGAGCGCCCACGGCGAGGTGACCGCAACAAGGCACAGGAAGCCGATGCCGCGCACGAGGTAGATGGCGGCGAGCACATTGCGCCGCGGCACCGCGTCGGAGATGCGGCCCAGCACCAGCGAGCCGACGATCGCAACCGCCCCGATGAGGCCGATGCCCGAGGCGCTGGTCGGGCCATCGAAGCCGTGGTCCATGAGCATGGGCATGCCATGCGTGCCGAGCAGGTTCATGCTGTAGCCGCAGGCGAACAGGCCGAAGCAGATCTGCCAGAAGACCGGCGTGCGTATCGCCTCGGCCGCGCTGCCGGCGCCGGCCAGCGGCTGGAGACCGGCCTTCGAGGCCGCGGCGCCCTCCTGTCCCGGCAGGCGGTCGGCCCCCGGCGGCACCTCGTCGCGGATCACGAGAAGGATGGTGGGCACCGCGACCACCAGGAACACGACGGCGAAGCCCAGCATCGTCGCGCGCCAGCCCACATGGGCGATCGCATGCGCGAACACCGGCGTCAGCACGGCGATGCCCGCCATCGACCCGGTGGACAGGAAGAACAGCGCCGTGCCGCGGCGGCGCACGAACCACCGGCTGAGGACCGGCGTCAACGCCACCTGGCTGGTGAAGGCCAGCCCCAGCGAGGCACAGACCCCGAACGCGAGGAAGAAGCTGATGGCCCCGCGGGTCACCACGGTCCACGCCAGGGAGGCGACGGTGACCGCCGTGCCCAGCAACAGGACGAAGCGCGTGCCGCGCACCGCCGCCAGGTGGCCGGCCAGCGGCAGGCCCAGGCCGTAGACCAGCATGCCGACGGCGATCATGGCCGACAGCAGGCTGCGGCTGAAGCCCAGGTCCTGCGCCATCGGAAGAAAGAATGGGCCGATGCCCATGCGCATGCCGACCGTGAGCAAGGTGAGCACCGTCGCCGCCGCGACGATGTTCCAGCCGAAGTACCAGCGGGGGGCTCCGGCGGGTGGGGACGTGGGCGCCATGGCGGGGCATGGTACCCAACAGGAGGCCGTCGCGTGGTTCGCGGGCCCGAAGCGCCCACGGCAGGAATCACCACCCGCTGACGCCTCGCCGGAGCACCCTGCGGGCTGGCGTACGATGTGCCGGACCTGCCGCAGCCCCCTCCCCCAGCGATGCACCTGCCAGAGGCCGAAGTCCATGCCCTGATGCGCGCCGAGCACGGCGATCCGTTCGCGGTGCTGGGCCCGCACGAGACACCCGAGGGGCTGGTCGTGCGCGTGCTGATGCCGGGCGCGCGCCAGGTGGGCGTGGTGCATGCCGCCTCGGGCGACCCGCTGGCGGTGCTGCAGCGCCAGGGCGATTCCGACCTGTTCTCTGCCCTGGTGCCGGCCGCGCCGGCGCGCATGGGCTACCGCCTGCACGTGCAGTGGGAGGACCACGCCGCGCTGCTGGACGACCCCTACCGCTTCCCGCCCGTGCTGGGCGAGCTGGACGCCTGGCTGCTGGCCGAGGGCACCCACCTGCGCCCCTGGGAGCGGCTGGGTGCGCACCTGTGCGAGCTGGGCGGCGCGCGGGGCGTGGCCTTCGCCGTCTGGGCGCCCAACGCGCGCCGGGTCTCGGTGGTCGGCCCCTTCAACCAGTGGGACGGCCGCCGCCACATGATGCGGCTGCGCCGCGAGTGCGGCGTGTGGGAGATGTTCGTGCCCCACATGGCGGCCGGCGACGCCTACCAGTTCGAGATCCTCGGCGCCGACGGCCACCTGCTGCACAAGGCCGACCCCTACGCCTTCGGCTCGCGCCTGCGGCCGGACACGGCCAGCGTGGTGCGACAACTGCCACCGCCCGCCACGCTGCCGCCGGCGCGCGCGGCAGCCAACCGGCGCGATGCACCGATCAGCATCTACGAAGTGCACCTGGGCTCGTGGCGGCGCAAGAACGGCCACGAGTGGCTGAGCTACCGCGACCTGGCCGAGACGCTGGTGCCCTACGCGCGCGACATGGGCTTCACCCACCTGGAGCTGATGCCGGTGAGCGAGCATCCCTTCGACGGCTCCTGGGGCTACCAGCCGGTGGGGCTGTACACGCCGACGGCCCGCTTCGGCGCGCCGGAGGACTTCCGCCACTTCGTGCAGGCGGCGCACGAGGCCGGCCTGGGCGTGATCCTCGACTGGGTGCCGGCGCACTTCCCGACCGATCCGCACGGGCTGGCCCGCTTCGACGGCACGCCGCTGTACGAGTACGCCGACCCGCGCGAGGGCTTCCACAACGACTGGAACACGCTGATCTTCAACTGGCGCCGCACCGAGGTGCGCAACTACCTGGTGGGCAACGCCCTGTTCTGGCTGGAGCGCTACGGCGTGGACGGCCTGCGCGTGGACGCGGTGGCCTCCATGCTGTACCGCGACTACAGCCGCCCGCCCGGCGAGTGGGTGGCCAACGAGCACGGCGGCCGCGAGAACCTGGAGGCGATCGACTTCCTGCGCCGCACCAACCGCGTGGTGGGCACCGAGCGGCCCGGCGCCACCACCATCGCCGAGGAGTCGACCAGCTTCCCAGCCGTCACCCGCCCGCCCGAGGACGGCGGCCTGGGCTTCCACTTCAAGTGGAACATGGGCTGGATGAACGACACGCTGGCCTATGCGCGCACCGACCCGCTGTACCGCCGGCACGAGCACCGCAAGATCACCTTCGGCCTGATGTACGCGCACAGCGAGAACTTCGTGCTGCCGCTCTCGCACGACGAGGTGGTGCACGGCAAGGGCTCGCTGATCGGCAAGATGCCGGGCGACGACTGGCAGAAGTTCGCCGGGCTGCGCAACCTGTACGGCTACCTGTGGGCCTACTCGGGCAAGAAGCTGCTCTTCATGGGTGGCGAGTTCGCCCAGCGCGCCGAGTGGAACCACGACCACGGCCTGGACTGGCACCTGCTGGAGTACCCGACGCACCAGGGCGTGCAGCGGCTGGTGCGCGACCTGAACAACGTGTTGCGCCACTTCCCGGCGCTGCACGAGCTGGACTGCGAGCCGCAGGGCTTCGAGTGGATCGTGCACGACGACGAGCAGCAGTCCGTGTTCGCCTTCGTGCGCCGCGCGAAGGACGGCACCTGCGTGGTCGCGGTGTGCAACTTCACGCCGGAGGTGCGGCGCGGCTACCGCCTCGGGGTGCCGGCGCCGGGCGCCTGGCGCGAGGTCATCAACACCGACGGCGAGGTCTACGGCGGCAGCGGCGTGGGCAACGGCGTCGTTCACACCGAATCGCTGCCCTGGCACGGGCGGCCGCAGTCCATCGACATCACGGTGCCGCCGCTGGCGAGCGTGTACTTCGTGCTGACATGAATCACCCCCAGTCTTCGCGGACTTCGTTCCGCTCCGCCAACCCCCTCAAGGGGGCACATCCAGCGGCCCGGCAGAGCCGGTTCCGCGGATGTTCCCGCATGGCCTGCTCCGCGGCCTTCTGAGCGGCGAGCCGAATGGTGTTGACGTGAAGCGCAGCGGCACGGTTTCTGCTGCCCGGCCTGCGTGCGTGCACCACCACTGCCTTCATCGCCCTTCATGCTGACCCCCGGCCGCCCCTACCCGCTCGGCGCCACCGTGCTGCCCGAGGGCATCAACTTCGCGCTGGCGGCGCCGGCGGCGCAGCGCGTGGAACTGTGCCTGTTCGACGGCGCCACCGGCACGCGCGAGCAGCAGCGCCTGGCGCTGCCCGCCTGCACCGACGGCGTCTGGCACGGCCTGCTGCCGGGCGCCGGTGCGGGGCTGGTCTACGGCTGGCGCGTGCATGGCCCCTGGGCGCCGCGCCAGGGGCTGCGCTTCAACCCGGCCAAGCTGCTGCTCGACCCGTACGCGCGCGAGGTCGTCGGCCGCTACGGCGGCGAGGACATCTTCCTGGGCCACGTGCCGGGCCAGCCCGAGGTGCGCGACACGCGCGACAACGGTGCCATCGCCCTCAAGGCCCGTGTCACCGCGCCGCTGCCCGGGCCGCCGCCTCGCCGGCCGCGCATCGCGCCGGGCGAGCGGGTGATCTGCGAGCTGCACGTGCGCGGCCAGACCATGCTGCACCCCGCCGTGCCCGAGGCGCTGCGCGGCAGCTACGCCGGCCTGGCCGAGCCGGCGGTGCTGGACCACCTGCAGCGCCTGGGCATCACCACGCTGAGCCTGATGCCGGTGCAGCACCGCGCCGACGAGGAGCGGCTGCTGAAGCTGGGCCTGTCCAACTACTGGGGCTACAGCCCGATCGGCTGGTTCGCCCCCGAGGCGCGCTACTGGAGCGGCCGGCCGGGCACCTCGCCGTCGTCGGAGTTCCGCCAGCTCGCCGACGCGGTGCACGCACGCGGCATGGAGCTGGTGATCGACGTGGTCTACAACCACAGCGCCGAAACGGACGAGCTCGGCCCCACGCTCTCGCTGCGGGGCATCGACAACCAGCGCTACTACCGGCTGCGCGCGGACGATCCCTTCCTCTACGAGAACTGGACGGGCTGCGGCAACTGCCTCGACTTCTCCGAGCCGCGCGTGGTGCAGCTCGCCACCGACAGCCTGCGCCACTGGATGGCCGAGCTGGGCGTGGACGGCTTCCGCTTCGACCTGGCGCCGGTGCTGGGGCGCGGCGCGGATGGCGCCTTCGATCGCCGCGCCCCTTTCTTCGCCGCCTGCGCGCAGGACCCGCTGCTCTCGCAGGCGCTGCTGATCGCCGAGCCCTGGGACGTCGGCCCCGGCGGCTACCAGCTCGGCGCCTTCCCGCCCGGCTGGCTGGAGTGGAACGACCGCTACCGTGACGCGCAGCGCGGCTTCTGGCTGCGCCAGGGCCTGGACGGCGCGGCGGGGCGCGGCGCGTTCGCGCACCGGCTGCTGGGCTCCAGCGGCGAGTTCCACCACGCGGGCCGCGCGCCCACCGCCAGCGTCAACTTCATCGCTGCGCACGACGGCTTCACCCTGCGCGACCTGGTGAGCTACGACCGGCGCCACAACGAGGCCAACGGCGAAGACGGGCGCGACGGCCACGACCGCAACCTCAGCCACAACCAGGGCGTGGAAGGCGACACCGACGACCCGGCCGTGCTGGCGCGCCGCCGCGCGACAACGCGCACCCTGCTGGCCACGCTGCTGCTGTCGCAGGGCACGCCCATGCTGCTGGCCGGCGACGAACTGGGCCATAGCCAGGGCGGCAACAACAACGCCTACTGCCAGGACAACGAGACCAGTTGGCTGGACTGGGCCCGTGCCGACACGGCGCTGGCCGCCTACGTGGCGCGGCTGGCCGCCCTGCGCCGCCGGGCCGAACCCCTGCGCCACACGCAGTGGTGGCCGCCCCGCCCCGGCGCCGGCCAGGGCGGCATGCACTGGCTGCAGCCCGACGGCACGCCCCTGCAGCCGGCCGACTGGGAGGACGGCCGGCAGCAGGCGCTGGCCGTGCTGTTCGAGCCCGCCGACCCGGCGGCGCCGCGCTGGCTGCTGTGGGTCAACGCGGCCGGGCAGCCGCAGGCCTTCGCCGCGCCCGCCGGCACGTGGGACCTGCACCTGGCCAGCGACCCCGGCGACGACCCGCCCGCGCCGCGCAGGCTGCAGGCGCGCGAGAACGTATCGGCCGCCTGCCTGTGGCTGTGCTGCCAGACCACCCGGCCCGTGCCAGACTGACGGGCCTGCCGCAGCAGGACGCACCACACGACTGAGGAGACCCGGATGAACCAATCTCTCGAAACCCACCAGCTGGTGCGCCGCAGCGTCGCGCTGGTGCTGGCCGGCGGCCGCGGCTCGCGCCTGAAGCAGTTGACCGACCGCCGCGCCAAGCCGGCCGTCTACTTCGGCGGCAAGTTCCGCATCATCGACTTCGCGCTGTCCAACTGCATCAACTCGGGCATCCGGCGCATCGCGGTGGTCACGCAGTACAAGTCGCACTCGCTGATGCGCCACCTGCAAAGCGGCTGGAACTTCCTGCGCGCCGAGCTGGGCGAGATGGTCGAGGTGCTGCCCGCGCAGCAGCGCCTGAGCGAGGAGCACTGGTACCGCGGCACCGCCGACGCGGTGTTCCAGAACGCCGACATCATCCGCTCGCGCGCGCTACGCAACGACTACGTGGTGGTGCTGGCGGGCGACCACGTCTACAAGATGGACTACTCGCTGATGCTGCGCGACCACGTCGCCAACGGCGGCGGCTGTACGGTCGGCTGCATCGAGGTGCCGCGGCTGGAGGCGCGCGCCTTCGGCGTGATGGCGGTGGACGAAGACCGCCGCATCCGCGCCTTCGTCGAGAAGCCCGCCGACCCGCCGCCCATGCCCGGCCGGCCCGACGCGGCGCTGGCCAGCATGGGCATCTACGTCTTCGACGCCGACTACCTGTACCGGCTGCTGGAGGAAGACCACGCCAACCCCGCCTCCAGCCACGACTTCGGCAAGGACATCATCCCGCGCGCGGTGGCCGAGGGGCGGGCGCTGGCGCACCCCTTCGGCCTGTCCTGCGTCACCCGCACGCCCGGCGCCGCGTCCTACTGGCGCGACGTGGGCACGATTGATGCGTTCTGGTCGGCCAACCTCGACCTGGCCTCGGTGACCCCGGAGCTGGACATCTACGACCCCGAATGGCCGATATGGACCTACCAGCGCCAGCTGCCCCCGGCGAAGTTCGTGCACGACCGGCGCGGCGAGCCCGGCCAGGCGGTGAACATCATCGTCTCGGGCGGGTGCATCGTCTCGGGCTCGGTGGTGCGCGACTCGGTGCTGTTCTCGGGCGTGCGGGTGCATTCCTTCTGCCGCATCGAGCAGGCGGTGATCCTGCCCGACGTGACGATCGGCCGCGGCGCGCGCCTGTCGAAGGTGGTGATCGACCGCGCCTGCGAGATCCCGCCGGGCATGGTGGTGGGCGAGGACCCGGCGGCCGATGCTGCCCGCTTCGAGCGCACCGAGGGCGGCGTGGTGCTGATCACGCGCGAGATGCTGCGCCGACTGGCGGCGGCCGGCGGCGCGGCGCCCGCGCCCGACGAGGGCGACGCCTCCGTGCTGCAGGACCTGGGCCGCTGATGCGGGTGCTCCAGGTCAGCGCCGAGATCTTCCCGCTGCTCAAGACCGGCGGCCTGGCGGACGTGGCCGGCGCCCTGCCGGCCGCGCTGGCCGCCGCCGGCGAGGACGTGCGGGTGCTGCTGCCGGGCTTCCCGGCCATCCTGGCGGGCGTGGCCGGCCTGGTGCCCGTGGCCGGGCTGCGCGCGCCGTGGGGCGAGGCGGCGCGGCTGCTGCACGGCCGCATCCCCGCCCTGGGGCAATTGCCGGCCTACGTGCTGGACGCGCCGGCCCTGTACGACCGGCCCGGCAACCCCTACGAGGACGCCGAGCACCGGCCCTACGCCGACAGCCACCGCCGCTTCGCCCTGCTGGGCTGGGCCGCCGCGCAACTGGCGCGGGGCGCCGACCCCCACTGGGCGCCCGAGCTGGTGCACGCGCACGACTGGCACGCCGGCCTGGCGCCGGCCTACCTGGCCTACCTGCCCGGCCAGCCCGCGCGCAGCGTGTTCACCGTCCACAACCTGGCCTACCAGGGCCGCTTCGGCCCCGACGTCTTCGCCGGGCTGGGGCTGCCCTCCAGCGCCTTCCAGGTCAACGGGCTGGAGTTCCACGGCGACGTCTCCTTCATGAAGGCCGGCCTGTACTTCGCCGACCGGATCACCACCGTCAGCCCCAGCTACGCGCGGGAGATCCAGACCCCCGCGCAGGGCCAGGGGCTGGACGGCCTGCTGCGCGGGCGCGCCGGCGTGCTCGACGGCATCCTCAACGGCGTGGACGACCGCGTGTGGGACCCCGCCACCGACACGCTGCTGCCGCACCGCTACCGCATGCCCGAAGGCCGCCGCATGGCGGGCAAGGCGCTGTGCAAGGCGTCCCTGCAGCACGCGCTGGGCCTGGAGGTGCGCGCCGACGCGCCGCTGTTCGTGCTGGTCAGCCGCCTGACCGAGCAGAAGGGCCTGCACCTGGTGCTCGACGGGCTGGACGAACTGCTCGCCCGCGGCGGGCAGCTGGCCCTGCTGGGCTCGGGCGACGCCGCGCTGGAAGAGGCGTTCCGCCAGCGCGCCGCCGCCGCGCCGCGGCGCGTCGCGGCCAGCCTCGGCTATGACGAGGCGCTGGCCCACCGCCTGTTCGCCGGCGGCGACGTGACCCTGGTGCCGTCGATGTTCGAGCCCTGCGGCCTCACGCAGATGTACGGGCTGCGCTATGGTGCGCTGCCGCTGGTGCACCGGGTCGGGGGGTTGGCTGACACCGTGACCGACTGCACGCTGGAAGACTTGGCCGAAGGCACGGCCAACGGCTTCGTCTTCGACGGCTTCACCGCCCGCGACTTCGGCCGCGCGCTGCGCCGGGCCTTCGCGCTGTTCGCGCGGCCCGCCGACTGGCGCCGCGTGCGCGCCACCGGCATGCGCCGGCCGGCCGGCTGGGCCGAGCCCGCGCAGCGCTACATCGAGGTCTACCGCCACGCCGCGGCACGCTGACGCCGCGCCCCACCGAACCCTGCAAGACACCCCCGCACCATGACCCCTGCCGCCTTCGAATACGACCACCCCGACCGCGACGTCGCCGCCTTCAAGCGCGCGCTGGCCAACAAGCTCATGTACGCCGTCGGCAAGGACCCGGTGGCCGCCAGCCAGGACGACTGGCTGCACGCCACCGCCCTGGCCGTGCGCGACCAGCTGGTCGAGCGCTGGATGGCCACCACCCGCGCCAACTACGCGCAGGACACCAAGCGCGTGTACTACCTCTCGGCCGAGTTCCTGATCGGCCGCACCTTCACCAACGCGCTGCTGGCGGTGGACCTGTACGACACGGTGAAGGCCGCGCTGGCCGACTTCGACATCGACATGGCGGCCCTGGCCGAGCGCGAGCCCGACGCCGCCCTGGGCAACGGCGGCCTGGGCCGGCTGGCGGCCTGTTTCCTCGACTCGATGGCGACGCTGGGCGTGCCGGGCATGGGCTACGGCATCCGCTACGAGTACGGCATGTTCCGCCAGCAGATCATCGGCGGCCAGCAGGTGGAGACGCCCGACTACTGGCTCACCCGCG
Organism: Xenophilus azovorans DSM 13620; assembly: GCF_000745855.1. GTDB lineage: Bacteria > Pseudomonadota > Gammaproteobacteria > Burkholderiales > Burkholderiaceae_C > Xenophilus > Xenophilus azovorans. Next base: position 158,215 of record NZ_JQKD01000003.1, read on the forward strand.
GCAACCCGTGGGAGTTCCAGCGGCCCGAGGTGCAGTACCGCGTGCGCTTCGGCGGCCACGTGGAGGGCCACTCGCCCGGCGGTGCGGCGCGCTGGGTGGGCACGCACGACGTGCTGGCCATGGCCTACGACACCATCATCCCCGGCTACGGCACGCAGGCCACCAACACGCTGCGCCTGTGGTCGGCCCGCGCCACCGAGGAGATCGACCTCTCGGCCTTCAACCGCGGCAACTACTTCGAGGCGGTGGAGAGCAAGAACCACTCGGAGAACGTCTCGCGCGTGCTCTACCCGGACGACTCCACCGCCTCGGGCAAGGAGCTGCGGCTGCACCAGGAGTACTTCTTCTGCAGCGCCAGCGTGCAGGACCTGGTGCGCCGCTACCTGCGCAACCACGAGGGCTTCGGCCAACTGCACGAGAAGGTCAGCATCCACCTGAACGACACGCACCCGGTGCTGGCGGTGCCCGAGCTGATGCGCCTGCTGCTGGACGAGTACGGCGTGCCCTGGGACGAGGCCTGGGCGCAGACGCAGAAGGTCTTCAGCTACACCAACCACACGCTGATGCACGAGGCGCTGGAGACCTGGCCGGTGGAGATGCTCGGCCGCGTGCTGCCGCGCCACCTGCAGATCATCTTCGACATCAACTCGCGCTTCCTCGCCGAGGTGGCGGACAAGGTGGGCCACGACCACGAGCTGATGCGCCGCCTCTCGCTGGTCGACGAGACCGGCGAGCGCCGCGTGCGCATGGCCTACGTGGCGGTGCTGGCCAGCCACTCGGTCAACGGCGTGTCGGCGCTGCACTCGGAGCTGATGAAGCAGTCCATCTTCGCGGACTTCGCGAAGCTCTTCCCCGAGCGCTTCAACAACAAGACCAACGGCGTGACGCCGCGCCGCTGGCTGGCGCAGGCCAACCCGCCGCTGGCCGCGCTGCTGGACGCGCGCATCGGCCGCGGCTGGCGGCGCGACCTGTCGCAGCTCGCGGCGCTCGGGCCCATGGCCTCGCAGCCGGCCTTCGTGCGCGCCTTCCGCCATGCCAAGCGCGAGAACAAGCTGCGCCTGGCCAACTGGATCGAGCAGCACATGGGCCTGGTGGTGGACACCGACGCCATGTTCGACGTGCAGGTCAAGCGCATCCACGAGTACAAGCGGCAGCTGCTGAACGTACTGCACGTCGTCACGCGCTACCACCGCATCCTGGACGACCCGCAGGGCCGCCACGTGCCGCGCGTGGTCGTCTTCGCGGGCAAGGCGGCCTCGGCCTACGTCATGGCCAAGCAGGTGATCCGCCTCATCAACGACGTGGCGGCCGTCGTCAACGCCGACGAGCGCGTGGGCAAGCTGCTCAAGGTGGTGTTCCTGCCCAACTACTCGGTGAGCCTGGCGGAGGTGATCATGCCGGCGGCCGACCTGTCGGAGCAGATCTCCACCGCCGGCACCGAGGCCTCGGGCACCGGCAACATGAAGTTCGCGCTCAACGGCGCGCTGACCATCGGCACGCTGGACGGCGCCAACGTCGAGATGAAGGAGAACGTCGGCGACGAGAACATCTTCATCTTCGGCCACACGGCGCCGCAGGTGGAGGACATCCGCGCGGCCGGCTACCAGCCGCGCACGTACTACGAGAACGACGCCGAGCTGCGCCGCGCGCTCGACGCGATCCAGTCAGGCGCGTTCTCGCCCGGCGAGCCGGGCCGCTACCAGGCCATCTTCGACACCCTGGTGAACTGGGGCGACCACTACCTGCTGCTGGCCGACTACGCCAGCTACGTCGCCAAGCAGGCCGAAGTCGATGCGCTGTACCTGGACCCGGACGCCTGGACGCGCAAGGCCATCCTCAACGTGGCCGGCATGGGCGTGTTCTCGTCGGACCGCACCATCGCCGAGTACGCGCACGAGATCTGGCACACCAGGCCGGTGAGTCTGTAGGTAGCGGCCCACCGGAACAGAAGGCCGCGAAGCAGGCCATGCTGGAACATCCGCGGGACCGGCTCTGCCAGACCGCAGGATGTGCCCCCTGGAGGGGGTTGCCGGAGCGGAACGAAGTCCGCACACGCACAGGCTGGGGGGTGGGCTATTTGTCCCGCAGTTCGCGCCGCAGGATCTTGCCCACCGGCGTCTTGGGCATCTCGGTGCGGAACTCGATGATCTTGGGCCGCTTGTAGCCGGTGAGGTTGGCGTTGCAGAAGTCGCGCACCTGCTGCTCGGTGAGCGACTCGTGCTTCTTCACGATCACCAGCTTGACGGCCTCGCCGGTCTTCTCGTCCGGCACGCCGACCACCGCGCACTCGAGCACGCCGTCCAGCGCCGCCACCACGTCCTCGATCTCGTTGGGGTACACGTTGAAGCCGCTGACCAGCACCATGTCCTTCTTGCGGTCGACGATCTTGAAGTAGCCGCGTTCGTCCACCGTGCCGATGTCGCCGGTCTTGAAGTAGCCGTCGGCGGTCATGACCTTGGCCGTCTCGTCGGGCCGCTGCCAGTAGCCGGCCATCACCTGCGGGCCCTTGATCGCGATCTCGCCGCGCTCGCCCGGCGGCACCTCGTGGCCGTCGTCGTCGAGCAGCTTCATCCAGGTGCTGGGCAGGGGCACGCCGATGGTGCCGGTGTACTCCTTGCTGGTGGTCGGGTTGCAGCTCGCCGAGGGGCTGGTCTCCGACAGGCCGTAGCCCTCGCAGATCGGGCAGCCGGTCCTCTCCAGCCACAGCTTGGCGACCGCGCCCTGCACCGCCATGCCGCCGCCCACCGAGACCTTGAGGTGGCTCCAGTCCACCGTCTTGAAGTCGGGATGGTTGGCCAGGCCGTTGAACAGGGTGTTGACGGCCGGGAAGCTGTGGATGGTGTGCTTGGACAGCTCCTTGAGCGTGGCCGCCAGGTCGCGCGGGTTGGGGATGAGCACCAGCTTGCCGCCGGTGCGCATGCTCAGCATCATGCCCACGGTGAAGGCGAAGATGTGATAGAGCGGCAGCGCACACACGCTGGTAGGCTGCTGGTCCTTCGGCACGCGCTCCATCACCGGCTGGTTCCACGCCTCCGACTGCAGCACGTTGGCGATGACGTTGCGGTGCAGCAGCACGGCACCCTTGCTCACGCCGGTGGTGCCGCCGGTGTACTGCAGCACGGCGACGTCGTCCGGGCCGATCTCGGGCGCCTGCAGCGTGCGGCTGCCGCCCTGCGCGATCGCGTCGTTGAAGCGGATGACGCCCGGCAGCTGGAAGGCCGGCACCATCTTCTTCACGTTGCGCAGCACGTAGTTGACCAGCGCGCCCTTGAGGAAGCCGAGCCGGTCGCCCATGGCCGCCAGCACGATGTGCTTGACCTGCGTGTGCGGCAGCGCCTGCTGCAGCGTCGCGGCGAAGTTCTCCATGATGACGATCGCCTTGGCGCCCGCGTCCTTGAGCTGGTGCTCCAGCTCGCGCGCGGTGTACAGCGGGTTCACGTTCACCAGGATCAGCCCCGCGCGCAGGATGCCGGCGACGGCGATCGGGTACTGCGGGCAGTTGGGCATCATCACCGCCACGCGGTCGCCCTTGGCCAGTCCCAGCCCCTGCTGCAGGTAGGCGGCGAAGGCGCGGCTGGCCTGGTCCACCTCGGCATAGCTGACGTCCTTGCCCATGAAGCTGTAGGCCGTGCGATCCGCGAAACGGCCGAAGCTCTCCTCCATCAGCGCCACCAGGGAGCGGTACTGGGTCGGGTCGATGTCGGCGGGCACGCCGGCGGGGTAGGCGGAAAGCCAGGGGCGGTCGGTCATAGGTCTCCTCGCGTTCTCGAATTCAACAAGACAAACAAGCGAAGCGCCCGCCGTGCGGTCGCTGCCAGCTATCGAAACAGTAGCGATCCCTGCCGGATGCTACCCGATGGCCCCGCAGGCGTCGAAGATCGGCATGACAGCCGATCAGCCTTTGAGCACCGCCAGCACCTCGTCGAGCATCTTCTTGGCGTCGCCGAACAGCATGCGGTTGTTCTCCTTGTAGAAGAGCGGGTTGTCCACGCCGGCGTAGCCCGAGGCCATGGAGCGCTTCATCACGATCGAGTGCTTCGCCTTCCACACCTCCAGCACCGGCATGCCGGCGATGGGACTGCCCGGGTCTTCCTGCGCGGAGGGGTTCACGATGTCGTTGGCGCCGATGACCATGGCCACGTCGGTGTCCGGGAAGTCCTCGTTGATCTCGTCCATCTCCATCACGATGTCGTAGGGCACCTTGGCCTCGGCCAGCAGCACGTTCATGTGGCCCGGCATGCGGCCAGCCACGGGATGGATGGCGAAGCGGACCTGGACGCCGCGGTCGCGCAGCGTCTTCGTGATCTCGTTGACCGTGTGCTGGGCCTGGGCCACGGCCATGCCGTAGCCGGGCACGATGACCACGCTCCTGGCCTCGCGCAGCATCTCGGCCGTTTCGGCTGCGCTGACCGGCACCGCCTCGCCCTGCGGCTCGGCGGCCTCGCCCTTCTTGGCCGGCTTGCCGGCGCCCGAGCCGAAGCCGCCGGCGATCACGCTGATGAAGTTGCGGTTCATCGCGTTGCACATGATGTAGCTCAGGATCGCGCCCGACGAGCCCACCAGCGCGCCGGTGACGATCAGCAGGTCGTTGTTCAGCATGAAGCCGGTGGCCGCCGCGGCCCAGCCCGAGTAGCTGTTGAGCATGGACACCACCACCGGCATGTCGGCGCCGCCGATGGCCATGACCATGTGCACGCCGAACAGCAGCGCGATCACGGTCATCACGACCAGCGGCAGCATGCCGGCCTGCACGTCGTGCGCGGCCAGGAACTGGCGGCCGAACCAGATCACCACCAGCAACGCGACCAGGTTGAGCCAGTGGCGCGCCGGCAGCAGCAGCGGCTTGCCGCCGATGCGGCCGGCGAGCTTGCCGAAGGCGATCAGCGATCCCGAGAAGGTGACGGCGCCGATCAGGATGCCGATGTAGATCTCCACCTCGTGGATGACCTTCTCCGCGCCCTGGAACTGCACCGAGGTGTCGACGTAGCTGGCGAAGCCCACCAGGCAGGCCGCCAGGCCCACCAGGCTGTGCATCAGCGCGACCAGCTCGGGCATCTGGGTCATCTTCACGATGCGGGCGGCGTACAGGCCGACGCCGCCGCCGATCACCAGCGCGATCACGATCCAGGCGAGGCCCGAGGCGCTGACGCGCGGGCCGAACACCGTGGCCAGCACGGCGATCGCCATGCCGATCATGCCGAACAGGTTGCCGCGGCGCGAGGTCTCCGGGTTGGACAGGCCCCCCAGGCTCAGGATGAAGAGGATGGTGGCGCCGAGGTAGGCCACCGTCGCAAGACTTTCAGACATGGTCGTCCTTCCTTCTTGTTGTTGTCGTTCTCGTCACTTGCGGAACATGGCGAGCATGCGGCGCGTGACGGCGAAGCCGCCGAACATGTTGACTGCCGTGAGCACCAGCGCGGCGAAGGCCAGCCAGCGGATCAGCTCGTCGGGCCGGCCGCCGGCCGCGGCATCGGGCGGCGCGATCTGCACCAGCGCGCCGATGGCGATGATGCTGGAGATGGCGTTGGTCACGCTCATCAGCGGCGTGTGCAACGCGGGCGTGACGTTCCACACCACCATGTAGCCGATGAAGCAAGCCAGCACGAACACCGTGAAGTGGCCCAGGAAGGCGGCCGGCGCGAAGGCGCCGATGAGCCAGAACAGCACCGCCGCCACCGCGAACAGGACGACGACCGTCTTCGCCGGCAGCGGGCCGCCGCTGCCATGGCCGTGGCCGCCCTTCTTCTCCGCCACCGGCGCGGTGGCCGGCTTGGGCGCGGGCACGGCAGCGGGCTTGAGCGGCGGCGCGGGCCAGGTGATGGCGCCGTCCTTGATCACGGTGAGGCCGCGGATCGCGTCGTCCTCCATGTTGACCACGGCATGGCCGTCCTTGGCCTTGCACAGCTCCTCGGTCAGGCGCAGCAGGTTGGTCGCATACAGCGTGGACGACTGCTTGGCCAGGCGCGAGGCCAGGTCGGTGTAGCCGATGATCGTGACGCCGTGGCGCACCACCGCCTCGCCGGGCACTGTCAGCTCGCAGTTGCCGCCCTGCTCGGCCGCCATGTCCACGATCACGCTGCCGGGCTTCATCGACTGCACCATCTCGGCGGTGATGAGCTTGGGCGCCGGCTTGCCCGGGATCAGCGCGGTGGTGATGATGATGTCGGCGTCCTTGGCCTGCTGCGCGTACATCTGGCGCTGCGCGGCCTGGAAGCCCTCGCTCATCACCTTGGCGTAGCCGCCGCCGCCCGAGCCTTCTTCCTCGTAGTCCACCTTGACGAACTCGCCGCCCAGCGACTTGACCTGGTCGGCCACCTCGGCGCGCGTGTCGTTGGCGCGCACGATGGCGCCCAGGCCGGCTGCGGTGCCGATGGCCGCCAGACCCGCCACGCCGGCGCCGGCGATGAACACCTTGGCCGGCGGCACCTTGCCGGCGGCCGTGATCTGCCCATTGAAGTAGCGGCCGAAGGCGTTGGCCGCCTCGATCACGGCGCGGTAGCCGCTGACGCCGGCCATCGACGTGAGCGCGTCCATCTTCTGCGCGCGCGAGAGTGTGCGCGGCAGGCAGTCGATGGCCAGCACCGTGGCCTGCTTGCCCGCCAGTTGCTGCATCAGCTCGGGGTTCTGCGCCGGCCAGATGAAGTCGATGAGCGTGCCGCCCTCGCGCATCAGCGCCACCTCGCCCTCGCTGGGCGGGCGCACCTTGAACACGATGTCGGACGTCGCCCAGAGGGCGGCTGCGCCTTCGACGATCTCGGCCCCGGCGGCGCGGTAGGCGTCGTCGCTGAAGTTGGCCGCCTCGCCGGCGCCGGCCTCCACGGCGACCTGGAAGCCGAGCTTGATCAGTTTCTCGACGACGTCGGGCACCGTGGCCACGCGCTTCTCGCCGGGGAAGGTCTCCCGGGGGATGCCGATGCGCTGCACGGGCGGAGTGGGACTGCTGGACATGAAGAATCTCCTCGCAAAAGGGGTTCGTGTGTGATGCGGGACGGACTCAGAAGGTGCGAATGAATCCGGCGTGCCCGAGCAGGCCGTCAAAACGTGCCCGATCAAGGCGCAAAGCGCAGCCATAGCTCGGGCTATGGCGAGCATTTGCAACGCGGAGCGGGTGCGTTTTGGCGGGATGAGCGGGCATGTCGGGTTCGTTCACACCTTCTCAGGCCCCGCGCGCGCGTGCCGGCGGCGTGCACGCGCAGCAGCACCGGGGGCGGGGTCCGGGATGTCCGGGGAGGCGCCGGCGCAATGCCGCGCGGGCGCCCGGCCGCGATGGCACGGCCGATGTCGTTCGCAGCGCCTGCGCTGCGCCAGGCAGATTCACGAGGCGCACGGGCCCCACGCCCGCGTGGCGGCCGGCCTCGCCGACGGTGTCGGCCGCAGGGCCGTCACCCGGGTGGCCTGCGTGATGACGGCAATGCGGGTTTCGCCCACCTTCGTCCCGGCAGGCACGCCTATCTGCATGGAAGTCTCCTCGTCCTGCCCCGGCCGGGGCAATGGCGTGCGAGCTTACATGAAGATGACATGCGCACCGCCGGCGCGGCGCGCCGCGGCGGCGTCAGCGGACGGCGTGCACGCGCACGTCGACGCGCCGGTTCGGCGCCAGGCAGGCCACCAGTGCCGCGTGGTCGCGCTGGTGACACTCGACCTCGGGCTCGCGGTCGCCGCGGCCCTGCGCCACGATGCGCCCGGCCGCCACGCCGGCCTCGACCAGCGCGGCGCGCACCGCGCCGGCGCGCCGCTGCGACAGCTGCTGGTTGTAGCCCTCGGCGCCCAGCCGGTCCGTGTGGCCGATGAGTTCCACGCGCTCGTAGGCCGTCTTGTTCAGCTCCGCCGCCAGGCGCGCGACCTCGCTTCGGCCTTCCGGCTGCAGCACCGCGCTGTCGAAGGGAAAGAGTGCGTCGGTCGCCAGGCGGAACCGGGGCGCCTCTGCCGCCTTCACCGGCACGGCCAGTGCCGGGCCGGCCAGCAGCGCGCGGCATTGCGCGGGCTTCCAGTGGAAGCTCTGCGCCAGGTAGGCCTTGTCGAAGATCAGCTTGTACTGGCAGACCGTCGTGCCGCCGCCGCTGCGGAAGTTGAACACGTAGTCCCACTCGCGCACGCCGAGCAGCCCTTCCTGGAAGTGCGGCCGGCCCAGCAGCGCGTACAACTGGTCCTTGGTCATCCCCGGCGCCACCTCCCGCAGGTTGTCCAGGTTGGGGAAGACGCCTTCCGGCAGCGTCGCGTCGGCGGCGATGTCCGGGAAGACGACCTCCTCGGCCCGGCCGTGGTCGTCGATGCCCCGGCTGAGGGACGTGCTGCAGCCGGCGAGCAGCCCGGCGGCGAGCGCCGCGGGCAGGCAGATCGCATGCATGGCGATGTTCATGGTGTTCTTCCTCTCCCTGCCTACCACTGGTAGCCCACGCCGACCGCCGCGCCCACCCTGCCGCGCGAATTGGCCGAGCCGGTGATCTTGGTCACCCACTTGCCGTTGTCAGAGATCTTCGACAGGCCGACGGCGATGGCGCTCTGCCCCTCGTAGTAGCCCACGCCCGCGGCCAGCATGCCCTTGCCCGGCATGTAGGCCTGCGGCATGCCGGCCATCGCCATCGCGCCGGCGGTGCCGGCGTCGGCGTCCTGGCGCGTGGCCGCGAGTTCGGAGCGCAAGGCGTTGACGTTCTGGTTGACCGTGCCGATGCCGGCGTTGAGCTGGTTCACGTTGACCGCATCGGTGCCGTTGACGCCCGGCGCCACGTTGGTGACGGCGGTGCCACCGGCGTTGATGCCGCCGGTGGTCATGCTCGGCCCGCCCTGGATGCTCACCCCGTTGTTCGTGATGCTGGTGTTGCCCACGGTCAGGCTGTTGAAGGTGGGGTTGTCGCTCACCGCGAAGGCCACGTTCGCCCCGTTCTGCGTGAGCACCATGTTGTTGCCCGCCGTGTAGGTGGCCACGCCGCCCGAGCCCACGTTGGCCACGCTGGTGCCCACCGCCACGCCCGTGCCCGTGGCCGCCGTGGTCACGTTGATGCCCGCGTTGGCCGTCACGCTCAGCGTCTCCAGCGCCTGGTTGGTGGCATAGAGCTGGCTGCCGTTGACCGCGTCCGTGCTGGTGGCGCTGAGCTGCCCGGCCGCCACGTTCTGGATCTGGCGCTCGGCCCCCGCGCTGCCCACGCTGACCACGCCCGTGGGGTTGCCCCCGGCGAAGGTGTAGTCCTGCCCGCGGATGGTGGTGCCGGAGGTGGGGGTGGCCGCGGTGGTGGTGCTGCCCGCGCCCAGGGCCACGCTGTTGGCGGTGGTGGCGCTGGCGTTGGCGCCCATGGCCACCGCGTTGCCCGCAGTGGCCGAGGCGTTGATGCCCGAGGCGATGGCCCCGGCCGCCGTGGCACCGTTGTTGGCGTAGTTGCCGTCCGCGCTGGTGCCGCCGTTGACGCTGTAGAAGTGCGAGCTGGCGTTGTTGACGATGGTGGTGATATTGCCGCTGATGGCGTTCACCTGGCTGGCCACCGAATACAGCTGGCTGCCGTTGACGGCGTCGGTGCTGTCCTTGCTGATCGCACCAGGCGCGACGTTGACGATCTGGCGCTCCGCGCCCGCTGCGCCCACGCTGACCACGCCCGTGGCGGTGCCGGCGAAGCCGCCGTAGGTGATGGCCGGGCCGGGCGAGTACTCGACCGTGCCGTCCGCCTTGAGCGTGGCGATCACGCCGGGGATCGTGGCGCTGCTCACCTGCGCGACGGCCTTGTCCGTACTGCCCGCGCCCAGCGCCACGCTGTAGCTGTGGCTCGCCGTGGCGCCCTGCCCGATGGCCACCGCATAGTCCACCGGGTTGGTGCCGTCGATCACCTTGGCCTCGTTACCCAGCGCCACGCTGCCCTTGGTGTAGTAGCCGGTCTGCGCCGACGAACCGATCGCCACGCCGCCGTCGACGGCGTTCATGCCGATCTGGTCCGCATGTGCATCGGAGCCGATCGCCACGCTGTACGCGTAGCTGGTCGCGCCGGTGCCCACCGACACGGCATTGATTTCGGCCGCGTGCGCGTTCACGCCCGCCGCCAGCGTATTGGTGCCGGTGGCACCCTTGTTGTCGTGGTTGCTGCCGGCGCCGGTCACAGTGGAGTTGACGCTGTAGTAGTGCATCTCGCCCGCCGCCGCAGCCTCCTGTACGGCCCTGAGCTGACTCACGTTGACCGCGTCGGTGGCGTCTGCGCCGGCCGCCACGTGGGTGATGCGACGCTCGCCGCCGGTGGTGCCCACACTCACCTCGCCCACCGGCACCAGGCCCGCCACCGTCGCGCCGCCCGGCGCATAGGCCGCCTTGGCCGCGAGGGCCGCCGCGTCCTGCGTGGCCTGCGCGCCGGCGCCGAGCGCGACACTGTTGACGGCTGTCGCCGCGGCGCCGTCGCCGAGCGCCACGGCGCGGTCGGCCACCTGGGTGTCGCTGCCGACGGCGACGGCCTCCTTGCCGTCGAACGCGATGCGGTCGCCCAGCAGCACGCTCTGGCTGGCGCCATCGAGCGACTGTTCGCTGCCGATGGCCAGCACGTTGCGCACGCCGGCCACGCTGTTGCCGGTGCCCGCGATGAAGGCGTTCTTCGCATCCGAGACCTGGTTCGAGGCGCCGGCGATGAACGTGTTCTCGATGCCCGACGCCTCGTTCCCGAAGCCCTGCACCGAGGACATCACGGCATCGCTCACCTTGCTGCGCATGCCCATCAGCAGCACGTTGTTGCCGTTGTCGAGCGTGTTGCCGGCGCCGATCACGCCGACCTGGCCGAGCTTGGTGCCGTTGTCGCGGATGAGGCTCGCGAGGCTGCCGGCATTGAGCGACTCGTGGATGCCGCTGACGTCGATCTGGTCGTCGTAGGAGTTGGTGACGGTGTTGCCGTAGCCGCTCACGAACACGCCGTTGCTGTCCTGCACGTTGTTGGCGGAACCGGCCACGGTGACGGCGACGCCGCTGTAGACCTTGCTGTTGGTGGTGGTGTCGGTGGTGGAGGTGCCACGCGTGCCTACCGTGTTGTACGCGCCAAGGATGTTGGAGAAGGCACCCTGCGCCACGAACTGGCTTCCCAGCAGGCCGGTGGCGGTGATGTTCTGGTTGACCAGCAGATTGTTGCTGTTGCCGATCACGGTCGAGTACAGGCCCTGCGAGTTGGCGCTGTCGCCGATCAGCGTGCTGCCGCGCCGGAACGCACCGGTGTGGTTGCTGCGATTGCCGTTGACGCTGGAGGTGCCGATGTGGATGGCATCCACCCCCGCATAGGCGCTCTGGCCGATCGCCACGGAACCCTGCTGGTTGGCGTCGGCGCTGTGGCCGATGGCGACGCCGTAGGTGTTGGCGCTCGCATAGCGGCCGACGGCGATCGCGTTCGCCTGGGCGGTGCTGTCGCCGATGGCCACGCTGTCTGCCCCGGCGGCGGTGGCGCCCCAGCCCAGCGCGGTGGCACGCGCACCCTGCGCCCGCGCCGCGTTGGCCGCCGTCGACGCGCCGCCGACGGCAGTCGCATCGGCGGCCGATGCAGCGGCGTAGCCGCCCACAGCCACCGCATTGGCCGCGGCGGACGTGGTAGAGGCGTTCGCTCCTGCCGCGAGGGAGTTCGCGCCCTGCGCGCCATCGTTGTCGCGGTTGCTGCCGGCGCCGACGGCGGCGGACTTCACGCTGTAGTAGTGAACCTGGCCTGCCTCGACCGTGCCGGCCAGCGACTGCAGCTGGCTGACGTTGACCGCATCGCTCGGCGCACTGCCCGCCGCGACGTTGGTGATGCGCCGCTCGCTGCCGGCTGCGCCCACGCTCACCACGTTGCTGCCGGCGGCATTGGGCGCGCCCGCCACGATGCCGGTGCCCGGGTTGTAGGCGGCGCCCTTCGATGCGGACACCGTGCTGCCGTCGCCCAAGGCCACAGCGCCATCCAGGCCTGCAGCCACGGTCACGTCGTTGCCGAGAACGAAGGTCCTGCTGGCGTCGATCTTGTTGTTGTTGCCGATGGCGTAGCTGTCGTCGCCGGTGATGTAGGTCGGATCGCCGATGGCGCCCGAACGCGCGCCGCTGACCACGTTGCCGGTGCCGATGCTGATGCTGCGCTCGCCCGTGGCCTGGGCGCCCGTGCCGATGGCGATGGCGTCGGGCTTGCCCGCGGCGCCTGCCAGTGCGTTCTTGCCGATCGCGATGCTGCGGTCCGCATCGGTGATGGCCAGGTCGCCGATGGCCACGGCGTCGTTGAGGGCCGGCAGGGTGAACGGCGGATCGTCGGGGATGTCGTTGCCGTGGCGGTCGAGGACCTTGCCCGTCGCCCAGTCGAGCTGGATCCCGGTGCCCGCCGCACGCCCGATGGCCACGTTGTTGCTGCCCTGGATCCCAACGCCGGCGCTCGTGCCCGCGGCGATGTTGTTGTTGCCGCTCACCAGGCTGGCCGCGGCGCTGCCGGCGGCGACGTTGTTGTTCCCTTGCAGGAAGGCCCCTGACCAGCTGCCAAGGCTGGCGTTGTCGTTGCCGGTCACGCCGCTGCCCGCCGTGTAGCCCATGGCGGTGTTGTTGTTGCCCGAGAAGACCGTGCCGGCCAGGTTCCCGACGGCGGTGTTGGCATTGCCCCGGACACCGATGCCCGCGCCGTAGCCGACGGCCGTGTTGGCGTCACCCTGCGTGCCCATGCCCGCGGAGCCGCCGAAGGCCGCGTTCTGGTCGCCGGTGACGTTCGTGCCGCTCGAATAGCCCGAGGCGGTGTTGGCATTGCCGGTGACGAGGCTGCCGGCGCCGTTGCCGAAGGCGGCGTTGTTGCTGCCCTTCACGTTCGTGCCGGCCGCCATGCCCACGGCCGTGTTGAACTGCCCCTCGGAGAACTGGCCGGCCTGGTGGCCGAGATGGACGCTCTGCTCGGCCGTGGAGCCGACACCCGCCACGTCGCCGATGGCGATCGTGCCGCGGCCTGCTGCCTGTGCGTTGGTGCCCATCGCGATCGAGTACTTGCCGCCGGCGGAGGCATAGGCACCGATCGCGATGGCGTACTCGCCTGCGGCAGAAGTGTCCATCGAGCCGATCGCGATGGCATGGGCGCCCAGGTTCTCTGAGACCCAGGTGGAGAGGGCGGCTGTGTCCGGATATCCGTTCGCCGCGCCCGGCAACCCGCTGACGGTGGCGAAGCCGCCGTTGCCGTTGGGCACCTGGCAGGTCCAGGTCGATGCTGACGTGGACGGCCGATCCGGCGTGGTGCAGACGGCGCCGCCGGCGTTGTCGATCTTGGCCGGGCCGATGGCCGTGTCCGCCCATGCCGCGCCCACGGGGACCGCCATCGACAGCACCGCCGCAGCCGCTGCGATGGCCGTGCGCGCGGTGCTGCGCTTGCCGTTCGTCCGAGTGGTTTCCGCAGCCGCCACCCAAGCGCCGAGGGCGTCGTTCCAGAGGCTTCGATAGCAGTGATTCATGGTTTGCCTTGTGGGGAGGCGCTGCATGGCGCCAGGCGGCAAACTGTATGTAATACGTACTAATTTTCTGCGTGATGAAATTCACCGCTCGCTGATCGACGTCGTGCGATCAGCTCTTTATCGATGCATTTGTGACAAATTGGATGCTGTTGACACAATGTCTTTGCACTTGCAAACAATGTTCGCAAATACCCCGAATTAATGAAAAAGCATGTGCGGAAGTTCTCGGTTACAAAGGTTGGGTGAGTGTTATCACTCGCAGCCTTGCCTAGACTGCCTGTCTCACAAGAAGCGACAGGGAGTCACAGTAATGCGAATCGCCGCCCTCGACGACGAGCCGAGCCAGCTGGAGCTGATCCGGCACACGATGGAAAGCATTGGCCACGAGTGCCATGGCTTCGAGGATGCAAAGTCCCTCCTCAGGGCACTGCGCCAACAGACCTTCGACCTGCTGATCCTGGACTGGACACTGCCGGACGTGATGGGCCCGGACGTCGTGCGCGCCATCCGCGGCGAGATGCTCAGCCGGCTGCCGATCCTGTTCGTGACCAACCGCCGCGAGGAGGCGGACATGGTCCGGGGCCTGGAAGCCGGTGCCGACGACTTCATGGTCAAGCCCATCCGCACGGGCGAGCTGGCGGCGCGCACGCAGGCGCTGCTGCGGCGCGCCTACCCGCACCAGCACGAGCCGGAGATCGTCTTCGGGCCCTATCACTTCTCTCCGCAGCTGCGCACGCTGCAGGTCAATGGCGAGCCGCTGGAACTCAAGCACCGCGAGTACGAGCTGGCGCTGTTCCTGTTCCAGAACATGGGGCGTCTGCTCTCGCGCGAGCACCTGCGCGAGGCGGTCTGGGGCCAGGGGCCGGAGGCCTCGTCGCGCTCGCTGGACACGCACATCTCGCGCCTGCGCGCCAAGCTCGACCTGCGGCCGCACAACGGCTTTCTCCTGTCTGCGATCTACGGCCTGGGCTACCGGCTGGAGGCGATCGACGCCGACACGCTGATGTCCTCGCGCCCCGCGCCGCTCGGCTCGCCGACATGACGACCGGCCGCGCACAGGCCGCCCAGGCGGTGCTGTGCCTGCTGCTGGCGCTGGGTGCGACCGGTGTGCAAGGCGCCGAAGGCTATGTGGAGCACCGGGTCGAGGCCGGCGACACGCTGCCCTCCATCGCGCAGCGCTACCTGCGCCAGCCGGAGCGGTGGCGCGTGCTGCAGCGGCCCAACGGCGTGAAGGACCCGCAGGCGCTGCCGGCGGGCAGCACGGTGCGCATCCCGGCCCGGCTGCTCAGGCCGGGGGCGGTGGCCGCGCGGGTGGAGTTCGTGCGCGGCCAGGCGCTGGTCACGCCGGCCGGCGCGAAGGCGCCCGAGCCGGCGGCACCCGGCGCGCGGCTGGCCGAAGGCGCGCGCATCGAGGTGCCGCAGGACGGCTACCTGAGCCTGCGGCTGGCCGACGGCTCGGTGGTGCGCGTGCTGGCCGGCTCCGACGTCGAACTCAAGCGCCTGCGCCGGCGCAACGGCGCCACCAGCTTCGAGTCGGTGCTGGGCGTGCGGCGCGGCAAGGTCGAGTCCGAGGTCGCGCCGCAGCCGCGCGGGCGGGTGTTCGAGATCCAGGCGCCCGGCGCGGTGGCCAGCGTGCGCGGCACCCGCTTCGACGTCTCCGTGGGAGCCGACGGCCAGGTGGGCACGGCCGTGACCCGGGGCGAGGTGGCGCTGCGCGCCGCCAGGCCGGTGCGCAGGAACAGCCGGCGACTGACGCGCGTGGGCGCCGGCCAGGGCGCGGTGGTGCAGGCCAACGGGCAGCTCGGGACGCAACGCCCGCTGCCGGAGGCGCCCGACCTGTCCACCGCCGCCGACCGCTACGAGGACGCGGGCAGCCTGGCCGTGGACCTCGGCCCGGCCGCCCGTGGCGACTACGAGGTGCGGCTGGCGCGCGAGGCGGACTTCGCCGAGGTGCTGCGCGACGGCGTCGCGCGCGGCGGTCGGGTGCGCTTCGCTCCGGTGGAGGATGGCGTGTACGTCCTGGGCGTGCGCGCGCTGGACGCCGATGGCCTGGCCGGCCCCGAGAGCCGGCGCACGGTGCACGTGGATGCGCAGCCGGTGCCGCCGCTGTACCGCTTTCCGGCGCCGGGCGCACGCGTGGCGGCCGAGGACGCGCGGCTGCTGTGCTCGCCGGTGGCCGATGCGCAGTGGGTGCACCTGCAGGTGTCGCGCCGGGCGGACTTCGCCGCGCCGGAGATCGACGAGCCCCGGCTGGCGCACTGCGAGCTGGGGCTGTCGGCGCTGCCCGCGGGCGACTACCACTGGCGCGTGGCGTCGGTGCGGCGCGATGCGGACGGACGGCCCGACCAGGGGCCCTTTGCGCCCGCCGTGCCCTTCACCCTGGTGGACGTGGCCGCCCCGAGCGGCCTGCAATGGGTGGAGGACGGCGAGCGCCCGACGCTGCACTGGGCAGCGCAGCCGGGCCTGACCTACGAGGCCCAGCTCGCCGCCGACCCGGCATTCGGCCACATCCTGGCCAGCGCACAAGCCCTGGAGGCCCGCTGGGCGCTGCCTGCGCTGCCTCGCGGCGCCTACTTCGTGCGCCTGCGCGCCCGCGAGCCGGGCGGCGCCGCCGGCCCCTTCACGGCCGCACGGCGCGTGCACGTGGGCAGCATCGTGCGCAGCGGCAGCGGGGAAGCGCTGCGCAGCACCGACGGCGAGCCGGTGGCGCAGCCCTGAGCGGTCGACCGCCGAGCACGATGCCCCGCGCCCCCGAACCCCCGCTGCCCTACGACCCGACGGCCGAGCCGCCGGAGGGCTGGCTGCGCCGGCTGTGGCACCGGCGCGCGCCCTGGCTGCTGCTGGCCGGCGGGCTGCTGCTGGTGACGGCGGTGCTGACCCTGCTGCAGCCCTTCCCGCGGGTGGACCGGATGCTGCAGGACAACGCCCGCGCCGCCATGGGCCAGGGCCACGGCGGCGACGTGGTGATCGTCGCCATCGACGATGCCTCGCTCGCCGCGGTCGGCCGCTGGCCCTGGCGCCGCGCCCTGCACGCCGAGGTGCTGCGCCGCATCGCCGCCCAGTCGCCGCGCTGCATCGGCCTGGACCTGCTGCTGACCGAGCAGGACACGGCGCCGCCGCTGGACGACGAGGTGCTGGCCCACGCCATCCGCGACAGCGGCTGCGTGGTGCTGCCGATGGCGCTGCAGTCGGCCGGCGCCGCGGCGCAGCGGGAACTGGTGCCGCTGCCCGGGCTGGCCGATACGGCGGCCGGCATCGGCCACGCGCACATCTCGCTCGACCAGGACGGCGTGGCCCGCAGCGTGTACCTGAGCGAGGGCTTCGCCGGCCGGCCCTGGCAGCACTTCGCCAGCGTGCTGCACGAGGCGGGCGAAGCCTGGGCCCACGGCGGCGCGCTGCCCGCGCACCCGCGGCTGCCGGCCCCGCTCCCCGACGGACAGCCATGGGAGCGCAGCGGGCACCAGCTCATCGTCTTCACCCACGCCGACCAGCCCTTCACCACCGTGTCCTACGTCGACGTGCTGCGTGGCAACGTGCCACCGGCGATCTTCAAGGACCGCTATGTCCTGATCGGCGCCACCGCGCTGGGCCTGGGCGACGCCTACGCCACCTCGGCGCCGAGCGAGACCGGCCTGACCCCCGGCGTGGTGATCTTCGCCAACGTGCTGCAAGGGCTGCTGAGCGGGCACCGGGTGGTGGTCGCCTCGTCCTGGCAGGACCTCGCCTTCAACGTGCTGCCGCTGGCCGTGGCGCTGCTGGGCCTGCTGTGGCTGCCGCCGGCGGGCGTGCTGCTGCTCATCGGCTCGATGCTGGCACTGCGCCTGGGCCTGCACGTGGCGCGGCCCTGGGTGGGAGTGCAGTTCGCGCCGGCGGTGGGCTTCATGGCGCTGCTGCTGGTCTACCCGCTGTGGAGCCTCACGCGGCTGACGGCGGCGCTGCGCTTCCTGCACATCGGCACGCAGCAGCTCACCCGCGAATTCGAGGGCTTCCCCACGCCCGCGCCGCCGGCGCACGGCGGCGACTACCTGGAGCGGCAGATGGCCGCCACCGCCACGGCCGCGCTGCGGCTGCGCAACCTGCACCGCTTCGTGCGCGACGGCATCGACCACCTGCCCGACGCGACGCTGGTGCTCGACGACGAGGCGCGCGTGCTCATCGCCAACCTGTCGGCGCTGCGGCACTGGGGCGCCGAGAGCGAGGGCCTGGCCGGACGGGACGCCCACGAGCTGCTGGGCGACATCCGGCGGCGCAACGGCAGTGCGCCGATGCTGGCGCCAGGCCGGCTGCTGCACAGCCAGGAGCCGATCCTCGGCGAGGGCGAGGACGACCAGGGCCGCATCCTGCTGGTGCGCTGCGTCCCCTTCTACGACATCCGCAACGACCATGCCGGCTGGATGATCGCGCTGGTCAACATCACCAGCGTGCGCCGCGCCCAGAGCCAGCGCGACGAGGCGCTGCGCTTCATCTCGCACGACATCCGCGAGCCGATGGCCTCCATCCTCACCATCCTGGAGCTGGCACGCTCGCGGCCCGAGCAGTTCGACGGCGAGGCGGCGTATGCGCGCATCGAGCGCCACGCGCAGGCCGGGCTGGAGCTGGCGGACGGCTTCGTCAACGTGGCGCGCGCCGAGGTGCAGGCCTTCCATGCCGAGCCGCTGGACCTGGTGGCGCTGGTGCAGGAGGCGGCCGACGACTGCTGGGTCGCCGCGCGCAAGCGCAAGGTGCAGCTGGCGATCGGCCCCGTGCCTGCGGAAGCGCCTTTCGTCGGCGACCGCAGCCTGCTCGGGCGGGCCCTGGTCAACGTGCTGAGCAACGCCCTGAAGTACTCGCCGGAAGGCGGCCAGGTCCGCTGCGCGCTGGACACGCGCGGGCCGCACTGGGCGCTGTCGGTCCACGACCAGGGGCCGGGCATCCCGCCGGCGCTACAGTCCCAGTTGTTCCGGCCGTTCCATCGGCTGCACCGGGAGACGCATCCCCAGGTGCAGGGCGTGGGGCTGGGGCTGCTGCTGGTGCGCGCGGCCGTCCAGCGCCACGGCGGCTCGATCGAGATCGACAGCGCCGAGGGCGGCGGCTGCACCGTCACGCTGCTGCTGCCCCGGCCGAGCAGGACGCAGCTGGAAGCCTTCCCCATCGACCTGGAATGAACGACCGCATGAACACGCCCCTCGCCCCCCGATGCCTGCGCCGGCCATGGCGGACCACCGCCGCCGGCCTGGGCCTGTCGCTCGCCCTGGCCGCCACGGCAGCCCACGCGCAGGACGTCGATGCCACCGGCATCGTCCAGGGCGGCCTGGCGGCCGTCCAGTTGGTGGACCGGGGCAGCCTCGGCGAGCTGTGGGACGGCGCCTCGGACGGTGCCCGCAAGAAGGTGACGCGCAACGACTTCGCCCGGCAGGTGACGCAGGCGCGCCAGCCGCTCGGCGCGCCGCTGCAGCGCACCTGGGTGGCGATCAACCGGCACGCGCTGGCCAACGACGACGGCGACCTGGCGGGGCAGTACGTCAGCGTCGAGTACGAGACGCGCTTCGCCGGCAAACCCGAGCGCGCCGCGCGCGAGCTGGTGTCCTTCCATCTCGGGCGCGACGGCACCTGGCGCTTCTCCGGCTACGTGCTGCGCCAGCCATGAGCCGCCGCTGGAAGCCGAACGTCACCGCGGCCGCGCTGATCGAGCGCGACGGCCGCTTCCTGCTGGTGGAGGAGCACACCGACCGCGGCCTGAAGCTCAACACGCCGGCCGGCCACCTGGACCCGGGCGAGTCGCCGGCCGAGGGCTGCGCCCGCGAGGCGCTGGAAGAGACGGCGCACCACTTCACCCCCACCGCGCTGGTGGGCGTGTACATGGCGCGCTTCGAGCGCGGCACGCCCGGCGACGAGGGCGAGACCGACATCACCTACCTGCGCTTCGCCTTCGCCGGCGAGCTGGGCGCCTTCGAGCCCGGCCGCGCGCTGGACGAGGGCATCGTGCGCACGGTCTGGATGACGCCCGACGAGATCCGCGCCAGCGTCGAGCGCCACCGCAGCCCGCTGCTGCTGCGCTGCATGGAGGACCACCTGGCAGGCCAGCGCCATCCGCTGGACCTGTTCCACGTCGATCCGTCGGTCAGGTCGCCCGGGCGGGCGTAGCGGCCGCGATCACGCCGCCGCCCAGGCAGACCTCGCCGTCGTAGAGCACGGCGGACTGGCCCGGCGTCACCGCCCACTGCGGCTGCGGGAAGTCCAGGCGGAAGGCGTCGGCGCCCTCCACCGCCAGCGTGCCGGGCGCATCGGCCTGCCGGTAGCGCGTCTTGGTGCCGTAGCTGCCGGGCGCGGGCGGCGCGCCGGCCACCCAGCTCGCGTCGCCGGCCACCAGCGCGCGCGACAGCAGCCACGGGTGGTCGTGGCCCTGCACCACCCACAGCGTGTTCTTCTCCATGTCCTTGCGCGCCACGAACCACGGCGCGTGCTCGCCGCCGCCGCGCTGCGCCCCCTTCTCCTTCACGCCGCCGATGCCCAGCCCCTGGCGCTGGCCCAGCGTGTAGAACGACAGGCCGTGATGCTCGCCCAGCACGCGGCCGCGCTCGTCCTTGATCGGCCCCGGCGCCTTGCTGATGTAGCGGTTGAGGAACTCGCGGAAGGGCCGCTCGCCGATGAAGCAGATGCCGGTCGAGTCCTTCTTGGCCGCCACCGGCAGGCCGATCTCGGCGGCGATGCGGCGCACCTCGGTCTTGTGCAGCTCGCCCACCGGGAACAGCGCCTTCGACAGCTGCGCCTGGTTCAGGCGGTGCAGGAAATAGCTCTGGTCCTTGGCCGGATCGAGGCCCTTGAGCAGTTCATAGCGCACGCGGGCGCCATCACGCGCGGTCGCGCGTGATGTTCCATCCTGCCCGACGGGCTCGCCCGTGTCCGCTGCAACGCAGCGGACACGGGCGTAATGCCCGGTCGCGATCTTCTCCGCGCCCAGGCGCATCGCATGGTCGAGGAAGGCCTTGAACTTGATCTCGGCGTTGCACAGCACGTCCGGGTTGGGCGTGCGCCCTGCCTGGTACTCGCGCAGGAACTCGGCGAAGACGCGGTCCTTGTAGTCGGCCGCGAAGTTCACGTGCTCGATCTCGATGCCCAGCACGTCCGCCACGCTGGCGGCGTCGACGAAATCGATGTTCGACGAGCAGTACTCGCTGTCGTCGTCGTCCTCCCAGTTCTTCATGAAGATGCCGACGACCTCGTGCCCCTGCTGTTTCAGCAGGTGCGCGGTGACGGCGGAATCCACGCCGCCCGAGAGGCCGACGACGATGCGGTGACGGGTCATGGGGCCGGATTGTCCCAGTCCGCCGCCGCCTTCGCCGGTGCCGCTACTTCAACCAGCCGCGCTTGCGGAAATAGAGCATCGGGCCGACTGCGCTGGCGACCATCAGCGCCAGCACGTAGGGATAGCCGAAGCCCCATTCCAGCTCGGGCATGAACTTGAAGTTCATGCCGTAGATGCTGGCGATCAGCGTCGGCGGCAGGAGCGCCACGCTGGCCACCGAGAAGATCTTGATGATCTTGTTCTGGTTGATGTTGATGAAGCCGACCGTGGCGTCCATCAGGAAGTTGATCTTGTCGAACAGGAAGGCCGTGTGGTTGTCCAGCGATTCGATGTCGCGCAGGATCTGGCGCGCATCCTCGAACTGCTCGGCGTCGAGCATGCGCTGGCGCATCATGAAGCTCACGGCGCGGCGCGTGTCCATCATGTTGCGGCGGATGCGCCCGTTCAGGTCCTCCTGGTGCGCGATCAGGCCCAGCACCTCGCCGGCGGTCTCGTCGCTCACGTTGCCCTTGAGCACGCGGTTGCCGGCCTTCTCCAGCTCGTCGTAGATGCCTTCCAGCGTGTCGGCCGAATACTCCGCGTCGGCATCGAACAGCGCCAGCAGCACGTCCTTGGCGTTGTCGATCAGCCCCGGTGCGCGCCGCGCGCGCATGCGCAGCAGGCGGAACACGGGCACGTCCTCGTCGTGGATGGAGAACAGCACGCCGCGGCTCTTCAGCTCGGCGTTGTGCTGGTTCAGGATGAAGGCCACGCGCACGCTGCGCGGCTCGTCGGCGTCGGAGATCAGGAAGTCGCTGCGCACGTGCAGGTCGCCGTTGTCTTCCTCGTAGAAGCGGGCCGACTCCTCGATGTCCTCGTCGGTCACGTCCTCCGGGATCGACAGGCCGTAGTACTGCTTGACCCAGCGCTTCTCGTCGAGCGAGGGCGATTCGAGGTCCACCCAGATGGGCTGGAAACGCGAGAGTTCCTCCAGCGACTCGATCTCTTCCTGGACGAGCCGGCCGTTGGCGAGCGTGAAGATGTTGAGCATGGCGTGCTCCCCTGGTGTGTTCGGACGGTGAGGGCAAAAGACGGGGAAGAAGACGGGGCGCGCTCGCACGCCCTTGTTCCCATGGACCGGCCCTGCACCGCACCCAGCGCGCGGGAGACTAGAGGGGGGACGCCGAACGCTGCCGAGACGGGTCGCTATCCAAGGCGATTTCTCCTGTGTGGCAACGGGGCGCGATTATGGCACCGCAGCATGATGCGGCGCGCCCGCGCGCCGCGCGGCATCTGGATGGATGTCCAGTACATTCGGGGCATGTCCGCCCTGGCTTCCGACACCCCGACCGCCTCCGGCATCGCCGCCGCCGAGGCGCGGCTGGCCGAGGCCCTGGCCGGGCTCAACGACGCGCAGCGGGCGGCGGTGGAACACGGCCTCGCGTCGGACGACGGCGCCGGCGCGCCGCCGCTGCTGGTCATCGCCGGCGCCGGCTCGGGCAAGACCAGCACCCTGGCGCACCGCGTCGCGCACCTGATCGCCCGCGGGGCCGACCCGCAGCGCATCCTGCTGATCACCTTCTCGCGCCGCGCGGCGCAGGAAATGTCGCGCCGCGCCGGCCAGGTGGCCGCGCGTGTGCTGGGCCTGCACGCCGACGCCCTGCCGCACCTGCCCTGGGCCGGCACCTTCCACGGCATCGGCGCGCGGCTGCTGCGCGAATATGCGCCGCAGATCGGCCTGGACCCCCAATTCACCATCCACGACCGCGGCGATGCCGAGGACCTGATGGGCTGGGTGCGCAGTCGCCTGGGCCTGGCGGCGCGGGAGGGCCAGAAGCGCTTCCCGCTCAAGAGCACCTGCCTCTCGATCTACTCGCGCACCGTCAACACCTGCATGCCGCTGCCCGAGGTGCTGCGCCAGCACTTCCCCTGGTGCGCCGAATGGCACGACGAGCTGGAGCGCCTCTTCGGCGCCTACGTCGAGGCCAAGGCGCAGCAGAACGTGCTCGACTACGACGACCTGCTGCTGGCCTGGGCCGAGATGATGGGCGAGCCCGCGCTGGCCGCGCATGTCGGCGCGCGCTTCGACCACGTGCTGGTCGACGAGTACCAGGACACCAACCGCCTGCAGGCGCGCATCCTCCTGCGCCTGAAGCCCGATGGCCGCGGCGTGACGGCGGTGGGCGACGACGCGCAGTCGATCTATTCGTTCCGCGGCGCGACGGTGCGCAACATCCTGGACTTTCCCGGCCAGTTCGCGCAAGCGGCGCGCGTGGTCACGCTGGCGCGCAACTACCGCTCGACGCAGCCCATCCTCGACGCGGCCAACGCGGTGATGGCCCATGCCGGCGAAGGCCACGCCAAGCGGCTGTGGACCGAGCGGCCCTCGCTCGGCGCGCCGCAGCTCGTGCTGGTGGCGGACGAGGCCGCGCAGGCCACCTGGGTGGCCGACCGCGTGCTCGCCTGCCGCGAGAACGGCCTCAGGCTCAAGCAGCAGGCCGTGCTGTTCCGCACCAGCAGCCACAGCGCGGCGCTCGAACTGGAGCTGGCACGCCGCAACATCCCCTTCGTCAAGTACGGCGGCCTGAAATTCCTGGAGGCCTCGCACGTCAAGGATCTGCTGGCGCTGCTGCGCTTCGTCCAGAACCCCCGCGCGCGGCTGGCGGGCTTTCGCGTGGTGCAGCTCATCCCCGGCATCGGCCCGGCCACCGCCGCGAAGCTGATGGACGCGATGGCGCTGGCGGCCGACCCCGACGCGGCGCTGCATGCCTTCGCGCCGCCGGCCGCCGCGCGCGATGAATGGCAGCGCCTGGCTGCCGCCTGGACCGCCCTGCGCGGCGGCGCGGCCGGCTGGCCCGCCGAGATGGCCGTGGCGCAGGACTGGTACCTGCCGCACCTGGAACGCCTGTTCGACGACGCCACGGTGCGCCGCGGCGACATCGAGCAGCTTGCGCAACTGGCCGCCGGCTACGCCTCGCGCGAGCGCTTCGTCACCGAACTCACGCTCGACCCGCCCGAGGCCACCAGCGACCGCCCCGGCCCGCCGCTGCTCGACGAGGACTTCCTCATCCTCTCCACCATCCACTCCGCCAAGGGCCAGGAATGGAACGCCGTCTACCTGCTCAACGCAGTCGACGGCTGCATGCCGGCCGACGTGGTGCAGGGCGCGCACGAGCTGGAGGAGGAGCGCCGCCTGCTCTACGTCGCCATGACCCGCGCGCGCGACCACCTGCACTTGGTGATGCCGCAGCGCTTCCACGTCACGCAGCAGACGCCGCGCGGCGATCGCCACCTGTACGCGGCGCGCACCCGCTTCATCCCTGAAACGGACCTGGGCCGCTACGAGCGCCTGACCTGGCCGCCGCCACCGCCGCAGCCCGCCTTTGTCCCACCGCCGCCTGCGGTCATCGACCTGCGCAGCCGCCTGCGCGCGGCCTGGCGCACCTAGGCTTTCTCCACGCCTGCCTTGCGGTACGCGCTATGGATTCAGGAGTTGTCTGCGGTTGCCGAACGCAACCGTTGACGGCCGGGATTGCATTTCCATGACACCGCGGGCATAGTGAATCCGACCCTCTCTTGCGACGACAACGACAACGACGACAAGCTTCTTTTCCCGCCGGCCACGCCTCCCGGCGCGGCCGATTTCCCAACCGTCAATTTCCAGGAGGTCATTCATGAATTTGACGATCAGCGGCCATCACCTCGACGTCACCCCGGCGCTTCGCAGCTACGTCACCACCAAGCTCGACCGGATCACGCGTCACTTCGACCAGGTGGTCGATGTCAAGGTGATCCTGACGGTGGAAAAGCAGAAGGAGAAGGAAAGGCGGCAACGCGCGGAATGCAACATCCACGTCAAGGGCAACGACCTGTTCGCCGAGAGCAGCCACGCTGATCTGTACGCCGCCGTGGACGAGCTGGTCGACAAGCTCGACCGTCAGGTGGTGCGGCACAAGGACCGCCTGCAGGACCACCACCACGTCGGCAGCAAGCGCACCATCCAGTAGGGCGTTCGTCCTCACCCGAGGGGAGACCCCCGGGCAAATCCTCTTGCCAAGCCGCCTCCGGGCGGCTTTGTGTCGTCTGGACTGCGGGTGCATAATCGCGCCCCGACCCACCATGAACCGCCTCGCGTCCATCCTGCCGCCCGCTCAAGTGCTCGTGAGCGTCGACGCCACCAGCAAGAAACGCGCTTTCGAGGAAGCGGGCCTGCTGTTCGAGAACCTGCACGGTCTCGGGCGCGCCCTCATCACCGACAGCCTGTTCGCCCGCGAGCGGCTCGGCTCCACCGGCCTCGGCCACGGCGTGGCCATCCCCCACGGCCGCATCAAGGGCCTGAAGGCGCCGATGGCGGCCGTCTTCCAGCTCGCGCAGCCGATCGGCTTCGACGCCCCGGACGAGCAGCCGGTGGTGCTGCTGATCTTCCTGCTGGTGCCCGAAGCCGCCACGCAGAAGCACCTGGAGATCCTGTCCGAGATCGCCGAGATGCTGAGCGACGCCGCCCTGCGCGAGCGCATCAAGGCCAGCACCGACGCGGCCGAACTGCACGGCCTGATCGCCGGCTGGCGTTCAGCCCAGTTGGCCGCCTGATTTCCCCACCCCCCGTCGCTGCTTGAAACCCACCGTCATCAGCGCGGACGCGATGTTCGAGGAGTTCCGCGGCTCCCTGCGCTGGGAGTGGCTGGCGGGGCTGGGCGCCTCGGAGCGGCAGTTCGACCCGGAGGTCATCAGCCAGGCCCAGTCGGCGGCGGACCTGGTCGGCTACCTCAACTACATCCACCCCTACCGCGTGCAGATCATGGGCGCGCGCGAGATCGCCTACCTCACGCGCGGCACGCAGGAGGACTGCATCCGCCGCATCGCCCGCATCGTCACGCTGGAGCCGCCGATGCTGGTGCTGGCCGACGGCCAGGCGGCGCCGGACGAGCTGCTGTCGATCTGCGAGCGGGCCCAGTTGCCGCTGTTCGCCACGCGCGAGGGCTCGGCCTTCGTCATCGACGTGCTGCGCGCCTACCTGTCCAAGCACTTTGCCGAGCGCACCTCGATGCACGGCGTGTTCATGGACATCCTGGGCATGGGCGTGATGATCACGGGCGAGTCGGGCCTGGGCAAGAGCGAACTGGGCCTGGAGCTGATCTCGCGCGGCAACGGCCTGGTGGCCGACGACGCGGTCGACCTGTTCCGCATCAACCAGACCACCATCGAGGGCCGCTGCCCCGACCTGCTGCAGAACCTGCTGGAGGTGCGCGGCATCGGCCTGCTGGACATCCGCGCCATCTTCGGCGAGACCGCCGTGCGCCGGAAGATGCGCCTGAAGCTGATCGTGCACCTGGTGCGGCGCGACTCCTTCGAGCGCGACTACGAGCGCATGCCGGCCGAGCCGCTGACACAGGACGTGCTGGGCGTGCCCATCCGCAAGGCGGTCATCCAGGTGGTGGCCGGCCGCAACATCGCGGTGCTGGTGGAGGCGGCGGTGCGCAACTCCATCCTGCAGCTGCGCGGCATCGACACCTATGCCGACTTCGTGGCCCGGCACCACCGAGCCATGGAAAAAGGCGGCGACTGACTCAGCGGCGGCTGGCGCAGTCGGCGCACAAGCCGTACAGCGACATGGCGTGGTCCTGCAGCACCCAGCCCTTGTCCTTGGCGATCATCTGCTGGCGGCGTTCGATCTCGGCGTCGTAGAACTCCTCGACCTTGCCGCAGGAGGTGCACACCAGGTGGTCGTGGTGCGTGCCCTCGTTCAGCTCGTAGACGGCCTTGCCGCTCTCGAAGTGGCTGCGCGAGAGGATGCCGGCCTGCTCGAACTGCGTGAGCACGCGGTACACCGTGGCCAGGCCGATGTCCGAGTGCTCGTTGAGCAGCACGCGGTACACGTCCTCGGCCGTCATGTGGCGCTGCGCGCCGGCCTGGAAGATCTCCAGGATCTTCAGGCGCGGAAGGGTGGCCTTGAGGCCGGTGCTCTTGAGATTGTCGATGTTGCTCATGGTCGTTCCCGGCGGCGGGCCGCGGCCAGGGCCCTCCGAGGGGGGCCGCTACAATCGCGCGATCATATCGCCACCCTTTTTCCCCATGCTTGGTACCCCAAGACGCCAGCTCGGCCGGCTCGTGCTGCCGGCCGCCGCCCTGCTCGCCGGGGTCGTCCTGGCCGGCTGCAGCAGCACCAGCGACCGCATGCGCAACGCACTGCACGCCATCACGCCCTACAAGGTCGAGGTGGTGCAGGGCAACGTCGTGACCAAGGAGCAGGTGCAGGCGCTGCGCAACGGCATGACGCGCCAGCAGGTGCGCGAAGTGCTGGGCACGCCGCTGCTGGCGGACATCTTCCACGCCAACCGCTGGGACTACGTCTTCACCATCCAGCGCCAGGGCGTGGAGGCGCAGCAGCGCCGCCTGACCGTGTTCTTCGAGGGCGACACGCTGGCCCGCTTCGAGGGCGACGAGATGCCCGCCGAGGAAGAGTTCGTCGCCACCATTGACACCCGCAAGAAGCCGGGCAAGGTGCCGCCGCTCGAAGCCAGCGAAGACCAGCTCAAGAAATACGACGCGCCGGCCGACGCCAAGGCCGCCGGCGGCGCATCCGGCACCAACGCCGCGGCGCCGCTGCCACCGTCCTACCCCCCGCTCGAATCGCGCTGAGGCGGCTTAGAAAGAGCCGCCCGGGGCCGCCGGCCCCGCACCGTCGTCCTTCGAGCGCATGCCTTCCGAGGATCTCCGCGTGAACGCTCCCGCTTCTTCCCCATCGCCGCGCCGCGTGGCCGTGGCCGGCGCCTCCGGCCGCATGGGCCGCATGCTGGTCGAGGCCGTGCTGGCCTCGGACGATCTGCAGCTCGCCGGCGCGCTGGATGTGCCCGGCAGCCCGGCGCTCGGCACCGATGCCGGCGCCTTCCTCGGCCGCAGCACCGGCGTGCGCATCACCGACGACCTGCGCGCGGGCCTCGGCAACGCCCAGGTGCTGATCGACTTCACCCGCCCCGAGGGCACGCTGGCGCACCTGGCCGCCTGCCGCGAACTGGGCGTGCAGATGGTGATCGGCACCACCGGGTTCTCCGACGCGCAGAAGGCGCAGATCGCGGAAAGTGCGAAGACCGCCGCCATCGTGATGGCACCCAACATGAGCGTGGGCGTGAACGTCACCTTCAAGCTGTTGGAGATGGCGGCCAAGGCGCTGGCCACCGGCTACGACATCGAGGTCATCGAGGCGCACCACCGCCACAAGGTGGACGCGCCCTCGGGCACGGCGCTGAAAATGGGCGAGGTGATCGCCGACGCGCTGGGCCGCGATTTGAAAGACTGCGCCGTGTACGCACGCGAGGGCGTCACCGGCGAGCGCGACCCGTCCACCATCGGCTTCGCCACCATCCGCGGCGGCGACATCGTGGGCGACCACACGGTGCTGTTCGCCGGCATCGGCGAGCGCATCGAGATCTCGCACAAATCCAGCAGCCGCGCCGGCTACGCCCAGGGCAGCCTGCGCGCGGCGCGCTTCCTGGCGGACCGGCCGACCGGCCTGTTCGACATGTTCGACGTACTGAAGCTGCGCTGAACGCGCCGGGCCGGATCGCCGCATGTCCGCGCTGGAACTGCTGACCCACGGCGACGCGTTCAGCCGCGGCGTGGCGGCGCTGCTGCTGGCGATGTCGGTCGCGAGCTGGGTGGCGATCCTCTGGAAGGCCTGGCTGCTGCGCGGCGGCACGCGCGACGTGCTGCGCAGCACGGCCGCCTTCTGGCAGGCCCGCACGCTGGACGACGCACGCCAGCGCGTGGCGTCCTTCGACCGCGCCGGCCTGGTCGGCCCCGCGGTCGCGGCGCTGGGCCAGGTGGCGGCCGATGCGCGAGAAACGCAAGGCACCCTCGCAGGCCAGGGTGCGCTGCCACAGCGCCTGACCCGCGCGCTGCGCGACGCCCTGCACGGCGCGCTGCGGCGCCTCTCGTCGGGGCAGATCCTGCTGGCCACGGTCGGCGCCACCGCGCCCTTCGTCGGCCTCCTGGGCACGGTATGGGGCATCCACCGCGCGCTGGCGACCATTGCCGTGCAGACCGGCGGCTTCACCATCGACAAGGTGGCCGGCCCGGTGGGCGAGGCGCTGGTGATGACGGCCTTCGGCCTGGCGGTGGCGATCCCCGCCGTGCTGGCCTACAACGTCTTCGGCCGCGTCATCGGCCGCATCGAGGCGGAGCTGGAAGGCTTCGCGCACGACCTGCTGGCGGTGTTCGCGCCCGAGGGCGCACCGCCGCCGCCCCCCGCGCGGCCGATGCCCGCGGCCACCGCCTGAACGCCATGGCCTTCGGCCGCAGCGCCCTCGGAAGCGCCGCCGCCTCGGGCGGCCGGGCGCTGGGCAGCGGCGGCCAGCGGCCGCTGTCGGACATCAACGTCACGCCGCTGGTCGACGTGATGCTGGTGCTGCTGGTGATCTTCATCATCACCGCGCCGCTGATGGCCAGCAGCATCAGGCTGGACCTGCCGCGCACCGATGCCGGCCAGCCGAGCGACACGCCGCGCTTCGTGAGCCTGGTGGTGAACGCGGCGGGCGAGGTCTTCCTGGACGAGCAGCGCATCGCCGGCAACGACGAGCTGGCGACGAAGCTGCGCGCCGCCGCCGAGCGCAGCCGCGACACCGAGGTGCAGCTGCGCGCCGACAGGACGGTGCCCTACGGCCAGGTGGTGGAGCTGATGGGCATCGCCAACCAGGCGGGGCTGGGCCGCATCGGCTTCGTCACCGAGGCGCCGCCGGCCGCCGGAGACACCGCGCCCCGCTGAAACGCACGCGCGCGATCCGTGGCACAGTGGGCCTTCCCGCTGTTCCCCACACCCCCCGTGAACACTGCAAGCCCTCCCCTGGCCGAAGCCGGCCGCTTCGGCAGCGGCCAGGCCGTGCGCCGCCTGGAAGACGACGCCCTGCTGGCCGGCCGCGGCCGCTACACCGACGACCTGCGCACGCACGACCAGGCCCACCTGGTCTTCCAGCGCTCGCCCTACCCGCATGCCCGCATCGTCTCCATCGACGCCGAGGCGGCGCGCGGCATGCCCGGCGTGCTCGCCGTCCACACCGGCGCCGACCTGGTGGCGGCCGGCGTGAAGCCCCTGCCCGGCGTGGCCGGCTTCAAGCGCCCCGACGGCGCGCCCGCCGCGACGGCCCCGCGCCGCGTGCTGGCCCACGAGCGCGTGCGCTTCGTCGGCGAGCCGGTGGTGGCGGTGGTCGCCGAGACGCTGCAGCAGGCGCGCGATGCCGCCGAGGCGGTGATGGTCGAGTACGAGGAGCTGCCGATGGTGGTGGCCCTCGCCGACGCGCTCGCGCAAGACGCGCCGGCGCTGTGCGAGGAGGCGCCCGACAACATCGCCGCCGAGCAGCACCACGGCGACGCGCAGGCCGCGGCAGCCGCCTTCGCACAGGCCGCGCACGTGGTGAAGCTGGCCGTCACCAACCAGCGCGTGGCCGCGGTGACGCTGGAGCCGCGCGCGGTGCTGGCCGACATCGACCCGCAGGACGGACGCCTGACGCTGCGCATGAGCACGCAGATGCCCTCGGGCGTGCGCAACACGCTGTGCGACGCGGTGCTGGGCATCCCGCGCGAGCAGGTGCGCGTGGTGGTCAACGACGTGGGCGGCGGCTTCGGCATGAAGACCGGCCTGTACCCGGAGGACGCGGCCGCCGCCTTCGCGGCACGCACGCTGCGCCGTCCCGTGAAGTGGATCGCCGACCGCAGCGAGGAATTCCTCGCCACCACGCACGGCCGCGACATCGAGGCGCAGGCCGAGCTGGCGCTGGCGGGCGACGGCCGCATCCTCGCGCTACGCGTGCGCACGCATGCCAACGTCGGCGCGTACGCCACCGGCACCGGCGTGGCGATCCAGTTGCTGATCGGCCCCTGGGTGCAGACCAGCGTGTACGACATCCCGCTCATCGACTTCCATTTCACCGCGGTGATGACGAACACCGCGCCCACCGGCGCCTACCGCGGTGCCGGCCGGCCCGAGGCCATCCACACCATGGAGCGGCTGATGGACGAGGCCGCGCGGCAGACCGGCATCGACCGCACCGAGCTGCGCCGGCGCAACTTCATCCGCCCCGAGCAGATGCCCTACACCAACCCGATGGGGCAGGTCTACGACACCGGCGCCTTCGAGCAGGTGATGGACCAGGGCCTCGCGCTGGCGGACTGGGGCGGCTTCGAGGCGCGCGCCGCGCAATCCGCCGCGCGCGGCCTGTGGCGCGGGCTGGGCATCGCCACCTTCCTCGAATGGACCGGCGGCAACGTGTTCGAGGAGCGCGTCACCGTCGAGATCAAGGCCCCCACGCTCCCCGCTTCGCGTGGTTCGCTGCCCCCCGAGGGGGCGCGCGCGCCTTGGGGCGGCCCGGCGCCGCGCGAAGCCGACGGCGTGATCGAGGTCTTCTCCGCCGTCAATGCGATGGGCCAGGGCATCGCCACCACGCTGGCGCAGCTGGTGGTCGATGCCTTCGGCGTGCCCATCGAGCGCGTGCGCGTGGTGCTGGGCGACACCGACCGCGGCGACGGCTTCGGCAGCGCGGGCTCGCGCTCGCTCTTCACCGGCGGCTCGGCCATGCGCATCGGCGCCGAGCGCACCATCGAGAAGGGCCGGGAACTGGCCGCACAGGAGCTGGAGGCCGCCGCCGCCGACATCGACTACGCGCAGGGCCGCTTCAGCGTGAAGGGCACGGACCTGGGCATCGGCCTGTTCGAACTGGCCGGCCGGCAGAGCGACCAGCGCATCTTCGTGGACTCCACCAGCAGCGTGAACGGTCCCACCTGGCCCAACGGATGCCACGTCTGCGAGGTGGAGCTGGACCCGCAGACCGGCGAGGTCGCGGTGGTGGCCTACGCCTCGGTCAACGACGTGGGCCGCGTGGTCAACCCGCTGATCGTGCGCGGGCAGCTCGACGGCGGCGCCGTGCAGGGCATCGGCCAGGCGCTGCTGGAGCAGGTGGTGTACGACCGCGAGACCGGCCAGCCCGTGACCGGCAGCCTGATGGACTACGCGCTGCCCAAGGCCGGCGAGATGCCCGCCTTCCGCACCGAGATGGACGAGTCCACGCCCTGCCGCAACAACCCGCTGGGCGTGAAGGGCGTGGGCGAGCTGGGCACCATCGGCGCCACGCCGGCGGTGGTCAACGCGGTGGCCGATGCGCTGGCGCGCCACGGCCGGGCCGACCTGTCGCCGAGGCTGCAGATGCCGCTCACGCCCTCGCGGCTGTGGCAGTGGCTGCACGGCGCGGGCGGCACCGCGCCGGCGTGAGCATGCTGCACCCGCCCGCCCCCATCGCCATCGTCGGCGCCATGCACGACGAACTCGCCGCGCTGCTCGCGGCCATGCCGGACGAACAGCCGGTGCGCGCCGCCGGGCGCGACTTCTGGCTGGGGCACCTCGAAGGGCAGCCGGTGGTGGTGGTGCTCTCGCGCATCGGCAAGGTGGCGGCTGCCACCACCGCCACGGTGCTGCTGGAGCGCTTCGGCGCACGCGCCGTGCTGTTCACCGGGGTCGCCGGCGGCCTGGCGCCGGGCGTGCGCGTGGGCGACGTGGTGGTGGCCACCGAGCTGCTGCAGCACGACATGGATGCCTCGCCCCTGTTCCCGGCCTACGAGGTGCCGCTGTACGGCCGTGCGCGCTTCGCCGCCGACGCGGCGCTGGCCGAGGCGCTGGCGGGCGCGGCGGCCGAGGCCCTGCGCGAGCCCGCCGCGCTGCTGGGCGCACAGGCGGTGCAGGACTTCGGCCTCGCCGCCCCGCGCGTGCACCGCGGCCTGGTGGCGAGCGGCGACCGCTTCGTCGCCACCGCTGCCGAGAGCGGGCGCCTGCGCGCCGCGCTGCCCGAGGCGCTGGCGGTGGAGATGGAAGGTGCCGCCATGGCCCAGGTGTGCCACGACTACGGCGTGCCCTTCGCCGCGGTGCGCACCGTCTCCGACCGCGCCGACGACGCCGCGCACACCGACTTCACCCGCTTCGTGGCGGCCGTCGCCAGCCGCTGCAGCGAGGCGGTGGTGCGCGCCGCCCTGCGGCGGCTGGCATGAAACACCCCCCAAGCGGCTTCGCCGCTCCCCCCTCTCTCGCCTTCGGCGGGAGGGGGGCGCACCCGGAGGCCTGGCCAAGCCAGTTCCTCGGGTGCCCTGGCATGACCTGCTCCACGGCCTTCGGAGCAGAGACAGCCGATGTGTTTCATACGTTGCGGGTGGCGCGCAGCGCTATGAACAACTGAATTGAAACGGCCCCACGCTCATCGCTTCGCGTATCGCGGCCCCCCGAGGCGCGCCGGTGCCTTCGGGCGGCCGGGCGCCGCTGACCTGCCGGCGTCGTCCTACGCGCAAGACCGATGCGCGCCGCGGGCCCGGCCGCGCCCGGCGGCGCTAAGGTGCCTCGTTCAGGGAGCCTTGCGGGGCACCGACACGCGCACAGACCGATGCCGGCGGCGCCTGGCGGCCCCGCTCCACCGCAGGACATTCCGCCCATGCCTCTGGATCCTCCCCGCGCCGATGCCCGCCGGCGCCGCCCTTCCCTGCCCTTCGCGCTCGCCGGCATCGCCGTGCTCGGCACCGCCGGCGCAGCCCATGCGCAGGTGTCTCCCGCGCTCGACCGCTTCAGCCTGTCGGTGGGCGCCTTCAGCGCCAAGCCGGAGGTCAGCGCCGCCGTGGGCAACCGCTGGGGCTCGCTGAGCACCGGCGACCTCGACGCGGGCCGCAAGACGCTGCCGCGCATCAGCGGCGAGTTCCTGATCGGCGACAACCACGGCATTTCCTTCGAGGCCTTTCGCTACAGCCAGTCGTATGCGGACCAGTGGGGCGGCGTCTACACCTCCGGCCCCTTCAGCGCCGGCCTGGCCACCGGCCTGAGCCTGGACTTCGACCTGGACGTCGCGCGCCTGGGCTACCGCTACTGGTTCGGCTCCGGCAACACCGTCGTCGGCCTGGGCGCCGGCATCGGCTACTACCGCGTCTCGCTCGAAACGCACGCCTTCGCCAGCGCGAACGCGGGGCTGGCGGGACTGGGCTTCGCCGGCTACAACGGCTACTACACGCGGCACGACAGCGACGACGCCGTGGCACCCATGCTGGAAGTGGGCGTGCGCCATGCGATCACGCCCGACCTGCGCCTGTTCCTCGACGGCTCGGGCATCCACAAGGGGGGCGGCGGCGGGGTGCGCGGCAGCATCTACAACGCCACCGCCGGGGTGGAGTGGTTCCCGCTGCGCAACGTCGGCGTGTCGCTGGCCTACGCCGTCACCGACGTGGACCTCAAGCGCGACGACGCCGGCCTGCAGCGCCTGCGGCTGAAGTTCCACGGGCCGGTGGCGGCCGTCAAGATGCGGTTCTGAGGGCTGCGGCGCCCTTCATGCGCAGCCCGCGCCCGGCCTCGGCCGTGATCTCGTAGCTGCGCAGCCGCGCGGCGTGGTCGTGGATGCCGCTGGCGACGATGATCTCGTCCACGCCGGTGCGGTCGGCAAAGGCCTGCAGCCCCGCGCGCACGGTGTCCAGCGTGCCGATGGCGGCGCACGAGAGCACCGAGTCCAGCAGCGCGTTCTCGGCCGGGCCGATGCGCTCGCGGTAGCCCGCCACCGGCGGCGGCAGGCGTCCCGGGCGGCCGCTGCGCAGGTTGACGAAGGACTGCTGCCACGAGCTGGCGACCAGGTGCGCGCTCGCCTCGTCGTCGGCCGCGAAGACGTTGAAGCCCGCCATCGCATAGGGCTGCGCGAGCTGGGCCGACGGCTGGAAAGTCTCGCGGTAGATCTGCAGGGCCTGCATCAGCGCCTGCGGCGCGAAGTGCGAAGCGAAGGCGAAGGGCAGGCCCAGGTGCGCGGCCAGCTGCGCGCCGAACAGGCTGCTGCCGAGGATCCACACCGGCACCTCGCTGCCGCGGCCCGGCACCGCCAGCACGCGCTGGCGCGGCTCGCGGCTCATGAAGTCCATCAGCTCCACCACGTCCTGCGGGAAGCGCTCGGCGCTCTCGTGCAGGTCGCGCCGCAGGGCGCGGGCGGTGGCGCCGTCGGAGCCGGGCGCGCGGCCCAGGCCGAGGTCGACGCGGCCCGGGTACAGCGCCGCCAGCGTGCCGTACTGCTCGGCGATGACCAGCGGCGAGTGGTTGGGCAGCATCACCCCGCCGGCCCCGATGCGGATGCTGGAGGTGCCGGCGCCGATGTAGGCCAGCAGCGTGGAGGTGGCGGCGCTGGCGATGCCGGGCATGCCGTGGTGCTCGGCCAGCCAGTAGCGGCGAAAGCCCAGCGTCTCGCCGTGCTGCGCCAGCGAGAGCGAATGGCGGAAGGACTGGCCTTCGTCGCCGTCGTGGCGGATGGGCGAGAGGTCGAGGATGGCCAGGGGCAGGGTGGGTGCGGAGGACATGGCGCGGATGATGGCGCACGATGCGCCGCCGCGCCGGCGTGGGCCCTTTTTCATCGCCGGGCCGCCCCAAGATGAAAAGCATCCCCTTGGGGGATCGGGCAAGCGCGAAGCGGTTGACCGAGGGGTCTTTTTCAGCCCCGCCCGGCGCACACCGCGGCGGCGATGGCCTGCACGCGCGCCTCGTCCGCCCAGCGCCCGGCCGGCAGCGCCAGGCGGCGGCGCCAGTTGGGGTGCTGGTCCACGGTGCCTGGCACGTTGACCTGCGCCTGCTGGGCCAGCAGGTCCTCGGCCTGCACCATCATCAGCCGCGCCGGCGAGCGCGCCAGGTAGGCATGGATGGCCGCCGCCGTCGCAGTGCCGAGCGTGCCTTCGCCCAGCGCGTGGGCGGCGCCCTCCAGGCCCTGCAGGCCCTCGGCGTCGAGCGCGGCCATGAGCTGCACGCGCTCGGCGGCCCGCTCGTGCAGCTGCTGCCAGCCGGCCTGCGGGCCGGGCAGGATGCCCAGCCGGATGCGGGTGTGCAGGTCGGCGCCGGCCCACCAGCCCTGCAGCGTCGCCAGGTCGTGGGTGCCGATGGCGGCCAGCGCGTCGTGCGGGTACGCGGCAGGCGGCTTGAAGCCGCTGCCGTGGCGCTCGAAGTACAGCAGCCGGTACGACAGCAGCGCGAAGCGCGCCAGCAGCGCCCGGGTGGCGTCGGCCACGGTGCCCAGGTCCTCGCCGATCACCACGCAGCCGTGGCGCTGGCTCTCCAGCGCGACGATGGACAGCAGTTCCTCGGCCGGGTAGTACACGTAGGCGCCGTCGGCCGGCGTGGCGCCGGGCGCCATGCAGAAGATGCGTGTGAGGCCCATCACGTGGTCGATGCGCAGCGCGCCCGCGCCGCGCATGCAGGCGCGCAGGCTGTCGATGAAGAGGCGGTAGCCGCTCTCGCGCAGCCGCTCGGGCGCCAGCGGCGGCAGGCCCCAGTCCTGCCCCAGCGGGCCCAGCGCGTCGGGCGGCGCGCCGACGCTGGCCTGGGCGGCCAGCACGGCGCGCGCGCTCCAGGCGTCGGCGCCGTTGCGGTCCACGGAGACGGCCAGGTCCTGGTACAGGCCGATGCGCAGGCCGGCCTCGCGGCAGCGCGCGGCCACGGCCTGCAGCTGCTCGTCGGCCGCCCACTGCAGCCAGGCATGGAAGTCGACCTCGGCCGCGTGCTCGCGCGCGAACGCGGCCACGGCCGGCGCGGCCGGGTCGTGGTACTCGGCCGGCCAGGCGGGCCAGCCCCAGGCGGCCAGGCCCTGCCGGCGGAAGTGCGCCTGCAGCGCATCGAACAGCGCCTGCCGCTGCAGCGCCTCGCCGCGCGCGGCGCGGAAGGCGACGAAGGCGGCGCTGCGCTGCGCATCGGCGCCGTCCTCCGCGAAGTGGCGGTGCAGCAGCGACAGCACCTCCAGCTTGGCCGCGGCCACGCCGGCGTGGTTGACGAACTCCGAGGCGCGCAGCGAGGCCAGCCGCTGCTGGAAGGCCGGCTCGGCCACCAAGCGCCGCGCCGCCTCGCAGGCGGCGAATTCGGGCAGCGCCTCGACGTCGATGTACAGCACGTTCAGGTGCTGGCGCGAGGAAGGGCTGTAGGGGCTGCACTTGCCCGGGTCGTCCGGGAACAGCGCGTGCAGCGGGTTCAGCCCGATGGCCTGGGCGCCGAGCTGCGCCGCCACCGGCACCAGCTCGGCCAGGTCGGTGAAGTCGCCCATGCCCCACTGCCGTTCGGAGCGCAGGGCGTAGAGCTGCACCGCGATGCCCCAGCTGCGCTCGCCTTCGGGCGGCAGGTGGCAGCGCGCGGGCGCGGCGATCAGCAGCAGGGATTCGTCCTCGCCCTCCAGCGACAGCCGGTGGTAGCCGGGGGGCAGCTCGGCGGCCAGTTCGTGCACGCGCTCGATGCGCTCCACGCCGTCGACGTGGCGGCGGCCGTGCTCGGCGCCCTCGCCCGGCAGCAGGCGGCCGCTGCCGAGCACGCGGCCGTCCTCGCCGTGCAGCGTCCAGCCGCGCGCCGGCGCGTCGTGCGGCGCGCGCACGCGCAGCGCGAAGCCGGGCGCGCCGGCCGCGACCACCTGCACCGGCGGCAGCGCCCGGCGCCAGGCGGCGTCCTCGCGCTGCTCGATCTCGCGGTGCCAGGCGGCGCCGTCGCCGGGCGCGTGGGCGCCCCAGCCGAACTGGTGCAGCAGCGCGGCGAGCTGCGCCGGCGCCACCTCGATGCGGTGGCCGAAGACGTCGTGGTAGTCGCGGGCCAGGCCGGCGCGCGCGCAGGCGCGCAGCAGGGCCTCATGCATGGGCGCCTCCCCCGGCCTGGCCGGTGAAGGAAGAGCGAAGGTCTGCGCGGGGATTCACGGGAAGGGTCCGGCTGCAAGCTGCATGCCTGAGTGTGCACGCCGCCGGCATCAGAGCCTGGGCGTTTTTTGGCCGTGCCCGAGCGGTGCGTCAAAAGGTGCCCGATCTAGGCGCAAAGCGCAGCCATGGCTCGGGCTATGGCGAGCATTTGCAACGACGAGCGGGGGCGTTTTGGCGTGACGAGCGGGCATGGGCGAAAGACTCTCAGGC
Organism: Xenophilus azovorans DSM 13620; assembly: GCF_000745855.1. Taxonomy (GTDB): domain Bacteria; phylum Pseudomonadota; class Gammaproteobacteria; order Burkholderiales; family Burkholderiaceae_C; genus Xenophilus; species Xenophilus azovorans. Next base: position 195,785 of record NZ_JQKD01000003.1, read on the forward strand.
TCTCAGATCGGCGGCGGCGGATCGACCGGGCGGCGCGGGATCAGCGGCTCGGACGGCGGCCGGCGCGGCAAGGGCGGTTCGTCGTGGTGCAGCGCCTCGGGCTCCGGGGTAAGCGGCTCCACCACCAGCGGCGCCACGGACGAAGCGGGCGTCTCGTCCGCACCCTCGGCCGCCGCCGCGGCAGGCGGTGCGACGGGCTCGGCCGCCGGGCCGTCGCGCGGCAGCCATTCCTCGATGCGGCGCGCGGCCCAGTCCTTGCCCGCCAGCCCGAAGGCCAGCGCCAGCGCGAACACGAAGCCGGCCAGGATGACGATGAAGCTCTGGCGCACGATGTCGCCGCCGACGCGCACCTGGTCCAGCGCGATCAGCACCACGAACACGAGGATGGCGTACTGCGCCACCTTGGCGAAGAAGCGCGCCTCGCGCAGGCCGGTGCTGCGGCCGTAGGCGTGCACCGCGTCGCCCACGAAGCGCGCGAAGTACGCGCCGAAGGCCAGCACCAGCAGCGCCACGAAGATGTTCGGCACGAACCACACCACCTTGCCCAGCAGGTCGGTGACGTAGACCAGGCCCAGGCCGTTGAAGGCGACGATGAGCGCGGCCAGGATGACGACCCAGTACACCAGGGCGCCGGCCACGCCGGTGGTGTCGGTCTGCATGCCGCCCTGGCGCAGAAAGCCGTCGAGCCCCGCGCGCTCGGTGAGCACCGGGAAGTTGACGGCGCGCAGCGCGCGCGTGACGGCGAAGCGCGCCACCTTGGCCACCAGCCAGCCGGCCAGCACCACCAGCGCCGCCACCAGCAGGCGCGGGACGAAGGCACCGACCTGGTACAGGATGGCGCGCAGCGGCTCCAGTTGGATTCCGAACTCGTTCATGCCGGGTTCCCTCCTTGCGGGGCGTCATCGGCCAGCGCGATCAGGCCCTGCAGCGGCACCTGCACCCAGTCGATGCGGTTGTTCAGTTCGTAGCGCAGCTCGTACAGCGCCTTGTCGATCTCGAACAGGGCGAGCATCGCCTCGTCGAAGTCTTCCTGGCCTGCCAGCGCCAGCGTCTCGACGTAGCCGCCCATGAAGGCGGGGCGCACCTGCGCCTCCCACTGCGCGGCGGTGGCGTCCAGGCGCAGCAGGTCGTCGGCGTTCTGCGCCACGCGGCGCAGCGCCGACCAGCGCGCGTAGTTGAAGGAGCGCAGCATGCCCGCCACGTCGCGCAGCGGCGAGGCCTTGGTGCGGCGCTCGTCGAAGGGGCGCGCGGGCTCGCCCTCGAAGTCGATGATGACGAAGTCGTTGCGCGAGACCAGCACCTGGCCCAGGTGGTAGTCGCCGTGCAGGCGCATCTTGCGCTGGCCGGGCGGCGCCTCGCCGTCGAAGGCCTCGATGCGCGCGCGCAGCGCCTCGGCGCGCGCCAGCAGGTGGCCGGCGCCGTCGCGCGTGCCGTCGGTCAGCGCGTCGATGCGGCCGCGCAGCAGCTCGAGGGTGTCGTCCAGCGCCTGCAGCGCGGTGCGGCGCAGCGACTCGCGGTCCGGCATGGTCAGCGGCTCGGGGGCGAAGGCCGCGTCGTCGGCCGGCGCCTGCCCGAAGGCCAGGTGCATCTCGGCGGTGCGCTGGCCGAGCAGGCGCATCAGCGTGAGGAAGGCGCCGTGGTCGGGCGCCGGCGCGTCCTCGGCCATGTGCTGGCGCTCGGCCAGCACGCGGTCCAGGTAGGCCAGCGTGTACTCCCACGCATCGCCCTGGTGCGGCACGAAGGCCTGCAGCATGCCCAGCGTGAGCACCTGGCCGTCGGCGCCGTGGTACTCGATGGCGCCGGCCACCGGCACGCAGTTGGCGAAGCGCACCGTCTCGGTGAGGAAGCGGCCGATCTCCAGCTCGGGGTGGATGCCGCCCTGCACCTGGCGGTAGCACTTGAGGAAGAGCTGGTCGCCCAGCGTCACCGCGGTGTTGCTGCTGGCCGCGCTGGGGCGGCCCGCCTCCAGCGTGAGGATGTCGGCCGGATCGACGCGCGCCAGGTCGGCCGTGCCGGTGAAGCGGATCTCGCCGTGCGCGGCGGGCAGCACCGTGCCCTGGACCATCGCCACCGCCACCGCGCGGCAGAAGTCGGGGTCGAACAGGGCGTCGCCCATCACGCCCATCTGCGCCTGCTGGCGCACCTTGGCCACCACGGCCGGCGCGAAGGGCTGCAGGCGCTCGTCGTCGATGTCTTCCCACAGGATGGCCAGCGGCATGAAGTAGCGCGCCGGCGCCGCGCCGGCCTGCACGTCCAGCAGCGGCAGCATCCACTGGCGGCCGTCGTAGGCCCACATCGCCTGCTCGGCCAGCGCGACGCGCCGGATGGGCTCGCCCTTGGCGGCGTACCAGCGCTGCAGCTGCAGGTGCTCGGGCAGCACCTGTGCCTCGAACTGCTCGCGCAGCCGCTCCGCGAGGCCGATGCGCCAGGGCATCACCTTGTCGCGGAACAGGCTGTCCCAGCCGTCGAAGAACACCAGCGTCTGCAGGTCGCGCAGCGGCCGGCCCTCCTGGTGCCAGGCGGGCAGCGGCGCGTCGGTCGAGAGGCGGAACCAGAAGAAGCCGAAGGACGGCAGCGTCAACAGGTAGGGCAGCTCGCCGATGGGCGGGAAGACCGAGCGGCCCAGCATCTCCACCGGCACGCGGCCCTTCCAGTGGGCGAGGTCCAGCTCCACCGGCTGCGCCGCGCGCGAGAGGTTGAACACGCTGAGGATGACGTCGCCCTCGTACTCGCTGAGGTAGGCCAGGATCTTGCGGTTGCCGGGGCGCAGGAAGGTCTTGCGGCCGCGGCCGAAGGCGCTGCTGGTCTTGCGCACGGCGAGCATGCGGCGCGTCCAGTGCAGCAGCGAGCTGTTGTCGCGCGCCTGCGACTCGACGTTGACGGCCTCGTAGCCGTAGACCGGGTCCATGATCGGCTGCAGGTACAGGCGCTGCGGGTCGGCGCGCGAGAAGCCGGCGTTGCGCTCGTTGCTCCACTGCATCGGCGTGCGCACGCCGTTGCGGTCGCCCACGAACACGTTGTCGCCCATGCCGAGCTCGTCGCCGTAGTAGATGATGGGCGAGCCGGGCATGGACAGCAGCATGCCGTTCATCAGCTTGATCTTGTCCTTGTCGTTGTCCATCAGCGGCGCCAGCCGCCGGCGGATGCCCAGGTTGATGCGCGCGTGCAGGTCGGCCGCGTAGGTGCTGTACATGTAGTCCCGCTCGCGGTGGGTCACCATCTCCAGCGTCAGCTCGTCGTGGTTGCGCAGGAAGATGGCCCACTGGCAGCCGTCGGGAATGTCCGGCGTCTGCTGCAGGATCTCGATGATCGGGTCGCGGTCTTCCTGCGCGATGGCCATGTACATGCGCGGCATCAGCGGGAAGTGATAGCACATGTGGCACTCGTCGGCGTCGCCGAAGTACTCGCGCACGTCCTCCGGCCACATGTTGGCCTCGGCCAGCAGGAAGCGGTTCCTGTAGTTGGCGTCGATGGCGGCGCGCAGCTTCTTGATGACCGCGTGCGTCTCGGGCAGGTTCTCGTTGGAGGTGCCGTCGCGCTCGATCAGGTAGGGGATCGCGTCCAGCCGGAAGCCGTCCACGCCCATGTCCAGCCAGAAGCGCATGATGTCGAACACCGCCTCCAGCACCGCCGGGTTGTCGAAGTTCAGGTCGGGCTGGTGGCTGAAGAAGCGGTGCCAGTAGTACTGCTTGGCCACCGGGTCCCAGGCCCAGTTGGACGTCTCGGTGTCGGTGAAGATGATGCGCGTGCCCTGGTAGATCTGGTCGGTGTCGCTCCAGACGTAGAAGTCGCGCTCGGGCGAGCCCTTGGGCGCGTTGCGCGCGCGCTGGAACCAGGGATGGTCGCTGGAGGTGTGGTTGATGACCAGCTCGGTGATCACGCGCAGGCCGCGCTCGTGCGCGGCGTCCAGCATCTCCTTGAAGTCCTCCAGCGTGCCGTACTCGGCCTTGACGTTCTTGTACTCGGAGATGTCGTAGCCGTCGTCGCGCAGCGGCGAGGGGTAGAAGGGCATCAGCCAGATGGTGTTGACGCCCAGTTCCTTGACGTAGTCGAGCTTGGCCGTCACGCCCTTGAAGTCCCCGATGCCGTCGCCGTTGGTGTCGTTGAAGGCCTTGACGTTGAGCTGGTAGATGACCGCGTCGCGGAACCACTGCGGGTCCTGCGAGGTGTCGACCTCGGCGGTCTCCAGCGCCAGTTGCGGCACGGGTGCGTTCATCGGCCGGTCCTTTCCCTGAGCTTCACTGGTAGTAGTCGAAGTCCCGCTCGGTCCGGGTCCGGCGCCGCACGTGCATGACGTGCGCCGGCGCCTCGCCCGGGTCGAGCCGGATGTAGTGATGTCCCCCCCGCCACATGAAGCGTGCGCCGCCCAGCAGGTCGTGCATCTGGAACCACTGGTCGTGCGGCACGCCGATGCGTTCCGGGTCGAGCTGCAGCCAGCCGACCTGGGCGTTCCACGGGTCGAGGTTGACCACGGTGACGACGACGTCGCGCCCGTCGCTGCTGGTCTTCATGTACGCGATGAGCTGGTCGTTGTCGATGGGCAGGAACTGCAGCGTGTCGTTGCGCTGCAGCGCCGCATGCTCGCGCCGGATGGCGTTCATGCGGGCGATGAGGGGCGCGAGGCTGTCGGGCCGGTCGCGGTCCCAGTGGCGCAGCTGGTACTTCTCGGAGTCCAGGTACTCCTCGCTGCCCGGCTCGCGCGGCAGATGTTCCTTCAGCTCGTAGGCCGGGCCGTAGATGCCGTAGCTGGCGCTGAGCGTGGCGGCCAGCACCAGCCGCAGCCTGAACATCGCCTCGCCGCCGGTCTGCAGCTGCTCGTGCAGGATGTCGGGCGTGTTGGGCCAGACGTTGGGGCGGAAGTAGTGCACGCCCGGCGGCGTGGACAGCTCCGTGAAGTACGCCGTCAACTCCTCCTTCGCGTTGCGCCAGGTGAAGTAGGTGTACGACTGCGAATAGCCCAGCTTGGCCAGCCGGTGCATCACCTTGGGCCGGGTGAAGGCCTCGGCCAGGAAGATCACTTCCGGGTGCTCGCGCTTGATTTCCGTGATCGCCCACTCCCAGAAGGGGAAGGCCTTGGTGTGCGGGTTGTCCACGCGGAACACCGCCACGCCCTGCGCGATCCAGTGGTCGAACACGCCCTTGAGCTCGGCCCACAGGCCCTGCCAGTCCTCGCTCTCGAAGTCGAACGGATAGATGTCCTGGTACTTCTTGGGCGGGTTCTCGGCGTACTGCACCGTGCCGTCGGGGCGCCACTTGAACCACAGCGGGTGCTGCTCCACCCAGGGGTGGTCGGGCGCGCACTGGAAGGCGATGTCCAGCGCGATCTCCATGCCGTGATGCCGCGCGGCCTGCACCAGCCGGCGGAAGTCCTCGTGCGTGCCCAGCGCGGGCAGGATGTCCTTGTGCCCGCCCTCGATCGCGCCGATGGCCCAGGGGCTGCCGACGTCGTCTTCCTGCGCCGCGAGCGCGTTGTTCTTCCCCTTGCGCTGCTGCCGCCCGATGGGGTGGATGGGCGGGAAGTACAGCACGTCGAAGCCCATCTGCGCAATCTGCGGCAGCAGCTTCTGCACGTCGGCGAAGCTGCCGTGCCGGCCGGGCTCGGGCGAGGCCGAGCGCGGGAACAGCTCGTACCAGGTGCTGTAGCGCGCCCGCTCGCGGTCGGCCACCAGCGGGAAGCCGGGCGCGAGCACGGTGGCATGGCTGCGGTCGGGCCAGCGGTGCATCGTCTCGGCCATCGCCTCGTCCAGCGCCAGCGCCTTGAGCACCGAGCTGTCCATCGACGGGTCGGCGGCGCCGTCCTCCAGCGCGGCGGCCCAGCCCAGCAGGGCCTGCGCGTCCGCCGCCGGGGCGCGCTGCGCGGCCGCGCGGGCCTCGCCGGCGCCCACGCGCGCGGCGATGCGGATGTCGGCCGCGTCCACGCGGCGCGCCAGCTCGTGGCGCCAGGACGCGAAGGCGTCGACCCAGGCCTGCACCGTGTAGCGGTAGCGGCCGGGCGCGGGCGGCGTGAAGTGCGCGTGCCACTCGTCGTTCCACTTCAGCGTCATCGGCACCTCGGCGAAGGCGGCGTCGCCCTCGCGCTGCCACTGCAGCATCACGCGCAGCATGTCGTGGCCCTCGCAGAAGCAGTGCGCCTCGACGTGGAAGGGCTCGCCGGCCACGCACTTGGCGGCGAAGCGGCCGTTGTCCACGCCGGGCAGCACGGCGTCGATCACCGCGCGCTGGCGGCCGTCGGCCACGCCGATGGGGGAAAGGGTCAGCAGCTTCGCGGCTTGGGCCATCAGGTCGTCGCTCCGTTGGATAGAGGCCCCCTCAAGTAGAGGGTGGACAAGGGCGGCAGCGTCAGCACCAGCGACTGTGGCCGCCCGTGCGCGGGCACGGGCGCTGTCTCCACGGCCCCGAAGTTACCCCAACCGGCGCCGTCGAACGAGGCCGCGTCGCTGTTGGCGATCTCTTCCCAGGTGCCGGCGCGCGGCACGCCGAGGCGGTAGCCCTCGCGCGGCACGGGGGTGAAGTTGGAGACCACCAGCACCGGCGGCGCCCCCTCGGCCTGGCGCACGAAGGCGTAGACGCTGTGGTCCTCGTCGTCGGCCTGCACCCACTCGAAGCCGGCGCCGCTGAAGTCGACGCGGTGCAGCGCGGGCTCATCGCGCAGGCGGTGGTTCAGGTCGCGCACCCAGCGCTGCACGCCGCCGTGGCCGGACAGGTCGGTGACCCACCACTCCAGTTCGCCGTCGTGCGTCCACTCGCGGCGCTGGCCGAACTCGCCGCCCATGAACAGCAGTTTCTTGCCCGGGTGCGCCCACATGTAGCCGAGCATGGCGCGCAGGCCGGCGAACTGCTGCCAGTCGTCGCCCGGCATCCTGCCCAGCAGCGAGCCCTTGCCGTGCACCACCTCGTCGTGCGAGAGCGGCAGCACGAAGTTCTCGCTGAAGGCGTACACCAGCGAGAAGGTCAGCCGGTGGTGGTGCCACTTGCGGTGCACCGGCTGCTCGGCCATGTAGTCGAGCGTGTCGTGCATCCAGCCCATGTTCCACTTCATGCCGAAGCCCAGGCCGCCCATCCCGACGGGGCGCGAGACCATCGGCCAGGCGGTGGATTCCTCGGCCACGGTGAAGGCGTCGGGGTGCTCGCGGTAGACGGCGGTGTTCAGCTCGCGCAGGAAGTGCACCGCCTCCAGGTTCTCGCGTCCGCCGTGCACGTTGGGGATCCACTCGCCCGGCGCGCGCGCGTAGTCCAGGTAGAGCATGGAGGCCACCGCGTCCACGCGCAGGCCGTCGATGTGGAAGCGCTCCAGCCAGAACAGCGCCGACGAGAGCAGGAAGCTGCGCACCTCGTTGCGGCCGTAGTTGAAGATGGCCGAGTTCCATTCCGGGTGGAAGCCCTGGCGCGGGTCGGCGTGCTCGTACAGGTGCGTGCCGTCGAAGCGCGCCAGGCCGTGCGCGTCGGTCGGGAAATGGCTGGGCACCCAGTCGAGGATGACGCCGATGCCGCGCCGGTGCAGGTGGTCGACGAAGGCCATGAAGTCCTCCGGCGTGCCGTAGCGCGCGGTGGGCGCGAAGTAGCCCGTCGTCTGGTAGCCCCACGATCCGTAGAAGGGGTGTTCGGTGACAGGCATCAGCTCGACCTGGGTGAAGCCCAGGTCGTTCACGTAGTCGGCCAAGAGCGGTGCGAGCTCGCGCCAGTTCAGGAAGCGCCCGCCCTCGCCGCGCCGCCACGAGCCGGGATGCACCTCGTAGATGGCGATGGGCGCATCCAGCCCGTTGCGCCGGGCGCGGCCGGCCATCCATTCGCCGTCGCCCCAGTCGTGCGCGCCGGCCCAGATGCGCGAGGCGGTGGCCGGCGGCATTTCGGCCTGGAAGGCGAAGGGATCGGCCTTCTCCAGCACCTCGCCGCCGGGCGTGAGGATGCGGTACTTGTAGGCGTGGCCGGGCTGCGCCGCGGCGGCCGTGCCCTCCCACACGCCGCTGCCGTCCTCGCGCGGCGCCAGGGCGTCGGCGTCGCTCCACCCGTTCCAGTCGCCCACCGCCCACACGCGCGCGGCGTTGGGCGCCCACACGGCGAAGCGCACGCCGCCCTCCTGCGCCGGATGCGCGCCCAGCTTCTCGTACAGGCGGCTGTGCGTGCCTTCGCGCAGGAGGTACAGGTCGGTGGGGGCGAGACGGGATGGCGGCATGGCGTGTGCTTCCTTCATGCGGCGACGAGGACCAGCAGCGAGCGCGCGGTGACGGTGTAGGCCTGCCCGGCCTCGAACGCGGCGTCGGGGTCCTCGATCGCCTCCTGGGCGGTGTCCACGGACAGCGTCCACCGCGCGCCGTCGCCGTGCGCGGGCAGCTGGAAGTCCAGCGCGTCCTCCCAGGCGTTGAAGACCAGCAGCACGCTGCGGTCCAGCCCGCGGCGGGCGATGGCGGTGGCGCGGGCATGGCCTTCGAGCAGCATGCCGAAGCAGCGGGTGCGCGGGTCGTCCCAGTGGGCCTGGTCCATCTCGGCGCCGTCGCAGGCCAGCCAGGTCACGTCCTTGACCTGCAGCTCCTCGTCGAAGGCGCCGGTGAGAAAACGGTTGCGCCGCAGCACCGGCAGCGTCTCGCGCAGGTGCGTGAGGTGCTTGACGAAGGCGATCAGCGCGCGGCCGCGGTCGTCGATGCCGGCCCAGTCGAACCAGGAGATCTCGTTGTCCTGGCAGTAGGCGTTGTTGTTGCCCTGCTGGGTGCGGCCGAACTCGTCGCCGCCCAGCAGCATCGGCGTGCCCTGCGACAGCAGCAGCGTGGCCAGCAGGTTGCGCTGCTGGCGGGCGCGCAGGGCGAGGATCTCGGGGTCGTCGGTCGGGCCCTCGGCGCCGCAGTTCCAGCTCCGGTTGTCGGAGTGGCCGTCGCGGTTGTCCTCGCCGTTGGCCTCGTTGTGCTTGTCGTTGTAGCTCACCAGGTCGGCCAGGCAGTAGCCGTCGTGCGCGGTGATGAAGTTGACGCTGGCCCAGGGCCGGCGGCCGCGCCGGTTGAAGCGGTCGGCGCTGGCGGTGAGGCAGCCGGCCAGCGCGGCGGCGGTGCCCTCGTCGCCCTTCCAGAAGGCGCGCACGGTGTCGCGGTAGTGGTCGTTCCACTCGGCCCAGCCGGGCGGGAAGCCGCCCACCTGGTAGCCGCCGGGTCCGCAGTCCCACGGCTCGGCGATCAGCTTGCTGCTGGCCAGCACCGGGTCCTGCCGGCAGCTGTCGAGGAAGCCGCCGCCTTCGTCGAAGCCGTGGTCCTCGCGCCCGAGGATGGTGGCGAGGTCGAAGCGGAAGCCGTCCACGTGCATCTCGCTGACCCAGTAGCGCAGGCTGTCGGTCACCATCTGCAGCACGCGCGGGTGGGAGAGGTTGAGCGTGTTGCCGGTGCCGGTGTCGTTGATGTAGTAGCGCGGGCCGGGCGCATCCTCGCCGCCGGGCATCAGGCGGTAGTAGCTCGCGTTGTCGATGCCCTTGAAGCTGAGCGTGGGGCCCAGCTCGTTGCCCTCGGGCGTGTGGTTGTAGACCACGTCGAGGATCAGCTCCAGCCCGTGCGCGTGCACGCGGTCGACGAAGTACTTGAACTCGTCGATGCTCGGCTCGTGCAGGTACTTGGGCGCGAGCGCGAAGAAGCCCAGCGTGTCGTAGCCCCAGTAGTTGACCAGCCCCTTTTCCTCGAGGAAGGCCTGGGTGATGAAGCGCTGCACCGGCAGCAGCTCGATGCTGGTCATGCCCAGCTCGCGGATGTGGCGCAGCACCTCGTCCTGCGCGAAGCCGGCGAAGGTGCCGCGCAGGTGCTCGGGCACGCCGGGGTGGCGCATGGTGTGGCCGCGCACGTGCGTCTCGTAGATCAGCGTGCGCTCCCAGGGAATGCGCGGGCCGATGGGCTGCTTCCACTCGAAGCGCGAGTCGACCACCACGCACTTGGGCACGAAGGGGGCGCTGTCGCGCTCGTCGAAGCTGAGGTCGCCGTCCTCGTGGCCGACGGTGTAGCCGAAGATCTCGGGCACCCACTGCACCTCGCCCATGTGGGCCTTGGCGTAGGGGTCGAGCAGCAGCTTGTTGGGGTTGAAGCGGTGGCCTTCCTGCGGCGCATAGGGGCCGTGCACGCGCAGGCCGTAGCGGGTGCCCGGCCCCAGGCCGGGCACGAAGCCGTGCCACACCTCGTCGGTGTACTCGGGCAGCGCGACGCGGCCGGTCTCGTGCCGGCCGCCCTCGTCGTAGACGCACACCTCCACCTTCGTGGCGTGGGCGGAGAACACGGCGAAATTGACGCCCTGGCCGGTGTAGGTGGCGCCCAGGGGATGGGGCAGCCCTTCCTCGACATGCAGCATGGTTGTTGTTCTCCTGCGTTCCTGGATGCGGACAGCAAGAAACAGACCTTAGCCCGGTGCCGTGCCGCGGCATGCAGGACGATGCCGCATGCGGATGACAAGCGATCCAGGCCGCGCGGGCGGCGCTACTGCGCGTCGTACAGCGTGCTCACCGTCGCGAAATCGCGCCCACGCTGGTCCACCTTGGCCTGGAAGGGCAGGCTCTCGCCGGGCGCCAGGGCGCCCAGGCTGTCCACCCGGGTGAAGCCGGTGAGCCGGCCCTCGCGGTCGCGCAGGCTGACCCACAGCACGGGCTTGCGCACGATGGCCGAACCGGTGTTGCGCACGGTACCGCTCACCTCGGCATAGCGGTACGTGTAGCGCCGGCTGAAGTTGACCAGCACGCTGCTGGTGTCGGCGCGGGTGCCGGTCACCTGCACCTCCAGCGCCGGGCGCGCGCCCGGCAGCGCGGCGCGGCGCATCGGCTTCCACTCGATGTGGGTGGCGGTGATGCGCTCCTCGCGGCCGGGGTCGAGCAGCAGCGGGAAGCGCTCGCCCGGATAGAGCATCGCCGGCCCCGCGGCCAGCGTCTCGCCGGCGGCGCGCGCGCCGTTGAAGTGCGTGATCAGCGCGGCCGGCGCGAGGGCGACGGCCTCCTGGCTGCGGTTGACGATCTCGGCCAGGTACACCGGGCGCTGCACCGTGTCGCGCCCGGCCACCAGCGGCCCGAGTTCGAGCCGGGCCGGGTCGAAGCGCTCGTCATCGTCGGCCAGCAGCTCCTCGGTGCTCACGCGCAGGCGCGCGTTGAGCGGCTCGGGGCCGCCCTCGGTGCGCACCACGCGGTCGGCGCCGAGCAGCGCGGCGCGCCCGCCCGGCGGCTGCGACGCCGCACGCCGGCAGCCGATGCGGTAGTCCCACGCCCCGATGGGCGCCTGGCGGTTGCCGAAGCGCTCGATGCGCACGTCCATCGCCGTGCGGGCGCCGGGCGGCAGTTCGCCGGCCGATGCGTGGCCGCGGCCGAAGCCGACCGGCGCGCCCGCGCCGTCGTACACCATCGCCAGCACCTCGCACTGGGCCAGGGCGTCGCCCGCGCCTTGCGGCTGCGGGTGGGCCAGCAGGCCGACCAGCCGCAGCGACTCGTCCTGCTGCACCAGGCGCACGCGCGCGAAGCGCAACGCCGGCGCCGGCACGCCGTCGCGCACCGCCTCCAGCCGCTCGGCCCGCAGCGTCTGGCCGGCGACCGCCTGACCCGCCGGCAGGTCGAACAGCAGCGGCGCCGACTCGCCGGGCATCAGCACGTCCAGCGGCAGCGACTCGCGGCGCTCGCCGATCACCGCGCCGCCGGCGTCGCGCAGCACGGCGGTGACCGACGGGCGGGCCAGCGGCAGCGGCCCCTGGTTGCGCGCCAGCACGAACAGCCGCGGCCGCGCGCTGCTGCCGGTGCCTGCCAGCACCTGCACGGCCTCGCTCAGCGCCAGGCTGTCGGGCGGCACCTCGGGCGGCTGCGGCGCCGTGCGCGCCGCCACGGCGGGGCGCCGGGCCGGCTCGGGCCGCGGGGACAGGAGCTGGACGAGCACCACCACGCCCGCCAGCGCCGCCACCCCGATCGCCGCGTAGCCGGCGATGCGCGCCAAGTGGCGCCGGCGCGCCGCCTCCTCGGCCGCCAGCCTTTCGGCCGCGGCGCGCTGGACCTGGTCGAGCACGCGGTCGAGCCGGTCGGAGACATCGTCCTCCACCACCGACACCGAGCCGCAGTGCGCGCATTCGTACTGGTTCAGGCCGGTGCGCCGCAGCTCGCCGCCGCCGCACTCGCCACACTTGAGGGTCTGCAGGTTGATCGTCATGCCGGGGCGCATCATCGCCGCAACGCCGGATGCGGGCGACAGGCCGAAGGACGTGCCCGGCGCACAATGGCGGGCTGCCACCCGCCCGAGCCCGCCATGGAGACACCCGCCGCCCTGCCCATCGAACCTGCCGCCAGCGTGCTGCTGGTGCGCGACGGCGCCGAGGGGCCGGAGGTGTTCATGGTGCAGCGCCACAGCCGCTCGTCCGTGCTGGGCGGGGCCTGGGTCTTCCCCGGCGGCAAGGTCGATGCCGGCGACGGCCCGGCGGGCGCCGCCGCGCAGGCCGATGCGCTGCACCGGCAACTGGGCGAACCGGACCTGGCGCCGGACGCCGCGCACGCCCTGTGCATGGCCGCCCTGCGCGAGGCCTTCGAGGAATGCGGCGTGCTCTTCGCCGAGGGCGCGGACGCCGCAGCAGCAGCGCAGGCGGCGCGGCTGTGCGGCGAGGGCCTGCCCTTCGGCGAGGCGCTGGCCCGGCTCGGGCTGGCGCCGCACCTGGGCGCGCTGCAGCCCTGGTCGCGCTGGATCACGCCGGAGCGCTCGGTCTCCTTCCAGGGCCGGCGCTTCGACACCCGCTTCTTCCTCGCCGCGCTGCCGGCCGGTCAAACCGCCGTGCACGACGACCACGAGGCCGTCGCCAGCGCCTGGCTCACCCCGCGCCAGGCGCTGCGGCGCTACTGGGACGGCGAGATGGCGCTGGCGCCGCCGCAGATCATGAGCCTGGCCCACATCGGCCACCTGCGCGACGTGACGGCGCTGATGGCCGGCGCCCGGGCGCGCCCGCCCTACTGCGTGCGGCCGCACGTGTTCGAGCTGGACGGCGGCATGCGCGCGATGGCCTATCCCGGCGACCCGGCGCACCCCGAGCGCGAGCGCGCCATGCCCGGCCCGCTGCGCCTGAAGGTGGCCGGCCCCGGACGCTTCGAGCCCTTCGAAGGTTTCGAGGCCTTCTGGACATGACGGCGAAGGTGCACGACGCCGCGCAGCAGGGCTTCTCGCGCGAGGCCGGCACCTACGTGCGCGGCCGGCCCGACTACCCGGCGCCCCTGCTCGGCTGGCTGCAGGACACGCTCGCGCTGGGGCCGGGCCGCAGCGTGCTGGACGTGGGCGCCGGCACCGGCAAGTTCACCGCCCTGCTGGCGCGCACCGGCGCCGCGGTGACCGCGGTGGAGCCGGTCGATGCGATGCGCGCGCAGTTGCAGGCCGCGCTGCCGGCGGTGCAGGCCGTGGCCGCCACGGCGGACGCCGTGCCGCTGCCCGACGCCTCGGCCGACGCCATCGTCTGCGCGCAGGCCTTCCACTGGTTCGCCTCCGAGGCGGCGCTGCGCGAATTCCATCGCCTGCTGCGGCCAGAGGGCCGCCTGGGGCTGGTGTGGAACGTGCGCGACGAGACGGTGGACTGGGTGGCCGGGATCACGCGGATCATCACGCCCTACGAAGGCGACGCGCCGCGCTTCCACAAGGGCGACTGGCGCCGGCCGCTCGAGGCGAGCCCGCTGTTCGGCCCGCTGGAGAGGGCGCAGTGGCCCCATCTGCACACGGGCACGCCCGAGGACGTGATCGTCAGGCGCTTCATGTCCGTGAGCTTCATCGCCGCGCTGCCCGCCGCCGGACGCGACCGGGTGCGCGCCGAACTGGAGACGCTGATCGCCACCCACCCCGAGCTGCGCGGCCGGCGGGAGATCGCCTTCCCCTACACCACGCTGGCCTTCTGCGCGCAGCGGCGGCCCGGCTGAGGCCGGAAACAAAAAACGCGCCCCGCGGGGCGCGTTTTTTGTTTTTTACGGAGGCAGCGGCCGGCTTACTTGCTCACCACGCGCGCCATCTCCAGGCACTTGTTGGAGTAGCCCCACTCGTTGTCGTACCAGCTCACCAGCTTGACGAAGGTGCCGTCCAGCGCGATGCCGGCCTCGGCGTCGAAGATCGAGGTGCGCGCGTCGCCGCGGAAGTCGGTGGCGACGACCTTGTCTTCCGTGTAGCCCAGGATGCCCTTGAGCGCGCCTTCGGACTGCGCCTTCATCTCGGCGCAGATCTCCTTGTAGGTGGCGTCCTTGTTCAGTTCCACCGTCAGGTCCACCACCGACACGTCGGAGGTCGGCACGCGGAAGCTCATGCCGGTGAGCTTCTTGTTGAGTTCGGGGATCACCACGCCCACCGCCTTGGCCGCGCCGGTGCTGCTGGGGATGATGTTCTCCAGGATGCCGCGGCCGCCGCGCCAGTCCTTGTTGCTCGGGCCGTCCACGGTCTTCTGCGTGGCGGTGGCGGCGTGCACGGTGGTCATCAGGCCACGCTTGATGCCCCACTTGTCGTTCAGCACCTTGGCCAGCGGCGCCAGGCAGTTGGTGGTGCAGCTCGCGTTGGAGATGATCGCCTCGCCCTTGTAGGTCTTGTCGTTGACGCCGAAGACGAACATCGGCGTGTCGTCCTTGGAGGGCGCCGAGAGGATGACCTTCTTGGCGCCGGCGTCGATGTGCTTCTGCGCCGTGTCCTTGGTGAGGAACAGGCCCGTGGATTCGAGCACCACGTCGGCGCCGACCTCGTTCCACTTGAGGTTGGCCGGGTCGCGCTCCTGCGTCAGGCGGATCTTCTTGCCGCCCACGATCAGCGTGCTGCCCTCGACGGCGATCTCGCCCTTGAAGCGGCCGTGCACCGAGTCGTACTGGAGCATGTAGGCCAGGTAGTCCGGCTCCAGCAGGTCGTTGATGCCCACGATCTCGATGTCGGGGAAGTTCTGCACCGCTGCGCGCAGCACGTTGCGGCCGATGCGGCCGAATCCGTTGATGCCCAGTTTGATCGTCATGCGAATGCTCCTGAAAGTTGAGAAAACTGCTCGGCCGGCCCTCAGCGGGCCAGTGCCGCCTCGACCGTCTCGGCCACGTTCTCCGCCGTGAAGCCGAAATGCTTGAACAGCACGCCGGCCGGGGCCGACTCGCCGTAGGTGTCGATGCCGACCACCGCCGCGGCGCCGTACTTCCACCAGAAGTCGGTGACGCCCATCTCGACCGCGATGCGCGGCAGGCCGGCGGGCAGCACGGACTTCTTGTACTTCGCGTCCTGCCGGTCGAAGGTGGTGGTGCTGGGCATGGAGACCACACGCACCGCGATCTTCTTCGCGGCCAGCAGTTCCTGCGCCTTGAGCGCGAGCTGCACCTCGGAACCGGTGGCGATGATGACCGCCTTGGCCTTTTTGTTCTTCAGGCCGACGCGCTCGGGCTCGGCCAGCACGTAGGCGCCGCGGCTGATGTCGGCCAGCGCGTCCTTCGGTGCGTAGGGCAGGTTCTGGCGCGACAGCAGCAGCGCCGTGGGACGCTGGCTGTTGCGCAGCGCGCAGGCCCAGGCCACGGTGGTCTCGGCCGTGTCGGCCGGGCGCCAGACGTCCAGGTTGGGGATCAGGCGCAGGCTGGCGGCGTGCTCGATGGACTGGTGCGTGGGCCCGTCCTCGCCCAGGCCGATGGAGTCGTGCGTGAAGACGTGGATCACGCGCTGCTTCATCAGCGCCGCCATGCGGATGGCGTTGCGGCTGTAGTCGCTGAAGGTGAGGAAGGTGCCGCCGTAGGGGATGTAGCCGCCGTGCAGCGCCACGCCGTTCATGATGGCGGCCATGCCGAACTCGCGCACGCCGTAGTTGATGTGGCGGCCGATCTGGCCGGCTTCCGTCTTGACCACCTCGCCCTTCGCGTCGAAGCGCAGGTCGGGCGTGGCGGCGGTCTTGGTGAGGTTGGAGCCGGTCAGGTCGGCGCTGCCGCCCAGCAGCTCGGGCAGCTGGGCGGTGAGGGCCTCCAGCGCGAGCTGGCTGGCCTTGCGGCTGGCGACCGTCTCGGCCTTGGTGTGGGCGTGCAGCACGGCGTCCACCACGGTCTGGTCGAAGTGCTTCGGCAGCTCGCCCTGCATGCGGCGCTCGAACTCCGCGGCCAGGTCGGGGAAGGCCTTCGCATAGGCGGCGAACTTCCCGTTCCATGCGGCCTCGGCGTCCGCGCCGCGGGCCTTGGCGTCCCAGTCCTGGTAGACGGCCTCGGGCAGTTCGAAGGGCGCATGCGTCCAGCCGATGGCGCTGCGCGTCAGGCCGATCTCGTCGGCGCCCAGCGGCTCGCCGTGCGCCTTGGCGGTGCCGGCGCGGTTGGGGCTGCCCTTGCCGATCTGCGTCTTGCAGATGATGAAGGACGGCTTGTCGCCCTTGGCCTTGCGGGCCTGCGCGATGGCCTTGGAGACGGCCTGCGCATCGTGCCCGTCGACCGGGCCGATCACGTTCCAGCCGTAGGCCTCGAAGCGCTTGGCGCTGTCGTCGATGAACCAGGGCGCGACCTTGCCGTCGATGCTGATGCCGTTGTCGTCGTACAGGGCGATCAGCTTGCCCAGCTTCCACGCGCCGGCCAGCGCGGCGGCCTCGTGGCTGATGCCTTCCATCAGGCAGCCGTCGCCGAGGAAGACGTAGGTGTGGTGGTCGACGATGGCGTGGCCGTCGCGGTTGAACTCGGCGGCCAGCAGCTTCTCGGCCAGCGCGAAGCCCACCGCGTTGGTGATGCCCTGGCCCAGCGGGCCGGTGGTGGTTTCCACGCCGGGGGTGATGCCCACCTCGGGGTGGCCGGCCGTCCTGCTGTGCAGTTGGCGGAAGTTCTTCAGCTCCTCGAGCGGCAGCGCGTAGCCCGTCAGGTGCAGCAGCGCATAGACCAGCATCGAGGCGTGGCCGTTGGAGAGCACGAAGCGGTCGCGGTCGGCCCAGTGCGGGTTGGCGGGGTTGTGCCGGAGGTGCTCGCCCCACAGGGCCACCGCCATGTCGGCCATGCCCATCGGGGCGCCGGGGTGGCCGGAATTGGCTTGTTGTACGGCGTCCATCGCCAGCGCGCGGATCGCGTTGGCCATCAAGGCGTGGTTGGCCATCGGAGAGAGGCTTTCGGGGGGTTGGGGTGAGGGAAAGCCCTCGATTTTAGCCGGCGGGGTATCGCCACACGGCGGACCGGGCGCGATGGCGCTGGACATGGCGCCGGACGCTCATCTATTCTTCCGCTTACAAAAACCAAGCTGTCACTACAGGGAGTTGCATATGCGAACAAGAATTCGCGCGCTGGCATGCGCGCTGGGATTGAGCCTGCTCGCAGGCTGCGGAGGAGGCGGAGGGGGCGGCGGCTTCCTTCCGGTGGCGGGCACGCCCTCCGGCCCCACCACGGGCGAGACGTCCGGTCCGCCGACCACGCCCACCACCCCAACCACCCCGCCCCATCCCTCCAATCAGGAGACGGTGCTCGCCGGCCAGGTGACCGCCGGCGGCGCGCCCGTGGCCGACGCCGCGGTGAGCGCTGGCGGCGCCACGGCGCGTACCGACGCCGAGGGCCGCTACCGCCTGGCCATCGCCGACGCGCAGGCGCCGGCCACGGTCCTCGTCAAGTCCAGGGGACACCTGACGATGGCCAAGGAAGCGCCGCTCGTGCAGGGACGAACCACCACCCTGGACGTGGCGCTCCAGCCGGTGGACGTGCAGCGCACCTTCGAGGCGGCCGGCGGGGTGGTCGCCATCGTCAACGGCGCCGTGATCGACATTCCGGCCGCCGGCATCCAGGACGCCGCCGGCAACCCCTACGACGGGCCGGTGCACCTGGCCGCGGCCTACCGCAACCCCACCACCGCCGAGGGCGTGGACGCGTTCCTGCAGCCCTATCGCGGCGAGGACAGCGGCGCCGGCTACCACCTGCAGACGGTGGGCGTGATCGAGGCGACGCTGACCGACCCGGCCGGCAACCCGCTGCAGCTCAGCCAGCCGGCCACGCTGGTCTACCCCGGCGTCAGCCGCGTGGACGGCGGCGAGGCTTCGATCCCGCTGTGGTACTACGACGAGCAGCGCATGCTGTGGATCCGCGAGGGCCAGGCCACGCGGCAGAGCGACGGCAGCTACCTCGGGCAGGTGTCGCACTTCAGCGCCTGGAACCTGGACCGGCAATGGGGCGGCGCCTTCACCGGCATCACGATCAAGTATTGCGTGAACTTCCAGAACGGGGCAGCCTACCGACAAGGCGTGCAGGTCGTGCTGAACGGCCCCGGTTTCTCCATGAGCCCGTTCTCCGACCCGCTGCCGTCGGGCGAGCATTCGTTCCTCAACGCACCGGCCTACGCGCCGCTCACACTGCATTTCATCGATGCAGGCAACGGCTCGACCCAGACACTGAACATCGCGTCCACGGCGCCCGGCCAGACCGTCGAACTGCTGCCCTGCGTCACCCTGGTCGGCACGGCCGACTGGACGCCCCCGCCCCCGCCGCCCCCGCCGGAGCCCGTGGCGCCGGACACGCCGGTGGGCGATCTTCTGGGTACGTTCGGCGTGAGTGGCGGCTGGGGCAGCAGCGAATACGAGTGGTCTGGCAACCTCAGCGTGCGCGACGACGCCGTCGGCGCCATCACGGGCACAGCCGAGGGCACTTCGTATCCAGGCGGCGACTGCTGCGGCACGGGCGTGGTCACGGGGCAGATGGCCGTGGGCGGCTATCTCTCGTTCACCATGACACCCGCCCCAGGCCCTGCGTCGTCGAACGGGCCGATCCTTTTCACGGGCCGCCTGTACACCGATGGCACCGTCACGGGCACCTGGAACTACACCCGACCCGACGTCGCCACCCCATCGGGCGCCTATCTCGTCCTGTATCCCATCACAGAGATACCGTCATAGGCGGCAGCGCTGCCGGCGCCTCGCCCGGACGAGGTGCTCGCCGCACGCCGCATGGGTGGGCTGCTAGAGTCCGCCGCATGCAGGGCCTGCACCTCACCGCCGACCTCCACGACTGCCAGTGCGACACGCGCTGGCTGACCGACGCGCAGGCCCTGGGCGTGCGCTGCGTGGCCGCCGTCCATGCAGCCGGGCTGCAACCGGTCGGCCAGCTCTTTCACCGCTTCCCCGACACGGACGCCGGGCCGGGCGGCGTGACCGCCACCGTGCTGCTGGCCGAGTCGCACCTGTGCGTCCACACCTGGCCGGAGCGCCGCGCCGTCACGCTCGACGTGTACGTGTGCAACTTCGGCGGTGACCATTCGGCCAAGGCGCAGCGCGTTCTCGACGGCCTGCTGGCCCTGTTCGAGCCGACCGCCGCCGACCGCCAGGCGCTGCAGCGCGGCCGCGCGATCGCCGCCGCCTCATGACACCGACCACCCTCTCTGCCCCCGGCCCGCGCGCCAGCGCCATGGTGCTGGCCGCCGGCCGCGGCGAGCGCATGCGCCCGCTCACCGACACCTGCCCCAAGCCACTGCTGCCCGTGCATGGCAAGCCGCTGATGCAGTGGCCGATGGAGGCGCTGGCGGCGGGTGGTTTCACGCGGCTGGTGATCAACACAGCCTGGCTGGGCGAGCAGATCCCCGCGCGCTTCGGCGCCCGGCACGGCAACACGGCGATCGCCTACTCCGAGGAAGGCCGCGACTTCGGCGGCGCGCTGGAGACGGCCGGCGGCATCGTGCGCGCGCTGCCGCTGCTGGAGGACGTCTTCTGGGTCGCGGCCGGCGACGTGTTCGCGCCGGACTTCCGCTTCACGCAGCACGCGGTGGACCGCTTCGCCGCCAGCGGCGCCCTCGCCCACCTGTGGCTGGTGCCCAACCCGCCGCACAACCCGAAGGGCGACTTCGGCATCGGCCCCGGCGGCCTGACCCTGAACGCGCCGGCCGGCGCGGACGTGCCGCGCTTCACCTTCTCCACCATCGGCCTGTACCGCAGCGCCCTGTTCGCGCCGCCGTACTGCGACATTGCGCCGGGCAACCCGCAGGGCGCGAAGGCCCCGCTGGCACCGCTGCTGCGCGCCGCGATGGACAATGGCCTGGTCAGCGCCGAGCTGTACGCCGGCCGCTGGACCGACGTCGGCACGCCGGAACGCCTTGCCCAGTTGAACGCCACCCCATGAGCCGCAGCGACACCCCTTCCTCCCCTTACGCCGCCCGCCGCGCGCGCCTGGCCGCGCAGCTCGGCACCGGCGGCATCGCCATCGTGCCCACCGCGTCCGAGCGCCAGCGCAACCGCGACAACGATTTCCCGTTCCGGCACGACAGCTACTTCTACTACCTCACCGGCTTCGCCGAGCCCAACGCCTGGCTGGTGCTGGACGGCAGCGGCCGCGCCACCCTCTTCTGCGCGCCCAAGGACCTGGAGCGCGAGATCTGGGACGGCTACCGGCTCGGGCCCGAGGCCGCGCCGGGCGTGCTGGGCGTCGACGAGGCCTTCTCCGTCGCCGAGCTGGACACGCGCCTGCCCCGGCTGCTGGAGAACCGCGAGACGGTGTGGTTTCCGTTCGCCACGCACGCGGGCCTGGAATCGCGCGTGGACGGCTGGCTGCAGAAGGTGCGCGCCCGCGTGCGCTTCGGTGCCCTCTGCCCCGAGCAGCAGCGCGACCTGTGCGGCCCGCTGGACGAGATGCGCCTGATCAAGGACGCGCACGAGCTGGACACCATGCGCCGCGCCGCCGACATCAGCGCCCGCGCCCACGTGCGTGCCATGCAGACCAGCGCCCGCATGCTGCGCGCCGGCCAGGACGTGCGCGAATACCACCTCGACGCCGAGCTGCTGCACGAGTTCCGCCTCGGCGGTTCGCAGTTCCCGGCCTACGGCTCCATCGTGGCCGCCGGCGCGAATGCCTGCGTGCTGCACTACCGCGCCGACGCCGCGCCGGTGCGCGCGGGCGAGCTGGTGCTGATCGACGCCGGCTGCGAGCTGGACGGCTACGCCAGCGACATCACCCGCACCTTCCCGGCCGACGGCCGCTTCAGCGGGCCGCAGCGCGCGCTGTACGACCTGGTGCTGGCCAGCCAGGAGGCGGCCGTGGCGGCGACGAAGGCCGGCGCACGCTTCAACGACCCGCACGACGCGACGGTGAAGGTGCTGGCGCAGGGCATGCTCGACCTGGGCCTGCTGGATGCGAACAAGGTCGGCAGCGTCGACGACGTGATCGAGCAGCGCGCGTACTTCCGCTTCTACATGCACCGCACCGGCCACTGGCTGGGCATGGACGTGCACGACTGCGGCAGCTATGTCGAGCCCTCGCAGGTGGGCGAGGTCAGCGAGCGCAAGGACCCGCTCTCGGGCGAGATCATCAAGAACCGGCCCAGCCGCATCCTGCAGCCCGGCATGGTGCTGACCATCGAGCCCGGCATCTACGTGCGCGCGGCCGACGACGTGCCGAAGCAGTTTCACGACATCGGCATCCGCATCGAGGACGACGCCGTCGTCACCGAGACCGGCTGCGAACTGATCACCCGCGGCGTGCCGGTCCGGGGCGACGAGATCGAGGCGCTGATGCGGGCCTGAGGGCCGAGGTCAGGCAGCAGCCCCGCGCGCGGCCGCCACGCGCGCCAGCTTGTCCGGGTTGCGCTGCGAATGGATGCGCACGATGCGCCCGTTCTCCCATTCGAAGGACTGCACGGACTCCAGCACGCCGTCCACCCAGCGCAGCAGGCCGGGCGCGCCGTTGACCTGCGCCACCTCGACGCGCAGCGCGCCCGGGTGGCGCCGCGCCACCGCGAAGTACACCTGCGCCACCCGCTGGCCGCCCACCAGCGGCCGGCCGAAGGAAGGCACCTTGCCGCCGCCGTCGCCGATCAGCGCCACGTCCTCGGCCAGCAGCGCCTTCAGGCCGTGCAGGTCGCCCTTGGCCGCCGCCTCGGCGAAGCTGTGCAGCAGCGCCAGGTGGCGCTCGCGCGGCACGGCGAAGCGCGGGCGCTCCTCCTGCACCGCCGCCTTGGCGCGGTGCACCAGCTGGCGGCAGGCGGCCTCGCTGCGGCCGAGCGTGGCGGCGATCTCGGCGTAGTCCACCTCGAACACCTCGCGCAGCAGGAAGGCGGCCCGCGCGTCGGGCGCCAGCCGCTCCAGCACGGCGAGGAAGGCCACCGACAGGCTGTCGGCGCGCTCGACCAGTTCCTCCGGGGTGGGCGGCCCGTCTTCCCGGGCGGCTTCCACCACGGGCTCGGGCAGCCAGGTGCCGACATAGTGCTCGCGCTGGACCTGGGCCGCGCGCAGGCGGTCGATGGCCAGGCGCGTGGTCACGGTGACCAGCCAGGCCTCGGCATTGTCCGGCGGCTGCCCGGCCGAGGCGTGCCAGCGCAGCCAGGCGTCCTGCACCACGTCCTCGGCCTCGGCGACGGAGCCGAGCATGCGGTAGGCGATGCCCTTCAGGCGCGGGCGATGGCGGGCGAAGGTGGCGGTGGCGGCGTCCATGAGGTCAAGACGGACGGCGGCCGCCCGATGTGACAAGGCGGCGGCCTGCGCCGCCTCAGGCGCCCTGGTACTCGGGCTGCGGGCCGAGCCGGGCCGCCAGTTCCTTGCGGTAGCGGTTGAGCTCCTGCACCGTCTTGAAGCTGTGGCCCAGCAGCCGGCTCAGGTTGTGCAGGATGCGCTCGCCCACCTTGCCCTCCCAGGCGGCGTCGAACTTGATCTGGGTATCGAGCCAGCGCTCCAGCCAGTCCGGGTCGGGCATGCGGCTCTGGATGGTGTCGCGCGGGAACAGCGCCTTGTTCACGTGCAGGTTGGTCGGGTGCAGCGCCTGCGCGGTGCGGCGCGCGCTGGCCATCAGCACGCCGACCTTGGCGAAGGCGGCGCGCGCCTCGTCGCCGAACTTCTCCATCGCGCGCTTCATGTAGCGCAGGTAGGCGCCGCCGTGGCGCGCCTCGTCCTGGCTGAGCGTGGTGTAGATGTGCTTGATGACCGGCTCGGTGTGCCACTCGGACGCGCGGCGGTACCAGTGGTTCAGGCGGATCTCGCCGCAGAAGTGCAGCATCAGCGTCTCCAGCGGCGGCGCCGGGTCGAAGTCGAAGCGCACGTCGTGCAGTTCCTCCTCGGTCGGTGCCAGGTCGGGGCGGAAGCGCTTGAGGTATTCCATCAGCACCAGCGAGTGCTTCTGCTCCTCGAAGAACCAGATCGACATGAAGGCGGAGAAATCGCTGTCGTGCCGGTTGTCGCGCAGGAACATCTCGGTGGCGGGCAGCGCCGACCATTCGGTGATGGCGTTCATCTTGATGGTCTGCGCCTGCTCGTCGGTGAGCAGGCCGGCATCGAAGTCCTGCCAGGGGATGTCCCGGTCCATGTGCCAGCGCACGGATTCGAGTTGCCTGAAGAGTTCCGGATACAGCATCGACGTCCTTCCCATGGGGCGTTCGATTCTAGGAGGCCGGGCGGCGCGGCCCCGGGACGCTCCCGGGGGCCTTGGCCTTCGGCGTGCGAAGCGCGATGATGCGCCTTGCGCCGCCGCCCGGGGCCGCATGCCCCCAACGTCGACAGGAGCATCGCCATGCGCACCCTCGTTCTTCTCGCCGGCCTGGTGGCCGCCGCGCAGCCGGCGATGGCGGCCGAGCCCGCCGCTTCCTGCCCGGCCATCCTGCAGCACACCTTTCCGCGGCTGCAGGACGAGACGCCGCAGCCGCTGTGCCAGTACGCCGGCAAGGTGGTGCTGGTGGTCAACACCGCCAGCTTCTGCGGCTTCACGCCGCAGTACCGCGGGCTGGAGGCGCTGGACCGCAGGTACCGCGACCGCGGCCTGGTGGTGCTGGGCTTTCCCTCCAACGACTTCGCGCAGGAGTCGGGCTCCAACAAGCAGATCGCCGAGTTCTGCGAGAACACCTTCGGCGTGAAATTCCCGATGTTCGCCAAGTCCGCCGTGCGCGGGGCGGACGCGAACCCGCTGTTCCGCGAGCTGGCGCGGGCCAGCGGCACCACGCCCAAGTGGAACTTCTACAAGTACCTGATCGCCCGCGACGGACGGGTGGTGCGGGCCTGGTCCAGCATGACCTCGCCCGACGACCTGGGCTTCGTGCATGCCGTCGAGCGCGAGCTGGCGGCCGTGCACTGACCCCTGCGACACAAACGTTTACGAAGTCGCCGGAACCGTCGCCCTCCGCCTACGTTCCCACACTTCGCCGCCACGCATGATGGCGGCACGGTTTGCTGCTGCGAAGCCTTCCGGGCCTTCTCGGCCCCGGCTGCAATCCCGGAGCGACTCTTCTCCTCCTCCCTCCCTCCCTCCTTTCGTTTCGGGGCGCTTCGCAGCATTTTTATTTCCGCCGGCCTGCCGATGCAGGCGGCACGAACGCAAAGGGCGCCCGACGAGGCGCCCTTCTTGCGTTTGGGAGTCGGACGACGCGCCTACTGCGGCTGGGTGTCGGCGAAGCTGGGCCGCTGCAGCAGCTTGTCGTGCAGGCGCGCCAGCTCGGGGTGCCGGCCGCGCCAGTCGACCTCGGGAAAGCGGAAGGCGATCCAGCCCAGCGCGCAGCCCACCGCGATGTCGGACAGGCTCAGGTGGATGCCGCTGCAGAAGGGCTTGTCGCCCAGGCCCTTGGCCATGGCGGCGATGCCGGCCTCGACCTTGCCGCGCTGGCGGTCCATCCAGGCCTGGCTGCGCTCGCCCTCGGCGCGCTTGGGCCAGATGGCCTCCATGCGCCACAGCACGCCGGCGTCCATCACGCCGTCGGCCAGCGCCTCCCAGGTCTTGACCTCGGCGCGCTCGCGGCCCGAGGGCGGGATGAGCTTGCCGACCGGCGAGAGGGTGTCCAGGTACTCGACGATCACGCGCGAGTCGAACATCGCCTCGCCGCCGTCCATGACCAGGCAGGGCACCTTGCCCAGCGGGTTGGAGGCGGAGATGGTGGTGTCATCGGACCAGACATCCTCGTGGATGAACTGGCAGTCCAGCCGTTTCTCGGCCAGCACGACGCGCACCTTCCGAACGTACGGACTGGCGGTCGATCCGATGAGTTTCATGCGCGGGCGCCCCCGGGGGGCGTGGTCATTGTGGCGGCCGGATTCTACGGGCGCGGCCCCGCGCCCGCGGCCCGCCCGCGGGAGGCCGGCTCCTACAATTCCGGGATGAGCTTCTCCCCCGTTTCCGCCCTCTCCCCCCTCGATGGCCGCTACGCCGGCCGGCTCGCCGCGCTGCGCCCGCTGATGAGCGAGCAGGGCTACATGCACCGCCGCGTGCAGGTGGAGGTGGCCTGGTTCATCGCGCTGTCGGACGCCGGCTTCGCCGAGTTCAAGCCGCTCACGCCCGGCGCGCGCAAGTACCTGATGGGGCTGGTGTCGCACTTCGGCGAGGCCGACGCGCTGGCGATCAAGGAGATCGAGAAGACCACCAACCACGACGTCAAGGCGGTGGAGTACTGGATCAAGTCCAAGTTCGAGGCCCGGCCCGAGCTGGAGTCGGCCGCCGAGTTCGTGCACTTCGCCTGCACCAGCGAGGACATCAACAACACCAGCCACGCGCTGCAGATCCAGGCCGCGCGCGAGCAGGTGCTGCTGCCGGCGCTGGACGGCATCATTGCCACCCTGAAGAAGATGGCGCACGACTTCGCCGCCGTGCCCATGCTCAGCCGCACCCACGGCCAGACCGCCAGCCCCACCACCGTGGGCAAGGAGATCGCCAACGTGGCCGTGCGCCTGGCCAACGCGCGCTCCGCCATCGCCGCGGTGAAGCTGCTGGGCAAGATGAACGGCGCCGTGGGCAACTACAACGCGCACCTGGCGGCCTGGCCCGGCTTCGACTGGGAGGCCTTCAGCCGCAAGGTGGTCGAGACGCCCGCGCCGCAGGGCCTGGGCCTCACGTTCCAGCCCTACAGCATCCAGATCGAGCCGCACGACTACATGGCCGAGCTGTTCGACGCGGTGGCGCGCGCCAACACCATCCTCATCGACTTCTCGCGCGACGTGTGGGGCTACGTCAGCCTGGGCTACTTCAAGCAGCGGCTGAAGGCCGGCGAGATCGGTTCCTCGACCATGCCGCACAAGGTCAACCCGATCGACTTCGAGAACGCCGAGGGCAACCTGGGCCTGGCCAATGCGCTGCTGCGCCACCTCTCCGAGAAGCTGCCGATCAGCCGCTGGCAGCGCGACCTGACCGACAGCACCGTGCTGCGCAACATCGGCGTGGCCTTCGGCTACGCGGTGCTGGCCTATGCGAGCCTGGCCACCGGCCTGGGCAAGCTGGAGCTGAACGAGTCCGCGCTGGCCGCCGACCTGGACGCGAGCTGGGAGGTGCTGGCCGAGCCGATCCAGACCGTGATGCGCCGCTTCGGCGTGCCCGGCGCCTACGAGAAGCTCAAGGAGGTCACGCGCGGCCAGGCCGTCACGGCCGAGGCGCTGCACGCGCTGATCCGCTCGCTGGAAATCCCCGAGGCCGAGAAGGAACGGCTGCTGGCCATGACGCCCGGCAGCTACACCGGCAAGGCGGCCGAACTCGCCCGGCGCGTCTGACCCGGTGGCGCTCAAATCCACCGTCTTCAAGGCCGAGGTGGCCGTGGCCGACATCGACCACGGCTACTACGCCGACCACGCCCTCACCCTGGCCCGCCACCCGAGCGAGACCGACGAACGCATGATGGTGCGGCTGGCGGCGCTGGCGCTCAACGCGCACGAGCTGCAGGACCGCTGCGGCGGCGACGGCACCCTGGCCTTCGGCGCCGGCCTGTCGGACCCGGACGAGCCCGACGTCTGGCTGCGCGACTTCACCGGGCGCACGCGCCTGTGGGTGGAGGTGGGCCAGCCCGAGGAGCGCCCGATCGCCAAGGCCTGCGGCAAGGCCGACGCCGTGCGCCTGTACGCCTACGGCCACGCGGCCGAGGTGTGGTGGCGGGGCATCGAGGGCAAGCTCGCGCGCCTGGCCGGCCTGGAGGTATGGCGCCTACCGACCGCCGCCGTGCAGCAGCTCGGCGCGCTGGCGCAGCGCAGCATGCGGCTGCAGGCGACGCTCCAGGAGGGCGTGCTGATGCTGGGCGACGGCACGCGCTCGGTGGACATCGAGCCGGTGCGCTGGAAGTAGCGCATCGCCTGCCGCGGATCTTCGAACCACAGACACCGTTCGGGCTGAGCCTGTCGAAGCCGGGGGCGGCGCTTCGACAAGCTCAGCGTGAACGGTTGAATGGGGCTGAACGCGCTTCCGCC
Source organism: Xenophilus azovorans DSM 13620 (assembly GCF_000745855.1). Lineage (GTDB taxonomy): Bacteria > Pseudomonadota > Gammaproteobacteria > Burkholderiales > Burkholderiaceae_C > Xenophilus > Xenophilus azovorans. Next base: position 222,800 of record NZ_JQKD01000003.1, read on the forward strand.
TCAAGCGCCCGGCATCGGCGCCCCGCAGTGCCAGCACTGCTCGAATCCGCCCTCGACGAACTCGCCGCAGGCGCAGTGCCACTGCCGCTGCGGCGGATGCCGGAGCGCCGCCAGCAGGCGCAGCGCCAGCGCGTGCTGCGCGTCGTCGCCGATCCACAGCTCGGGCAGGCATTGGTCGGGCGGCAGCTCGCCGGCGGCGGCGCCGAGGTACTCGCGCTGCACCGTCACGTCCAGCCCCTCGGCGCGCAACGCATCGGCCCACAGCGTGGCGATGGCGAGGTTGGGAGCCTGGGCCAGCCGGCGCATGGGGCCTCGGTCGGTCGGGCCGGATCAGGCCGCCGAAGGGCTGCCTTCGCCGGCCGGCGCCGCGGCGGCGGTGCGGCGCGCAGCCTCGGCCTCGCGCGCGCGCTCGGCGTAGCGGTTGAAGCGCCAGGCCGTGTCCTGCATGGTGATGCGGCGCCAGGTCCGGCGCTTCTCGGCCGGCGTCATGGCGGGCCAGTGCTGCACTTCCTCGAAGCTGCGCCCGCAGCCCTTGCATTCGTCGTCGCCCTGGCTGGTCGAGCAGATGGCGATGCAGGGCGTATCGGGCGTGGTCCCGTACCACGCCAGCCAGGCGTCCCAGGCCCGCGGCGGGAAGCCGACCTCGTCGGCCTCGTCCTCGCCGTGGAAGACCATGAGCGCATACACCTCGGCCAGCGCCCGCACCTCGGGCGCCAGCGTCAGGCCGTCGGGCGAGGGCTTGCGCTCGCGCCAGAAGTTGATGGCGGCCTCGATGTCGGTGATGTGGATGCCGGCCATGGAAGGGAACGGGAAGCGACGCGGAGAAAGGGCGGCGTGCGCCGCGGGGCGCCGATCTTAGGCGCAGCGCCAGTGCCCCGGCAGGCCGTGCGGCCTCCTTGCGCTGGCGGCATGGGCTGTGGTCCAATCCGCGGATTCGAGGGGGAGTAGCTCCCGGCCCGTCGATGCATCCACGCGGATGCACCCGCCGCGGTCCGTCGATCTGTCGTCAATACGAAGCATCCGCTTCCGGCAGATCGGGCAGAGCGCGCAGCGCCATGCGCCGCGCCAGCCGAGCAAGACCTTTGATTGAGCCTTCTTCGGGCTGGTCAAGGTCATGCGTCGGTCCCTCACGTTCTTCGGTGTGCGGTCCATGCATCCTGGGCCGTCGCCCCTGGCAGGTCAAAGCGGGAAGCAGCGTCCCCACGCGCCTTCCCATCCGTGGCTGACACTGAGGAACCTATGGAATTTCTGACTGCTCCCGAGTTCTGGGTCGCGCTGGGCCAGATCATCATCATCGACATCCTGCTCGGCGGCGACAACGCCGTGGTGATCGCGCTGGCCTGCCGCAAGCTGCCGCCCGCGCAGCGCACCAAGGGCATCATCTTCGGCACCGCCGGCGCCATCGTCCTGCGCGTCATCCTCATCGCGTTCGCGATGACGCTGCTGAACATCCCGTTCCTCAAGTTCGTCGGCGCCATCCTGCTGGTGTGGATCGGCGTGAAGCTGCTGGCCCCCGACGAGGACGGCCACGGCGACATCCAGGGCAGCGACAGGCTGCTGGCGGCCATCAAGACCATCATCGTGGCGGATCTGGTGATGAGCGTGGACAACGTGATCGCCATCGCCGGCGCCGCGCAGAACGCGGGCGACCACTCGATGCTGCTCGTGGTCCTGGGCCTGCTGATCTCGATCCCGATCATCGTCTGGGGCAGCCAGCTGGTCATCAAGCTGATGGAGCGCTTCCCGCTGATCATCACCCTGGGCGGCATGCTGCTGGGCTGGATCGCCGGCGGCATGCTGGTGACGGACCCGGCCTTCGTCAACACCGAGAAGTGGACCTGGATGCCCAAGCTGGGCACCATGGGCGCCGACGGCCAGGCCGTCATCTCCGACACGCTGTACTGGACGGCCCACGTCGCCGGCGCGCTGCTGGTGCTGGCAATCGGCAAGCTGCTGGCCTCGCGCCGCACCGGCGGTGGCGCGCAGCACGGCTGATCTGGCACACTGTCCGCACCTGCCGCCGCGCCCCCGGGCGCGGCCTTCCATCCCGGCGCGAGCCGCCCTCCCTGGAGGAGATTCGAGATGAGCGACAAGATCATTCTCTACGTCGATGACGCGGCCTACGCCCGCGAACACCTCGAACGGCTCGCCCCTGCCACGGCCGGCGGTGCGCCGCGGCACTGGGTGCTGGTGGCCTGCGCCCCGCGCATGACGCACCGCATCAGCAAGTGGGTGAGCCACAGCGCGCGCGAGAACTGGCGCGCCAAGTGGTTCGCGCGCGCGCAGGAGACCCTGGCCCCGGCCCTCACGGCCGGCGGTGCGCAGGTGACGGCGGTGCTGGCCAAGGGCCCGCTGGTCGAGCTGACCCGCAAGCTGCAGCTCGAGCACGGCGCCGTGCCGGTCGTCGATGCCCGCCGCCCGAAGGTGGGCGTGGACATGGAGCCGGTGGCGGTGGGCCAGCAGCCGGCGCAGTCCGGCTGGGCGCTGCCCGGCGCGGTGGCCGGCATGGGTGCGCTGCTGGTGCTGGCCAACGAACTGGCGGAATAGGCCTCACCTCGGCGACGGCATTGCCGCTATGCTGCGGCCATGCGTCTGATCCTCAAATGGCTGCTCAGCGCCGTGGCGCTGCTGGCGGTGGCCTATCTCTATGGCGGCGTGCAGGTAGCAAGCTTCGGCAGCGCGCTCATCGCCGCGGCGGTGATCGGCCTGCTGAACATGGTCGTGCGGCCGGTGCTGGTGGTGCTCACCTTTCCGGTCACCATCGTCACGCTGGGCCTGTTCCTCTTCGTCATCAACGCCCTGCTGTTCTGGGCCGCCTCGGGACTGCTGCAGGGCTTCCACGTCAGCGGCTTCTGGGCGGCGGTGCTGGGCTCGCTGCTGTACTCGATCCTCGGGGTGCTGATCGAGGCGGCGCTGGGCGGGCTGCTGGGCAAGCGCTGAACCGGCAGCCGCCGCCTATTTACTGCAGCGGCTTGTCCTTGTCGGCGAGTTGCTCCTTCGCCTTGGCCTCCACCTCGCGCGCACGGGTGTCGATGATCGACGCCTCGTAGTGGTCCACCCTCGTGCCGGGGCCGGCCTGGCGCACCCAGTCCTGTGCGGCGCGGAAGCGGTCGCGCGCGGCCACGTAGTCGAGCACCGCGACGTTGGCCTCGGCATCGGCGCGGATGGCGCGCAGCGTCTCGCCCTGAACCCCGTACACCGCCGACAGCGTGCGCCACGCGGTCGCATCGCGCGGATGCAGCGCCACCCAGTCGCGCAGCGGCGCGGCCACGCCGTCCGGCTGGCGGGCGGCGACGGCGGCCTGCGCCGCGAGCACCAGTTCCGCGCGGTCCTTCGGATGCGCCTTCGGATCCAGCAGCGCCGCCGCGGCGGCGCCGTTGCCGGCGTCCAATTCCACCTCCGCCTGCAGCAGCCGGGCCAGCCGCTCGGCCGGGGCGTCGCCCTGCACGCGGGCGGCCAGGCGCGCGGCCAGGGCGCGGGCGGCCTTCAGGTCCCGCAGTTCGACGGCGGAGCGGGCGGCGGCATAGAGCATCCCGGCCTGCTGCGCCGGGCGGGCGCGGGCGAACTCGCTGCTGTCGACCGCCTGCAGCCACTGGCGCAGCAGGTCGGCGCCCGGACGGCTGAGCACCCGCGCGCGGGCCGCGATCATGGCGTGCTCCATCTGCGGCGCGAGCGGCGCAACCGCCTCGGTGCGGAACTGGAAGCGCGCCTCCATCTCCGTGAGGCGCTCGCCGGTCAACGGGTGGCTGCGCAGGTAGGGATAGGAGCCGTTGTCGTTCAGCCGCGAGGCGTACTGCAGCTTCTCGAACATCGCGGCCGCGCCGCGCGGCGAGAAGCCCGCCTGCGTCATCACGCCGAAGCCGATGCGGTCGGCCTCGCGCTCCATGTCGCGCGAGAAGTCCAGCTGCTTCTGCATCGCCATCGCCTGGCCGCCGACCATCGCCGCCATGCCCAGGTCGCCGCCGCTCCTGCTCTTGGCCGCGGCCAGGCCGCCGAGGATCATGGCGGCCAGCAGCAGCGGGGCCTGGCGGCTCTGCTGGGTCAGCATGCGCGAGATGTGGCGCTGCGTGACGTGCGATAGCTCGTGCCCCAACACCGAGGCCAGCTCGTCGCGGGTCTCGGTGATCGCGATCAGCCCCGTGTGCAGACCCAGGTAGCCGCCGGGCAGCGCAAAGGCGTTGACGGTGCGGTCGCGGCCGATCATCACCTGCCAGGCGTAGCGCTCGTCCAACTCGGGGGTGAGCTCGCCGCGCGTGCGGGCGGCGGCCAGCAGGCGCTGCCAGATGTCCTGCACGTAGTCCGCCAGCACCGGGTCGTCGATGTAGTCCGGGTCGCGGTACAGCTCGCGGGCGATGCGGTCGCCCAGCTGGCGCTCGGCCGTGGCGGTCATCTCCGCGCCGTCGGACAGGCCGGGCAGCGGCTGCACCTGGGCGTGGCCCTGCAGCGGCCACAAGGCCTGGGAGGCGATCAGCAGGGCGGCCAGCAGCGGGCGTGCATGGCGGAAGGCAGGAGGACGCGGGGGCGAAGGCGGTCGAAGCATCGGTCGGCGGTTCTCGTCGGGCGTGCGGGCGGCGGCGGGCGCCGGACCCGGCCCGTATGATGCGCCACACCGCCGATCGTTCAGCATGAGTTCGTCCGCCGCCGCCTCTTCCCTCACCCACTTCGACGCCCAGGGCCAGGCCCACATGGTCGACGTGGCGGGCAAGCCCGCCACCCGGCGGGTGGCCGTGGCCACGGGCGTCATCGAGATGCGCGCCGAGACGCTGGCGCTGATCGAGTCGGGCGGCGCGAAGAAGGGCGACGTGCTCGGCGTGGCCCGCATCGCCGGCATCCAGGCCGCCAAGAAGACCAGCGACCTCGTCCCGCTGTGCCACCCGCTGGCGCTGACGCGGGTGGCCGTCGATTTCGAGACCGCCGCCGCGCCCGTGCCGCACGTGCGCTGCACCGCCACCGTCGAGACCGTCGGCCCGACCGGCGTGGAGATGGAGGCGCTCACCAGCGTGCAGGTGGCGCTGCTGACGGTCTACGACATGTGCAAGGCGGTGGACCGGGGCATGGCCATCACCGGCGTGCGCGTGCTGGAGAAGCACGGGGGCAAGTCGGGGAGCTGGGTGGCGGCAGGCTGAGCGGCCGGACCGGGTGATCCGCCGGGGCCTGCTCGGCCCGACACCCACAGTTCACTCGCATCATGGGTGGAAGCACTCACTATCGCTTATAGCGGCAAGTGGATGAAAGTCGGCTGATCGAATGCTTCCGCCTCAGAAGCATCGGCCGACGAATGGCACGAAAGCACGGATCAGCGGGTTTGCAATTGAAAACAATTGCAGACACTCTGTGACCATTGTGTCTTCGTGCGCGCGCCGGAAGGTGCCGACGCACCTGGCGTTCTCCTTCCGAAGGGCCATGGCTTTGCAACACCCCATCCATTTCCGCCGCCGCGCCGTCCGCGGCTTCACGCTCATCGAGGTCATGATCGTGGTGGCCGTGATCGGCATCCTGGCTGCCATCGCCATCCCGAGCTACCGCGACTATGTCCTGCGCGGCCAGGTGGTGGATGCCACCAACGGCCTGGCCGCCATGCAGGCCAACATGGAGCGGCACTACCAGGACCACCGCACCTACGCCACGGCTGACGGCGTGACCACGCCCTGCGCCACGACGCCTGCCAGCGGACGCAAGGTAGGCAGTTTCCAACTGTCCTGCGACGGTGATCCCACCGCCACGGCCTATACCCTGCAAGCCGTCGGCAGCGGCCCCACCAACGGTTTCACCTACAAGCTCACGCACCAGAACGTGCGCTCGTCCACCACCAGCGCGTGGGGCAACTGCAACTCCGCCTGGGTGCTCAAGAAGGGGCAGGCGTGCTGACCCTGCGCCCATCCGCCCGCGCGCGCGCCGGCGGCTTCACGCTGGTGGAGCTGATGGTCACCATCACCCTGCTGGCCATCCTGCTGGGCCTGGCCATGCCGCCCATGCTCGGCTGGGTCCGCGACAGCAAGGTGCGCGCCGTCAGTGAAACGCTGCAGTCCGGCCTGCGCGAGGCGCAGAGCGAGGCCCTGCGCCGCAGCCGCCAGGTGGTGTTCTCGCTCACCGACGACAAGCCGACGGCGACCGACACGGACGTCACGGCCAAGGAGGACGGCAACCATTGGGCGATCCACACCCTGCCCTCCATGACGGCCGACGAGAACAGCGCCTTCGTGGGCAGCGGCGTGCTCACCGACGTGGGCGCCGGCGTGACGATCACCGGCCCGGCCGCCCTGTGCTTCAACTCGCTGGGCCGCGTGGTGGCCAACAGCACCAGCACCCTGACCGGCGTGACCGGCGGCGCGACCTGCGCCGCCACCGACAACGCCGCCTATGAGATCGGCATCGAAGGCGGCCTCACGCTGCGCGTGCTGGTGGCACTGGGCGGCCAGGTGCGGCTGTGCGATCCGCGCAAGACCTTGTCGAACACCCATCCCGACGGCTGCCCTTCCGACGGCTCGACGCCGCCGGACGAGGACGAAGCCCCTTCCACGCCATGAACAAGCGCCGCACACCCTCCCGCCGCCAGCGCGGCGTGGCCCTCATCGAGGTCCTGGTCGCCATCCTGATCTTCTCTATCGGCGTGCTGGGCCTGATCGGCCTGCAGTCGCGCGCCATCGCCGTGTCGATGGACACCGAGGACCGCAACCGCGCCTCGCTGCTGGCCAACGAACTGGTCAGCATGCTCTGGCTGCGCGGCACGAGCGACATCACGGCCGACGAGAAGACAGCTTGGGAAGACCGTGTGGCCGACGCCACGCAAGGTGGACTGCCCGACGGCGACGGCGGCTATGAGATCGCCACCCTCACTGGCGGACGTCGCCAGGTGGATGTGACCATTACCTGGAAACCACCAGGTCGCAAAGAAGACGACCCGCCTAGCCGGCTCACGACCACGGTGGTGCTGCCATGAGCCCGCGCCGACGTCCCAAAGCCCAGGCAGGCCTGACCCTGGTCGAGTTGCTGGTGGCCATGGCCATCGGCCTGATCGTCACGCTGGCCGTGACCAGCGTGGTGCTCGTGGGCGAGAACCACAAGCGCGCCACCACCGCCATCAACGACGCCAACCAGTCGGGCAGCTACGCCGCCTACCTGCTGGACCGTGCGCTGCGCAGCGCCGGCTCGGGCTTCACGCAGGCGTGGGACCTGGGCGTGTTCGGCTGCCGCCTCAACATCCGCCGCGGCGGCAGCGCCCTGCTGCCGCGCACCGCGGCCTTTCCCGCGCCCTTCGCCAGCGTGCCGCAGACGCTGAACATGGCGCCGGTGCTGATCCAGCGCGGCGACGACTCCGACGTGCTGGTGGTGATGGGCGGCAATGCCGCGGCGGGCGACATCCCGCGCCCCATCCTCTCGGCGGGTGCCGACGAGAACTCCCTGCGCCTGAACAACACGATCGGCCTGCAGGCCGGCGACATCGGCTTGGTCAGCCGCGAGGGCGTGGACGACTGCCTGATCGAGCAGGTGAGCGCCGCGGGCGCCAGCGGCGGTGGCGGCAGCGAATCCGAGGGTGAAGAAGAAGGCGCCACGCCTCCCAACGACCTGCTGACCCTGGGCGGCACCTATCTCGCCACCACCGGCAAGGAGGCCAGCCTGAGCACCCTGGTGGACGGCGGCAACGCCTTCTTCTCGCCCGTGGGCCGGGCCGGCGCCAACAACGTGCAGTTCCAGATGTTCGGCGTGGACGGCGAGCGCCGCCTGCTGAACTACGACCTGATGCACTTCGCCGGCAGCGACAGCGCTGCCGTGCAGGCCCTGGCCGACGGCGTGGTCACGCTGCGCGCGGTGTACGCGCTGGACGCCAACGGCGACGGCCGCTTCAATACCGCCGACGGCGACCGCTGGGCCGCGCCCGACGAGGAGGGCTACGACATCCAGTCGCTGATGGACACGCCCGCCACCGCGCGCCAGGTGCTGGCCGTGCGCGTGGCGCTGGTGCTGCGCAGCACGCATTTCGAGAAGCCCGCGGCCGAGGATGAATATGTCTCGCCGGCCAGCCTGACGCTGTTCGGCGACCTGCCCGAAGCCCAGCGCAGCACCTACACCATCGCCACCGAGGACCGGCAGTTCCGCCACCGCGTGGTCGACCTCACCGTGCCCCTGCGCAACATGCTGCTGCTGCCCACGTCATGAGCCCCTCCCGCCGAATCCACCTTTCCCCCGTCCGCGCGCGGCAGCGCGGCGTGGTCCTGCTGTTCGCACTGATCGTGCTGGTGATCCTGCTGGCCGGCGGCGTGGCGGTGGTGCGCTCCATGAACGCCTCGCTCAGCAGCGCCGGCAACCTCGCCTTCAAGCGCGATCTGGTCAACCAGGGCGAACGCGCCGTGGCCCGCGTGCTGGCCACCTTCGACGGCAGCGGCGCGCTGGCGCAGGCCGCGACGCGGCAGGGCCATCTCAAGGCCGCCAACTACAGCGCCACCGCGCTCCAGACCAATGACCAGGGCGTGCCCCTGGCCCTGCTGAGCGACAGCGCCTTCAACGCCGTGGGCCAGAGCAGCAACGACATCGAGGACGAAGACGCCCAACTCCACATCCGCTACGTGATCGACCGCCTGTGCAGTGCCACGGGCGCATCGGGCGTGCTGGGCGCGGCCGGCTGCGTGTTCCCTCCCTCCAACAGCGACGTGCGCGGCGGCAGCAGCCAGGAAATGGGCACGCGCATCCCGCCGCCGCCGTCCATCACCTACCGCCTCAGCATGCGGGTGACCGGCCCGCGCGACACGCAGGTCTTCCTGCAGGCCTCGTTCGCGCGGCCGGACCAATAAGCGCCAGACCAAGGCATCGCCATGACCCTTCTTCATCGCTTTCCCCGTCTGCGCCGCGGCCTGTGCATGGCGCTCACCGGCGCGCTGCTGCTGCCGAACGCTCCCGCGCTGGCCGCCACCACGCCGCTGGCCAACCAGCCGATCTTCTCGACCTCGGAGGTGCCGGGCAACCTGGCGCTGGCGCTGTCGGTTGAATTTCCGACCGTCACGCGGGTGGCCCACGTGGCCAACTACACCAGCACGCGCAGCTTCCTCGGCTACTTCGACCCCAACAAGTGCTACGCCTACGTCAAGAACACGACGGCGGTCACCAGCCCTGGCGGCGGCACCCTCGCCACGAAATGGGGCGACTCCAGCTACTTCCAGCCCGTGGGGCTCGCCACCAATCGCACCTGCTCGGGCCGCTGGAGCGGCAACTTCCTGAACTGGGCCACGCTGACCGCCATCGACCCCTTCCGCTGGGCCATGACCGGTGGTCGGCGCGTGGTAGACGAGGTCGGCAACACGATCATCGAGAAGGGCTGGCATTCCGGACAGGGCAGCTACTTCCCGACGCGCAACCAGACCGACCGCACCGAGGGCAAGATCCCGCTGTCGGAAGTGGCGGGCGCCACGCCCTTCGGCAACGCCGTGACCTCGCTGAGCGTGGCCGTCAACGGCCTGGGCTACATGATGCAGGTCGATCTGCAGGGCGGCCGCTCGCGCACCTTCGACGTGCGCTACTTCCATTTCTCCGGCACGCCGGGCGATAGCATCTTTGCGGGCACCCCCGTTGCCACGGGCACCGGCCACAACGCCTATTCGGATTGGGGCGAAGACAGGCCGGTCAGCGGGGTCAACAAGGACAACTTCGCCGTGGAATACCTGGGCTCCTTCACGGCGCCCGAAACCGGCAACTACATCTTCCAGACCAACTCGGATGATGGCGTCCGCGTGTGGGTCAACACTTCCGGCACCAACACCTTCGACAACAGCAACCGGGTCATCGACAACTGGACGGACCACGCGCCCACCCTCAACCAATCCGGCAGCGTCTATCTCACCGCAGGCCAGAACTTCAACATCCGCATCCGCTACTACGAGAAGGGAGGCGGCGCCGTCATGCAGTTCTCGTGGCGCACGCCATCGGCCTCCAGCTTCTCGGCCTTCAGCGAATCGGTGTCGGGGGCACAGAACTACACCGTCCGCGTCAAGGTCTGCGATCCTTCCCCCGGCAGCGGCGGCGTGGAGACCAACTGCGTGCAGTACGGCGAGGGCAACTGGAAGCCGGAAGGCCTGATCCAGGAATACTCGCAGAAGATGCGCTTCAGCGCCTTCGGCTATCTGAACGAAACCGGCAACCAGCGCGACGGCGGCGTGCTGCGCGCACGGCAGAAGTTCGTGGCCCCGACACAGCCGGTGCCCGGCCAGGCCGCTGCCAACAACAGCCTCCGCGAATGGGACCCCACCACCGGGATCATGGTGCGCAACCCCGACAGCGCGGATGCCACAGCCACCAACACATCGGCGGGCCTCACGGACGACAACCGGGTAATCGACAGCGGGGTCATGAACTACCTGAACAAGTTCGGCCAGATCCTGCTGCCCACCGGCACGAGCATGCCCAGCGAGTACTACAAGGGCAACGACCCCGTGGGCGAGTTGTATTACGCCACCCTGCGCTATTTCGCCAATCTTGGCAATGTGCCTGAGTGGTCCAACCTGAACACGACGGACAACGCCACCAAGCGCAAGCGGCTCGACGGCTTTCCGGTGCTCACGAGCTGGGACGACCCCATCCAGCACTCCTGCCAGCGCAACTTCGTGCTGGGTATCGGCGACATCTACACCCACGACGACGCCAACGTGGCGGGTGTCACCGGCAGCAGCGTGCCGCAGAAGGTCAAGGACGACAAGCATTTCAATGGCCCGACCGTCACCGAACAGGCAGGCCGGCTGTATGACGAGGGACCACCCAGGACGCAGATCTGGGGTTCCGGCCTGGGCACCTACAGTTCCGGCCGCAGCAACCGCTACACCATGATCGGCCTGGCTTTCGACGCCAACACGCGCGACATCCGGCCCGACAATGCACAGTCGCCGCAGACCATCGGCAAGCAGACCGTGCAGACCTACTGGGTCGACGTGCTCGAGGCACCGTTCGAGAAGAACAATCAGTTCTACCTGGCGGCCAAGTTCGGCGGTCTGGATCAGAGCAAGCTGCCCGCCAACTTCGACCCCTACACCTTTGCGGGTGACATCCCTCTGGACTGGTGGTCCACCACGGCGGATACGGTCGGTACGGGCAGCAACACGCAGCGGCGCCCCGACAACTACTTTACTGCCGGCAGTCCTGACGCGATGGTCGAGGGCCTGAGCAACGCCTTCCGCCGGATCGCCAACTCGATCCAGGCGTACACCACGTCCTTCTCGCTGTCGAGCGCGCAGGTCTCGTCGCTGGGCGCGGCCTCCTATGCGGCGCAATACGACTCCAAGGACTGGACCGGCCGGATCTCCGCCAATCGCATCACCTTCGACAGCGATGGCAATCCCACGTCCACCCAGGTGTGGAGCACCGGCACCACGCTGCAGACCCAACTCGCGGGCAGCGGATGGAACACGGGCCGCATCGTGGCCACCTTCAGCGGGTCGGCCGGCATCCCGTTCCGGTACGACAGCCTGTCGAGCGATCAGCAGGGTTGGCTCGATACGAGCTATGGCGCCGGCAATGACGGAGCCAACTACCTCAACTGGCTGCGCGGCGACCGAACGAACGAGCGAAGCACCACCAGCCCGACGGCACCGTACCGCACGCGCAGCCTGCTGCTGGGCGACATCGTCAACGCCAAGGTCACGCCCGTGGGGCCGCCGTCGATGAGCTTCTCCGACGCGGTGAACCCAGGCTATGCCGCCTTCAAGACCGCTCATGCAGACCGCCCCGTGGTGGTGTATGCGGGTGCCAACGACGGCATGCTGCACGCGTTCGACGGCGCCCTGGAAGGCACCAACGCGGGCAAGGAACGTTTCGCCTACGTGCCCAGCTTCCTGTTCGGCCGCCCGGCGGGCCAGGACACCGGCGACGGCCTGCTGGCCAGGCTGGGCGACCCCAACTACGAACACCGCTTCTACGTGGACGGCACCCCGCTGGCCTTCGACATCGACTTCAACCACGCGGGCGGCACCTTCACCACCACCAACGCGGCCAACGCCGACTGGCGCACCGTGCTGATCGGTGGCCTGGGCAAGGGCGGCAAGGGCTTCTATGCGATCGACGTGACGGACCCGGACGCCATGAACTCCGAGACCAGCGTCGCCGGCAAGGTGCTGTGGGAGTTCACCGACGCCGACATGGGCTTCAGCTACGGCGCGCCCGTGGTGGTGAAGACCAGGAAGTACGGCTGGGTCGTGCTCTTCACCGGCGGCTACAACAGCGCCGGCACCAAGGGCTACCTGTACGTGGTGAACCCGCGCGACGGCTCGCTCATCCAGAAGATCGAGACCGCCACCGCCGCCAGCGGCATGGCCCAGGCCTCGGCCTACGTGCAGGACTTCAGCGATGGCACGGCCGACGCCGTGTACGCAGGCGACCTGGACGGCCAGATCTGGCGCTTCGACCTCACGGCCGCCAAGGGCAGCACCGGCGGCTATCCCGAAGGCCAGCGCATCGCGCTGTTGGCCGACGCCAGCGGCAAGGCGCAGCCCGTGACCACGCAGCCGCTGATCGAGATCCAGCCCAACACCAAGAAGCGCTTCGTGCTGGTGGGTACCGGCCGGCTGCTGGATGCGAGCGACATCCAGTCGAGCGACGTGCAGAGCTACTACGCCATCATCGACGGCAACGCCGCCACCTTCGGCGTGGCCGGCACCACCTACCCCATCCGCCGCGCCGACCTGGAAGCCGTGAGCGACCTGACGGAGGGCGTGGCCCTGGGCAACGGCGACCTGGGCTGGTTCGTGGACCTGGGCGTGGATGACAACGTGGCCTGGCGCATGACCTCCTCCGCCACCTCCTATAGCGGCGTGGTCGCCTTCACCACTCTGAAGACGGCGGGCGACGCCTGCAGCCCCTCAGGCAGCAGCCGCATCTATGCGCTGGACTTCGGCGCAGGCAAGACCGTGCTGGCCGACGGCTCGCCCTTCCAGAGCGTGAACGCCGCCATCACCGACCTGCGCTTCCTGAGCGTGGACGGCAAGGTGCGCCTGGTCAGCGGCGACAACCAGGGCACGATGCGCAACACGCCCATCAACCTGCCCGGCATCATGGGCCTGCGGCTGCTGAACTGGCGCGAGGTGCCGACCGTGGATTGAGGCGGGCGCCGCATGCAGGAGCATCAGGCCGCCCGCCGGCGGCCTGGCGGCTTTCATGCAGCGCAGCCGCCGAAGCCATGTCGGCGCTGCGGCATCCGCGTCCGCTATCCTGCACCCGATGTCTTCCTCCCGCCCCCGCATCGGCCTGGCCCTCGGCAGCGGCTCCGCGCGCGGCTGGTCGCACATCGGCGTGATCCGCGCGCTGGAGCGCGCGGGCCATGCGCCCGACATCGTCTGCGGCACCTCGATCGGCGCGCTGGTGGGCGCGGTGCATGCCGCCGGCCGGCTGGACTGGCTGGAGGACTGGGTGCGCCGGCTCACGTGGCCCGGCGTGGTGGCGATGCTCGACTTCCGCATGGGCGGCGGGCTGATCGAGGGCTCGCGCCTGACCGGCTTCTTCCGCCAGCATTTCCGCGACGAGGGCATCGAGCACCTGCCGCTGCCCTTCGCCTGTGTCGCCACCGAGCTGGGCACGGGCCGCGAGGTGTGGCTGCGCGAGGGGCCGGTGATCGACGCGGTGCGCGCCTCGATCGCGCTGCCCGGCCTGTTCACGCCCACGCAGCTGGACGACCGGCTGCTGGTCGACGGCGGGCTGGTCAACCCCGTGCCGGTGTCGCTGTGCCGCGCCATGGGCGCCGAGGTGGTGATCGCGGTGGACCTGAACTGGGACCTGATCGGCCGACGCGCCCGCGCCGAGGTGCAGACCGAAGGCAGCGGCACGGACGAAGCCGACGCGCCCCCGGCAGCGACGTCGCCGATCGCTGCCCTGCTCGCGCGCCTGCGGCCGCTGCCGCGCGCCGCGGCGGGCCGGGCGCGGCAGGCTCCTTCGATGCTGGACGTGCTGACCACCAGCCTGAACATCATGCAGGTGCGCATCACGCAGAGCCGGCTGGCGGGCGAGCCGGCCGACGTGGTGATCCGCCCACGGCTGTCGGACATCGCCGCGATGGACTTCCACCGCGCGGCCCTGGCCATCGCGCAGGGCGAGGCGGCGGTGGAGCGGGCGCTGCCGCTGCTGGAGGACGCGCTGGGCGAACCGCCGGCGGCCTGAGCGCACGAGGCGCGCATTGCCCCTGCGCCGGCAGCCCTGGCGGCCAGCCGCCACAATGCCCGACGCCATGCAGAAACTGACCCCGCGCCAATGGGCGCTGCTCGTCCCGCTCACCCTCATCTGGGGCCTGAACTGGCCGGTGATGAAACTGGGCATCGCCGACTTCCCGCCGCTGAGTTTCCGGGCGATGTCGCTGTGGCTCGGCGTGCCGGTGCTGGCGGCGATCCTGCTGGCCGGGCGGGTGTCCTTCCGCGTGCCGCGGCAGCACTGGGGCGAGCTGCTGTGGCTGAGCGCCACCAACATGTTCGTCTGGCACGCTTGCATGATCCTCGCGCTCAAGCACCTGTCGAGCGGGCGCGCGGCCATCCTGGGCTACACGATGCCGATCTTCTCGGCGCTGATCGGCGCCCTGCTCTACGGCACGCGGTTGAGCGCGCGCGGCTGGCTCGGCGTGGGCGCGGCCGCGCTGGGCGTGGGGCTGCTGCTGTGGCACGAGATCGCGGGCATGGCCGGGCGGCCCGGCTACCTGGCGCTGGCCCTGGTGGCGGCCGCGGTGTGGGCGCTGGGCACGCAACTGCTGCGGCGCTCGCAGCTGCCGGTGCCCACGCTGACCGTCACCTTCTGGATGATCGCGCTGACAGCGGTGGTGATGACGCTGCTGTCGGCGCTGCTGGAGCGCGACCAGTGGCAGGTGCCCGACGCGGCCGCCTGGAGCGCCATCCTCTACAACGCGGTGCTGATCTTCGGCTTCGCGCAGGCGGCCTGGTTCGCGCTGGCGCGCGGCCTGCCGCCCATCGCCTCGACGCTGAGCGTGATGCTGATCCCGGTGCTGGGCGTGTTCAGCGGCGCGCTGTGGCTGGGCGAGGTGCTGCACTGGCAGGACTGGGCGTCCGTGCTGCTGATGATGGTGGCCATCGCGGCGGTGCTGGCGCCCGCGCGGGGCGCGCCGGCGCCGGCCGGCTGAGCGCCCCGCCCATGACCTTCGGGGTCATCGACGCGCTGCCGCCGCCGCGCGACAGTCGGTGCAACGTCAACAACCCCGAAGGAGAACAGCATCATGGGCACCGGCTTCGACATCCTCCCCCTGGCCGTCGCGCTGCTGATCGGCATGAGCGCGGTGGGCTCGTGCATCGGCATCGCGCTCCTGGGCAGCAAGCTGATCGAGGGCTCGGCCCGCCAGCCGGACCTGATGCAGGAGCTGCAGGGCAAGTTCTTCCTGGCCGCCGGCGTGACGGACGGCGCCTTCATCATCGCCACCGGCGTGGGCCTGTGGTTCGCGACGGCCAGCCCGTTCAAGTGACGATGACGGACGCCCGCGCGCCGGCCGGCGCGAGGTCGGTGACGCGCAGCATGCCCTCCTGCGCGGCGGAGGCCACCAGGCGGCCATCGCGCGTGTAGACCCGGCCGAAGCACAGGCCGCGCGCGCCGCTGGCGCTGGGCGAATCCACCACGTACAGCAGCCAGTCGTCGAAGCGGAAGTCGCGGTGGAACCACATGGCGTGGTCGAGGCTGGCGGCGCGCACATGGCCGGCCAGGAAGCTCAGGCCGTGGCGCACGGCGGCGGCGCGCAGCAGGCCGTGGTCGGAAGCGTAGGCCAGCAGGGCGCGGTGCACGACCGGGTCGTCCGGCAGCGGGGCGACGGCGCGCATCCAGATGGCACAGCCGCCCTCGCGCGGCGCGGGGGCGAGCAGGTCGTCCTGTTCCACCGTGCGGTACTCGATGCCGTGCGGCACCGTGGCCTTCACGCGGAAGGGCTCGGGCAGGCGGTCGCCGGCCTCCACGCGGCGTTCCAGCTCGCTGGGCAGGCCCTCGGGGCCGGCCACGGCGGGCATCGGCTCCTGATGCTCCACGCCCGGGTCGCGCGTCTGGAAGGAGGCGGCCATCTCGAAGATGATCCGGCCGTTCTGCCGCGCCAGCACGTGGCGGGTGGTGAAGCTGCGGCCGTCGCGCACGCGGTCCACGCTGTAGTCGATGGGCGCGTGCTCACCCGGCAGCAGGAAGTAGGCGTGCATCGAGTGCACCGGCCGCTGCGGCGCCACGGTGAGGCTGGCGGCCATCAGCGCCTGGCCCAGCACCTGGCCGCCGAAGACGTTGGGCGTGCCGATGTCCTCGCTCCGCCCTCGGAAGCGGTCCTCGCCGGCGGGCGCGAGGCGCATCAGGGCGACGAGGTCGTCGACGAGGCAGGCGGTGGTGGGGGCGTCGGTCATCGGTGCGGCGGATTCGGGGAAACCCTGGAACATAGCAAAGGTGGTGCCGGCGCGCTGTCACGCACTCGCTCAGGAAGCGCCGGGCCACCCCGGGTTTTCTTGCCCCCTCGAGGGGGCGGGCTGGGCGCAGTCCGGCCTTTTGGGGGCACGCAGAACGCGCCTGCTTGGGCACAATGCCGCACTCCACCGCGGCCGTGCCTGCCGGGCGCGCCGTCCCTTCGGCCCTTCCTTCCTGCCCATCATGCAGACACCTTGCTCCTCGCCCTCCCTGTCCGTCCTGGCCCTGGCGGCGGCCGGCGCCGTCTTCCTGGCCGGCTGCGGCTCCACCTCCGGCGGCGGCGCTGCCGGCGCCCCGGCGGCGGCCCCCGCGCCCGCCGCCAGCGCGCCCCCGGCACCGCCCGCGCCCCCGCCGACGCCCGGCTACGCCGAGGTGGCGGGCGCCTTCGAGGGCGCCAGCCTGGCGCAGGTGCGCCAGCAGTTGGTGGGCAGCACCGTGGCGCTGGACCTGCAGCGCCCGGCCAACCGCAGGGCGCCGGCCAACACCTGGGTCTCGGCCGAGGGCGACGCGGTGAGCTTCCGCTGCCTGGCCACGGACAAGGGCTTCCGCGGCGGCGCCGTCACCACCGAGGTGCGCGCCGTGCGCGTGGCCGGCAAGCAGCGCACCGTGGACCTGGCGCGCTGCGCGGCAGCCGCCGAAGCAGCGCCCGCCGCAGCGGCTGCACCGGCCGCAGCGCCTGCAGCCGCACCTGCGGCGGCCGCCGCCGGCGCGGGCACCGTGGGCGCCGGCAAGCCGGGCATGGACGCGCGCGGCAACGTGGTGGATTCATCGAAGGTCGAGGCCGGCAGCGGCCGCACCGTGAAGGGCCTGAACGACTACGAGGGCGAGATCACCGGCAACCCCGCGCCGGGCAGCAAGTTCGCCAAGCTGCAGATCGGCATGTCGGCCTTCCAGGTCACCAGCCAGATCGGCCCGCCGAGCGACCAGGGCGCCTACATCACCGGCAAGGCCTGGATCCCCTTCTACTTCGGCTCCGACCGCCACCGCTTCGAGATGGTCTACAAGGGCCAGGGGCGGCTGATCTTCGCGGGCGGCAGCGTGGGTGACTTCAGCAACGGCTACCTGATCTGGATCATCCACAACGCGAACGAGCCGGGGACGCGCTGAAAGAGAGGGCCGCTTCAAGCGGATCGTCGCCGTGTCAGGGCGCACCGCCTTCCGGCGTGAACTGAACGGCAACCTCCGGCGCCAGCCCGAGGGTCGCCTTTGCGCTGGGGCGGCGGAAGGTTCCGGCGGCCGCCTTGCGCACGCGCAATGCGGCGAGCACTTCGGCCTGCTTGACCGCTGCGGCCATCTGGTCGACCACCGGCACCGGAATGCGGTGCTTGACCTTGCTGGCGAGGCCTGCGAGGGGAGCACCGGCCAGGATGACCACGTCGGCCTCGCTCTCGTGCACGGCCGCGTTGGCGAGCTTGACCAGCAGTTCCTCCTTCTCGTCCTGCACATCCGCCACGGACGCGAAGGCGCCATCGAGCATGTGGATGCCCGCCAGCCGCCCTGTCAGGCCATGGGATTCGACGCACTCCTGATACCAGGGGCCCAGCGCCTGCGCGAAGGTCACGATGGCAAAGCGCCGGCCCAGCATGCAGGCCGTGAGCATGGCGGCCTCGGCCATGCCGACGACAGGAATGTCGAAGAGCTCCCGCGCGGCAAACAGGCCGGGGTCGCCGAATGCCGCAATCACCGCCGCGTCGACATGCTTGTGCTGCCGAGCCAGCATCTCCAGAGCGATCGCGCCACCGATCTGCGCTTCGGCCCGCGTGGCGATGTAGGGAAAGCCGCGTGGTGCCGTCATGGACACCAGCTCCGTTCCGGATGCCGCAACGGCCTGCGCCGCCCCCATCAGCCGGTCGGTGATGCCCTGGGTCGTGTTGGGATTGAGGATCAGGATCCGCATGGCCGTGCTCGTGGTTCCGTGGTGAATGCGATCGTCGCGACGAGGGGAAAAGCTAGCCGCGCGCCGTGAGCGGGCGCAACGCGGCTTCGAAAAGCTCGGCCGCGGCCAGAAGCAGGTGGTCGCGCCCCCGGGCCGCCACGACCTGCAAACCTACGGGCAGCGCATCGCGCCCCAAGCCGCACGGAATGGAAATCGCCGGCACCATCGCATGGTTCATGAATGGCGTAAAGACGGCATGCGCACGCGGCTCGACGGACTGCCCTTCGATGATCCGGGGGCCTGGCCGGTCGTTGGGCCACGCCACGCACGGCGTGGTGGGACACACCAGCAAGTCGTGGTGCTGCAGGAAGTCGCCGAGCGTCAACGCAATGCGCAAGCCGGCCTCGCGAGCGCGGGCGACGTCGGCGCCACGCCACTTCAGTCCACGCTCGATCTGGCGGGCGATGTCCGGATCGAAGACATCCGGATCGCGCCGCCAGTCGCTCTCGAACAGGCTTGCGAGGCCGACGTGTTGAAGCGGCATCAGGGCCTCTTCACTGGCGCCCTGGGGCCAGGAGGGGTCCGCGCGCTCGATCGGCAGGCCCGCGCCGCGCAGCCGCTCCACGGCGGCCTCCATGCACGCCGACACGTCCGGATCCACGGGCACATCCAGCCCCAGGCGCGGGCTGAAGGCGATGCGCAGCCGGCGCACATCGGCATCGGCGGCGGGTTGCAGCTCGATGGTCTGCGGGTCGCGCACGTCCACGCCTGCCATGGCGTCGAACATGAGGCGGGCGTCGGCCACGGTGCGGGCGATGGGCGCCAGGGTCTGCAGGCCGATGAAGGCATGCGCGAAGCCGAACGGATCGGCGATGGCGCCGAAGGAGGGCTTGAATCCCACCACGCCCACATGCGACGGCGGGCGGCGGCTGGAGCCGCCTCCGTCCGTGCCCAGGGCCAGCGGCGCCAGGCCGGCGGCCACCGCAGCCGCGCAACCTCCGGAGGAGCCGCCGGGCGTCAGCGACAGGTCTTGCGGATGCCGGGTCAGGCCATAGACGTGGTTGGTCGTCAAACCCTTGCAGGCGAACTCGGAACTGTTGGCCATGCCCACGATCAACGCGCCGGCCCGGCGAAGCCGCTCCACGGCCAAGGCATCGCGCGGCGCCACGAAGTCCGCAAACAGGCGCGAGCCCTGCGTCACGCGCTGCCCTGCCACCCAGATCACGTCCTTGACCAGGACGGGAACGCCGGCCAAGGGCAGAGGTTCCCGGGCGGCCAGGCGGCGCCGCAAGTGTTCGAGTTGCGCCGGCAGGTCGGCGGGTGGGTCGCCCACCACCGCATTGATCGCGGGGTTGCGCTCGTGCATGCGCTGCCGGAAGGCCCGAAGCACGTCGGCCGGGTCCAGGCGGCCGTCGCGGCAGGCGGCAGCGATCTGCCTCGCGTCGAGCAGTTCAGGGAGCATGGCGCTTGCTGGCTTCCCGCGCATTCGCGGCTTCGGGGCGAACGATCCGGCCCAGGGCGTCGGGCCGGTCGCCCACATAGTTGCCGGCGGGCACCGTGTC
The DNA here is from genome assembly GCF_000745855.1 of Xenophilus azovorans DSM 13620. Lineage (GTDB taxonomy): Bacteria > Pseudomonadota > Gammaproteobacteria > Burkholderiales > Burkholderiaceae_C > Xenophilus > Xenophilus azovorans. Next base: position 242,630 of record NZ_JQKD01000003.1, read on the forward strand.
CCGCACCTTGGGCCGTGCCATCTCGGGGCGGCCGCACGGCAGGAACATGCCGTCGCCCGGCCGTCCCTGCACCTGGCCGTCATCCCAGACCCGGCGGCCACGGACGAACGTGCTCACCGGCCAGCCGGTGACCTGCAGGCCTTCGTAGGGCGTGTAGTCCACTGCGTGGTGCAGCATGCCGTTGGCAATGGTCACCTGGCGGTCCGGATCCCAGATGGCGATGTCGGCGTCGGCGCCGATGGCAATGGCGCCCTTGCGCGGCGCCAGGCCGTAGAGCTTGGCGGGGTTGGTGGACGTCAATGCCACGAACTGGTTGAGCGTGATGCGGCCGGTGCGAACGCCTTCGGAGAACAGCAAGGGCAGCCGCGTCTCCAACCCGGGGATGCCGTTGGGGATGTACTGGAAGTTCACTTCGCGGCCGCCCGGCTTCTTTCCCTGCGGGTCGTCGAAGCGGAAGGGCGCATGGTCGGACGAGACGATGGTGAACAGGCCGTCCGCCAGGGCGTCCCACACCACACGCTGGTTGGCCCGGTCGCGCGGCGGCGGGCTGCATACGCATTTGGCTCCTTCGTATCCTTCGTCCAGATGGCTGGAGGTCAGCAGGAGGTATTGCGGACAGGTCTCCGCGTAGATGCGCAGGCCGTGCGCGTGCGCCCACCGGATCTGGTCGATGGCTTCGCGGCCCGACACGTGCACGATCAGGATCGGTACGTCCACGACCTCGGACAGCGCGATGGCCCGGTGCGTGGCCTCGCGCTCGACAGCCATCGGCCGGGCATGCGCGTGGTATTTGGGCGCCACCTGGCCGGCCTCTTCCAGCGCCTCGGTCAGCCAGGCGATGCAGTCGGCATTCTCCGCATGAACCATGGCCAGGGCGCCGTGCCTTCGCGCCACCGCGAGCAGGCTCAGGATCTGCCGGTCGTCGAGCCGCATGTCCTCGTAGGTCATGTAGATCTTGAAGGAGGTGTAGCCCGCCTCGATGAGCGCGGGGAGTTCGTCCTTCAGGACCGCGGGCGTCGGATCGGTGACGATCATGTGGAAGGCATGGTCCACGAAGGACTTGCCCTCGGCGCGGCGGTGGTAGTCCTCGACCGCGGCGCGCAGCGACTGGCCCTTTTCCTGCGCTGCGAACGGGATGACGGTCGTGGTGCCGCCGCACGCGGCGGAGCGCGTGCCGGTGAGGAAGTCGTCCGCCATGCGCAGCCCATCGCCCATGGGCTGGTCCAGGTGGCAATGGGCATCGATGCCGCCGGGCAGCACCAGACGGCCGCGCGCGTCGATCTCCTCGCGGCCCGGCGAAAGCGCCTGGCCCAGCGCCACGATGCGCCCGTCCCGGATGCCGACGTCGGCCTGCATGGTGTCGCTGGCGGTGGCCACGGTGCCGTTGCGGATCACGGTGTCGAATGTGCTCATGCCGCTCCTCCCTGGGCGCACCGGCGGATCAACGCCCGGCATCCTTCAGATCGATGTGGGCCGTCTCGCGTGCCGCGAAGGCGGCAACGGCGATCAGCGCGCTCACGATGGCCAGGTAGATGGCGACCGGCGTCAGGCTGTCGAAACGCGCCACCAGCCCGGTGGCGATCAGCGGGGCCAGGGCGCCGCCGAACACGCCGGCGAATTGGAAGCCCAGCGACGCACCGGTCACCCGAACCCGGGTGGCGAACAGCTCGGGCAGGAACGAAGCGAGCGGCGAGAACATGAACGACACCAGCACCATCCCGACGAAGGATGCCGTCATGATGGCCGCGGGGCTGCCGCTTTGCACCATCTGCATGAACACGAAGGCCCAGATCGCTCCGCCGATGCCGCCGATCATCAGCGTGGGACGGCGGCCGATGCGGTCGGCCAGCCAGCCGGCCACCGGGATGAACAGGATCTGGGCCACCGCGCCGAACAGCACTGCATTGAGGGCAATGCTCTTGGGCAGCCCCATCTTGGCCGGCACGTAGTACAGCAGGAACAGGGTGAAGATGTAGAAGGCAATGTCGCCGCCCAGGCGCGCGAAGAAGGCAATGGCCAGCTGCGGCTTGTAGTGGCGCAGCACTTCCATGATGGGCGCGTGTTCCTCCCGGCCCTTGGCCTCCTTCTCGAACACCTGGGATTCCTGCACTTTCATGCGGATGTACAGGCCCACGCCAACCAGCACGGCGCTGAGCAGGAAGGGCACGCGCCAGCCCCAGCTCAGGAAGGCTTCTTCGGACACCTGCCAGGTCACCAGGGCGAACACGCCGTTGGCCAGCAGCAGACCGATGGGCGCAGCGATCTGCACCACCGCGCCGAGAAGGCCCCGGCGCTTGCCCGAGGGGTCGAGCTCGTTGACCATGATGGCCGCGCCGCCCCATTCGCCGCCCAGCGCAAGGCCTTGCACGATGCGCAGCAGCACCAGCAGCACCGGCGCGAGCATGCCCACCTGCGCGAAAGTGGGCAGGCATCCGATCAGGAAGGTCGCCAGGCCCATCATGAGCAAGGTGATGAACAGGATCGACTTGCGCCCCAGCTTGTCGCCGAAGTGGCCGAAGACCGCGGCGCCCAGCGGGCGGGCCACGAAGGCCACGCCATAGCTGGCCAGCGAAAGCAGCATGGCCACCAACGGCTCGCTTTGCGGAAAAAACAGCTTGGGAAAAACGAGTGCCGCCGCCGCCCCGTAGATGAAGTGGTCGTAGAACTCCAGCGTCGTGCCCGCCAGGCTGGCGGCCGCGACGCGACGGGTGGACGAAGGGCCAGCGGCCCGATCGGTGCTGGCATTCAAGGGCATGGACGCTTGCATGGGCAGTTCTCCGCATGAGGGGTGGTGCCGCGTCTGGCGCGGTACGGGCGGAAGATAGAAGACATCCGCCATACAAGCAAGAGATATTTTGTATTTCGGTAGCAATGTATTTGTATGGTGCACTCTTTCTAGTAGAAACCCCTATCCTGCGCATCAACGGTGCGCCGATGGCCGGTTCTGGTGCAGGACATCACACCTTTCCCTGAGATTGGCCGCATAACCGCCATACAATTTCAATCCAAGTGATGTGCAAGGAATTCTGACGATGGGCAACGCAACCGCAAAGAGTCCCGAAGACGCCGACGCGATCGCCAGCGTGGAAGACATCAGCGAACGCATCCTGGGCGCGATCTGGGAGCACCGCTTGCCGCCCGGGACGAAACTGGTCGAAGAGAAGCTGGCTGCCGTCTTCAAGGTCAGCCGCACGAAGATCCGGCTGGCCCTGGCCCGCCTGTCACATGACAGCATCCTGACCGTTGAGCCCAACCGCGGCACGTTCGTTTCGAGCCCCTCGGTGCCCCAGGCCCGTCAGGTGTTCGACGCCCGGCGCGTGGTCGAGTCCGCGCTGATCCATCAGGTGGCAGGCCAGCTCGGCCGCGAGCAGCTCGCGCGTCTGCGCAAGAACATCGCGTTGGAAGCGGATGCGCGGGAGCGCGATGACCGGCGCGCCAGTATCCGGCTGTCAGGGCAGTTCCACGTGCTGCTGGCGCAGGCCGCGAACAACGCATTCCTCGAGAAGTACATGCGGGAGCTGTGTTCGCTCACCTGCCTGGTGATCGCCCTCTACGACGCACCCGGCACGCCGGCATGCCCATTTCATGAGCACGACGGCATCGTCGATGCGCTGGAGGCAGGCGATGCAGGCAAGGCGGCATCGCTGATGGTGGAACACCTGAACCACGTGGAGAAGACCCTGCGCCTCGAGATGCCGCAAGACGGCGAGATCGACCTGGAGGCCGTGTTCAGCTGAAGTCCCGGCGGGGGCAAGCGACGTGCGCTCGGGGAAATCCAGGCAGCGCATCGGGCGCTGCCCGGGTCAGCGCGCCGCGTCGTCCAGGTCGGCGCCGTCCGCGCGCAGCACGGCCTGCAGCGCGGACACGTCCACCTCGGCGAAGCGGCCGCCGTCGCCCAGGCGCGCGGCGGCGGTGCCGGCCGCCTGGCCCATCGCGAAGCAGGCACCGCTGGCGCGCGCCGCGGACTGGCCTTCGTGCGTCATGCTGGCGCAGCGGCCGGCCACCAGCAGGTTGTCCACGCCCTGCGGCACCAGCATGCGCCAGGGCAGCTGGTTGAAGGCGTTGCCGGCATCGCGCGGGAAGGCCCAGTCCACGCGGCCCTCTGCATGCAGCTCCATCGGCCAGGCGTTCAGGCCGATGGTGTCGCCGAAGCGCGCCGACGAGAGGATGTCCTCGCCCGCCAGCGCGTACAGGCCCTGGATGCGCCGTGTCTCGCGGATGCCCACCTGCGGCGCGATCTCGACGATGGCCGCCTCTGCGAATCCCGGGATCTCGGCCTTGAGGAAGCGGAAGAACTCGGCGATCTGGCGCCGGCCTTCCAGCTCGCCCGCGCTCAGCTCGCGCGCGTCGACGCCGTTCATCGCCCTGCCCTCGGCATTGCGGATCTGCGTGACGTTGACGCGCCATTCGCGCGGGTCGATGTTGGGCCGCAGGATGGCGCCTTCGCGCGCGAAGCGGTAGGCGCCGGGCTTGGCGGCCTTGACCTTCTCGATCCAGTCGTTGATGGCCTTGAACTCGCCCACCGCTTCCAGCGCCGGCGCGGCATCGACCTGGCCGACGCGGAACATGGTGGTGGGAAAGAGGCCGCTGCCGTGGCCGTCGCCCACTTCGAAGGGCACGCCGGCGAAGGCAGCCACGTCGGCATCGCCGCTGGCGTCGACGAAGGCGCGCGCGCGGATCGCCTGGCGGCCGGACTTGGTTTCCACCACCAGCGCGGCGATGCGCGGCCCTTCCATCAGCACGGCCGCGGCCCAGGCGTGGAACAGCAGCTCGACGCCCGCCGCCTCCAGCATCTGGTCGGCGGCGCACTTGTAGACGGAGGTGTCGTAGGAGCGCACGCGGATGCGCCCGCCCATGCCGTCCTGCGGCTTGTTGAGGCCGCCCATCGCGTCGATGCGCGCCAGCAGCTCGTCGGCCACGCCGCGCACCAGCAGTTGCATCTCGCCGCCGCGGCGGCCGTACAGGCCCGCGAAGTTGGTCACGCCGCCGGCGGTGCCCATGCCGCCGAGGAAGCCGTAGCGTTCCACCAGCAGCGTGCGCGCGCCGTGGCGCGCCGCGCTCACCGCTGCGGCGATGCCGGCGGGCCCGCCGCCGGCCACCACCACGTCGTACTCGCCGAAGACCGGCAGCGCGCGCGCCGCCTCGTGCATCGTTGCCGTTGCTGCCGTCACTGGAGCTTGATGCCTCGCGTCTGGATGATCTTCTTCATGATCGCCGCCTCGTCCTGCACGCGCAGGCGCATGCCCTCGGGCGAGGTGCCCACCGGCTGCCAGCCGCGGTCGAACAGGCTCTGGCGCACCTCGGGCATCTTCATGACCTGCGCCACCGCCTCGGTGATGCGCGCGCTTGCCGCCGGCGAGAGGCTGGCGGGGCCCAGCAGCGCGGTCCACACCTCCAGGTTGAGGTCGCGCACGCCCATGTCGGCCAGCGGCGCGTAGTCGGGCGCCAGCGTGCTGCGGCCGCTGGTCAGGCCGACGGCCTTGAGCTTGCCGGCCTTGGCCTGCGGGATGGCGATGCCGGGCGGCACCAGCGCCATCTGCACCTGGCCGCCCACCATCGCGGTCACCACCTGCGGGTTGCCCTGGTAGGGCACGTGCTGCGCCTGCAGGCCAGGGATGCGGCTCTTGAGCAGTTCCATGCCCAGGTGGCCGACCGAGCCGACGCCCACCGAGCCGTAGTTCCACTTGTCGCCCGAGGCCTTGGCGGCGGCGACGAAGTCCTTGCCGCCGGGGATGTCGTTGGAGGCCACCAGCACCAGCGGGGCGGTGGCGATCAGCGAGAGGTACGTGAAGTCCTTCGCCGGGTCGTACGGCAGCTTGGGGTAGAGCATCTTCGACGACGTGAGGTTGCCGTTGATGACGATGCCCAGCGTGTGGTCGTCGGTGGCCTTGGCCACGATGTCGGCGGCGATGTTGCCGGAGGCGCCGGGCTTGTTGTCCACCACCACCGGCTGGCCCAGCACCTTGGCCAGCGGTTCGGCGATGGAGCGCGCGGCGATGTCGGGCGTGGAGCCGCCGGGGAAGCCCACCAGCAGCCGGATCGGCTTGGTGGGCCAGGCGGTGCCCTGGGCCTGCGCGGGCAGCGCGGCGCAGGCGAGTGCCGCTGCGGCGGCCAGGAGGACGTGGCGTTTGTTCAGGGATGCAGGCATGGCGGAGGTGCGCGTGAAAGCGCGTCTTGAGTGACGAAATGTACGAGTCTACGACCCGACTCGCCGTACCGACACCGTGCAGGCCCCGGGGCCCACCATCGCACACCGAAACGGGCTTGATCCGAAGGCCGCGGAGCGGGCCATGCCAGGGCACCCGCGGAACTGGCTCGGCCAGGCCGCCGGGTGCGCCCCCTGGAGGGGGGTGCCGGAGCGGAACGCAGTCCGCGCAGGCTGGGGGTGGGCCTAGTCCAGACTGATGTTGCCGCGCTTGACCAGGTCGCCGTAGATCTTCGACTTGATCTCGGCCTGGCGCGTGATCTCCTCGGGCGACCAGGCCAGCGGCTCGAAGGCGAAGGTGTCGAAGCGGGCGCGGATCTCCGGGTCGGCGATGGCCTTGGCCACGTCGGCGTTGATCTTCTTCTTGACGGCCTCGGGCACGCCCTTGGGCGCGAGCAGGGAGACGAAGGAGTTCACTTCCAGCCCGGCCGGGCCGCCCGACTCGGCCATGGTCGGCACGTCGGGCATCTGCGGCACGCGCTTGGTCGCGGCCACGGCGATGTACTTGAGCTTGCCGGCCTTGTAGATGCCCTGGCTGGAGGGGATGCTGGCGAAGGCCCAGGGCACGTCGCCGGTGCCGACGTTGGCGTACAGCTGCGAGACCTCGCGGTAGGGCGCGTGGTTCATCTGCAGGCCGGCCAGCGCGTCGAGCTGCTGGCCGCCCAGGTGGCCGGGGCTGCCCACGCCCCACGAGCCGTAGGTGATCTGGCCGGGCTTGGCCTTGGCCTCGGCGATCAGGTCCTTCATGCTGTTCCACTTCGACTGGCTGCTCACCGCCACGAAGAAGGGCGTGCGGAACAGCGAGGCCACCGGGTCGAAGTGCTGCAGCGTCACGAAGTTCTTCGACTTGTACAGGTGCGGCAGCGCGGCGATGTGCTCGCTGTCGAACTGGATCAGCGTGTAGCCGTCGGGCGCGGCGCGGCGCGCGGCTTCGATGGCGATGAAGCCGCCGCCGCCGGGCTTGTTGTCGATGGTGACGCGCTGGTTCCACAGCTTGCCCAGCTTGTCGCTGACCAGGCGCAGCACGGCGTCGGGGCCGCTGCCGGCGGCGAAGGGGGTGACGATGGTCACCGGCTTGGTCGGGAAGTCGGCCGCGCCCTGCGCCAGGGCGGCGGGCACGAGGGCGGCGGCGGCGAGGGCCGCGAGAAGGCGTTTCAAGGTGCTTGTCTCCTAGTGGTGTCGTTGATCGGAACGGTCAGTCGGCATCGACCTGCACGCGGTGCTGGTGCAGCGCCTCGAAGATCGGCGCATCGCCGAAGCGGAACAGGTCGAGCGAGGGGGCGCCGGCGTCGCACTGCGCCTGGAAGGGCACCCACGAGGGCACGACGAACAGGTCGCCGCGCTGCACGCGCCACGACTGGCCGCCGACGCGCACGCTGCCGGTGCCGTCGAACACCTGGTACACGGAAGATCCCACTTCGCGCCAGGCGCGGGTGCGGCCGCCGCGACGCACGCGGTGCATCTCGCAGCGGATGGTGGGCATCACGTCGCGGCCGGTGCCGGGGTGCGTGAAGCGCACGGCCGCGTGGCCGGCGCTGACCACGCCGGGGTGGCCCTCGTCCTCCAGCGCGAGCTGGTCGGCCAGCGCGCGGTCGGTGTCGGCCCAGCGGTAGGCCAGGAGCGGCGAGCCCGCCGTGTCGGCCGGCTGCGAGAGCGGGCGCAGGCCGGGGTGGCCCCACAGCCGCTCGGAGCGCGAGCGCTCGGGCGTGCCCTGCTCGGCCTCGCTGATGGCGTCGCGCCCGTGCTCGAAGAACTGCGACTCGGTCATGTACGCGAAGGGGATGTCCAGCCCGTCGATCCAGGCCATCGGCTCGGTGGCGGCGTTGTGGTGCGCGTGCCAGTTCCAGCCGGCCTGCGGCAGGAAGTCGCCGCGCGACATGCGCACCGCGTCGCCGCCCACCACCGTCCACACGCCCTCGCCCTCGACCACGAAGCGGAAGGCGTGCTGCGTGTGGCGGTGCTCGGGCGCGTTCTCGCCCGGCATCAGGTACTGGATGGCGGCCCACAGCGTGGGCGTGGCGAAGGGCCGGCCGCCCAGCGCCGGGTTGGCCAGCGCGATGGCGCGGCGCTCGCCGCCGCGGCCCACGGGCACGATGCGGCCGGCCTCGCCAGCGAGCTGCTTCAGGCGCTCCCAGCGCCACAGGTGGGCCGCCGCCTTGCTGCGCGGCTGCGGCGGCATCAGGTCGCCGATCTCGGTCCACAGCGGCACCAGCAGCTCCTGCTCGAAGCCGCGGTAGAGCTGTTCGAGCGCGGGCGTGGGCTCGGGCTGGCCGGGGGCGGCCACGGCCTTCAGGCGCACGGGCGAGGGGGGAACGTCGATCACGGCGGCCATCGTGTGTCTCCTTGTCGGAATGGCGACGATTCTGCGGGCTTCACTCGGCCGGCGCGACGGTGAGGGCAATCTCGCCCACGCCGTCCACCTGGCCCGTGACGCGGTCGCCGGGCTGCAGCGCGCCCACGCCCTCGGGCGTGCCGGTGTAGATCAGGTCGCCGGGCTGCAGGTGGTAGTACTTCGAGAGGTCCTCGATCAGCTCGGGGATGTTCCAGATGAGCTTGTCGAGGTCGGACTGCTGCTTCACCTGGCCGTTGACGGCCAGCGCGATCGCGCCGCGTTCCAGCACGGTGCCGGGCATCGGCACGATCTCGGAGATGACGGAGGACTGCTCCACGTCCTTGCCCAGGTCCCAGGGCCGGCCCTTGTCGCGCGCGGCGAGCTGCAGGTCGCGGCGCGTCATGTCCAGGCCGCAGGCGTAGCCGTAGATCAGCCGGCCGGCGTCGGCGCGCGCGACACGGAAGCCCGGCGCGCCGATGGCGACGACCAGCTCCATCTCGAAGTGGTAGTTCTGCGTGCCCGGCGGATAGGCCACGGTGGCCCCCGACTCGACCAGCGTGGACGGGCTCTTGGTGAAGTAGAAGGGCTGCTCGACGGACTTGTCGACCGGCCGGCCCATCTCCACCGCATGCGCGTGGTAGTTGCGGCCGACGAAGAACAGGCGCTGCACGGGCAGGCGCCGCGATTCGCCGCGCACGGGCACGCTGGCGACGGGGGGCGGGGTCCAGAGGTAGTCGGTCATGTCGGTTCGTTCCTTGGGTTCGTTCAGTCCTTGGCCAGGCAGGTGTCCACGGTCCAGCCGTAGAGCCATTCCATCGCGTCGTAGAAGCGCTCGGGCGTGCGGCCCTTCCACAGCTCGTTGCGCACCAGCCGCTCCACGCCCCTGGCGTGGAAGATGCGGCCCATCTCGCGCGAGGACAGCACCACGCGCGCGGTGCGCGCCACGCGCGACTTCTGGTAGAGGGCGAAGGCCTTGTCGAACTGGTTGTCCGTGGCGCGCAGGGCCTCGCCCAGCGTCACCGCGTCCTCCATCGCCATGCAGGCGCCCTGCGCCATGTACTGCAGCGTCGGGTGCGCCGCGTCGCCCAGCAGCACCACACGGAAACTGGGGCCGAACACCCACTGGCCGATCGGCTCGCGGTCGGCGGTGGCCCAGCGCTTCCAGTCCCTGGGCAGCTCGATGAGCTGGCGCGCCCTGGCGCAGATGCCCTCGAAGTAGCTCAGCACCTCCTCGCGGCTGCCCTCGCGCACGCTCCACTCTTCCTGGTCGCGGCTGTGGAAGGTGACGACCACGTTGTACTGCTCGCCGCCGCGCAGCGGGTAGTGCACCAGGTGGCAGTTGGGGCCGACCCAGATGCTGGCGGCATTCCACTGCAGGTCGACGGGGAAGTCGGCACGGTCCACCACCGCGCGGTAGACCACGTGGCCGGAGACACGCGCCTCGTCGCCCACGTACTGGCGGCGCACGGCCGACTTCACGCCGTCGGCGCCGACCAGCGCCGCGCCGCGGAAGCGCCGGCCGTCGCCGGTCACCACGGTCACGCCGGCATCGTCCTGCTCGACGCGCTGCACCTGGGCGCCGGTGGCGATCTCGATGCGGCCGGTGGCGTGCGCGCCCTCCAGCAGCGAGCCGTGCACGTCGGCGCGGTGGATCACCGCATAGGGGTTGCCGAAGCGCTTGCGGAAGGCCTCGCCGGTGGGGATGCGGCCGACGCAGTATTCGTCCAGCGCGTCGTGCATCACCATCTCGTCGGTGTAGACGGCGCGGGCGCGGGCGATCTCGCCGATGCCCAGCGCGTCGAAGGCGGCAAAAGCGTTGGGGCCGAGCTGGATGCCGGCGCCGATCTCGCCGAGCTGCGCGGCCTGCTCCAGCACCAGCACGTCGAAGCCGCGGCGCACCAGCGCCAGCGCGGCAGCCACGCCGCCGATGCCGCCGCCCGCCACCAGCACCGACTGGGAGGAAGTCGTGGGGTTCGTGTTCGCCATACGCTCTCCTGGCTCTTGATGTCTGTCAATGGCGTGGATTGTTCGCGGCCACCACTATTGCATCAAGCGCCATGGAGGATACTTCGTATCTCGTTTTTCAATAGATGGAGAGACGGCATGTCCAAGCTCGACCTGGAATGGCTGAAGGTCTTCGACGAGGTGTGGCAGACGGCCAGCGTCTCCAAGGCGGCCGAGCGCCTGGGCATCGCGCAGGCGGCCGCCAGCACGGCGCTGAACAAGCTGCGCGCGCACTTCGACGACCGCCTGTTCGAGCGCACCGCACTGGGCATGCAGCCCACGCCGCACGCGCAGAAGATCCAGCCCGCCCTGCGCGAGGCGCTGGCGCAGATCGAGCGCGCCCGCGCCAGCCGCGAGGCCTTCGTGCCCGAGCGGGCGACGCGGCGCTTCCGCATCTGCCTGACGGACATCAGCGAGGTGGTGCTGCTGCCGCGCCTGCTCGACCACCTCGGCCGCGCGGCGCCCGGCGTGCAGATCGAAACGGAGATCATCTCCGGCGCCAGCTCGCGCCGCCTGGAGGACGGCGAGATCGACCTGGCGGTCGGCTTCATGCCGCAGCTGGACGCCGGCTTCTACGGACAGACCCTCTTCTGGCAGAACTTCGTGTGCCTGGTGGCGCAGGACCATCCGCGCATCGGCGCGCGCCTCACGAAGAAGGCCTTCTCGGCGGAGTCGCACGCGCTCATCGCCTCCTCCGGCACCGGCCACGCGATCGTCGACAAGACCATCGCCCGTGCCGGCATCGAGCGCCGGGTGGCGGTGCGGCTGTCGAGCTTCCTGGGCGTGGCGCGCATCGTGGCGCAGACGCAGCTGCTGGCGGTGGTGCCGCGCATCCTGGGCGAAATCCTGTCCACGCAAGAGCCGGTGCGCCTGGTGGAGCCGCCCTTCGCCCTGCCCGACTACGCCGTCAAGCAGCACTGGCACGCGCGCTTCCACGCCGACGACGGCAACGCCTGGCTGCGGCGCACGCTGGCGCAGCTCTTCGGCGGGCGCAGGCCGGCGCCCTGAGCAGCGCCGCTCAGCCGCCCCGCGCGCAGGCCTGCTCGAAGAAGGCCAGGACCTGCTCGCCCAGCCATGACTCGCCCGAATTGAAGTGCGCCACGACCGAGATGTGGTTGTGGTCGGGCAGGGCGATGTGCAGCGGCGCCCGGCCGCGCGCCTGGCCGACGGCGTGCGCGAACTCCAGCCCGTAGACGTCCAGCCAGGGGTTCTCGTACTCCGCGTTGACCACCAGCACCGGCAGCTGCAGCCGCGCGGCGTGCGCCACCGGCGAGAGCAGCGCCAGCCGGCCCTCGTTCTCGCCGTGGTAGGCGCGCACGCCGGCGGCGTTGGGGTTGTCGCGGCGCACGTCGGCGCGCAGCCGCGCCGACACCAGCACCAGCGCGTGCGCCTTCGGGGCCAGGCCCAGCAGCGGATCGCAGGCGTAGGCGGCCGCGTGCGTGCCGCCGGCCGAATGGCCGACGAGGCAGACGCGCCGCGGATCGCCGCCGTGCGCGCCAGCGTGCCGCGCCACCCAGTCGCAGGCCAGCGCCACGTCCTGCGCGCCGCCGGGGTACGGCGCCTCGCCGGCCAGCCGGTACTCGACGTTGATGCCGACGCAGCCCCGGCGCGCGAACCAGCGCAGCACGTTGCCCCACATCTGCACGGTGGCGTCCTTGGCGCCGCGCACGAAGGCGCCCCCGTGCACGAACACCACCACCGGCGCACCGCGGGCGCCGGCCGGGCGGTACACGTCGAGGGTCTGCCGCGGGTGGCTGCCGTAGGCGATGTCGCGCGTCACCTGCACGCCGTCCGGCGCCGCACAGGCGGCTTCCAGCAGCGGCTCGTACAGCGCCTTCGTCTCTTCGCTCGCCGCGCGGATGCCCAGGTGCCAGCGCGGGCCGATCTCGCGCAGCCGGGCCGTCAGCGCCGGCGGCCGGGCTTCGGCGGAATGGGCCGAGCGCGACACCGGGCTCATTCCCGCCGGAAGGCGGTGGCCTCGACCTCGAACAGCCACTCGGGCCGCGCCAGGGCGCGCACCACCAGCACGGTGGAGGCGGGCCGCGCCTCGCCGAGGAAGGGCTGGCGCACCGGCCCCAGCAGCGGCAGGTGCGCCGGGTCGACCAGGAAGGAGCCCACGCGGACCAGGTGGCGCGCGTCCATGCCGGCTTCGCGCAGCACCGCCGCGAGGTTGGCCCAGGCCTGGCGCGCCTGCGCTTCGAAGCCCTGCGCCAGCGTGCCGTCGGGCGCCACGCCGACCTGCCCCGCGATGTGCAGCCACTGCCCCGGGCCGGCCGCGGCGATGCCGTGGCTGTAGGCCCCCAGCGGCGGCGCGATGCCCTCCGGGCTGACGATGCGGTTCGCGGTGCTCGCGTTCATCGGCAGGCGCTCCCGCGCTCAGTGCACGGCGGCGGCATCGTCGAGTTCGGGGATGCGCGGGATCTCGACGCCGTAGACGCCGACGTCCTCGCGGATCTGGTTCACGCCGCGCCGGATGATGTCCATCTCCTCGTCCGGGTGGGTGGCGCCCAGCCCGTGCTCGGCCGCCAGCGCGCGGTTGCGGCCGGAGCGCGCGCGCTCGTCGGCGGGCAGGTTCACCACCGCATAGACGCCGTTGAGCAGGCTGCCGCGCAGCTTCTTGGCCACCTTGGCGCCGATGGTCTGCTTCTCCGCGGCCGGCAGCTCGTCGAAGAAGCGGCGCATGATGATGCGGCCGAACTGGATGTGGCGCGCCTCGTCGCGCAGGATCAGCCGGCACGCCTCGCGGATCGACTCGAAGCGGGCGTTCTCGTAGCGCGCCTGCAGCAGCTCGCCCGAGAGCTGCTCGAACAGCGTGTTGACCGACAGGCCGGCGAAGAAGCTCATCGCCTTCTCGTCGGACTCGTCGTGGAACTTCGGGATGATGTCCTTGAAGTAGTCGGCCCGCGGCGTCGGCTCGTAGCCGCCCAGCGCCTGCGCGATGCGGAAGCTCGCCTCGTGGTGGCGGAACTCCTCGGCGATGAAGTTGGTGATGTGCTGCTTCACCTCGAAGGGCTGGTGGTCGAAGATCGCCTCGCGCAGGCGCTCGGCGCCGTAGGGCGTGGCGCCGTGCTCCATCCAGGCGCGCAGGCTCCACCACTCGGCGCCGGCGCGGCGCACCTCGGGCGGCAGGTCCGCCGCCTGCAGGTCGGCGTGGTCGATCGCCATCGGGTCCCAGGCCAGTTCGCGCGCCTGGGTGCACAGGCGCCAGACCTCGGGGTATTCGACCGAGGCGACCACCGGGTAGGGGTTGGGGACGGTGACGATCTCTTCGAGCAGGGAGGCTTGCATGGCTGGCGGTGTCCTTCGGCTGGCCGTGGTGCGGGTGGGGAATGCGGCCATGCTAGGCATTCGACCCTGATACATCCAATACTATTGACCGGACCGCGTGATTCGCCGGATGTATCTCTCCATCCAGCCGCGCCGGGAAGGAGAAGCCACGATGTTCGAATTCCGCCAGTTGCGCCAGTACGTGGTGGTGGCCGAGGAGCTGAACTTCCGCCGCGCCGCCCAGCGGCTGCACATGTCGCAGCCGCCGCTGTCGGTGGCCATGCAGAACCTGGAAAGCACGCTGGGCACGCGCCTGCTGGACCGCAGCAGGCACCACGTGCGCCTCACACCCGCCGGCGTGGCCTTCCACAAGGACGCGGTGCGGCTGCTGCAGCTGGCGGCGATGGCCGCGGACCGCGCGCGGCGCACCGGCCTGGGCCAGGAGGGCACGCTGCGCCTGTCCTTCGTGCCCAGCGCGGCGCTGGACCTGCTGCCCGGCGTGTTCAAGCGCTTCCGCCACGACTATCCGACGGTGCACCTGCAGCTCACTGCCGAGACCACCACGCGCCAGCTGGAGGGCCTGCGCAGCGGCGAGATCGACCTGGCGCTGGTGGTCGGCCCGGTCTTCGACGCCGGCGGCCTGCAACTGGTGCGGCTGAAGGCGCAGCCCTTCGCGCTCGCGGTGCCGGCCAGCCACCCGCTGGCGGGCCGCGAGCGCGTGCGGCTGCGCGAGCTGGCGGCCGAGTCCTTCGTCGGCTTCCCGAGCGCGGAAGGCGCGGGCTTCGCCGCCGCCGTGCTGTCGGTCTGCCAGGAGGCCGGCTTCCTGCCGCGCGTGGTGCAGGAGGCCTCGCAGATGCAGGCCATCCTCACGCTGGTGGCCGGTGGGCTGGGCGTGGCCCTGGTGCCGGCCTCGATGGCCCGGCTGCACATGGAGGACGTGGTGCTGCTCGAGATCGCCGACCGGCGGCCGCCGCGCACCTACGAGCTCGTGCTCGCCTACGCGCCGGGCAACGACAACCCGGTGATCCAGGCCTTCGTCTCGATCGCGCTGCGCACGGCCCGCCGCTAGGGCAAACCGGATCGGTGATTCGACGGACGAATCACGCGGGCCCTCACTCGGTATTGGACAAGCCGCCGGCCGGCTTCACATCATGCGCGGCAGAGGCCGCCGAGCCTCGGATGTCCGTCCCCCCGTTTCGCGGAGTCCCCACGACGATGAAGTTCCTGCCTCTTCCGATCCGCCGCCTCGCGCTGCCCGTGGCCGCCCTCGCACTGGCCTCGGCCGGCCTCGCCGTCCAGGCGCAGACCTATCCCGCCCGGCCTGTAACGCTGGTGGTGCCCTACCCGCCCGGCGGCACCGCCGACATCCTGGCGCGCAGCGTCGGCCAGAAGCTGGGCGAGC
Organism: Xenophilus azovorans DSM 13620; assembly: GCF_000745855.1. Classification (GTDB taxonomy): domain Bacteria; phylum Pseudomonadota; class Gammaproteobacteria; order Burkholderiales; family Burkholderiaceae_C; genus Xenophilus; species Xenophilus azovorans. The sequence goes on from NZ_JQKD01000003.1 coordinate 257,840, forward strand.
GGCTCGGGCAGACCGTGGTGGTCGAGAACAAGGCCGGCGCCGGCACGGCCATCGGCACGCGCTTCGTGGCCGAGGCGGCGCCGGACGGCTACACGCTGCTGCTGGGCACGGTCAGCTCGCACGCCATCAACCCGGCGATGAGCAAGGTGGGCTACGACCCGGTGAAGGACTTCGTGACGATCGCGCCGCTGGCCTCCATCCCCTTCGTGCTGGTGGCCAACCCGCAGTCGCCGTACCGGACGCTGGCCGACCTGCTCCAGGCGGCCCGGACGCAGCCCGGCTCCGTCAGCTACGCCTCGGCCGGCCCCGGCACGTCGAACCACCTGGCCGGCGAGATGCTCGCCTCGGACGCCGGCGTCAAGCTGCTGCACGTGCCCTACCGCGGCAGCGCGCCGGCGCTGGCCGACGTGCTGGCCGGCCACGTGCCGGTGATGTTCGACCTGCAGAGCACCGCGATGCCCAACGTCGCCCAGGGCAAGCTGCGCGCGCTGGCCGTCACGTCCCGCCAGCGCAACGCCCTCCTGCCCGAGGTGCCGACGGTGGCCGAGGGCGGGCTGCCGGGCTTCGAGGTGAGCGCATGGTTCGCCCTTTTCGCGCCCGCCCGCATCCCCCGCGAGGCGGCGCAGCGGCTGTCCTCGGAGATGGCGGCGATCATGAAGTCGCCGGAGATGGCGGCCCGGCTGAAGGACATGGGCGCGGAGCCGGACACCCGCCCGCCCGCCCAGTTCGCCGACTACGTGCGCAGCGAGGCCGACCGCTACGCCCGCGTGCTGAAGGCGGCGGGCCTGTCGCCGTCTCCCTGAGCGCCGCGCGGCGGCGTCAATAATCCGGGGCGCCCTCCGCCCCGACCCGATGCCGCCCGCCCTGCCCGCCCACCGCCTCAACAACTTCGACGCCGTACGCATGGTGGCGGCGCTCACCGTGCTGGTGTCGCACCAGTTCTCGCTCACCGGCCACGGCGAGGCCGGCCTGTTCGAGGTGCACTCCTGGGGCGGCGTGGCCGTGCTGGTGTTCTTCTCGATCAGCGGCTTCCTGGTGGCGCAGAGCTGGGACAACGATCCGCGCCCGCACGCCTTCATGGCGCGCCGGCTGCTGCGGGTGTGGCCCGCGCTGGCGGTGGCGGTGGTGCTGACGGCCTGCGTGCTGGGGCCGCTGATCGGCTCGATGCCCTGGCGCGACTACGTGCACGACCCGCTGTTCCGGCGCTACTTCAAGATCCTGCGCTTCTCCAACCAGCTCTTCCTGCCCACCGGCTTCGAGGGCAACGTGCTGGGCCGGGTGATCAACGGCTCGCTGTGGACCATCCCGATCGAGATGAAGTGCTACGTGGCGCTGGCGGTGGTCGGCGCCCTGGGCCTGCTGCGCCCGCGCTGGCGCCCGCTGCTGGCCGTGCTGCTGGTGGCGGTGGCCGTCGGCTACCTGTGGCCGGCGCCGTGGCGCTACGGCTGGATCGTGCGGCGCGACATGCCGCTCGAATTCATGCTGTGCTTCGCCTTCGGCATGCTGTGCCACTACCACCGCCCGCGCACCACCGGGCCGGGCGCCTGGCCGCTGCTGGCCGCGGCGTGGGGCGCCGGCGCGGTGGCCTATGCCGCGCACCAGCAGGTGCTGGCGCTGGTGCTGTGGGTGCCGCTCACCGCGGTGTGGGTGGGCACCTCCTCCTGGCCGGTGGTGCGGCGCCTGGGGCGCTTCGGCGACGTCTCCTACGGGCTGTACATCTACGCCTTCCCCACCCAGCAGCTGATGATCTGGCTCTACAAGGACCGGCTGCCCTGGGGCGCGGTGCTGCTGCTGGCCATCGCCGGCACGATGGCGCTGGCCTTCGCCTCGTGGCACGGGGTGGAAAAACACGCGCTGCGCTGGAAGCCGCGCACGCCCCGACGGGCGGCCGCCGAAAAGGCGCCGGCGCTCGCATAATCGCCGCCTCCCCACGGCCCGCCGAGGTTGCCCATGTCGTCGATCACCCTGCGTTTTCTCGCCGAGCCGAGCACCGTCAACTTCGGCGGCAAGGTCCACGGCGGCACCGTCATGAAGTGGATCGACGAGGCCGGCTACGCCTGTGCCACGACCTGGTCGCACAACTACTGCGTGACGGTGTTCATCGGCAGCATCCGCTTCCACCGGCCGATCATGATCGGCGACCTGGTGGAGGTGGAGGCCCGGCTGGCCTACACCGGCAGCACCAGCATGAACATCGCCGTGGAGGTGCGCAGCGGCGACATGAAGGGCGGCCAGATGACCAAGACGACCGAGTGCCTGATCGTCTTCGTCGCCGTCGACTCGCACGGCCGCCCGCTGCCGGTGGACGCCTTCACGCCCAGCACCCCGGGCGAGATGGCGCTGGCCGAGCGCGCGCGCGTCCACCTGGAGGCGGCCCGGCAGGCCGCCTCGGTGGGCTGATCCGCCTCAGGCCGGCACGAGGCGCACGGCCGGCGCCGCCGCCGGCCGGATGGCCCGCATCAGGATGACGCCGGCCAGCAGCCAGAGGCCCATCGTCAAATACATGCTGGCGGCCGGGCTGCCGGTGCTGGTGTTGATCCAGGCGGTGAGCGGCGGCATCACCGACGGGCCCAGGTTGCCCAGGCTGCTGATCAGGGCGATGCCGCCGGCGGCCGAAGCGCGGGGCAGGTACTCGCTGACCGCGGCGAAGAAGATCGGCGTGTTGGCCGACTGGCCGATCGCCATGACGGCCAGCCCGGCCAGGCCCAGCACCATGTTGCCCTGCGCGAGCGCGGCCACCAGCAGCCCCGCCGCGGCCAGCACCACGCAGAAGAAGAAGTGCCGCCGGCGCTCCAGGCGCTGGTCGGAGCTGCGCCCCACGAACACCATGCCGATGGCGCCCACCACCGCCGGGATGGCGGCCAGCAGGCCGATCACGAACACGTCGGCAACGCCCCAGCTCCTGATCAGCGTCGGCATGAAGAACACCAGCGTGTAGTTGGCGCCCAGGAACAGGAAATACACCAGCGCCATGGTGAAGACCTTCGGGTCGCGCAGCAGCGCCCAGAAGGAGCCGTGCGAGGCGACCTCGACGGTGTGCGCGTCGTTCTCCAGGTGCTCGCGCAGCAGCAGCTTCTCGGCCGGCGCGAGCCAGCCCGCGTCCTCCGGCCGGTCCTTCAGCCAGAAGAAGGCGGCGATGCCCAGCACGGACGCGGGCAGGCCCTGCACCACGAACAGCCACTGCCAGCCGTGGTGGCCGCCCAGGCCGTCCATGTACTTCATGATCGCGCCCGAGAGCGGGCCGGCGATCAGGTAGCCGATCGCGGTGGCCGTCATGAAGATCGAGATCACCTTGCCGCGCCGCGCCGAGGGGTACCAGTAGGTGAGGTACAGGATGACGCCGGGGAAGAAGCCCGCCTCGAAGGCGCCCAGCAGGAAGCGCAGCACGTAGAACTGCGTCGGCGTCTGCACGAACATCATGGCCGAGGCCACGATGCCCCAGCAGAACATGATGCGCAGCAGCGTCTTGCGCGCGCCGATCTTCTCGAGCACGAGGTGGCTCGGCACCTCGAACAGGAAGTAGCCGATGAAGAAGATGCCCGCGCCCAGCGCATAGGCCTCGTCGCTGAAGCTCAGCGTCTGCTTCATCTGGAGCTGGGCGAAGCCGATGTTGATGCGGTCGATGAAGGCGACGATGTAGCAGATGACCAGCAATGGCAGCAGGTGCCAGCTCACCTTGGAGAACAGCGCCTCGTCCTGCGCGTCGTAGCTTGCGTGCGCGCCGCTGCGCGCCTGGGCCGGGTTCATGGTGTCGTCTCCTGTCTTTGCCGTGGAAGGGATGCGGGAAGGAAATCAGGCGGACGGACGGCCGCCGCGCCGGGCGGCCGTGGCCGGCTTGCGCCGCGGCGCCGCGGCGGCCTTGCCGGCGGGGGCGGCGCGCGGCGTGCGCGGCTTCCGCGCGGTGGCGGGGGGCGCGGCGGCCGGCTCGGCGGGCGCGGCCGCGCCGTCGACGCCGGGCAGCTGCCGGATCTGCTCCAGCGCGTCGCGCAGGTGGCCGATCAGCTCGTACGACTCCTCCTGCGACAGGATGCGGCGGCAGGCGGTGAGGCCGAAGTCCAGCGAGCCGGCATAGCTCTGCACCGTGATGTTCAGCGCCGTGCCGTGGTAGGGGATCGACACCGGGTAGAAGTGCATCATCCGCGCGCCCGCCACGTACAGCGGCACGGCCGGCCCGGGCACGTTGGAGATCAGCACGTTGGCCACCGGCGGCAGCCGCCGCGCCAGGTTGGAGCGGCCGTACAGCGAGGCCAGGCTGGTCATCAGCCACGGCGATCCGGTGACCGGCACGTCCACCCCGAGCACCGGCCGCAGCTCGCGCACCACGGCCTTGGCCGCCTCGGAGGAGGCGTGGATCGCCTTGAAGCGCTCGCCCGCGTCGGCGATGTCGGTCGCCAGGTCCACCCGCACCATCGAGACCTGGTTGTTCATCGCGTCGTCCCCCTCGGTGCGCAGGCTCACCGGCACGCCGGCGATCAGCGCCTCCCTGGGCAGCAGGCCGCGCTCTTTCATGAAGCGGCGCAGCGCCTCGCTGCACATCGCCATCACGATGGTGTTGACGGTGCCGCCGACCCGCTTGCCCAGCGCCTTCAGCTCGTCGAAGGGCAGCGACAGCGTGCTGTACGAACGCTGGTTGGTGATGGAGTCGTTGAACATGGCCTTGGGCGCCAGGCCCAGGGTCAGCGGGCGTTCGCCGCGGCCCGTCTGCTGGCTGGCCAGCACGCTGCCGGCGGCGGTGAGCGCGCGCGCGGCGGTGGGCAGCAGCTCGGCCAGCTTGCGGTACTGCAGCGCCGTGTTGGAGACCGCCGCGCGCAGCAGCTCGGCCACGCCGAGCTGGTAGCCGCCGCTGCCGCCGGCGCGCCGCCGCGGCGGCGGCACCTCGCGGATCTTCGGCGAGACGTCGTACATGACCTTGGCCAGCTCGGTGCCGGCCTTGCCGTCCACGCCGCTGTGGTGCGCCTTGGTGTAGAAGGCCACCCGCCCGTCCTGCAGGCCCTCGATGACGTACATCTCCCACAGCGGGCGGCTGCGGTCCAGCAGGCTGGAGTGCAGCCGCGCGACGAGGTGGTGCAGCTGCTCCATGGAGCCCGGCCGGCGCAGCGTCAGGCTGCGCACGTGGTAGTCCAGGTCGATGTCGTCGTCGTCGATCCACACCGGCTCGGCCAGCTCGAAGGGCATCGGCGCCAGCTTGCGCGCCAGCACCGAGGCCAGGTGCAGGCGCGCGCCGACCATCGCCTTCACGTCCTCGTAGTAGTCGCCGTCGTAGCCGGGCGGCAGCTCCAGCAGCATCAGGCTGCCGACGTGCATCGGCGTCTCGGGGGTTTCGAAGTGCAGGAAGGAGGCGTCGAGGCCGCTGAGGTGGTGCATGGCGAATGCCCTGGTTGGAAAAGAGACGGCCCCGGCGCGCCGCCGGGGAACGGGGGAAGGGAAGAAGGGGACGAGGCGCGGCCGCGCCGCTTCAGGCGGCCTCGCGCCGGCGCGCCTCTTCCTCGACCAGGTCCTTCTTCGACAGCTTGCCCACCGGCGTCTTCGGCAGGGCGTCGCGGATCTCCAGGCCGTGCACCATCTCGTGCTTGCCCAGCCGGTCCTTCAGGAAGGCCTGCAACTGCTCCAGCGTGAAGGGCGCGGCGCCCGGCTTGAGCGTGACGAAGGCCTTGGGCGACTGGCCGCGGTAGGCGTCGGGCACGCCGATCACCGCCACCTCGTGCACGGCAGGGTGCTGGTAGATCGCCTCCTCCAGCACGCGCGGGTAGACGTTGTAGCCGCTGCACAGCAGCATGTCCTTGCAGCGGTCGACGATGAAGACGAAGCCGTCCTCGTCCATGTAGGCGACGTCGCCGGTGCGGAACAGGCCGTCGAAGGTGGTGCTCTCGGCCGTGGCTTCGGGCTTGTTCCAGTAGCCCTTCATCACGTTCGGGCCCTGGATGCACATCTCGCCTTTCTCGCCCAGGGGCACGTAGCGGGTCGGGTTCTCCAAGTCGAGCATCCGGATGGTCACGCCCGGGTGCGGGATGCCGCAGGAGCCGGCCTTGCGCTTGCCGTGCGCCGGCGAGAAGGTGCCGGTGGGCGAGGTCTCCGTCATGCCCCAGCCTTCGGCCAGCCAAGTGCCGGTCACGGCCTTGAAGCGCTCGCCCACCTCCACCGGCAGCGGCGCGCCGCCGGAGTTGCACAGCTTGAGCGAGTGCAGGTCGTGCTTCGGCGTGTCGGGGTCGCCGATGACGGCGGTGAACATGGTGGGCACGCCGCAGAAGGTGGTGAGCTTCTTCTCGGCGATGTCGCGCAGCGCGGCCTTGGGGTCGAAGCGCACGTGCTGCACGATCTCGGCGGCCAGGCGCACGCCCAGCAGCAGGTTCACCGTGAGCGCGTAGATGTGGAAGGGCGGCAGCACGGCCAGCAGCTTCTCCTGCCCCATCGCCAGCACCGGCGGCGTGCCGAACTGCGTGATCACCACCTGCTCGACGGCCGAGGACAGGTTGGCGTGCGTGAGCATCGCGCCCTTGGGCAGCCCGGTGGTGCCGCCGGTGTACTGCAGGACGGCCAGCGCCTCACGCGGGTCGCCCACCGGGTGGGGCGTGTACCGGCCGTCGTTGTCGATCAGCTCGGCGAAGCGCAGGTGGCGGTCGTCGGCCGGCAGCTCGACGGTCTCGTTCTTCGCCTTCATCTGCGCGGCCACCGCCTCGGGCGCGCCGGTCATCTCGGCCACGCTGCCGACGATGAGCTTCTTCAGCCGCGTCCTGCCGAGCATGGCGGCCATCTGCGGGTACAGGGCGGCCAGGTCCAGGGTGAGGAGGAAGTCGGTGCGGCTGTCCTCGATCTTGTGCTGCAGCACCTTGGCGGCGTCCAGCGGCGAATAGTTGACCACCGTGCCGCCGGCCTGCAGCACGCCGAAGACGGCGATCAGGTAGTGCGGCGTGTTGGGCAGGAACAGGCCCACGTGCACGCCGGGGCCGACGCCCAGCTTCTGCAGGCCCGCGGCGGCGCGGTCCGCCAGCGCGCCCAGCTCGCGGTAGCTCAGCCGCCGGCCCATGAAGTCGATGGCCGGCCGGTCGGGGAAGCCGGCGACGGCGTCGGCCAGGATCTGCTGCACGGGCGTGGGCCGGATGTCGGCGTCCCAGCGCACGCCGTCGGGGTAGGAAGCCAGCCAGGGCTTGTCGTTCATCGTTCGTCTCCAGGAAGTGATGCTTGGCCGGGCCGGCGCGCGAAGGGCCGCCCGCGCGCGGGGCGCGATGTGCGTGACAGCGTGGTTTCCTCGGGCCCGGGCAGGCGTGCCCGGGCGTCCCGGTGCCTGGGGCCCGGTGCCTTCATGTCGTCTCCTTCGCGCCGTGGCGGGACGGGCCCGGCCGGCGCTTGTGTGCGTCGTCGCCGTGCCCTGCATCCATGGCACGCGGCGTCGGCGTGCGGCCATCTTTCCGCGCGCGCCGCGACATGAAAAGGTGCGATCAGCCCGCTTCCCGGTGATTTCAGGCCGGGCGGCGCCGGCCGCGCGCGTCAGCGCTGGCGGTAGGCCTGCGGGGTCTTGCCCGTCCAGCGCGCGAAGGCATGCCGGAAGTTCGCCGCGTCGCTGTAGCCCAGCCGGCTGGCGATCTCCTCGGTGGTCATGCGCGTCTTGCGCAGGTACTCGATGGCCAGCGCGCGCCGCACGTCCGCCAGGATCTGGCGGTACGAGGTGCCCTGCATCTCCAGCCGGCGGCGCAGGGTGCGCGGCTCCATGTCGATCTCGCGGGCCATCGACTCGATGCTGGGGAAGCGCCAGGGCATCTGCTGCGTCAGCGCCTGCCGCACCCTGGCCGCGGTGCCGCCCGCGTGCGCCAACTCGGACAGGAACTGCTGGCACATCTCGCGCGTCATCGCGTGGGTGATCGGGTCGTGCGTGCTGGGCGGGCGCGTGCTCCACGCGGCGTCGAACTGCAGCTCGTTGCACGGCTGGCCGAAGTGCACGGGGCAGCCGAAGAAGGCGCGGCACGCCTGCGCATGGGCCGGCTCCGGGTAGGCCACGCGCACCGCCGAGAAGCCGAAGCCGTCGCCGTAGATGTCGCGGCTGAGCGTCTGGTGCGCGGCGTAGGTGAACTCGATGGCGAAGCGGTGGAGCTCGTCGCGCGGGTCGGGCGTGAGCACCGCCTCGAAGGCGCAGACCGAGGGATCGGCGGCGTGGTCGTAGCGCATGTCGGCCATCGGGCCGATGACGCGGCGGTACTTGACCGCGAACTCCAGCATCTCGGCGCAGGTGCGGCTGCTCAGCAGCGCGTAGCCCCAGATGCCGTAGGCGGTGATGTGCATGCGCGCGCCGGCGCGCAGCGCCACCGCGGGGTCCCGCGAGAGCCGCAGCGCGTTGCGGAACACGGTGACGACCTGAGCGTAGGAGATGCGCGTCGCCGGCGTATGCAGCTCGGCCTCGCCGACGCCGCTGCCGCGCAGCACCTCGGCCGCGGCGACGCCGTCCTCCGCCAGCGTGGCGACGACGGCGGCGATCCGCTGGGGCGTATAGACGCGCGGCTCGAAGTCGGGTGGCGAGCGGTGCACGGTTCTTTCTCCCTCGGGACGTCGACACCGCGACGTCTGCCGCACATGGGGCCGCGAGGATAACGAACGGCCGGCCCGCGCAGATACGGGGAGATTCCCCACGTGCGCAGGTCTGGCCCAAACTCACCGCCGCGTGGTCTGATCGAACCTTTCGGCCGCGGCGCCTCGTGTGCGACAAGACGGCCGGAACAAGACAGGCCATCACCCTCACCACCATGCACCGCGATCCACCCCCGACCCTCTTCGCCGCCTGCAACGGCATGACGCTGGCCTACGACAGCTTCGGCGACCCGGCGGCGCCGCCGCTGGTGCTCATCATGGGCCTGGGCACCCAGATGATCGCGTGGGACGAGGCCTTCTGCGGGCAACTGGCCGCGCGCGGCTTTCGCGTGATCCGCTTCGACAACCGCGACATCGGCCAGTCGACCCACCTCGCCGCCGCCGGCCTGCCCGACATCGGCAAGCTGCTCGGGCAGGCGCTGGCCGGCCTGCCCATCGACCCCGCCAGCGTGCCCTACACGCTGGCCGACATGGCGCAGGACACGGTGGCCCTGCTCGACGCGCTGGGCATCGACGGCGCGCACGTGGTCGGCGCCTCCATGGGCGGCGCCATCGCGCAGGAGATCGCGCTGCGGCACCCGCAGCGGGTGCGCACGCTGGTGTCGATCATGGCCACCAGCGGCGCGCCCGACCTGCCGCCGCCGCGGCCGGAGGCGCTGCAGGTGCTGATGACGCCCACCCCCACCGACCGCGCCGGCTACGTCACGCGCCACCAGCAGGTGATGAAGGTGCTGCGCGCCGGCAGCGACACGCACGAGGAGGCGCTGGACGCGCCGCGCGCCGAGCGCGCCTATGCGCGCGGGCTCAACCCGGCCGGCTACGCGCGCCAGCTCGCGGCCATCCTCGCCTCGGGCAGCCGGCGCGAGCGCCTGGCCTCGGTGCGCGCGCCCACGCTGGTGATCCACGGCGACGCCGATCCGCTGGTGCCGATCGAATGCGGCCGCGACGTGGCGCGCAGCGTGCCGGGCGCGCGCATGGTGACGATCCCGCACATGGGCCACGCCCTGCCGCAGTCCACCTGGGCGCCGATCGTGGACGCGATCGGCGCGCATGCGGTGCAGGCCGGCTGAAGACCCTGCCCACGCCGCCCGGATGAGCCGCTACATTGCGGGGGCGGCCATGCGCCGCGGCGGCCGGGCAGCTTCGCCGGCCGGCGGCAGAAGAAGACAAGGAGACCCGAGATGGCGTCCTCGCTGTTCCCCGACCCGCTGCAGATGTGGCGCGATGCGCTGGCCCGGCTGGAGAACGATGCCAACGCGCTGGCCGCCGGCGGCATGAAGTCGCCCGAGCTGATGCGCTCGCTGCAGCACGCCACGACCGTCGGCACCGGCATGCAGCAGGTGTTCGAGAAGATGGTCGAGGCCTACCTGCGGCGCGCCCAGCTGCCCAGCCGCAAGGACCTGGCGGAGGTGATGGCCGCGCTGCAGCGCGTCGAGGAGAAGCTCGACCGCCTGCTGCCCGCGCAGGAGAGCGTGCCCCGGCCGGCCCGCACGCGCAGGCCGCAGACCGCGGCGGCCGCGCCCGCCACCACGCCCGAACCTGCGCCGCAGCCCGCGCGCCGCGCCGCCAGGGCCCCGGCCGGGAAGACCACCGCGGCGCGCCGCACCTCGAAGCGCTGAGCCATGGCCACCCAAACCGCCCCCGCGCGCCAGGACGACCCCGCCCTGGCCGAGCGCCTGCGGCTGGAGGTCGAGCGCGCGGTGCAGCGCAGCCTCAAGGGCATCGAGCTGCTCGGCGCGCCGCCGCCCACCGTCGGGCGCACGCCCAAGACCTCGCTGCACCGCCGCGGCACGCTGGAGCTGGTGCACTACCACGCGGTGACGGACGAGGTCTACCGCATCCCGCTGCTGATCGTGATGGCGCCCACCAACAAGGGCTACATCCTTGACCTGGCGCCGGGCCAGAGCCTGATCGAGTTCCTGCTGCAGCGCGGCTACGACGTCTACATGATCGACTGGCACGCGCCCTCGCCGCGCGAACGCGACCTGAAGATCGACGACTACGCGCTGGACTTCATCCCCGACTGCATCCGCCGGGTACAGCAGGACTCGGGCGAGGAGGACATCAACCTGATCGGCTACTGCGCGGGCGGCATGCTGTCGGTGATCTACCAGTCGCTGCACGCCGACGGGCCGGTGAGGAACCTGGCCTGCTTCACCACGCCCGTCGACTTCTCGCAGATGGAGCTGTTCCGCGCCATGGCGGACGAGAAGAGCTTCGACGTGGACCGCTTCGTCGAGAAGAACGGCATCGTGCCCGCCGACTTCGTCGCCGGCGGCTTCGAGGCGCTGCGGCCGGCCAGCCGCGTCGCCGGGCAGATCCGGCTGTGGGACAACCTCTGGAACGACCAGTTCGTCAAGGGCTTCCGCATGATGGAGCGCTGGGGCAACGAGACGCTGCCGCTGCCCGGCGGCTACTTCCGCCAGACCACCCAGGAGCTGCTGCGCCGCAACGCGCTGTACGAAGGCACGCTGCGCATCGGCGGGCGCCCGGTCGACCTGGGCGACATCACCGTGCCGCTGCTGCACGTGGTGGCGCAGTACGACCACATCGTGCCGCCGGCCTGCGCGGCGCCGCTGGTGCAGCGCGTCGGCTCGGCCGACAAGGAGGAGGTCGTCCTGCCGGGCGGCCACGTCAGCATCGCCGCCGGGCCCAACGCCGTCAAGCGCATGTGGCCCAAGCTCGACGCCTGGCTGGAGGGGCGCTCCCTATGACCGACACCGACATCCGCACCTACCCGCGCCGCATCGACTGCGGCGGCACGCCGATCGAGATCGACCGCATGACCAGCGGCGACCGCGAGGCGCTGGTCACCTTCGTGGCCGGACTGCCGGCCGACGACCTGCTCTTCGTGCCGCGCGACATCAGCCACCCCAAGGTGATCGATGCCTGGATGCGCGCGCTGGACAAGGGCCACCTGGCCAGCCTCGCCGCGCGCGACGGCGGCACCATGGTCGGCTGCACGGCCATCGCCATCGACCGGCTGAGCTGGTCGCGCCACGTGGGCGAGCTGCGCGTGCTGGTGTCGCCGGCCGGCCGCGGCAAGGGGCTGGGGCGCGCGCTGATCCAGGAGTGCTTCGCGCAGGCGCTGGAGCTGGGCCTGAAGAAGCTGGTGGCGCAGATGACCATCGCCCAGCGCGGCGCCATCGCCATCTTCGAGGACCTGGGCTTCCGGCCCGAGGCGCTGCTGCACCGCCACGTGGCCGACCGCCACGGCGCCATGCACGACCTGGTGGTGCTCAGCCACGACGTGGACGCGGTGGCCGCGCGGCACGAGGCCTTCGGCATGGGCAGCGCCACGGGCTGACCCAGGGTTTTCCCGGGCATTCGCGTCCGGCCGGTTCGACGCGGGGCCGGGCGGGATTCCGGCACCGCCGGCGGCGGCCCCGGGCGGCCGGCCGCATTCCCTTGCAAATCAAGCACTTGCGCGCGTCCGGCGGGCCGGCGGCGCTGGCATCGTCCTTGCCCAGGAGACAGCCCTTTTCCTTCCAGAGACAAGCGGCTGCGCCATGGCACACGACGACATTTCCCCGCCCTCCTCCTCTTCCAAACCCTTCTACCGGTCGCTGTACTTCCAGGTGCTGACGGCCATCGTGCTGGGCGTGCTGCTCGGCCACTTCTACCCGTCGCTCGGCACCGACATGAAGCCGCTGGGCGACGCCTTCATCAAGCTCATCAAGATGATCATCGCGCCGATCATCTTCTGCACCGTGGTGGTCGGCATCGCGGGCATGGAGGACATGAAGAAGGTCGGCAAGACCGGCGGCTACGCGCTGCTGTACTTCGAGATCGGCAGCACGGTGGCGCTGGTCCTGGGCCTGGTCATCGTCAACCTGGTCAAGCCCGGCGCCGGCATGAACGTGGACCCGGCCACGCTCGACACCCAGGCCATCGCCGCCTACACCGCGCCCGGCAAGATGCAGGGCACGGTGGACTTCCTGCTGGCGATCATCCCCAGCACCATCGTCGACGCCTTCGCCAAGGGCGAGATGCTGCAGGTGCTGCTGGTGGCGGTGATGTTCGGCTTCGCGCTGCACCGCTTCGGCGGCCGCGGCACGCTGGTGTTCGACATGATCGAGAAGACCTCGCACGTGCTGTTCGTCATCGTCGGCTACATCATGAAGGTCGCGCCCATCGGCGCCTTCGGCGCGATGGCCTTCACCATCGGCAAGTACGGCGTGGGCTCGCTCAAGTCGCTGGCGCTGCTGATGGGCACCTTCTACGCCACCTGCCTGCTGTTCATCTTCGTGGTGCTGGGCATCGTCGCGCGCGTGCACGGCTTCTCGGTGTGGAAGCTCGTCAAGTACATCAAGGAGGAACTGCTGATCGTGCTGGGCACCAGCAGCTCCGAGGCCGCGCTGCCGCGCCTGATGGCCAAGCTGGAGAACCTGGGCGTGCGCAAGTCCACCGTCGGCCTGGTGGTGCCCACCGGCTACTCGTTCAACCTGGACGGCACCTCGATCTACCTCACGATGGCGGCCGTGTTCATCGCCCAGGCCACCAACACGCCGCTGGACATCACGCACCAGGTCACGCTGCTGCTGGTGCTGCTGCTCACCTCCAAGGGCGCGGCCGGCGTCACCGGCAGCGGCTTCATCGTGCTGGCGGCCACGCTCTCGGCGGTGGGCCACGTGCCGGTGGCGGGCCTCGCGCTCATCCTCGGCATCGACCGCTTCATGAGCGAGGCGCGCGCGCTGACCAACCTGATCGGCAACGCCGTGGCCACCGTGGTGGTGGGCCGCTGGACGGGCGACCTGGACACCAGCCGCATGAAGGAAGTCCTCTCGCACGAGACGGCCGCCGAGGCCGACGAGCCGGAGCGCGTGCTCGACGCGGTGGACCAGCGCTTCCCGGCGCAGCCGCACGCCGCCGGTTGAAATGAAGCACCCCCCAAGCGGCTTCGCCGCTCCCCCCTCTCTCGCCTTCGGCGGGAGGGGGGCGCACCCGGAGGCCTGGCCAAGCCAGTTCCTCGGGTGCCCTGGCATGGCCTGCTCCGCGGCCTTCGGAGCGGGGAAGGGCGTTCTGCCTTGCAGGCTGCGGGCGGCGCGCAGCGCCATGGAAGACTGACACCCATGCCTGCGCCACATAGCCATACTGCGGCGGTGGCAGCAGCAACGACGACAGCAGCGACCGGGGGCGCGGCGCCGGCCCCGCCGCCTTTCCCTGCAGGCGGCCGGCGCTGGCTGCGCCGGCTGGGCGGCGCGGCCGGCATGCTCGCGCTGGTGGCCCTGGCGGCCTGGGCCGCCCACGCCGTGGCCCTGCGCGCCGGCCTGGCGCGGCTGGGCGAGGCGGCCAGCCACCGGCTGGACGTGGAGGCCACGCGGCTCGAAGGCGAGCTGGCGCGCTTCGAGTTCCTGCCCGCGCTGCTGGAGACCTCGCCCCAGGTGCTGGCGCTGCTGGCCGCCCCGCGCGACGCCGCGCGCCGCGCCGAGGCCAGCCGCTACCTGCACGCGCTCAACGCCATCGCTGGCGCCGAGATCCTCTACGTGCTCGACCCCACCGGCTACGTCGCCGCTTCCAGCGACGACGGCCAGCCCGGCACGCCGGCCGGGCGCGACCTGTCCTACCGCCCCTACTTCCGCGACGCGCTGGCCACCGGCCGCGGCCGCTTCTACGGCCTGGGCGTGACCAGCGGCGTGCCCGGCGACTACCTGGCCTACGCGCTGCCGCGCGGCGGCCCGCTGCGCGGCGTGGCGACGGTGAAGGTGGACCTGCGGCGCACCGAGCAGGCCTGGTCGCAGATGCAGGGCGAGCTGCTGCTGGTGGATACGCGCGGCGTGGTGGTGCTGGCCTCGCACACCGACTGGAAATACCGCCCGCTCGCACCGCTGGACGACGCCGCGCGGCAGGAGGTGGCCCAGGCCCGGCGCTACGGCGATGCGCCGCTCACGCCGCTGGCCTGGCGCGAGCTGCAGCGGCTGGACGCGCACTCCTTGCGCGTGCGCTTCGAGGGCCGGGCCTACGTCGCCACCGGCCACGCCGCCGACGACGGCCGCTGGCGCCTGCTGCTGCTGAGCGACGAGGCGCCGGTGCGCGCCGCCGCCCGCGGCGCCGCCGCCAGCGCCGCGCTGCTGACCGCCGTGCTGCTGCTGGCGGCGCTGGTGCTGCGCCAGCGCCGGCGCATGGTGCGCGAGCAGCTCGCCAGCCGCGCCGCGCTGCAGGCCGCGCACGACTCGCTGGAGCGCCGCGTGCAGGAGCGCACCGCCGAGCTGCGCGCCGCGCAGGCCGAGCTGGTGCACGCCGGCCAGCTCGCCGTGCTGGGCCAGATGTCGGCCGGCATGGTGCACGAGCTGAACCAGCCGCTGGCGGCGCTGCGCACCCTCTCCGACAACGCCGTGCTGCTGCTGGAGCGCGGCCGCGCCGGGGAGGCCGGCGCCAACCTGGGCCGCATCGCGCAGCTCGTGCAGCGCCTGGGCCGGCTCACCGCGCAGCTCAAGGTGTTCGCGCACAAGCGCACCGAGCCGCCCGAGCCGGTGCCGCTGGACCAGGCGGTGCGCGAGGCGCTGGCGCTGCACGCCCAGCGCGTGCGCGACATGGGCGTGGCGGTGGCCGTGGCGCTGCACCCGCCCACGCTGGCCGTGCTGGCCGAGGAGACGCGGCTGGTGCAGGTGCTGGGCAACCTGCTGGGCAATGCGCTGGACGCGATGGCCGAGGGCGCGCCCCACGCACCGGACAGGCCGCGGCGCATCGCCGTCGAGGCCGCGGCGCCGCCGCCCGGCGCGCCCTGCCGCATCGTCGTCGCCAACAGCGGCCCGCCGATCCCGCCCGAGGTCGCGGCGCGCCTGTTCGAGCCCTTCTTCACCACCAAGCCGGCCGGGCGCGGGCTGGGCCTGGGGCTGATGATCTCGGCGCACATCGTGCAGGCCTTCGGCGGCGCGCTACGACCGGCGCGCGGCGAGGAGCTGCCGCCCGGCATGGGCGCCGCCTTCCTGGTGGACCTGCCGGCGGCAGAATGAGCGCCACATGGCCGCCGACGCACCGCACCCCATCCGCGTGATCCTGGTCGAGGACGACGAGGACGTGCGCGTGGGCGCCGCGCAGGCGCTGGACCTGGCCGGCTTCGCGGTCGAGGCCTTCGGCGCCGTCGAGCCCGCGCGCGCCGCCGTCGCCGAGGGCGCGCCGGTCGTCGTCGTGTGCGACGTGAAGCTGCCCGGCAAGAGCGGCACCGAATGGCTGGCCGAGCTGCACCGGCTCGACGGGCAGCTGCCCGTCATCCTCGCCACCGGCCACGGCGACATCGCGATGGCGGTGCAGGCCATGCGCGACGGCGCCTACGACTTCATCGAGAAGCCCTTCGCCTCCGAGCGCCTGGTGGCGGTGGTGCGGCGCGCCGCCGAGCAGCGCCGGCTGGCGCTGGAAGTGGCGTCGCTGCGGCGGCAGCTGGACGACTGGAGCGGCATCCAGGCCGCGCTGATCGGCCGCTCCGCCGCCATGGAGCGCGTGCGCCAGGCGGTGCGCACGCTGGCCGCCACGCCGGCCGACGTGGTGATCTACGGCGAGACCGGCACCGGCAAGGACCTGGTGGCGCGCTGCCTGCACGAGCGCAGCCGCCGGCGCGACGGCCACTTCGTGCCCGTCAACTGCGGCGGCCTGCCCGAGAACCTGGTCGACAGCGAACTCTTCGGCCACGAGGCCGGCGCCTTCACCGGCGCGCTCAAGCGCCGCATCGGCAAGTTCGAGCACGCCGACGGCGGCACGCTGTTCCTCGACGAGATCGAGAGCATGCCGCTGGCGGTGCAGGTCAAGCTGCTGCGCGCGCTGCAGGAGCGCAGCATCGAGCGGGTCGGCTCCAACCAGGCCGTGCCGGTGGACTGCCGCGTGGTCGCCGCCAGCAAGACCGACCTGCGCGAGGCCAGCGAGGCGGGGCGCTTCCGCGCCGACCTGTACTACCGCCTGGGCGTGGCCTTCATCGAGCTGCCGCCGCTGCGCGAGCGGCGCGAGGACATCCCGCTGCTGTTCGAGCACTTCACGCTGCAGGCGGCGCAGCGCTACGGGCAGAGCGCGCCGGTGCCCGACACGCAGGCGCTGTCGGCGCTGCTCGGCCATGCGTGGCCGGGCAACGTGCGCGAGCTGCGCAACGTGGCCGACCGCTTCGTGCTCGGGCTGCTGGGCGAGTCGTTCTCGGACGCGCTGGGCGCCGGCGGCCGGGGCGTCTCGCTGCCGGAGCACATGGAGCAGATCGAGCGCACCCTGCTGGCCGAGTCGCTGCGGCGCCGGCACGGCGACGTGGGCCAGGCGGCGAAGGACCTGGGCATTCCCAAGGCGACGCTGTACGACAAGCTCAAGCGGCAGGGGCTGGATGCGGCGCAGTTCCGGCGCGAGGAGTGAGCGCGTGCATGCCGGCAACCGTTCAGGCTGAGCTTGGCCTGTCCTGGGCCTGACGAAGGGTCGAAGCGCCGCGCGAGGCTTCGACAAGCTCAGCCCGAACGGTTCTTGTGGATCGAACGCGCTGTCGCATGAGAAGGCTCAATCCTTCAGCAGCGCGTCGATCAGCTCGCCGAGGATGCCGATCGCCGGCGCCTCGGTGCGCCGCTCCAGCGTCACCAGCGCGAAGCGCGCCACGCGGCGCAGCGCCGGGCGCATGTCCAGCTCGACCAGGTCCGGCGCCGCGGCGCGGATGGCCAGCAGCACCGCGTCGCTGTGCCGCGCCACGTCGACCAGGCTGGGCACCTCCTCGCACTGCAGGGTGACGCAGGCGGCCGGGTGCGCCTGCGGGCCGTAGGCCTCCACCAGCGCGCGCGCCACCTCGTCGCTCAACGGCGTGGAGGCGATCGGGTAGCGCTGCACCTGCTCGAAGCGCACGCCCCGGCGCAGCCGGGCCAGCGGATGGCCCGGCCGGCACATGAAGACGCCGCGCATCTCGCGCGCCATCGCCAGGCGCAGGTCGGGCGCGGGCCGCAGCGACAGCGCATCCAGCACCAGCGCGTCCAGCGTGCCGGCGCGCAGTGCCTGCACGAGCTGCTCGGTGCCGCCGCGCGCCACCACCACCCGCACCCCCGGATGGCGCGTCGCCATGCGCAGCAGCAGCGGCGTCATCAGCATGGCGCCGGGGCCGGAGCCCATGCCGACGCGCAGCTCGCCGCCCTCGGCCTGGCGGAGCTGGCGGCCGCTGTCGCGCAGCTCGCCGGCATCGAGCACCAGGCGCTGCGCCCGCTGCAGCACCTCGTGCCCGAAGGGGGTGAGTTCGTTGCGGCGGCCGATGCGGTCGAACAGCGGCACGCCCAGTTCGTCCTCCAGCGCGCGGATGCTGCGGCTGAGCGCCGGCTGCGTCAGGTGCAGCGCCTGCGCCGACTTGCTGAAGGAGCCGGTCTGGGCGAGCGAGATCAGGTGCCGGAGCTGGACCAGGGTCATGGGCGACAGGCCGGGAAAAGCTGCATTCGACTCATGCTAAATCAAAGAACAATGCATTGGACCTTGCATCCGGCGGCTCCTAGGATGCGCCCGCAGCCCGGCTCCGGGCCGCTTTTTTCCCGAAGCAAAGACACAGGAGACGACACCATGATGAAGCACCTGCTGCGGCCCCTGCGCGTCGCGGTCCTCGGCGCCGGCCTGCTGGCGGCAGCCGGCCTGGCCCTTGCGCAGGGCTATCCGGCCAAGCCGGTCACGCTGATGGTCCCGTACCCGGCGGGCGGCCCCTCCGACGCCATGGCGCGCATCTTCGCGACGCCGCTGGGCAAGGCGCTGGGGCAGACGGTGATCGTGGACAACCTCGGCGGCGTGAGCGGCGCCCTGGCCGCGCAGAAGGTGCTGGCGGCGCCGGCCGACGGCCACTACATCTTCCAGGGCTCGCCCAACGAAGTGATCCTGGCGCCGCTGGCCAACGCGGCCGTGAAGCTCAAGGCCGAGGATTTCCGCCTGGTGCACCCGATCACCGACGCGGTGATGGTCTTCCTCACCCGCAAGGATCTGCCGGTCAACAGCGTCGACGAGCTGATCGCGCTGGCGCGCAAGTCGGGCGACAAGCCGCTGACCTACGGCAGCGTCGGCATCGGCTCGCTCTACCACCTGATCCTGGAAGACGTGCAGCAGCGCACGGGCACGAAGATGCTGCATGCGCCCTACAAGGGCAATGCGCCGCTGCTGAACGACCTGGCCGGCGGCAGCGTCGATTTCGCGGTGCTGGTCTACAGCGCGGCGATGGGCGCGATGGCCGAGCAGGGCCGGATCAAGGTGATCGGCCAGCTCGGTGCGCAGCGCTCCGAGTTGCTGAAGAACGTGCCCGCGGTCAGCGAGGGCAAGGAGTTGAAAGACTTCTCGTACAAGATCTGGGCTGGCTTCATGGTTCCGAAGAACACGCCCGAGGCCGTCGTGCAGCGCCTGCACCAGGCCATCGGCACGACGCTCAAGGACCCGGAGGTGCGCGCGCAGCTCGCGGCGCAGACCTCGCTGGCAGCGCCGCCGATGACGCTGGCCGAGTCGGCAGCGTTCTACGATGGCGAGATCGCCCGCTACCGCGCGATCGCGAAATCCGTCAACCTGCAGCCGCAATGAGGATCCTGCCATGAACCCCCTGCTGGAAGACCTGCGGCGCGAGGCGGCGCCCTTCGTCGACATCCGCCGCGACATCCACCGCCATCCGGAGCTGGCCTTCGGCGAGCACCGCACCGCGGCGCTGGTGGCCGAGAAGCTGCGGGCCTGGGGCTACGAGGTGGAGACCGGCCTGGGCGGCACCGGCCTGGTCGGCCGGCTGGTGCGCGGCGGCGGCCGGCGGCGCCTGGGCCTGCGCGCCGACATGGACGCTCTGCCGATCGAGGAGGCCACCGGCCTGCCCTACGCGAGCTGCCACCACGGCGTGATGCACGCCTGCGGCCACGACGGCCACACCGCCATGCTGCTGGCCGCGGCGCACCACCTGGCCGCGCGCGGGCGCTTCAGCGGCACGCTGCACCTGATCTTCCAGCCGGCCGAGGAAGGCGGCGGCGGCGCCGTGCGCATGATCGACGACGGCCTGTTCGACAAGTACCCCTGCGACGCCGTGTTCGCCATGCACAACATGCCCGGACTGGCGCAAGGCCGCTTCGCGCTGCGCGACGGCCCGACCATGGCCTCGTCGGACTACGCGACGGTGACGGTCGCCGGCATCGGCGGCCACGGCGCGATACCGCACCGCGCCGCCGACCCGGTGGTGGCGGCCGCCAGCATCGTGATGGCGCTGCAGACGGTGGTGTCGCGCAACGTCGATCCGCTGCACACGGCGGTGGTGACGGTGGGCGCCCTGCATGCCGGCCAGGCCAACAACGTGATCCCGGCCGCCGCCACGCTGGAGATCAGCGTGCGCGCGCTCGACCGCGAGGTGCGCGCGCTGCTGGAGCAGCGCATCAAGGCCATCGTCGCCGCGCAGGCCGAGAGCTTCGGCTGCAGCGCGCAGGTCGACTGGCGCAAGGGCTACGCGGTGCTGGTCAACACGCCGGAGGAAACCGACTTCGCGCGCCAGGTGGCGCTCGACCTGGTGGGCGCCGAGCGCGTCACGCTGCAGGCGCCGCCGCTCACCGGCAGCGAGGACTTCGCCTTCATGCTGGAGAAGGTGCCCGGCAGCTACCTGCTGATCGGCAACGGTGACGGCGACAGCGCGGGTGCCTGCATGGTGCACAACCCGGGCTACGACTTCAACGACGACAACGTCGCGCTGGGCGCCGCCTACTGGGTGCTGCTGGCGGAGCGCTTCCTGGCGGCGGCCTGAGCGCCGCCCGGCCGCCCGAAGGCGCTCGCACCGCAGCGCGTCAGCGCGAAGGCTTCCAATGAGCGCCGCCGGCGCTCACTGCCCGGACGCCGCCTGCGGCGTCTGGAGGAAGTCGAACACCTCCGCCAGGCGCTTCTGGTCGGGCATGACGTAGATGATGCCGACGCGGTCGCTCAGGTTGGGCTTGACCCACGCGTCGTAGAAGTCGGCCGGCACGTTGATGCAGCCGTAGGAGATGCGGTTGTCCTCGCTGGTGTCCGAGGCCAGGCGCTCCAGGCGGCGCTCGGCCTTCACCAGCGGCCGCACGCGGTGCATCGACACGGCGACGCTGTAGTCCACCCACACGATGTCCTCGCGCTTGGCGTTGCGCCCCGGCTCGCCGACGAAGCGGCCGGCCGGCGTGGTGCGCTCGTGCGGCTTGATGAGGCGCATCGGCCGCTCGCCGATGCCCGGCACCGAATCGTCGCCCTTGGCCAGCCCGAGCAGCACGGGCGAGGTGCCCAGCAAGCGGCCCTGTTCGTCGAACACCGACACCGCCGCATGCGGCTTGTCGACGACGGCGAAGGCCTTGCCCTCGTTGTTGCGGGCGCGGATGACGCGAGCCGCCAGGTCCAGCGCCTCGGGGGAGGCCTGCACCGTCGCGGCGCGCAGTTCGGGCGGCACGGGTTTGCCGGCCGTGCTGCGTGCATGCGCCAGCGGCGCGAAGGCCAGGCTGCATGCGAGCAGCACGGGCGCGGTGGCGGAAAGCAGTGGGTGCATGGCCGGCGGCGTGCGGTGTGGACGAACGGACGGGGGCGGAAAAAAGAGCCGGGGCGACCCGGCTCTCCAGTGTCTCACAGCCCCTCTTCGAGGGGATGCGATGGTCGGCCGAAGGCCGTCAGTTGCGGTCGGAACGCGGCGGCCTCGGCGGCGGGGGCGGCGGAGGCGGCGGCGGTGGTGGCGGGGGTGCCACGACCGGCGGCGGGGGCGGCGGCGGCGGTGGCGGGGCCACGACCACGGGCGGCGCGGGCTGCCAGGGCTCGCGGGCCGAGATGCCCGTCTCGCCCATCGGCGTGGAGCCGTAGGGCGACATGAGCTGCTGGCCGGCCGCGAGGGCCGGGTTGGCGGGCAGCAGCGTCGGCTCGACGCCCTGGGCGAAGGCCGTGCCGCCCACGCCGAGCGCGATGGCGGCCGCTACAAAAAGCTTCCTCTTCCTGATGGATGTCATTGGCGCATCTCCAGATCACCACTCCGAAGTGTTGGTGCGCTGGCAGTTGTGCCAGCAGCGCCCTGCCGCATCCGGTAGGACGACGCCGGTTCTGACTGTCGTAAGAGGATGAACGGTGCGTGAATGAGGCATTTTTCACGCACTTCTTGCGCGGGCGCCGCGCCGGGCTGTCGGCGTGCGCCTACGCCAGCACCGTCCCGCTGGCCTCGCCGAAGCCGATGCGCACCGCGCCCGCGCGCTCGCACCAGCCGCGCAGCACCAGCGTATCGCCGTCCTGCAGGAAGGTGCGCTGCTCTCCGCCCGGCAGCGTGATGGGCTGCTTGCCGCCCAGCGTCAGTTCCATCAGCGAGCCGGCCGCGTCGGGCGTGGGGCCCGACAGCGTGCCCGAGCCCAGCAGGTCGCCCGGCTGCAGGTTGCAGCCGTTGACGGTGTGGTGCGCCAGGAGCTGCGCGGCGGTCCAGTAGGCGGCTTCCTTCACCAGCCCGTGCGTGAGGCGCGCGGGCGCCTCGCCCTGCTCGCGCATCTTCGCGGTCTGGACCAGCACCTCCAGCGTGATGTCGAGCTGGCCGCCTTCGCGGTTGGCGGCGCCGTCGAGGTACGGCAGCGGCTGCGGGTCGCCCGCGGGCCGGGTGAAGGGCGCGCGGAAGGGCGCCAGCGCCTCCATCGTCACGATCCACGGCGAGACGGTGGAGGCGAAGTTCTTCGCCAGGAAGGGGCCCAGCGGCTGGTATTCCCAGGCCTGCAGGTCGCGCGCCGACCAGTCGTTGAACAGGCCCACGCCGAACAGGTGCGCTTCCGCGTCGTCGATGCCGACGGGCTGCCCCAGCGCGTTGCCCTGGCCGACGTAGAAGCCCAGTTCCAGCTCGTAATCCAGCCGCTTGCAGGGGCCGAAGCTCGGCTCGGCCGCATCGGGCGCCTTGGTCTGGCCCTGCGGGCGCTTGAAGGGCGTGCCGCTGACGACGATGGAGCTGGCGCGGCCGTGGTAGCCGATGGGCACCCACTTGTAGTTGGGCATCAGCGGCTGGTCGGGACGGAACAGCTTGCCGATGGTGGTGGCGTGGTGGATGCCGGTGTAGAAGTCGGTGTAGTCGCCGACGCGGCAGGGCACGGTGTACTCGCAGTCGGCCTGCGGCACCAGCGCCTGGGCCCACGCGGCCTGCTGCGTGCTGCCGGCGGCCAGGCCGTCGGAGAGCTTCGCGCGCAGCGCTCGGCGCCCGGCCGGCGCGGCGGCCATCAGCGCGTTCATGTCGTCGGTGTCGACGAGGCCCGCGGCGCGCAGGTCCAGCACCTGGTCGCCGATGGCCACGCCGATGCGGAAGGCCTCGCCGCTGCCCTTGCGGCGGAAGCGCCCGAAGGGCAGGTTCTGGATGGGGAAGTCGCTGCCCGCGGCGTTGGCGGACTCGACCCAGCTCGTGCGCTTGGGGTCGTGGGTGGCGTCGATGTCGTACATGGTGAGTCTTTCGTTCAGGGCTTGCTGAACTGGTCCTTGAGGCCGGCCCAGCAGTCGGCGTAGCCGGTGTCCAGCGGCGCGGTGTTGAGCGCGAAGGCGGTGGGGATGAAACGGTAGCGGCTCTCGAACATGAAGGCCAGCGTGTTGTCCAGCTTCTGCGGCTTCAGGTCGACCGTCGACGCCTTCTCGAAGGCTTCCTCATCCGGGCCGTGCGGCACCATCGCGTTGTGCAGGCTGGCGCCGCCGGGCTTGAAGCCGCCGGGCTTGGCGTCGTATTCGCCGTACACCAGGCCCATGAACTCGCTCATCAGGTTGCGGTGGTACCAGGGCGGACGGAAGGTGTCCTCCATCACCAGCCAGCGCGGCGGGAAGATGACGAAGTCGCAATTCGCCGTGCCGGGCGTGTCGCTGGGCGAGGTGAGCACGGTGAAGATCGACGGGTCCGGGTGGTCGAAGCTGATGGAGCCGATCGTCATGAAGTTGACGGTGTCGTACTTCACCGGCGTGAGGTTGCCGTGCCAGGCCACCACGTTGAAGGGCGTGCCCTTGGCCGGCGCGCGCCAGAAGCGGCCGCCGAACTTCTTGACGAGTTCGTAAGGGGCGTTGCTGTCTTCGTAGGCCGCGACGGGCGCCAGGAAGTCGCGCGCATTGGCCAGGCCGTTGGAGCCGATCGGGCCCAGTTCGGGCAGGCGGAACTGCGCGCCGTAGTTCTCGCAGACATAGCCGCGCGAAGGACCGTCGGGCACGGCCACCTTGAAGGCCAGCCCGCGCGGCAGCACAGCGATCTCGCCGGGCTTGACGTCGAGCACGCCCAGCTCGGTGGTGATGACCAGGCGGCCCTGCTGCGGCACCACCAGCAGCTCGCCGTCGGCGTTGACGAAGGCGCGCCGCTCCATAGACTTGGTCGCAAGGTAGACCAGCGAGCCGACGCCGCACTGCGCGTCGGCATCGCCGTTGGCGGCCAGGGTGCGCATGCCGTCGACGAAGTCGGTCTCGGCGCCGGGCTCGAAGGGGATCGGATGCCAGCGCATCGGCTCGGGCGCGAGCGCCGTCTCGCGGTCGCCGCCGGTCGTCCACAGCGGCTGCGCGTAGGGCTGGTAGCGGCCGGCCACCACCGAGGGCTGGCGGCGGTACATCCAGGTGCGGCGGTTCTCGTGGCGCGGCGCGGTGAAGGCGGTGCCGGAGATCAGCTCCGGGTACAGGTCGAAGGGCGCGCGCTGCGGGCTGTTGCGGCCCTGCGGCAGCGCGCCGGGCACGGCCTCGGTGGCGTGCTCGTTGCCGAAGCCGCTCTGGTAGCGCAGGGTGTCGGCGGTAGAGGTCATGGTGTGGCTCCTCGATGGAAGGCGATGTATCCGGAAAAGTCCGCTGGACCGAAGGCCGCGGAGCAGGCCATGCGGGAACACGCGCGGAACCGGCTTCGCCGGGCCGCTGCGTGTGCCCCCTTGAGGGGGTTGGCGGAGCGGAACGAAGTCCGCGAAGACTGGGGGTGTTTCATTCTTCTCGCGCGGCGGCCAGGGCCTCGCGCAGCACGGGCAGGCTGCCGATGTGGTTGGCCAGCAGCAGGACGAGGCGCGCGTTGAAGGCGTGGCTCTGCTCGGTCGTGAGGTCCTGGTGCGCGTCGATCAGCGCCTCGTAGAAGTCGTCCGGCGACGGCATGTTCGGCGCGGTGGTCAGGTGATCGGCGGTGGCAGTCATGGCTCGTTCTCCTTCATGCCCTGGCCAGGGCGCGGTCGAAGGCCGCGCGCACGGCCTCGGCCGTGGGGGCGCGCCAGCGGGCGCACACGTGCTGGTCGGGGCGCAGCAGGTAGGTGGTGCCCTCGCGCGCGTCGTAGCGGCGCGCGGCCAGCGCGTGGGCCGCGTCCAGCGGCACGCGCAGCACCTCGATCGGGCGGTCGGCGCCGGCCAGGGCCTGCGCGCTGCGCCCGGCCGCCTCGCCGCTGCCGAAGACCAGCGCGGCGAAGCGCGTGCCGCCCAGGCCGCGCAGCAGCCAGCCCTCGGCCACCGGCGCGTCGGCCGCCACCGCGCCCGGCACCATCGCGCCCTCGAAGGCATCGGCGTCGGGCGTGTTCAGCACCGAATCGTGCAGCGTCGCCGGCACCGACAGCCGGCCGCTGTTGACCAGCCGCCGCGCGAAGTCGTGCCGCCGCGCCAGGTGCAGCACGGCGTCGCGGAAGAGGCGGCTGGCCTCGCTCTTGGGCGTGATGAAGTCGGTGGAGCGGGTGGAGTGGCGGATGTTCTCGTCCGCCGCCATCTCGCGCTCGCGGGCGTAGCTGTCCAGCAGCGCATCGGGCGCCTCGTCGCGCAGCACGGCGGCGAGCTTCCAGGCGAGGTTCTCCGCGTCCTGCAGCCCGGAGTTGGCGCCGCGCGCGCCGAAGGGCGAGACGCCGTGCGCCGAGTCGCCCGCGAACAGCACGCGGCCGTGGCGGAAGCTCGCCATGCGCTGGCAGGCGAAGGTGTAGACGCTGGCCCATTCGAGCGTGAACTCGGTGCCCTTGAAAGGCGAGGCGTCGAGCATCGCGCGCACGCGCGGGACGATCTTCTCGGGCTTCTTCTCCTCTTCCGGGTCGGCCTGCCAGCCGAGCTGGAAGTCGATGCGCCACACGCCGTCGGGCTGCATGTGCAGCAGCACGCTCTGGCCGGGGTGGAAGGCGGGGTCGAACCAGAACCAGCGCTCGGCCGGAAACTGCACGTCCATCTTCACGTCGGCGATGAGGAAGCGGTCCTTGAAGACGCGGCCGGTGCTCTCCTGCCCGATGAGCCGGCGCACCGCCGAGCGCGAGCCGTCGCAGGCGGCGACCCAGTCGGCCCGCAGCCGGTAGGGGCCGTCGGGCGTCTCGATGCTCAGCAGCACGTGGTCGCCCTGCGGCTCCACGCCGGTCACCGTGTTCTTCCAGCGCAGGTCGATCAGCGGCAGTTGCGCGGCGCGCTCGGCCAGGAAGCCCTCGACGTAGTACTGCTGCAGGTTGACGAAGGCCGGACGCTCGTGGCCCTCTTCCGGCAGCAGATCGAATTCGTAGACCTGCTCGCCCTGCAGGAACACGCGGCCGAGCTTCCACGACACGCCCTTGGCCGTCATGCGCTCGCCACAGCCCAGGCGGTCGAAGATCTCCAGCGAGCGCTTGGAAAAGCAGATGGCGCGCGAGCCGGTCGAGAGGCGGTGGTCGTTGTCCAGCAGCACCACCGGCACCTGCTGCTGCGCCAGGTCGATGGCCAGGGCCAGCCCGATGGGGCCGGCGCCGACCACCACGACCGGGTGGCGCACCGGCGCGGCGGCCCGCTGGTCGGCGTGCAGTGCGTAGTCGAAGACCACCTGCTGGTAGTCGATCTGCGGCGCGCCGGCCGACGCGAGGTCGTTCAGCTTCATCTGTCGTCTCCGTCGTTCTGCGGGGGCTGCTTTTCTTATTGCCCTTCCAGCGTCTTCCACATCTCGATGTCGCGCTCGGCCGTCCACACGCGCGGGTCGGCGTATTGCGTGGCCTCGTCGTAGCAGCGCGTCACGTCGAAGGGCATGCAGTGGTCGAAGATGACCCAGTGGCCGTACCTGGGCTTGAGCTTCGCGTAGGTCTCCCGGTAGACCGTGTTCAGGTCCTTGCCGGCGCGGGCGCCCTCGCTCACGCTGGCCCACACGTCGGCGATGAAGTCGCGCGTGCCGGCCAGGCCGCGGGCCACGTCTTCCGGCGTGGTGAGCGCGGCGCCGCGGCCAGGCACCAGCGCCTTCGGCTGCAGCGCGGCGATGTTGTCCAGCGTCTTCGGCCAGTCCTGGAAGTAGGCGTCGCCGGCGTAGGGCGTGGCGTCGAACTCCACCAGGTCGCCCGAGAGCAGCGTCTTCTCGCCGGGCAGCCAGACGACCGTGTCGCCCTTGGTGTGGCCGCGGCCGAGCTGCAGCAGTTGCACCTCCAGCTTGCCCAGCCAGACGGTCATCTTGCCGGTGAAGGTCATGGTCGGCCAGGTCATGCCCGGCGGCACGGTCTCGACGCCGGCGAACAGGCGCGGGAAGCGGCCGATCTCGCTGGCCTTGTCCTGCTCGCCCCGCTCGACGATCAAGTCGTAGGTGTCCTGGCTGGCGAGGATCTGCTGCGCGCCATAGGCGCTGGCGCCCAGCACGCGCACCGCGTGGTAGTGCGTGAGCACCACGTACTTGATGGGCTTGTCCGTCACTTCGCGGATGCGGCGGATCACGTCGGCCGCCATCGCCGGCGTGGCCTGGGTGTCGGCCACCAGCACGGCGTCGTCGCCGATCACGATGCCGGTGTTCGGGTCGCCCTCGGCCGTGTAGGCCCAGGCGTGTTCGGAGATCTGGCTGAAGCTGACCTTCTTCTCTTCGAGGTCGGCCTGGCTGGCGAAGGCCTTGGCGGGCTGATTCATGGGGCTTGGCTCCTGTGTTTGTCTAAATTGAATATGTTCGTCTATTGCGAATTTGATGCAAGTCTAGATGCTCAATCAGATAATGTCTAATGTTTTCTCCATGAACAAACGTCGAGGTCGGGCATGAGCGAGGACAGCGAGCGCGCCGCGGCGCAGCGCGGCATCCAGAGCATCGAGGTGGGCGGCCAGTTGCTGCGAGCCCTGGTGCACAGCGGCCGGCCGATGGCCCTGAAGGACCTGGCGCGCGAGGCGGAGATGACGCCGGCCAAGGCGCATCCGTACATGGTGAGCTTCGGGCGCCTGGGCCTGATCGAGCAGGACCGCGCCAGCGGCCACTATCTGCTCGGCCCGCTGGCGCTGCAACTGGGGCTGATCGCGATGGCCCAGGCCAGCCCGGTGCAGGTGGCCGCGCCGGTGATCGAGGAACTGGCCCGGCGCACCGGCCAGACGCTGGCGCTGGCGGTGTGGGGCGACCGCGGCGCCACCATCGTGCGCATCGCCGAGTCGCCGGCCGCGGTGCACGTGGCGATGCGGCACGGCACGGTGTTCTCGCTGGCGGGCACGGCCTCCGGGCGGCTGTTCGGCGCCTATCTGGACGAATCGGTGGTGCGCGCCACGCTGGAGGCCGAGCGCCGCCGCGCGCCGGAGCCCGGCGCCCTGTCGGAGGCCGGCATGCCGGCGCTGGCGCTGCCCACCTGGGAGGCTTTCGCGGCGCAGCTCGAGGAGGTGCGCCGGCACGGCGTCTCGCGCTCCGAGGGTGAGATCGTGCCGGGCGTGAGCGCGATGGCGGCGCCGGTGTTCGACGCGCGCGGCGCCGTCGTGCTGGCGCTCACCGCCATCGCCCCGGCGGCGGTGCTCGACACCCGCTGGGACGGCGCCACGGCGCGCGCGCTCAAGACGGCCGCGCAGGAGATCTCGCAGCGCCTGGGCTGGCGCGGCGCCTGAGCGGCAGAACTCAGCCCGCGGGCCGCGCGCGCGAGCCCGACAGCGCCGTGTACACGCCCAGCCCGATGAAGGTGCCTCCGGTCACCCAGCGCCCCCACGCGGCGCCGCCGCGCAACGCCGAGAAGAAGGGACGCAGCCGGCTGGCGGCCAGCACGTAGAGGCAGTCGGTGCAGCCGGCGATGGCCACGAAGGCGGCGCCGAAGCCCATGATCTGCAGCGCCGGCGAGGTGCCGGGGCGGATGAACTGCGGCAGGAACGCGGCGAAGAACAGCGCCGTCTTCGGGTTGAGCAGCGCCACCACGAAGCCGTCGCGGAACAGGCGGGCCGGCCGCACCGGCCGCACGGGCAGGCCGGTGTCCTCGCCCGCCGCGTCGCCGCGCGGCGGCCGCAGCGCCTTCAGGCCCAGCCACACCAGGTAGGCCGCGCCGGCCCACTTGACCACCGTGAAGGCCAGCGACGAGATGGCGAACAGCGCCGCCAGCCCGAGCGCGGCGCCCAGCGCGTTGCCGAAGTTGCCCAGCGCCACGCCCGCCACCGAGGCCAACCCGGCGCGGCGGCCCTGCGCCAGCGTGCGCGCCACCACGAACAGCACCGCCGGGCCCGGCGTGAGCGCCAGCACCAGGCTGGCGGCGGCGAAGGCCAGCATCACGGCCGGCGAGGGGAGGAAGGCGGTGTCGATCATGGGTGTCGTCCTTGCGGGTGCCGCTCGCGCCAGGCCTGCCAGCGCTCCAGTGCGGCTTCGGGCCAGTACGCGCGGCGATCGTAGTACTCGGGCACCGCGGCCGCATCGGGCGGCAGCACCACCCACGGCTGCTTCGAGGCGGTGAAGATGTGGATGTCCGGCGGCAGGTGGTCGGGCGCATCGAGCGTGCCCACGCGCAGGAACTTCACCGTCGGCCCGGCGCCGGCGTAGTGGCTCCACAGCGCGACGCGGCAGCGCGGACAGCGGGCGATGCGCTGCCCGCGCCCGCTCTCGGAGGGCGTGTCGACCATCTCCGGCTCGCCGGCCAGCAGCGCCACGCGCTCACCCTCCACCATCGCGTTGAGCGCGAAGGCGCTGCCCGTCTCGCGCTGGCACCAGCGGCAGTGGCAGGCGTGCACGAACAGCGGCGGGGTGAGCAGGCGATAGCGCACCTGGCGGCAGGCGCAGCCGCCCTCCAGCGGGTACGGCGCGCGTTCGGCGTCGGCGCTCACAGCGCGCGGCCGTCGAAGTGCTGCACCGGCACCTGGTCCAGCTCGATGCCTTCCAGGCAGCGGATGTTGACCGCCGCCATCGCCGCGCCGTTCGGCGCCGTGCCCTCGCCGAAGGGGTGGATGCCGCAGGTCGGGCAGAAATGGTGCGCGATGAGGTGCTTGTTGAAGCGGTAGCTGCGCATCGCCTCGGGCGGCGTCTTCAGCGTGAGCTGCGGGCGCGGCACGAACCACAGCAGCGAACCCTTGCGCTGGCACATCGAGCAGTTGCAGGCGACGGCGCCCTGCAGCTCGCCCTCGACGTCGAAGGCGATGGCGCCGCAGTGGCAGCTTCCGTGGTAGGTGGTCATGCGTGTCTCCGGCGGACGAAAGGCCGCAGGCTACACCGCATCGGGCGCCGGAGGCGCGTCAGGACGGCTTGGCGTTTTCGAGCAGGTCGCGCGTGCGCAGCGCCTCTCGGCGCGCGGCGGCGGCGAAGTCGTCGCCGTCCGAGGCATAGCAGATGGCGCGCGAGGAGTTCACGACGATGGGCGCGTCCGGCCGCCAGCCGGCGCGCACGGTGGCCGCCGCGTCGCCGCCCTGGGCGCCCACGCCGGGGATCAGCAGCGGCGCCGTGGGCGCCAGCGCCCGCACGCGCTCGATCTCGTCGGGATAGGTGGCGCCCACCACCAGGCCGAGCTGGCCGTTGAGGTTCCACGGGCCCTGCGCCAGCCGCGCCACGTGCTCGTACAGCAGCGGCTCGCCCGGCACCGAGGCCAGCCGCTGCCCCTGCAGGTCGGCGCCGCCCGGGTTGCTGGTGCGGCACAGCAGGAAGGCGCCCTTGTCCGCGTACTTCAGGTAGGGCGAGACCGAATCGAAGCCCATGAAGGGCGAGAGCGTCACCGCGTCGGCGCCGTAGCGCTCGAAGGCCTCGACGGCGTACTGCTCGGCGGTGGAGCCGATGTCGCCGCGCTTGGCGTCCAGGATCACCGGCACCTGCGGCGCCACCTTGTGGATGTGGGCGATCAGCCATTCGAGCTGCGCCTCGGCGCGGTGTGCCGCGAAGTAGGCGATCTGCGGCTTGAAGGCGATCACGCAGTCGGCGGTCGCATCCACGATCTGCGCGCAAAACTCACCGATCCTGCCGGCATCGCCCTTCATCTTTCCCGGAAAGCGCGATGGCTCCGGATCCAGCCCCACGCACAGCAGGGAACGGTTCTGGCGCTGGGCGGCGCGCAACTGGTCGATGAAAGCCATGGATCCGATTCTAGGTGGCGCCCTGCACCGCCACACCGCACGGTGCCTCTAGCGTACTTTTGGATTCGATGTGAACTTTTGCACGAAAAGCCCTGAACCAAGATTTGCTGATGACAATTGTTAACTGATGTCGTGACAATGTGTATCTTGTACTAATAAAGATAGACAACACCTGTCATGAACCGCATCCATCGCGTCATCTTCAACCAAGCCCTGGGCACGGCCCAGGTGGTGCCCGAGGTGGCGCACGCCCGCGGCAGCAGCACCGTCCAGGATGAGACGCCCGGGCGCGCCGGCGCGCCCGCCTTCCGTCTCTCGCCGACCGCCCGGCTGTGCGCCGCCGCGATCGTGTCCCTGGCGGTCGGCGGCGCCTGGGCCGCCGGCGGCACTGGCGGCGCCACGTACAGCGGCGCGGTCGCGGGGGGAGCCGGCGGCACATCCGCCGCCGGAGCGACGGGCGCCTCTGGCGTGGTCAGCAGCTTCCCGGTCGGCGGCGGCGGGGGCGGGGGCGGCACGAATCTCGGCACGGGCATCGGCAGCGCAGGCGGCCGAGGCGGCCAGACCGGCGCCCTCGGAGGCAACGGCGGCGCGCGCGGAGACCGGGTGACGCTGGGCGCCAGCACCCACAACGCCACGGGCTCCTCCGGCGGCAACGGCCAGTCCGTCGTGATTCCCTCAAACCCGGGATGGTCCGACCTGGGTGCAGGTGGCGGCGGCAGCGGCGGCGCGGGCCTGGCGGTCGACATGTTCTTCGGCATCCTTGCCACCCATACGGTCACCGGCAAGGCCCTGGGCGGCAATGGCGGCAACGGCGGCAACGCAGGCCTCAACCAGGACAGCTGGGGCGGTGGCGGCGGCGGCGGCGAGGGCGGCATGGGCGTGCTGCGCACGAGCGGCAATGTCGCTATCGACGTCGGCGCGTCCGCCCTCGGCGGGAACGGCGGCAACGGTGGCCAGGCCGGCGGCGGCGCCGGCGGCAGCGGGGGCGACGGCGGTGCCGGCATCGCCTGGTCGGGCGCCGGGACCGGTACGCTGACCAATGGCGGAGCCATCGCAGGCGGCAGCGGCGGCATGGGCGGCAAGGGCGCGGCCGGCACCGGCGCGCAGGGCCTCGGCGGCCAGGGCGTGGTCTGGGCCGGCTCCAAGGGCGGCACCCTGACGAACGACGCCGGCGGCAGCATGTCCGGCGGCGCGGGCCGCATCGGCGGCGACGGCGTGAGCCGCACGGGCGGCGGCAGCAGCACCCTCGCCATCCGCAACAGCGGCGTGATCAGCGGTGGGGCCGGCACGGCTGCCGGCGGCGCGGGCATTTCGGGCAGCAATCTGTCCGTCGTCAACAACGGCACCATCCGCGGCGGGCGGGCCGACGGCGGCACGGGCGCCCAGGCCAATGCCGTCACCTTCACCGGCGGCAAGAACACGCTGCAGATCAACACCGGCTCGACCATCGAGGGCAACGTGGTGGCCGTGGCCGGCGGCGCGGACCAGCTCGTGTTCGGCGGGGCCGGGAGCGACAGCTTCGACGTGGGGCTGATCGGGAGCCAGTACCGCAACTTCGCCGGCCTGGAGAAGGCCGACGGCGGCACCTGGACGCTGACCGGATCGAGCAAGGCGGCCACGCCCTGGACGATCAGCGGCGGCACGCTGGTCGGCCATGCTGCCGCCTTCGGCAGCGGCAGCATCCTGAACGACGCCACGCTGGTGCTCGACCAGGCCGCCGACGTCAGCATGGCCAACACCCTGGGCGGCGACGGCAGGCTGGTCAAGACCGGCGCCGGCGCGCTCGCGCTGACGGGCAACGTCGCGCTGGCGGGCGGCGCCGAGGTCGCGGCCGGCATGCTGCGGCTGGGCGATGCGGCGGTCACAGCCGGCAGCATCACCGGGACGAAGGGCAGCAGCCCCCTGCTGGGCGCCGGCGGCCACGGCGGGACGGCGGTGACGGTGGAGGCCGGCGCCGCCGGCGCAGCCAACTTCGGCACCTTCACCGGCGGGGCCGGCGGCAACGGCGGCGTCGTCGCCCTGACGTTCGGCCAGCGCGGCGGCGACGGCGGCACCGGCCTGCACAACGACGCGGCGCAGGCCGCGATCGACAACGCCGGCACGGTGGCCGGCGGCGCGGGCGGCCGGGGCGGCATCGCCGTGCTCGTCTCCGGGCGGGGCGGCGACGGCGGCACCGGCCTGAACAGCACGGCCGGCGGCGTCACCATCCGGAACAGCGGTGCCGTCCAGGGCGGCGCGGGCGGCGCCGGAGGCATCGGCGCGGTCGGCGTGGCCAGCGGCGGCGGCAGCGGCGGCACGGGCATGGCCCTCGCCGGCAGCACGGTCGTGGTGAACAGCGGCAGCATCGCCGGCGGGAACGGCGGGCCGGCGGGCAACACGCTGATCGACCTCAACACGCCGGCCGCGGGCGGCGTGGGCATCGTCGCCAGCGGCGACGTCCGCATCACCAACGGCGGCAGCATCAGCGGCGGCCTGGCGGCGGGCGGCGGCGAACGGGCGGACGCGATCCGGTTCAGCGGCGGCGGCAACCGCCTCGAGCTGCTGAACACCTCGGCCATCACCGGCAATGTGGTGGCGACCGCCGCCGGCGGCGACACGCTGGCGCTGACCGGCAGCGCCGACGGCGCCTTCGACGCCTCGGCCATCGGCGCGGCCGCGCAGTACCGCCACTTCACCGGCTTCGAGAAGGAGGGCACCAGCACCTGGACGCTGACCGGCAGCACGGCCGCCGTGACGCCCTGGCAGGTGACGGGCGGCGCACTGCGCATCGCCGACGACGCGGCGCTCGGCGACGCCGGCGGCGCGCTGACGCTGGACGGCGGCGCCCTGCAGACGACGTCCAGCACCACCTCGGCGCGGGCCCTCACGCTGGGCGCAGGCGGCGGCACCCTGCACAGCGACACGGCGACCGTCCACACGGTCGCAGGCGTCATCGGCGGCAGCGGCGCGCTCGTCAAGGACGGCGGCGGCACCCTGGTGCTGGCGGCGGCGAACACGTACGGCGGCGGCACCACCATCGCCGCGGGCACGCTGCAACTGGGCGATGGCGGCACCGCCGGCTCGATCACCGGCGATGTGGCGAACCACGGCACGCTCGCCTTCAACCGCAGCGACGCGGCCACCTTCGCCGGCGCCATCTCGGGCAGCGGCGCGGTCGAGCAGCGCGGCAGCGGCACGACGACGCTCACCGGCGCCAGCAGCCACACGGGCGGCACCACCATCGCCGCCGGCGCGCTGCAGCTGGGCGACGGCGGCACCAGCGGCTCGATCGCCGGCGACGTGGCGAACCACGGCACGCTCGCCTTCAACCGCAGCGACGCGACCACCTTCGCCGGCACCATCTCGGGCAGCGGCGCGGTCGAGCAGCGCGGCGGCGGCACCACCACGCTGGCCGCGGCCAACGGCTACACCGGCGGCACGCGCATCCTGAACGGCACGCTGGCCGGCCACGCCGCCAGCTTCGGCAGCGGCGCGATCGTCAACGACGCAGCCCTGGTCATCGACCAGGGCACGGCGGCCGGCTTCGCCAACGCGATGTCCGGCAGCGGCAGCTTCACCAAGACCGGCGCCGGCGCGCTGGACCTCACCGGCGACAGCAGCGCCTTCACCGGCGCCAGCCGCGTGGCCGCGGGCACGCTGGCGGTCAACGGCCGGCTCGGCGGCACGCTGAGCGTGGCCGGCGGCGCCACGCTCAAGGGCAACGGCACGGTGGGCAGCACGGTGGTCGAAGGCGGCGCGCTGGTGGCGCCCGGCAACTCCATCGGCACGCTGCACGTGGCCGGCGACCTGACGCTGGCCAGCGGCGCCGCCTACCAGGTGGAGGCCTCGCCCGACGGCCGCAGCGACCAGATCCTGGTCAGCGGCAGGGCGACCGTGCAGGGCGCCTCCGCCATCGCGCTGCTGGCCGACGGCAACTGGAACCCCTACGGCAGCTACACCATCCTGAAGGCGGACGGCGGCATCGCCGGCCAGTTCGGCGCCGTTAACTCCAACTTCGCCTTCCTCACGCCGACCATCGAGTACGGCGCGCAGACTGCCTCGCTGACGCTGATGCGCAACGACGTGCGCTTCTCCGACGTGGGCGTGACCTGGAACCAGAAGGCCAGCGCCGGCGCGATCGAGCCGCTGGCGGCCACGCCGCTGTACCGCGCCGTGGTGCAGCTCGACCGGTCGAACGCACTGGTGGCCTTCGACCAGCTCTCGGGCGAGCTGCACGCCAGCGTGAAGTCGGCCGCGGTGGAAGACAGCCACCTGGTGCGCGACACCGTGCTGGACCGCGCACGCCAGAGCCTGGGCGGCGTCGGCACCGCCGCCGCCGGCGCCACGCAGTTGAGCGAAGGCAGCCAGGGCAGCGTGTGGGCGCGCGCCTACGGCGGGCGCACCGAGGCCGGCGGCGACGGCAACGCCGCCAACAGCGAGCGCAGCACCAGCGGCCTGCTGATCGGCGCCGACCGGCGCGTGGGCGAGAGCGCCCGCGCCGGCGTGTTCGCCGGCTTCGGCCACACCCGCCTGGACGCCGGCCAACGCCGCGGCGAGGCCAGCGGCGACGCCTGGCACCTGGGCGCCTACGGCGGCGCGCAGTGGGGCGCGCTGGGCGTGCGCGGCGGCGCGAGCCTGAGCCGCCAGTCGCTGACCACCCAGCGCACGGTCGCCTTCACCGGCGTGACGGACGGGCTGCGCGCCAGCTACGCGCTGCGCACGGTGCAGGCCTTCGGCGAGGTGGGCTGGCGCATCGACGCCGGCGAGCGCACCGCCTTCGAGCCCTTCGCCAGCCTGGCGCACGTGGACGTGCGCAGCGGCAGCATCAACGAGCAGGGCCTGGGTAGCGGCGCCGCGCTCAGCGGCCGCGGCGACAGCACGAAGACCACCTTCGCCACCCTGGGCCTGCGGGCGTCCACCCGCGCCAGCCTGGGCGGCGTGGAGGCGACGCTGCGCGGCTCGGCCGGCTGGCGGCGCGTGGTGGACGGCGACGTCACGCCCAGCGCCCGCCTCGGCCTGTACGGCGGCCTGAGCCAGTTCACGGTGCTGGGCACGCCGCTGGCGCGCGAGGCCTTCGTGCTGGACGCCGGCGTGGACCTGAACCTGGGCCGCAACATGACGCTGGGCGTCACCTACGGCACGCAGTTCACCGGCGGCACCACCTACAACGGGCTGAAGGCGGACATGCGCTGGACCTTCTGACCTGACCGCGCAGGCCGGCCCGGCGGCGCGCGGCCGTCAGCCGGCCGTCCCGTCCAGGCAGGCCGCCGCCAGGCACAGGTCGGCCCAGGCGCGTGCCTTGTCGGCCGGGTTGCGCAGCAGGTAGGCCGGGTGGTAGGTGGCGACGAGCTGCACGCCCTCGCCCAGCGCCGGCAGCGCATGGACCTGGCCGCGCAGGCGGCCCAGCGGCTCGGTGCGGCCGAGCAGGCGCTGTGCGGCCAGCGGCCCCATGGCCAGCACGATGCGCGGTGCCAGCGGCGCGGCCCAGGCGGCGAAGCCGGTGTCGAAGTCGGCCTCGTCCTCGCCGGCCGGCGCCGCGACGGGGCCGGGCCGGTGGGCGCGCAGCAGGTGCACCGGCGCCGGGCCGGCCGGCAGGCGCAGGGCCTTGAGCATCTGGTCGAGCAGGCGGCCGGCATCGCCCGCCAGCGGCGGGCCGTGGCGGCCGTCGGCGCCGGGCGGCATGTCGGCCACCACCAGCCAGCCGCCCTGCGCGGGCGCGTCGGCCTGGGCATACAGCCTCTGCGGCGGCGCCAGGCGCAGCGTGCCGGCCGCGGCGGGCGGGTGGGCGGCGGGCGCGGCGGGTGGATTCGGTGCGGCGGTGCGCGCGGGCGGCGCCGGTCGATGGGGCGGCGGCGAAGGCTCGGGCGCTTCCACCACGGCTGCTGCTGCCACGTCGGCATCCGGCGCTGCGCGCACGGCGACAGGCGCGGGCGCCGCCGCGGGCAGCCAGACCTTGACCCCCATCTCCTCCAGCATGGCGCGCCGGCGCGCATCGAGCAGCAGGGTCACAGGCGAACCTCCGCGCTGCGCGCTGCGGTGCGAGCGCCTTCGGGCGGCCGGGCGGCGCTCATCGCTGCAGGCTCCCCCAGGCGCTGGCAGGCTCGTTCAGGCGCAGGCTCATCACGATGGCGTCCTCGCGCCGGCCGGCGAAGCCCGGGTAGTAGCCCTTGCGCACGCCGACGCGGCGGAAGCCGTGGCGCAGGTAGACCTCCTGCGCGCGCCGGTTGCCGGTGCGCACCTCCAGCCACAGCCACTGCGCCTGCTGGCCGCGCGCCCAGCCGGCCAGCGCCTCCAGCATCAGCGGCGCCCAGCCCTGGCGCTGGAAGGGCGGCGCCACGGTGATGTTGAGCAGGTGCACCTCGTCGACGCCCTTCATGGCGATGAAGTAGCCGATCAGGGTGCTCTCGCCGCCGCGGGGCCGCCCCAGGGCGGCGAGCGCCCCCTCGGGGGGCAGCGAACCACGCACGGCGGGGAGCGTGGGGGCCACACTCCCGCCACCCTCGAGCACCTGGCAGTGGTAGCCGGCGTGCAGCGAATCGATGAAGTTGCCGCGCGTCCACGGATGGCTGTAGGCGAGCTGCTCCACCGCCACCACACGATCGACGTGGTCGATGGTCATCGGCCCCAGGCGGGCTTCGCTGGCATCGAGCACTGCACTCATGTGGCAACTCCCCTGGCCGCCGCGCGCTCGGCCGTGGTCTGCGCGACCTTGTCGCGCACGTAGAGGGGCCAGGCCCGCTCCGGCGGCACGGCGGCGCCGGCGGCCAGCAGCGCGGGCGCCAGGCGCAGGATCGCCGCCGCGGTGGGCAGCGCCTGCACGCGCGGCGCATCCTGCGGCAGGCGCTCGCCGCAGGCGGCGAAGGCGTTGCCGGCCAGCGTCCAGCCGGCGGGGACGGCCACGTCCTCCGGCGACAGCAGCCGCGCCTCGGCCGCGGCGGCGCCGAGCGGGTGCGCGCCGCCGTCGAAGGCATGCGCGGCGGCATAGACCTCGCCCATGCGCGCATCGAGCACCGCCACCACGCGCGCGGCGCCGGCGGCATGGTGCGCCTCCTCGGCCACGGCGTGCAGCGTGTCGACGGGCAGCACCGGCAGGCCGGCGCCGAAGGCCAGGCCCTGCGCCACGGCGCAGGCGGTGCGCAGCCCGGTGAAGGAGCCGGGGCCGCGGCCGAAGCAGACCGCGTCCAGTTGCCCGATGGCGAGGCCCGCCTCGGCCAGCAGCGCCTGCACCAGCGGGATCAGGGTGGCGGAGGATTCGGCGCCGCCCGGCCCGCTGCGCGCCAGCACGGCGCCGCCCCGGCGCACGGCGACGGACAGCACCTCGGTGCTGGTGTCGAAGGCCAGCAGGCTAGGGCCTGTGAACGCCATGGAAGGGGTCGCGAAGCTCATCGCAGCCCGTCCATCAAGGCGCGCGACGCCGTGCGTGCGTCCGCACGCACAAGGAGCGCAACGCTGAGGGGCGGGCTGCGATGAGCTTCCCTCCGGGTTGCTTCGCAAAGGGGCCGTCTGCGGCGTTGCCCGCGCTTGCAAGGCCCCAGCCTTGCTGCGCGCGGGCGCCTTGCATCCAGCCCCTTTGCGAAGCAACGCGATCCCCTTCCATGGCGTTCACAGGCCCTAAGCATCGCAGCGCCTCCCTGCCGGCAGGACGGCGGCGCGCGCGGCCGGCGCACGCAGCACGCCGAACAGGATGCCGGCCGTCACCAGCGCCAGCCCGGCCAGCAGGCCGGCGTTCAGCGGCTCGCCCAGGAAGAGCACCGCGCCCAGCGCCGACAGGCCCGGCACCAGCGCGGTGATCATGGTGGAGCGCACCGGCCCGAAGTGGCCGACCATGCGGGTGAAGCTGATGCCCGAGACCACCACCGAGCCCACGCCCTGGAACAGCATCTGGAAGGCGATCTCGCCCCAGGGCGCGGCGGCCAGCCGGCTGTGCAGCACGCCGGCCGCCGTCAGCAGCGCGTAGACCGGCACGTAGGTGAACAGGGCGAAGACGGTGATGGCGATGGTGGCGCGCACCGCATCCAGCCCGTGCCGGCGCACCACCACGCTGTAGCAGGCCCAGGTGAAGGCGGCGGTCATGAAGAGCAGGTCGCCCTTCCAGACCTCGCCGCCGCCAAAGGCCTGCAGCAGGCTGCGCCCGCCCACCAGCAGGTCGCCGGCGACGATCAGCAGCAGGCCCGCGGCCCGCAGCGGCGTGATGCGGTCGCCCAGCACCAGCGCCGCCAGCAGCGCCGTCCACAGCGGCAGGCTGCCCGGCAGCAACACCGAGGCATGCGCCGCCGGCGCGTAGAAGAAGCCCGCATACGCGAAGCTGGCGTAGGCGACCCCGCCGAACACGCCCGCCAGCGCGCTCACCCGCAGCGACAGCGGCGACAGGCCGAAGAACGAATGCGGCGCCGGGCCGCCGGACGGCGCGCCGCCGCGCCGCTTCTCGCGCGCCACCAGCCACGCGCCCCAGGGCACCAGCACCAGGCTGGCGCCCACGATGCGCAGCAGCGCGATGTCGAAGGGCCCGAGCGAGCGGGCCGCCGAGGCGCGAGCGACGAGGATGAAGCCCGTCCACACCGCCACCGTGACCACGGCCGCGCCGATGCCCACGGCCCGTGGCGAGGGACGCGAAAGCAGGCGGGCGGCAACAGGCATCTCGGGATTATCGAGGGCCGGCGTCGGGGCCGCGCCGGACGCTTCGGATAATCCTGCGCCCATGCGCTGCCTCCTTCCCGCCCCGATCGCCGCCCTCCCCCTCCTCCTCGCCGCCGCCGCCGCGCCGGCCCTGGCCCAGCAGGCGCTGCCGCGCGAGGTCGACGCCGCCCTGGCCCGCGCCAAGGTGCCGCGCGAGGCGGTGACGCTGCTGGTGGCCGACGCCGAGGGCCAGCGCCCGCCCCGGCTGGCGTGGCGCTCGCAGGTGCCGGTCAACCCGGCCTCGATCATGAAGCTGGTGACCACCTACGCGGCGCTGGACCTGCTCGGCCCCGCCTACACCTGGCGCACGCCGGTCTACACCGACGGCCGCCTGATCGACGGCACGCTGCACGGCAACCTCTACCTCCGCGGCCAGGGCGACCCGAAGCTCGTGATCGAGCGCATGTGGCTGCTGCTGCGCCGGGTGCAGGGCCTGGGCATCCGCGAGATCGCGGGCGACATCGTGCTGGACCGCAGCGCCTTCGAGACCACGGTGGAGTCCGACCCGGCCGCCTTCGACGGCGAGCCGCTGCGGCCCTACAACGCCTCGCCCGACGCGCTGCTGGTGAACTTCCGCTCGGTGGTGATGACTTTCTCGCCGCAGCCGAACGGCCAGGCCGCGCAGGTGAGCTACGACCCGCCGCTGGCCGGCGTGGCGATGCAGCCCGCCGTGCCCCTGGCGCCCGGCGCCTGCGGCGACTGGCGCGCCGCGCTGCGCCCCGAGTTGGCCGACCCCTTGCGCATCGGCTTCGCCGGCAGCCTGCCGGCCGCCTGCGGCGAGAAGACCTGGGCCGTCGCCTACGCCGACCCGCGCAGCCACGCGCTGCGCGCCGTGGCCGGGCTGTGGGCGCAGGCGGGCGGCGTGCTGCGCGGCCAGGTGCGCGACGGCGGCGTGCCGCCGGGGCTGCAGCCGGCCTTCGAGTTCGAGTCGCCGCCGCTGGCCGAGGTGGTGCGCGACATCAACAAGTTCAGCAACAACGTGATGGCGCAGCAGGTCTTCCTGACGCTGGGCCTCACGCAGCGCCGGCGCGGCAGCTTCGAGGCGGCGCGCGCGGCCGTGCGGCAATGGTGGAAGGAGCGCATCGGCACCGGCGAGGGCGTGCCCACGCTGGACAACGGCGCCGGCCTGTCGCGCGAGGAGCGCATCAGCGCCGCCGAACTGGGCCGGATGCTGCAGGTGGCGTGGAAGTCGCCCGCCATGCCCGAGCTGCTGGCCTCGCTGCCCGCCATCGGCGTGGACGGCACGCTGCGCCGGCGGCAGATCCGCTCCGGCGGCTCGGCGCACCTGAAGACCGGCACGCTGCGCGACGCCTCCGGCATCGCCGGCTACGTGGACGGCGCCAGCGGCCGGCGCTGGGTGCTGGTGGCGATCGCCAACGACGCCAACGCCGCCGCCGCGCGCCCGGCCTTCGACGCATTGGTCGACTGGGCCGTGAACGACCAGGGGCTGTAGGCGCCGGCCGGTTGCGCGGCGGGCAGGCTGCGCACCAGAATGGGCGCGCCGCCATCACGGGCGGCGCCTCACCGGAGACACCCATGCCCCTGCCGCGCCGCGCCCGACGTGCCGTCCTGCTCCCCCTCGCGCTGCTGACGCTGGCCGTGGCCGGCTGCGGGGGCGGCGGTGGAGGCGGCGGCATCGGCCTCTTTCCGCCGCCCGGGGGCGGAGGGGGAGGCGGCGACACCGGCCGCGGCTCGCTGGTCGGCGCCACCGAGCGGGTGACGCGCCTGACGGCCGACCAGTTCAAGGCGGTGCTGCAGTCGAGCCCGCAGGGCCAGGCGCTGCTGCAGGTGGCCGGCACGCCGGCCTGCGGCGTCGAACTGCGCAGCATGACCTACCGCACCGTGGGCGCGGCCGGCGAGGAAACCACCGCCACGGCCGCGCTGATGCTGCCCGCGGGCTCGGCCACGCCCTGCGCCGGCAGCCGGCCGCTGGTGCTCTACGCCCACGGCACCACCGCCGCCCGCGGCTACGACATCGCCCGCTGGACCGACGCCGCCCAGCCCGCCGCCGGCGAGGGCCTGCTGGTGGCCGCCACCTTCGCGGCCCAGGGCCTGGCCGTGATCGCGCCCAACTACGCCGGCTACGCCGCCTCGCCCCTGCCCTACCACCCCTACCTCAACGGCGACCAGCAGGGCAAGGACATGGCCGACGCCCTGAAGGCGGCGCGCAAGGCGCTGCCGCTGGAAGGCGTGAGCGACGCCGGCTCGCTGCTGGTCACGGGCTACTCGCAGGGCGGCTACGTGGCGCTGGCCGCGCACCGCGAGCTGCAGGCCACCGGGCAGTCGCCCACCGCCTCGGCGCCGCTGTCGGCGCCCTCGGCCATCAGCCTGCTGATGGACTACGCCTTCAGCGGCTGGCCGGCGCTGGGCAGCACGGTGTTCGTGCCGCTCATCACCACCAGCTGGCAGAAGCAGTTCGGCAACGTCTACAACGCGCCCACCGAGATCTACGAGAGCCGCTATGCCGGCGGCATCGAGACCCTGCTGCCCAGCACCACGCCGCTGGCCGACCTGTTCGTCCAGGGCCGGCTGCCGCAGGCGGCGCTGTTCCCCGCCAACGGCACGCCCGGGCCGGTGAACCCGGCGCTGGCCTCCTTCTACGGCCCGGACAACCTGGTGCGCCAGAGCTTCCTGACGCAGGTCGCCAACGACATCGCGGCCTCGCCCTGCCCCGGCAACAGCCTGCCGGCCACCGCCGCCTCGCTGGAGAACGCCAGCCCGCTCGACTGCCATCCCTCCACCGGGCTGCGCCGCGCCGCGGTCGCCAACGACCTGCGCAACTGGCTGCCCCAGCGGCCGGTGTTCTTCTGCGGCGGCGCGCAGGACCCGACCGTCAACTTCCTGAGCACGCAGGCCACCGCCGGCCACTTCCGCGCGCGCGGGATGGCGCCGGCGCAGTTGACGGTGGTGGACCTGGAGCAGCCCG
Source organism: Xenophilus azovorans DSM 13620 (assembly GCF_000745855.1). Taxonomy (GTDB): domain Bacteria; phylum Pseudomonadota; class Gammaproteobacteria; order Burkholderiales; family Burkholderiaceae_C; genus Xenophilus; species Xenophilus azovorans. The sequence continues at coordinate 300,072 of NZ_JQKD01000003.1, forward strand.
GCGGCGCGGGCGACCCCTATGCCGCCGCCCGCGCCGGCTTCGCGCAGGCCAGGCAGCAGACCTACGACGCGGCCGAGGGCAGCGACGCCGACAAGGCGCTGGCCGTGACGCTGGCCTACCACGGCGCGCTGGTGCCGCCGTTCTGCCTCGCCTCGGCGCGCGGCTACTTCCAGGCGCTGCTGGCGGCGGGCGGCTGAGCGTCGTCGGGGCCGGCCGGCGGAGCGCTGCCGGTGAGCGGGCTGGGCGCGCGGGCCGAGGCGGTGTCGGCCAGCACCAGGGCCGCGCGGTAGGCGCCGCGCCCGGCCAGCTTGGTGTGCGCCACCAGCGCGTCCCATTCCTGCTGGCGCTGCGCCGGGGTGGGCGCGTGGTCGGGCGGGCGCACGCGCAGCGTGCGCGCCACGTCCAGCAGCGCGCCGGCCGCGTGCAGGCAGAAGTGGACGGCGGTGTCCTCGGGGCGCTGGAGCGCGGCGTCGCGCTCCTGGCTGATCAGGGCCTCGCGCTCCGCCTCCGGCAGATGGGCCAGCGTGGTCGGCGAGGGTGCGGGTTCGAAATGGAGCACGCAGTGCGCCATCGCCTGCTCCACGGTCTGCAGGGCTTGGTCGATGAGTTCCACGTCGTCCGGCGCGGCGGGCATGCGGTGAGATCTCCTGGGGGGCTTGCGGGTCGGCGAAACCCGGCATGGTGCCAGCGCCCCGGTCCGGCACCCATGCATTATTGCCCATATTGGAAACAAAAGTATTATTTTGTCGCCAAAAGCCGTCAGGCGGCAGCGGCGCGCTGCAGGCGGTCGCGCACGCCTTCCCACTCGGCCGTGTCGGGCGGCGCCTCCACCCAGATCAGCTTGACGCCCTCGTCGTCCAGCCGGCGCAGCTCGGCGAAGAGCTGCTGCGCGGCGGCGGCCGCGTCGTCCGGCATGCGCCGCAGCAGCACGCGCGAGGAGCGGCTGCGCAGCGGCGCGCGCGCCCACACGGCGATGTGCGCCGCCTGGGCGCCCAGCACGTCCAGCCCGGTCTGCAGCGCCTTGGCGTCCATCAGGCGCACCTTGGCGGTGGGCGCGTAGTGCGCCTCCAGCGTGCCCGAGGCCTTGGGGTCGGGCAGGCCGAGCTCCTCGCGCGTGCGCAGGCGCTCGCGCGCCACGCGCTCGATCTCGGTGCGGGTGACGATGCCGGGCCGCAGCAGCACCGGCGCGCCGCGGCTGCAGTCGACGATGGTGGATTCGATGCCCACCGGGCAGGCCCCGCCGTCCAGCACCAGCAGCTCGTCGCCGAACTCGGCCGCGACGTGGGCGGCGGTGGTCGGGCTCACGCGGCCGAAGCGGTTGGCGCTGGGCCCGGCCAGGCCGGGCACGCCCTGCTCGGCGCAGGCCGCGAGCAGCGCCTGCGCCACCGGGTGCGCGGGGCAGCGGATGCCGATGGTGTCCTGCCCGCCCGCGGCGGCCGTGCCGATGCCGGGCTGGCGGGTGACGATCAGCGTCAGCGGGCCCGGCCAGAAGGCCAGCGCCAGCGCCTGGGCGAAGGGCGGCAGCGGCTGCGCGAAGCGCGACAGCGACTCGGTGCCGCGCGCGCCGGCGGCCACGTGCACGATCAGCGGGTGGTCCGCCGGCCGCCCCTTGGCCTTGAAGATGCCGCGCACCGCGTCGTCGTTGGCGGCGTCGGCGCCCAGGCCGTAGACGGTCTCGGTCGGGAAGGCCACGAGCTCGCCTGCACGCAGCGCCGTCGCGGCGCGGGCGATGGCGGAAGGGTCCTGGCCGTCGAGGATCATGGCGTGGTCAGCAAGCGGTCGAATCGGGCAGGCCGAGCAGCGAGGCCGCCTGCGCGGCGACGGCGCGCACCGCCTCGGCGCTCGGGCCGGTGATGTTCAGGTGCCCCATCTTGCGGCCGCGCCGCGCCTCGGTCTTGCCGTACAGGTGCAGGTGGGTGCCGGGCAGGGCCAGCACGCGGGCCCAGGCGGGCTCGACCGGCCGGCCGCTGACGGGCGCGAACCACAGGTCGCCCAGCAGGTTGAGCATGATGGCCGGGCTGTGCTGGCGCGGCACCACCAGCGGCAGGCCGGTCATGGCGCGCACCTGCAGTTCGAACTGCGAGCACTCGCAGGCGTCGATCGTGTAGTGGCCGCTGTTGTGCGGGCGCGGCGCCATCTCGTTGACGATCAGGCGGCCGTCCTCCAGCACGAAGAACTCGACGCACAGCACGCCGACGTAGCCGATGCCGTCTGCGATGGCGCGCGCGGCCGCCACCGCCTGCTGCGCCTGCGCGGCGGGCAGGCTACCCTCGTGCACCTCGGTCACGGCGAGGATGCCGTCCCGGTGCAGGTTGCGCTGCGGCGGGAAGTGCACGCTGCGCCCGTCGTGCCCGCGCGCGACGATGACCGAGCACTCGCCGGCCAGCGGCAGGCGCTGCTCCAGCACGCAGGGCACGCGGCCGAAGTCGGCCCACGCCTCGGCCAGCTCGGCGCGGGTGGTGACGGTGCGCTGCCCCTTGCCGTCGTAGCCCAGGCGCGCCGTCTTGAGGATGCCGGGCAGCAGCGCCGCCGGCACGGGCGCCAGGTGGTCCTCGCGCTCGATCACGGCGTAGGGCGCGCAGGGCACCCCGCTGGCCTCGGCGCAGCGGCTGAAGTGCGCCTTCTCGCGGATGCGGTCCTGCGCGATGGCCACCGCCTCGGCGCCGGGCGCCACGGGCACGTCGCCGGCCAGCGAGGCCAGCGCCTCGGCCGGCACGTTCTCGAACTCGGTGGTCACCGCATCGGCCAGGCGCGACAGGCGGGCCAGGCCGTCGCCGTCGAGGTAGTCGGCATGCACGTGGTGGTGGCTGACGCGGCCGGCGGGGCTGTCCGGGTCCGGGTCGAGCACCGCCGTGAAATAGCCCATCGCCTGCGCGGCGTGCACGAACATGCGGCCGAGCTGGCCGCCGCCCATCACGCCCAGGGTGCTGCCGGGCAGCAGGACGGGCGGCACGGTGGCAGGGCTCACAGGGCTCCTCCGCCCTGCGGGGAAAAGGGCGACACGTCGGCCGGTTTCTCGCCCGGCGGCAGCGTCATCGCCTCGGCCGCGGCCGTCTGGCGGGCGCGGAAGGCGTCGAGCTGCGCGCGCAGCGCCGGGTCGTTCACCGCCAGCATCGCCACCGCGAACAGCGCCGCGTTGGCCGCGCCGGCGTTGCCGATGGCGAAGGTGGCGACCGGCACGCCCTTGGGCATCTGCACGATGCTGTAGAGCGAATCGACGCCCTGCAGGTGGCGGCTGGCGACCGGCACGCCCAGCACCGGCACCGTGGTCTTGGCGGCCAGCATGCCGGGCAGGTGGGCGGCGCCGCCGGCGCCGGCGATGATGGCCGCCAGCCCCCGCTGCGCCGCGCTCCCGGCGTAGGCGAACAGCGCGTCGGGCATGCGGTGGGCGGACACCACCTTCGCTTCGTGGGCGATGTTGAATTGGGTCAGAATCTCGACCGCATTGCGCATCGTCTCCCAATCGGAGTCCGAGCCCATGACGACGCCGACCTGGATGCGTTCACTCATGGGCTGGAATTCTACGGACCGCCCCCACTTCATAGCCCATGATCGACATCACCCTCGACAACTTCCAGACCGAACTGGTCGAAGCCTCGATGACCACGCCCGTGCTGCTGGACATCTGGGCCGAATGGTGCGGCCCGTGCAAGCAGCTCGGCCCGGTGCTGGAGAAGCTGGAGGTCGAGTACGGCGGCCGCTTCATCCTGGCCAAGCTCGACGCCGACAAGGTGCCGCAGATCTCCTCGCAGCTGTCGCAGATGTTCGGCGTGCGCAGCATTCCGTTCTGCGTGCTGTTCTCCGGCGGCCAGCCGGTGGACGGCTTCGTCGGCGCACTGCCGGCCGCGCAGGTGCGCGAGTTCCTCGACAAGCATGTGCCCGGCGCCGACGAGCTGGAGGCCCAGCAGGAGGAAGAAGCCGCCCAGGAGGCCCTGGCCGAGGGCGACACCGACGGCGCGCTGGAGCGCCTGCAGCACGCCGTGGCCACCGACCCGGCCAACGACGACGCGCGCTTCGACTACGTCAAGCTGCTGCTGCAGCTGGGCCGCACCGACGACGCCAAGGTGGCCTTCGCGCCCGTGATCGACCGCCGCGCGCTGGTGCAGCGCTTCGACGCCCTGCAGCGCTGGATGGACGCGATCGACGCCGCGGGCGACGCCCCCGACACGGCCGCCTTCGACGCGAAGATCGCCGCCAGCAAGCGCGACTTCGAGGCCCGCTTCGGCCGCGCGCAGGCGCTGATGGCCCGGCAGCAGTGGACCGAGGCGATGGACGAGCTGCTGGAGATCCTCATGCGCGACAAGGCGTGGAACGAGGACCTGGCGCGAAAGACCTACATCGCCGTGCTCGACATCATCGAGCCGCCCAAGCCCAAGGTGGCCGAGGGCCAGATCCCGCCCGACGACCCGACGGTGGCCAGCTACCGCCGGCGCCTGTCCAGCGTCATCCTGAGCTAGAACCACCCCCAGTCTCCGCGGACTTCGTTCCGCTCCGCCAACCCCCTGCAAGGGGGCACACCCGACGGCCGGGCCGAGCCCGTTCCGTGGGTGTTCCCGCATGGCCTGCTCCGCGGCCTTCGGTCCCGTCGCGCATGCCCGGCGGTACGATCGCGCCGTTTCGTTTCCATACAACCTGCTGCACCGGAAGAGGAATCCCATGCACCCAGCCGCCGTCCGCCGCCGTGCCCTGAAAGCCGCCGCCGCCCTGCCCCTGGCCGTCAGCCTCGGCGCCTGCGGCAGCGGGATCGCGCTGGACGAGCCGATCGAGGGTCCGGCCTGGCGGCTGGTGCAGATGGACGGGCAGCCGGTGGCGCCCGGCAGCGATCCGGCGCGCAACCCGCAGCTGCAGTTCGACCGCAGCACCGGCCGCGTGAGCGGCAGCGGCGGCTGCAACCGCGTGTTCGGCACCTACACGCGCACCGGCAGCCAGTTGCGCCTCTCGCAGATGGGCTCGACCAAGATGGCCTGCATGGACGGCGGGCGCAACCAGCTCGAGAGCCGCTTCCTGCAGGTGCTGCAGGCCGCCGCCAGCTACCGGCTGCCCGCCCCGGGCCGCATGGTGCTGCTGGACGCGGCCGGCCAGACGCTGGCCGCGTTCGAGGCGGCGCGCTGAGCGCACCGCCGCGGCGCCGTGCGCCGCCCTCCACCGATCAAGGGATGACCGGGGCCAGCGCAGCCCCGCACGATGCCGCTTCCGATGAGCACGCTTCCCGACGGTTCCGTCCCGCCCCACGCCCCGGCCGCCGCGCCGGACGATGACGCGCCCCTGCCCGCCTTCGAGGACCGCGCGCCGCCCGACCGCTTCTGCGACCTCGTCCTCACCGGCGGCGTGACCAGTTCCATCGCCTACCCGGCGCTGCTGCTGACGCTGGCGAGCAGCTTCCGCTTCCACAGCATCGGCGGGTCGTCCTCCGGCGCGGGCGCGGCGGCGCTGGCCGCCGCCGCCGAGTACCGCCGGCGGCACGGCTCGTCCGAGGGCTTCCGCATCCTGCTGGAGCGCACGGCCGAGGTGCGCCGGACGGTGGACGGCCGCACCACCCGGCTGCGCACGCTGTTCCAGCCCTGGGCGCATTCGCGGCGGCTGTTCGAGGCGCTGGTGCCGGTGCTGACGCAGCCGGAACTCAGCGTGAAGAGCCTGGCGGCGGCGCTGGCGCGCGCCTATCTCCTGGGCCAGCGCCTGGCCGCCGCCTGCCTGGGTGCGGGGGCGCTGCTGGCCGCGGCGGGCCTGGTGCTGACCCTGGCCGCGCCCGCCGGCTGGCCCCGGATGGCGCCGCTGGCGCTGATCGCCGGCGCCGCGCTGGGCGTGGCCGGCGCCTGCGTGGCGGGCCTCGCGCTGGCGCGCGACCTGCGCCGGCTGATCGACGACGACTTCGGCCTGTGCAGCGGCTCGCAGCGGCTCGCGCCCGACAGCCCTGCGCCGCTCACCGAGTGGCTGCACGGCCTGATCCAGGAGATCGCCGGGCGCACGGCGGACGGCCCGCCGCTCACCTTCGCCGATCTGCGCGACGCACCCGCCTCGCCGCGCGCCATGGGCCAGGGCGGGCAGGAGATGGACGGCGTCTCGATCCGCCTGCAGGTGTACGCCGCCAACGTCACCCTCGGCCGCCCGCTGGTGCTGCCGCTGCGCGCGTCGGACGAGCCACTCTTCTTCCGCCCGCGCGAGATGCACCGCCTCTTCCCGGCCGCGGTGGTGCGGGCCATGATGCGGCAGCGCCGCGACGGCGCGCCGCCCGGCCGGCCCGACGACGAGGACGCGCTCTGGCGCCTGCCCGACAAGGAACTGCCAATCGTCGTGGCCGCGCGCATGAGCGTGAGTGCGCCACTGCTCTTCTCGCCCGTGCCGGTGTGGATGGACGACGCCGACAGCGGCCCGCCGGTGCCGCGCCGCTGCCTGCTGTCCGACGGCGGGCTGTGCTCGAACTTCCCCATCCACCTGTTCGACTGCGCCGTCCCGGCCTGGCCGACCTTCGGCGTGTCGCTGCACGACGCGCCGCGCGTGCCCGGCGCGCCCGTGGTGGCGCCGCAGCGCATGACGCCCGAGGAGATCCGCGCCGCGGTGGACCTGCCCGAGCACCCCGACGCCATGCCGCGCCAGCCGTGGCAGCGCTTCGGCGACGAACCCTCACCCTGGCAGCGCGCCTTCGGCTTCCTGGGCGCGCTGCTGTGGACCGCCAAGGACTGGAACGACGCCCTGCTCGCCCGCATGCCCGGCGTGCGCGACCGCATCGTGCGCGTGGCGCTGCCGCCGGGCATCGGCGGCCTGAACATCTGCATGACGCCGGACCAGATCCAGAGCCTGTCGGACCTCGGCCGCGAGGCCGGCCGGCGGCTGCTGGAACGCTTCGCCCGCCCGGCCCTGCCCGACGGCACCGCCGCCGGCTGGGCCGAGCACCGCTGGGTGCGCCTGCACCTGCTGCGCGAGGGCCTGGCCGAACTGCTGGCCGGCGCCTCGGCCGCCGCCGCGCCGGGCGCCTACGGCCCGTCGCTGGCGCAGCAGGTGCGGGATGCGCAGGCCCGCACGCCCCTGCGCGGCGACGACGCCCAGCGCCTGCTGGCCGCCCAGGCCGCCGCGCTCGAAGGCACGCTGGCCGCGCTGCGCGCCGCCGAGGCGGCCCTGGGCGCGCCGCAGGCCGCCCCGCCCTACCAGCCGCGCCCGCAGCCGATGCTGCGCCTGCGGCCGCCGCTGTAGCCCCCACACGAGGACGCCCCCATGCCCGCCGATCCCACCTCCAAGTCGCGCACCCTGCGCGGCATCAGCGACCTGACGCTGCTCGCGCCGATCCGGCGCGGCCTGGTCCCCGCGCCCGACGCGCGCAGCTACGAGAGCCGGCTGCGCCTGCTGCTGCGCACCGTCAACGCACTGCGCTACTCGTCGCTGGAAGCCGAGCCCACGCCGCTGATCCCGGACGTGGTGGACAGCATCCGCGCGCTGCACGCCTTCCGCCTGGCCATCGTCCCGGCGCAGCCGGTGAACCAGCTCCTGCTCTCGGTCGACTTCGACGGCGGCTGGGAGCCCTACATGCGCCGCATCTGGCGCGACCTCGGGCCGCTGCTGGACGTGATCTTCTGCAACTGCGAGGGCTACCTGCTCTCGCACGAGCATCCCTTCGAGGCCTACGCCGGCTGGGTGCGCTCGGCGCAGGTGAACACCGAGTTCCTCTACACCGCCAGCCCGGTCACGGTGAACGACCTGCACTGGCTGCGCGCCACGCAGCGCCCGACCCGCGCCGCGCCGCCGGGCACCGACGAGGAGCTGCTGCGCCAGGCCCTGCCCGGCCTGGCCGCCCTGTACCGCCTCACCGACGTCTACCCGCCCGGCAGCCCCGACGGCGACGTGCTGCTGCGCGCCGCGCACCACCTGCTCCAGCCGCTGCGCGGGCTGCCGCCGGCCCGCCGCCAGGGCCGCACCCCCACCGAGCAGGCGGCGCTGGCGTGGTTCGACCTGCCCGCGGCGCCGCGCCCCGCGCGCGACGTGCCGGCCGCGTGGAACCCGGCCAACACGCAGGGCGGCATCGTCGAGTCCTTCCCCGACGCCACGCACGGCGCCGTGCTGCTGCTCGGCCTGCGCGATGCCGGCGCGGCGGCGGCGCTGATCGACGCGCTCGGCCCCGAGCGGCTGCGCGCCGACGCCGCGCCGGCGCCGGACGAGCCCTTCGCCAGCCTGGCCTTCACGCCGCGGGGCCTGCGCCGCGCCGGCCTGCCGGAGGGGCTGCTGGCCGCCTTTCCGCCGGAATTCCTCGAGGGCATGGCGGGCCGCGCGGCGGTGCTCGGCGACATGGCCTGCAACCACCCGCTGCACTGGACGCCGCCCGAGCGCAACTGGCCCGCGCCGGCGCCCGGCGAAGCACCGCAGCGCATCGAGCTGGGCAGCGTGCACGCGGTGCTGCAACTGGTCGCGCGCGGCCCGGTCGAGGGGCCGTGGGAAGCGCAGCCCGGCCATCCGCTGCGCCGCCGCATCGAGGCGCTGGACGCGGCGCTGGCCCCGCACGGCGTGCGCATCCTGTCGGTCGAGCCGATGCAGCGCCACCTCGACGCGCAGGGCCACCAGCGCGACCACTTCGGCTTCGCCGACGGCCTGAGCAACCCGGCGCCGCCGCAGGGCGGCGCCCGCCCCCAGCCCTGGGACCGCTGGGCGCTGGGCGACTACCTGCTGGGCTACACCAACTCGCAGCAGGAGGACACGCCGAGCGGCTGGCTGTGGACCGACAGCAGCTTCCTCGTGGTGCGCAAGCTGCGGCAGGACACGGCGACGCTCGAGGCCCTGCTCGCCCCCCTGCCGCCCGCCCAGCGCGAGGAGGCGATGGCCCACATGGTCGGCCGCTGGCCCGACGGCCGCAGCCTGATGGACCCGGACGGCCGCCTGGGCAACGACTTCGACTACCGCGCCGACCCCGACGGCCGCCGCTGCCCCTTCGCCGCGCACGCCCGCCGCGCCAACCCGCGCGACCTGCCCGGCGAGCGCGCCGACCAGCGCGTGCTGCCGCGCATCCTGCGGCGCGGCATGGCCTACGGGCCGCCGGCGCAGCAGGGGCCGCAGGCCGACCGGGGCGTGATGTTCATGGCCTACAACGCCTCCATCGCCGAGCAGTTCGAGCTGATCCAGTCCTGGCTGTCCGGCGGCAACAGCGGCGGCGTCCAGGCCTACTCGGGCCAGCGCGACCCGCTGTTCGGCGTGCCGCGCGAGGGCGATCCCGCCGTGTTCCGCTACGAGGGCGCGCACGGCCCGGTCGAGGTGCCGCTCGGGCCGAAGCCGGCCGTCACGCTGCAGTGGGGGCTGTACCTCTTCGCACCCTCCATCGAGGCGCTGCGCGAGCTGCGTCGGCTGGCGCGCGAGCAGGCCCGGCGCGAGGCGCGCGGCGCCGACGCCGAGGCGGCCGAGCGCCAGCGCGCCACCGAGGCGAAGAAGGGCGCCGTGCTCATCGCGCGGCTGCAGGCGGCCGAAGCGGCCCTGGGCGTGGCCGCCGCGGCGGAGCAGTGGAAGATCGCGCTGGAAGACCTCAGCGCGCGCCAGTCCGGCGCCAGCCAGTGGCTCTGGACGGCGGTGCGCGAACTGCACGGCGGCGTGCTGCGCACCCCCTTCGGCGTGCTGGTGGGCCGCCGCGAGCAGGTGATGGAGGTGTTCGACAACCGCCTGGGCCGCTACACCGTGAGCGGCTACTGCCCGCGCATGCGCGCCTCCTTCGGCGAGATCTACCTCGGCCTGGACGACGGCCCCGACTACCGCGCAGCGTCGCGGGCGGCCAACGCGGCGATCCTGGCCGTGACCCGCGGGGCGGCCTTCGCGCAGGCGCTGGCCGATGCGCAGGTGGTGCTCGCCGGCCTGCGCGCCGGCGCGGGCGGCCAGGCCGGCGTCGACGTGAAGGACATCGTCAACGGCGTGCTCGCGCGCCTGGCGACGCACTTCTTCGGCTTTCCCGATCCGGGCGGCGGCGTCGCCGTCGGCGACGTGGGGCTGGACGCGGCCCGGCCCACCTGCCCGGGCCACTTCCTCGCGCCCTCGCGCTACATGTTCCAGCCCAACCCCGGCCCGGAGGCGGCGCGCACCGGCGAGGCGCACGGCCGCGTGCTGCGCGAGCACGTGCTGCAGCGCCTGCGCGCGGGCCTGCGCACCGCCAACCGCAGCGCGGTCGGGCAGGCGCTGGCCGGCATCGAGGACGACGCGCAGTACGCCGCCACGCTGATCGGCGTGATGATGGGCTTCCTGCCCACGGTGGACGGCAGCCTGCGCAGCGCGCTGTACGAGTGGGTGGACGACCGCTCGCTGTGGGAGCTGCAGCTGGCCTGGCGGGCGGCGCGGGAGGCCGGCCGCACGCCCTTCGAGGCCGCCGCCGAGGCGATCGAGCCGGCGCTGCGCCGCACGATGCAGCTGCGGCCGGTGCCCGAGCTGGTGTGGCGCACCGCGGCCGCCGCCCACCGCCTGGGCGGCGTGGACATCGCGCCGGGCGAACGCATCGTGGTGGGCATCGTCTCGGCCATGCAGCAGAGCCGCCTGGAGGGCGAGCCCGATATCGGGCCCGTCTTCGGCGGCGACCGCCGCGCCGCGCCGCACCCCACCCACGCCTGCCCCGGCCAGGAGATGGCGATGGGCGTGATGCTGGGCCTGCTGGCCGCGCTGCTGGACACGCCGCTGCGGCCGACGCTGGCGGCCACGGTGCTGCACCTGGGCTGACGCAGGGTCAGAGGCCGGCGCGCAGTGCGGCGGCCTGCGCCAGGTGCCAGTCCATGCCCAGGCGCTGGAAACCCTCCGCTGCCGCATCGAGCTGTCGCGCCGCCTCGGCGCCGTCGCCGCGCGCGACGGCCAGCCGGGCACGGCACAGCGCATTGCAGGCCGCCTCGTGCGGCGACCGGCGAAGCGCCGCGGCGCGGTCGGCCAGGTGCAGCGCGCGCGCCAGCCGCGCATCGTCGCCCGCGTCGGCCGCCAGGCGCGCCAGGGCGCGGCCGGCCATCGCCGCGCCCAGCCAGTCGCGCCGGCGCGCCCGCGCCAGCGTCCGGGCGGCGGCGGCGCGGGCCCCGTCCGGACGGCCGAGCGCCGCCATCGCATCGCTCACCCAGCCGTGGTTGAGCGAGGAGAACAGGGCCTTGTCGCGCAGGGCCAGCCAGGCGGCCGAGTCCTGCAGCGCGGCCAGCGTGCCGGGCTGCGGGCCGAGCATCCACTGCGCATAAGCGCCCAGGCCCTGGCTCATGGCGAAGATGTACAGGCTCTTGACCCGCTCGCCCACGCGGTGCGCCGCCTGCGCGTCGGCCAGCGCCGCCTGCCAGCGGCCCTGCCAGAGGTTGACGCCGGCGCGCCAGCACAGCACCGAGCCCTCGACCTCGTGGCCGGGGCCGGGCAGGGCGGCCAGCGCCTCCTCGAAGCAGGCGTGCGCGTCGTCGAAGCGGCCCAGGTCGCCCAGCGCGCTGGCGCGGCAGGCCAGCGCATAGGCCTCGCCGGGCGAGCGGCGGCCGCCCACGGGCGTGCCGGGGCCGTGCGCCGCGGCGTCGAACAGGTCGAGCGCGCGCGCGTAGCCGGCGGCGGCGGTCAGCGCCTGCCCGAGCAGCACGCGTGCCTGCACGACCAGCGGCACGTCGCGCAGCGCCGTGGCGCTCTCCAGCGCCTGCTCGCAGTGGCCGACGGCGCTCTTCGTCTCGCCCAGCGCGTACTGCAGGTAGGCCAGCCAGTACTGGGCGTAGGCGTGGCCGGCGGCGTCGTCGTGCGCGCGGGCCTGGTCGATGGCGCGGCGCAGCAGCGCCTGCTCGTCGCGCGAGGGGTCGAAGGCCGTCGCCAGGCCCAGCCGCCGCGCCACCGCGCGCCAGGCCTGGTAGCGCCCGGGCGTGGGCGGCAGGCGGTCGAGCATGTGCAGCGTGGCGCGGTACTGGGTCTTGGCCCGGTCGATGGAAGAAGCAGCCATCGCCTTGTCGCCGGCCATGCCGGCGTAACGCGCCGCCTCGGCGAAATCGGCCGCGCCGGCATGGTGGTAGGCCAGCGCCTCGCAGTGCTCGGCCTCGCCCGCCGGCCCGGCGCGCTCGCGCAGCAGCCGGGCGATCTGCGCATGCATGGCGCGGCGCCGCTGCAGGCCGAGGGTGCCGTACACCACGTCGCGCGTGATGCCGTGCTTGAAGCGCAGGGTGCCTGCCTGCTCGGCGGGGAAGAGCAGGTCCTGCGCAGCCAGGCCGGCCACCACCGGATGGTGCTCGTCGCAGCCGGTGAGCGCCTGCAGCAGCCAGGCCGGCACCACGTTGCCGACGACCGCCGCCGCGCCCAGCACCTCGCCCTGCTGCGGCGGCAGGCGGGCCACGCGCGACTCGATCAGCGTCTCCAGCCAGGCCGAGCCGCCGTGCAGGGCGTCCAGCCCGGGGCCAGCCTCGGCCGCGAAGTGGCACAGCTCCTCCAGGAACAGCGGGTTGCCGCCCGAGTGCTGGCGGATGCGGGCGACGACGAAGGGGTCGGCCTGCGGCAGCAGGCGGCGGATGGTGGCGTCGGCCTCGGCGCCCGACAGCGGCCCCAGTTCCAGCACCTCGGCGGCGGCGAGCTGCGCGTCGCCCGCCTCCAGCGGCCGGGTGGCCAGCAGCAGCAGCAGCGGCGCATCGGCGCGCGCGGCCAGCCGGTAGACGACCTGCCGCGTCGCGGTGTCGGCCCACTGCCAGTCGTCGACGAAGAGGGCCTGCGGCGCCTGCCGCGCCAGCGCGGCGAAGTGGCGGGCCAGCGCGCCGGGCATCTGCTGCGCCTGCGCGGCCGCGTCGGCAGCGGCGGCGGCCGGCACCTGCGCCAGCTCGGGGTGGCGCTGGCGCAGCGCCTCGGGCAGCGCGGCGACGGCCTGCGCCAGCAGCGCCGGCGCCGGCAGGGCCTCCTGCGCGTCGAAGCGCCTGCGCAGCATCTGCAGGAAGGGCTGCAGCGGCTGGGCGCTGAGCTCGCTCTCGCAGTAGCCGCGCCACACGCCGAAGCCGGCGGCCTCGGCCTCCTGCAGGAACTCCTCGGCCAGCCGCGTCTTGCCGACGCCGGCGACGGCCGACACGACCACCAGCCGCGCGCGGCGGCCCTCGCGCACCTGGCCCAGCGCCGCGCGCAGCCAGCGCAGCTCGGCCTGGCGGCCGACGAAGTCCACCAGGCCGCGCCGCGCCTGCGCCTCGAAGCGGGTGCGCAGCGAGGTGCCGGCCACGATGCGGTGCACGGCCAGGGGCTCGTCGCGGCCCTTGAGCTCGACGCGGCGCTCGTCGGTGTGGAACAGGTGCCGCGCCGGGCCCAGCGTCTCCTCGCTCACCAGGATCTCGTCGCGCTCGGCGATGTCGCTCAGGTGCTTGGCGATGCCGGGCGCGGCGCCGAACAGCTCGAAGCGTCCGGCGATGCCCTGGCCGCCCTCGCGCACCAGCACCAGGCCGGCGTGGATGCCGGAGTGGACGTCCAGCGAGAAGTCTTCCTCGGGGCCGTAGCGGCCGCGCAGCGCGCGCACCCGCTCGTGCACCTCCAGCGCGGCGCGGGTGGCGCGCAGGCCGTCCTCCTCGCCCGCGTGGGGATGGCCGAACAGGGCCTGCAGCCCGTCGCCCTGGTACTGGTTGATGGTGCCGCCGTGGCGCTGCACCGCCTCGTCGAAGACGCGGCGCACGTCGTCCTGCAGGGCGGCGAAGATCTCCGCCTCCAGCCGCGCCGACAGGCGGGTGGAGTCCGACAGGTCGGTGAACAGCACCGTCATGTGGCGACGCAGCTCGGCCGCCGCACCGGCACCCGCCCCTTCGACCGCCATCGCCTTCGCCTGTCCGTGCTCCACCCCGGGATTGTGGCGCCTCGTTCACATTTCGCAACAGCAGGCCGGGCCGGCGCCCGGCCGTGCTGTCACCAACGCGCGGGCAGCGGCTGCAGCAGCACCAGGCGGCGCTCGCGCACGGCCAGGTACCCGCCTGTTTCAAGATCCTTGAGCAGGCGGCTGACCATCTCGCGCGAGCAGCCGACCTCGGAGGCCAGGCTCTGGTGCGTCAGCCGCTCGGCGATCGCCTGCACGCCGTCGGGGCCGGGCGCGGCGCGCTGCTCCAGCACGCGGCGCAGGCGGCTGTAGACGTCCAGCAGGGCCATGCTGCGCGCGCTCTCGGTGGCCAGGCGGGCGCGGCGGATCAGGCGGGTGACCAGGCCGAGGGTGAATTCCGGGTCCTCGGCCATGTGGCGCAGCACGCTCTCGCGGGTGACGACCACGCAGGTGCTGGGCTCGGCCGCCTCCACGCTGGCCGAGCGCGGGCCGCCGTCGAGCGACATCTCGCCCACGTACTCGCCGGGCCCGTGGTGCCCCAGCGTCACCTCGCGCCCGCGCGCGTCGGAGACGAAGGCGCGCAGCCGGCCGGCCAGCACGATGTAGATCGCGTCGCCGCCCTCGCCCTCCTGGATGAGCAGCGTGCGCGCGCGAAAGCGCCGCTGCACGCCGCGCGCGGCCAGGCGGGCCACGTCGGGCGGCAGGTCGGCAGGGGGCGGCGGGCTGGGCGGCATGCGCGGACTATAGGATGCCCCCAGGGCCGGGCTGCGCCCGGCCCGCCCCCCGAGGGGGACAAGAAAACTTGGGGCGGCCCGGCGTTTTCTTGAGAGTCCGCGCCACCCGGGCTTCGTCCGGCCGCTACTGGTTGGCGGCCACCATGCGCAGCGTGGAGACGATCTGCGGCATGCGGGTGACGCGGTGGACGATGTCGCGGATGCTGCTGGCGCCGGTCTTCAGGCGCATGTTCTTGATGTGGGTGCGCACCGTGGACAGGCAGATGCCCTGGCGCTCGGCGATCTCCTCGGCCGCCTTGCCGGCGCACAGCTGGGCCAGCACCGACTGCTCGGTGGGTGTGAGGCCGCGCGAGCGGGCGTACATCTGCAGCGTCAGCGGCTGCACGCCGGTGCGGCGGCTGCAGATGACCAGCACGCCGTCGATCGCGCCGCCGGCGCGCCCGCCGGCCAGGGGCACGAAGGCCAAGCTCAGCGGCTCCTCCGCGTGCTCCAGCTCGACGATGCTGCGGCAGTCGCGCTCGGCGTCGTGCAGGGCCAGACGGATGCGCGCATGCCCGGTGCCGCTGGCGGCGCACAGCACGCCGCCCTGCCCCACGCGCAGCGCGCGCTGGGTAGCCAGCTCGCGCTGCGCCGGGTGGTTGGCGTGCAGGATGCGGCCGCCCAGGTCGAGCAGCAGCAGGCCGTGGTCGATCTCGTCCAGCGCACGCGAGAACAGGGCGGCCAGCATCGCCTCCGGCAGGCGCGGGGCGGGTTCGGACGCGGCCGGGACGACGGCGGACATCAGGGGCTGCGGGGATGGCATCGGGCGCTCCTTCCTCATTTGTGATGAGAAGAGAGTGTGAAAAAACGCACGCCCGGCGGGCGGTGAATATCACCGCCGCTTTTGTGATCCATTCACCTTTGGCGCTATCTTTTCGATAGCGCGCCGGCCTTCAGCCGATCAGCCGCTCCAGCGCCTCGCGGTACTTGGCCGCCGTCTTGTCGATGACCTCGCGCGGCAGGCGCGGCGCCGGCGGGGTCTTGTCCCAGGGCTTGCCGTGGATGCGCACGGCCTCCAGCCAGTCGCGCACGAACTGCTTGTCGAAGCTCGGCGGGTTGGCGCCGGCGGCCAGCGCCTCCTCATAGCCCTCCACCGGCCAGTAGCGCGAGCTGTCGGGCGTGAGCACCTCGTCCATCAGCACCAGCGCGCCGTCGGCGTCCAGGCCGAACTCGAACTTGGTGTCGGCGATGATCATGCCCTTGGTCAGGGCGATGGCGGCCGCCGTCTCGTACAGCGCGATGCTGGTCTCGCGGATCTGCTGCGCCAGCTTCGGGCCGACCAGCTCGACCACGCGGTCGTAGCTGATGTTCTCGTCGTGCTCGCCCGCCGCCGCCTTGGCCGCCGGCGTGAAGATGGCGCGCGGCAGCTTGGCGGCGTTGGTCAGGCCCTCGGGCAGCGGCACGCCGCACACCGAGCGGCTCTCCTGGTACTCCTTCCAGCCGCTGCCGGCCAGGTAGCCGCGCACCACCGCCTCGACCGGGATCGGCTTGAGGCGCTTGACCAGCATCGAGCGGCCTTCGACCTGCGGCACTTCCTCGGGCCGCACCACGCTTTCGGGCGCCTCGCCGGTCAGGTGGTTGGGGCACAGGCCGCCCAGGCGCTCGAACCACCACAGCGCCATCTTCGTCAGGATCTCGCCCTTGCCCGGGATGGGCTCGCCCATGATGACGTCGAAGGCCGAGAGGCGGTCGCTGGCGACCATCAGGATGCGGTCCTCGCCCACCGCGTAGTTGTCGCGCACCTTGCCGCGCGCGAGCAGGGGCTGGCTCTGGATGGAGGAGGTGTGGACGGTCGTGGTCATGGTGCGGCGGGGGAAGGGAGGCGCGGGGCCGGCAGGCGGCCATTGTGCGCAGAAAAAAGCCACCGCGAGCGGTGGCCGGGCGCGTCGGGCGGGGGCCTGCCCCCGCCGCTGCACATCAGGTGAGGGAGGCCTGGTAGATCGACTCGACGGCCTTGTCCAGCGCGGCGTTGAACTCGGCGTCGGACTGCTGGGCGGTGAGGCCCTCGGTCAGCGCGCGGCTGAAGCTGGCGATCACGCCGGGGTTCTTCGCCAGCATGGCGTTCGATTCGTCGCGGCTGTAGCCGCCCGACAGGGCCACCACGCGCACCACCTTCGGGTGCTTCGCCAGCTCGCCGTAGAAGCCGTCCACCGTCGGGATGGTCAGCTTGAGCATGACCTTCTGGCCGGCGGGGAGCGCGTCGAGCTGCTTCAGGATGGCGGCCTTGAGCAGCGCCTCGGCCTCCTTCTTGTCGGTGGCCTTGATGTTGACCTCGGGCTCGATGATGGGCATGAGGCCGGCCGCCAGGATCTGCTTGCCGACGGCGAACTGCTGCTCGACCACGGCCTCGATGCCCTTCGGGTTGGCGGCGTTGACCACCGAGCGCATCTTGGTGCCGAAGATGCCCTTCTTCACGGCGCGCGCCAGCAGCGCGTCCAGCTCGGGCATGGGCTTCATCGTCTGCACGCCGTCGGCCTCGGCGGCCAGGCCCTTGTCCACCTTCAGGAAGGGCACGACCTGCTTCTTTTCCCACAGGTAGGCGGCGGCGTCCTGGCCGTCGAACTGGCGGTCCATGGTCATCTCGAACAGGATCGCGCCCAGCACGCGCTCGCCGGTGAAGGCCGGGCTGGTCACGATGCGGCTGCGCATCGCGTGCACCAGGTCGAACATCTCGGCCTCGTCCTTGTAGGCCGACTCCTCGACACCATAGAGCTTGAGGGCCTTGGGCGTGCTGCCGCCGCTCTGGTCCAGCGCGGCGATGAAGCCCTTGCCGGTGGAAACCTTGTTCAGCTGTTCCTGGTTCACTGTGTCGCTCTCTTCGTCGTCGTTCGGGGGGAGCCGCCGGGGCGGCGCGGTCAGCCGGGGATTGTAGAAGGCGGGTTATCCCCTACCGCGCCGTGCCGGTTTCAAAAGGCAAGCGGCAAGCGCGGCCCGTCAGGACGCCCGGCAGATCTTGAGCATGTTGGTGCCGCCCGGCGCCCCCATCGGCTCGCCGCAGGTGATGGCGTAGACGTCGCCGCTCTGCACGATGCCGCGCGTCTTCAGGTGCCGCTCGGCCTGGTCCAGCGCGGCGTCGCGGTCGTTCTCGGAATCCATCAGGAGCGGCCGCACGTTGCGGTACAGCGCCATCTTGCGCTGCGTCGCCAGCCGGGACGTGAGCGCGTACACCGGGATGTGCGCCGCATGCCGGCTCATCCACAGCGCGGTGGAGCCCGACTCGGTGAGCGCGACGATCGCCTTGGCGCCCAGGTGGTGCGCGGTGAAGAGCGCGCCCATGGCGATGGACTGGTCGATGCGGGTGTAGTGGCCGCTGAAGTCCAGGTCGCGCGTGGTGTCCTCGGCCTGCTCGGCGGCCTCGCAGATGCGGCTCATCTCCTGCACCGTCTCCAGCGGGTAGCGGCCGGAGGCCGTCTCGGCGCTGAGCATCACGGCGTCGGTGCCGTCGAGCACGGCGTTGGCCACGTCGCTCACCTCGGCGCGGGTGGGCACCGGGTTGGTGATCATCGACTCCATCATCTGCGTGGCGGTGATGACGACCTTGTCCATCTCGCGCGCCATGCGGATCATCTTCTTCTGCAGCGCCGGCACGGCGGCGTTGCCCACCTCCACCGCCAGGTCGCCGCGCGCGACCATGATGCCGTCGCTGGTGGCCATGATCTCGTCGAGCTTGGGGATCGCCTCGGCGCGCTCGATCTTGGCGATCATGCCGGGCTTGTGGCCCCACTCGGCGCCGGCCACGTTGCACAGCTGGCGCGCCATCTCCATGTCGGTCGCGTTCTTCGGGAAGCTCACCGCCACGTAGTCGGCCTGGAAGCTCATCGCCGTCTTGAGGTCTTCCATGTCCTTGGCCGTCAGCGCCGGCGCGGTGAGGCCGCCGCCCTGCTTGTTGATGCCCTTGTTGTTCGACAGCTCGCCGCCCAGCTTCACCGTGGTGTGGACGGCGTCGCCGACCACCGCGTCGACAGTCAGCACGATCAGCCCGTCGTTCAGCAGCAGCCGGTCGCCGGGCTTCACGTCGCGCGGCAGGTCCTTGTAGTCCAGCCCCACCGCATCCACGTCGCCCGGCTCGGTGCGGGCGGCGTCGAGCACGAACTTCGCGCCCGGCTCGAGCCAGACCTTGCCCTCGGCGAACCGGCCCACGCGGATCTTCGGGCCCTGCAGGTCGGCCATGATGGCCACCTCGCGCCCGGCGCGGCGCGCCGCCTCGCGCACCATCGCCGCACGCGCGATGTGGTCCTGCGCCGTGCCGTGGCTGAAGTTCAGCCGCACCACGCTGACCTTGTGCACGATCATCTGCTCCAGCAGCTCGGGCGTGCTGGAGGCCGGGCCCAGCGTGGCGACGATCTTGGTGGCGTGGCGGGGAAGGCGGTCGGCAGGCATGGACGGTGTCTCCATCAGTTTGTATTCTCAACTGTATACAATTTTCGCCCGGGAGGGAATCCCCGGCTGGCGCGGCGCCGCGGAAAACGGCGGCGCGATAGGATGACACGGCCACCCGTCTCCTGAGGATCGCCCATGCCCTTCATCGCCATGAACCGCTTCCGCATCGTGCCCGGCCGCGAGGACGAATTCGTCGAGATGTGGCGGCAGCGGGACAGCTACCTGTCGAATGTGCCCGGCTTCGTCGAATTCCACCTGCTGCGCGGGCCCACGACGGACGAGCACACCCTGTTCGCCTCGCACACGGTCTGGGCGTCGCGCGCCCACTTCGAGGACTGGACGCGCTCGGAAGCCTTCCGCGCCGCGCATGCGGGCGCCGGACAGAAGCGCGACCTGTACCTCGGGCCGCCGCAACTGGAGCTGTTCGACGCGGTGATCTGACCTCAGCCCGCCGCCCGCTTCTCCAGGATCTCGAAGGCCGGGAGCTGCTTGCCCTCCAGCACTTCCAGGAAGGCGCCGCCGCCGGTGGAGATGTAGCCCACGTCCTTCTCGATGCCGTACTTGGCGATGGCCGCCAGCGTGTCGCCGCCGCCCGCGATGGAAAAAGCGCTGCTGGCCGCGATGGCCCGCGCGATGGTCTCGGTGCCGTGCGCGAAGGCGTCGAACTCGAACACGCCCACCGGCCCGTTCCAGACGATGGTGCCGGCCTCGCGCAGCTGCGCGGCGAGCTGCTCGGCGGTCTTCGGGCCGATGTCGAGGATCAGGTCGTCCTCGGCCACGTCGGCCGCCGCCTTCACGGTGGCGGGCGCGTCGGCGGCGAAGGTCTTGGCCGTGACCACGTCCACCGGGATCGGCACCGCCGCGCCGCGCGCGCGCATGGCCTCGATCACGGCCTTGGCCTCGCCCAGCAGGTCGGGCTCGGCCAGCGACTTGCCGATGGGCAGGCCCGCCGCCAGCATGAAGGTGTTGGCGATGCCGCCGCCGACGATGAGCTGGTCCACGTTCTTCGCCAGGCTCTGCAGGATGGTGAGCTTGGTGCTGACCTTGGAGCCGGCCACGATGGCCACCAGCGGGCGCTTCGGCTGCGCCAGCGCCTTGGAGATGGCGTCGATCTCGGCCGCCAGCAGCGGCCCCGCACAGGCCACCCTGGCGAATTGGGCGATGCCGTAGGTGGTCGCCTCGGCGCGGTGCGCGGTGCCGAAGGCGTCGTTGACGTAGATGTCGGTGAGCGCGGCAAGCTTCCTCGCCAGCGCCTCGTCGTTCTTCTTCTCGCCCTTGTTGAGGCGGCAGTTCTCCAGCAGCACCACGCCGCCGGGCTTCACGTCGACGCCGTCGACCCAGTCGGCCACCAGCGGCACCTCGCGGCCGAGCAGCTCGCCCAGCCGCGCGGCGACCGGCGCCAGCGAATCCTCGGGCTTGAACTCGCCCTCCTTCGGGCGGCCCAGGTGCGAGGTGACCATCACGGCCGCGCCGGCGTCCAGCGCCATGCGGATGCACGGCACCGAGGCGCGGATGCGCGTGTCCTCGGTGATGGCGCCGCTGTCGTCCTGCGGCACGTTGAGATCGGCACGGATGAACACGCGCTGGCCGGCAACCTTGCCTTGCGCGCACAGATCGGAAAAACGGAGGATGTCCATGATCGAAGCCCGGGAAGTTGGAAGGCGGAAGCGGCGGCCGGCGGGGCCGCGGCGATGCTGGATTTCATTGTAGGTTTGGCCTCTTCGGCTGCTGGGTCACCAGCAGCTCGACGAAGGCCTGCGCCGCGGGCGACAGCGAGCGCCGCGCGGGCGTGTAGACGCAGACGTCGCGGTCGAAGTCCGGCGCGGTGAGCCGCACCATCGCCAGTCCCCAGGCCCGCACCAGCGGCGCCGAGTAGGTCGGGCAGACCGTGAGGCCCAGGCCGTTGGCGGCCATGCCGATGGCCGTGGTCATGTACGAGACCTCCTGCGTGCCCGGCTGCTGGATCCATTCGCGCAGCTCGGCCGCCAGCTCGGGGCCGATGCGGGCGCGGAAGTCGCGGGTCGGCGCGATGAAGGGCCATGCGGCGAGCTCGCGCCAGCGCACCGAGCGGCGCCGCGCCAGCGGATGCGCCTGCGGGCACACCAGCCAGTGGCGGTCGCGCAGGAGCGCGCGGCGCTCGACGGCCTCGTCCACCGGCACGTCCTGGCCGACCGCCAGCTCGACCTGCCCGCTGCGCAGGCCGTCGAGCAGCCGCTCCGGCAGGGTGTCGGCCAGGCGGACTTCCACGTCCGGGTAGCGCGCGCGGTAGGCCGCGATCACCGGCGGCATGAGGGCGCAGGCCATGAGCTGCGGCGCCGCCAGCCGCAGCACGCCCTTCTTCTTGTCGCGCAGATCGGTCACGCCGGCCACCGCGCCCGCCAGCTCGGCCAGCAGGCGCTGGGCCGAAGGCAGGAACTCGCGGCCGGCCTCCGTCAGCAGCACCTGGCGGGTATGGCGGTCCAGCAGCTGCACGCCCATCTCGCGCTCCAGTTCGCGCACCAGCACGCTCAGGGCCGACTGCGTCAGGTGCAGCGTCCGCGCCGCCGCGGTGAAGCTGCCGGCCTCGGCCACCGCGGCGAAGGCGCGCAACTGGCGCAGGGTGAGATTCATGGCCATCCTTCATCAATCGATGAATTAATTTCGATTGCATCATAGAAGACGCTGCGGCCCAATGGCGCCTCGCGTCGGCCGGGAGGCCGGCACCCGATGGAGACGAGATCGATGCCGATGGACCCCCTGCCCGTGCCCGTGCGCGGCCTGCACCACTTTGCCTGGCGCTGCCGCGACAGCGAGGAGACGCGCCGCTTCTGGGAAGACCTGCTGGGCCTGCCGCTGGTGCACGTGATCAAGAACGACCACGTGCCCAGCACGGGCGAGTACTGCCCCTACGTCCACATCTTCTTCCAGATGCGCGACGGCGCGTACATCGCCTTCTTCGACCTCGGCGACGACGTGCAGGCCGAGCCTTCGCCCAACACGCCCGCCTGGGTGAACCACATCGCGCTGCGGGTGGACTCGGTGGACGACCTGCGCAGTGCCAAGGCGCGGCTGGAAGCGGCCGGCGTGCAGGTGCTGGGCATCACCGACCACCACATCATCGACTCGATCTATTTCTTCGACCCCAATGGCATCCGGGTGGAACTGACCACCCCCACGGTGTCCCCGGCCGAGATGGAGGCCCATGCCCGGGTGGCGCATGCCGAGCTGGAGGCGTGGACGCAGCGCAAGGCGCTGCTGCGCCGCGAGCGCGCGGGGGCCACGCATGCCTGAGCTGCAGATCGCCGTCATCGATGTCAAGCCCGGGGCCGCGCTGGAGAGCCAGTCCGGCCTGCAGATGCTGCGGCCGCGCATCTTCGGCGCCTTCATGGCGCCGGCGGGGCCGAGGAAGGTCGCAGCGATCGTGATGCACCCGACCAGCAACTTCATGGGCCACTACCTCATCGGCCCGCTGGCCGAGCGCGGCATCTGCTGCATGGGCCTGAACTCGCGCTACATGGGCAACGACACACTGCTGCTGATGGAGCGCGCCATCCAGGACCTGGGCGCCGGCGTGAAGCACCTGCGCGCGATGGGCTACGGGAAGATCGTGCTGATCGGCAACTCCGGCGGCGCGGCGCTGGCCAGCTTCTACCAGGCGCAGGCCGAGCGGCTGACCGCCACGCACTTCCCGGACGGCGACCCCACGCACCTGCATCCCGACGACCTGCCGCCGGTGGACGGCATCGCGCTCGCCGCCGCGCACCTGGGCCGTTCGCGCCTGCTGGCCGACTGGATCGACCCGTCGTTGACCGACGAGCACGACCCGCTGTCGGTCGACCCGGCGCTCGACATGTACGACCCGCGCCACCGGGTGCCCTACGAGGCCGCGTTCCTCGCGCGCTTCAAGGGCGCGCAGCAGGCGCGGCTGCAGCGCATCGAGCAGTGGGTGCTCGGCCGCCTGGAGCAGCTGCGCAGCACGCCGGGCGCCCCGCGCGACCAGGCCTTCATCGTCTACCGCACCCATGCCGACCCGCGCTGCGTGGACTTCTCGCTCGACCCGAACGACCGCGCCCCCGGCAGCGTGTGGGGCGACGCGCGGCAGGTGAACTACTCGGCCAACGCGATGGGCCGCACCACCTCGCTCACGGCCTTCCTGTCGCAGTGGTCCTCGCGCTCGCAGGCCGACGGCCCGGCCAACCTCGCGCGCACCAGTTGCCCCAAGCTCCTGCTGACGTACACCGCCGACCAGTCGACCTTCCCGAGCACGCGCGATGCCTGGCTGGCCGCCGGCGGCGAGCACATCCGCAACGTCGACATCGTGGGCGGCAACCACTACCTGGCCGGCCAGCCGGAGCTGGTGCCCCGGGCGGCGGACGCGATCGCCGAATTCGCCCACGCGCTCTGAGCGCACAGGCGCACAGGCGCACGGCGCCACGGACACACGAGACAAAGAAGAGAGACAGCCCCGCCATGGAAACCTTCCGCTTCGCCGAGCCCTACGAGCTCCCGAGCTGGCCCTTCACGCCGCCGCCCGAACTCGGCGGCACGGCCGCGCGCCATCCCATCGTGATCGTCGGCGGCGGCCTCTCCGGCCTGACGCTGGCCTGCGACCTCGCCGTGCGCGGCATCCGCAGCGTGCTGCTGGACGAGGACGACACCATCGGCGTGCGCGGCGCTTCCTCGCGCGGCATCTGCTACGCGCAGAAGAGCCTGGAGATCTTCGCGCGCCTGGGCATCTACGAACGCATCGCCGCCAAGGGCATCACCTGGTCGTTCGGCCGGACCTTCTCGGGCGACGAGGAGGTCTACAGCTTCAACCTCCGGACGGACAGCGTCTCCGTCCAGCCGCCCTTCATCAACCTGCAGCAGTTCTACATCGAGTGGTTCCTGGTCGAGCGCATCCTCGAACTGGGCCTGACCGAGCTGCGCTGGAAGAACCGCCTCACCCGCATCGAGCCGGGCGAGGACGGCGTGACGCTGGAGGTGGACACGCCCGCCGGCGCCTACGCACTGCACGCCGACTACGTCATCGACGCCACGGGCGCCAACAGCCCCATCCGCACGCAGCTCGCGCTGCCCGCCCGTGCCTCGCGCAGCACCGACCGCTGGTGCATCAGCGACGTGCGCTTCACGAAACCGCTGCCCATCGAGCGCTGGACCTGGGTGGACGCGCCCTTCAACGAAGGCCGGGGCGTCTGGCAGCACCTGATGGGCGACGGCGTGTGGCGCATGGACTACCAGATGCCCGAGGACTGCGACACGGACGAGATCAGCCAGCCCGAGGTGGCCGGCGCCCGGCTGCGCGAACAGCTCGGGCCGGACGTCGAGTTCGAGTTCGTCTGGATCGGCCCCTACGGCTACCGCGACCACCTGCTGGAGCGCTTCCGCCACGGCCGCCTCTTCTTCATCGGCGATGCGGCGCACGTGGTCAGCCCCTTCGGCGCGCGCGGCGGCAACACCGGCATCCAGGATGCCGCCAACCTGGCCTGGAAACTCGCGCTGGTGCTCGGAGGGCATGCGGATGCGTCGCTGCTGGACAGCTACGACGCCGAGCGCCGGCCGGCGGCCGAGAAGAACCTGGAAGTGACGAGCCGCTCTGCGCGCTTCCTCGCGCCGCGTTCGCCGGCGGAGCACACGCTGCGCCGCGCGGTGGTCGCGCTGGCCCGGCACCACGCCTTCGCCCGCGGCCTGGTGAACACGGGCCGCATGTCGGTTGCCAACGACTACCCGCCCGCGCCGCACCTGCCCGAAGGCAGCCGCACGGTGCAGAACGTGGCGCTGCGCGCCGCCGACGGCGCGGACACCACGCTCATGCAGCTGCTGGGCCAGGGCACCCGCGGCCTGGCGCTGTGGCACGCGCCCGGCGCCGGGGCCGCGCAGGCGATGTCGGCCGCGCTGGCCGGCCTGCCGGTGCACCTCGTCGCGCTGGGCGGCACCAGCGCCCTGCCCACCTTCGAAGCCGGCGAGGCCGAACTGGCCCACCTCGGCCTCGCGGCGCCCGACAGCCTGCTGCTGGTGCGGCCCGACGGCTACCGCGCCGCGCTGCTGCCGGCGCCCGACCCCGACACCACGGCCGAGGCCGTGCGCACCGCCTTCGCGCTGAACCGAGCCTGAGCATGCCGCTGATCACCGAGCCCCACATCCCCGACCCCGACGGCTTCTATGCCGCCTGGCTGCAGGCCCACGAGGGCCTGAGCGAAGCGCAGAGCGCCGACCTCAACGCCCGCCTGGTGCTGCTGCTGGCCAACCAATGCGCAGACCAGCAGGTGCTGCTGGCCTGCATCGACGCCGCCCGCGAGGCGGCCTGAACCCGGCCCCGCCCACGATGAACACCTCCGTCTCCTTCGCCTCCGCCTCCGACACCCGCGAGCAGAAGCCCCAGGTGCGCGAACTCGCGCCCAACGTCTACGGCTACATCAGCGACTTCGATCCCAACTGCGGCTTCGTGGTCGGCGACGAGCATGTCGTGCTGATCGACACGCGTCCCACGCCGCGCATGGCGCGCGACTTCCTGGCGGCCATCCGCACGGTGACCGACAAGCCGGTCAGGTTCATCGTGCTCACGCACTACCACGCGGTGCGCGTGATGGGCGCCAGCGCCTTTCCGCAGGTGCAGGCCATCGTCGCCAGCAACGGCACGCTGGACTGGATCCGCACGCGCGGCCAGGCCGACTTCGATTCGGAAGTGGGCCGCTTCCCGCGCCTGTTCGCGGGCGTGGAAGAGATCCCCGGCCTGACGATGCCGACCATGAGCTTCGAGCGCGAGATGAGCCTGTGGCTGGACGGCGGCCGCGAACTGCGGCTGCTGGCCCTGGGCCGCGGCCATTCGGGCGGCGACACGGTGGCCTGGCTGCCGGACTGCGGCGTGTGCTTCTCGGGCGACGTGGTCGAGAACCACTGCGGCGTGTACGCCGGCGACGCCTACATCCGCGACTGGGCCGGCACGCTCGATGCGGTCAAGGCGCTGCGCCCGCGCGTGCTGGTGCCCGGCCGCGGCGCCGTGCTGCAGGGCGAGGCCGCCTGCGGCGAGGCCATCGACCTGACGAAGGACTTCCTCGCCACCCTGCTGGGCGCGGTGCGCGCCGGCATCGACGCGGGCGACACGCTCAAGGGCTGCTTCGCGCGCGCCGAGGCGGCCATGACGCCGCGCTTCGGCGACTGGCCGGTGTTCCAGCACGTGCTGCCCTTCGATGTCTCGCGCGCCTACGACGAGCTGACCGGCACCGAGCACCCCGTGATCTGGACCGCCGAGCGCGACCGCGCGCTCTGGCAGGTGCTGCGCGGCTGAACCTTCCTTCCCTTTCCCATCCCACTCCAAGGAGACAACCCGATGAAGCAACTCGTGCGCGCCCTCGGCGCCGCCGCCCTGGCCCTGGCAGCCGGCGCCGCCCTGGCACAGGCCTATCCCAGCCAGCCGCTGAAGTGGATCGTGCCCTACGTGGCCGGCGGAGGCACCGACAACCTGGCGCGCAACCTGGCCGAAGCGATGCAGGCCGACTTCGGCCAGCCGATCATCATCGACAACCGCCCCGGCGCCTCCACCAACATCGGCGTGGCGGCGATGATGGCCGCCAAGCCGGACGGCTACACCATCATGCAGGCGGAGAACGCCGCACTGCTCTTCAACGAGCACATGTTCGGCAAGCTGCCGTACAACCCGGCCAGCGACTTCACCTACATCGGCACCATCGGCCGCTTCCCGGTGGCGCTGGTGGTGCACCCGGATTTCCCTGCGAAGACGCTCGCGGAGTTCACCGCCTACGCGAAGGCCAACGGCGACAAGCTGAGCTACGCCTCGCCGGGCAACGGCTCGCCGCACCACATGGCGATGGAGCTGTTCAAGCAGCAGGCCGGGCTGAACATCACGCACGTGCCCTACAAGGGCGCCGCGCCGGCCATGACCGACGTGATGGGCGGCCAGGTGCCGATCATGATGCTGGACCTGGCCTCGGGCCTGCCCATCATCAAGTCCGGCAAGGTCCGCGCGCTGGCCATCGCGCTGCCGCAGCGCGCCAGCGCCCTGCCCGAGTTGCCGACCTTCGCCGAACTCGGCCTCAAGGGCGTGAACGCCTACGCCTTCCACGGCCTCATCGGCCCGAAGGGCATGCCCAAGGAAGCCGTGGCGCGTCTCAATGCCGGGCTGCACAAGGCGATGCAGTCTCCCAAGGTCGTCAGGCTCTTCGCCGATTTCGGCTTCGAGCCGATGCCGGGCACGCCCGAGGACTTCCACCGGACGGCGCGCGCCGAGAGCGAGCGCTGGGGCAAGGTGATCGCGGCCGCGGGCGTGAAGCTGGACTGATGCCCAGCCCTGCCGCAGCGGAGACAACCGTGCCCGACGCCATGCCGACGGATCTGCCGCCGCCCGTGGGGGCTTTCCACTACACGCGCTTCGCGCCGCGTCTACCTGCACTGCACGGCGGCACGGAGCCGCAGCGCCACGCGGTGGCGATCGCCGGCGGCGGCCCGGTGGGCATGGCGCTGGCACTGGGCCTGGCCAACCACGGCGTGCCCAGCGTGATCCTGGAAGCGGACGACACGGTGTGCGTGGGCAGCCGCGCGGCGTGCATTTCGCGCCGCAGCCTGGAGATCGTGGAGCGCCTGGGTGCACTGCCCGCCTTCCTCGCCAAGGGCCTGCCCTGGCATTCGGGCACGAGCTTCTACAAGACGACGCCTGTCTTCCGTTTCGAGATGCCGACCTTCGCGCAGCAGAAGCTGCCGCCGATGATCAACCTGGAGCAGTACTACATCGAGCAGTACCTGCTGGACGAGATCGAACGGCGCAACACGGCGCAGCCGGGCCTGATCGACATCCGCTGGGGCACCGAGCTGAGCGGCTTCTCGCAGGACGAAGGCGGCGTGACCCTGCAGGCGCGCAACGCGCTGGGCACCTACACCCTGCACGCCGGCTGGCTGGCCGCCTGCGACGGCGGCCAGAGCTTCGTGCGCAAGGCACTCGGCCTGGCCCTGGAGGGCGCCGCCTACGAGGGCCGCTACGTGATCATCGACATCGAGCTGCCCAGCCGCCACCGCACCGAGCGCCGCGCCTGGTTCGACCCGCCCTGGAACCCCGGCTCCACCGTGCTGATGCACCCCCAGCCGGACGACATCTGGCGCATCGACTACCAGCTTCGCCCCGGCCAGAGCACCGAGCAGGCGCTCACCCCCGAGGCGGTGCGCGAATTCGTGCAGCGCCACCTGGACGCCATCGGCGAGGGCCACCTGCCCTGGAAGCCGGTGTGGACCTCGGTGTACCGCGCCGGCGCGATGACCCTGGCCGACTACCGGCACGGGCGCATCCTGTTCGCCGGCAACGCGGCGCACGCCATGCCGATCTTCGGCGTGCGCGGGCTGAACTCCGGCTTCGACGACGCGGACAACCTGGCCTGGAAGCTGGCGGCGGTGGCCAAGGGCGAGTCCGATGCCGCGCTGCTGGACAGCTACTCGGCCGAGCGCATCGCCGCCTTCCACGTCAACGCCGAGAACGCGATGCGCAGCACGGAGTTCATGTCGCCGCCCTCGCGCGGCTTCGACCTGCTGCGCGAGGCGGCGCTGTCGCTGGCCGAGAGGCACCGCGGCATCGCGCAGCTGGTCAATCCGCGGCAGACGCAGGCGGTGTGCTACGAGGACTCGGCGCTGTCCAGCCCCGGCGACGATCTGTCCGCTGGCCCGGTGCCCGGCGAGGTGATGGCCGACCAGCCGCTGCGGCGCGGCCACCTGACGGACTGGATCGGCCCGTGCTTCACGCTGCTGGCGCTGGGCGAGGCACGCCTGCCCGGAGCGGGCCTGCCGCCGGTGCTGCGGGTGGTGCGCATCGGCGGCGATGAAGGCGCGGACGCGCGGGCCGATGCCGAGGTGTTGCGCGCCTTGGGCGCCGAGCCGGGCGGTGCCGTCTACCTGCTGCGCCCGGATGGCCATGTGGCCGCGCGCTGGCGCGCCCCTTCGGCGGCGCAGATCGCTGCCGCGCTGCAGCGCGCCTCGGTGCACACCGTCAAAGTCAAGGAGACCGCATGACCGCCGCCCTCGCCCCCGAGGCCCGCGACCGCCTGTACGCCGAGTGCGCCCGCGCCGTCAGCGAGGCCGGCGCCGAGCGCGAGTCGCTCTTGCTGGCCCGCCTGGCGCTGCTGCTGTT
>NZ_JQKD01000004.1 GCF_000745855.1 Xenophilus azovorans DSM 13620
CGAACTGTTGGCTGCCGAACTGGCAGCACTGCCTTCCGAACGTCAGGCCGAGCTGGTGCAAGGACTCCAGGAGGATCTGGTGCGTCGAAATGCGCACCCCGCCGTGATTCAGCGATTGGTAGGGAAGGGCTGGACCCATCCGATGGTGCGCCATGAGATGGTCAGCTTCTACGCCGCTGGCGCCTATGGCCCGAATTGGAACAAGCCCACCGACAAGGAGCTGCTTACCATTGCAGCAGCCCCGACCGCGTGACATTGCCTCGCGGCTGCAGGCCTGATCACACGAGTGAACGAGAGCGTTGCTAACTTCGATCAGGAGCAGCTGAGAACCTCTCTCGGTTTCCTCCGCGAAACCGGAAGAGACGGAAAGCTCAATTAAATCAATGGCTTGCTTTCACATCTGAATCGCGTGACGCCGCTGGGTCTGTGGTCAGGAGCTGCTTTTGGGCTCATACATCCGAATCCGGAAAATGATGCTTGGCGCAGGCGTCAGTCTGAGCGCCTCACTCGCATGAGTGAACGCTTACTTTGATGCTGCGCCAGCCTGGCGCAGCTGACTGTACTTTTGCAGAGGTACTTAGCGAAGCCGCACAACGCCACTGGCGTCACGGCGCGACTTCAAATCGTCGAACGATCCGAAGTCGTGGTCTACGGGGAGGCGGGCCATGTGCGCATCAGTGGCTTCGGCAACGGCCGGCGTCTCGGCGAAACGGGGCAGGGTGGTCCAGCCCATGACGCGGCCCTCGAGATGCCGGCGCTCGATGACTGCCAGCACATTCTCGAGCACGCGCACCTGCACCTTCCGCTCGGCTGGCTGCGGAGAAAGTTCGAGTTCGGGGAACTCAGGGTGTACGAAGAGAGAGCCCATATGCTTGGTCGTTGCCTGAAAACTATACTGCAATAGCTTCAGCGCAGGTGTTCCCACTTGAGGGTACAGGCATGCGCCGAGGCCATGTCATAGACAAAATACCGGTCGTCCATCCTCCTGAAAAGTGAGAGCAGCGAGCCTTTCAGATGGTTCCGCCGGATCAGGCCGTAGGCGAGATAGCGCTTGACCAGATCGTCCTGCTGCTTGCGTGTGCCGCGATGGTCAGCATGCAGCGCGACACGGCCCTGCAGCCCTTGCCAGCGACTTGCCTGGACGGCCGTGTCCAGCAGCAGGGGCATCACCACGAAGCGATCCGTGACACCAAAGGCGCGCAGGGCCGATGCGGGCGTGGAGGTCAGGAACCAGACGAATGTGCTCATCTCGCCAGGTTCGCCAGGGTACGGATAGCCGTGAACCAGCATCGCAAGACCAAGCGGAACCGCCCGTCCGGTCGGTGACGAGATGACGATCTGAAAAGCCTCGGTCAATCGGCCGTGCACATCGTTCAACAGGTACGAAGCCGTCAAGTAGCGCGGCCAATTCCAGCTCTGGTCCAGCCGGGTCGGATCGGTTGCGATGAACGGCTCGTGG
The DNA here is from genome assembly GCF_000745855.1 of Xenophilus azovorans DSM 13620. Lineage (GTDB taxonomy): Bacteria > Pseudomonadota > Gammaproteobacteria > Burkholderiales > Burkholderiaceae_C > Xenophilus > Xenophilus azovorans. The sequence goes on from NZ_JQKD01000004.1 coordinate 1,460, forward strand.
ATCAATCGCTGCCAATTTCCCAGCTCCATGAAGCCGGCCTCCTGGACGACGCAGTCGACCACGCCTATGCCAGGGCGCGCACGCGGGATTCTTTGGATCGCTTTGACAGAGGCTGAAGGCAAGGGAGGTCGGCGGAGAGAAACGGTGAAGGCGGCTGAGGATAGCCGGGACAAGCCCGATCCCCGCTGATCATCGTCGCACCGGTTCGAAATTCGAACGTTCGTTCGCTGTTCCGAGAAGAGCCCGCGCGTTCTGCGGGAAAAGCTATGGGGCCGTCACAGCGCCAAATAAAGTTCGGTGGGGCAGGGCGAAAACTGTGTAAATCGTAAGTCACCGGTTCGGTGAGCACGGCCTGCTTGAGCAACCGATAGAACAGCACGCCGCGTGAGCCCGAGGTGCGGCGTTGAAGTGGAAGACGAACTCGTCCACGTAGGCGTCTAGGTGCTCGGGCTGCACCGAGCCATGGTGCGTGCCCAGAATCCAGCGCTTGATCAGCCAGGCCAACCGATGCACGCCGGCCATGGACGCATGAGCGGGGCACCTGCGAGCCGAGCATGACCGTGCGCTGATGGTCGTAATCCAGTTCCTTCAACGCCCGGTAGGCGGCCGAATCATCGGTGCACACCTAGGCGCCGGGCTCGACGGCCTCTTGCACGCATGGAATTACACTGGAGGCCGAGTCATTGGCAATGCGGCGCAGCCGGATGCGCCCAAACCCCTTGGGCTGCAGTGTCTCCACCGCCATGACGACCAGCACCTTGGCCGTGCTGCTCTTGCGGCCCGCCGCAGTCAGCGGCTCCTGGCGGTCGGTCAGCGCCAAGTAGGTCTCGTCCACTTCGACTCGAGGAATGGCTTGACGCACCCGTCGAGCGCTCGCGGGATTTCCTTAACCAGTATCCGGCCGAGCATCTGATGATGACGCCCGAGCCGCTGCCGCCGAAGGAGCCCAGGCCCAAGGCTGAGCGGGCCAAGCCTAAGCAGCCACCCGAGCAGCCGACACTGTTCTAGGGCGCTAGGCCGAAGGCGGGGGGAAAGGCCTACCGCTCCTCGGCGCCTTTGCGTAACGCAATTTTCATCGTCGCGGACTATGCTTCAAGCAGACAGTCTGCCGGCGCTGGTAGAGGTTGCTTCGGCGCTCGCCCGTCAAGGGCGGTTCCTCGATGCCGGCGACTGTCGCGGGTTACGCAGCGTGTGCTTAGGTGAACGCCCCGAGGATCTGCGCGTCCATTTCGATGCGCAGCCAGTCGGCGGCGCGCTCCAACTGATTGACCTTGTCCAACTGCGCAGGCGTGGGGGCGCTGCCCTCGCCGTTGATGCACTCCATGAAGGCGACTGTCGTCTCTCCGCGCGCTTTGCGGGCTCGCTGATCCGCTTCATTCCAGCGCGCGTAAAGCCGCTTCCAGGTCTTCAACCATTGGGGACCGACTGCCATGGCTTTCTCCATCGGACGAAGCGACGTGCTTCGTGATCGAGACTCTGGCGCGTGTGGCAGCCATGTGCCACTACCAGAATTGGTAGGGAGATGGGCGATGCCGTCGGAGCGGCTCAAGCGCGCTCAGCGATTCGCAACGCGATCGGGCCCCTACTAGTCTTTTACTTCGACTTCTCCAATGCCGAAGCCCGGATCCGCTATGCGAAGGCCGAAGCGGTGATGGAGGCATGAGTGATCTGACTGTCTGCGCCGGCCGGGCGCGCATACTTATCCGCCGCGCAGCCGGCCTTCTACCGAAGATTTTGAGGAAGCACTCGCAAGATCACGTTATCTGCCCCGGCTCCCGGAACCGCGACGGTCTGACCAGGTTGGCAAGCTCGACCGGATGAGTCCTTGCCGGTGGCGGCGCACTTTTCCACCGTGGCAGCGGGCGGCGAAAACTCGACCACAATGGTGTTTTCGATCGTCGACACGTTCGACGCCGTAACGCCGGCTTCGCCCGCTGGCGCGGTAATGCCGAGGGTAAGGCTCCCGCCCTTCGTGTCCACGCCGATGACCTTGAAAGTGCCGGTCAGTTTCGTGATGCCAAGCCCGATCTTTTCTGCGTCAGGCTTCTCGGTCTTGAGCTTGAGCAGTTCGTCCCGCACTGTGCCGAGCACCTCGTGCATGTTGCCCAGTACTTGCGGCTTTTCCGCCGGCGGGCGGAACATGCAGCAGCCGGTTGTTGCGATGGCGAGACCGATGATCGCGGCCGCCATAAAAAAACTTCGCATGCGCTTCTCCTCATTGAAGTGGGCTACGAATCCTCCGCTGGAGCTTTGTGTCAATACTCCGTTCTGAGGTTGCAGGTAGGGCGGAGCCCTTCCGCCGGAGGGCACTTAGGAGCCCGTTGTCATTTCAGGGGATCAGCTCGATCGCCTTCCTGCCTGCATCCGTGATCTGCGCATAGACCGTGCGCTGCCCGTAGGTCTCGCGGCCCTTCGACATCGGCGTGCGGCGCAGGACCACCCATCCCTTCGCCTCATAGGTCTCAGCCTGGGCGATCTCATCGCTGGATAGAAGCTCGTGGAGGTTGCCGGTCGCGGCGATCTTGCGCAGGAGGTGCATTTCGGTTCCTTGGGTGATGACCCGGGCAGTTTGCCCGCTAGCGAAGCTATGGTGACTGCGGCCTAATTGCGCTTCGCAATCTAGTGCGCACCACTCTCAATCGGCGCTGTGAAGACAGGGCGCATCCACTGAGATCAGCCTCGACATCCCAATACTGGAGAATCTTTGACCACATGGGGCGCACTCTCATGAGCCCAGAAGATGCTCGTCTCCTGTGGGAAATTGCCGCCGGCCTCGGCATTGGCGGCCTGATCGGAATTGGCCTTACCTGGCTCGTGCTCAAGTTCTTCGTGTCCAGCTACCTGGCCGAGAAGGGCAAGAACCTCGCCACAAAGGAAGACATCGCCGAGATCACTCGCAAGATCGAGGGCGTCAAGAGCGAATACCTTGCCTGAAGGCTTGAATGAACGGCCTTGCCGATGCCGTCTCTACCTCAAAGGGATGCTTGAACGAATGAGTTGCAGGCCGGGCGCCCACCGGCTGCACGCCGGTGCCGGGCTGCTCCAGGTTCGCGCGGTCGCGCTCATCCCCTCACGGGGACGGGCCTGCTGGCCCGCCTTGTGCATCCCTGGCGCGGGATCGGAAGCGGGTTGCATCCGAGGTTGGTGAGGGTGGGGGAGGGGCTTGCCTGTGTGTCCTCAGCGTACCCCACCGTTCTCGCGTTCAAGGCCCTGCGCGCGCTTCGCGTGCTCGGCGCGTCCCGCGCGCCTGCGGCGACCTTGAGCGCTGCGCTGCGGCGGGGTGGTCCGGGGTCACGCAGGCAATCCCGCCTGTGTCATCCACAGGAGCTCACCATGACCGCATCTCTCGATCTCACCACCCAGCAACGCCGCATCGTCGATGCCTTGCGCCCCATCCTTGGCGCGGAGGCCGACGCGCTGTACGAGGCCCACGGCCGTTCGCTGCACAAGCTGGCCGGCTTCGCCCGTGACTCGTCGATGCCCGGTTGCCGACGCCTGGCGACCAGCCTGGCGCTGGCGCAGGAGCTGCTCGCCGAGGAGATGATTGCCGGGCCGGTGTTCGACTCGCCGACGGCGGTGAGCGATTTCCTGAAGCTGCACTTTGCGGGGCAGCCCTACGAGAGCTTCGTGGTCATGTACCTCGACGCGCAGCATCGGCTGATCGCGATCGAAGACCTCTTTCGCGGCACGCTCGCCCAGGCCAGCGTGTACCCGCGCGAGATCGCGCGCAGGGCCCTCCTTCACAACGCGGCGGCGCTGATCGTGGCGCACAACCACCCAAGCGGTGCAGCCGAGCCGTCGCGTGCGGATGAAGCGCTGACGAGCGCGCTGAAGGCGTCGCTGTCGCTGCTCGACGTTCGCGTGCTCGATCACCTGGTCATCGCCGGCAACCAGGCGACGTCGCTCGCACAGCGCGGGCTGATGTAGCGCCATGGGGCTTCGGCCCTTTCTGCTGGCTCCGCCGCATGGCGCGGCTTCGAAGCCTTGCACGTGAGTGGCCGCTGGAGCGCGGCCACTTGCAGCGCAAGAAAACATGCCTCCTGGAGCCTCTGCGCCCGCGCGCTGAGGAGGGCGCGGCCTGCTGGCCGCTTGCAGACACCGACGGGTGGGTGGATGCGGCGTGCCGGCGTCGTGCGCCGCGGTGGATCTGCCTTCGAAGCCGCCTCTTGGCCGACGCATAGCTCGCCCGGGCCGCTGTCCAGGGCTCGGGCTTTGCCACCGTCCTCACCCGGTCCTCTCTTCGCTCGGCTGCGGCCTCCGGGCGGTCCCTGGACATCGGCCCTTTGCGCTCGCTCTTCATGCGTCGAGGCGGCTCCGAAAGCAGATGTTCAACCACCGCGGCACACCCCGCAGAAAGGCTCAGCCATGCATGCAACTTCTTCCACCCGTCAACGCAATGCGGACAACCGAACAGCCACGGGCGTTCCCCCCGTACCCCCCGAGGGCTCACCAAAAGCAGGCCAGGTTGAAGGCGAAGCCCGGACGAGCCGCAGCAGCGGCCGGATGGATGTCCGGCAGGTCATCACGGACCGCATCATCGGCATGCTCGAGAAGGGCGGCAACGTGTTCCGGGAGCGCTGGACGCGGGCGGCCGCGCGTGGCGTGGCGCGCAACGGCAAGACCGGCGAGCCCTATCACGGCGCCAATGTGCTGCTGCTCTGGGACGAGGCGATCGAGCAGGGTTATGGCTCGAATGTCTGGATGACGTACAAGCAGGCAGCCGGTCTCGGCGCGCAGGTGCGGCGCGGGGAAAAAGCCGTGCTTTGCGCGCATTTCGAGCGGCGCCCGGTCAAGGGACGTGATCAGGGCGACGTTGACAGATCAGCCGCTGATGGCGAAGACCGTACGGAGGAGGGCGGGCAGCGCGGCGTGCTGTTGTGCAGGCCGTTCTGGGTGTTCAACGTGGCGCAGATCGATGGCCTTCCGCTGGAGCTCATCGACGGTCATTGCTATCCGCCGGGCCCGTCCTGCCCATCGGTGGAGGCGGCATTGCGGCTGGTGGCAGGGAGCTGCGCCGAGATTCGGCATGGCTTCGAGCGAGCCATGTACATGCCCGAGTTGGACGAGATCCGGTTGCCATGGCCACGGCGCTTCAGCGGTCCCGAGGCGTACTGCGCGACGACGCTGCACGAGCTGGTGCATTGGACCGGGCACGCGAGCCGGCTGAACCGGCAATTCGGCCGGCGCTTCGGCGATGCAGCCTATGCGTTCGAGGAGCTGGTGGCCGAACTCGGTTCGGCCTTCGTGCTCGGCCACTGCGGACTGGTGGACGCCACGATCGAAGGGCATGCGGCGTACCTGGACAGCTGGCTGCAGGTCCTGAAGAACGATCGCACCGCCATCTTCACGGCGGCGCGCCATGCTGGGGCGGCCTTCGAGTTCATCCTGTCGAAGGGATTGCCGGAGGGGGACCGGTCGCCTGAGCTTCCAATACAGGCATGACTTGCGGTGTCCGTGCCGGCTGTCGCCGACCCGGTCTCGCCGCCGGCAGGGCCAGCGCTCGTCCTACTCCTCGAGCTCAGCCCGGATGTGGGCACCCGCGGTGTACTCCGGCAACCGGCTGCGGGGTATCCGTCGCCGATCGCGGCGGCCATCTCGACGACCTGCAGGCACAACTCGACCATGTTCCGGTCGAGCTTGTCGCCCGGGCGGATCAGGCCGACTTCGACGGCTGCCGCTGTGAAGCGCGCGATGGGGTCGCGCGCCATGCCGACCGGGTCGGCATCCTCGTCTTCCACCTGCTCGGAGACGATGCTGGAGAGGAAGCCCATGCCCATCGACTACTCCTTGTCTATGTTCGCGCAGCTTAGCGCTGCGCGTCATCCGGCGGATTTCTAGCTTGCCGATCGGCGAACCACTGCGCGTAGGGGCTGTCGCGCACCAAGTGGCGATCAAGGTCCGGCGCGCCGTCGGTCCACCAGGGCGGGCCGTGCCCGCCTAAGGCGATCCTGGCGGCGTGTATCTGGCTTCGGGCTTGACGAGGCGCAGCGGCTTCGCCGCCGCGCCGCGCGATCGCCATCGCGCGGCGGGCATCCATCAGCCGCTCGACGAGGCGCTGGCGCTCCTCGCGGGTCAGCCCAGGGTTGGCAGCGCGCCAGAGACGCCCGCGCGCGACGATGTAGCGCCCGTCGGGCGTGAGCGGGTATTGCTCGGTTGAGGCCAAGGTGCCGTGGGGACCTGTCATCCGTTCGAGCGCGCCGACGCCTGGCGCAATTCGCCGAGGCGCTGCGCTTCTTCTGCGTCCCTCAGGCTCTTGGCGGCGCGTGCAGCCGAATACTCGACGTAGAGCGTGTCGATGATCTTGCCCCATTCGGCCGCCGCCGCCCGCTTTGCGGCGTCTTCGCCGAGATCCTTCGTGGAAGCTCCGGCGTGTTCGGGCTGATCGTGATCCTTGGCCCGGAGCGGCCGGGTGGGGAAGGCTGGAACGGCAACGCCAGCCTTGCGAAGGATGGTCTCTTTCTGGTCTGTTGTCAGCATGCGTGTCTCCTGCAAGCGCCGTTCCAGCCTTATGTCTGGAAACGCGCGCCATCAGTGATTTCTTGATCTACATCATTGCCGGCTCTGCGCGCTGCTCGGCAGTGCGTTCAGATCCGGCCATTTGAGAGGTGAGGGTCGATGCGGCCAAACGCAAGGGCTGTGCCATTCCTGCAGTGATGCCTGATGCGGGCGCCCCCCGGCTGCGCCGGTGCCGGGCTGCTCTAGGCTCGCGCCTTCGCGCTCATCCCCAGTCTGGACTGGTCGCGCCAGCCTTGCGCTTTCGCAGAAAAGCTCAGCCATGCATGCAACTCGACCCGCCCGCCGTGGGTGTATCGATGGCTAGCGTGATCGACGAAAACTCGATGGGCTCTGAGCGCCAGCAGTGCCATGTCCGGTTCTCCTGGCAGCCACGCTAGCTCGAGCGCCGTCCACCTCCGGCGGATGGCAAGCGATCCAGGAAGCGGTGGGAGGGTGGGCTTGCTTGCTGTTCCCTTCATCGTTGCACGGCGTTCTCGCCGTCAAGGTCTGCGCGCACTCCGTGCGCTTGCGTCCTGCGGCCGTCTTCGAACCCTGACGGCTGCGCTGCGCCGTGCCTCTTGCGGTCTCGGGCAATCCCGCCCTGCATCCTTCCAAGGAAAGACCATGACGCACTTCCTCACCGGCGCTCTTCGCGCGCATCTTCTGGCCAATGGCCGTCGGTACCTCGAAGATCCAGACTTCGATCCCGTTCCTTCGGTCAAGCTGTTCACGCCCGATGCGGGCGCGACGTGGCTGATCGTCGCGATCGACCCCGATGACCACGACAGGGCATTCGGCCTCTGCGACCTGGGGCTCGGCTTCCCCGAAATCGGCTATGTGAGCCTGGCGGAGCTGACCGCTCTGCGTGGCCGCTTCGGGCTTCCGGTGGAGCGCGATCTGCACTTCAACGCCGACAAACGCCTGAGCGCGTACGCGCGTGAAGCGCGGATGGCGGGGCGCATCGTGGCGTAGACGCCAGAGGCACCGGTCATCGCGCACGGCCGGTGCCGTTCCTTCGGCCCCGGCAGCCGGGGAGACGGCCGGATCTACGGTCACACGTCGGACCAACAATAAGCGGCTGACCGCGACCCTGCCTTGCTGTCCTGATCCCGCAAGCCAGGATGAGCGCGTTGCCTGTTCTTCAGCCTATGGCATGGAGCGGCGAGCAGTGGTTCACGCGAACGTTGCGATGCCCTATGGTGGAGAAGCCGAGTTCAGGAAGGCGCGATCCCGTTGCCCTGTTCGTCCCCCATGTGGACTGACGGTGGAGATGAGGGCATCCTGAGGGGTGAGCGGGCGCAACAATGCCCCAGCGATGACGGTCAGGACGTCAATCGCCGCTGACCGGTCGCGATAGGTAGTCGTGAATCCAAGAGCGCGCCTTGGTCGCCAGGAGCCTCCTGGCCTCATCCTCAGAGCTGACAGCACCCGCCAGCGACAACCTGCACACATGTTTCCCCCTGCGCTTCACGTCGGCGAAGTAGTAGTTGTCGCCTTTTGCGTCCGCACCGAGGTCCATGGTCCAGTCGGCAGGCGCGAGTGGTGCAGCGGGATCGGTCGATTCCAAGGGGTACAGGTTCATCTTCGGTGGTTACGTCGTTGCATGGCTCCGCCGAGAATAAATGAGCCAACACGCACGACAGGTCGGCAGGGTCCGCCAAGCTCGGCGCTTCCATGCCACATGCGGTCAGACGCCCCGGACGGGGTAGCCCAGGGCCCGCAGACCCTTGAGCGTACGGTCGTTGCGCGGCGGGTAGTCGTCCGGGCGCGCCCAGCCGACGACTTCGCCCCAGGTGCTGAATTGCAGCCATGGCAACCGCCACTCCGGCGAGCGTGCCGCGTTCCAGATGCGACGCTCGACCGGGCCGGGACCCCAGATGACGTACTCGAATACTTCCAGGGGCGTCCGATTCGTCTCGGTGCGGGCTTCCCAGATCTGTCCTGCGTGCGCAAGGGCTTTGATATGTCGATCCTGTCGTTCTGCGGACAGGCCGAGCTCCAGGTTGTCCCGCTTGCTCGCATAGTCGTTGAAGGCATGCACCATCGACATGGCCGTCGCAAACTCATCGCGCGTAAGGGTCGGCAGCCTGTCTCTTGCCAGAAGGGTGCGGAGCTTCGGGGCCCAGTCGAGCAAGGTGTTGCGCTCGCCTTCGTGGTCGAAGTCGGCCCGCTTCCACCAGGCGAGCGCCTCCTTCAATGCCGCTGCGGGGTCGATCCTGTTCTTCGTGAAGGCCGTCTCGACGTGGTGGCCGCCCTTGTGACCTTCGACAACCTGGTAGTAGTAGGCGTGGACGAACTGGTCGGCTTGCGCGCCAGGCGGCGTGCCGGCAGGGATCCACGCGGGGCGGTTGCTGCCGAGCACGAGCTGGTCGGCGATGTCGCGCAGCACCTGCAGCGACTCGCGCCAGCGGCGCTCGAATTCCTGGTAGCCGCGCTCGACAACACTTTGCTTGTCGACGCTGGCCAGGCCAGCGCCTGGCGGGAAGAAGCGCGGGGCGGTCTTCTCAAGTTCATAGGCGGCCGCGTCGGCTGCCGTGCCGAGCTTCTGGAGTTCCAGGAGATGTTTGTAGAAGGCCTCGTCGATGACCTCGGCGCGCGCGTCGACGACATCGAAGAAGGTGCGCAGCTCCTCCATCATCGACGTCCTTTCCATGTCCTCCTCACGCAGGAAGGCACCAGCTTCGATATTCGACACCCAGGCCCGGTTGGTCATGTTGGCGGAACCGATGTAGGCACCCACGCCCACCCACCAGATCACCTTCGCGTGGAGGATGTCCGGCACCATGCGGCAGGTGAAGCTCGGGCTCTTCTGATCGAGGAACCAGCGCACCACGGCCGGGTGCACCGGGACCGTGTGGTCGTAGCGGCCGTAGTAGGTCAGGGGCCTGGCCAGGCTTTTGCAGGTCTCCAGCAGGATCAGGTTGTCCTTGTCGGCGTAGGCGATCGCTGCGCGCACCTCGGTGCACTCGGGCGTGTGGCGAGCGACGAGGTTGTGCAGCCATCCCTTGTTGATGGCGCCGGCGATGAGTTCCACGGGTGTCCGTCTCGTTGTGACTAAAGGGGCGCCAGCGTAGCTCCGACGCTGGCGCATTCTCTTGGCTGCAGGCGCAATCGGCTGCGGATGGAACCGGCGGAACCCGGCAAGGTTGTGGCGGGTTTCACGCTGCGGTTCATTTCCTGATGGACTTGGCCGGATCGGGGAGGGGAGGGCGTCCCACCGGCTTCGCCGCTGTCGGGCTGCTCCAGGTTCGCGCTGTCGCGCTCATCCCCTCACGGGGACTGGCCTGTTGGCCAGCCTTGCGCATCCCTGGCGCGGAGGCAAGGGGACGTCCGTCCCCTGAACTTCCATTGATCAGACCGGCCTTCGGCCGGTAGAGGCGCTCGCCGCGCGGCGTTCCGGTGCGCGTCGCCCTCCTGCAGTGCTGCCGTTTTCCAGAGTCCTTCGCTTTGTCCGGTGACTCTGCGCCCGCGCTGCCGGGCGACCGGCTCGCGCCTGCAAGGGGGTGTTCATAACGCGTGCGCGTTACGAATGCTTCCCCCTTGCTCCCCCGTCCCCGCCGTCGCTGTCGTTCACCGGGCGAAGAACTCAGGAAAACGGCGGCCAGCTCCGGGTAGGAGGCCGATGCGAACCGGAACCCTTCATGGAAGGGCTCTGAATCTAGGAACCCGGCATCTCTTCATCAACTTCAACTGCAAAGGAAACCGAAATGACTGTCATTGCCAAGCCAAGGAAGATCGTTGCATCGCGAGCGCGCAAGCCAGCTGCGATGGCTGAAGCTGCAACGCCTGCAAATGTCGAACCCATGGGGCGCGATGTGCTGGTACCGCTCGACAAGCTGTTCGTCGGCGAGGCCAACGTGCGCAAGGTGCACCACGAAGAAGGTTTGATCGAACTGGCTGCGCTGATCGAGGCGCAAGGGCTACTGCAGCGCCTGAGCGTGGTGGCACATCCCGAGGGGCGCTTTGCCGTGGTGGCGGGGGGAAGGCGACTGCGTGCGATGCAAATTCTGGTTGCGAACGGGCGGTGGCAAGCGTCTCAGCCCATCGAGTGCAAGCTGTACGACGAAGACCAAGCCGTGCAGGTGTCGCTCGCGGAGAACTCTGGCCGCGAGAGCATGCACCCAGCCGACCAGATGGAAGCCTTCAAGCGGTTGATTGACGAAGGCCTGACGGCCGCCCAGGTTGCGGGCCGGTTCGGCGTTTCGCCTCTAACGGTGGAACGCAGGCTCAAGCTGGCACGACTCGCGCCGCGTTTTCTGGATCTGTACCGCGCCGACGAGATTGAGCCCGAACAACTCCAGGCGCTCGCGTTGATCGACGAGCACGCGGCGCAGGAGGCCGTTTGGGACGGCCTGAGCGTCTATGACCGCAGCGCCTGGCGCATCCGTAGCGTCATCACGTCCGAGGCGTGCTGCGCCGACAGCCGGCTCGCACGTTTCGTCGGACTGGATCACTACGAGGCCAAGGGCGGCACAGTGCGCCGCGATCTCTTTTCGTCGGCTGACGACCTGTCAGGCATCTTCCTCGACAACCCCGAACTGCTGCAGACGCTCGCCATGGAGAAGCTGCGCGGCATGGCCGCGTCGATCAAGGAGGAGGGCTGGTCATGGGTCGAGTGCTCGCTCGATACGGACACGACTGCGTTTCGTGGATATGGTCGGGTGGACATGGAACAGCGCGAGCCCTCCGCCGAGGAAGCGCAGGTGATCGAGGCGCTGTCTGCCGAGCAACGCGCCTGCGCCGATGCCTACGACCGGCATCAGGACGAAGGCGATCCGGATGCCAATGATTTTGATCGGGTAGAGCAGGAACTGGCCGAAGCGCTTGAGGCCGTCGACCGGAAGCTGGAGGAAGTCAACGAGGACCGGTGGCACTGGGGCGCGGAACGCTTGGCCATCGCGGGCGCGATCCTGCGCATCGACACCCGAGGCGGTGTGCTGGTCGAACGTGGCTTGGTGAGGCCAGAAGACAGGAAGGCAGAGAACCAGGCGGGAAGCATGGATGACGAAGGCCAGCCGCGCGACGAAGCGAGCAGCCCAACGAGAGTCAAAGCCGAGTTCAGCGAAAAGCTCATGCGCGACCTGACTTCGCACCGGACCGCGGCGATCCAGGCGGCGCTGGTGCAGAACCCGCGCGTTGCGCTCGTGACGCTGGTGCACCGCATGGCAGAGACAGTGTTCGGCCTCTACGGATCGGGCGACGACATCGTGAAGGTGTCGCTTCGGTTGATGGGAGACAGCGCACTCGCGCAGGAGGCGAGCGAGTACTCGGAGAGCCCCGCGGCGACGGTTCTCGGCGTCGCGGAGGCGGAGTGGGACGACCGCCTGCCTGGAACGCCTGCTGCCTTGTTCCAGTGGCTCTTGGCGCAGTCTCACGAGACGTTGCTTGAACTGCTCGCCTACTGCACCGCGCGCAGCATCAATGCGGTAGCCAGTCGGCCGCGCGGCCGTAACCACAGCGATGCGCTCGTCGAAGCGCTGGGTGTCGATATGGCCGACTGGTGGCTTCCCACCAAACGCCGCTACCTCGACAGTGTGAGCAAATCGAAGGCATTGGAAGCTGTGAAGGAGGCCATTGGCGGCGAACCTGCGCAGGCGACCATTGGCATGAAGAAGGGTGACCTCGTGGCGTACTGCGCCGCGAAGCTGGAAGGGACGCGGTGGCTGCCGTCGCCGCTTCGTGCAGCCAACCCCGACGATGAAGATCCCGCAGGGGCAACGCGCGACGCTTCCGAAGAGTGAGTCCTGCAAACATCCAAGCCGACGAGGCAAGCTTCGTCGGCTTTTTTATTTGCCGATCACGTCGTGCACCTTGGTGCGGGTGCCGGCGTCGAGCGACGACCACGCGGACTGGAGCGCACGCCCGATGCGCGCCTGCTCAAGAAGATCGCGCCCGATGAAGCATAGAAGGGCGCTCACAAGCGCGGCGGACAGCAACGCGCTTCCCACCGAGGTGGCTAGCAATGCCGGCCAGCGTCGCTGTTGCGGCGGCTTCGCTGCCGATCCTGCACCCTCGCTCTCCATCGAGGCTTCGATGCGGGCGGCCGAGCCATTCAGTTTTCGGGCTGCTTCGAGGAGCGCCGGCTGGGCGTCCACGGTTCGCTGGACCAGCGAGCCGAGTGTTTGCAGATCCGCGTTCAGTTCCTCGCGCACCGTCTTCAGCGTCGTCGTCACCTGCTCGGCCTGCTTCAGCAAAGGCTCGACATCCTCCAGCAGGATCCGTAGCGCCGCATGCTGGGCGCTGGTCGGGCTCATGCCCTTCGGGCCTTCGCCGACGCAGCTGCCGCCGGAAACAGCATGCCGTGCACCTGAGACAAGTTCTCGTGCGCGGTTGCAGCCAGGTCGTGCGTCATCTGAGCTGCCATCGCGCGCTCCATTGCGACCAGATCACCGGCTCGCTTCGCATCGCCACGTGCGGCCTTCCAGTCAGTACTGTCCTGCGCCAGCTCCATGATGGTCTTCTTGCTGGACTTCGCCAGCTCATAGACCTCGTTCAGCATGACGACCGCAAATGGCTCGAACACTGCCTTGCCTTTGCCGTCTGTCGCGCCGTAGCCGGCTACTTGTGCGTAGACCAGCTCGACCGGCTCCAGGCTTGCGGTGGCGTACTGGTTGAAGAGCACCCGCACCTTCTTGCCGTCGATGCCGAGCTTGTGCAACCAATCGATGGTCGCGATGGTGTCGCGCTGCTGCTTGTCGGCGGGCACGGTCGGCACCAGCACCAGGTCGAACTCGCCGACGGCGCTCTTGAAGCGCGTCATCTCGGTCATGAATGCCGCCACGTTCGAGGCGCCCACGTCGACGATCACTTCGTCGTTGAACATGATTTCCCGGAAGATCTCCTTGAACCGACTGGCACTCAGCTCCTCGACATCCAATGCCTCCACGTCGTTGACGTTGCTGGCATTGATGGACTCGACGCTGATGATCTTGGAGCCGGGCGCGAAAGCGGCGAGCAGATGGACGGCAAGCGTGCTCTTGCCGACGTTGCCTGAGAGGTTGAGGACACAGATCTTCATTTGCGGGTCTTCCGATGGAGGTCTCTGGCGACTTGCGCGTAGTCGCGCGAGGCCACTTGCTTGGCTCCGGCCAGTGCGTCGAGCACGCGTGTGGGGGAGAGAGGTGGGGCGGCGGCGACAAACGCGTTTTGGCCGACAGGATTGATGACCTCGGCCGTCGAAACCGGCTTGGGAGGCGCTGCGGTGCCCGCGCCCCGGTCAGCAATTCCCGTGGCAGTTTTCCGGGCTCTCACCAGGCTGACTCGGTAGTTGTTCCAGCTGGTGCGGAGCCCGCCAGCCTGAAGGCGCGCATGGATGGCCGAATGGCTGTGGCCCAACCGATTCGCCTCGGCGATCAGCTCGCGAAGCCGGGAAATGGCGATCGAGCTGCTTCGCAGGTTCTCCGCGACCAGGCTTTCCGCGCGTTGTTGAACAAGATCGAGGATGTTCTGATTGGCCATGCTGCTGGCTAAACGTACGATTCGACGCTACATTGTGCCGTACCAATCGCGTATTGTCTTGTACTGCAGGATGCATCGTGAGTACATCGAAGACGCAGCAGGAGTACATCTTGAGCACAGTTTGGACGCAGTTGGCCTTCGGCCTGCTGTCACGCTCTCGGCCGATCCTTCGGCTCGACCGACCTGTTTTCCTCAACGAAGGTCGCGTTCTGGCGGACGGCGCGGGATTCGCCGACTCGCCTAGGGCGATACACCATACGCACTTACCAAGTGCGCGGGAACCCGCATGGATGCTGGAAAGTCCGGTATGACCGACCCTTTGCGCGGTATGACTTCGGACACGCAAACCCGCGTGGTTGCTGGCTGAGCAGGTAGGACCATGGCCAGCATCGTCTCGATCAAGTTCAACGACGAGGAAACCGAGATCCTCGGCCGTGCCCATGCGGCGTCCGGCGTGCCGGGCCTGAGCTCGCACATCAAGCAGGTGTACTTCGACGCCGTCCGGCTGCAGGTGGACGTGCTGCAGGGGATTCGGGGTGACCTGGATCGCATCGCAGCGAATGTGGAGCGCCTGCGCGAACATCAGGCCGAGGCGGCCGAGCGGGGGGCCGTGGGCAGAGGGATCCGGGGATCAGGGCGGGACGACGACACCGACCTCCTGCTCAGCATCTTGTGCGGCCTCTACGTCATGGTGCGCAAGTCGGTGGGCGACAGTATCCGGGCGCAGGCCGACCAGGTGCTGGAGATCTCGGCCATTGAGAGCTACCTCAAGGGTCGGTAGCGAAGGGCGCGAGGCCATGTACGTCAATCACCGCACGCCCGACAACACGCTGCGCTCGTGGTTGGCTCTGGGCGTGGTCGTGGTGATCCTGGCCGGCTGGGTGGCCAACGTGGCCCTGTACTTCCGCGTGCCCTTGAACTTGTTCGCCCAGGGCCTCTGGCATGCCGCCAAGCAGACTCCCTTCCTGCCCTGGCTGTGGATCGGTCCCACCATTGGCCTGGTGGTGGGGGTAGGCGCGTTCATCTTCTGCGTGCGGCGCTACGCCAACCACTTCGGTGGCTCGGTGTTCGTGAGCCGCCTGCGTGGCCCGCGTATGGTGAGCCAGGCGCTGTTAGCCGGCACAACGCGCGGGCGCGCCGGCCAGCATGCGCTGCGTTTTGCGGGCATCCCGATTCCGCGAGAAGTGGAGAACACGCAGTTCTTCGTGGGTGGCTCCACCGGTACCGGCAAGAGCGTGTGCATCAGTGAGTACGTTGGCAGCGCGATGGCGCGCGAGGACCGCATCATCTGCGTCGACCCCGACGGCGCCTCCATGCGCTACTTCTGGCGCCCGGGCGACATGGTCCTCAATCCCTTCGACCGGCGCAGCCAGGGCTGGAGCATCTTCAATGAGATTCGCACGAGCTTCGACTGCGAGCAGTACGCCATCAGCCTGATCCCGCGCAGCCCCTCCACCGAGCAGGAGACGTGGAACAGCATGGGGCGCACCATCGTGAGTGAAACCCTCACGGTGCTGCTGCGCCAGGGCGCTGGCACTACCGAGCGCCTGGTGCACTGGCTCACCACCGCCAGCAACGACGACCTCAAGGCCCTGCTGGCTGGCACGCCCGCGGCCGGTTGCTTCCATGGCGCGCCCGAGACCCTGGCCAGCATTCGCACCGTGCTCACGCAATACATCACGCCGCACAAGTACCTGCCCTCGGGCGATTTCTCGTTTCGGGATTGGCTGGACAACGGGAAGGGAAGCCTGTGGATCACCTGGCGCGAGGACATGCTGCAGGCGCTCAAGCCCCTGATCTCCTGCTGGACGGACGTCACCTGTGCGAGCGTGCTGTCCATGCCCGAGGATGCGAACCGGCGCATGCACCTCATCTGCGACGAACTTGATTCCCTGGAAAAACTGAACTACCTGATCGACGCGGCAACCAAGGGGCGCAAGAAGGGGCTGAGGATCGTGGCGGGCGTGCAGTCGCTCGCGCAGCTCAACGACATCTACGGCAGGGACGATGCGCTCACCTTGCGCAACTGCTTCCGAAGCTCCTTGTTGTGCGGCATCGGCGAACTCGACACCTACACGGCCGAGGAGTTCTCGCGGGGCTTGGGTGAACACACGGTGCTGCGCCGTGCGCCCAGCGTCTCGGTGGGCACCGCCGGCGGCAAGGGCACGCTGTCGCACCGCCAGGACACGGAGCGTCTGGTGTCGCCGGCTGAATTCCACCTGCTGCCCAACCTCACGGGCTATGTGAAGCTGGCGGGCGACTACCCGATCTCGCGGGTGTCGATGAAGTACTGCCAGCGGCCGCTCGTGGCGCCGCCCATGCTGATGGCCGAGGGCTTCAACGACCGACCGCAGCAGACGAACTTGCTGTTCTCTGCGACGGCACAAACGCAAGCAGTGGCTGCGGCGGCAACGTCCATGCGGTCCTCAACCTGATTGGAACTCGGCATGCTGTCCTTCAAGTTCGTCGCTGATGCCACGCGCGCTGGCCACTACTTCGAGTCCTCGGACGACTACTACGGCAAGGAGGGGCACCGCGGGGACTGGATCGGGAGTGCCGTGGTGTCACTCGGACTCGAGGGTGCAACGGCCGTCGAGCGTGCGGTTTTCCAGGACCTGCTGGAAGGACGCTTGCCCGACGGCAAGCAGCTGCGAGTGAATCGCACGCACGCAAGCGCGGACCGCAAGGGCATCGACTTCACCTTCAGTGCGCCGAAGTCCGTGAGCATCCAGGCCTTGGTGCAGGAAGACGCGCGCATCATCGTGGCGCACGACACGGCCGTGAAAAAGAGCCTGGAGCTCATGCAGGAGTTTGCGGCCACGCGCAAGAAGGAGCGGGGCCTGTCTTTTCGCGAACGAACCGGGAATTTGGTGGCGGCGACCTTCCGGCATGAGTTGTCCCGTGCGCAGGACCCTCAGTTGCACACGCACGCCATCGTGATGAACATGACGCGACGCTCCGATGGCCAATGGCGGGCCCTTTCGAACGAGGATCTGCTGCGCAACGTCAAGATGGTGGGCGCGTTCTACCGCGCGACGCTCGCCGAGGAGCTCAAGAAGATCGGATTCGAGCTGCGCGAGACGCGCAAAGGTGGGTGGGAGCTCGCGCACATCTCCGACGCGGTGATCCGCCACTTCAGCCAGCGCAGCCGCGAGATCGAAGACTTGCTAGCTTCGCGCGGCCAGGCGAGGGAGACGGCGACCACCGCTCAGAAGCAGGTCATCACGCTGGCCACGCGGCGCAAGAAGACAGAAAACGACCGGGCGTGGCTGCGCGAGCATTGGCGTCAAACCGCGCGGGAGGCGGGTCTGGACCTGCAGGCGCGGGGTCCCTTGCAGGGCGACGTGCTGCCCACGCCGTCCTCGGCGGCTCGTCTTGTACGCGCGGTCCGCGAGAAGCTCACCGGCTCGAGCACGACGCGCCGCGCGGCTAATGACGCCATCGACTTCGCCATTGCTCACCTGGCCGAGCGCCAGGGCATCTTCTCTCGCGCCGAACTGCTGGAAGTGGCCTACGGCCGGGCGGCCACGCGCACCACAACGGTGGAAGTTCGCGCGGCATTGGATGCGGCCAAGACGGATGGTCGCCTGCTGCCGGAGTTGCCGCTGTATCAGACGGCACGGTCCCTGAACATCAGCGCCGGCGAGCTGGCCCGCGACCCCAAGGCCAACCAGTTCAAGGGACACGACGACTTCGAGAAGTTGACGCGCGCCTCCTGGATCGCTCTGACCATGACCACGCGCGGGCAGCCGCAGGCCCAGGCCGGGGCGGTGGTGGACGCCGCCATTGCACGGGGAGCGTTGGTGCCCTCGGAGCCGCGCTTCGCGACGCCGCAGGCGCGGCGCAGCGAGATCCGGATCCTGGGCATCGAGAAGGCGGGTCGAGGAACGGTGCCTGCGGTGGCGTCAATCGACAACGTGACGGCCATGCTGGCGGCGAGCAACCTCAACGCCGGGCAGCGCGATGCAGTGAGCATGGTGTTGACCGCGCGGGATCGATTCGTAGGCATCCAGGGCCTGGCCGGTACCGGTAAGAGTCACATGCTCGCGAAGGCTGTCGAGGGCATCAAGGCGGAGACGACGCGCCTGTCGGGCCCGCGAGGCTACCGCGTCATCGGCCTGGCGCCCTACGCCTCGCAGAACGAGGCTCTCGCGCTGCTCGGCATGGAGTCGCAGACGCTGGCTTCCTTCCTTGCGCGCGTGGGCCAGCACAGGAGCCTGGATGCCAAGTCGATCGTCTTCCTAGACGAAGCCGGTGTGGTGCCTGCCCACCAGCTAGAGAACCTCATGGCGATTGTCGAGCGTCAGGGCGCGCGGCTGGTCCTGTGTGGCGACCGCAGGCAGACGCACGCGGTGGAGGCCGGCAAGCCTTTCGAGCAGCTGCAGGATGCGGGCATGACCAAGGCCTTCCTCACGGAGATCAAGCGCCAGAAGAACGAGGCGATCAAGGCCGCCGTGGTGCACGCCGCCAACAACGAAGTGCCTAAGGCCGTGGAGGTTCTTAAGCCCCAGGTGGTCGAGGTCCGGCACGACCTGATGCGCTACGAGCGCCTAGCGCGCACCTACGTGCAGCTGCCGCAGGCCGAGCGCCGCGAAACCCTCATCGTGGCTGGGACCAACGATGCCCGGCGCGCCATCAACGCGCTCGTGCGCGAGGGGCTCGCCTTGCCCAACGGCCACCAGGTGGAGGTGCTCAACAACGTGGATATGACCCGCGCCGAGTTGAAGTCCGCGCAAAGCTACGAGGCGGGACAGATCGTGATACCTCAACGCACCTACGGCGCCTCCCTCATCAAGGACGAGCAGCTCACCGTCGTCTCGCATGACGTTCGTACCAACACGCTCGCGGTGCAGCGCGAGAACGGCCAGCAAGTCCGGTTCGATCCTATGGTGAACACGATGCTGCGCCTGTACGAGCGTGACGTGGTCGACCTCGCGCCGGGCGACTGGGTGCGCGTGACGTCGAACAACCGGAGCCTGGGCATCTTCAACGGCGAGCGCTACGAGGTGCTGGCGGTCGACGCGAAGAACGTCACCCTCAAAGGCGGCGAAGCGAACGTCATGCTGGATCGAAGCCGTCCGCTGCATCTGCAGCACGGCTACGCCAGCACGATCCACTCGGCGCAAGGCCTCACAAAGAACCGCGTTCTGGTGGAAGCGAATACTAAAAGCCTCACTAGCAACCGTGCAGTCTTCTATGTGGCGATTAGCCGGCCCAGGCACGACATCACGCTTTTCACGGATGATGCGTCGAACCTGGCGGCCGCCATGAGCCGGGAACTTAAGAAGTACGCGGCCCTGGAGTTACGCGACGCAAAGAACGAGAGGGTTGTGTTGGAAGCCAAGACGACGCGCTCGCGACAGGCGATCCTCGCGCAGACGCTGCGCAAGGCAGGCAGGAGCCAAGGGGCGGCAGGGCCGATGGCCGCACGCACCTCCGATCCGCAACGCGCGAGCGGCGCGATCTCGCGAGGGCGTTGAAAACAGCATATGGATGAGCGTATGAGCGAGAGAGCACGAACAGAAACGCAGGCGAGCGCGGACGACGCGGCCGATGTATCGAAGGCGATTCGCGCGCTGATGCACGACATGCGCTCGCCGATGCAGGCGATCCTTTCGTCGCTCGATGTATTGGACGACGCCTCGATGGATGCCGCGGCCAAGCGTGGCGTGGGCCGACTGCATCGCTCGGCACTTGCCTTGGACGCCCACCTCGGGGACTTGGCCACGCTGATGCTGATCCAAACGGGTGCTCACGTCGAGCGTGCGGTCGCCTTTGAAGTCGGCGCCTTGTTGGAAGAAGTCGGAGAGCTCTCGGCGCGTGCGGGAGTTTGCGTGTTGGCGCAAAAGCCGGTCGACCCCGTCTTTGCAGTGGCGGATCCCCTCCTGATTCGCGCCATGCTGCTTCGCCTGGCGCATGCGTTCGGCAAACTCTCGGGTGCGGGCGCCATCACCGTGTCGGTTCGAGAGGCAGGTCCCGGGGATTCCTCATTGAGCCTTGTCCTGCAGTGCGCCAAGGATGTGCCTTGGCCCCAAGGCTTCGGGCAGCGACTTCTTCCTGTGCGGGTCATGGCTGAGGCCTTGGGCGGCGAATTGGACGTCAAAGAGCACTCATCGGTGGTCCTCACTCTTCCAGCACGGCTCGAGGACGCACTGGACGGGCAAAGTGCGACGGGGCCCTTGGGGCATGCCTGAGCGCACAGTAGAGATCGCCATGACGTCCAAACCCTCCAATTGCTTGCCGGGGCCCATGTCCACGCGGGCGGCGACGCATGCCGCTCTTCGCGTGGCAATCCTGGACGACGACGCAGATGTGGTGGCGGCCATCGGCGAGGTCCTGCGGCGGCAGGGCTTGGCGGTCCAGGAATTCACTGACCCGGCCGAGCTGTCCCTGGCGATCCGTGAGCGCGTTTTCGATGCCTACGTGCTGGACTGGCTGCTGGGTGACGTCACGGCGCTGGACATCGTGGTCCAGCTGCGCGCGGACGCCGCCAACGAAGCGGTGCCGATCTTTTTGCTTTCAGGAAACTTGGCCCTCGGCGGGGTCCCCACCGATCCGGTGTTGGCGGCGGCGATCGCCGAACACCGGCTCTTCTATCGCGCCAAGCCGTTTTCCACGCGGCAACTCGCGCGCGACATTTGCATGGCATACGAAGGAGGTAGCCCATGACACGGTTCATCCCATTTGGCTTGCGAACGGCGGCGTCGATCGCGGGGTTGATCGCGGCGCTCGGGGTTGGCGCAGGCGCCGCTGCCGCGCCCAACGCTTGCCCGAACGACGCGCTCCTGGAGATCGCCGGGGCGGTCAAGCCCAATTCGCCGCGCGGCTCCTTCCTCTTCAGTGAAAAGGACCTTCTCAATCTCAAGGCGGTCAAGCTGACCACGGCGACAGCTTGGACGCCGCGCAGCGAGTTCATCGGCCCGGAGCTCTCGACAGTGCTCGAAGCCGCAGGCGTGCCCGCCACGGCCAAGGAGATGCGCTTCTATGCGATCGACGCCTATGAGATCACCATCCCAACCACCGACCTGGTCAAGTACCGGCCGGTCATGGCCCACACGCAAAATGGCGAGCGGCTGATGGTGGCCACCCGCGGCCCGGTCTTCCTCGTCTATCCGCGTGACCAGTACCCGGAACTCACCGCCATCAAAGGCCAGGCGCAGTTTGTCTGGATGGTGTGCAAGATCGTTGTCAAATGAATCGGGTCCCGCATGTGGATGCGACGCCACGAATGCGTGCGCACGGTCCCCTGGTTCGCTGGATTCTGAGGTTCGGTCGGCCGGTGGGAGTGGCACTGGTCCTATTGGCACTCCTTGGAACGGTCCTGTTGCACCGCGCGGCCAACTCGCGCAATCCATCCTCCGATTCCTGGCCGACCGAGGGCTACTACTTCGCGGGCGTGCAGTATCAGTTGGGCTTGCAGGCGCTGCGCCTGGAGATGGCGCGCTATCACCTGGCCATCGACCCCGAGGCCCGAGCTGCGCTTCGACGGGATTCGCTCGTTCTGCGGGATGTGCTCCACGCGAAGTACGCGATCCTCATGGAATCGCCGG
This sequence comes from Xenophilus azovorans DSM 13620, assembly GCF_000745855.1. Taxonomy (GTDB): domain Bacteria; phylum Pseudomonadota; class Gammaproteobacteria; order Burkholderiales; family Burkholderiaceae_C; genus Xenophilus; species Xenophilus azovorans. The sequence goes on from NZ_JQKD01000004.1 coordinate 22,963, forward strand.
AATTGAGGCCCTTTCTTCAGGCCGTGGAAGGCTTTCGGGGTTCGATCGAACCTTTGACTCGGATGAACAGCGAACTGGACACCATGGTCGATGAGGCCCTCGCTTCGCCGCAGGGCTATCGTCAGTTCGATGCGCAGGTCGAGCCGCTGAGCCAGAGGGTGGTGAGCATGGCCAACGACTTGAGGGTCGCAGAATTGACAAGTTTCGAGGCCGCCTTTGAGGCCCAGCGCCAGGCAACCCTCACCTACCAGGAGGTCGGCCTGGCACTGTTGGCGATGCTGGGACTGGGGCTCATCACGCATGTGCAGATTCTTCGCAAGGAGGACCAAGCCCTTCGTAAGGAAGCGGAGGCCCGTGCAGAGGCGCAGCGCAGCGCGCAGGCGCGGGTAGCGCTGCTTGGCATGGTGTCGCATGAACTGCGAACGCCCCTGCAGACCATGCTTGCGGACGTGGAAGTCTTGGCGGACACGACGGCGCCACGTGCCGGCCAACGCGCGGTGGACAGCCTCGAGCGCAACATTGGCCTCATCTCGGGTCAATTGGATGACATCGCACAGTACACGCGGATGGTCAGCGGGACCTACGAGGCGCGCCGGGAACGCTTCGCGCTGGTGCCCATGCTTCAGCGCGTCCTGGGCGAGCATCTGGCGTCCGTGCAGCCCGGCCAGCAACTCGCGCTGGAGACTTCCATTCCCGACGATCTGTCGGTGGTCGGTGACCCGATCCGGTTGCATCAGGTCATCAACAACTTCCTGTCCAACGCGATCAAGTACGGCGGCCCGGACGTCATTTTGGTGTCGGCGCAGTTGGAGGACGGGAGTGCCTCGGGTCGGGCCGTGGCGGTGGAGGCGGCCATCGTGCGCGTAACCGATCATGGACCCGGGATTTCCGACTCGGACTTCGCAGCCATCTGGGAGCCTTTCGTGCGTGGGCGGCGCGGCCAAGGCCGCTCCCAAGGGAATGGTCTGGGGCTGGCCGTGGTTCGCCTACTGGCCGACTCCGTCGGCTGGGAGGTGGGCGTGGCCAGCGCCGCGGGCAATGGCACCGCAGGCCCAGGAAGCGGGGCGACCTTCTTTGTGCGCTTCCCGCTGGTGCCGCCCGATGCAACCCAGGCGAGCGAGGTCGGCCGGTCTGGTTGAAAATATCAATCCGCCCGGCATCTTCGTTGGGCAAGTAACCTCTGACGACTATGGCAACCATTGAAATGCAAATCGAGGTGCGCACCGAGATCGGGATCGCGCCGTCCGAGCAGGGCAGGGAGCAGGCGCTGACCGTGGGACTGCTCGTTGAGGTCGATGATCGGCACTCGGATGCGGCCGCGCGCGAGGGCAAGATCAGCGAGACGCTTGACTACGGCAAGCTGCGGCAGATCGTGCATCAGGTGTTCGCAGAGCGCCGCTGGGATTTGCTGGAGCAGGTGACCACGGCCATTCGCGACCGCATCCGTGATCTGAAGCACGTGACCTCGGCGCGCGTGAGCATCACCAAGCATCACGCCTGGGCGGATGTGCCACGCCTGACCCTGACGCGATGAGCTGGGTGCTCGTCACTGGCGGCACGGCGCGCGGTGGAGAAGCCATCGTGCGGGCCATGCAGGGTGCCGGGCTGAATGTGGTGATCCATCACTCGCCACGCTCCGGTGATCGGGCTGCGTCCCTGTGCGCCGAGTTGGAAAGCCTGCGCGCTGGCTGCGCGCTCACCTGGGAGGCCGATCTGAGCCAGCCGGTGGACGTGCCGGGTTGGCTCATCGAATTGACGCCCGAGTTTTGCGTGTGCAATGCCAGCGTCTATCAGCCAAGTACCCTGGCTGACAGCGCGCGGGAGTCGTTAGACATGGCGGTGCATCTCAACGCGCACGCTGCCATCTTGAAGAGCTTGGAGCCGAGCCTGTGTTCGGTGGTGGCGGTGACGGACATCCACGTGGACCGGCCCGCCGCAGGCTATCTCTGGTACACGGTGGCCAAGGCGGCGCTGCAGTCGCTGGTTCTTACGCTGGCGATGGAGTGGGCACCGCGGATTCGCTGCAACGTGGTGGCGCCCGGCGCATTGCCGCTGCCCGAAGCCTGGACCGATGAAGGGCGTGCGGAGGCGATCGAACGATCCATTCCGCTGGGCCGCCTCGGCGGTTTCGAGGATCTCGCCTCAGCAGTGAAATGGGTGTTGTTGGACGCACCCTATGTGACTGGTCAGGTGCTCGCCGTCGATGGCGGGCGCAGCCGTTGGCTGCGCAATTAGGAATTCAGAAAAGCGCTGAATAGCGGCCAGGATTTCCGTACGGGGACGACATTGATGACAACGAATCAGGCGTCGGAGTACACCGGATTTCCCGGCTTCAATACGATGTAGCTATGCCTTTTCGGGCGCTTGCCGATCGCTATCTCTGGGTGCACAACGCCGATGGCCGCAAACTGCAGATAGAGGCGAGGCGGGTGGTCACGTTCAAACGCGGGCGGATGGAGTTCGGCGAGCCCCGTTATGTTCCAGAACGGAATCTCGCTGACCAGAGTGACCCAGAGACGCTACGTCGACCCCAACTGTCGAACATTCATTCGGGTCAGCGGCGCTCGATAACTTTGGATGGCGAGGAATTCGTGATTGCCATGACGACTTATCTTCGGGTCTCGCGCACCCTATGCAGGCCGTCGTTCTCCAGAGCGGAGAGCAGTAGCGGCAGGTGCGTGGGCTTCTCGATGACCTGCACGCGATAGGTCGTGGCCGCTGAGGCCACATCGACAGGATCGGCGGAGCCGCTGCGCAGCTTGCCCGACAGCAGCACCACGGCTGGGGGTCGAGCTTGTGCGCGCAGGGTGGCCAAGAGCGGCGTCGCATTGCCTTCGGCCAGCAGCCAATCCAACACGTAGCCGTCATAGGGGCTGCTGGCCATCGCCTGGATCAGGTCGGCCGATCTTGAGAAAGGCACGGCCTTCAGGCCCGCCGTGCGCAACTGGTCGCAAAGGGCATGCGCGACGTCGTCCTCATCGTCCAGCACCGCGATGCGCATCGTCGCCTCGGGTTGGCGCTGCAACGTGACCTCCATGCGCGCGATGCGCTGCACATTTGCCGGTGCTGTGGGCGAGGACATCGTGGTGATTGGCACGACCAGATAGGTGCCCCCGTTGTCCACGGCCACGAAAGTGTCCACCTTGGAGTCGGGTGTTCCGTCGGCCAGCCAGATCATGCAGTCGACGTTCGCGCCGCCCATGCGCAAGGTGGCGCGCTTCGATGTGGAAGTTGCGTGTGCGGCCACGATGCCCGAGAGCGTCTCCCCGAAATTCTGGGCTAAGGAAGAAAGCTCCTCCAGCGTCCAGGCCGCACTCCGGTTCACACGCTGGTGTGCGGCCGCACGAGACAAATTGAAGAACTCGCCCACGAACGCGGCATGGCGGTGTTTTGCGATGCCGTGCCGTTCCAGTAGCGCACGAACCATGTGCGCGGCCAAAGAAAGAGGGCCTTCTTCGGGGGCGGGCGACTTGCTCATGGGGCGGGACCTATCTCCATTTGTAAACGCAGTTGTCCAGGACACGAATCAGGCGCAGAGTCTTGAAAAACACTACAAACAAACACTTTATCCAGACGGATGGATAAAAGTGTAAAGCGTTTCTTTATTTCGACTCGAATGTACCAGGAAAGTATTCAGCTTCGCAAAACTTGCGCGGCTGATTTCATCGGAAAGTCACGATGTTCCCATCGGCAGCCCTGATCGAACAATGTGCCCCGCAAGTGTCGCCGGTGCTGATGCAGGCGCTGGTACGCACTGAATCGGGAGGCCGGCCGCTGGCCATCGGCATGGACCGCGCGCAAGGAAGCGTGAAGCAGCCGCAAACGCTGGAGGAGGCGGTCGCCATGGCGAAAGGCCTGGCTGCCGCCGGCCGCAAGTTCTCCGTGGGGCTTGCCCAGATCCACGTCAGCAACGTGAGCCTGTACGGCATGAGTTGGGAGCAGGCCTTCGACGCCTGCCAGAACCTGACCGTGGGCCAGAAGATCCTGTGGAACTTCTTTCACCGCGCCACGGCGTCGGGCTACACCGGGGTGGCGGCGATCTGGGCGGCGCTGCGCGGCTACAACTCCGGCGGCGCTGATCGCACGATCAGTGACGACTATGCCAGCCGCATCTTTGCCTACATGAGCAGCGCGCCGCCGCTGGTGCAACTCGGTCGGGGCATCGCTATGGCGAGCGCGTCACCTCTCACCGCAGCACCGAGTTCAGCGGTCAAGGTTGACGTTGCGTCGATCGCCCCGGCAGACAACGCGGCAAGCCCCCAGCGCCGACCCGGCGAATCCCTGGACCTTTTCGAGAAGCCCGGCGCCAAAGCCGGTTTCTGAGCCGCACCGCCTTTCCCATTCGCTCACTCTTCATGAGGTACCCATGGCCAACAAGCTCATCGTCCCGACTGTCGCATCCGTCCTCGCGCTCGCCCATGTGGTCGCTCCTGCGGTTGATCACGCGCGCACCCGTCGCGCGACCAGCTGGCTCGCGATCGGTGCCCGGCTCGGGCTTGTGGGCCTCTCTGTGGCGTGCGCCGCCAGCCCCGCATTCGCGCAGACGCTGCGGCAGACAGGCGTGAACGTCTTCAACATGCTCTACGGCATCGTCGGGGTGGTGGGAGCCATCATGGGTCTGCTCACGCTGCTCAATTGGACCACCGGCAACTGGCTGGGGCGCGAGGATCCGAAGCGCCTGTTCCTGCAGGTCCTGTTCGCCACGGCGCTGGCCTTCGCCATCGTGGCGATCATCCAGTTCATCAAGGAAACCGTGGGCAGCACGTCCTCCGGGATCTCCAACCTCTGACGCTGTTCGCGAAGGCAGGACCCCATGTCAGAGGCTGATACCCGCCACGACGAGCCGGCGCTGGAGCGTGCGGTGATCTACCGGGCTGCGCAGGCGCCGGTGCTGCATGCCTACGTGCCTCTGCCGATCTTCGGCCTCGAGTGCATGCTCCTGCTGCTGTGCATGCGCCTGTTCGCCTTCTGGGCGCTGCTTTTGCTCCCGCTGCACCTGCTGCTGGTCATGCAGACCAACGAGAATCCATATTGGGTGCGCGACCTGATCGCCTACTACCGGTTCCGGTGGTTCGCCGACAACAGGAACACGCATGGACACGGCGTCGTGAGCTTCAGTCCGCACATGAGCCGGGCGAACCTGGCCCGCGACCTGGGGCGTTGAGAGGACGAAGTCATGTCTGCCGTCCCCAAGCTTCAGGCCGAGCGAAACGTGGCGAGCTGCCTGCCGTACTCGCAGCAGATCGACGAGCACACGGTGATCACCTACGAGGGAGACCTCACAGAGACGATTGCCGTGCATGGCCTGTCCTACGAGACCATCGGCCACAGGGAACTGGACAGCCTGAACCAGCAATGGTTCTCGGCCATCAACAACGTCGCGCGCAGCCCGAACGTGGCCCTGTGGACTCACCTAGAGCGTCAGCGCGTGCGCTTCGATTTCTCCGGCGTCGCGTACGACAACGACCTGTCCACCGAGTTCGCCCGCCAGTACGCCGGCAAGTTTGGCGACGAGGCGCAGTTCACCAATCGTCTGTTCCTCTCGCCCGTGTACCGCCTGGCCGGCAACAAGGCGGACAAGGTGAGCATCCGACTGTCAAACCGTACCAGCGAGGGCATGGCAGAGCTTCGCCTACGAGCGCGTGACGAGCTCGCAAAGATTTCTTCGCAATTGCTGGCCAGCCTCAAGCGCTACCACCCGCGGCGCCTGGGCACGTACTGGCAAGGGGGGCAGGAAGGCCAAGGTGGTCAACTCTGCTCGCGCACGGCCGGCTTCTACGCCCGCCTGCTCAACAATACCGATCGGCACATCAACCTCGGGGCCTACGAACTCAGCCACGGCCTGCAGTCCGCGGCCCTGAACTTCGGCGCCGAGACCGTGGAGATTCAGGGACCGGCGGGATCGCGATTTGCCGCAGTCCTCTCGCTGGTCGCCCCGTACCGCGCCGAGCAGCTCGATGCCAAGGTCTTCGAGGGCCTGCTGTCGGCACCCTTCGAGTTCGTGCTCAGCCAATCCGTCACCGTGATGGCCTTTGACAAGGCCGATGCCTTGCTGCGCACCCAGTACAACAAGATTAAGTCCACCAGCGACAACGCGCAGCAGATGGAAGAAGTCGCGGCCGCTCGCACCCAGCTGCAGGCCGGGCGCTTCTCCATGTTCGACCACGAACTGGTCCTGATCGTCTACGGCGACACCGTCAAGGCGCTGAACCAGAACGTCAACGCAGCGGTGACGCTGCTGGACCAGAAGAGCATGAACACCTCGCGCGAGCGCGGTGGGGCGCTCATCTGCACCTACTTCAGCGTGTTGCCAGGCAACTTCAAGTACGGGCGCATCCGCGCCATGCCCATCAGCAGCAAGAACTTCTCCAAGTTCTTTCCGATGCACAACCACCCGCAGGGCAATGCGCAGGGCAGCCAGTGGGGGGCACCCATTGCGCTGCTGAAAACCGTGGCGGGTGGGCCCTATTTCTTCAATTACCACGTCAGCCGCAACCGGCTGCTGGAGCAAGGCATTCGGCTGGACTATGAAGAAGAGCCAAGCAGCGGCAACGCGGAGCGGGAAGAAGGGGTGGCCGCCAATGACGACGCTGATAAGCCGCGGGCCCATCGCAAGGAGTTGGGCAACTACAAGATCGTCGGCCGCTCCGGCGGGGGCAAGACGGTGCTCAAACTCGCTCTGCGCCTGCTGGCACGGCAGCAGCGTCACGTGCAGGAAAAGCCCCTGAAGATCTTCAGCTTCGACAAGGACTACGGCGAGGAGATCTGCATCCGCGCCATGGGCGGGCGCTACTTCCGCATCGCTGGCGGTGAGCCGACCGGAATGAATCCGTTCTCGCTGCCGCCCACGCCTGAGAACTTGTCGGTCATCCTGAGCATTCTTTCCTGGAATGCGCAGTTCGACGGTCGGTACGCCATGACGCACAAGGACGAGGAAGACCTGCTGCGCGCGATCCGGCAGGTCTACGAACTCGAACCCCGATATCGGCGCTACGCGCGCGTGAGGGATTCGTTGCCGACGCACCGCGAGAACAGCCTCTATCACGCGCTTGGACGCTGGTGCGACGGCGGCGCTTTCGCCTGGGTGCTGGACAACGACGCCGACCGCTTCGACTTGACAGGGGCCGACACCTTCGGCTTCGACATGACGAACTTCCTGGATATCGAGGAGGCGCGCACCCCGATCCTGCGCTACCTCATTCACAAGATCGGTCGGGAGGCTTCGGGTGCCCCTCACATCATCGACATCGCCGAGGCGTGGAAGGCCCTGAAGGATCCTTCGATGCAGGTCTTCATCGAGAACAAGGGTCGCACGATTCGCAAGGAGGACGGGATCATGGGACTGGACACCCAGGAGCCGGGCGACATCAGCAAGTCCCCGCTGGGCAGCACGCTGCTGTCGCAGTTCCCCACCCAGATCATCCTGCCCAATGGCCAGGCCGAGCAGGACGACTACATCGAGGGGCTGAAGCTCACGCCGCGCGAGTTCCACCTGGTCAAGAACACCGAGGAGAACGCCGGCAAGTTCCTGCTCAAGAAAGGCGCCGAGTCGGTGATGGTGAACATGGACCTGAGCGGCCTGGACGACATGCTGGCGGTGCTCTCGGCGAGCCTGGACAACGTCGAGGTCATGCATGCGGCCATCGAAGAGGTGGGTGACGCCCCCCGGGACTGGCTGCCCTTGTTTCTGCGAAGGAGAGTGTGATGAAGAGCCTGTGCATTGCGAGAACCGATGAGCTGGTAGTCCATCCGAGAGGCCACTTGACCAAGTCCAGGCGCCGACTTGCGGTCACCGCGCTGGCCCTTGGCCTGGGTCTGTCGACCGGTGCATCCGCGCAATGGGCGGTGGCGGTGGTGGCGGATGCGCCGGCCACCATGAATCACGTTGAGACGATCCTCAAATGGACCGAGCAGCTGAGATCGATGCAGCAGCAGCTCGACCAGATGCGCGATGTCTACAACACGCTGCAGGGCTCGCGCAACTTCGGCAGCCTCTTGAACAACGATCTGAACAACCAGTATCTGCCGCAGGACTACGTGGCCGCGGCCCATGCGTTGAAGAGCGGCAGTGGCGGGGCATTCGCGGGCATCTCCGGGTCGCTGACCGACATCGTACGTGCCAATCAGCTGCGAAGCTGCGCGGAACTGAACTCGGACACCGCGATGCGCACGGCATGCAATCAGCAGTGGCAGCAACTGGCTCTGCAAAAGCAGATCGGCGACATGGGCTACCGCAAAGCGTCCGAGAACATCCGAAACCTGCAGACCTACGTGCAGTCAATCAACGGCTCGACCGACGTGAAGGCCATCAACGAGATCCAGGCCCGGATCCAGGTGGAGACCGTCCGGATGCAGAACGAGCAGATCAAGCTCTCCACCATCCAGGCGATGGAAGAGGCGGACCGGCGGCTGCAGCAGCAGACCGCGATCGACAACTTCAATGCGGGCATGGCGCGCGGCGCCGCCGGCGGGATCAGGTTCTAGCCATGCAGTACCTCTACACCCTCGTCACCTATGCGTTGGCGGCGCTGAGCATAGTCGGCTGCGGCAAGCAGGAGGCGGCTGAGTCGCCGGCGTTCGATCCCAAATACATCGCCGCCGAGGCGGACAAGGGCAACTTGGAGCCCCTCAAGAAGCTGAATTCCGCATGTTCAGCTGAGGTGCAACGCACTGGTGCTCGAGGGGGCGCGTGCAGTGCGCAAGACGAAGTCGGCGGGTTGCGGAAGCCCCTGAACATTCGCTTCTAACTTCGCGGAGAAGGATCATGGCCGACACCGTCATTGGTGACATCTACGCCAAGTTCGAGACAGCGCTGAACGGCTTCTATGAGGGCGCCGCGATGGGGATCTCGGACTATGTCATTCCAATTGCCTGGATCCTTCTTGGGATATGCATGCTCATCTGGTGCTACCTGATGATGGAAGGGAAGATCACCACGCCCATCACGGATTGGCTTCTCAAATTCATCGGGTTCATGGTTGTCCTGCACATCATGGGCGGCGGCTATCTCAGCTGGGTCGCCAAGCCGATCTTCGCGCTTCCGTCTGAGTTGACCATGGCTATGAGCCGTACGTCCGTCGACGCCCCTGACTTACTGGGCCAGGTGAACGAGAAAGTCATGAACCTTGTCTCAGCCATGTTCACGGCTGGCAGCGACCTTATCAAGGAACTGGCATTCGGTCCCGCCATCACGCTCTTCTTGATGGGCGTCCTCGTCATCGTGGCCGTGTACCTGCTTGTAGGCGTGGCCCTCTTCGCGATCATCTACACGAAGCTTGGACTGAGTCTGTTGCTCGCCGTGGGGCCGTTCTTCTTGCTTGCCCTCGTGCTTACCCAGACGCGCTACCTGTTTTACTCATGGATCAACACGTGCTTGTATTACGTCTTCTATCACGTGTTCACCACGCTGTTCATCTTCATGTTCATCGGAATCGTGAACAGCTACGTCGGCACGCTCAATGCTCAGTTGGGCGGAGCGACATCGGGCGCGGGCGTGATGAACATGGTGGCCAACCTGTTGGGTGTTCGCGGGGCAGGCTTGAACGTGGCCGCAATCACGATCCCGATCCTCCTGATTTCGATCTCGATGCTCTTCATGTTCATGCAGATTGGGGTCATCTGCTCATCGTTGACTGGTGGTAGTGGCGGATCTTTCGGAAGTGGCCTGACCAGCGCGGTCCATTTCCGTTCGATGCTCGGGCGCATCCGGTCGAAGTAGGGAGAGGTTACATGCGAGTTCTGCTGGCCGTGTGTGTCTTGGCTGCTGGCTTGTTGTCGGCTTGTGGCGCACCCAAGCCCCCAGGTTGGCCCGCCGGTGAGGAACGGCCCATCAATGCGCAGCAGCCAGGCAAGGCGGTTCGATGAATGAGAAGCAGGCCTACTTCGCGCAGGCGCTGGACTGGGACAGCCAGCAGCGCCTGGCCCTGGAGCGCAGGGCGTCGCGCAGCGTCAGGATCGCGTGGGCCTGCGGCATCCTGTGCGGGCTCAGTGTCTTGAGTGTCACCTTCCTGCTGCCGCTCAAGCAGATCGTGCCGGCCGTCATTCGCGTGGACAACGCCACCGGTGCCTATGACGTGCAGGCGCCAGGCGAGACCGTGCAGATCGGCCGCCCGCGTGACCAGAAGATTGTCCTGTCGGACGTGGCGCGCTATGTCCTGGCGCGGGAAGGCTTCACGCGCGGCGAGGCCGAGTCCAACTACAAGACCGCCTACCTGATGTCCTGCGGACCCGTGCGCACCGATTGGGAGAACTACTTCAACCCCGAGATCAACCCGCAGTCACCGGTCAAAACCATGACCCCCACGGATTCGGAGCGCGCCGAGATCCAGAGCATCACCTTCCTGCCCACGGAGCAGGACGATCTGCGCGTGGCGCAGGTGCGCTTCGACAAGACCGTCACGCGCGGGGTCTCGCCGCCAGTGCGCACGCGCTATATCTCGACGCTCACCATCCGCTACGACCAAGGAAACATTCCTTCGCAGCTGAAGGACCTGTACGTCAATGCCTTCGGTTTCTGCGCCTTGAACTATCGCCGCGATCAGGAGGGGGTGCCGCAAGTGCTTGGCCAACCGGGAAGTGCTCCGCCGCCGACGGGTAGTGCGGGCGCGGCAGGTTCTGGCTCCGGCGGTTCCAGCACCGTCACTCCTGCGAACTTCGGGATGGTCCAGGGAGCGCCCCGATGAGGCTGATTGGCGTGGCGTTCGCGGCCGGGTTGGCATGCGTCGGGTCTGTCGGGCCGGCGTGGGCCGAGGTCGGAACCATTCCTTCGTCTAGCGACGCTCGGATCCAGACGGTGCGCTACACCGGCGACAACGTGATTCGCATCGTCGCGGCCGAGGGTGTCGTCACCACGATCGAATTCAGCAGGAAGGAAGAGATCAAGGATTTCGCCATGGGCGATCGGGATGCCTGGCACGCTGCCATCAACGGCAACCTGTTCGTGCTCAAGCCCAAGGACGTGAGGGCAGACACCAATCTGACCATCTTCACCAACAAGCGCGCCTATCTCTTTCAGCTGCGCACCACCTCGCGTACCGCCCGCAACGTCGCGTACTGGGTGCGGCTCCAATACCCGGAGCAGGAAGCCGGCACCCCCGAGGCCGTTGCCCTGGCCAAGTTGGAAGCCGAGCGGCGCCAAGTCAAGGCAGATCTCCAGGCCTCAGGCCAGGAAGGCACGCTCAACTACGACTACTGGATCGTGGGCCCCCAGGAGTTGCAGCCTCTGGCCATGCACGACAACGGCCGCCAGACTTTCTTGCTCTTCAGCGCCGCGAACCCGATGCCCGCGGCCTTCGTGATCGAGCCGGACGGCACGGAGAGCCTGGTGGACTACCACGTCGAAGCCGACACGATGGTGCTGCACCGGGTCGTGCAGCGCCTCCTGCTGCGCCGTGGCGGCCTGGTGGCAGGCATCACCAACCGCTCGCCCTCGCTGCCGATTGAGTCTGCGCCCACGGGGACTGCCAGCGGCAAGGTGCAACGCGCGATCCGCGAGCCAGCCAACTGAGGTGCGCCCATGATCGAGATGAAGCAGGAAGCGCCGGTCGCTGAAGTGGAGCGTGAAGGGCTGGTGGAGCGCCGACGGACCGCGGCCCCGGGTCAGAAACTCATCCTGGTCGCTACCGCCTCGGCGGCGGCGCTGCTGATCCTCTTTGGCATTGCCAGCCGCAACCACTACTTCGGCCTCTTCGGCGCGGCGTCCGCGCCCAAGCCCAAGGACGACGCGCAGGTCCGGCCTTTGGCGGCGCCGGAGGTCAAGGTGCCCTTGGCGCTCGGTCCCGCGCTGCAGACCCAGAACTATGTCGAGTGCCCCAACGGCGTGCGTCTGCCGATCGGCCTGAATTGCCCCGAGCCAGCGGCGAAGAAGGAAGAGTCAGCACAGGCGGGGCAACCGGGGCAGTCCGAGGAGGACCGCATCCGAGACCGCCGTCGCAAGAGCGGCATCGCGTTCAGCGCAGCCATGCCGGTGTCCGCTGCGGCGGGGCAGTTGGGCACGAATGCGGGTGTCGCTGCCACCGCCAGTCTGCCCGGGGCCTCGTCGTCGGCTGGCGCCGCCGCCAACGCGCTGGCCAGCGCACTCTCGGCGACCAGCACCCCGGGCACGAGCGCCGGAATCTTCCGCAACCCCTCCATGACGTTGGCGAAGGGGACGCTGCCGGACTGCACCTTGCTCACGGCCATCCTCACCGACCAGCCTGGTTTTCTCAAATGCATCTTGAGCGCGCCCGTGATGTCGATGGACGGCAAGGTGGTGCTGATGGAGACGGGCACGACGATGGAGGGCGAATACGCGCAAGGCGTGCAGTTGGGCCAGCAGGCGATCTTTACGCTTTGGACCCGCGCCGTGACGCCCCACTTCGTGACGGTGCAGCTCAATTCCCCGGGCACCGATGCACTGGGCCGTGCGGGCACCTCCGGCTACGTCGACAACAAGTGGTTCGAGCGCTTCGCCGGCGCCATCTTCTTCTCGCTGCTGGAGGATGCCAAGGACATCTACATCGCCCGCGACAACGCGCGCGCGGCATCGCGGGCCTCGGCCGATGGTAGCGATACCTACAACATCGGCACGCAGGGTCTGTACTCACAGATGAGCAATACGGACAGTACCGCTAGAGCCGTGGTCGAGGAGATGCTGACGCAGGGTCGCCAGCTGCGCCCGAGCCTTTACAAGAACCAGGGCGAGATCATCAAGATCTTCGTGGCGCGGGATGTGGACTTCTCGACGGTCTACGAACTGCGCCCGACATCAGGGCGTTGAGCATGGGCTCGTCGGACAAGTACGTCTCGATCCTTGCGCACCTTCGCGCGCTGCAAGGCTGGCTGGATGATCCCCGGGTCAACGAGATCGCGGTCAACGCACCGGGCATCGTTCAGCTCTGGAAGGGCGGCGTCTGGGAACAGGTCGATGCACCGGTCATCCACTTCGAATACCTGCAGGCGCTGGGCAATTTCCTTGCGAACCTGTCGCTAAAGCCCTTCGACGAGGGCGATCCGATCCTTTCGGCCTACCTGCCTGGCGGGGAGCGCATCGAGATGACGATGCCGCCGACGGCGCCGCGCGGGATGATCTATCTGAATTTGCGCAAGCACACCAGCCAGTCGTTCGAGCTTGCTCAGTTTGTTGAGCAGGGCTACTTCAAGCGCGTTCGACACATGTACTCGCCATCGTTGAGCGAAGATGAGCGAGCGCGTTTGCGCGATCAGGTGGAGCCCGCGCAGCGGCTGCTCTGGGATCTGGCACGCGCAGGCGATTGGCCGCAGTTTCTCACGCGGGCCGTGGGCGGCAGCCAGAACATCCTGGTGTCCGGCGCGACGGGCAGTGGCAAGACGTCTTTCATTCGCGCGCTGATCGAGCTCATTCCTGCCTGGGAGCGCTTGATCACGGTGGAGGACACGCCGGAGATGCCGCTGCGCAACCATCCGAATTCTCAGGCGCTGTTCTATCGGCGCGATGGGCATGCTGGCGAGCGCGTGGTCGGCGCCACGGCCAAGCAGGTGCTGCAGGCGGTGATGCGCAAGACGCCGAACCGGGTGCTGCTGGCGGAACTGCGCGGCGACGAGACCTTCTACTACGTGCAGAACGTCCTGAACTCGGGTCACCCGGGCGGCATCACGACCGTACATGCGAACTCGCCGCAGGAGGCTTTCGTGCGCGTGGCGCTACTCATCAAGGCCTCGGAAGAAGGAAGAAGCTTGGCGCTCGACGAGATCCTGCGCCTCTTGCACACCTTGGTGCATGTGGTGGTCCAACTTGTATTCGACCGGGACCAGGGCCGCCATGTGCCGGCGATCTACTACGACCCGATGTATGCGCTGTCGGTCGTGAAGTAGGGCAGGGGAGAAGGTGAGGAGAGCAAGGATCAGCGCAGTTCAAGTTCGGCGAGCCGGCGCAGCCTGCGAAACCGAGAAAGGAAGCACCATGAACCGGATTCAGTTGATTGGCAGGCTCGGCCGCGATCCCGAGGGCGGCCAGGCGCCCAAGGGGCCTTATGCGAGTTTCAGCCTGGCGACGCACGAGTACTGGACGGATCGTGTTACCGGTGAGCGGCGCGAGCACACCGAGTGGCACAACATCGTCTGCTACGACCGGCTGGCCGAGTTCGCGATGGCGTATCTTGGCAAGGGCAGCGAGATCTATGTGGAAGGCCGCCAGCGTTCGACGCAATGGACCGACAAGGACGGTCGTGAGCAACACGGCGTTGAGGTGCGGTTGGACGATCTGAAGATGCTGAAGCGCGCACCGCAGGGGGAACCGATGCCGCACGTGGCGAAGGGGCTCGCCTCGGTAGAGACGTTGCTGCGCGGCGTGGCTGCCGGCCAGCGCCAAGACGTGTCGCTTGTTGACGTGGCAGGCATGCTGTCCGCTTTGCGCTCCAGCCTGGTTGGCGACCAGGAAACGTGCCCGATCGATGAGCGCGAACCAGCGGCGGCCGCGATCCGCTGACACGCTGGCAAGCGCGTTGCGCAAGGTCATGCAGTGAAGAGCGAGCATGTGCACAGCAGCGAAACGGTCGATAGCAGCGTGCGGTCGAGTGACGTTGCACGGGAAGGCCAAGCCAAGCTGCCGCATGAAATGACGTTGGCAGAGTTCGCGGCAAAGGCCACCGTAGAAGAGTTGACGAACCACCGCCGGAAGTGGCAAGTCAGCTACCCGGGCAATCACAGCTTCTCCGACGCCGCCACGGCCAAAGAGGCCATTGCGGGGTTTCACTACGTAGCCGTGAACAACGCCCTGTACTGCAATATCCCAGGCGCGAGACAAGCCAACCTGCCAACCAGCAGCCTTCCGCCGGCGAACGTGCTGGCCGAGTATCCGAACCTCGTGCAGCGGTTTCGCGATGCCATCCCCGCCGACATCCGCGATGCGCTACCGGTGGCGCGCCATCCTGTTCCGGAAGTGACAGCTGAAGTGCTTGCTGCTCTGCAAAAGGAACATGCCAGCACTGCTGACGGTCATTCGATGCTCAATAGTTGGCTGGCGATGAAAGCCGAGGCCGCGCGTCATGGATTTGGTGCTCACATCGCCCTGCCGTTCGATGCGTCCAACTACGAAATCAGCTACTACGACCGCCAAGGCTACCGCACCAACATCTACACCGATGTTTTCCCTGGCGGCCGTGTGGCGACCATTCGTGATGGCCTCAGGTATGGCGGGCCTCATGATGATGAAAAGGCATCCGAGGACTTGGAGTTGCTAACGCGGGCCCTCGCGCTTGCCATTCAGGACTACGCGCTGAAATATGGCCAGCCTGCGCTGGCTGCCGAGGAAGCGCAGCGCCAAGAGCGCGGCCATGGCGAAGCTATTTCGAGTCTCTCTAGGAGTCAGGTGTCCGATCAGCCGAGGTTTGGGCGTGACCCGGTTGTCGAGCGTCTGCAAGTTGTCCATGGCGGTGATCACCTGGCATATGGCGACACTCGTGACCGTCCCGTTTGGCAACCACCGGATGCGCAAAGCGTGGTCAACGAGGTTCGTAGTCGGGAGCACGCCACGGTCAATCACGCCGAGGCCGCTATCTCCGGGTCGCGCGTCATGCACCCGCTCGAATCACAGGCTTTGACTCAGGCAGCGAGCCGCCCGCAACCTTCTGCGCCGCAGCCGGCGAAGCTGACGGAGTCCACGCCATATGCAGCGGGCAAGTCGATGACTGCCGCAATACCCTCAGCACGCGTCACCCCCGCCCCAACCGTGCAACCTCAACAGGCGCAAACTGCGCCTTCTGGGCCGCGCCGCGGACGCTGATGGCAACTGATATCTGTTCTTCCGCTGGGCTTATGACGGTTACGGATGAGCAGCTGTGCCTTCAATCGGTGGCTCCTTGAGAGACGCGTGGGGCCTGACTGCGTCCGCGTTCACTTCACCGTATCAGCGCTGCTACTTCCAAGTCGCGGCCCGCGTTGGTCTCAGGCAACCTCCACCATCGCGGGCAGCAAGTGCTCATAGCGCTTCATCTCGCGTGGCTCGACGCCCAACCAGCGGGCGATCTGCTCGGGGTCCGTGCCGCGCCGCATCTGCCGGATCGCGAAGGTATGGCGCAGCCGGAACGAGCCTCCGGCCATGGATGCCATGCCCGCGTCCTCGAGCACTTGCCGGGCGCTCACGTACTGCGACTCCGCACCCCAGGGCTTGCCGGTGCGGGTGGAAGGGAACAGGAACCCACCCGCCACCCGTGCCTCCTCGCGCACCTGCAGCCAGTACTGGAGCAACTCTGCTGCCCAGGGCGCGATGGGCGTTTCGCGCGGCTGCGAGGTGCCATTGCCCGGCACCTGCAGCTTCCAGGGCCGGCCCCGAATGCGCGAGCCGGCCGCCACGGGCGAATCCAGCGTCAGGGCCCGCACGTCGCCCGGTGTGATCCCCGCACCCAGCTGCAATGCCACCGAAGCGCGATTGCGCACCTCCTGCCAACTCATGGCCGCCAGCGCATTGCGATCCCGCCCAGGGCGAGGCCGGGCTGAGGACAAGTGCGCAATCAGCTGCCGCGCCTCGGCCACGGAGAGGTATTCCGGCAGCGGGTCTTCGCGCTCGGCATCGGCATAGCGCACATCGGGATTGGCCAAGACCCATTCGGGGGCCGCCGTATTGAGCGTTGAATCGGTGCGAGCTGCGTGATGGCGCAGCACCCGATCGATAAGGCGCATCAGCCGCAGCACATAGCGAGGGGAGAGAGAGCGATCCGAGGCTTTGCGCCCGAAGCGCTCGGCCTGGTAGGCCTGCAGTTCAGCCAGGCCCAGGGTGTCCAGCGTGACGCGCGGGGACTGCCCAAGGCACCAGAGGGCGAAGCTGTCCCACATGGCCTGGTAGACCTCGGCTGCGCCGGGCCGGCGCAGCGTGCCCGTGCCGCGCTGGTCGGCCAACCAGGCCGCGAACGCATCGCGAAAGCCCGCTGCCGTGCCCCCGGCGGAGGGCGAATCGTCGAACAAGGAGAGGCTCGAGTTCATCAGACTTCAAAAATACGTTAACGCGCAACGCAATAGTATTGCAGACCAGGGATGGCGAGGGCGGTGCCGATTTTGGAAAAGATCGGTTGCCCGTTAACGTATTTATAGCCTTCGATGGCCGCGGGGGGCCGGCCTCTCAGGCCGTGGAATATCTTTCGTAAATGCTTTTCGCAAGACGTCGCGCCTGCGCCTGTAGCTCCTCGCTTGCAGACGGCAGCTCAACGCCGTCTTCCCCAACGGCGAACATGTTGCCGCCCACATCATCGTCGTAGGCAGATCCGTCTTCATGTACGGCGTGGTAGTCGTCCAGTGTCAAGTCCTTGCCATGGAGCTTGGCCAGGTGGAACCAGGTCCAGCATTTCAGGGGATCGCCCGTCTGGCGGTCCTCGATCAGCTCTCGCATGGCCTGTAGGTCCCCGGCCATGGCGGCAGCCTCCAGCCACATGAGTGCCGCATCGTGCTGGCCCATGCGATCCGCCAGGGTGGCCACCTCGTAGGGATCCGCGTGGACTTGCGGGTCTGGCAGGTCGAAGAAGCGCGCATCCCCGGTGCGTGCGGCGAGAAGGAGCAGCGCATCGTGCTGACCCAAATCGGCCGCCGCGGCGAGGTGCTGCTCGGCAGACTGCCGTCCGCTGCGTCGTGACGCATAGCCGTCGGCCCACTCCTTTTCAACGCCCGTGAAAACCTCGCCCTTTTGCTGGCGCTCATACCAGTACCGGCCGTCGGCACCCGAGTTCCCGCCCTCGATGTCTTCCAGCAGCACCATGCCTTCCAGAAGAGCGAGCGCCAGATGAGCCCGGCCGTCACCACGTTCAGCCGCTGCTCCCAGCGCCTCGCGAACCTCGGTGGCGCTCAGGTCCAGCGCTTCTTCCTGCGCTTGCCACCTCTCGCGCCACCCCTCTTCGTCGAGTTCGTCCAGGTCGTCGTGCTTCTCGCCGACGGCCCTGACCATGAGGTCATCCTCAAAGAGTTCATACCTTTCGTCCAGCAAGCGCTCGAGCATCAGATCCAATGGAACGAGGCCGACCGAAGCCTGTTCAAGCCCCGAACGCACGGCCTTCGCAATAGCGCCCGCCGCCAACGGTGCCTGATTCAGTGCACGGGCCCTGGCAACGATTCCTTCCACGTCGAGGGACCGCTGGGCCGCCATGTGTGTCGGCAACTTCAGGACCAGTCCTTCGACGACGAGCGCCGCATACGAACCGGCCCCCAACGCAGCGGCGATCAGCTCGTAGATATGAGAGCGATTGACGGAGAGACCGGCAGCTTGCCGCAGGTCCTGTTGAAGGCCATAGGCCAGGATCTTCACGTTCATGTTCAACCTTTCCAACAAAGGGGCGCAGGCGTCGGGAACGCGCACACGTTTAAGGCCCGACAACGCCCCGGAGGAAGTGGTCGCATGAAGTAAAGGTCAGGGGAGGGACGCCTGTTTCTGCTCGTGTGCAAGCAAGGTGGGCACCTCAAATAAGTGTAGTGGGAAGCGAGTCGCGCGCGCAAGCCGCGCACACGCCGGCAAAGCTCTCCTCAGTGAATGACAGCGTTTGACCGCGCTGTCGGCCCCCGCGCTCCCTGGGGTCCGGCCAAGGATTATGTTCAGTGCCCCTCGCACCGCCTGAAAAAGACAGCTCTGCAAGGAGAAAACAGGGCCAACGAGGGCGCGTGGACCCCCATGACAGATTGTCGCGGCACGGCCGTCCCGCCGCCCCGGTCCTGAAGACCGCTTGGCAAGGCGTGGCTCCGCCGCCCGGACCGCCTGCCTGCCTTGCTTTGCAATGCATTGCTTGCTCTGCAGGGAGTCCCCCATGCCGTTTCTTGCACCGTCCGCGGCGCGGCTGCCGCCCTTGGCTTTTTTGTTGGCCGACCAGGTCGAGCCGCGCAAGAAAGTTGCCAGGCACCTCGGCCTCAGCCTGCGCACCCTCCAGCGCTACCAGGCCTCCGGCAACGCACCGCGCGCCGTCTACCTGGCCCTCTGGTTCGAGAGCCGTTGGGGAGCGTCTGCCTTGCATGAACGCGCCTTCAACGAAGCTCGCCACGCCCGCGCCTGGGTTGCCTCACTGGAAAACGAATGCGAGCGGCTGCGCGGGGTCATACACGCACTGGAGAAGGCCCACGAAGAAGAACCAGCCGCCAACTCGGCGGTGCTTTGGGTGGGGTAGCCGGGGGGAGGGTGGGGGCCCTGGGGAAGAAGAAACGCTGGGGGGACTTTGGCGCCCCGCAACGGGCGGTGGTGCGCCGCCGCCGGCCAACCACCCATTGCCCCGATGGATGTTCCATGCCGGCGGGTAGCCGGCTCAGTAGGGGCCGATCCTCGCCACAGTTTCAAATCCCTAGGCGGTCGGGGGCAGCAGCGGCTCCGCGCGTTGTCTGCGGCAGGCTCGCAAATGGGAACTACATCTGCCCGTGCCGCCGCAGGAACGCCTCGAATTCCGTGGCATCCATGATCTTGATCTGTGCGCCGGCCTCCTTCAATTGCATGGCTTTGCGCTGCTTCGTGCTCATTCCATCTTCCCCGACCAGAGATAGATCCTGATCTCCGACGACCACGAAGTCGGTCTTCTTGGAGACACTGCTCGTGCACTGACAACCAAGCGAAGCTGCTTTTGCCTCCGCAACACCGCGCGGCACGGAAAGTTCGCCGGTAAAGACAATCCGGGTACCCGCCAACGGACCAGCGGAGTTCGGTACCAACGGCGCAGGCTTCTCTGGCTCGACCCTGCTCTCACCGCCGACCGCCAGGCTCTGTAAGCCGATCCAATCGCGCGCCCACGTCCCGGTCGCCTGTTGCGCCTTGACGAACACGTGCCCGGCCGCACCCGCATCAGCCAACGCATCGTGGTGATTCGCTAGTTCTATCCCAAGGTGCGCGCACACCTTCTTCAGCGCCCAGCCGCCTGTGCGGCACTCTGCGGGCCAAGCCCGCCTGACCACATGTTGCAGATCAAGCCACTGCCCTTCTATTGCGGGGAGGTGGTACCGAGTGGCAGCTTGAGAGAAGGCGCTGCGGTCGAAGTCCCCGTAACTCGCAACGCACGCCCCGGCAACCCGCCTTTGAATCTCAATGAAAACTTCAGGCAGCGTTGGCGCTGATTGGACCGCCTTTTGGCCAATGCCGTGAATTCCAACGTTGATGACATTGAACTCGTCCTCCGGGTTGATAAGCGTCGTCCACTCCTCGACGATCCGTCTGTTCTCGAAGACGACAAGGCCAATCTGGCAGATCGATGCGCGCCGGGCATTGGCCGTCTCGACGTCAATCGCTACGAATCGTGCCATCGGCTACCCTTCCTCGGATGGCGCCAGCGCCAGTGCTTGAACGTCGCCGGTGAATGTGACCTTGGTTTGGAAGCGGGTGCAGGTCAGAGCAGGGGCAGCGTCCGGGTCAATGTCGAGATCGTCTCCCCGCAGGCCTTGCCATGTCGCGAGGTAGTTCAGCGAGCCGATTCGCTTGCCGGACTTCAACGCCTTATCTGAGCCGCCTTTCCATGAATCGCCCCGGGTTTTGAGGAGGCTCAACACTCTGAGAGGATTGAGCCATGAGCAAGTCAAACAAGTTCTCGCCCGAGGTGCGTGAGCGCGCGGTGAGGATGGTGCAGGAGCACCGGGGGGAGTACCCGTCGCTGTGGGCGGCCATCGAGTCCATCGCGCCGAAGATTGGATGTGTCCCGCAGACCTTGAACGAATGGGTCAAGCGCGCCGAGGTCGACACCGGCGTTCGTGAAGGCATCACGACCAGCGAGGCCCAGCGGATGAAGGAGCTGGAGCGCGAGGTCAAGGAACTGCGCCGGGCCAATGAGATATTGAAGCTGGCCAGCGCGTTTTTCGCCCAGGCGGAGCTCGACCGCCGGCTCAAGTCCTGAAGGACTTCATCGACAAGCATCGCGATACCTTCGGGGTCGAGCCGCTCTGCAAGGTCTTGCAGGTCGCCCCGTCGGCATACCGAAGACACGCAGCGCTGCTGCGCGAGCCCCACAAGCGCTGCGCCCGGGCGCATCGTGACGAGATGCTGATGCCACAGATTGAACGTGTCTGGCAGGCCAACATGCAGGTCTACGGCGCCGACAAGGTGTGGCGGCAACTGGCACGCGAAGGTGTTGTCGTGGCCCGCTGCACGGTCGAGCGATTGATGCGCAGGCTAGGCCTTCGTGGTGTGATGCGCGGCAAGGCCGTGCGCACCACCGTCGGCGATGCCAAGGCGCCATGCCCGCTGGACCGGGTCAATCGGCAATTTCGCGCCGAGCGGCCCAACCACTTGTGGGTCAGCGATTTCACGTACGTCTCGACCTGGCAGGGCTGGCTGTACGTGGCCTTCGTCATCGATGTGTTTGCCAGGCGCATCGTCGGCTGGCGGGTGAGCAGTTCGATGCGAACCGACTTCGTGCTCGATGCACTGGAGCAGGCTCTGTATGCCCGGCAGCCCGAACGCGATGGAAGCCTGGTCTGCCATTCCGACAGGGGCTCGCAGTACGTCAGCATCCGCTACACCGAACGCCTGGCAGAAGCGGGCATCGAGCCGTCAGTGGGCAGCAAGGGCGACAGCTATGACAACGCCTTGGCCGAGACCATCAACGGGCTCTACAAGGCCGAGCTCATTCATCGCCGAGCACCCTGGAAAACGAAGGAGGCAGTGGAACTCGCAACGCTTGAATGGGTGTCGTGGTTCAACCACCATCGCCTGCTCGAATCCATCGGGTATATCCCGCCAGCAGAAGCCGAGGCAAACTACTACCGGCAACTCGCCAGTCAGAACACCGAGGTGGTGGCCTGACTTAAACCAAACAGCCTCCGCGAATCCCGGGGCGATTCATTCCGATTTGCACCTAGGTCCCGAGGAGAACAAGAGCCAGATTTTGGGTGACTACAAGGAAGATCTCATTCCGTTGAGCGAGCGCATGTCTCGTATCAAGAAGTTGCAGCACTCGCTCGATTTGCTTGGGAAGCATCTTGCCAGCCAGCGTCAAACTCTTGATGCGGTGGTTGTAAGTGGCGACGTCTCGCTGGCGAACGAGGAAGCCGGCTTTCAGATGCTCAGCACAGTTCTCGGCAGGCTAGGCAGTGCGCTCCCAGAACCATCAAACATCATCGTGGTGCCCGGAAACCACGATGTGGCGTGGACGACCCCGCCAAGCTCTGACGAAAGGTACAAAAACTTTGTCCAGCATGTGCGCTCACAGGCCTATACAACTCCGATGCTCGATGGAGTCGACAAGTCGCTTGCGGGAATCGACAGTTTGCTCAAGCACGTTGTCGTCGATCAGGGGCTCCGATGGGCAATTATTCCCGTCAATTCGGCAAACTACTGTGGAAGCCTAGCGTCTACCTCGTACGTTACCGATGACCAATGGAGCGCCTGGGCGACAAAGGTGGACGGCCACACCGATGGACCTGCTGCAAAGGCTATTAGGCAGCTAAGGCTGCGCGACATGCCTCGCATTACGCCTTGGCAATTCGGCAATCTGTCAGAGATCGTCAGGCACTTGGACGCGAAGGCATTGGAGGCCAAGATCCCGGGTGGGATCCGAAAGATCGTTGTTGTCCACCATCAGCTATTGCCGGTCTCCGACGAAGAGGAAGTCAAGCCATATGAGTCATTTGTCAACCTTGGGCTGCTGCGCTCATTCCTAGCGGACCACAAGGTAGACATTCTCCTGCACGGGCACAAGCACGTGGACCATGTATATCGCGATGCGATCGCGCTGCAGACCTCGCAGACGTCTCACGAGGTTGTGGTGATTTCTGGAGGCACCATCGGCATGGGTTCATCCTCTACCCACGCTTGCCGCCTGGTTGAACTCGATCTTGATCTTCCAACGGCGCCTCGAGTTCGAATTGCGAATATTCCAGGCCTAAGCCCAGGACGGGTTCTTCGAGAGAAGGAATTTCCAACGACTGAGTTCGAGCTATGGACTGGAGCCAAGAATGCGGGTTCAACGGCGCCCGTTCAGATCAACGGCGAAAGCGTTCGAGAGACTTACGAAAGGATTCAAGCCACCTTCAGGGGTCTGGGCTCGAGCGATCGAGTCTCCATCGTATGCACAGTGAACAATCCGAGCGACGCCGCCGAATTGCCGCCCAGCTATCCCGAAGTCTCAGGAGTCACGAATCGACAAGAGTGGCTCAAGGGCATCGTCGATTGGTGGCAGCTGAAGGGCTCCAAGGTCGGGCAGGACCGGTTGCATTTCACACATGGTGAACGAATCTACAAGTATGGCGGTGACGTTGACCAACTGAAAAACGCCGTCGCCGCACTTCGCAATGGCGATACCAATGCACGCGCAGTGATTGCGTTGTTGAATCCGATTGAGGACCAATCGCGGGGCGGACGCTGGCCCTCATTTTGCCTTGTCCAGTTCGTAGTCCGGGCGGAAGAACGAACTCGGTATCTAGACGCTATCGCATACTTTCGGCACCAGGAGATGGCCTATTGGTGGCCCGTCAACATCGCAGAGATCGCGGCGATGCAAGCCTGCGTTCAGCGTAGCCTCGGCGCAAAATCTCCAGTGATGATTGGAAGGATAACGACCATCAGTCCGCTTGCTCACTCAGGGCGCGCCCCGACCTTTGTCGCTGTTCCGGAGATGGATCGAATCTTTGACGCAAACGAGACGTCCCTTTGGTCGATGGTATACGCACTTGTTTGGGCCGACATTCCCAATCGAACGGACTTCAAGGCGCAGTGGATATCTCTCCTCAACAACCTCGTTCCTGAAGAACATGGTGACCCGATGCGGGCTCCAGTGTCGATTCGAGGGCTTGGCTATGTCCTTGATACGTTGCGGCAATTTATTCGGCACCATTCGAGTCCTTCTCTGGAAACATTGGCCGATGCCTTGGAGCAAATACTTGCCGCGAACAAGGGCTACTTCGATGCTGTTTTGGATAGCAAGGCCGACCAACAACAGCATCATGCCTGGCGCGGCCAGGTCAAGCGAGCCGTAGACCGGGCACTTGCCGGCCTCTCCAATTTCTTCCCCGAGTCGCAAGCTGGGAGCTGACCGAATGACCAATGATTCTGAAGCCGCCGTCACTCTAGATCAACTTCAACGCATCCAGGCCGCATTCGACCGACAACACGGATTTGAATTCGCCAGCGCCGCGACAGGACATGATCTCGCTCGCTCCGTCTTCGCTTCCTTGGCACTGTGCGGTGAGGTCGGGGAGTTGGCCAATCAAATCAAGAAAGCACAGCGGTCGGCCTGGCTTGGAGAAGACCCTGCCGAACATATCGCTCGAGCGAAGCTCGAGGTTGGCGGCATCCTGGCATATCTCCTGAAGCTCTCCAATGAACTGGACTTGAGCTTGGATGAGACATACCTCACAACGTTGAGCGACAACTGGCTTCGATTTCCCGTTCGCAATCATCAAGCGACGGGCCGTGTGGTATGTATCGCGGGGCCATCGGGAAGCGGAAAGTCGTCAGTCGTTAAGCGACTAGCAACCGCCGGTGTCTCCACCTATGTGGAAGATGTCGCTGGCAATCCCTACCTGAAAGGTGTCTACGCCCGATCACCCTCGTTTGATGCTCGTGCAAGCCAACGCTGGTTTCTGGCGCAGATCGCGGACTTTGTGGAGCGGTCCAATGATTCCAGTACGCTACTTATGGATCAAGATCCAGCAGCGGAAGTGCGTGTGTATGCCCACTTGATGCGGGAAGATGAACTCCTCTCCCGCGATGCGTATGTGGAGTTGCTCACAACACTAGCTGCGTTGGAGAGTCGCCTTGGTTCTCGACAGCAGCGGGTCACCATCTATCTGGATGCGGATGAGGTGACGCTACGAGCGCGCATGATTGCGCGCGGTGACCGAGAGGTACCGACCGAAGCTTGGCTTCGCCGCGTGCGGATGTCATTTGCAGAACTTAGCGACCGCAATCGGAATTCGCGACTTGTCAGAACCGAAGGCCGAGATGTCGACTCGGTAGTGGACGACATTGCCGACCTGACAGGTCTACGCTGAATCGAGCGCCCAGCATCTTGATGCTGCGCTGCCCAAAGGATAGCGTTGAATGCGATCAGCCAAGAACATCTATTTGCTCGGTCCCCTGCGGCCAAATTTCACCCAGAACTCATCGCTGAAGCTCATGTCGATTGCTGCCGCACGGATGTTGATCTGGAAGCGAAATTCCTGGATGGCTTCGGCATACTTCGCGACATCGAAAGGCTCCGCGTCGAAGAACGGCCGACCTGCTCTATCGGTCGGATACCTGTATCGTTGGTCATGCAGTTCCTGAATCGGAGTGAGCGTTTCGGGGAAGAGGCCACCGTCTGAGTCCAGAAGTTCGCGACCGAAAGGCGTGTCGAACACGAAATGTTCTTCGGGATACAGGAGTCGATACTCCTTCAAAAGTCGGTCGAGCCGATGGCTACTACGAGCCTGTAAACCAGATCGCACCTGAATAGCGCCCTTTAAGAACAGCTCCAGCGCGTGATGGCAGAGATGCAGGACGACTCGAGTATTGTGGAAATCGGCATCGTAGTCACCCGCCACTAGCGCCTGTGTGAGGACGTCCGCGGCCTGCGCGTACGCGTTGCTCATTCCAAACAGCCTGGCCGTTTGGCTCACGTTGACGGGCCACGGCTCAATAGGCCCCGGTAGGTTGCTCATGTGCGAGTTCCCGATCGTTGCGCTCGGGCGTCGCTCGACTCGCCCGCTGCTTGAAATATTCGTAGAAGCCCAGAGTCGGCATTTGAACGTCGGCCAGACTGCAGGCTACCCTGCCTATTGATGACTTACGCACAGGATCTCTTCAGGTTGAAAATTAACACGCCAGCACGGTGCGGGACGCTTCAAGGTCCGTCGTCTTCTATCTCATCGAGAATGCCGCCCTCGAGATCGAATCCGAGCATTTTCAATTCCTTGTACGTTCGGCCATTCACCGGCGGGACTTGATCGGGTCGTACCCATCCCAGGATGTCGCTCAGCGTGTTCTCCCGAATCTGCTCGATGTAGTACATCGCACTTCGAGCCCCCAGATGAATGCGCTCATCCTGATGTTGCCCCCGTACTTCCGGGCCCGTCCTATTCGCAATAAAGCGCCTGGTCCATCACTGACTCTTGGCGCACCTGGGCGGCCTGCTGCCGCCTGAACTCCCGAGGTGATCGCATTTTCAGCGACGAGTGCGGATGCACCTCGTTGAAGTGCTCGAAGGCGGCCGGCAACTGCGCCAGCACCGTCTGTGCGTCACGCAGGTCCATGCGCGCCACGTAGTCGCGCTTGAAGGTGTTGACGAAGCTCTCGGCCATGCCGTTGCTCTGTGGGCTGCATACGGGTGTGTTGATGGGCTGCAAGCCCAGCGAGCGTGCCAGTGCGCGCGTGTCCGCCGCGATGTAGGCGCCGCCGTTGTCGCTCAGGAACTCCAGCCGGTGGCCCGCGGGGACGGCTTCCACGGTCCCGAAGCGCCGCTCCACCGCTTCGATGAGCATCTCGCGCACCGGCTCGCCCGGCAGTCCCTTGCCTTCCCAGGCACGCCAGGCCATCACCTCGCGGTCGCAGCAGTCCTTGGCGAAGGTGGCCGTCACCGTCTGGCCCGAGTCGCACTTGATTTCCAAGCCGTCGGAGCACCAGCGCAGGTCGCTGTTTGTCACGGACACCTGACCCTCATGCGTGCGGGCCGACTGGCGTCGTCGTGGTGCCTTGGGCAATAGCAAGCCCGCGTGCGCCATCACGCGATACACGCGCTTGGGATTGACCCGCGCCTCGCCCCTGGCGTCGCGCTGGCGGTTCACCAGGGCGCAGGCGCGCCGATAGCCATAGCTTGGCAACTCGGCAATCTCGTGGCGCAGCTCGGCCAGCAAGCTTGCATCGCCTTTCGGTGTGCGATGCGTTCGACCGTCCGTCCAGTCGTCGCCGCGTCCCAGCACCTCACACACATGCGAGCGCGCCAACCCCATCGTCCGGCAGACCGTCTTCACTGGTCTTCCCCGGGCAACAAGGGCGAGCGCGCAATCCACTTTTTTTCGGCGGCGTACTCCACGGCTTCCTTGAGGATTTCGTTCTCCAAGGTCTTCTTGCCGAGCACGCGCTGCAGCTTGGCGATTTCCGCACGGGCAGCCGCCAGCTCAGACGCCGGAACCACTGCTTCGCCAGCGGACACGGCAGTCAAAGCGCCTTGCCGCTCGAGCTTGCGCCACTGGAACAACAAGCTGGCCGCTACGCCTTCCTGTCGAGCCACGAGCGACACGCTCATCCCAGGCTCGTAGGTGCGCCGCACCAGCGCTGCCTTTTCAGGGAGGGACCAGCGCCTGCGGCGCTGGTCTTTCAAAATCACCTCCACCGACTCCGTATGCCTAGTCGTATTCATAGTCCTATTCCTATCTCAAAGATAAGCGATAGGACGGGACCGGGGAATCAGGGGGCTATCTCACATCCAGCGGAGCTGCACCGTCCAGCCAGAGCACAAACTCGAGCAATTGCAGGACGCTCTTGCCACCTTCGGATCTGGTGTTCCAGATCAGCTCCGCATGTCGCGTGAGGCGCTCTGGCTGCTTGGGTTTCAGACCCTTGAACCCAAGGTCCTCATTCGAGCGATTGCGCGCCCGTTCGCCGACGGCGTGAATCTCAGTGAACGCTGCGATGAATTCCGCTTTCGTCAGGTTCGCAACGCGATGCCTCGCGAAAGTAGTGCTGACAAGTTGGTAGATCTGGTCGACTTGGCGCTGGAGTTTCTGATAGCGGTAGTTGCCAGCCACCCACCACGCGACTGCCTCGGCCAGCGCAGCCTCATGTCGGATGCCGTTGGCTGCCATGACTTCAGTCGGTGCGCGCCTCTTGTTCGGTGGGAACTGCTCGCCGTAGGCGTAGAGAAACTGGTCGACCTGCAGCACCAACGGAGTGCTTGCAGGCATCCAGAAGGGGCGATTCGCCTCCAATAGAGTCCCGAGCCGGCGCATGCAGACGATGGCCGACGCACGCTTTCGCTGCAAGCTGATCAACCGCTTGTCTTGATCAGAGTTCTTGCCGGACTCAAATGGCTTTCCCTTGGGCTTCCAGCGATGCTTTTCGAACTCATTCTCGAATTCGCTCTGGGCGTCACGATTCTTCTTGATGGCGCCCGCCAACGCCTTCATCTTGTTTCGCAGATCACTGTCGATGGGATACGCCCGAGCAGCGATCTCATTGAAAATCAGTTCGAGGTCTTCCAGCATCCCTGATGCTTGGAGGTCGACCTCGTCAATGAAGGTTCCGATCTCGATGTTCTGATGCCAAGCCCTGTGGCTCAGGTTTGCGGAGCCGATGTACGCCCCTCGACCTTTCCACCAGATGACCTTCGGGTGGTAGAAATCTGGCACCAGGCTGCCCGTGACGGTCTTGCGCCAGTTGTTGTCCAAGAACCATTCGACGACAGGCAAGGCAACCGGCAACGACGTGTCATAGCGCCCGTAGAAGCGCAGCCGCACGCCGTGTGCGGTGGCGAGGTCCAGGAACTCACGAAAGTAGTTGTCGGCGTATGCGACAGCTATAAAAATTTCATCGGCGGCCGGCGTGTGCTGCCGATGGAGCGATTCCAATGTGACTTTGTTCGCCAGTCCAGCGACAAGCTTCATCCCACAACTCTCCATTGGCAGATTGGATCGATCACTTGAGCAGGGCGTCCTCGCACAAGGCAATCGCCCAGAGCTCGCACAGACTCGTCATCGGGCCGCTAGCCTCGACCATCCGCATACGGTGCCGCGTCAGTGCCCAACGACCACTTCCACCGGGACGCCGATCTGTTGAGCAACCGCTGCGTACAGGTCTTGCTCGACGGGGGGCGCTTCGATCGAGACGATCAGTGAGTACCTCGCCGCACGACCGTAGCGCTGATGCGCAGGGCGATTGCGCCACCAGCCCATCGCGGGGAAGACAGCGAGCTGCCCCCGATTTGCCAGTTCTGCTGCAGACCCTGTCCAACTGTCGGAGATCAACGAGCCTCGAGCCCGCGACCGCTCACCCACCGCCCAGCGGTCATCGGGCGCAGTCGCGGAAGGCAAGCCGTGCTCTTCCTGTGCCGCTTGCGCATTGATTCGGCCGCGGAAAGCGGCCTCGGTTTCCAGCGGCCTACGAACCGCAAAGCGCAGCGCGTGAGACTGATAGGCATATTTGTCGATTCCGCCGCGCTCCCCTGGATTAGGTTCGATGAAATACGAGAGCGTCACCCGCAACGTCACATCGGTCTCGCCAAGCGCCTGCAGTTGGTCGATCGGCCAAGGCAGCGCGTGAAGATGCATCTCCCGCGTTTTCACCCCTGAGCCAGTCTTCTCGAACGGCTGCAAGCCGTCTTGGACAATGAGAGTGAGCGAGTTGCTGGCGCTGTACAGCGCTCGCTCGAGGCTGGGGACACCGTAGCCGCAATGCCTTAGCAGGCGCCGAATACTTGTCTGATTGCGAACTCCACCAGGCAAGTAGGCGTCCAGCATGGGCTGCGTCCACCGCGCCGAGTGAACCATGATTGCTCGTACCGTTTCTGGCCAGAGCTGCGGATACGCCGCTTGAATCTTCGCAGCCATGCCGGCAGCCAAGGCGGAAGCCGCGCTCGTTGCCCAGGTCAATGAGAAGAGCTGCTCATGCGGCTGATGTCCGGTGGTGAGCAGGCACAGGCTGTCCATGCGGGAGACGAAGCCCGTGCCATCCTTTGCCAGGTTGCCACCCTCCATGACAAGGTCGGGCTTGAACGGCCATCCCTTGTCCCATCCGTTAGATGTTGAGGTGTAGGGGCTCAAGCCACCGGCGGTGGCGATCGGCTCATACTGGCCCGCATGCGGCTCCGACATGGTCGTGAGTTGCGTGTAGGCCCCGACCGTCAGCGCATTCCACGCCTGCCCCGGATCATGCACCAGGCTCTCCGAAAGAGAGTCTGGATACGCCGCCCAGGCGGCCGGATCAGCGGTGTTCCCGGCACACACCACGAACAGCCGAGGAATTTCACCTTGTCCGTCATAGTCACAGGCCAGCCGATCGATCTCTGAAGACCATGAAGAAGGTCTTCCCTTGTCACGTCCGTCGGTTGATGAAACCGCCATGGAGAACACGCGCTTCCGACCCGGATCGGAGATTTCCACGCGCGCAGTCGCCTCTGCGGTAATCGCGCCGTAGGACTCGCCCTCGTTGTCGTTCTCGCCCCTGAGCACCTTGACCGACTCGAGTCGATGGCCGACGACGACTGGCCCCGCGTCCTGCAGGGCCCCAGAAAGGTCCCCCAACAATGCAAGTCCCGCAAGCTCGGTCCCATGACCGTGTCCGTCGTCCGGCCCCCAGGCCGGGTTGACTGTATGGCGATCCTCGTTGGTGACGAATGGCGCCAGCAGCGGGTGACCATGATTGACGCCGGTATCGAGCAAGGTGACGTAAACATTGGCATCTTGCGCCGCAGTCAATCGTTCCTGCAAGTTGGCAAGCCACTCCGCCTGCTCTTCATGTGCCAGTTCGGTGAAGAACTCGGCGGTCGTCTTGGCACGGCGCAGTTCCGCCAGCATGTTGAGTACCAGCGGCGAATGCAAAAGCTGCTCCCGGCTGGCCTGGATTTGGACCACCGAGCGCTCCGGGAAATGCAGAATCTGCTCGCTAACCATCAGGCCTGCCATTTCGCAGACTGCTCGGAAATCGTCGACGACCTGGAGTCGATGCTCCCCGGCGGGGAGCCACGCCTCCCACCAAATCACGTCCTGCACAGCAGCTGGAAGCGCCTCCGCGGTGTCCGTCCAGAGTGACTCGAAAGTAGCGACACGTACAGCATGAATCGCATCGATCAGGGATCGGTTGTCGCGTGGGCGTCCAGCCGAATCAGTGCGCTGCTCTTCGTAGGCTGTCAGCAGCTTCTCGAAGTGCTCGAGCTTGCCCGGCGGCACGAAGACGGTTGCCATCACCCGGTCGTCGTATGCACGGACATTCATCAGTTCAATGCCCTGCTGGTCTCTCGCGAGACTCTCTGCGGCAAGCTCAACACCGGCCTGGCTCTCAAACTCGATCTGAACGCCTACCGCCAACTGCACCGCTGCTGCTTGCTGCTGCGCGACGAGTTGCACTTGTGCATCGGCGACATGCGCCAGTTGTGCTCGCAGACCCTGAGCGTGCTCCACGCGTGGAAGGGCGGGAATGTTGGGTTGACCTCCCCCTCCGGCACCTTTTGCCGTATAGCCTTCGGTAGTGCGGGTCTCGTTTGGAAAGAGGTGAGGGCGCCTTTGTGGTTCTTGTGTGGCCATTCAACTCAGATAGGTCATTTCACGGGAGCCGCCGCGGAGCGTTGTCGGACGTTTTGCCTCGAAAGGAGGAGCGCCCCAAGCATGTCGGGCGACACCTCATCCAAGTCATGCATGACCGTCTCTTTGATCGCATCGTTCATCGCGCGTGCGATCTCCGCATGACTCAGGCCATCGGCCGCAGCGGCCAATTCTCTGATGGATTTGGACGACTTTAGGTAGGGCGCCAGTCGCATGCGAAGGAGCGCCTGGATCTCTTTTGGATTCGGTACGTGGTATTCAATGACATCGTCGAAGCGACGAAACAAGGCATCGTCCAGTATCCCGGGGTGATTGGTCGCGGCAACAATCAAGCTATTCGACTCGTCCTGCTCAATCATCAGCAGGAAGCTGTTCAAGATTCGTCGAATCTCGCCAACGTCGTTTGCGGTTCCGCGATGGCTGCCAATCGCATCGAATTCATCGAAGAAATAGACGCCTCGAGTAGAGGAGGCAGCGTCGAACACTTGGCGAAGCTTCGCCGCCGTTTCGCCCATGAACTTCGTGATCAACGCATCGAGTCGAACGACAAACAATGGAATCCCGAGCTCCCCCGCCAAGGCCGACGCCGTCATGGTCTTGCCGGTGCCAGAAGGCCCCACCAACAAGAGCTTGCGTCTTGGATGCAACCCGTGGCTGCGCAATTTGGACAGATGGCGTTGCTCCTTGAGTACGCGCTGCAGGCTTTCCTCAACCGGCTGCGCCAGCACCATGTCGGTCAGCTTTCGGGTGGGATAGGACGCCGTCAACAAGCCGGCGAGTTCGCCGCGCGGGCGAGCGATTGGGATGGCGCCGCCGCCCGGTGTCACTTGGCGTTCCTTGGCAGCGTCGATCAACTCCCGCAGTTCTTCCGCGAGCTTGCCGTGACCCTGCTTCGCTTCGCGGGCGGCCATTTGCATCGCCACCGAATAGAAATGGCGATCGTCACCCTGCGCATGGGAGCGCACGAGAGCCTTGAGTTGGTCACCAGTTGCCATAGAGCACATTGTGGCTCAGTCTGCCGCCACGGGCCGCAGTGAGCATTCCAGCCATTGACGATTCTTTCGCCGCCCCGTCTTAGGAGTCAGCCACCGGGTCGACATCGAGCATCCGGCTCGCCTCCCGATTCAGCGGATCCTCGGCCCGGTAGTACCCCATGAAGGTCTCGAAGTTGCGGTGCCCGGTCATGGCCATGGCGTCGGCCGTGTCCATGCGCCGGCGGCCGGCCTCGGTGACGAAGCCGGACCTCAGCGAATGCGCCGAGAAGTCCCCCGACAGCCCCGCCTGCAGGCAGCGCTGCTGCACGATCTTGCGCACCGCCGTCGGATCCAGGCCATCTTCCAGGATGCGCCCGCCTTTGAGGATGCGCCTAAAGATCGGCCCCTCGGTGATGCCGCTGAGCTCCAGCCACTGTGCGAGCGCGGCCGCCGCCATGCCCGCGATCGGCTTGTCGTCCTCGGCCCGCAGCTCGCCTTCCTGGTTGGTCTTGGAGTGCCCCAGCGTGTAGAGGTAGCCGCGCGCGCCGGCGCTACGCAGGTTCTCCATGGTGGCCCCGGCGATCTCCGAGCGCCGGCGCCCGCCGCTGGCCCAGCCAAAGAGGAGGAGGGCGCGATCGCGCAGGCCGCGCGGCGAGTCGTCGCAGGTGGCCAGCACCGCCTGCAGCGGCTCCTTGGTGAGAGCGTCCTTCTTGTCGGGCTTGACGCCGCGCTTGGCATGGCCGCTGCGCACGCTTTTCATCAGCTCGCGCACCTGGGTGTGGTTGCACGGGTTGTCCACATTGAGGTTCTGGTGCGCCTTGGACAGCACCGCCACGCGGTGCTCCAGGGTGGCCAGGGCGTAGGCGCCGCATTTGCCCTTGTAGCCCTGGGCGACCAGCAGCGCGTCGATCTCGGGCGGCAGGTCGAACACCAGCGCCGCGGATTTCCTTGGCGCTTTCTTGAGCGCTTTCGCGACGGACCTCTTGTGGGCCTTCGTGCCGTCAACACCGGCGTGCGCATCAGCGGCCGCGGACCCGACCTCCGCCCGGGCGGCTCCAGGCTCGTCCACCTCGGCCACCTCGACGGCCTCGCGCGCCGCGTGATCGACAATGAACTGCACCACGACCGGCACCGGCACGGGCAGCGCGAGGGCTTGGCCGTAGCGCGCCGCAAACCACGCGGCCCAGTAGCGCATGGCGGCCTGGTAGGACGCGCGGGTGTTGGCCGATTCGCCCTGGCGGATGAGCTCGCGCGCCGAGTCTTGCGTGAGCGCGGACAGCACGGCCGGATCGAGCACCGGGCGCAGCACGGGCACCACCGCGACTTGGGCCGCGACCGCCGCTGGACTCATAGCTGAAGACGAAGATTCCGAGGCCATGATTTTCTGAATGTTTATTATCTTGTTATGTATGATATTAGCCAATAACTCGGTATTAGAGTCTCATAAATTGCCTTATCGTATCTAAAATCAGGCTCGCCATTAGCCTCCCTGCGCGCCATGCACACAGCACCCACGACCCAGGTGACATGAATTTCCAACATTCGTGACGTGAACCTTCAACATCCGGCGAATCCGGCCAGGTCGGCAGAAATGTTGGTCACTTGTGACCCAGATGCGCGTTCGCAACGGCGTGTCGCCACTGCGCCAGCCGTAAGCAACACCGACTCAAGGACCACGCATTGATCGATCACGTCCCCACAGCCAATCCCGCCGCGCGGCGCGGGCGCCCCGGCATCCAGTTGGAGGATGTCTGCGCTGCCGCTGACGCGCTGATCGCGCAAGGCCTGAAGCCCACCATCGAGCGCGTGCGCCTGCACATGGGCGGCGGCTCGCCCAACACCGTGAGCCGGCTGCTGGACGAATGGTTCGCACGGTTACCGCAGCGCCTGGTCGGCGTCACGGCGCCGGAATCACGCGCGCCAGTCGACGGCCCGCCGCTGGCCGTGGTCCAGGCCGCCGAGCAGTTCTGGGCCGTGGCGCGGCGCGAGGCCGAACTGGCGCAGCGTCAAGCGACCGAAGCCGAGCGGCGCACGCTCGAACTCGAGCGCGCCGCCCTGGTCGAGCAGCAAGCCGAGCTTCAGCAGCGTGAGATTTCGTTCGAGCAGACCCGCGCGAAGCTCGACGAGGCGCTTGTCGCCGCTAAACAGGCCCTCACAACCATGCAGGAGCAGCTGCACGCTCAGCAGCAGGATGCCGCGCGGCGCTTGGCCGACACCGAGGCCGAGGTGCGGCGCCTGCGCAAGGCGCTCGAGGACGCCATGGGCAGCAAGGAGGCGCTGCGCGAGACCATGGGGATGGCGCTCGCTCAGCAGCAGCGCGCGGCCGAGGACGCCGAGAAGCGGCAGCGCGTGCACGAGCAGCGGCTGCTGACCGAGGTCGACCGCGAGCGCATGGCCACGGCCAAGGTGGCGGCCGAATTGGCCAAGGCCCAGAAAGCGCATGCGGCCGACGCAGAAGCCGCGCGCACCTCCTTCCTCGCGGCGCAGCAGGCGCTGCATCAGGAGCAAGGCATTCGCCGCGAGGTGGAATCCGCGGCTGCGCAGCAGGCACAGGCCCTGCAGATCGAACTAGCCACCTGGCGCGAGCGGGCCGCCGGCGCGGACGGGCGCGCGCAGGACCTGGCCGCGCAACTGCAGCGTCAGGGCGAACAGGCCGAGCGCGCGATCACGCAACTGCGCGAGCACCAGGCAGCGACGGCCGCGGCCCTGCGCCAACTGGAAGCCCGACAGACGACCAGCGCCGGCGCACCGAAAAATCCACGCGCGAAGAAACCTGCTACGTAGGCGATCAGCGACAGGCGGCGCGGCCTGGTCGTCAATAAATCCTTTTGAATCAAAGGCTTACGATATACAAGGATAATTATGTCAACTCTGGTCGACACATTCAGTAGTTTGAGATCGCTATCTACCTCTTTCTCTTTCGGGCGCACGTCTACCTCACTCTACAAGGCTGCCGTGCCTCCCTCCATGTTGTCGATCAATCGTGTCGAGCCCATTCGGGCAGCGGCAAGGACAACGACCGGCGCGCCGACCGCACGATCCTGCGATGTCGGCACCACCAGATCCGACTGTCGCCGGATGCTCACGTAGTCCGGCACCCAGCCGCCGTTCCGGAGCTCCGCCACGGCGGACGCCTTGAGACCCTGCGCGTGCCGCCGGGGGGCACGATCCGGATGGTGGACAGGGAGCCGCTCTCGTTCATGGCCGACCTCTTCAACGCGCGCCGGGGCGGATGTGCGCCGTGGCCTCGTCCTCGACGCGCTGCCAGATCTCCACGGCCATCGGGCTGTTGCTTTCCTCGAGGATGTGGCCAACGAGCCCGATCGCGCGGGCGAACACGCCCACGCCGCGCACGATCTTCCACGGCAGGCCGAGCTCGCAGCAGATCGCGCCGATGGCGCCGGTGGCATTGACGGGCAGCATCTTGCCGGTGGTTCGCTCGGCCTCGGCGCAGATCAGCTGCTCGAGCCGCACGTAGTCGCGCGAAAAACCGTTGTCCGCGGCGATGCGGAACAGCCGCGGCGCACGCGGGTCGACCGGCTTGTGCAGCGGGTGGCCGAGGCCGGGCACGATCTGCCCGCGCTCGCGGTAGCCGGCCACCACATCGCGCGCGATCTTTTCCAGGTCGGCGCCCTGGGTGCCGGGCGGCAGCGCCTCGTAGAGCATCTTCGCGGTGCCCTCGGTCGAGCCGACGAACACCGAGCCAAGCCCGCACAGGCCCGCGGCGACGGCGGCCTGCAGCGACTCGGGCGCCCCGGCGTAGGTGATGCGCGCCGCCAGCGCGCTCGGCGTGATGCCGTGCTCCACCAGCGTGACCGCGATGGCGTTGAACACGGTCGACTCCTGCGGCGTCGGCATGCGGCCGACGAGCAGCAGCCAGGCCATGTCGCCGAGGCTGATGTTGCCCAGCAGGTCGTCGGGCAGGCTGCGGCCGCGCACCTCGATGCGGTCGGGCGTGCTCCAGGCGATGTCGGAGCGGATCGGCTTGGTCTTGCGGGGCATGGGAAGTCCTCGGTGAATCGAAGAAGGAAGAATGGAGGGAAGAACTCAGCCCGCCAGCCCGGCGCTGCGCAGCACTGCCCGGGCGCGCTCGACGACGGGCACGTCGATCATCTGGCCGTCCACGGCGACCGCCGCGCCGCCGGAGGCGGCGAACGCGGCGCAGACGCGCTGCGCCCAGGCCACGCGCGCGGGCTCGGGCGTGAACGCGGTCTGCACGACGGCGATCTGCCGGGGGTGGATGCACAGCTTGGCGCCGAATCCCATGCGGCGCGCGCGCTCGACATCGGCCTGCAGGCGCGCGGCGTCGTCGAGCGCGATGCTCACGCCGTCGGCCGGGGCAGCCAGGCCGCCGAGCCGCGATGCCAGCACCACCTGCGCGCGGTACGGCTGCAGTTCGGCTTCCGCGCCGTCGGGCGCGCAGTCGATGCCCAGGTCGACGGCGAGATCGATGCTGCCGAACGCGAGCCGGGTCACGCCGGGCACGCGAGCGATCGCACGGGCCTCCTCGATGCCGCGGGCCGACTCGATGATGGGCAGCACGTCCTTGAACGAGGTCTCGAACGCGTGGCACACGGCGTCGATCCCGTCGGCCTTGGGCAGCATCACGGCGGAGACGCCGGGATGGCGGCACAGCTCGAGGTCGTCGTCGAACCACGGCGTGCCCGCCGCGTTGACGCGCACGATCAACGGAGCGGCCTTGTCGAGCGCCGCCGCGAGCGCGTCGCGGGCGCGCGGCTTTGCGTCGGGCGCGACCGCGTCCTCGAGGTCGACGATCACCGCATCGGCACCCGAAGCGCGCGCCTTGGCGAAGCGCTCGGGCCGGTCGGCCGGCACGAACAGGTAGGCGCGCGGCGCCGCTGCCGCGGCCGTCATGGCAGCAGGCGACCGAGGCGCGGCGTGTCGGCCAGCCCCCAGGTCCGGGCGATCAAGCCGTCCATTTCCGCCGGCGTGGCGGCATCGCCGTAGGCAGCCAGGCGGCGTGCCTTGTCCTCCAGCTCGGCGCGGCTCAGCGTGTTGCCGGGGTCGCCCTTGGGCTCGTCCACACGTGCGTGCAGCAGGCGCCCGTCGGTGGTGCGCACCTCGACCTTGCCGATCCACCGCTGCGGATAGGCGCCGTCGACCTCGGCGTCCAGCCGCATCGCCACGCGGTCGCGGAAGGCGGCCACGCGCGGGGCGAGGAAGTGGCGGTCGAACTCGTCGAGGCCGGCTTGGCCGAACTCGGCCACCAGGCCGAGCACGGTCCCCATCGAGAACTTGCCCTGGTGCACGGTGGCCGGCACGACGACGCGGCCCAGCACGTCGATCGCACCCTGGTGCACCAGCGTCGTCACCGCGGCGATGTCGTCGGCGGCGAGGCGCTCGCGCCGCATCAGCGCCTGCAAGGCGTCGGCGCTCGGGTGGGTGTGGCGGCACGAGGCGTGGTACTTGAAGGAGGTCTCGGCGGTGGCCCAGCGCTGCCCGAGTCCCGCGACCAGCCGCGCCGGGTCGGCGTCGCTCGACATGCCGGCGCCCAGGCCCTGCTCGCCCTCCAGGATGCGGCGCGCGCCGGTGAAGCCGTCCTTGGCCAGCCAGGCCGAGGCCAGGCCCGCCGAGGCCGCATGGGCGCAGTGCAGCTGCTTGGAATCGGCCGCGTCGCGCAGGAACTCCCACAGGCCAGCGGCCTGCGTGCCCGCGCTGCCGAACGCGTGCAGCATCGTCGTGGCGTCGAGGCCGAGCAGCCGGCCGGTGGCCGCAGCGGCGGCCAGCGTGCCGGCGGTAGCGGTGGTGTGGAAGATGCGGTAGTGCGAGCGGCCGAGGAACTCGCCGACGCGGATGCCGACTTCGTAGCCGGCGACCGACGCCGCTAGCAGCTCGCGCCCGCTGCAGCCGATGGCCTGCGCCGTGGCGAGCGCCGCCGGAAAGACCACCGCGGCCGGATGGAACACCGAGCCGTTGTGCACGTCGTCCTGCTCGACGACGTGCGAGGCCGCGGCGTTCACCATCGCGGCGAAGTGCGGCGACGTGAGGCGGCGCGAGATCAGCACCTCGGCCCCGCCCTCGTCGCCGGCACGCAGCGCGGGCCCCATCGCCAGCGCGTAGCGCTCGATGGCCTGCACGGCACGGGCACTCTTGCCCGCAAGCGTGGAGCCCAACCAGTCGAGGAACAAGTCCTCAGTGCGGCGCACCACCGGCGCCGGGATATCCTGCACGCGCAGCGTGGCGGCGAAGGCGGCCAGCGTGGCCGACGGGTGGTCGTTCATGTCGTTCTCCGCTTGCGCCGCTGCGCGTTCGATCCCGCGTTCAAACGGCGCGCTCAGCCCGCAGCCGTGCGATCTCGTCGGCAGAGCGCCCGAGCTCGGCCAGGATGGCGTCGGTATGCGCGCCCAGTGCCGGCACCGACCCCATCGGCGGCGGGGCCTCGCCGGCCACGTGGTGCGGTGGGTAGAGCGCCGGCACCGGGCCGCCGGGGGTGCCGATCTCGGTCCAACGCGCACGGGCGCGGAGCTGCGCGTGCTGCCACAGATCGGCCATCTCGTTGAGGCGACCGTACGCGATCTGCGCATCCTCCAGTCGTTCGACGAGCTGTTCGCCGGTGAGGCCCGCGCACACCTGCTCGATGACCTCGCGCAGCGTCTCGCGCTCGGCCAGGCGCTTGGCATTGCCCTTGTACTGCCCGGCCAGCTCCGGCCGGTGCAGCACCTTGTCGCAGAAGGTGGCCCATTCGCGGTCGTGCTGCACCGCGAGCACGACCTTGCGCCCGTCGCCGCAGGCAAACGGGCCGTAGGGGTAGATCGCCGCGTGCGAGGCGCCGGCGCGCGGCGGCGGAGGCTGGCCGTCGAGCGTGTAGTAGAGCGGGAAGCCCATCCACTCGGACATCGCCTCCAGCATCGATATCTCGAGCCGCTTGCCGCGGCCGGTGCGGCCGCGCTCGAGCAGCGCCGCCAGCACGCTGCTGTAGGCGTACATGCCGGCGGCGATGTCGGCGATCGACAGGCCCGCTTTGGACGGCTGCTCCGGCGTGCCGGTCACCGACACGAAGCCCGATTCGCTCTGGATCAGCAGGTCGTAGGCCTTCTTCTCGGTGAACGGCCCGCCGTCGCCGTAGCCCGAGATGTCGCAGACCACGAGCTTCGGATTGCGCGGCGCGAGGCTGGCGTGGTCCAGGCCCATGCGCGCCGCAGCGCCCGGCGCCAGGTTCTGCACCAGCACGTCGGCGCGTTCCACCAGTTCCTGGAGCACTGCACGCGAGGCGGCATGCTTGAGGTTGAGCGTCAGACTCTCCTTGCCGCGGTTGCACCACACGAAGTGCGAGGCCGAGCCTTTCGCACGCGTGTCGTAGGCGCGCGCGAAGTCCCCTTCGCCGGGGCGCTCGACCTTGATCACGCGCGCCCCCAGGTCGGCGAGCTGGCGGGTGCAGAACGGGGCGGCGATGGCGTGCTCGAGGGTGACGACGAGCATCCCTTGCAACGGAAGCATGGTGCAGGCCTTCAGAACGAGCGCGGCAGCCCGAGCACATGCTCGGCCACGTACGACAGGATAAGGTTGGTCGAGATCGGCGCCACCTGGTACAGCCGCGTCTCGCGGAACTTGCGCTCCACGTCGTATTCGCAGGCGAAGCCGAAGCCGCCGTGCGTCTGGATGGCCACGTTGGCGGCCTCGAACGACGCCTTGGCGGCGAGGTACTTGGCCATGTTGGCCTCGGCGCCGCAGGGCTGCTTGGCGTCGAAGAGGTCGCAGGCCCGCCAGCGCATCAGGTCGGCGGCCTCGGTCTCGATGTGATTCTCGGCGATCGGGAACTGCACGCCCTGGTTCTGGCCGATCGGGCGGTCGAACACGCGCCGCTCGCGCGCATAGGCCGCGCTGCGCGCGACGAACCAGCGCGCGTCGCCGATGCACTCGGCCGCGATCAGCGTGCGCTCGGCGTTGAGCCCGTCGAGGATGTACTTGAAGCCCTTGCCCTCCTCGCCGATCAGGTTCTCGGCCGGGATCTCCAGGTTCTCGAAGAACAGCTCGTTGGTCTCGTGGTTGACCATGTTCGGGATCGGGCGCACCGTCAGGCCCTTGCCGACGGCCTCGCGCAGGTCGACGAGGAAGATCGACATGCCCTCGGACTTGCGCTTCACATCGCCCAGCGGCGTGGTGCGCGCGAGCAGGATCATCAGATCGCTGTGCTGGATGCGAGAGATCCACACCTTCTGCCCGTTGACCACGTAGCGGTCGCCCTTGCGGACGGCGGTGGTCTTGAGCTGCGTCGTGTCGGTGCCGGTGGTCGGCTCGGTGACGCCCATGCTCTGCAGCCGCAGCTTGCCGCTCGCGATGCCCGGCAGGTACAGCCGCTTCTGCTCGGCCGAGCCGTGGCGCAGCAGCGTGCCCATGTTGTACATCTGGCCGTGGCAGGCGCCCGCGTTGCCGCCGCAGCGATTGACTTCCTCCATCACGACCGAGGCTTCGGCCAGGCCGAGCCCGGCGCCGCCGAACTCCTCGGGGATCATTACCGCCAGCCAGCCGGCGCCGGTGAGCGCATCGACGAATTCCTCCGGGTAGCCGCGTGCCGCGTCGACGCGGCGGAAATACTCGTCGGGAAAACGCTTGAACAGGTCGCGCAGCGCGGCGCGCAGTTCGGGGTGGCGTTCGGTCGGGGAGGTCATGCTGGGGCAGCCGGGGCGCGGTGGGGTCGACAGTCCAAAAAAATAAACGTTAGGCCGGTCGTGGCGGACCCGGCGCATCGCTGCGCGGCGCCGGGTTGGGCCTCAGATCGCGGCGGTAAGCTCGGGCACCGCGACGAACAGGTCGGCCACCAGTCCGTAGTCGGCCACCTGAAAGATCGGCGCCTCGGCATCCTTGTTGATCGCCACGATCACCTTGCTGTCCTTCATGCCGGCGAGGTGCTGGATCGCACCCGAGATGCCCACCGCCACGTAGAGCTGCGGCGCGACGATCTTCCCCGTCTGGCCGACCTGGTAGTCGTTCGGCGCGTAGCCGGCGTCCACCGCCGCGCGCGACGCGCCGAGCGCCGCGCCGAGCTTGTCGGCCAGCGGCTCGAGCACCGCATGGAACTTGTCCGCGGCGCCGAGGCCGCGCCCCCCGGAGACGATGATCGAGGCCGCCGTCAGCTCGGGGCGCTCGAGCTTGACGACCTCGCGGCCTACCAGTTCGGTGAGCCCGAGGTCAGGCCCTGCGGGCAAGCTCTGCACGGCCGCGCTGCCGCCGCTGGCGGCCACCGCATCGAAGGCCGTGGTGCGAACACTCAGCACCTTCACCTTGTCCTTGGACTGCACGAGCGCGATGGCGTTGCCGGCATAGAAGGGCCGGCGAAAGGTGTCCGGCGACTCGATGGCGATGACGTCGGAGATCTGCGAGCTGTCCAGCAGCGCCGCCACGCGCGGCAGCACGTTTCGGCCGAACGGCGTGGCCGGCGCGAGCACGTGCGTGTACCCGGCATCGGCCTGGATGAAGCCCTCCACGAGCGCCGCGAGGTTCTCGGCGCCCTGGTCGCCGTAGTGCGCGGCATCGGCGTGCAGCACCTTGGCCACGCCGGACGCGGCCGCCGCCGTTTTCGCGGCAGCGCCGCAGTCGTGGCCGGCCACCAGGACGTGGACGTCGCCGCCCAGGCGCTGGGCCGCGGCCACGGTGTTGAGCGTCGCGGCCTTCAGCGCGGCGCCGTCGTGTTCGGCAATGATGAGGATAGTCATGTTCAGATCACCTTCGCTTCTTCCTTGAGCCGCTTGACCAGGTCGGCCACGTCGGCCACCTTGATACCGGCCTTGCGCGCCGCAGGTTCCTCCACGCGCAGCGTGCTCGTGCGCGGCTCGATGTCGATGCCCAGCGCCGCGGCGTCGATCACCTCGAGCGGCTTCTTCTTGGCCTTCATGATGTTCGGCAGCGTGATGAAGCGCGGCTCGTTCAGGCGCAGGTCGGTGGTCACCACCACGGGCAGCTTCATGCGCAGCTTCTCGAGGCCGCCGTCGATCTCGCGCGTGACCGACGCGGTGCCATCGGCAATGCTCACCTTGGATGCGAAGGTGGCCTGCGCCCAGCCCATGAGCGCGGCGAACATCTGGCCCGCCTGCCCGGCGTCGTCGTCGATCGCCTGCTTGCCGAAGATGGCTAGCTGCACGCCTTCCCTCTGCGCCACGTGGCGTATCAGCTTGGCCACGGCCAGCGGCTCCAGCGGCGCGTCGGTCTGCACCAGCACGGCGCGGTCGGCGCCGATGGCCATCGCGCTGCGCAGCGTCTCCTGGCAGCCGGCGGAGCCGCAGGAGACGGCGATCACCTCGGTGACGGCACCGGCCTCCTTCAGGCGCACCGCCTCCTCGCAGGCGATCTCGTCGAAGGGGTTCATCGACAACTTCTGGTTCGCGAGGTCGACGCCCGAACCGTCGGACTTCACGCGGGCCTTGACGTTGTAGTCGAGCACACGCTTCACGGCGACAAGCACTTTCACTTTGCAATCTCTCCTTCTGGGGATCGGACTTCGCAGCGTTCCGCTCCGGTCGGAACGACGGCTTGGACAGCAGCCTCTTCGTCCAACAGCACGAAGAGGCGGGGAAAGAGCATCTCGAACATGCGCAGCGCCAGCTCGTCCACCTGCAAACGGCGGTCGGAGCGGTACCACTGCCCGGTCCAATTCAGGGCGCCGAGCACGGTCTGACGGACCAGCACGGTGTCGGAATCGACCCAACGCCAAGCCGCGGCGGCGGACAGTTCGCGGTCCCAGAGATCCTCGTAGCGATTGCGCCACTCCAGCACGCGCCGCATCGCCGGGGCCGAGAGGCTGCGCCACTCGTACACCAGCACCATCAAGGCGTCGAGGTTGGGGCCGAGCAGGCCAGCCAGGTGGCATCGCACCATCGCCAGCAGCCTCCGCGGCAGCTCGCGCTCTTTGGCCACGCCCAGCTGAACCGCGCCGAACACGTCGCGGATGCCCTCTTCCATCACCGCCACCAGGATCTCTTCCTTCGAGGCGAAGTGATAGAAGAGCGAGCCCGACTTGATGCCCAGCGCGTCGGCGATCTGGCGCACCGACGTACGCTCGTAGCCGCGGTGCCTGAACAGGCCCGCCGCGACATGCAGGATGTCGCGCCGACGATGGCTTTCTGACTTTTCCGCCATGGCGTACACTGTAGCAGCTAACAAGCGTTAGGTCGATAAATTGTCGGCCGGCGCCTTTCTTCAGTCGCCCAAGTTGATGCCATGCTGCAACGCCCGCTCTTCACCGCCGAGCACGACCTCTTCCGCGAGCAGGTCAGGCGCTTCTTCGACCGCGAGGTCACGCCCCACCACGCGCGCTGGGAGGCCGAGGGCATCGTGCCGCGAGCCGTCTGGCGCGCGGCCGGCGAGGCCGGGCTGCTCTGCCCTGCCATCCCCGAGGCCTATGGCGGCGGCGGCGGCAGCCGGCTGCACAGCGCGGTGCTGATCGAGGAGGTGGCCCGCGCCGGCGCCAGCGGCATCGGCTTCGGGCTGCACTCGGACATCGTCGCCCCTTACATCCTGGCCTACGGCAACGAGGAGCAGAAGCGGCGCTGGCTGCCGCCGATGGCGCGTGGCGAGGTCATCGGCGCCATCGCGATGACCGAGCCCGGCGCCGGCAGCGACCTGCAGGCGGTGCACACCACCGCGCTGCGAGACGGCGATGACTACCTCGTCAACGGCCAGAAGACCTTCATCACCAACGGCCAGAACGCCGACCTCGTGATCGTGGTCGCCAAGACCGACCCGTCCGTCGGCGCCAAGGGCACCTCGCTGGTGCTGGTGGAGACCGACCGGGCCGGCTTCAAGCGCGGCCGCAACCTCGAGAAGATCGGCATGAAGGCGCAGGACACGTCGGAGCTGTTCTTCGACGGCGTGCGCGTGCCGGCCGCCAACATCCTCGGCGGCGAAGGCAAGGGCTTCGTCCTGCTGATGCAGGAGCTGGCCTGGGAGCGCATGCAGATCGCCATCGGCGCAGCCGCCGGCGCCGAGGCCGCGCTGCAGTGGACGCTGGACTACACCAAGGAGCGCAGGGCCTTCGGCCAGCGCATCATCGACTTCCAGCACAACCGTTTCCGCCTGGCCGAATGGAAGACGCAGGTGCAGGTGATGCGCGTCTTCGTCGATCGGCTGATGGACGAACTGCTGCACGGACAGCTCGACGCCGCGACCGCCGCCATGGCCAAGTACTGGACCACCGACCTGCACTGCCGGCTGCTCGACGACTGCCTGCAGATGTTCGGCGGCTTCGGCTACATGTGGGAGTACCCGATCGCGCGCGCCTATGCCGACGCCCGCGTCTCCCGCATCTACGGCGGCACGAACGAGATCATGAAGGAGATCGTCGGCCGCACGCTGTGACGCGCCGCGCGGCCGAAGCGCCGGTGGGCCGTCGTCCCACCCTCACCCCAACCCCATCAGCCCATGACCGAAG
Source organism: Xenophilus azovorans DSM 13620 (assembly GCF_000745855.1). Lineage (GTDB taxonomy): Bacteria > Pseudomonadota > Gammaproteobacteria > Burkholderiales > Burkholderiaceae_C > Xenophilus > Xenophilus azovorans. The sequence continues at coordinate 67,450 of NZ_JQKD01000004.1, forward strand.
CATTCATCTACGACGCCGTGCGCACCCCGCGCGGCAAGGGCCGCGCCTCCGGCGCGCTGCACGGCAGCACGCCGATCCACCTGGCCGTCACCGCGCTGCAGGCGCTGCGCGATCGCAACCGGCTCGACACCGCGCTGGTCGACGACGTGATCCTCGGCTGTGTGGAGCCGGTCGGCGAACAGGGCGCCAACATCGCCCGCGTCGCGGCGCTGGTGGCCGGCTACGACGAGTCGGCGCCGGGGGTGCAGATCAACCGCTACTGCGCCTCGGGCCTGGAGGCCTGTAACATGGCCACGGCCAAGGTGATGTCGGGCCAGTCGCCGCTGGCCGTCGGCGGCGGCGTCGAGAGCATGAGCCGCGTGCCCATGGGCACCGGCGGCGGCGCCTGGCCGGCCGACCCGGCGGTGGCGCTGCCCACCTACTTCGTGCCGCAGGGCATCTCCGCCGACCTGATCGCGTCGCTGTACGGGCATTCGCGCGCCGATGTCGACGCCTATGCGCTGGAAAGCCAGCGCCGCGCCGCCGCCGCGTGGGCCGAGGGCCGCTTCGCGCGCTCGATCGTCCCGGTGTGCGACGTCAACGGCCTGGTGGTGCTGGACCGCGACGAACACATGCGCCCCGAGACCACGATCGAATCGCTGGCCAAGCTCGAACCCTCGTTCAAGCTCCAGGGCGAGCGTGCCGGCTTCGACGCGGTGGCGCTGCAGCGCTACCCGCAGCTCGAACGCATCGAACACGTGCACCACGCCGGCAACTCCTCGGGCATCGTCGACGGCGCTGCCGCCGTGCTGATCGGCAACGCCGAGGTCGGCCAGCGGCTGGGCCTGGAGCCGCGCGCGCGCATCCGCTCGTTCGCCTCCGTCGGCAGCGAGCCGACCATCATGCTCACCGGCCCGTCGTTCTCGGCCGAGAAGGCGCTCAAGCTCGCCGGCATGTCCTGCTCCGACATCGATCTGTTCGAGCTCAACGAGGCCTTCGCATCGGTGGTGCTGCGCTTCATGGAGGTGATGAACGTGCCGCACGCGCGCATGAACGTCAACGGCGGTGCCATCGCGATGGGCCATCCGCTGGGTGCCACCGGGGCCATGATCCTCGGCACCCTGCTCGACGAGCTCGAGCGCCGCAACCTTGCCACCGGGCTGGCCACGCTGTGCGTGGGCGCCGGCATGGGCACCGCCACCATCATCGAGCGCGTCTGAACCGCGCCGATCGGGAATCCTCACCATGAGCATCGACTACCAAGCAGGCGCCGACGGCATCGCCACATTGACGTGGCAGATGAGCGATGCGCCGATGAACGTCCTCAACGCGGCCTCGATGGCCGCCTATGCGGCCGCGGTGCGGCGCGCCATCGCCGATCCCGCCGTCAAGGGCGTGATCGTCACCTCGGCCAAGCCGGAGTTCATCGCCGGCGGCGACCTGAACATGCTGCTGGCCTTCAGCGACGCGCAGGCCATGACCCGCTTCACCGAAGAGCTGCACGCCCTGATGCGCGGCATCGAGAAGAGCGGCAAGCCCTTCGTCGCGGCGCTCAACGGCAGCGCGCTGGGCGGCGGCTACGAGGTGGCGCTGAGCTGCCACCGCCGCATCGCCGCCGACAACCCGAAGGCGCAGATCGGCCTGCCCGAGGTGGGCCTGGGCCTGCTGCCCGGCGGCGGCGGCACGCAGCGTCTGCCGCGGCTGATCGGCATCCGGCCCGCCCTGCCCTACCTGCTGGAAGGCAAGAAGGTCTCGCCGGCGCAGGCGTTGAAGGCCGGCATGGTGGACGAGGTCGTGCCGCCGGCCGAGCTGCTGGCGCGCGCACGCGCCTGGCTACTGGCGGCGAAGCCCGAGGACGCGGTGCAGCCCTGGGACCGCAAGGGATTCAAGCTTCCCGGCGGTCCGGTGCAAAGCCCCGCCGGATACGAGACCTTCACCGCCGGCAATGCGCTGCTGCGCGCCAGGACCTTCGGCAACTACCAGGCGCCCGAAGCGATCATGAGCTGCGTCTACAACGGCTGCCAGGTCGACATCGACACCGCCCTGAAGATCGAGGGGCGCGAGTTCGTCAAGCTCACCGTCGGCCCGGTGTCGAAGAACATGATCCGTACGCTGTTCTTCGGCATCGGCGAAGCCAACAAGCTCGCCGCCCGGCCCAAGGGCGTGCCGCCGGCCAGCTACCGCCGCGTCGGCATCCTCGGCGCCGGCATGATGGGTGCCGGCATCGCCTGCGCGGCGGCCGAGGCCGGGCTCGATGTGGTGCTGCTGGATACCACGTCCGAGCTCGCGGCGCGCGGCAAGGCCTATGGCGAGGCGCGCTGGGCCAAGCAGGCCGAGCAGGGCCGCCTGAGCGCCGAGAAATGCGCCGCGCTGGCGGCCCGCATTTGCCCCACGGCCGACTTCGCGGCGCTGGACGGCTGCGACATCGTGGTCGAGGCCGTGTTCGAGGACCGCGCCCTGAAGGCCGACGTGACCCGCAAGGCCGAGGCCCAGCTCGCGCCCGACGCCATCTTCGCCAGCAACACCTCGACGCTTCCCATCAGCGGCCTGGCGCAGGCCTCGGCGCGGCCGGCCAACTTCATCGGCCTGCACTTCTTCTCGCCGGCCGAGAAGATGCCGCTGGTCGAGGTCATCGTCGGCAAGGCGACGAGCGAATCCTGCCTGGCCCGCGCGCTCGACTTCGTGAAGGCGCTGCACAAGACGCCCATCGTCGTGAACGACAGCCGAGGCTTCTACACCAGCCGCGTGTTCTCCACCTATGTCGGCGAAGGCCTGACGCTGCTGGCCGAAGGCGTGGCGCCGGCCTTGATCGAGAACGCCGGCCGCATGGCCGGCATGCCGGTGGGGCCGCTGGCCCTGGCCGACGAGGTCTCACTCGAACTGATGGCCCGCATCCGCCGCCAGACCGCCGCCGACCTGGGCTCGGCCTACCAGCGCAGCGCCATCGACGAGGTCTGCGAGCGCATGGTCGACAGCGCCCTCGGCCGCCTTGGCAAGAAGGCCGGCAAGGGCTTCTACGAGTATCCGCAGGGTGCCACCAAGCACCTGTGGTCCGGCCTGGCCGGCCTGTGGAAGCCGGCGTCGGTGCAGCCGGGCGTGGCCGAGGTCAAGCAGCGGCTGATGGCGATCCAGTCCATCGAAACCGTGCGCTGCCTCGAGGAAGCTGTGCTGCGAGCGCCGATCGACGCCGACGTCGGCGCCATCCTCGGCTGGGGTTTCCCGGCCTACCTTGGCGGCCCGATCGGACAGATCCACAGCCGCGGCGTTGCTGCCTTCGTGGCCGACTGCGACGAGTTGGCACGCCGCCACGGCCCGCGCTTCGAGCCGCCGAAGAGCCTGCGCGCGATGGCCGCCGAAGGCAAGACCTTCTTCGCGCGCTGAGGGCCCCATCCGCGCGCTGTCCGCCCAACGCCCTCTTCGAGAAAACCAAGACCGCATGTCCACCATCGAGTCCGCCATCGACCGGCAGTCCGAAGCCTTCCAGGCACAGCGCCAGCAGATGCTGGCCTTGATCGACAACTTCCGCGACCTGGAAGGTCGCGTGCGCGACACCTCCAACGCGATGGAGTCGCGCTTTCGCGAGCGCCGGCAACTGCTGCCGCGCGAACGCGTGTCGCTGCTGCTGGACCGCGGCTCGCCGTGGCTGGAGCTGTCCACGCTGGCCGGCCTGCGCCTGCACGACGACGACGGCGAGAAGAACGTGCTCGGCGGGGCGCTGATCACCGGCATCGGCATCGTCTCGGGCATCCGCTGCATGGTCATCGCCTCCGACAGCGCCATCAAGGGCGGCACCATCACGCCGATGGGCATGCGCAAGAGCCTGCGCGCCGAGGCCATCGCGCTGGAGAACCGCCTGCCGGTGGTGCGGCTGGTCGAATCGGGAGGCGCCAATCTGATGCACGTGGGCGAGGTGTTCATCGAAGGCGGCCGCGGCTTCGCCAACCAGGCGCGGCTGTCGGCCGCCGGCATTCCGCAGGTCACCGTGATGCACGGCCACTCCACTGCCGGCGGCGCGTATCTGCCGGGCATGTCCGACTACGTGATCATGGTGCGCGGCCGCGCCAAGGCCTTCCTGGCCGGCCCACCGCTGCTGAAGGCGGCCACGGGCGAGATTGCCGGTGACGAGGAACTGGGCGGCGCCGAGATGCACACCCGGGTCTCCGGCGTGGCCGAGTACCTGGCCGAGGACGATGCCGACGGCATCCGCATCGCGCGCGACGTGCTCGCGCGCATGCCGTGGAACGACAAGCCCGGCCAGGGCACCGGGCGCGGCTGGAAGCCGCCGCGCTACGCCGCCGAGGAGATTGCCGGCCTGGTGCCGCCGGATTACCGCCAGCCCTACGACGTGCGCGAGTTGCTCGCGCGCCTGATCGATGATTCGGACTTCCTCGACTTCAAGCCCGAGTTCGGCGCCGCCACCGTGTGCGGACACGGCGCCATCGAGGGCCAGCCCTGCGGCTTCATCGGCAACAACGGCCCGATCGACCCGCAGGGCGCGAACAAGGCCACGCAGTTCATGCAGCTGTGCGAGCAGTCCGGCACGCCGCTGATCTACCTGCAGAACACCACCGGTTTCATGGTCGGCAAGGAGGTCGAGCAGGTCGGCATGATCAAGCACGGCGCGAAGATGATCCAGGCCGTCACCAACTGCAAGGTGCCGCGCATCACGCTGATGATCGGCGCCTCCTTTGGTGCCGGCAACTACGGCATGTGCGGGCGCGCCTACGACCCGCAGTTCGTCTTCGCGTGGCCCAACGCGCGCGTGGCGGTGATGGGCGGCGAGCAGGCGGCGATGGTGATGCGCATCGTCACCGAGGAGAAGATGGCGCGCGCCGGCAAGGCGCCGCCCGAGGACCTGCTCGAGGGCATGCGCTCCGAGATCCTGAAGCGCTTCGACATGGAGTCGCACTCGCTGTTCGCCACCGCGCGGCTGTGGGACGACGGCATCATCGACCCGCGCGACACGCGCGCCGTGCTGTCGCTGGCGCTGGCCGCGTGCCGCGAGGGCCGTGCCCGCAGCGTGCGGCCCAACAGCTTCGGCGTGGCGCGGATGTGAGGGCGACGGAAATGCGAACCTCCTTCCACAAGATCCTCATCGCCAACCGCGGCGAGATCGCCTGCCGCGTCATGCGCACCGCCCGCGCGCAGGGTTACCGCACGGTGGCGGTGTACAGCGAGGCCGATGCCGGCGCGCTGCACGTTCAGCAGGCCGACGAGGCGCTGTGCATCGGCCCGGCGCCGGTGCGCGAGAGCTACCTCAGCATCGACGTCGTGCTGCGCGCCGCGGCCGCCAGCGGTGCCGACGCCATCCATCCCGGCTACGGCTTCCTGTCCGAAAACGCCGAGTTCGCGCGCGCCGTGCAGGCTGCCGGCCTGGTGTTCATCGGCCCCGATCCGCACTCGATCGAACAGATGGGCAACAAGGCCGCCGCCAAGCGGCTGATGCTCGCCGCCGGTGTGCCCTGCGTGCCGGGCTACCAGGGCAGCGATCAGTCCGACGCCAACCTGCTGCGCCAGGCGCGCGAGATCGGCGCGCCGATCATGGTGAAGGCGGCGGCCGGCGGCGGCGGCCGCGGCATGCGGCTGGTGCACGACCTGGCCGACCTGCCCGATGCGCTGGCACGCGCCCGCTCGGAGGCCGCGAACGCTTTCGGCTCTGACGAACTGATTCTGGAGCGCGCGGTGATCGAGCCGCGCCACGTCGAGGTGCAGGTCTTCGGCGACCGCCACGGCCACGTCATCCACCTCGGCGAGCGCGACTGCTCCGTGCAGCGGCGCCACCAGAAGGTGTTCGAGGAAGCGCCCTCACCGGCCGTCGATGCCGCGCTGCGCGAACGCATGGGCGCGGCGGCCGTCACCGCGGCGCGCGCAGTGGACTACGTCGGCGCCGGCACGGTGGAGTTCCTGCTCGACCGCGACGGCAACTTCTACTTCCTGGAGATGAACACGCGGCTGCAGGTCGAGCACCCGGTGACGGAATGCATCACCGGGCTCGACCTCGTGGCCTGGCAGCTCGCCGTGGCGCGCGGCGAGGCGCTGCCGCTGACGCAGGACGAGGTTCACCTCACCGGCCACGCCATCGAAGTGCGCCTGTATGCCGAAGACCCGGCCAGCGACTTCCTGCCGCAAAGCGGCGAGGTGGCGCTGTGGCAGCCGCCTGCGGGCAGCGGCGTGCGCGTCGACCACGGCCTGGCGCAGGGGCAGGCGGTCAGCCCCTTCTACGACCCGATGGTCGCCAAGATCATCGCCCACGGCGCCACGCGCGATGAAGCGCGGCGGCGCCTGGTCGGAGCGCTGGGCAACACCTGCGTGCTGGGCCTGCCCACCAACCTGCGCTTCCTCGCGGACGCGGCGGCGCACCCCGAGTTCGTGGCCGGCCAGGCGACCACCGCCTTCATCGGCAGGAACTTTCCCCCGGAGCGGCTGCGCGCAGCCGAGGCGAATTCGCGGGCGCTGGCGGTCGCCGCCGCCCTGTGGTTCGACGCCAGCGCGTACCGAGGCGCGCAGTTCGGCTTCCGCTCCAACGGGCCGGCGCGCTGGCCACTGGTGCTGGGCGCGGACGGGGACCGTGTCAACGCCCACGTCACCGTGCTCGGTGCCGGGCGGTTCCGCGTCGAGTGCCCCGCGGGTGCCGCACACGACATCGCCCTTCTCGGGCGCGACGCTGCCCACCATCGGCTGGCCATCGACGGGCTGCACACGCAGGCCACGGCGGTGTTCGCCGGCGGCCGCCTGCATCTGGCGCTGGACGGCCAGACACGCAGTTTCGATGACCTCACCTACGCTCCGCCCCAGCGCGACGACGCCGCCGGCGAATCGAGCGTGCTGGCACCGATGAACGGCCGCCTGCTCGCCGTGTTGGTGTCGGCGGGCGACAGGGTGGTGAAGGGCCAGCGCGTCGCGGTCCTCGAGGCCATGAAGATGGAACACCAACTGCTGGCGCGTCGCGACGGCGTCGTCGAGCGTGTCGGTGCCGCGGTGGGCGAACAGCTGGCCACGCGCGCGCTGGTCGTGAAGCTGATCGAGGAAGCCGCTTGAACAGACTGAATTACCCGCATTGGCCCGGAGACCCACGATGAGCCGATCCAGCCCCTTCTACACCGCCGAGCACGAGGCCTTCCGGGCCGCCGTGCGGCGTTTCGTCGCGCGCGAAATCACGCCGAACGTCGAGACCTGGGAGAACCAGGCGAGCTTCCCGCGCGAGCTGTACCGACAGGCCGCCGAACTCGGGCTGCTGGGCCTGGGCTTTCCCGAGGCGTACGGCGGCAACGATGGCGACCTTTTCATGACCATCATCGCCGCCCAGGAGCTCGCACGCTGCGGCGGCGGCGGTGTGCTGGCCAGCCTGCTGTCGCACACCATCGGCTGCCCGCCGATCGTCAACGCCGGCAGCGAGGCGCTCAAACGCAAGGTGCTGCCACCGGTGATGCGGGGCGAGAAGATCAGCGCGCTGGGCATCACCGAGCCCTCGGGCGGCTCCGACGTCGCCAACCTGAAGACCACCGCCCGGCGCGACGGCGACCACTACGTCGTCAACGGTTCCAAGACCTTCATCACCTCGGGCATCCGCGCCGACTTCTACACCGTGGCCGTGCGCACCGGCGGCCAGGGTCCGGCCGGCGTGTCGCTGCTGCTCATCGAGAAGGGCATGCCGGGCTTCACTCAGACGCCGCTGTCCAAGATGGGCTGGCTGTGCTCGGACACCGCCACGCTGCACTTCGACAACGTGCGCGTGCCGGTGGACAACCTCGTGGGCACCGAGAACCAGGGTTTCAAGGCCATCATGCAGAACTTCAACCGCGAGCGCATCTTCCTGGCTGCGGGTGCGAACGGCTTCGCGCAGGTGTGCCTGGACGAAGCGCTGGCCTGGGCGAAGCAGCGCGAGATGTTCGGCGGCAAGCTGATCGACCAGCAGGTCACGCGCCACAAGCTGGCCGACATGGCGATGCGCATCGAAGCCACGCAGGCCATGCTCGAGACGCTGGCCTGGCGCGTCGAGCACGGCGACGCGCCGGTGGGCGAGATCTGCCTGCTGAAGAACCAGGCCACGCAGACCATGGCCTTCTGCGCCAACGAGGCGGTGCAGATGCACGGCGGCGCGGGCTTCATCCGCGGCGTGACGGTGGAGCGCATTTACCGCGAGGTGAAGGTCAACGCCATCGGCGGTGGGGCCGAGGAGGTGATGCGCGACCTGGCGGCGCGGCAGCTGGGGTTCCACGCATGAAGACCTCGCCAGCTGCCGAGCTCCCGCCGGCCGAGGGCCTGGTGCGGGCGCTGCGCCAGGCGTTGCGTGGTGCGCCCGCGGTGGCGCGCGAAGCCGGCTTTCCGCGCACCTGGTGGCGCCACCTGGGTGAGCAGGGCCTGCTGGGCCTGTCGTTCGATCTCGACGGGCGCGGCCCACGTGCCGACTGGCCCACCATCGCCCGGCTTGCCGGCGGCATGGCGCGCGAGACCGGCAGCCTCGGCCTCACGCTCGGCTGGATGCTCAACGAGATGCTGGGGCGCTGCGTCATCGGCGGCGCGGGGATCGAATCGGAACGGGTGCGCGCACTGCTGCGGCGCATGGCCGCCGGCCAGGCCATCGTGGGCCTGGCCGTCTCCGAGCCCGACGCCGGCGCGCACCCGAAACGCCTGCGCTGCAGCGCCCGCCGAGAACAGGACGCGCAGGGCGAGCGCTGGCTGCTCGACGGCAGCAAGTCGCACGTCAGCAATGGCCCGGCGGCCGATGTCTTCGTGGTGCTGGCGGTCACGGCGGATGACGGCCTGCGCAAGGCCTTCGACGCCTTCTTGGTCGAAGCCGGCACGCCGGGCCTTGCGCTTCAGCCTTCGGCTGGCGCCGGCTCTGGCCCGATCAGCGCACCCGCTGCCGCGGTGCTGGCGCCCTTGCAGCACGCCGGCCTGCAATTCGAAGCCTGCGCCGTGCCCGCCGGCTCCCGGCTCGGCCCGGGTGGCACCGCCTTCGACCGCATCGCCAGGCCCGTGCGCGTGGTCGAGGACGCGCTGCTCACGAGCGCGGTGGTCGGCGCGATGCGCGCCGAGCTTGACGCACTGGCGCGCTGGTTGCGCCCGACCCAGCCCGCGCCGGCACTGCTGCGCCGGCTGGGCGCGTTGCGGCTCGAGCTCGATGCCCTGCAGGCGGTGGCCGACCAGGCGGCCCGCCGCCTCGAAGCCGAAGGCCCGGGCACAGGCCTGGCGCAGTTCAACGCCGGCAGCCGGCGCCTGCTGGAACGCTGGCAGGCCGAGTTCGAATCTCTCGCCGCAACGCTCGACGATCTGGGCGACGCCATCGCGTCTCTGAGCCGCGACATCCGTTGCGTGCTGGGCATCGCCCGCAGCGTCGGCGAGACGCGCCAGCTCGAAGCCGGCCAACGCATGCTGCTCACAGAGGAGTCCGATGAAGTCCCTGCATGACACCCACTTCGCGAGCGTGGACGTGGTTTCGTCTCGCCTGGCGGACGCCGACTACATCGCCAGCCGGCAACTCGCCACTGCGGTCTACCTGGCCTTCAACCTCGAGAAGCCCGTGCTGGTCGAAGGCCCGGCCGGGGTCGGCAAGACCGAGCTGGCCAAGACCATGGCCGGCATCCTCGACGTGCCGCTGATTCGCATGCAGTGCTACGAGGGCCTGGACGAATCGAAGGCGCTGTACGAATGGAAGTACGGCAAGCAACTGCTGTACACGCAGCTGCTGAAGGACAAGCTGGCCGAGCTGATGCAGGGCGCAGTGGGGCTGGCGGCCTCGATCGAGAAGCTGCACGCGCACGACGACCTGTTCTTCTCCGAGCACTTCCTTGAGCCGCGGCCGCTGTACCAGGCGCTGCACCAGGAGCGCGGCTGCGTGCTGCTGATCGACGAGGTCGACAAGTCCGATCCCGAGTTCGAGGCCTTCCTGCTCGAGGTGCTGTCGGACTTCCAGGTCTCGGTGCCCGAGCTCGGCACCATCGCGGCCAAGGTCAAGCCGCTGGTCTTCCTCACCAGCAACAACACGCGAGAGATGAGCGATGCGCTCAAGCGCCGCTGCCTGCACCTGCACATCCCCTTCCCCGACGCCGCCATCGAGCGCCGCATCCTCGAGCGGCGGGTGCCGGGGCTGAGCAGCAAGCTCAACCGCGATCTCGTCGCCTTCGTGCAGGCGGTGCGCGAGCTGGAGCTGAAGAAGCAGCCCTCGGTCAGCGAGACGATCGACTGGGCCAGGACGCTGCTGCTGCTGAACTCCGAGCACCTGAGCCTGGACCTGGTGCGCGACACGCTCAACGTGTTCCTGAAGTTCGAGCAGGACATTGCCACCGCCGCCGAACAGTTGCCCACCTTGATGGACAAGGCGCGCAAGAACGCGGAGTTCCCTCATGCAAGCCACGCTTGAGGACTTCTTCAAGGCGCTGCGCGGCAGCGACCTCGACGTGAGCCTGAACGCGCAGATCGACGCAGCGCGCGCCACCGCGCTGGTGGGCTGGGGCGAGCGCGAGCTGCTCAAGTCGGCGCTGGGCGCGACGCTGGCCAAGACGCTGCCCGACCGCGCCATCTTCGACGAGACCTTCGATCGCTTCTTCCACTTCGATTCCTTCGGCACCACCGCCGCATCGGCTGGCCCGCCGGCCGTCGACGCCTCGCAGCCGCAGACGCAGACGCCGACACGCGAAAGCAGTGGCCAGGGCAGCGGTGGCCCCGGCGGCTGCCACGGCAGCGCCGGGCAGGCCTTGTCCCAGCTGCTGATGTCGGGCGACTCGGCGGCACTGTCGCGCCGCATGCAGCAGGCGGCGCGCGAGGTCGGCCTGACCGACATCTGGTTCTTCACCCAGAAGGGCCACTACACGCAGAAGATCCAGCAGGCCATGGGGCTGGAGCTGCTGGACCGCGAGATCAGCGAGGCGCGCCGCCAGACGCTGGCTCCCCAGCGCCACGCCGACCTGGAGCTGGCGCGCAAGCGGCTCTTCAACGAGGTGCGCAACTTCGTCGAGCGCAAGCTCGCGATGTACGGCACCGCGGCCACCCGCGAGCTGCACGACGAATTCCTGCAGTCGCAGAAGCTGTCCACCATCGATCGCCGCGACTTCGCGCGGATGCACGAGATCGTGCGCAAGATCGCGCGTCGGCTGGCGGAGCGCCACGCCCGGCGCAAGCGCCGCGAGCAGCGCGGCCAGCTCGACTTCCGCCGCACCATGCGCGCCAATGCGGCCTATGGCGGCGTGATGTTCGAGACCCACTGGCGCAGCACGCGCGTCGAGCGACCCAAGGTGGTGGCCATCTGCGACGTGAGCGGTTCGGTGCGCCAGTACGCGCGCTTCCTTCTGCTGTTCCTGTACAGCCTGGACGAGTTGCTGTCGGACGTGCAGTCCTACGCGTTCACGAACCACCTGGTCGACGTCAGCGCCACGTTCGAGTCGCTGTCGGTGGAGCAGGCCGTGGACAGGGTCATGCAGGCCGTGGGCGGCTCGGGCACCGACTACGGCCAGATGCTGCTCGACCTGGACGCGCAGCTGATGCACCGCATCGATCACCGCACGACCGTGCTCGTGCTCGGCGATGCGCGCAACAACCGCGGCCATCCGCGCAGCGAGATCATGAAGACGCTGCATGGCCGCGCGCGGCGCGTCATCTGGCTCAATCCCGAGCCGCGCTCGTTCTGGGGCCTGGGCGATTCGGAGATGAAGCGCTACGCGCCCTACTGCCACATCGCGCGCGAGTGCAACTCGCTGCGGCACCTGGAGCGCACTCTCGACGAGCTGCTTCGTTCGAACAGCGCGAGCGCCTGAAGGCCGTTGAGTCATGGTCCGCGCCGCCACCCAGCTCCATCCACCGCGCACGCCCGTCGCGCCGCGGCCGGCAGCCACGCTGATGTGGCTGCGCGACACGGCCTCCGGCCCCGAAGTACTGCTGACGCGGCGCTCGCCGAGCGCCAGCTTCCTGCCCGGCGTGTTCGTGTTCCCGGGTGGCCGCGTCGACGATGCCGATGCGGCGGTGGCCGACCTCGCAGGCGCGGCCGCAGCCGCGCTGCCCCACCTGCCCGCCGCGATGGCCGCGCTCCGCGAGAGCTTCGAGGAACTCGGCGTGCTGCATGCGCACGACGCGGATGGCCGCCCGCTGACCGCGCAGGATCTGGCCACGCTGGAGCGCCGGGAGCCGCTGTACCCGCAGCTGCGCACACGCGGCCTGCGCCTGGCCGCCGACGCGCTGCGCGTCGCCGTGCGCTGGACCACCGACCGCGACGTGCAGCCGCGCCGCTTCGACACGCTGTTCCTGATCGGCCGCATGCCCGAAGCCCAGACGCCGGTGGCCGACGACAGCGAGCAGTTCGAGCCGGTGTGGCTGCGCGCCACTGACGCGCTGGCGCACCACGAGGCGGGCACGCTGCCGATGATCTTCCCGACCCTGCGCACGCTGCGCTGGCTGGCGGGCTTTGCCAGCGTCGACGCCGCGCTGGCCGCCTGCGCCAGCAACCGGCCGCACTGGGAGTCGTGCCCGCGCGGTGCGCTCGTCGGCGGCAAGCCGCAGCGCTACATGGAGAGCGACCTGCCGTTCGGCGAGCTCGAACTCGTCTGCCCCGACGGGCAACTGCTGCATGTACTCGACTGGCAGAGCGAACGTCCGGTGCAGCTGCTGCGGCACCTGTGGCGCTTCACCGCGCCCAACCCGGGCGTGATGACGGGGCCGGGGACGAATGCGTACATCCTGGGCAGCGCGGCGGCAGGCTTCATTGTCATCGACCCCGGGCCCCCGGACGACGCCCACGTCACACGCCTGCTCGAATTCACCGGCGGCAAGGTGCAGACCATCGTCTGCACGCACTCGCACCCCGACCATTCGCCCGCCGCGCGGCCGCTGGCGCAGGCGTGCGAAGCCGCTACCGGGCACCGCCCGCCGATCCTCGGCCTGCCGTCGGAGGCCACGGCGCGTGCGCATTCCGAATTCACGCCCGACCGCGTGCTCGCCGATGGTGAACGCGTCGTGCTCGACGCCCCGGAGCAACGCGTCACGCTGCGCGCGGCGCACACGCCCGGCCATGCCGCCAACCACGTGTGCCTGGTGCTCGAGGAGGATGGGCTGCTGTTCTCCGGCGACCACGTGCTCAACGGCAGCACGACGGTGATCGACCCGCCCGACGGCAACATGGCCGCCTACATCGACTCGCTCGACCGGCTGCTGCGCGAATGCGCGCAGCACGACATCCGCTTCATCCTGCCGGCGCACGGCCACGTCGTCGGCTCGGCGCCGCAGGCCATCGCGTGGCTGAAGGCGCACCGGCTGGCGCGCGAGGCGAAGGTGCTCGCCGCGATGCGCCAGCGTCCCGACGGTGACCCGGAAGACTGGGTTCCGATCGCCTATGCCGACACGCCCAGGCAGCTCTGGCCGGTGGCCAAGCGCTCGCTGATCGCGCATGTCGAGCGCATCGAGGCGCTCGGACTCGCGCGCCCTTGACGTCCAAGTCACTCTCTGCAACAGGAACCCGACCTTGACCGATCAGCCCCCCCTTCCCCCCGCCGTCGTCGACGCCTTCTGGCAGCGCTGGGGCAGCAACACCTTCCTCAGCGCGCAGGGCCTGGAGCTGGAACTCGCCGGCGTGGGGCGTGCCGTCGTGCACCTGCGCAAGCCCACCGTGATGCAGCGCGGCGGCGGCGGCTCGGCCGACGTGATCAACGGCGGCGTCATCGCCTACATGTTCGACGCCGCGCTCGGCTGCGCCATCGCCTCGGCCAACCTGGCACGGCCCGAGATGCGCAGCATCGCGCCACACGAACTGCGCCAGTCGACCATCAACCTCGACATCACCTACGTCGATGCCGCCACCGGCCCGCGCTTCGAAGCCCATGGCCGGGTGGTGCGCTCGGGGCGCAGCGTGGCCTTTGCCGAAGGCGAGCTGCGCGACGGCCAGGGTCGCGTCTGCGCCACCGCCAAGGGCATCTGGCGCGTCATGTGGCCGCAACCGGACGGCGCCGGCCGCTGAAACGGCTGCGCACGCCCTCCAACAACCGCTCGCGAAAGGACCTATCGGCATGAGCAAGGACACCCTGCGCATCGGCTGCGCCTCCGGCTTCTGGGGCGACACCGAGTTTTCCGCTGCACAACTGGTCGAGCACGGCGACATTGACGTGCTGGTCTTCGACTACCTGGCCGAGATCACGATGTCTCTGCTGATCCGCGCCCGTGCGAAAGATCCGGCGCAGGGCTACGCGCCGGACTTCGTCGCCACCATGAAGCCCCTGATGAAGCAGTTGAAGGCGCGCGGCATCCAGGTGGTGGCCAATGCCGGCGGGGTGAACCCGTCGGCCTGCCGCGATGCGCTCGTCGCTGCGGCCGCGGCCGAGGGCGTGGACCTGAAGATCGCCGCCGTCCTCGGCGACGACCTGATGCCGCAAGTCGAGGCGCTGCGCGCGGCCGGCACGAAGGAGATGTTCTCCGGCGCAACTTTCCCCGCCAAGGTCATGAGCGCCAACGCCTACCTGGGCGCCTTCCCCATCGCCGCAGCGCTGTCCGCGGGCGCCGACATCGTGGTCACCGGACGCTGCGTGGACAGCGCGGTGACGCTGGCTCCGCTGATCGCGCGCTTCGGTTGGACCGCCGACGACCTGGACAAGCTGGCGCAAGGCAGCCTCGCCGGCCACCTGATCGAATGCGGCACGCAGGCCACCGGCGGCAACTACACCGATTGGGCCAGCGTGCCCGGCTGGGACGACATGGGCTTCCCGATCGCCGAGTGCAGCGCCGAAGGCGGCTTCGTCATCACCAAGCCGCCGGGCACCGGCGGGCTGGTGTGCCCCTCCACCGTGGGCGAGCAGATGCTCTACGAGATCGGCGACCCGCGCGCCTACATCCTGCCCGACGTGGTGTGCGACTTCACCGACGTCACGCTCACGCAGGTGGGGCCCGACCGCGTGGAAGTGCGCGGCGCGCGCGGGCTGCCGCCCACCGACCAGGCGAAGGTGAGCGTCACCTGTGCCGACGGCTTCCGCGCGATGAGCCTTTTCATGATCGGCGGCATCGACGCCGGCGCCAAGGCGCGCCGTGTCGGCGCTTCGATGCTGGCGCGCATGCGGCGCAAGTTCGCCGAGCGTGGCTGGCCCGACTTCACCGAGGCCTGCGTCGAAGCCATCGGCGCCGAGGATACCTACGGCCCTCATGGCCGAGTGTCCGCGCGCGAGGTGATGCTCAAGGTGGGCGTGCGCCACCCGTTGAAAGACGCGCTCGAGCTGTTCTCGCGCGAGGTCGCGCCGATGGCGCTGATGTCCGCGCCGGCGATCACCGGCTTCACCGGCGGGCGGCCGAAGGTGCAGCCCGTGGTGCGGCTCTTCTCCTGCCTCGTGCCGAAAGCGAAGCTCGCGGTGAGCATCGACATGGGTGCGCAGAAGGTCGCCGCGCCCGCGCTGGCCGGGGTGCCCTTCGACGCCGCGGCGCTGCGGGCGGTGGATGGCCCGCTGCCCGCCGCCGATGCCTTCGCCCGCGGCGCACGCAGCGTGCCGCTGGTGCAGCTGGCCTGGGGCCGCAGCGGCGACAAGGGCGACGCCGCCAACATCGGCATCATCGCCCGCAAGCCCGAATACCTGCCCTTCATCCGTGCCGCCATCACCGAGCAGGCAGTGGCGCGCTGGTTCGCGCACCTCGTGCACGGCGAGGTGCGCCGCTACGATCTGCCGGGCACGCATGCGCTCAACTTCACGCTGCAGGAAGCACTGGGCGGCGGCGGCATCGCCTCGGTGCGCATGGATCCGCAGGGCAAGGCCTATGCGCAGATGCTGCTCGACCATCCGGTGGAGATCCCCGCCGAACTTGCTCTCTGACCCCACCCGCCCTGCCCCGAAACCCCAAGGAGTGATCCATGAACGCCCCGACCACGCCGACCGGCCGCACCACCGCCTCCTCGATCATCCAGTCGCGCATCCGCGACATTCAGGAGGCCGCGCGCGGCGTCACCAAGCAATACCCTCGCAGCTACATCCTGCAGTGCATCAAGGAAGACCGCTTCCCCGACGAGCTGTGGCGCGAGCTGGGCAAGTTCGGTCTTCTCGGGCTGTCGATCCCGGAGGAGCACGGCGGCTCCGGCGGCGGCGTGCTCGAAATCACCGCGCTCAATGAGGCGCTGGCGCTGGCCGGCGTGCCGACGCTGTTCCTCGTCGTCACCGGCCTGGCGCGGGTGCCGATCGTGCGCCACGGCACCCAGGAGCAGATCGCCCGGTACGTGACGCCCACCTGCACCGGCGAGAAGAAGATGTGCTTCGCCATCACCGAGCCCAACGCCGGCACCAACAGCTTCGCCATGTCCACGCTGGCCACCCGCAACGCCGACGGCGGCTGGACGCTCAACGGCCAGAAGGTCTTCATCTCCGGCGCGCGCGATGCCGACTACATGCAGGTGGTGGCGCGCACCTCCAAGGTCGGCGAGGTGGCGCACCGCACCGACGGCATGTCGCTGTTCGTGCTGGACATGAAGACGCCGGGCATCAAGCTGCAGCAGCTCAACATCCAGGTCGAGACCGCCGAGCGCCAGTACATGGTGTTCTTCGACAACGTGCAGCTGCCCGCCGACGCGGTGATCGGCGAGCCCGGCAAGGGAGCCAAGCTGATGTTCGAGGGCCTGAACTCGGAGCGGCTGCTGGCCGCCGGCGCGGCGCTTGGCCTGGGGGACTACGCGCTCAGCAAGGCGGTGGCGTACTCGAAGGACCGCAAGCCCTTCGGCAAGCCCATCGGCAGCTACCAGTCGCTGCAGCACCGCATGGCCCTGGCCAAGGCCGAACTCGAAGCCGCGCGGCTGATGACCTACGACGCCGCCGACCGCTTCGACAACGGCGAGGACGCCGGCGCGCAGGCCAACATGGCCAAGCTGCTGGCCTCGCGCGCCGCGGTGGCGGCCATCGAGGCCACGCTGCAGGTGCACGGGGGCTACGGCTTCGACCGCGACTACGACGTGGTGACGCTGTGGCCGATGACGCGCCTGCTCGAGATCGCGCCCATCAACAACGAGATGCTGATGAACTACATCGGCGAGCACGTGCTCGGCCTGCCCAAGTCGTACTGAGTGGCCGTGCCGAAACATCGAGCCGAGCGGGCTGGGCAGGCGCAGGCATCCGCGCCGCTGGGCATCTCCGAGGCCTGCAGGCGCGTCGGCATCACGCTGCGCGCCATCCGGCACTACGAATCGCTGGGGTTGGTGCTGCCGCAGCGAATGGGCGGTGCGCGTGTGTATGGCGCGGCCGAGCTTCGGACGCTGGAACTGCTGCAACGCTTCCAGGCCCTGGGGTTCTCTTTGCAGGAGTGCCGCATCGGACTGCATGGGTTGGGTCAGCCGACGTCCGGCCCACCCACCGATCCCGGAACCGGGCTGCAAGCCTTCGTCGATTCGTTGCAGCACCGCCGCGACGCGGTTGGTTCGATGCTTGCGGAGCTGCGTGTCATCCGCGATGCCGCATCGGCAGCGCTGGCGGCAGGAGAACGGTGTTGAGCGAGGGGCCGCGCATGGAGCAGCACCTCCTGGTTGCCGGCGGTCGCAGCCTGGCGGCGACCGCCTGGGGCCGGATCGACAGTGAAGCGCCGGTGATCGTCATGATGCACGGGGGCCTGGACTGCACGAGCACCTGGAAGGACCTGCCCGAGGCCATTGCCCGGACGAGCGGTCTGGCCGTGCTGTCCTACGACCGCTGGGGCTACGGCGGCTCGGAGGCCTACGTCGGTCGGCGCGAACGCTCCTATCGCTTCGAGGAGTCGGGGCCTGTGTTTGCCGAGGTGCTGCGCCACTTCGGCATTCGGCACAGCGTGGTCTTCGGCCACAGCGATGGCGGCGCCATGGGCCTGCTCGCCGCCGCCGCCCACCCTGACGCGGTGCGCGGCGTTTGCGCCTGCTCGCCCACCGTGGCGCTGGACCTGCCGATGGTGCGGGCCATGGCCTCGGCGCGCCAAGCCTTCGAGCACGGCGGCCTGCGGGAGAAACTCGTTCGCCACCATGGCGACAAGACCGATGCGATGTTCTGGGCCTGGTACGAGCCCTGGGCCGACGAAGCCGCGATCGCGTGGTCCATGGCAAAACAGGTGGCCGAAGTGCGCTGCCCGGTGGCCGCGCTGTTCGGTCAGGATGACGACTACGGCTGGCGTGCGAGCGCGCGGCTGCTGGTGGACCACGGCCGCATGCCGCTGGAGTTGACGGCAATCCCTGCGGTCGGCCACGATCCGCAGCACCGGGCTCGCGCCGAAGTGCTGGCGGCGCTGGCCCGCGTCGCTAGCGCGGCGGGCATCGCCATCGAGCGCTGATGCCTCGCGGACCTGCGGTCCGTCAGACGGCGCGCGGCACGTCACCCGCCAGCGTGATGCGGTGCATCACGCGGCGGAACCCGTGGTAGTCGTTGATCGGGTAATGCTGCGTGCTGCGGTTGTCCCATAGGGCCAGCGTGCCGGGCGCCCAGCGCACGCGGCAGGTGAACTCCTCCTTGCGCTGGTGCTCGTGCAGGAAGCGCAGCAGCGGCGCGCTTTCCTCCTCGGTCAGGCCAGCGAACTGCACAGTGTGCGCCACGTTCATGTACAGCGCGCGGCGTCCCGTCTCGGGGTGCAGCCGCACCGCCGGATGTTCGGCGTCGTAGACGCGGCGTTCGCTGCGGCCGGCTTCGGCAATACGGTCCTCGCGCGTGCGCGAGGTGTCGGCCTTGGCCGAGCTGTTGACGCAGCGCAGACCGGCCAGCAGCCGTTGCATGCCCTCGGACAGAGCTTCGTAGGCCGCCGTCTGGCTGGCGAAGAGGGTGTCGCCACCGTGTGGCGGCACCTCGCGCGCGAGCAACAGCGTGGCCATCGGCGGCTGTTCCAGGTAGGCGGTGTCGCTGTGCCAGACGCCGCCGAAGTTGACACGCTCGTGCTCGAGCTTCTTCACTTCGATGATGGTTGGCCAACCGTCGAGGCCCTTGACGAAGGGATACTCCACCGGCGTGCCGATGGTGGCGGCGAAGGCCATGAACTCGTCGCTGCTCAGCATCTGGCCGGGCAGCACGATCACGCCGTGCTCGAGCCACACGCGCCGCAGCTCGACCGTCTGCGCCGCTGCAAGGGGCCGGCGCAGATCGAGCCCGGTCACCTCGGCGCCGATGGCTCCGGCCAGGCGCCTGATCTCCATCGCGGATTTCCCCATCGTCGCTTCGCCTCCAGAGCTCAGTATCGGCGTTCTACAGATCCGTTGCCCGCCCGCCCAGCAGCTGGCGCGCGATGGTGCGCCGCTGGATCTCGGCCGTGCCGTCGGGGATGCGCATCACACGCGCGAAGCGCCAGCCCTCCTCGATGCGCAGCTCGTTGGTCAAGCCCATCGCGCCATGCACCTGGATGCTGCGATCCATCACGCGACCGAGCATCTCGGTGGCGAAGGCCTTGACCATGCTCACCTGCGCGGTGGCCGCTTCGCCTCGGTCGATGCGCCAGGCGCAGTTCTGGATCATCGACTTGGCGGCGTAGATGTCCATCGCGCTGTCGGCCAGCATGAACTGGATCGCCTGATGCTCGGCGATGGGAACGCCCTGCGTCTTGCGCACCTTGGCGTACGCGAGCGCCTGGTCCAGCGCCCAGCGCGCCAGCCCCAGGCAGGTGGCTGCCATGCCGATACGGCCGGCGTTCACGCCGTCCATCGCCACCGCCAGGCCGCGGCCCACGGCGCCCAGCCGGTGGTCGTCGGGCACCCGCACGCCGTCGAGCACCACGACGCCGGTGTCACCGCCCAGATGGCCCATGGTGTTGATCAGGCGCGGCACCGAGAAGCCAGGCGTCTTCGTGTCGATGAAAAACCCGGTCACGCCACCTTGGTGGCGGGCCGCAGCCTCGGGGTCGGTCAGCGCGAAGATCATCGCGTGGTCGGCGTAAGGCGAGTTGGTGATCCACTGCTTGGTGCCGCTCAGCACCCAGTGGTCGCCGTCGCGCACGGCGCGCGTCTTCATTGCGAACACGTCGGAGCCGGCATCGGGTTCGCTCAGGCCGAAGCACAGCGTCTTGTCGCCGCTGGCGATGCCCTCGCGATAGCGCGCGAAGGCGGCCGGCGTCAGCTGCCGCAGCACCGGCGACAGGCCATTGGTGAAGGGCGATGGCAGCACCACGGTCTGGATCAGCGGCCGGCCGGGTCCGAAGCGGTGGTTCAGCACCTCCTGGATGTGCGCCATCGCCTGCGCCCCCAACCCCGCACCGCCCAGCGCCTCGGCACCGAACAGGTTGTAGTAGCCCAGTTCCGCCGAGCGCATGCGGATGCGACGTCGCAACGCCAGCAGCTCGGGCACGAAGCGGCCATCGGGCTGAAACAGCGTGCGTTCGTTGGCGAGCACCGTGCGGTGCTCGTCCTCCAGTGGCAGCACTTCGCGCTCGACGAAGCGCAGCACGGCCTCGCCGATGGCCCGGGTGTCGGCGTCGACTTCGAAGTCCATGACCGTAAGCTCGTTCAGGCCGCCTTGAACTTGGGCAGCGTGATCTCGTCGGTGACCGCCTCGAAGGCCACCGCCACGCGCTGGCCGATGCGCACCGAATCGACGTCCTCGGTGACGATGTTGGTCATCATGCGCGCGCCTTCGTCGAGCTCGACCACCGCCACCACATAGGGCGCGTCGGCCTTAAAGGCCGGGCCGGCCGGGCGTCGCGCCACCGTGTAGCTGTAGATGCTGCCGGTGCCACGGGCGTCGGACCACTCCAGCGCGTCGCTGTGGCAGTGCGGACACAGTGCGCGCGGGTAGAAGTGGTGCCGTCCGCAGTCGCGGCAGCGCTTGAGGATCAGGCGGCGCTCCTTCAGCGCGGCCCAGTAGGGCGCGCTCTCGGGGTCGACGACGGGCAGGGGCTTCTCGTACATGGCAGGTGGTCCGATGTCAGTGCGTCGAAAGAATGCAGGTGGCGCCGCTGGAGAGCGTGCCGCCGGTGCCGTGCACCAGCGCGGTGGCAGCGTCCTGCACCTGCCGCGGGCCGCACTCGCCGCGCAGTTGCCGAACGGCCTCGATCAGCAGGAAGATGCCGTACATGCCCGGGTGCGCATACGACAGTCCTCCGCCGTTGGTGTTCATCGGAAACGCGCCGCCCGGCGCCGTGCGCTGGTTGGCCACGAAGGCTCCGCCTTCGCCCCGCTTGCAGAAGCCTAGCGCCTCGAGCGTGAGCAGCACGGTGATGGTGAAGGAGTCGTAGACCTCGACCACGTCGATGCCGTCGGGCCGTACGCCAGCCATCGCGAAGGCCTCGCGGCCGGCGATCTCGGCGGCCGCCAGGCGCGCGAGGTCGGGCATCGCGGCAATCGTCCAGTGCGTGTGCGCCTCGCCATAGCCGCGCACGTGCACCGGCTTGCGGTGACCGATGGCGCGCGCGTGCTCGGCGGTGGTCATCACGACGGCGCCGGCGCCGTCGGTGACCAGGCAGGCGTCGAGCAGGTGCAGCGGGTCCGAGATCATCGGACTGGCCAGCACGTCGTCGATCGACAGCGGCCCGCGCATCGTCGCCGCCGGGTTCAGCGCTGCCCACCTGCGTGTGGCGACGGCGATCTCGGCCAGTTGCTGGGACGTGGTGCCGTGCTCATGCATGTGCCGCATGGCCGCCAGTGCATAGCCACCCACCGGTGTGGGCATGCCCCAGGGCGTCTCGTACTGCATCGTCAGCACCGAGGGCCGCCCCGCGAGGTTGCGGCTGGCCTCGCTGCGCTGCAGGCTACCGTAGGTGATCAGCGCCACCTCGCAGCGCCCAGCCTCGAGGGCCGTGGCAGCGTGCGCCACATGCGCCTCGAAGGCCGAGCCGCCGATGTTGGTGCCATCGACGAAGCGCGGCGCGAGGCCGAGGTACTCCGACAGCGTCACCGTGGCCAGCTGGCCCGGGCCCGGCACGCCCCACATGCCGGCGGTGAGCAGACCGTCCACCTCGCGCATGGCGATGCCCGCGTCGGCCAGCGCGTCGCGTGCGCACAGCGCCTGCGCCTGCAGCACCGACATCGGCGCCATCACCTTGCCGTCCTTCAACGGCAGGTCGGCCACGCCGACGATCACCGCCTCACGTTTGCCCATGACCGTGGCTCTCCTTCACAATGGCCGTCTGTCAAACAAATGTTAGGTTGAAGTGTATGACGTCCACACCGTCCCGGCAATCGCCCCGGCCATCGCCCCCGCTCTCCGCCGCCATCGCACTGGTCACCGGCGCCACCGCCTACATCGGCCGCGCCATCGCGCTCGAGCTGGCGCGGCGCGGCGCCCACGTGGTGGTCAGCGGGCGCAACGCTGCCGCCGGTCAGGCGGTGGCCAACGAGATCGCCGCCACCGGCGGGCGCGCCGAGTTCGCTGCTGCCGACCTGACCGATCGCGCCGCCGTGCAGGCGCTGGTCGGTGGCATCGTGCAGCGCCACGGCCGGCTGGACGTGCTGGCCGCCAGCGGCGCCGGCGCCAGCAGTGATTCGCTGGCCTTCAAGCTGTTCATGGACATGAGCGGCGAGGACTTCGACACCTACATCCGCTCGCACTGGCTGGCGCGCGCACACGTCATCCAGGCGGCCGCGGCGGCCATGCGCGCCAACCAGCACGGCAAGATCGTCGCCATCGGCACCGACGCCGGCCGCGTGGCCACGGTGGGCGAGTCGTTCATCGGTGGCGCCACCGGCGGCATGATGCAGATGTGCCGCGTGCTGGCGCGCGAACTTGGCCGCGACGGCATCCGCATCAACGCGGTGGCGATGAGCTACATCGCCGACGCCGAGCCGCGCTGGGGCGGCGCCTCGCCGGAGCTGGCGAGCCACGAGCGCGGCATGCTGCAGCAGTTGAAGAAGCGCATGCTGTTCCCGGTGCACTGCGCCGACATCGCGCAGGCGGCGGCCTTCTTTGCCGGGCCCGAGTCGGACGCGATCACCGGGCAGACGCTCAGCGTCAACGGCGGGCTGAGCACGCCGGGCTGAGCGGGGCGGGTAGCCGAGCGCCGGCAGCGTCGCTCAGCCGCCGTGCGCGGCCTTCACGGCTGCCCGGTCGACCGCGCCGGCGGCGGTGCGCGGCAGCCGCTCGACGAAGACCACGTGCTTGGGCTTCTTGTAGCGCGCGATGCGCTGGCCGACGAACTCGATCAGCGCCTCGCTCGCGACGCTCGTGCCCGGCCTGGCCTCGCAGACGGCCTTCACCGCCTCGCCCCACTGCGCGTCGGGCACGCCGAACACCACCGCGGCGGCCACCGCCGGGTGCTCGGCGAGGGTGCGTTCCACTTCGGCCGGGTAGACGTTCTCGCCGCCCGGCTTGATCAGTTCCTTGGCCGGCGAGCGCCCCGTGTACCAGAGGTAGCCGTCGGCATCCAGGCGCCCCATGTCGCCGGTGTGGTGCCAGCCGTTGCGCAAGGTGAACGCGTTGTCTGGATCGCGCTGCCAGTAGCCCAGGAACACCATCGGGCCGCGCACGACGATCTCGCCGGTGGCGCCAGTGGGCAAGGAATGGTCTTCGTCGTCGACGATGGCCACGACGTGGCCGTCCGCTGGAAGCCCGGCGCTGCCCGGGCGTTCGGACAGCCGCGCCGTGGAGATCGAGCCCGAGGTCTCGGTCTGCCCGTAGCCGACCCAGAACTCGGCGTGCGGGCAAGCGGCGGCAAATCGCGCCAGCGTCTCGGGCGACTCCAGTCCGCTGACCACGCGCAGCGCCTTCAGCGCCGACCCGGCCGCCGCCGCCGCGTCCAGCACGCCGGCCAGCATGGGCGGGAACGATCCCATCACGCTGCCGCCTTCGCGCTCGATCGCCTCCACCACCGCCGTCGGGTCGAAGCGCGGCAGCACGATCGTGGAGCCGCCGGCCGCCTGCAGTGCCATCCACATCGCGATCCCGGCGATGTGGAACAGCGGCAGCACGCCCACATGCACGTCCTGCGGCGTCAGCCCCCAGCCCTGCGCGGCGCGTGCCGCGCCCTCGAGCAGGCCGCGGTGCGACAGCAGGGCACCACGCGCCTTGCCGCCGACGGCTGCGGTGTGGACGATGAGCAGCCCGGCGGTGTCGTCGATGACGGCCGGCGGTGGCGCAGCGCCATCCCGGTACAGCGTGGCCGCTGCCGGCCAGCCGGCCGCGTCGACCCCGGCGGAAAACGTGCGCATGGCGGAGAGATCGGCGTTCGCCAACGACGCCAGGAGGTCGGGCGCCGCGATCACCACCCGGGGCGCGGTGTCGGCCAGCACATGGGCCACCTCGTCGGCCGCCAGGCGCCAGTTCACCGGCACGACGATGGCGCCCAGGCGCGCAGCGGCGCCGAACAGGTCCAGGTAGAGCGCTCCGTTGTGGGCGACGATGGCGATGCGGTCGCCTGCGGACACCCCGGCGGCGGCCAAGCCGCAGGACAGCCGTTGCACACGCTGGGCGTACTCGGCGTGCGTCACGCGGACACCGTCGGCGCTGTAGGCCGTGCGCCGCCCGTGCAGGCGGGCGTTGCGCTCGATCCGATCGAACAGGGTGAAGGAGCGAAGGCTCACGCGGTGCTCTCCTTGGGCGTTGCAGACGCTGCCGTAGCGCCCGCGCGGGCGGCGGGCATGGCGGTGTCGAGGAAGTCGATCAGGCTCGCCGTGAACACGTCGTTGGCGTCGCCGGCCACCATGTGGCCGGCCTGGGCCAGCTCATAGAAGCGCGCGCGCGGGAACTCGGCGCAAAAGCGCGCCGCCCCGGCGGCGCTGATGACGTCGCTGCGGCCGCCCCGCACCAGCGCCACCTGCCCGCGGTAGCGCGCGAGCGAGCGCGCGAGGTAGTCCGGGTCGTTGCGGTGGCTGTGGTTCTCGTCGTTCATGAGCCGCGGATCCCAATGCCACACCCAGCGCCCGGCGGCGTTGCGTCGCAGGTTCTTGCCCAGCCCGCGCGGATGCGCCTGCACCGGCCGGCCTCGGTAGGCCGCGATGTGTTGCGCCGCCTCTTCGAGCGAGGCGAACCCGTCGGGGTGGGCGCGCATGAAGCCGACGATGCGATCGACCCCCGCCGATTCGAGCCAGGGGCCCACGTCCACCAGCGCCAGCGCGGCAACGGCCGGTGCATCGGCGCGGCCGACCAGCGCCATGCCGATCATGCCGCCGAGCGACGCGCCGACGATGGCCAGCGGCGAACCGAGTTCACCGCACAGCCGCGCCACATCGGCCGCCAGCTTGTCGACGTGGTAGTCGCCCTGAGGCGACCACGCCGATTCGCCATGGCCCGGCAGGTCCAGCGCCACCGCGCGCCAGCCGGCCCGCGTCAGCGCCAGCGCCGTGCCCTGCCAGGCATGGCGGGTCTGGCCCCCGCCGTGCATCAGCAGCACGGTCGGCGCCTGCTGCGGCCCGGCGACATCGGCCACCCAGGCGCCGCCGTCGAAGCCCGCAAACTCGACGCGCTGCGCCCGCGCCGCAGGCCCTTCAGTTGGCGGCGCCAGGGCTCACCTCCTGCTCGAAGTCGCCGCCGCCGGCATTGCTCATCCAGCTTTCGAAGGCGGGGTAGGTCTGCGCGAAGACGGCGAGCATCTCGCGCCGGGGAATGTCGGCAAAACTGCCGCGCTCGCGGATGTATTCCATGTGGCGGCGACCCTGCGTGTCGAACTCGTGGAAGATCGAATCGGCCGTGCCGTCGAACTCCAGCGGCTTGACGCCGGCCTTCTCGCACAAGGCCAGATTGAAGGCCGGCGTCGCCTTGACCCATTGGCCGTTGATCAGCAGTTCGGCGAAGCCGTGGAACGCGAAGACATCGGTCTTCATCATCGCCAGCAGCCGCGGGCTCGTCAGGTGGTTGCGCACGTCGGCGAAGCCCAGGCGCGCCGGAACGCCCATCGCACGCGCCGATGCCGCGAGCAGCGCCGCCTTCGGCACGCAGAAGCCGCGGCCGTTGGCGATGACGTGGCTGGCCTTGAGCCCCTGTTCCGACATGTCGAAGAAATACGGGTCGTAGCGAAAGCCGTCGCGCACCGCGTAGTACAGGCGCACGGCGATTTCGCGCGCGGGCATCGAGCTGCTCACGTGTTCGCGCGCGAAGGCCTGGACCGCGGGGTGATCGCTGTCGACGCAGCGCCCGGGCGCAAGGTAGAGGTCGGGGGAAGGGTTCGAAGCGCTGGACATGCGGGTGGGCGGCAAGCGGTGGAGGGAGGCGGCGCAGCGCGGCTCGGCGCTGCCTGTTCGACGCTGCGGGCAAACCCGTAGCGCATTGCAGCGACGATACCCGTCGCAAAGCGCTAGGATAGCATACCTATCGAACATTCGTTAGTTGCCTCACAGCTCAACTGGATTGCGATGCGCCCGTCGACACCCGCGTTCCCCCATCTGCTCGCCCCTCTGCAGGCCGGGCGCCACACCCTGCGCAACCGCACGCTGATGGGCTCCATGCACACCGGCCTGGAGCACCTGGATGGCAGCACGGCGCGCCTGGCCGCCTTCTACGCCGAGCGCGCGCGCGGCGGTGCCGGCCTGATCGCCACCGGCGGCTACGCCATGAACTCCGAGGCCCGGCTGGATGAACACGGACCGATGCTGGCCACGCCCGAGCAGGCCGACGCCTTGCGCCCGATCCCCGACGCGGTGCATGCCGAGGGCGGCAAAATCGTGCTGCAGGTCCTGCATACCGGCCGCTACGGCAAGATCGGCAACCTTGTCGGCGCCTCGGGCATCCCCTCGCCCATCAACCGACGCGTGCCGCGCACGCTGGCCACGGAGGAGGTCTGGCGCACCATCGATGACTACGTTCGCTGTGCCGAGTTGGCCGTGCACGCCGGCTTCGACGGCGTGGAGGTGATGGGCTCCGAGGGCTACCTCATCAGCCAGTTCAGCACCACGCGCTGCAACGACCGCAGCGACGAGTTCGGCGGCAGCGTCGAGAACCGCCACCGCCTGCCGGTGGAGATCGTGCGGCGCACGCGCGAGCGCCTGGGGCCGCAGGCGCTGATCATGTACCGCCTGTCGGCGCTCGACCTGGTGGACGGCGGCGCGCCGGCCGACGAGGTGATCGCGCTCGCCCGCGCCATCGAAGCCGCCGGCGCCGACCTCATCAACACCGGCTTCGGCTGGCATGAAGCCAAGGTGCCGACCATCGCCTACCTCGTGCCCCGCGCGGCCTTCCGCACCGTCGGAGCGCGCATCAAGCGCGCGCTGAAGATTCCGCTGATCCTGTCCAACCGCATCAACACGCCGGAGGTGGCCGAGGACATCATCGCGTCGGGCGACGCCGACATGGTGTCGATGGCGCGCCCCTTCCTCGCCGACGCCGATTTCGTGCGCAAGGCCGCGGCCGGCCGGCCGCAGGCCATCAACACCTGCATCGCCTGCAACCAGGCCTGCCTGGACTTCATCTTCACCGGCAAGCCCACGTCGTGCCTGGTGAACCCGCGCGCCGGGCGCGAGCTGGAGTTCGCCGCCATGCCCGCGCCGAAGGCGAAGCGCCGGGTGGCGGTGGTGGGCGCCGGCGCGGCCGGCCTGGCCTGCGCAGTCACGGCCGCCGAACGAGGCCACGCCGTCACCCTGTTCGAGGCCGGAGCGGCCATTGGCGGCCAGCTCAACCTGGCGCGCGCCGTTCTCGGCAAGGAAGAATTCCATGAGCTGCTGCGCTACTTCGACACGCGCGTGGCCGAGCAGGACGTGCAGCTGCGGCTGGGCGTGCGCCCGACCGCCGCCGAGATAGCCGCCGGCGGCTTCGACCGCGTTGTGGTCGCCACTGGCGTGCGTGCGCGCTGGCCCGACATCGCCGGCATCGACCACCCCAAGGTCGTCGGCTACGCCGAGCTGCTGTCGGGGCGCCGCACTGCGGGCCGACGGGTGGCCGTCATCGGCGCAGGCGGCATCGGCTTCGACGTCGCCGAATACCTGCTGCACGCCGAGTGTGATCCCGCGGCCGATCCGCAGGACCCGGGGCAGGCCCCTGAGCAGCCGGGTGGCGACGGCGCTGCGAACCAGTTCTTCGCCGACTGGGGCGTCGACCTCGCCGAGCAGAACCCGGGCGGGTTGCGCGAGCCGCATCGCCCCGCCCCCTGGCGCTCGGTGACGCTGCTGCAGCGCAAGCCCAACAAGCCCGGTGCCACGCTGGGCCTCACCACCGGCTGGGCGCTGCGCGCGCGCCTGGAGCAGCGCGGGCTGAAGGCGCTGAGCGGATGCACCTACGAGCGCATCGACGATGCCGGGCTGCACCTGCGCATCAACGGCGAGCCGCGGCTGCTGGAGGTTGACACGGTGGTCGTGTGCGCCGGCCAGGAGCCCGAGGCCGGATTGGCTGACGAGCTGCGCGAGCTCGGCGTCGAGCCGGCGGTGATCGGCGGCGCCGAGCTCGCGGCCGAACTCGACGCGCTGCGCGCCATCGACCAGGGCACGCGCCTGGCCATGACGTTTTGAGTTTGGAGCGCCCCGACGATGGACTTTACCGACAACCGCGAGCACGAGGCGATCCGCGAAGCGATCGGCAAGATCTGCGATCGTTTCGGCGACGATTACTGGCTCGCGCACGACCGCAACGGCGGCTTCCCATTCGAGCTGTACGACGCGCTCGCCGCCGGTGGCTGGCTGGGCATCTGCATGCCGGCCGAGTACGGCGGCAGCGGCATGGGCATTTCCGAGGCCACCGTGATGATGGCCGCCATCGCGCGTTCGGGCGCGGGCCTGTCGGGCTGTTCGTCGGTGCACATGAACATCTTCGGCTTGCAGCCGGTCGTGGTGTTCGGCACCGACGAGCAGAAGCGCCGCATGCTGCCGCCGCTGATCGCCGGCCAGCACAAGGCCTGCTTCGCGGTGACCGAGCCGAACACCGGCCTCAACACCACCAAGCTCAAGACGCGCGCCGAGCGCAGCGGCGAGCACTACGTGCTGAGCGGCCAGAAGGTGTGGATTTCCACCGCGCAGGTCGCCAACAAGATGCTGATCCTGGCGCGCACGACGCCAGTGGAACAGTGCGCCAAGCCCACGCTGGGGCTGAGCCTGTTCTATACCGACCTCGACCGCCGGTTCGTCGAGGTGCGCGAGATCGAGAAGATGGGCCGCCACGCGGTGGACTCCAACCAGCTCTTCATCGACGGCCTGAAAGTGCCGGTGGAAGACCGCATCGGCGAAGAAGGCCGGGGCTTCGAGTACATCCTGCACGGCATGAATCCGGAGCGCATCCTGATCGCCGGCGAGGCGGTCGGGCTCGGGCAGGCCGCGCTCGAACGCGCCACCCGCTACGCGCGCGAGCGCATCGTCTTCGACCGCCCGATCGGCCAGAACCAGGCCATCCAGCATCCGCTGGCGCAGAGCTGGATGGAGCTGGAAGCGGCGTGGCTGATGGCGATGCGCGGGGCCTGGAAGTACGACCAGAAGCTCGACTGCGGCGCCGATGCCAATGCCGCCAAGTACATGGCCGCGGAAGCCGGCTTCGCCGCCTGCCAGCGCGCCATGGCCACGCTGGGCGGCTTCGGCTACGCCAAGGAGTACCAGGTCGAACGTTATCTGCGCGAGATGCTGATCCCGCGCGTCGCGCCGATCAGCCCGCAGCTGATCCTGTGTTTCATCGCCGAGAAAGTACTCGGCCTGCCCAAGTCGTATTGATCGACAAGCTTTCGCCTCATGACCGCTGCCACCCTGGCCTCACCGGCCGATCGATTCGAAGAACGCGCCCTGCTGCGCGCGAGTGCCTCTGCCTTCGTCGGCAAGGAAGCTCCCGCCTCCCGTTCCCGCGCCCTGCGCGGCAAGGCCCCCGGGTTCGACCTGCGGTTCTGGGCGGCGCTGGCCCAGCAGGGCTGGACCGGGTTGCTCGCGCCGGAGTCGGCCGGTGGTTATGGTCAGGGCCTGACCGAAATGGCCGAGGTGGTCTCGGCGCTGTCGGCGCAGGCAGCGCCCGAGCCGGTGACGCCGGTCATCGTGTTCGCCGGTCGCCTGCTGGCGCGCTGCGGTGACGGCGGCCTGGCCGCGCAACTGCTGGAACGGACGGCAGCGGGGCAGTTGCTGCCTGCCGTGGCCTGGCAGGAGGACGCCGCCGGGGCCGCCAGCTTCGACCGCCATGGCCACCCCGCAGAGCCGGCCGTTGTGTGTGCGCGCCACGAGTCCGGGCTGCGACTGAGCGGCCGCAAGCTGCATGTGCGGCCCGGAGCGGGCGCGAACGGCTACATCGTCACCGCGTCGTCGTCCGACGGTCTGGCGCTGGTCTGGCTGCCGGCCGAAGCCGTGGGGTCCGGCCGCGAACTGCAGCGCCAGGCCGACGGCAGCTTCGCGGCCCGCCTCGAACTCGACAACGTGGTTCTGCCAGCCAGCCACCTGCTGGCCAGCGGCGAGCGGGCGCGTGCGGCCTTCGCCGCCGCCTGCGACGAGACTCTCGTCATGGCCGGGGTGGAACTGCTCGCCTGCGCGCGTCGGATGCTGGACATGACCCTGGACTACCTGCGCACGCGCAAGCAGTTCGGCAAGCCGATCGGCAGCTACCAGGCCCTGCAGCACCGTGCCGTCGACCTGCTCATCCAGCGCGAGCTGAGCAGCGCGCTGCTCGAGCACGCGCTGGCCGAGCTCGACCGCGGCATCACCGGCGACGAGCGCGCGCAACTGGCGGCGCGCGTGAAGGCGCGCTGCTCGGAGGGGGCGCTGACCATCGGACGCGAGGCGGTGCAGATGCACGGCGCGATCGGCGTCACCGACGAACACGACCTCGGGCTCTACCTTCAGCGCGCGCTCGTGCTGTCAGCCTGGCTCGGCAACGCCGCGCAGCAGCGGCGCCGCTACGCCGCGCTGACACGAGACCATGGCGATGGCGGCAGCGCTGGCGCGGAGGGAACGGCACGATGAGCGCGTCGAGCATGGTCCGAGACTGGAACGCGATGGACACCGAGGCCTTCCGTGCCGAGGTGCGCGCCTTCTTCCAGCAGCACTACCCCGAACACCTGCGCTACCCCAAGCGGCGCCTGCGCTGGGACGAGATCCGCCCTTGGACGCTGAAGCTCGCCGCCCACGGCTGGCTCGCCCCGAGCTGGCCCGCGCGGCACGGCGGGATGGGGCTGGCGCCGGACAAGCTGATCGCGTTCATCGAGGAGCAGGAGCGCCACGGCGTGACCCGCGCCCCCGACATGGGCATCCAGATGGTCGGCCCGCTGCTCATCCAGCACGGCACCGACGCGCAGCGCGCCCACTACCTGCCGCGCATCCTGGCCTGCCAGGACATCTGGTGCCAGGGCTACTCGGAGCCGAACTCCGGCTCCGACCTCGCCAGCCTGCGCACCGAGGCGGTGGCCGACGGCGATGACTTCATCGTCACCGGGCAGAAGATCTGGACCACGCTGGCGCAGGACGCAACCCACATCTTCCTGCTCGTGCGCACCGACAAGGCGGCCAAGAAGCAGGAAGGCATCAGCTTCCTGCTCGCCGACATGGGCAGCCCCGGCATCACGGTGCGGCCCATCCGCAACATCGCGGGCGCTGAAGACTTCTGCGAGGTCTTCCTCGACAAGGTGCGTGTCCCGCGCGCCAACATCGTCGGCGAGCTGAACAAGGGCTGGACGACTGCCAAGGCGCTGCTCGGCTTCGAGCGCATCTTCCTGGGCAGCCCCAAGCAGAGCCAGTACGCGCTGTCGCGCGTCGAAGAGGCCGCAGCGGCGCTGGGGCTGCTCGACGATCCGGTGTTCAGCGACCGCTTCACGCAGCTGGCGCTGGACGTGGCCGACCTGGGCACGCTCTACGCGCGCTTCGTCGAGCAGGTCAAGCGCGGCGAGGCACTTGGCCCCGAGGTCTCGATGCTCAAGATCTTCGCCACCGAAACGTACTCGCGGCTGGCCAACCTGCTGGTCGAGATCGCCGGCGCCAGCGGCGGCACGCCGGGCGACGTGCCCACCGACGGCGGCACGATCGATGTGCTCACCACCTTCTACAACGCGCGCCCGGCCACGATCTACGGCGGTAGCAACGAGGTCCAGCGCAACATCCTGGCAGGCGCGGTGCTTCAGCTTGCCAGCTGATCGCGCGCACGCCGTCCCCCATTCGTTCATCCGCACAAAGGAAACATCGCCGTGCACAAAGGCAGCATGCTGAAAGACAAGGTGGCCGTGGTCACCGGATCGGGCCGGGGCATCGGCCGCGACATCGCGCTCGAGATGGCCGCCCAGGGCGCCAAGGTCGTCGTCAACGACATCGGCGCCTCGGTCGCCGGCGAAGGCCAGGACGCGAGCCTGGGCCAGCAGGTGGTCGACGAGATCAAGGCCATGGGCGGCCACGCCGCGCTGTCCACCGACAGCGTGTCCACCTGGGCTTCGGCCGGCCGCATCGTGCAGTGCGCGCTGGACCACTTCGGCCGCATCGACATCGTCGTCAACAACGCCGGCATCCTGCGCGACCGCTTCTTCTTCGCCATGTCGGAAGAAGAGTGGAAGGCCGTCATCGACGTGCACCTCAACGGCTGCTTCTACGTCTCGCGCGCGGCAGCCACGCACTTCAAGGCCCAGAACTCGGGCGCCTACGTGCACATGACCTCCACCTCGGGCCTGATCGGCAACTTGGGCCAGGCCAACTACGGCGCGGCCAAGCTGGGGATCGTCGCGCTCTCGCGCTCGATCGCCGGCGACATGAAGCGCTACAACGTGCGCTCCAACTGCATCTCGCCGTTCGCGTGGAGCCGCATGATCGGCTCGATCCCGACCGACACGCCCGAGCAGCAGGCCCGCGTGGAGAAGCTCAAGAAGCTCGACACCGCGCAGATCGCGCCGATGGCCGCCTTCCTGGCCAGCGACGCTGCGGCCGAGGTCACCTCTCAGATCTTCGCCGTGCGCGGCAACGAGATCTTCCTGATGAGCCAGCCGCGGCCCGTGCGCGGCATGCACACCTCCGAGGGCTGGACGCCCGAGACGATCGCCGAGCGCGTGCTGCCCGCGATGAGGCCCAACTTCTTCCCGCTCGAGAGCTCGGCCGTCGTGTTCTCGTGGGATCCCGTCTGAATTCGCCCCCTCCCCTTCCAGCTTCTTGCACAAGGAATGCTTCAATGAACTACGCCGACTTCCAGTTCCTCAAGTTCGACGCCAAGCCCAACGGCGTACTGCTGATCACCATCAACCGCCCCGAGGTGATGAATGCCACCAACGGCCGCCTGCACTGGGAACTGACCAAGGTATGGGGCGTCGTCAACGACGACCCCAAGACCAAGGTGGCGGTGATCACCGGCGCCGGCGACCGCGCGTTCTCGGCCGGCGGCGACCTGTCCTGGATCACCAACATGGTCGGCAACGCCGAGACCATCAACATGGTGATGAACGAGGCCTCGGACATCGTCTACAACGTGATGGCCTGCGACAAGCCGGTGATCTCGGCCATCAACGGCGTGGCGGTCGGCGCCGGCCTGGCGGTGGCAATGATGGCCGACATCAGCATCATGGCCGAGGAAGCCAAGATCACCGACGGCCACGTCAAGCTCGGCGTCGCCGCCGGCGACCACGCGGCCATCTGCTGGCCGCTGCTGTGCGGCATGGCCAAGGCCAAGTACTACCTGATGACGGCCGAGTTCGTCTCGGGCAAGGAGGCCGAGCGCATCGGCCTGGTCAGCCTGTGCGTGCCTCGCGCCCAGCTGATGGACAAGGCGATGGAAGTCGCCGACAAGCTCGCCGCCGGCAGCCAGCAGGCGATCCGCTTCACCAAGCGCTCGCTCAACGGCTGGATGAACATGGCGCGGCCGATCTTCGAGAGCTCGCTGGCGATGGAGATGCTGTGCTTCCTGGGCGAGGATGCCAAGGAGGGCGTCGCCGCCGTCAAGGAGAAGCGCGCTCCCAACTTCCCTTCGGCCAATCGCTGAGTTTCCAGGAGGCAACGCCATGGACTTCGCCCTGAGCCAGGAACAGCGTATGGTCTACGAGTACGGCGACCGCGTGTCGCAGCGCTTCGACCATGCGTACTGGAAGAAGTACGCCGAGAAGAGCGAGCCGCCGGCCGAGCTGTACAAGCAGATCACCGGCGACGGCTTCCTCGGCATCATGGTGCCCGAGGCCTACGGTGGCGCCGGCCAGGGCATGACCGAGATGCTGCTGTTCATGGAGGGCCTGGCCAACAACGGCATCCCGCTGCTGAACCTCGTGGTCGGCCCGACGATGACCATGGGCCTGATGGCCAAGCACGCCAGCGAGGCGATGAAGCGCCGACTGCTGCCGGGCGGATGCGCCGGCGAGATCCGCTTCTGCTTCGCGATCACCGAGCCGAACGCCGGCTCGAACTCGATGGAGATCACCAGCATCGCCAAGACCGACGGCAAGGGCGGCTTCCGGCTGACCGGGCAGAAGGTCTTCATCACCGACGCCAACCACGCCGACTACGCGATGGTGGTCACCCGCACCACGCCGCGCGCCGACGTGAAGAAGAAGACCGACGGCTTCACCATCTTCATGGTCGACATGAAGAAGAAGGGCATCAGCAAGACGCTGATCCCGGTGGCCTTCCCGGTGCCCGAGACGCAGTGGCAGGTGTTCTTCGACGACGTGGCGCTGACCGAGGATGACGTGCTCGGCGAGGTCGGCAAGGGTTTCGGCATCCTGTTCGACACGCTCAACCCGGAGCGCATCATCCTGGCGGGCCTGTGCACCGGCGTCGGCCGCTTCGCGCTCAAGAAGGCGGTGGCCTATGCCAACGACCGCAAACTCTTCAACAAGACGCCGATCGGCGCCTACCAGGGCGTGCAGCATCCGCTGGCCATCGCGCGCAGCGAGATCGAGATGGCCTCGCTGATGGCGCTGAAGGCGGCCTGGGCCTTCGACCAGGGGCTGCCGGCGGGCGAATTCGCCAACATCGCCAAGTACGCCGGTGCCGAAGCCGGCATCCACGCGGTGGACGCCACCATCCAGACCCACGGCGGCAACGGCTTCACCAAGGAGTACGGCATCTACGACCTGTACGGCCTGGTGCGGCTGCTGCGCACCGCGCCGCTGAACCGCGAGATGGTGCTGAACTACATCGCCGAGCACGTGATGGGATTGCCACGCTCGTATTGAGAGAGCTGCACGGGAGCTTCGAATGGACCGTTCGCGTCGCCACTGCCTGCTCGGCGGCCTTGCCGCTGCGCTGCTGCCCCGGGCCGCTGGCGCGCAGGAAGCCGCCTATCCATCGCGCCCGCTGCGTTTCCTGGTCGGCTTCGCCCCCGGCGGGCCGGCTGACGGCGTGACGCGCCTGTTCGCGAGCCGCCTGCAGGCGCAGCTCGGCCAGACCGTCATCGTCGAGAACGTGCCGGGCGCCGGCAGCACGCTGGCCGTCGCGCGCTTGTCGAAGATGGCCGCCGACGGCTACGCGATCGGTTTTGCGCACACGGCGTCGCTCAGCATCGGGCCGAGCCTGTACAAGAGCGTCGGCTACGAACCACTCAAGGACCTCACGCCAGTGGCCAAGGTCTGCGACTACGTCAACGTGCTGGCGGTGCGCGCCGACAGCCCCTGGCGCTCGCTGGCCGACCTGCTCGCGGCCGCGCGTGCGCAGCCCGGCACGCTGAGCTACGGCTCGGCCGGCATCGGTTCGACCAACCACCTGAGCGGCGAACTGCTCGCGGCCAAGGCCGGCGTGAAGCTCACGCACGTGCCCTACCGCGGCACGGCGCTGGCGATCAACGACCTGATGGGCGGCGCCCTGCAGTTCGTCTTCGACGCGCCCAACAGCGCGGGGCCGCTGGCGGCCGCCGGCAAGCTGCGCCTGCTGGCCGCGACGGGGCGCAGCCGCCACAAACTCTACCCCGACCTGCCCGCCATCGCCGAGACCGTGCCCGAGTATGAGTTTCGGGGCTGGATGGGCGTGGTGGCGCCGCCCGGGTTGCCGCCGGGCGTTCACCAACGGCTGACACGCGAACTGGAGTTGGCCGCCGCCGCGCCGGACACGGGCAAGCGCCTCGCGGCGCTGGGCCTGGACGTGGCGTTCGCCGGGCCCCAGGAGATGACGCGGGTGATCGCCGCGGAGATCGCGTTGTGGGACCCGCTGACAAAGTCACTCAACCTCAGCGCGCAGTAGCACCGATCGTATGCGTCCGCTGGGCGCATCGATGGCGGAGTCCGGAATGCGATACCTGCTGGCGCTTGCGCCGGGCTCAGTGCCCTTCGAAGCGCGGCACGCGGCGTTCGGCCATCGCCTTGACGCCTTCGGCGAAATCCGCGGTCTTGAAGTGCGCGTTCTGCTCGATGCTTTCGCGCGCCACCGCCAGGCGGAACTGTTCCACGAACCCGGCGCGCAGCGTCGCACGAGTGGACTGCACCGCGATCGGCGACGATACCGCGATCTCCGCGGCCAGTTCGATGGCCTTCGCGCGCACCTGCGCCTGCTCGACCAGCCTGTCGGCCAGGCCGATGCGCAACGCCTCTTCGCCGCCGATGCGCCGCCCGGTGTAGAACAGCAGCGCGGCCTGCTGCGCGCCGACAAGCCGCGGCAGCGTGAACGACAGTCCGAAGCCGGGGTGGAAACCGAGGCGGTTGAAGTTGACCGAGAAGCGCGCCTCGGCGCAGGTGACGCGGAAGTCGGCCACCAGCGCGAGGCCCATGCCGCCGCCGATGGCCGGGCCATGCACCGCCGCCACCACCGGCTTGGCGCACGAGACGAGGCGGATCGCCTCGAAGTACAGCGGGTTCACCGCGCGCGGGCTCTTCTGCGGCGGCGTGGCGTCGCGGTTGGCGAAGTTGGCACCGGCGCAGAACGAACTGCCCTGCGCGCACAGCACGATGGCGCGGCAGCGCGGGTCGGCGTCCAGCGCCTCGAACGCGTCGGCCAGGCCCTGGATCATCGGGATGTCGAAGAAGTTGTGCGGCGGGCGGCGGATCTCCACCAGTGCCACGTTGCCTTCGAAATCCACGCCCACGATCGGGCTGCCCGCAGTGTCGTTCATCGTCGCTCCTCGCTGCTGTCGATGGGGACATCGTAGCCCAAACGGCCGCGTTACCTAACAACCGTTTGGCTATACTGGACCACGCAACCACGGCCACTGCGGCCACTTCGAGGAGCTCGTCCATGGGCAACGACCGCGTGCCGACCATCGCCGATGCGCTTGCCGACTTTGTCGCGTCGCTGCGGCCGAACGACATTCCCGAGCCCGTGCGCGAACGCGCCCGCCACCTGATCCTCGACGCCGTCGGCATCGCCCATGCGTCCACGCACTACGAGTTCGCGCACCGCTCCCTGTCGGCGGCGCAGGAACTGTCGGGCGGCGCTGGCGCCACGCCGGTGATCGCGTTGGCCGCGCGCCTGGCGCCGCGCGACGCGATGCTGATGAACGGCCTGCTGATCCACGGCCTGGACTACGACGACACGCACGCCGCCGGCGTCATCCATGCCACCGCCAGCACGTTCCCGTGCGCGCTCGGGACCGCCGCGCTGGCCGGCGCGGACGGCGAAGCGCTCCTGGACGCCTACGTGGCCGGCATGGAGGTCGGCGCGCGGCTCGCCTCGGTGTCCAAGGGTGGCTTCCATCAGGTCGGTTTCCACCCCACGGGCCTGGTCGGCGCGTTCGCCTGCACACTGGTTGCCGGGCGGCTGCTCGGGCTCAACGCGGCGCAGCTCGCATCGGCGCAAGGCATCGCGCTGTCGATGGGCTCGGGCAGCCTGGAGTTCCTGCAGGACGGCGCCTGGACCAAGCGCATGCACCCGGGCTGGGCGGCAGGCGCCGGGCTGACCGCGGCGACGATGGCGCGCCATGGCTTCGTCGGCCCCAGGCAGGCCTACGAGGGCCGCTTCGGCCTCTTCAACAGCCACCTCGGGCCGCTCGCGCGCGACGGCGACCTGGGCCTGGCCATCGCCGGCCTGGGCGAGGTGTGGGAACTGGCGAAGGTGAACGTCAAGCCGCTGCCGGCCTGCCACTTCACGCACGCCTGTGCCGACGCGGCGGCGATCCTGCGCGAACGCCACGGCCCGCGCCCGCAGCAGATCCGCAGCGTGCGCGCGCTCGTGCCGGCCGAGGTGGTGAAGACGGTGTGCGAGCCGGTGGCCACGAAGAAGCGCCCGCAGAACAGCTACGACGCGCAGTTCAGCATCCCCTACATCGTGGCGACGGCGCTGATCCGGGGCCGCTTCGGCCTGGCCGAGCTGGACGAATCGGCGCTGCGCGACGAAGCCACGCTCGCGCTCGCCGCGAAGGTGGAGTACGAGGTGGACCCCGACTCGCCCTTCCCGAAGTACTACTCGGGCGAAGTGATCGTCACGCTGGACGACGGGCGCGAACTGCGCCATCGCGAGCACGTCAACCGCGGCGGCGAGGAACGCCCGATCACGAACGCCGAGGTGGTGCGCAAGTACGACGAGAACATGGCGCTGGTCGCGTCGCCGGCGCGTGCGGCGCAGGTGCGCGAACGGGTGCTCGCGATCGGCAAGGGCTGCGCCGCCGCCGAGCTGCAGGCTGGGCTCGCGGCGCGCGGATGACGCGCACGATGGACGCTGGCAACGAAACCGACGGCGCGATCCTCGACGCGATCGACCGCTTCCTGCGCGTCGAGGTGCGCCCGCACGTGAAGCGGCTGGAGCAGGCCGACGAGTACCCGACGGCGATCGTCGAGGGCATGAAGGCGATGGGCCTGTTCGGCTGCATCATCCCGGTCGAGTACGGCGGCCTCGGCCTGAGCACCGCGACCTACGCGGCCGTGGTGGCGCGCATCGCGTCGGTGTGGATGTCGCTGTCGGGCATCATCAACTCGCACCTCATCATGGCCGCCGCGGTGCTGCGTAGCGGCACCGCGGAGCAGAAGCGTGAACTGCTGCCGCGCTTCGCCAGCGGCGAGCTGCGCGGCGGCATCGGCCTGACCGAACCCGACGCCGGAACCGACCTGCAGGCCATCCGCACCCGCGCCGTGCGCGACGGCGATTACTACGTCGTCAACGGCAACAAGACCTGGATCACCAACAGCGGCCAGGGCGGCTGCATCGCGCTGCTGGTCAAGACCGACCACGCGGCCGAGCCGCGCCACAAGGGCATGAGCCTGTTCATCGCCGAGAAGGGCCCGGGCTTCATCGTCTCGCGCAAGCTGAAGAAGCTGGGCTACCGCGGCATCGACACCTGCGAGCTGCGCTTCGACGACTACCGCGTGCCGGCCTCGCGGCTGGTCGGCGGCGTCGAGGGGCGCGGGCTGCAGCAGGTGCTGTCGGGCCTGGAACTCGGGCGCATCAACGTCGCCGCGCGCGGCCTGGGCGTGGCCACCGCGGCGCTCACCGACGCGGTGGCCTACGCGCAGCAGCGCAAGACCTTCGGCAAGCCGATCTGCGAGCACCAGGCCATCCAGTTGAAGCTCGGCGAGATGGGCACGCGCGTGGAGGCGGCCAAGCTGCTCGTGCAGTCGGCCGCGCGCGCCTACGACCGGGGCGAGCGCTGCGACATGGAAGCCGGCATGGCCAAGTACTTCGCCACCGAGGCGGCGATGGAGAATGCGCTGGAGTGCATGCGCATCCACGGCGCCTACGGCTACTCGCCCGAGTTCGACGTCGAGCGCTACTTCCGCGACGCGCCGCTGCTGCTGATCGGCGAAGGCACCAACGAGATGCAGCGCATCATCATCGCGCGCCAACTCGTGCAGCGGAACCCGGTGTGACGCATCGCCCGGGCATCGCGGCGGCCGTCATCGCCATGCTGGCGGCGCAGGCGCTGATGTCGGCCGCCACCGTGGCCCTGCCGGTGCTGGCGCCGAAGGCGGCTCCGGACCTCGGCGTGCCCGCGGCCTGGGTGGGGCTGTTCGTGGCGCTGGTGTACGGCAGCAGCATGGTGTGCGGCCTGGCCGGTGGCTCGCTGCTGCGGCGCTGGGGCGCCGTGCGGACCAGCCAGGTCAGCCTGCTGTGCGCTTGCGCCGCGCTGCTGCTGGTGGCGCTGCCCCATCCGCTGGCCACCGTGTCCGGCGCCCTGGTGCTGGGTCTCGGCTACGGTCCACTGAACCCGGCCAGTTCGCACCTGCTCGATCGCGTGGCACCACCGCAGCGGCGCGCCACGATCTTCTCGATCAAGCAGACCGGCGTGCCGCTCGGCGCGGTGCTGGCCGGCGCGCTGCTGCCCTCGCTGGCACTGGAGGCCGGCTGGCCGACGGCGGTGGCAGCGCTGGCCGCCGCCTGCGTCATGCTCGCGGCGCTGCTGCAGCCGCTGCGCGCGGCGTTCGACGATGACCGGCAGCCGCGCGCCCCCGTGCGGCTCTCGGACCTGGCGCAACCGGCGAAGCATGCATGGGCCGATCGCCCCGGCTGGCTGTTGGCCGCCAGTTCGTTCTGCTTCGCGGCGCTGCAATTGTGCCTGGGCACCTACCTGGTGACCTACCTCACCAGCCAAATGGGCTACGACCTCGTGCTCGCCGGCCTGGTGCTCGCCGCAACGCAGGCCGCCGGGGTCGCCGGCCGCCTGGTGGCGGGCGCCCTGGCCGACCGGCTGGGCGCCCGGCCCGTGATGGCGGGCATGGGCCTGTCGATGGCGGCCTGCGCGTTCGCCAGCGCAGGCGCCGCCGCGTGGCCGATGGCGGCCATGCTAGCGCTCTACATGCTGTTCGGCGCCAGCGCCATCGGCTGGAACGGCGTCTACCTGGCCGACGTGGCGCGGCGGGCACCGCCGGGCGGTGTGGGCACGGCCACGTCCGCGGCACTGGTCATCACCTTCGGCGGCGTGATGGCCGGCCCCGCGCTCTTCGGCGCACTACTCCAGCTGGGCCTCACCTATGGCACGGCCTTCATGGTGATGGGGCTTCCCGCGCTGGTCTGCGGCCTGCGCCTTGCGCGGGCCGCGGTCAGGCGCTGACGGGTGCCTGCCGCGTGCAGTGGAAGTCCGCCAGATCGGCGTCGTGCGCCGCTTGCCAGTAGTCCACCAGCCGCCAGGGCAGCACCGTGAAGACACGGCCGTGGCGATTGCGGTAGTAGGTGGACATGCCGGGATGCGACCAGATCAGCGTCTCGTGTTCGGCGTCGAAGCGGCGCTGGTAGTCGTCGAGCACCTGAGGCCGCACGTCGATCGCACCGACACCCTGCTCGGCCATGCGCACCAGGCAGGAGGTGATGTAGCGCGCCTGGCACTCGGACTGGAAGGTGATGCTGCCGCCGTGGCCGGAGGAAGTGCCCGGCCCGATCATGCAGAAGAAGTTGGGGAATCCGGGCACCATCACGCCGAGGTAGGCGCGCAGGTCATCGTCACCCCAGGCCTGCGCCAGGCTGCGCCCGCCGCGACCGATGATGTTCAGCCGCGCCGCCATCTCGGTGAGCTTGAAGCCGGTGGCGTAGACGATCACGTCGGCCTCGCGCAGCGTTCCGTCGGCGGTTTCGATGCCGGCGCCGGCGATGCGCCGGATCGGCTCGGTCACCAGTTCGACGCCGGGCTTCCTCAGCATGCGGTACCAGTCGTTGTCGAGCAGGATGCGCTTGCCGTAGGGCGGATAGTCCGGGATGCACTTGGCCAGCAGGTCGGGCCGGCCTTCCAATTCGGCGTGGATGAAGTCGGTCAGTTCGCGGCGGTGGCGGTCGTTGACTGCGTTGACGGCGCGCTGCGGGTGCGGCCAATCCGGGTCCTTTTTCAGCGTCTTGAGCAAACCGTCGCCGTAGCGCCAGAACATCGTGAAGCGGAACCACTCGGCGTAGTACGGCACGTGCGCCAGCAGCCACTGCGCCTCGGGCCCGATCGGATCACGATAACCGGGAATCGGGCGCGCCCATTGCGGCGAGCGCTGGTAGATGGCCAGCGAGCGCACCGTGTCGGCGATCTCCGGCGCGAGCTGCATCACGGTGGCGCCGGTGCCGATGATGGCCACGCGCCGGCCCTCGACCTTCAAGCCCTGGGGCCAGTTCGCCGAGTGGAAGCTCTCGCCCGCGAACGTGCCGGCGCCCTCGATGTGCGGCAGCTGCGGATCGCTCAGCTGGCCGATGGCGCTGACGAGGACGCGAGAGCGCAGCTCGCTGTCGCCTTCCGGCCCGCGCAGGCGCGCGACCCACTGCTGCGCCTCCTCGTCCCAGGTGGCGCCCATCAACTGGGTCGAAAGGCGGATGTGCCATCGCAAGCCCACAGCCTCGACAACCTGCCGCAGGTACGCCAGCACTTCCTCGCGGCGCGAGAAGTGGCGCGGCCACAGGAAGCGAGGCCCGAACGAGAATGAATAGGCGTGGTTGGGGGTATCGACCCCGCAGCCTGGATAGCGGTTGACGAACCACGCACCGCCCACGTCGCCGGCCTTCTCGACGATGGTGAACGGCACCCCCAGCTCGATCAGGCTGGCGCCCAGGGCGATGCCACTGACGCCAGCGCCAACGATCAACACATGGTCATCTCGTCCCGCGGGGCGCGTCACGCTCGCCGGCCAGCCGAGACGCCGCGGCACCAGCGCCATCTCTTCGCGCGTCAGGCGCGCGTACTCCGGCGGCACGCTCTCGCCCAGGCAGACGGACATCATGCGTTGCATCAGCGTGTCGCCAGGGTCGTGGATGGCGGGCGGGGTGCCGACTGCAAGCATCTCCACCGCCGCCTGCCGGATGCGCTGCTGCACGTCCGGCGGCAGCCCCGCGGCCGGGTCAGCGACCAGGTTCACGTCGCGTCGCGGGCAGAACGGTGGTTCAAGCCAGCCCAGATCGCCGCTGGCGTGAACCAGCACCATGAGCAGCACGCGCAGATCGGCAGCCGCCACGGCGCCTTCGAGCTGCTGATGGTCGATTCGTGCTCCGGTCATGGTGCT
This sequence comes from Xenophilus azovorans DSM 13620, assembly GCF_000745855.1. Classification (GTDB taxonomy): domain Bacteria; phylum Pseudomonadota; class Gammaproteobacteria; order Burkholderiales; family Burkholderiaceae_C; genus Xenophilus; species Xenophilus azovorans. Next base: position 109,900 of record NZ_JQKD01000004.1, read on the forward strand.
CCCAAGCCCCTTCGGTCACGGTAGGTATGTGGCGGCACATTCTAATTCCAACTAACAGCCGTTAGGACATTTCCGCATGGAGCTCCGCGCGCGCGCTCCGTACATTGCGCCGGCATGCGCCCGACGGTCGGCGCGGGTCGACTCCAGGAGCGGTCCACCATGATCAGAGCCCTGCTCGCCTTCGTCGTTGCGCTGACGCTCGCCGGCCCGTCGCTCGCCCAGACGGCAGCCGTGAGCTACCCCAGCAAGCCGATCCGCTTCATCGTGCCCTACGCCCCGGGCGGCAGCACCAGCTACGTGGCGCGCCTGGTGGGCGCGAAGCTGACCGAGGCCTGGGGGCAGCAGGTGCTGATCGACAACAAGCCCGGCGCGAACACCGTCATCGGCACGGAGGCGCTGGCCAGGTCGGCGCCCGACGGCTACACCATCTCGCTGGCCGCCTCGACGCACGTGACGGTGCCGCACCTCGTGTCCAGCCTGCCCTTTGATGTGCTGCGCGACTTCACGCCGGTGGCGAACCTGGTGACGACGCAGCTCGTGCTGGTGGTGCACCCGTCGGTGCCCGCATCCAATGTGTCGGAGTTCATCGCGCTGGCCAAGGCCAGGCCGAACGAGCTGAACTTCGCGGCAGTGGGCACCGGCAGTTCGACCCACCTCGCCGGCGAGTACTTCAAGAGCGTGGCCGGGGTGAAGATGCAACATGTGCCGTACAAAGGTACTGCGCCGGCTCTGACCGACCTGATCGGTGGCCAGATCCAGCTCAATTTCGACACGCCGGTGACCTCGATTCCGCACGTCAAGGCGGGGCGCCTGCGCGCCCTGGCGATCACCGGAACCAGGCGGCTTGCCACCCTGCCCGACGTGCCCACCTTCGCCGAGGCCGGGCTGCCGGCGTACGACTTCCAGCTCTGGTTCGGCGTGCTCGCGCCCGCGGGCACGCCGCGCCCGATCATCGAGAAGCTGTCGGCCGAGATCGCGCGCATCCTCGCCATGCCCGATGTGAAGCAGCAGTTGGCCGAGCAGGGCCTGGACACCGCGTACCGGCCATCGGCCGAATTCGATGCGCTGCTGCGGACCGACCACGAGCGCTTCGGCAAGCTCATCAGCTCGGCGGGCATCAAGATCGAGTAGCGCCCGGCCACTGGCCATTTCGTCAATGGACATTTCCCTACCAAGCGTTTGGTCGATATACTTCCAGGACTGCGCCCCGCGTGCGCGGCAGAAACAAACAGCGAAAGGTTGACGACATGGATCTCGAACTCAAGGACAAGTCGGTCATCGTGACCGGCGGCGGCTCGAACATCGGCCGCGCCATCGTGCTGGCCTTCGCCGCCGAAGGCGCACATCTGACCATCGGCGACATCGACATCGCGCAGGCCGAGAAAACGGCCGAGTTCGCGAAGAAGCTCGGCGCCGCCTCGGCCCAGGTGGTGAAGACCGACGTCACGCAGCTCGATCAGGTGCAGGCGATGTTCAAGGCCGCCACCGACAAGCACGGCCGCGTCGACGTGCTGGTCAACAACGTCGGCTGGGACAACCTGATGTTCTTCACCCAGACCACGCCCGAGTTCTGGCGCAAGGTCATCGACATCAACTACGTGGGGGTGCTGAACTGCACCAAGACCGCGCTGGACGTCATGGTCAAGCAGAACAGCGGCGCCATTGTCTCGATCAGCTCCGACGCCAGCCGCCAGGGCGAGCCGCGCGAGGCCGTCTATGGCGGCGTGAAGGCCGCGGTCAACAGCTTCATGAAGACCATCGCCAAGGAGAACGGCCGCTTCGGCATCCGCTGCAACGTGGTCTGCCCGGGCGTGACGATCCCCTCCAGCGCCGACGAGGTGGGCGGCAGCAGCATGTGGACCAACGCCGACAGCATGTTCTCGCCCGAGCAGATCGAGAAGGCCGCCAAGGCCATGCCGCTGCGCAAGGTCGGCCGCCCGCAGGATGTGGCCAATGCCGTGGTGTTTCTCGCCTCGGGCAAGGCCGGCCACGTGACCGGCCAAGTGCTCAGCGTCTCGGGCGGTTACAGCATGATCGGCTGAGGGGGACTGCGACGATGAACTACACGGACATCCTCTACGAGGAGCGCGACCAGATCGCGACCATCGCCATCAACCGGCCCTCGGTGATGAACGCCTTCCGCGGCCAGACGATCGAGGAGATGCTGCACGCGATGATGAAGGCGGGCTGGGACAAGAAGATCGCTGCCATCGTGATCACCGGCACCGGGGACCGCGCCTTCTGCACCGGCGGCGACCAGTCGGCGCACTCCGGCCAGTACGACGGCCGTGGCACCGCCGGCCTGCCGATCGAGGAACTGCACAGCGCCATCCGCGACGTGCCCAAGCCCGTGATCGCCCGCGTGCAGGGCTTCGCCATCGGCGGCGGCAACGTCATCGCCACGCTGTGCGACATGACCATCGCCTCCGACAAGGCGGTGTTCGGCCAGGTCGGCCCCAAGGTCGGCTCGGTCGACCCCGGCTGGGGCACGGCCTACCTGGCCGCCGTGGTCGGCGAGAAGAAGGCGCGCGAGATCTGGTACATGTGCCGCCGCTACAGCGCGCAGGAGGCGCTGGCCATGGGCCTGTGCAACGTGGTGGTGCCGCACGAGCAGCTCGACGCCGAAGTGGCCAGGTGGGGCCGCGAACTGGTCGAGAAGAGCCCCACCGCGATCGCCATCGCCAAGCGCTCGTTCAACGCCTCCACCGAGCACATCCGCGGCATCGGCAGCCTGGGCATGCAGGCGCTGAGCCTGTACTACGACACCGACGAGTCGAAGGAAGGCGTGCGCGCCTTCCTCGAGAAGCGCAAGCCCGACTTCCGCAAGTTCGCCGGCGGCTGAACTGCAACGAGTGCAAATGGCATGCTCGCGCTGACCAACGTCCAGATCGTCTACGACAACACCATCGAGGCGGTGCGCGAGGTGTCGCTCACGCTCGGCAAGGGCCGCATCGTGGCGCTGCTGGGCGCCAACGGCGCCGGCAAGTCCACCACGCTGAAGGCCATCTCCGGCGTGCTCTATCCGGAAGACGGCGAAGTCAAAGCCGGGCAGATCAGCTTCGAGGGCCGCCCGCTGGCCGGCATGGCGCCAGACCGCATCGTCCGGCAGGGCATCGTGATGGTGCCCGAGGGGCGGCGGCTGTTCGACCAGCTCACGGTCGAAGAGAACCTGCTGATGGGCGGCTACACGCGCAGCGCCGCCGACTCCCGCCGCGGCCTGGAGCGGGCCTACGCCCTGTTCCCGCGCCTGACGCAGAAGCGAACGACGATCTCGGGCTACCTGTCCGGCGGCGAGCAGCAGATGGTGGCGATCGGCCGTGCGTTGATGTCCGAGCCCAAGGTGCTGATGCTCGACGAACCCACGCTGGGCCTGGCGCCGCAGATCTGCGAGGAGATCTTCGGCATCGTCACGCAGTTGCGGCGCGACAGCGGCGTGAGCATCCTGCTGGTCGAGCAGAACGCCCAGGCCGCGCTGGCCGTGGCCGACGAGGGCTACATCATGGAAAACGGACGCATCGTGCTCGACGGCCCGGCCGACAAGCTGCTGCGCAACGAGGATGTGCGCGAGTTCTACCTCGGCTTCGCAGAAGGCGGCACACGCAAGAGCATGCGCGAGGTCAAACACTACAAGCGCCGCAAGCGCTGGCTGTCCTGAGGCGCGTATGCGGCACGAGAGTCTGCTCAGGGTCGAAGGCCTGACCAAGCGCTTCGGCGGTGTCGAAGCGGTTTCCGGCGTGAGCTTCCATGTCGGCCGCGGCGAGATCTACTCGCTGATCGGCCCCAACGGCGCCGGCAAGACGACCACGTTCAACATGATCAGCGGCATCGTGCCCCCATCGGCCGGCACGGTCCACTACGACGGCCGCGACATCACGGGCATGCCCTCGCACCGCATGCCGCTGAGGGGCATCGGGCGCACCTTCCAGAACCTGGCCGTGTTCAAGCACGCCAGCGTGGTGGAGAACCTGCTCGTGGGGCGCCACTGCCACATGCGCACCAACGTCTTCGACGCCGCCTGGTTCCTCGGCCGCGCGCGGCGCGAGGAGCTGGAACACCGCCGAAAGGTGGAGGAGATCATCGACTTCCTCGAGATCGAGGACATCCGCGACATGCCGGTGGGCGCGCTGTCCTACGGCATGCAAAAGCGCGTCGAACTGGGCCGTGCGCTGGCCACCGAGCCCAGGCTGCTGCTGCTGGACGAGATGGTCTCGGGCATGAACACCGAAGAGACCGAGGACATCGCGCGCTTCGTACTCGACATCCGCGACGAACTCGGCGTCACCGTGCTGATGGTCGAGCACGACATGGGCATCGTGATGGACATCTCCGACCGCGTCTGCGTGCTGAACTTCGGCCGCAAGATCGCCGAAGGCACACCGGCGCAGGTCTCGGCCGACCCGGCCGTGATCGAGGCCTATCTGGGCGGGGCGAAGGCCGCATGAGCTTCACCAGCGACAGCGGCCTGGACGCCGCGCTCAACAACGGCGAGCACACGCTGCCCAAGCTGCTGCAGCACTGGGCGCGCACGACGCCCGACGCACTGGCGCTGCGCGAGAAGGACCTCGGCATCTGGAACCGGATGACCTGGGCTGACTATCACGACGCCGCTCGGCGCTTCGCGCTCGGCCTGCTGAAGCTGGGCTTCCGGCGCGGCGAGCGCCTGGCCATCGCCAGCGAGGACACGCCGCAGTGGATGTTCGCCGACCTGGGCACACAGGCCATCGGCGGTGTGGTGGTCGGCATCTACCCCACCAACCCCTGGCCGGAGCTGCAGTACATCGTCCACCACTCCAACAGCCGCTTCGTGGTGTGCGGCGACCAGGAGCAGGTCGACAAGGTGCTGGACGCGATGAGCAAGCACGAGGTCGGGCTGCCCGACGTGGCCAAGATCATCGCGGTGGACATGAAGGGCATGCGCGGCTATCCGCGCGACAAGCTGCTGTCCTTCGACGAGGTGCTCGAGCTGGGAGATCAATACGCCGCCGAGTCGCCGGAGCAGGCGCGTGCCTTCGATGACGGCATCGCCGCGACGCAGCCCGACGACACCTGCATGCTGGTCTATACCTCGGGCACCACCGGGCCGCCCAAGGGCGCGATGCTGTCGCACCGCAACCTGCTCGTCACGACCGACAAGCTGCGCCGCTGCTTCGGCCTGGACCGGCACAACATGGAAGTGCTGTGCTACCTGCCGCTCTGCCACGTGGCCGAGCGCGCTTTCTCGACGGTGATGCACATGATGACCGGCGGCGTGGTCAACTACGCCGAGTCGATCGACACCGTGGCCGCCAACCTGCGCGAAATCGCGCCCAAGGTGTTCCTCGGCGTGCCGCGCATCTGGGAGAAGCTGCAGCAGGGCATCCTGATGCGCATGCAGGACGCCACGCGCCTGCAGCGCTGGGCTTTCGCGCGCTGCTTCGAGTCGGGCAAGACGCTGTTCGAGCGCGTCGAGCAGCGTGGCGGGCAGCGCACGCTGGCCGACCGGCTGCAGTTCGGCCTGCTGTGGCTGCTGATGTTCCGCAACCTGCAGAAGTTCGTCGGGCTGGACCGCATGCGCTGCGGCTTCTGTGGCGGCGCCAGCGTCTCGCCCGAGGTGCTGAAGTTCTTCCGCATCCTGGGCCTGCCGGTCTATCAGGTGTACGGCATGACGGAATCGGGCGGCGTGATCTTCCACCAGCACGCGAAGGCCGAGCGCCTGGGCGCCACCGGCACCCCGATCGAAAGCCTGAACTGGAAGATCGCCGAGGACGGCGAGCTGGTCGTCAAACACCCGGCCGTCTTCAAGGGCTACATCCACGACAACAACGCCACCGCGCTGACGGTGCAGGACGGCTGGCTGCACACCGGCGACATCGTGGCGCTGGCACCCAACCAGGAGTTGATGATCGTCGACCGCAAGAAGGCCATCATCATCACCAGCGGCGGCAAGAACATCTCGCCCTCCGAGATCGAGAACGCGCTGAAGGACAGCCTGTACATCCGCGAGGCCATCGTGCTGGGCGACGGGCGGCACTTCCTCTCGGCGCTGGTGCAGATCGACTACGACACCGTCGGCAAGTGGGCACAGGAGAAGCGCCTGGCCTTCACCACCTACCGCAGCCTGTCGCAGCTGCCCGAGGTGCGCGAGCTGGTCGACATGGAGGTGCGGCGTGTGAACAAGCTCTTCGCGCGGGTGGAGAACATCCGCAAGTTTCTCATCCTCGAGAAGGAACTCGACCACGACGACGGCGAGCTGACCGCCACGCAGAAGGTGCGCCGCAACATCATCGGCAAGAAGTTCGCGCGAGAGATCGAAGTGATCTACGGCGGGGGCACGGCCTGATGGACTACTTCCTTCAACTGCTGATCTCGGGCGTGGCGGTGGGGCTGGTGTACGGCTTCATCGGCATGGGCTTCGCGATGATCTTCCGCGCCACCGGCGTCGTGAACTTCGCCCAGGGCGAATTGATGATGCTGGTGGCCTACATCGGCTTCACGCTGGTGGGCACCTTCAAGCTCGGCTTCTGGCCGCTGCTGCTGGCGTCGATCGGGGTCTCGGTGCTCATCGGCCTCTTGGTCGAGGTGCTGCTGATCCGCCCGATGCTGGGGCAGCCGGTGTTCTCCACCGTCATGGTGACGATCGGCCTGGCGGTCATCATCCGCTCGGTGGTGGTGCTGATCTGGGGCGCCGACCCGATGCCGCTGGCCACCGGCCTGTCCACCACGCCCATCCGCATCGGCCCGGCAGGGCTGTATCCGGCGCAGCTCTACGCGCTGGGCATCATGGCCTGCGTGGTCGGCGGGCTGTGGGCCTTCTTCCGCTTCTCGCGCACCGGCATCGCGATGCGGGCCACCGCCAACCTGCAGACGACGGCGCTGCTGATGGGCATCAACGTCAAGCGCATCTTCGCGTTGTCGTGGGCGCTGTCGGCGGGTCTGGCAGCCATCGCCGGCGTGCTGGTGGGCGTGATCTACGACCTCAACCCAGGCATGTGGCTGACGGGCTTGCGCAGCTTCCCTGCCGTGATCCTCGGCGGGCTGGACTCGGTGTTCGGCGCCGCGCTCGGCGGCGTGCTGATCGGCGTGGCCGAGAACCTCTCCGAAGGCTACATCGGCCGCGGCATGAAGGAGATCGCCGGCTTCGTGCTGATCCTGGTGGTTCTGATGGTCCGGCCCTACGGCCTGTTCGGCAAAGCCGAGATCGAGCGAGTCTGATGCGCAGCGGCAACTTCAAGGAAGACTACCGCCAGTTGCTGGCGCTGACCGACTCGGTGCCGGTGATCGTCTGGTCACTGGTGCTGGTGGCGGCGATCGCGCTCGCGCCGCTGCTCATCGGCAAGTACTTCGTCTCGCTGCTGCTGCTGCTGATGGTCACGGCCGTCGGCGTGCTGGGACTGAACATCCTCACCGGCACCACCGGCCTCATCTCGCTGGGCCACGCCGGCTTCCTGGCGGTGGGCGCGTATGCGGCCGGCATCGTGGCCGGACGCTACGGCTGGCCGATGCCCGCGGCGCTGCTGGCCGGTGGTGCCGCTGCCGCGGCCGCCGGCCTGGTGGTGGGCGTGCCCTCGCTGCGTCTGAAGGGCCTGTACCTCGCGATCACGACGATGGCCTTCGCGGTGATCATCAACCACCTCATCCTCAACGGTGGCGAGTTGACCGGCGGCTCCGAGGGCTTGAAGGTGCCGCAGCCGGCGTTGCTCGGCCAGCCACTCGCGGCCGAAGGCGGCTACTACTACGTGGTGCTGGCGGTGTTGCTGCTGGCAGTGTTCGCCACGCTGAACCTGCAGCGCAGCCGCGTCGGCAGGGCGCTGATGGCGATCCGCGAGCACGACATCGCCGCGCGCGCGATGGGGGTGAACCTGGTGCGCTGGCGCCTGCTCGCCTTCACCGTGAGCGCCTTCTACACCGGCGTGGCCGGTGCGCTGCTGGCCTTCTACACCCGCTACCTCAACGTCGACAGCTTCAGCCTGCTGGTGTCGATCGAGGCGCTGTCGATGCTGATCGTCGGCGGCCTGGGCACGGTGTCGGGCGCGCTGCTGGGCGCGGTTTTCATCTTCGTGCTCAACGAGGGCCTGGGCCTGCTGTTCAGCGCGCTCGGCTCGGGCGCGCTGTCCACGGCCGCCTTCGAGATCAAGGGCATCGTCTATGGCCTGGCCATCGTGCTCTTCCTGCGCTTCGAGCCCGACGGCCTGGTCGGCCGCTGGCGCGACCTCAAGCACTACTGGACGCACTGGCCGTTCCGCTACTGATATCCCCACCGGCCGGGGCCCGCAGCCCCGCTCACCACGAGAGGAGTCCGACATGAGCACGATCGTTCTTCGCAGCCTGCGCCCCCTGTGGGCAGCCGCGCTGCTCGCATTCGCCGGCGCCGCGCAGGCCGCGGACCCCGGCGTCTTCGACGACCGCCTCGTCATCGGTGGCGTACTGCCGCAGACGGGCCCGCCCAGCCTCATCGGCAAGGCCGGCGTGATCGCGCTGCGCGTGTGGGAGAAGGACGTCAACGCGCGTGGCGGCATCCACGGCCGCAAGATCGACCTGCGCGTGGAGGAAGACGGCTACGTGCCGCAGCGCTCGGTGCAGGCGATCAAGAAGCTCGTCGACGTCGACAAGGTCTTCGCCGTCATCGGCACCTCGGGCTCCTCGCACTTGATGGCGATGATGCCCACGATCGAGGAGAACCAGCTCCCGGCAATCAATTTCGCCGCCGTCGCCGGCACGCACTTCAACCCGCCGCGCAAGACGGTCTTCAACATCGGTGCCACCTACTGCCAGGAAGTCACTGGCGTGATGAAGCATCTGATCGCCACGCGCAAGCTGCAGAAGGCCAAGTTCGCGCTGATCTACCAGGACGACGACTTCGGCGCCGATGTCAAGTGCGGCTACGACGCGGCGCTCAAGTCCGCCGGCCTGAGCAGCACGATCGACGTGCCGTACAAGCGGGCGCAGAAGGACTTCTCGGCCGAGGTGCTGGCAGTGCAGAAGTCAGGCGCCACTTTCGTGCTCGTGGGCGGCATCATCAGTGAGACCGCCACCATGCTCAAGGAGATCCAGAAGAACGGCATGGACGTCATCCGCCTGGCGGCGCACCCCTCGCACCTGGGCGCGGTGCTGCAACTGGCCGGCAGCGCCGCCGAGGGCCTGCTGGTGGCCGACTACGTGCCGCCGATCACCGACACCGAGACGCAGGGCATCGGCCGCCTGAACGCGCTGGCCTACAAGTACCTCACCGCCGACGACGTGAAGGCGATGAACCGCTACTCGCTCACCGGCTACGTGGCTGCGATGCTGCTGGAGTCGGCCCTGCAGGCCTGCGGCCGCAACCTGACACGCGCCTGCCTGGTGCAGAAGCTCGAGCAGACCAAGAACTTCGCCAGCGACGGCATCATGGCCCCGCTGACCTTCGGCCCCAACATCCGCCAGAGCGGCACGCGACCGATCCTGCTGAAAGCCAACGTCGCCAACGGCAAGTTCGAGCGCGCTTCGGACTGGTTGTCGGACAAGTAGCCGGCGGCCGCCGTTCCTGCCCCCTCCCTGCACCCCTGCCCCACCCATGCACAACATTCTCGCCCCGCGCCACCTGATCGCCGCCTTGGCCGCCTCGGCGTTCGCCTTCACTGCCACGGCCGCGGAGCCGGGTGTCACCGACACGAAGATCATCCTCGGATCCGTGACACCGGTCAGCGGCCCACCCAGCCTGCTCGGCAAGGCCCACATGCTGGCCTTGAAGGTGTGGGAGCAGGACATCAACGCCCGCGGCGGCATCAATGGCCGCAAGGTCGAGATCCGCCAGGACGACGACGGCTACGTGCCGCAGCGGGCGTTGCAGGGCGTCAAGCGGCTCAACGAGGTGGAGAACATCTTCGCGCTGCTGGGCACGTCGGGCGCTGCGATGCTCCAGGCGATGCTGCCTTACATCGAGGAGCAGAAGATCCCCACCATCAACGGCATGGCGGTGTCGGCCTCGCACTTCACGCCGCCGCGCAAGACGGTGTTCATCCTCGGCCCGACCTACTGCCAGGAACTGGCCGCCGGCATGGCGCACCTGGTCAGGAGCAAGAACCTGCAGAAGGAGAAGTTCTCGCTGGTCTACCAGGACGACGAGTTCGGCACCGACGTGCGCTGCGGCTACCAGAAAGCCGTCAAGGCGCTGGGCCTGGCGAGCGTGGCCGAGATCTCCTTCAAGCGCGGCACCAAGGACTTCTCGGCCGAGATGCTGAGCCTGAAGCAGGCCGGGGCCACCTTCATCGCCTCGGGCGGCGTGGTGGCCGAACACTCGATGCTGCTGAAGGAGGCCGCGAAGAACCAGATGCCCATCACCTTCCTGGCCATCCACTCGGCACACCTGACGCCGGTGCAGGCCCTGGCCGGCCCGGCCGGAGACGGGTACTACGTGGCCGACTACGTGCCCCCGCTCACCGACCTGGCCGTGCCTGGCATGGCCAAGTTCATCGCGCTGACGCAAAAGTATCTCAGCGCCGACGAACAGAAACTGCTCAATCGCTACTCCATCACCGCCTACGTCGGTGCGCTGTTGATGGAAGACGCCATCCGCCGCTGCGGCAAGGCATTGACGCGTTCCTGCGTGGTCGAGAAGCTGGAGACCACCAAGAACCTGGGCACTGACGGCCTCACCTCGCCGATCAGCTTCAGCGCCACGCAGCGGCAGTCGCCCAGCAGCGTGCTCGTGCTTCGCTCCGACGCCAAGGGAGGGAAGTTTGACCGGGTGTCCGATCCGATTCCGGTGACCGATTGAGCGACAAGCCTGTGTCTGTCCCGACACATGCGCATGGCCCGTTCCAGGAGTTGGTCGGGTACGAGACCCTCACTGAAGGGGATCGACCGTACCTGCGGCTGCATCTCAGGCGCGATCTGCTCAACCCGCACGGTGTCCTGCACGGCGGCGTGAGTCTGACGCTGCTGGACGCCATCGGCGGCCGCTCCCTGGTTGGCCAGTTGGTGCCCGCCACGGGGCAGCGCATCCTGTCGTCGGTGACCGTCACGCTGACCACCGACTTCATGCTCGGCGTGCGCGATGGCGTGCTGTTTGCCACTGGCTCGCCCGACCACATCGGGAAGACCGTGGCCTACGTGTCGGTGGAGTTGCGGCACAACGCGATGGACGGCCCGCTCGTCGCGCGCGGGCTGGGCACCTACCGCGTCTACACGCGCTCCCTGGTGAGCCCGGTGTGACTGTGGCGGCGGCAGCCCGGGCCCGGGTTGCAGGCTTCCGTCAGAACACGCCGCTCGCCAGCCCCGCCGCCAGCGCCTGGCCCAGTTCGGCGCAGCGGCGCAGCGCGGCCTCGTCGATGCGTTTGGGCGCGAGGATGTCTTCGGGGGTCTGCGCCCCCGTGCGCACGATCAGCGGCTCCGCCACCGCGCGCAGCCGCCAGCCGGTGGCGATGCGTTCGATCTGGCGCACCGCCATGCTGCCGTCGGTGCCGGCACAGACCATCACGGCATAGGGCCGGCCGTTGATGCGGTCGAGCGCGGCGTAGTAGGTTCGGTCGAAGAAGTCCTTCAGCGCGCCGGACATCGCGGCCAGGTTCTCCGGCGTGGCGAACAGGTAGCCGTCGGCGCCCAGCACGTCGGCTGCGGTGGCCTCGAACGCGCGCCGCAGCGCGAGCTCGACACCGCCCTCGCTGCGCGCCGCGCACACCGCGGCCTCGACCATCTGCGCGGTGCCGCCCGTCATGGTGTGGTGCACGATGAGCAGCGTCTTCATCGGCCTGCCGCCCCCGCCCGGCGTTGGTCAGCCGCGCATGGCGTCCGTCAAGGCGCCACCTCGAAGCCCGCAAAGTGCGCAAACTCTTCCGGCTTGGCGCGCTCGGTGATGAAGGCGTTCTCGGGCGCTGCCAAGTCCTCGTGGCCGAGCGCGATGCCGCACGCCAGGATCTCGTGCTCCGACAGCGGCAGCTGCTCGCGCACGATCTTGTGGAACCAGGCAAACGCCGCCTGCGCGCAGGTATGCAGGCCCTGGGCCCGGGCCGCGACCATGATGTTCTGGATGAACATGCCCAGGTCCATGAAGCTGCCGGTGTTCAGGCGCCGGTCGAGCGTGACGAGCAGGCCCACCGGGGCGTCGAAGAAGACGTAGTTGCGCAGCATCTGCCGTTCGCGCGCGGCGGCGTCGTCGCGCGCAATGCCCAGCGTGGCGTACAGGCCGAAGCCGCAGCGCCGGCGCCGATCGAGGTAAGGCTCGACCCACTGCGTCGGGTAGTAGGCGTACTCGGGCTGATGCCGGTCGGCGTCGGTGGTGGCGGCCTGCACGATGGCGTCGCACAGGCGTTGCCGCGGTTCACCGGCAACGGCATAGACGCGCCAGGGCTGGACGTTGTTGCCGCTCGGCGCATGCGCCGAGACCTGCAGGATATGGTGCACCGTCGACGCGGGCACCGGCGTGGGCAGGAAACGCCGCACGGACTTGCGGCTGCGGATGGCATCGTCGACGTGCATCGGGGGTTCCTCGTAGCGACCTTGGGCACCGGTTCGGCAGCAGGCATCCGTCGTGCCGCGGCGGCCGTCGCCGCGCGCGCTGGACGTCGGATGCGCCATGCGCTAATCTCGCGCCAATGGATTCTACCAAACGACCGTTCGATTGGCTGCCCTCGGCGGCCACCATCGCCGGGTCCAACCTGACGGCCTTCATCCGCCACACGGGCCAGGGCGACCTGCCCAGCCTGCAGCGCCGCGCCGACGCCGACCCGGCCTGGCTGATGGAGCAGGTGTTCGGGTTCTGCGACTTCCGCTTCTACAAGCCCTGCGAGCGCATGCTCGACACCTCGCGCGGCATCGAGTGGGCGCGCTGGTGCGTCGGCGGCACGACCAACATCGTGCTCAACTGCATCGACCGCCACCGCGGCACGCCCGCCTGGGACCGCACCTTCATCACCTGGGAGGGTGAGGACCCCAAGGCCCCGAACGCGCGTCGCGAACTCAGCTACCGCGAGTTCGACGCCGAGCTCTGCCGGCTGGCCGGCGCGCTCGAGGCGCTGGGCGTGCAGCGCGGCGACCGCGTGGGCTTGTACATGCCCAACCTGCCCGAGACCTTCATCGCCTTCTTCGCGGTGCTGAAGATCGGCGCCGTCATCATGCCGCTGTTCTCGGGCTTCGGGCCGCAGCCGCTGGTGGCGCGCCTGAACGACGGCGAGGCCAAGGTCGTGCTCACGGTCGACGGCACTTGGCGCCGCGGCAGCCCCGGCGCGATGAAGTCGGTGCTCGACGAGGCCTTGGCGTCGACGCCCAGCGTCGAACACGTGCTGGTGCTGCGCCACCTGGGCGATGCCTTGCCCTGCCCGATGACCGCCGGGCGCGACCTCGACTGGGCCACGGCCGTGGCCGGGCAGGCGGCCGAGCGGCAGACGGCCGAGATGGCCGCCGACGACGCCGCAGTGTTGCTCTACACCTCGGGCACCACCGGCAAGCCCAAGGGTTGCGTCTGGACGCACGTGGGCTTCCTCGGCTCGATGGTCACGCGCGACATGCACATCTGCGGTGACTTCCGCGCGGATGACCGCTTCTTCTTCATGAGCGACATGGGCTGGATGGTGGGCGCGATGTGCGCCTGCATCCCCAGCTACTTCGGCGGCAGCCTGCTGGTGGCTGAGGGCACGCCCGACTACCCCGACACCGGCCGCTTCTGGCGACTGCTGCAGGACCACCGGGTCACCTACCTCGGCGTGGCGCCCACGCTGATCCGTGGACTGATGCGCCACGGCGACCAGGACGTCGAGCGCTACGACCTCTCGGCGCTGCGCATCACCGTCTCCGGCGGCGAGGCCTGGACCGAATCGCCTTGGCGCTGGTTCTTCGAGCATGTGTGCAAGAAGAAACTGCCGTTCCTGAACATCGTCGGCGGCACCGAGGTCGGCGGCTGCAACTTCACCGGCACCGTGCACCACCCGTTGCGCCCGGGCTCCTTCGGCATGGGCGGCCTGGGCGTGGGCGTTGACATCGTCGACGAAGCCGGCCAGCCCGTAGGCCCTGGCCAGGTGGGCGAACTGGTGCTGCGCAACCCCAACATCGGCTTCACCAAGAGCCTGTGGCGCGACGACGAGCGCTATCTCGACAGCTACTGGCGCACCATCCCCGGCCTGTGGGTGCACGGCGACTTCGCGATGCGCGACGAGGACGGCCTCGTCTACATCCTCGGCCGCAGCGACGACACCATCAAGGTCTCTGGCAAGCGCACCGGCCCTTCCGAGATCGAAACGCTGCTCACCGGCACGGGCAAGGTGTCGGAAGCGGCGGTGATCGGCGTGCCCGATGAGGTCAAGGGCTCGGCCATCGTCTGCGTGTGCGTGCCGATGCCCGGTGTGGCGGCCGACGGCACGCTCGAGCAGGAGTTGGCGGCAGCCGTGGTCAAGGGCATGGGCAACTCGTACCGCCCGCGCCAGGTGCTGCTGGTGAGCGACTTGCCCAAGACGCGCAACATGAAGATCATGCGGCGCGTGGTGCGCGCGGTATACCGCGGCGACAACCCGGGGGATCTGTCCTCGCTGGTCAACCCGGAGGCCGTGGCGGATCTGCGGGCGAGGCTGTCGGCTTGACGGGCGGCGGCTCGGCGCTTCGGCCAACCGCGTTCACGGAACGCCAAGCGCGGCCAGAGCATCGATGTAGCCGGACTCCCGCGACTCGATGCCGCCCACCGCGTCGCTGACCCGGTGCAGCAGCCCGTCTTCGAGCCCGTAGACGAAGCCGTGCACAGCCACCGCCTGGCCTCGGGCCCAGGCCCGGCGCAGCATCGTGGTACGACACACGTTGCTCACCTGCTCGATCACGTTCAGCTCGCACAGTCTCTGCGCGCGCTCGGCGGGTGACGAAGCTGCTTCGAGCCGGGCTTCATGCTTGCGCGCGACGTCCTCGATGTGTCGCAGCCAGTTATCGGCCAGCCCGGTGCGGCGCTGCTCGACCACCGCCTGCACTCCGCCGCAGCCGTAGTGGCCGACCACCAGCACATGCTCGACCTTCAGCACCTCCACGGCGTACTGCAGTACCGTCAGGCAGTTCAGATCCGAGTGCACCACCAGGTTGCCGACGTTGCGGTGCACGAAGATCTCGCCCGGCCGCAGGCCGACGATCTCGTTGGCCGGCACGCGGCTGTCGGAACAGCCGATCCACAAGTAGCGTGGCGTCTGCTGGCCCGCGAGCCGCGTGAAGAACTGCGGGTCCTCGGCGCGGCATCGGGCCGACCACGCGCGGTTGTTGCGGATCAGGGGGTCGATGCTGCACATGCGGTTGTTCCTTCGCGGTGCTGCGGGCTCAGCGGCCCTTCCACACCGGCTTGCGCTTCTCGGCGAAGGCGCGCGGGCCTTCCTGCGCATCCTCGCTGGCGTAGGCGGCGCGGTAGATGTTGTGCGCCAGCGCCATGCCGGCGTCGCAGCCCGCGCTCATCGCGGTGAGGATCGACTCCTTGCCCGCCATCACCGACAGCGGCGCGTTATCGCGGATGCGCTCGGCGAGCGCCTGTGCGCGGGCGCGCACCGCGTCGGGCGTGTCCTCGAGGTAGTTGATGAAGCGAAGCTCGTGGAAGGTCTCGATCGGGTACAGCTCACCGGTCAGCACCATCTCCATCAGCAGCGGCTGCGGCAGCATCCACAGCAGCGGAATCGCCCACGGGCTGCCGCGGCCGGCGATGCGCGTCTCGGTGATACCAACCTGGGTGCCCTTCAGCCCGACGCGCAGGTCGGAGTTGAGCGACAGCATCATGCCGCCGGCGATCAGGTGCCCGGTCATCGCGGCGATGATCGGCTTGGCGACGCGGCGCTGGCGGGCGTGGAACGGGTCCTTCATCTTCGTGAGGATGTCCACGCCCTCCTCCTTCTTCACCCGCGAGGCCTCGCGCAGATCGAGCCCGGAGCAGAAGGTGCCGCAGTCGGCCGAGGTGAGGATCGCGACGCGCACGTCCTTGTCGGCATCGACCTGGTCCCAGCATTCGTACAGGCGGTTGGCTGCCGCCGGCGACAGCGCATTGCGGATCTCGGGGCGGTTGATCTTGACGGTGGCGATGCCGTCACGCACCTCGTAGAGCACGGTGTCGGCGTCGTTCATGGCGGTACTCATCGGGCCACCTTCCAGTTGGCTGCGCGCTTGCCCAGGAAGGCGGCGATGCCTTCGGCAGCCTCGGGCGTCTCCCAGGCATCGGCCAGCGCGTTGGCGGTGTAGTCCATGCACTCGCGCGGTGGCCGGCCGTGCACGTCGTTGAACAGCTGCTTGGTCGCCGCGATCGAGCTCGCCGGCAGCGAGAGCACGAGATCGAGTTCCTCATCCACCGCGCGGTCCAGGTCTTCGGGCGCGACGACACGGTCCACCAGGCCGATGCGCTCGGCCTGCGCGGCGTCGATGAACTGCGTCGTCAGGCCGTAGCGGCGCGAACGCGCGAGGCCGATCTTGCGCGCGACGTACGGGCCGATGTTGGCCGGCACCAGCCCGAGCCGCGCCTCGGTGAGCGAGAAGCGCGCGGTGCTGGCCGCGACGGCCACGTCGCAGATGCAGGTCATGCCGAAGCCGCCGCCGGTGGCCGGGCCGTTGATGCGACCGATCACCACCTTGGGCAGGCGGTCGAACTCGTAGAACAGGTCGGCCAGCGGCAGCGAGTCGGCGATGCGCTGCTCGCGGCTCTGCGACAGCACCGTCTGCATCCAGGTCAGGTCGCCGCCCGCACAGAACGACTTGCCTTCGCCGCTGAGCACCACCGCACGCAGCTTCGTGTCGGCGCCGATCGCGGCGATGGCGTGCAGCAGCTCGCGCACCACGTCCAGGCTCAGCGCGTTCTGGATCTCGGGGCGGGCGAGCGTGAGGCGGGCGACATACGCGCTGTCGCGCGTGAGGCGGATGGTCTTGTAGTCCAACGGGTTCTCCAGGCGGGTTGTCAGGTGGCGGCATCGGCCGGGGCAGGGTCGGGAGCGTCGGCGGCGGCGACGACGACCGCCACCACGCGGCCACGCTCCACGGTCTGGCCGGCGACGGCACTCAGGCTCGCCAGCACGCCATCGCGCTCGGCGCAGATCTTCATTTCCATCTTCATCGACTCCATCGTCACCACCACGTCGCCGGCGCGCAGGGCCTGGCCGACCTCGGCATGGGTGGCGAGGATGGTGCCCATCATCGGCGTGCGCAGCTCGCCGGACCCGGCAGAGCCGGCCGCCGCGCGGGCCAGGTAGGGCTGCACATCGATCTGGTGGCCGGCGCCGCCGGCTTGCACGAAAAGGTTCGTCCCGCGGCGGGCGAAGGCCAGCGTCTGCACTTCGCCGCCCTGCTCGCCCTGCCAGCCGCCGCCGGGCTGCGCGCGCAGCGCCAGGCGCAGGCGCGTGTCGCCCACCTGCACGGTGGTGAAACCGTCGGGTCCGGGGATGCCCAGGTGCACCTCGTGGACCGTCGTGCCGTCGCGCAGCAGCACCGCGGGCACGGCGCTCACCGGGTCGTCTCCGGCGTGCATCTGCCAGCCTGTGGCATCGGCCGCCGACCAGGCCCCACAGTCGGGAGCACGCGCGCGCTCGTCGAGCATCCACCACAGGCCGGCCGCGGCCACGATGGCCGGCGGCACCACCTGGGCCGTGCGATCCGGCCGGGCAAGCCATTCATCGATGCTGCGGGTGTGGAAGCTGGCATCGCGCACCTCGGCCCGCGCCAGCAGCCGGCGCAGGAAATCGGCGTTGGTGGTCACGCCCAGCACCCGCGTCTGGGCCAGCGCGGCCTGCACGCGGTCGAGCGCTTCGTCGCGGGTGGCTGCGTGCGCCACGAGCTTGGCCAGCAGCGAGTCGTAGTGCGACGTCACCTCCGAGCCGGCGCGCACGCCGCTTTCGACGCGCACCCCACCTCCCGGGAAGGCGATCTGCTCGATGCTCCCGGTGGCGGGCAGGAAGTCGCGCTCGGCGTCCTCAGCGCAAAGCCGCGCTTCCACGGCGTGGCCGCGCACGCGCACGTCGGCCTGGCGTACGGACAGGCCTTCGCCTGCGGCCACGCGCAGCATCAGTTCGACGATGTCGACGCCGGTCACCTCCTCGGTGACCGGGTGCTCGACCTGCAGGCGCGGGTTGACCTCGAGGAACCAGTGCCGATCGCCGGCGACGAGAAACTCGACTGTGCCGACGCCACGGTAGTCGAGTCGGCGCGCGATCCGCAGCGCATCGTCGAGCAACTCCTCGCGCAGCCCCGAGGGCAACGGCGCGGCGGGCGCCTCCTCGATCAGCTTCTGGTGGCGGCGCTGCAGCGTGCACTCGCGCTCGAACAGGTGGATCACCTCGCCGCGGCCGTCGCCGGCGATCTGCACCTCGACGTGGCGCCCGCGTTCGACATAGGGCTCGACGATCAGCGCCGCATCGCCGAAGGCGCTGCGCGCCTCGCGCATCGCGGTGCCGATGGCGGCGTGCAGCTCGCTCGCCTGCCGCACCACGTGCATGCCCTTGCCGCCGCCGCCGGCCGCGGGCTTGAGCAGCACCGGCAACGTGACCGAACGTGCGCGCTCGGCAACCGTCTCGGCGTCGGCGCTGGCGTCCTCGCCGCCACCGAGCACGGGCACGCCGGCCGCGCGCGCCTCGGCCTTGGCCTGGCCCTTGTGGCCCAGCCGGCGCAGCGTATCGGCCGTGGGCCCGATGAACACCAGCCCCGCCGATTCCACGGCTTCAGCGAACGCCGGGTTCTCGGCCAGGAAGCCGTAGCCGGGGTGGATGGCCTGCGCACCGGTGCGGCGTGCGGCGTCGATGACGGCGTCGATGCGCAGGTAGCTGTCGGCGGCGCTGGCGCCGCCCAGGCCGATGGACGCGTCCATCACCGAGGGGTGGAGCGCATCGCGGTCGGCGCAGGAATGCACGCCGACCGGCGCGATGCCCAGCCGCCGGCAGGTGCGCGCGATGCGGCACGCGATCTCGCCGCGGTTGGCGATCAGGATGCGCCGGAACATCAGCGCCCGCTCCAGCGCGGCGGCCGCTTCTCGTTGAAGGCGCGCACGCCTTCGAGCCGGTCCTGCGACGACACGAGCACGTTGTAGGCGGCAATGTCGAGCGCGTAGCCGCTGTGGAAGTCGACCTCGCCGCCGCGCGACGCCGCCACCTTGGCGTAGTGCACGGCCATCGGCGCGGCCAGCGCCACCTCGCGCGCCTCGGCCACCGCGGTGGCAAGCGCCTGGCCGGGCTCGACCAGCGTGGTGGTGATGTTCCACTGTGCAGCCTGCTCCGCGCTGAAGCGGCGCGCGGTCAGCAGCAGTTGCTTGGCGCGCCGCGCCCCGGCCGCGCGCACCAGGTTCTGGATGCCGCCGCCGCCGGGCATGATGCCGCGCCGCACCTCGGGCAGCGAGAACACCGCCGAGCGCGCGGCCACGATCCAGTCGCACATCAGCGCCAGTTCGCAACCGCCGCCATGCGCATGGCCTTCCACGGCGGCGATCACCGGGCACGGAAAGTCCTTCACCGCCAGCAGCACCTCCTCGGCCAGCTGGTGCTGTCGCCGCCACTGCTGGTCGGTCATGCCGTCGCGCTGCTTCAGGTCGCCGCCGGTGCTGAAGGCGCGCTCGCCGGCACCGGTGACGACGAGCACGCGCAGGCCGTCGTCGTAGGCCAGATCATGCAGTGCGGCGCGCAGGTCGACGAACATCTGCGTGTTCATCGCGTTCATCACCTCGGGTCGGTTCAGCACCAGGCAACGCACGCCCTCGTCGGGGGAGGTGCCCGGGGCTGGCTCGACGCGCAGCGTCTCGTAGGTTCCCATCGTGCGGTCTCAGTACGAACGCGGCATGCCAAGCAGATGCTCGGCCACCTGCGCCAGAACCAGGTTGTTGGAGATCGGCGCGGTGCGGAACAGGCGGCTTTCCTTCCACTTGCGCTCGATGTCGAACTCGCAGGCCACGCCGTAGCCGCCAAAGGTGGTCATCGCGGCCTCGGCCGCCTCCCAGGCGGCCTCGCTGGCGAGGTACTTCACCATCGTGGCCTCGCGGCCGCAGGGCTGGCCGGCGTCGAACAGCGTGGCCGCCTTGTTGCGCATCAGCTCGGCCGCCTCGACGTTGAGGTGCGCCCGCGCGATCGGGAACTGCACGCCCTGGTTGGAGCCGATCGGGCGGTCGAACACGACGCGCTCGCGCCCATAGGCCGCGGCCTTGCCGACGAACCAGTGGCCGTCGCCGATGGCCTCGCTGGCCACCAGCAGGCGCTCGCTGTGCAGCGAATCGAGCAGGTAGTGGAAGCCCTTGCCTTCCTCGCCGATGCGATCGTCGTCGGCGAGCTCCAGGTTGTCGATGAACACCTCGAAGGTGTGGTGGTTGATCATCGTCTTGATCTGGCGCGACTGCAGCGCCTTGCCGGCCTTGGCGATGTCGATCAGGAACAGGCTCAGGCCGTCGGTCTTCTTCTTCACCTCGGCGAGCGGCGTGGTGCGCGCGATCAGCAGGTACAGGTGCGAATGGCTGTAGCGCGAGGTCCAGATCTTCTGCCCGTTGAGCACGTAGCCGCCGGGCACGCGGCGCGCGAAGGTCTTGATCGCCAGCGTGTTGGAACCGGCGTCGGGCTCGGTCACTCCGAAGGCCTGCAGGCGCAGGCTGCCGTCGGCGATGCGCGGCAGCGTGCGGCGCTTCTGCGCCTCGCTGCCGTGGCGCATGATCGAGGCCATCGTGTACATCTGCGCGTGGCAGTGCACGGCGCTGGCGCCGTTCTGGTTGATCTCCTGCAGGATCAGGCAGGCGTCGAGCAGCGGCAGGCCGGCGCCGCCGTATTCCTCGGGGATCAGTGCGGCCAGCCAACCGGCCTGGGCCATCGCATCGACGAAGGCCTCGGGGTACTGGCCGTCCTGCGCCAGCTGGCGCCAGTACGCGGGGCCGAAACGCGCGCACAGCTCCTTCACGGCGGCGCGGATCTGGGCCTGGGTGTCGGTGTAGTCGAAGTTCATCGGCATGGGAAATTGACTCCTTCCGGTCGGTTCAGCCGATCACGCCGAGGCGCTGCAGCGCGGCCTGCGCCGCTGCATCGATGCCCAAGGCATGGAGCACGGCCGCGGTGTCGGCGCCCAGCGCCGGTGGCGCCGTGGGCGTGCGGCCACGCTCGCCGCCGCTGTTGAAGGGCAGGCCGATGGCGCGGTGCCCGGGTGCCTGCGGCAGCGGCACGTCGGTCAGCAGCCCCAGGGCCTGAACCTGCTCCTGCTCCAGCACCTGGGCCACGTTGTTCAACTCGCTGCAGGGCGCGCCGGCCGCGCGCAGCAGGGCGATGCACTCGGCGGTGCTGCGCGTGCGCGTGTGCGCTGCCAGCGCCTCGTGCAGCGCGTCACGGTGGCCCACGCGCAAGGGGTTGTCGACGAAGCGCGCATCGCGCGCCAGCTCAGGGCAGCCCAGCGCGTCGCAGATGCGGGCGAACAGCCGGTCGTTGGCGGCCGCGATGAAGACCTGGCCGTCGGCCGTGTCGTACAGCTCGTAGGGCACCATCATAGCCATGCCCGAGCCCATCTTGCGCGGCAGCCGGCCCGTGGCCAGGTAGTTGGCGATCGGCACCGCCATCCACGCCAGGCCGGTCTCCAGCAGGCTGGCGCCCACACGCAAGCCCTGGCCGGTGGTGGCGCGCTGCAGCAGGGCCGCGAGCACGGCCATGGCGGCCCACATGCCGGTGCCCAGGTCGATCAGCGACACGCCCACCCGCGCCGGCTCGTCGCCTTCGTGGCCGGTGACGCTCATGATGCCGGTGAAGGCCTGCATCAGCGGGTCGTAGCCGGGCAGGCCACGCATCGGCCCCGCCTCGCCGAAGGCGCTGATGGCGCAGTACACGAGCCGTGGGTTCGCGGCGCGCAGCGGTTCGTCGCCCAGGCCGCGCGCCTCGGCGCTGCCCGGCTTGAGCGAATGCACCAGCACGTCGGCACCCGCGGCCAGCTGCGCCACGATGCGCTGGCCCTCGGGCCGGTCGAGGTCGAGCGCGACGCTCTTCTTGCTGCGGTTCAGCGCCGCAAAGCCGGTGCCCATGCCGCCGATCTCGGGCGGCCGCCAGGCGCGCGCGTCGTCGCCGCCGCCCGGCCGCTCGATCTTGATGACGTCGGCGCCGAGGTCGGCGAGCACCTGCGTGCAGTACGGGCCGGCGACGTTCTGCGTCAGGTCGATGACGCGCAGGCCCTGGAGGACGGAGCCGAGCATCACCGTCACATCCTGAACACGCCGAAACGCGTGTCGCGTTGCGGCTGGCGGCCGGCCAGCTCGAACAGCAGGGCCAGCGTGTCGCGCGTCTCTAGCGGGTCGATGACCATGTCGCACCACAGGTTGGAGGCGAAGTTGTAGGGGCTGGCGAAGGCCTCGAACTGCTCGCGGATCGGCTGCTTGAAGCGCTCGCGCTCGGCGTCGGTCCAGCTCATGCCTTCGCGTTCGTGGATGCGGTCGCGCACCATCGTCAGCGTGGTGGCGGCCTGCTCGGGGCCCATCAGCGCGGCACGGCCGCTCGGCCACATCAGCATCGCATGCGGCTTGAACGGCCGCCCGCACATCGCAAGGTACGCCGCGGCGTACGAGCCGCCGGTGATGAGCGTGTAGCGCGGCACGCTGGCCGAGGCCATGGCGGTGATGAACTTGGCGCCGTGCTTGGCGATGCCCTCGCGCTCCACCGCCTGCCCGACCATGAAGCCCGACACGTCGGCCACGAACAGCAGCGGGATGTCGCGCTGGCAGGCCAGCTCGATGAAGTGCGCGCCCTTGACCGCAGCCTCGGAAAAGATGACGCCGTTGTTGGCCAGGATGCCGACCTGGAAGCCCTTGATGCGCGCGAAGCCACAGACCAGCGTGTCGCCGTACAGCGGCTTGAATTCCTGGAACTCGCTGCCATCGACCAGACGCGCGACGACCTCGCGGTTGTCGGTGGGGTGGCGCGTGTCGGCGCTGACGATGCCGTAGATCTCTCGCGGGTCGTGCAGCGGCGCGCGGCTCGGGGCCACGTTCCAGCGCTGCTTCGGCGGCGTGCCGAGGTTGGCCACGATGTCGCGCACGATGGCGATGGCGTGGCCGTCGTTCTCGGCCAGGTGGTCGGTGACGCCGCTGACGCGGCTGTGCATCTCGCCGCCGCCCAGCGTCTCGACATCGACCTCTTCCTTGGTGGCCGCATACACCAGCTCGGGCCCGCCGAGGAACATCGCGCCCTGCTTGCGCACGATGACGGCGATGTCGCACAGCGCCGGCAGGTAGGCACCGCCCGCGGTGGACGGGCCATGCACGGTGGCGATCTGCGTGATGCCCTCGGCCGACATGCGGATCTGGTTGTAGAAGATCGACCCGAACTGGCCGTCGTCCGGGAAGATGTGCGCCTGCTCGGGCAGGTTGGCGCCGCCGGACTGGACCATCGTGATGCATGGCAGCCGGTGCTGCCAGGCGAACATCTGCGCCCGCACGTGCTTCTTCGCGGTGATGCCGTAGTAGGTGGCGCCCTTCACCGTGGCGTCGTGGATCATCAGCATGCACGGCCGGCCGCTGACCAGGCCC
The DNA here is from genome assembly GCF_000745855.1 of Xenophilus azovorans DSM 13620. Taxonomy (GTDB): domain Bacteria; phylum Pseudomonadota; class Gammaproteobacteria; order Burkholderiales; family Burkholderiaceae_C; genus Xenophilus; species Xenophilus azovorans. Next base: position 133,304 of record NZ_JQKD01000004.1, read on the forward strand.
ACGCCGGTGATGATGCTGCCGCCGGGCGGCACGCCCTCGTACAGGCCCTCGCCCGCGAGCTGGCCGAACTCCAGGAACGGCGAGCCGGGGTCGAGCACCGCTGCCAGCCGCTCGCGCGGCAGCAGCTGGCCGCGCTGCTGGTGCAGGCGGCGCGCCTTCTCGGGCCCGCCGATGAGCGCCCGCGCACGGCGTGCGTGCAGGTCGGCGATGCGCGCGAGGTAAGCCTCGTGGTTGCGCGCGAAGGCCTCGCCGCCGGGCGAGACCGTGGAGGGCATCACCGTCATGGCCGCGTCCCGAGTTCCTTGCGCTGCGATTGCGCGAAGCGTTGCAGGTGGTGGTCGATGCCGCCGTCGGCCTTCTCGAACAGGGTCAGGCGGCGGAAGTAGTGGCCGATGTCCAGATCCTCGGTCATGCCGACGCCGCCGTGCAACTGCACGCCCTGCTGGGCGACGTAGCGCGCGCGCTCGCCGACCGCCACCTTGGCCGCCGACGCCGCACGCGCCCGCTCGGCCGGTGCAGCATCGGCATGCAGCGCCGCCATCACCACCATCGAGCGCGACGCTTCGAGCGCCGCGAACATGTCCACCATGCGGTGCTGCAGCACCTGGAAGCTCGCCAGCGGCGCGCCGAACTGCTTGCGCGTGGCCAGGTAGGCGCCGGTCTTGTGCAGCACGGCCGTCATCGCGCCCAGCGCGTCGGCGCAGGCGGCGATGGTCGACAGGTCGACGGCGCGCTCCAGCGCCTCCAGTGCACGCCCCGGGTCGCCCAGCAGTGCCGCGGCGTCGAGCTGCACGCTGTCGAGCCGCAGCTCGCCGGCGGACACGCCGTCGTAGCGCCGGTAGGGTTCGATGCGCACGCCGGCCGTGCCCACCGGCAGCGCGAACAGCGCAAGACCGGCGCGCTCGCCCGGGCGGCCGTCGAGGCGCGCACTGACGATGGCCATGTCGGCCTGCGGCAGGCCGACGACGCCGGTCTTGCGGCCGTCGAGCACCCAACCGCTGCCCTGACGCTTTGCGCGCGTTTCGACCCACGCGAGCGTGGGGCCCGAGTCGGCCTCGGTGCAGGCCAGCGCCAGCCGGCTGCGCCCTTCGACCAGCGGCGTCAGCAGCGCCAGTTGCTGCCCGGCGTCGGCCGCAGCAGCCACCGCCTGGGCCGCCAGCACGGTGGATGCGACGTAGGGCTCGAGTGAGAGCGCCGCGCCCATCGCCTCGCACACGGCGATCAACTCGGGCATGCCGCCGAAGCCGCCCACGGCCTCCGGCAGGCCGAGGCCCAGCCAGCCGAATTCGGCAAAGCGCGTCCAGTGCGCCGCCCCGGCCACGGCGTCGTCGGCTGACGCCAGCCGCTTCGCGCGCGCGTCGAAGCGGTACTCGGCGCGGAAGTACTTCTGCGCCGCATCACGCAGCATCTTCTGTTCGGGGGTGGGGTTCAGGTCCATGCGCGTGTCATCCGTTCAACGTGCCACGCCGGCCAGCATGGACTTGGCCAGCACCGTCTTCTGCACCTCGTCGCTGCCGCCGTAGATGGTGGCGGCTCGCAGGAAGGCAAAGCGCTCCATCGCATGGGCGTGGGGTGAATCGGCCAGCGCGCCCTGCGCGTGCCAGGGCCAGGCCTGTTCGGCGCCGACCTCGAGCGCCAGCTCCGACAATGTCTGCTGCACCGCGGTGCCCATCAGCTTGAGCATCGACGACTCCGGGCCCGGCGCTTTACCCGCAGCCATGGAGGAGAGCACGCGCAGATTGGTGAACTCCAGCGCCATCAGGTCGATCTCGGCACGCGCCAGGCGGGCGGACATGCCGGGCTGGTCGATCAGCCGTCCACCGCCCCAGCCGCGCGATTCGGCCGAGCGCAACACGTTGGCCATCGCCGCCTTCGAGTCGGCCACGCCGGCGATGCTGGTGCGCTCGTGCGTGAGCAGGTACTTGGCGATCTCCCAGCCCTGCCCTTCCTTGCCCACCAGGTTGCTGCGCGGCACGCGCAGGTCCGTGAAGAAGACCTGGTTCAGGTGGTGCTCGCCGTCGATCGAGACGATGGGCCGCACCTCGATGCCGGGACGGTCCATCTCGATCAGCAGGAAGGAGATGCCCTCCTGCTTCTTGCCGGTGCTGGCCGTGCGCACCAGGCAGAACATGTGCGTGGCCCAGTGCGCGTAGGTGGTCCAGATCTTCGAGCCGTTGATGACGTAGTCGTCGCCGTCGGCCACCGCGGTGGTGGCCAGACTCGCCAGGTCGGAGCCCGCGCCGGGCTCGGAATAGCCCTGGCACCACCAGTCCTCGCAGCGGCGGATGCGCGGCAGGTACTGCGCCTTCTGCGCCTCGGTGCCGAAGGCGATCAGCACCGGGCCCAGCATGATCACGCCCATCGACAGGCCCACCGGCGCGTTGGCGGCGGCGCGCTCCAGGTCGTACAGATAGCGCTGCGTCGGCGTCCAGCCGGGCCCGCCGTGCTCCTTGCGCCAGCCCACGACCAGGTAGCCCTGCTCGTCGAGGCGGCGCTGCCAGTGCACGATGTCGTCGCGCGTCAGCATCTGCCCGCTCTGGACCTTGCGCCGCAGGGCTTCGGGGGTGTTGGCCGCGAACCAAGCGCGCACGCCGCGCTGGAAGGCGCGGTCCTCGTCACTGAATGTCAGGTCCATCGGGTGGCAAACCTTCTTCGAAAGCGGGTCGAGCCGACGCGCGTGCGGCGCGGCGGCTTGCAGGCTTCAGAGCGAGATGCCGCCGCCGCAGATCAGCACCTGGCCACTGATGTAGTTGGATTCGGGCGTGCACAGCAGGTACACCGAGCCCGCGGCCTCTTCGGGCGTGCCGCCGCGGCCGAGCGGGATGGTGCGCTCCATCATCGTCATCAGCTCGGGGTTGACCCCCACCTTGATCTGCCGGCCCTCGACGTCGATCGAGGCGTTGCCGCCGGCGGTGGCTTCGGTCAGGCGGGTCTTGATCAGGCCGAAGGCCACCGCATTGACGTTGACCTTGTAGCGCCCCCACTCCTTGGACAGCGCCTTGGTCAGGCCGATGATGCCGGCCTTGCCGGCCGAGTAGTTGGCCTGGCCGGCATTGCCGCCGGTACCGGCGACCGACGAGATGTTGACCACCTTGCGGAACACTTCCTTGCCGGCATCGGCCTCGACCTTGGACTGGTGGCGGAAGTAGTCGGCCGCGGCGCGCAGGATCTTGAACGGCGCCGTCAGGTGCACGTCGAGGATCGCGTGCCACTGTTCGTCGGTCATCTTCTGCACCACGTTGTCCCAGGTGTAGCCGGCGTTGTTGACGATGATGTCCAGGCCGCCGAAGCCGTCGATCGCGGTCTTGACGAACTTCTCGGCAAAGCCTTCGGCGGTGACGCTGCCGGCACAGGCCAGGGCCTGGCCGCCCGCGGCCTTGATGGCGGCGACGGTTTCTTCGGCCGGTCCGGCGTCGAGGTCATTCACGACGACCTTGGCGCCTTCGCCGGCCAGTTTCATCGCGATGGCGCGGCCGATGCCGCGGCCGGAGCCGGAAACGATGGCCACTTTGCCTTCGAGCTTCTTCATGGGTGTCTCCAGAGAATGGGATTCGGTGTGGATGCGGGGTCAGTCCAGCGCGACGATGGCGTCGCCGCTGAGCGTGACCTGCTCGCCGTTGCGCAAGGCCGTCAGCTCAATGCGCGCGCAGGGGCGGCCGCGGTACTCGAGCTTCTCGACGACCTTGCCGCTGCACTGCACGCGGTCGGCCACCTGGGTGATGGCCGCGAAGCGCACGCCGTAGTTGAGCACGCGGCTTTGCGGCACCCACTGGGTGAGCGCGCGCGCCAGGTAGGCCATCGACAGCATGCCGTGCGCGAACACGTCCTTCATGCCGGCCTTGCGGGCAAAGTCGAGGTCGATGTGGATGGGGTTGTGGTCACCCGAGGCGCCGGCAAACAGGGCCAGCGTGGTGCGCGAGATCGGCGGCAGCTCGAGCATGGGCATGGCGTCGCCCACGTTCACGTTCTTGGGATCGAAACTCATCGTGCGTCTCCTCTCACTTCTCAACCGTGGCGCACGACAAGAATGCCGCGCATGTCGGCGACGTGCTCGCCGAGCTGGTTGGTGACCTTGGACTCGCGCACCACGAACTCGAGCAGGCCGCCCTTCTTGTCGTAGATGTCGGTGACCCTGGTCTCGATGCGCAGGGTGTCGCCGGCGCACACCGGGGCGTGGTAGTCGAAGTGCTGCTCACCGTGCAGCACCTTGCCCAGGTCGATCTCGAATTCCTGGATCATCTTCATCGACACGCCGGCATCGCTCTCGGCGCCGAAGAAGAAGGTGGGCGGCGCGACGATGCCGCGATAGCCCGCGGCCTTGGCCGCGGCTTCATCGGTGTGGATCGGGTCGGTGAGGCCGATCACCTTGGCGAAGAAGGCGATGCGCCCCTTTTCAACCGTCCACAGCGTGGGCGGCGGCGCATAGCCGATGTGCTTCCTGTCGATCATGGGTGTTGGCCCTTTGTTGATGGCATTCAAGCCGCTTGGTACAGGGTCACGACGCAGGCGCCGCCGAGCCCCAGGTTGTGCTGCAGGGCGGTGCGCGCACCCTTCACCTGCCGCTGCTCTGCCGTGCCGCGCAGCTGGTGCGTCAACTCGTAGCACTGCGCCAGCCCGGTCGCGCCCAGCGGGTGGCCCTTGGAGAGCAGGCCGCCCGACGGGTTGGTGACGACCTTGCCGCCATAGGTGTTGTCGCCATCGCGCACGAACTTCTCGGCGCCGCCCTCGGGGCACAGGCCCAGGCTCTCGTAGGTGATGAGCTCATTCTGCGCGAAGCAGTCGTGCAGCTCGACGACGTCGATGTCCTTCGGGCCGATGCCGGCCGCCTCGTAGACCTTGCGGCCGGCCTCCTTGGCCATGTCGTAGCCGACCACGCGCATCATGTCGTGCGCCTCGAACGTGCTGGGGAAGTCGGTGGTCATGGCCTGCGCGGCGATGCGCACCTGGCGGTTCAAGCCGTGCTTCTTGGCGTAGGCCTCCGAGCAGATGACGGCCGCGGCGGCGCCGCAGGTGGGCGGGCAGGCCATCAGGCGCGTCATCACGCCCTCCCACATCATCGGCGCGGCCATCACGTCGTCCACGCTGACCTCCTTGCGGAACAGCGCCAGCGGGTTGTTCACCGCATGGCGGCTGGCCTTGGCGCGGATGGCGGCGAAGGTTTCGAGCTTGGTGCCGTACTTGTCCATGTGCGCCTTGCCGGCGCCGCCGAAGTAGCGCAGCGCGAGCGGGATCTCAGGGTGCCCGACTAGTTCGTCGGTGACCTGGTCGAACTGCTCGAACGGCGTCGGGCGGTCGGGGAAGGCGGCCTTGATCGCCCCGGGCTGCATCTGCTCGAAGCCGAGTGCCAGCACGCACTCGGCAGCGCCCGACTGCACCGCCTGGCGCGCCAGGAACAGCGCCGATGAGCCGGTGGAGCAGTTGTTGTTGACGTTGAGCACCGGGATGCCCGTCATGCCCAGCGGGTACAGCGCGCGCTGGCCGCAGGTGGAGTCGCCATACACGTAGCCGACGAAGGCCTGTTCGATGGCCTTGTAGTCCACGCCGGCATCCTGGAGCGCCTGGCGCGCGGCCTTCTCGCCCATCACGTTGTAGGGCTCGCTGGCGCCGGGTTTGGCGAAGGGAATCATGCCGACGCCGGCAACGATGACTGTGTGGCTCATGGAAAGCTCCTGGGGTTGGACAAGACGTTGATGCCGCGGGGCCGGCACGTGGCCACGGCGCGGTTCATTCGGCGAGCCATTGACGCTCGACCTCGTGGCGCTGGATCTTTCCGGTGCTGCTGCGCGGGAACGCGGCCAGCTCGACGAACCGGATCTCCTTGGGAACCTTGAAGCCGGCGAGCTGCTCGCGGCAGCGGCTCAGCAGGGGCTCGCCGTCGGCAGCCGCACCCGGCTGCACGGCGACGAAGGCCACCGGTACCTCGCCCCAGCGCTCGTCGCGTCGGCGCACCACCACGGCGTCGGCCACCGCGGGCTGGGCCAGCAGCACGCGCTCGATCTCGGCCGGGTAGATGTTCTCGCCGCCGGACTTGATGAGGTACTTGACGCGGTCGACGAAGTCGAGCGAACCGTCGGCGCGGCGCACGAACAGGTCGCCCATGTGGAACCAGCCGCCGCGGAAGTCGTGCGCGTTCACCTCGGGCGCGTTCCAGTAGCCGGAGAAGAGCGTCGGGCCGCGCAGCACGGCCTCCCCGGGTGTGCCCGGTGGCACGTCGCGGTCGTCGGCGTCGACCAGCCGCACGCGGCAGAAGCCCGACTCGCGCTTGGCCAGGCTCGTGGGCACGACGCCCGGCGCCAGCAGCGCGCCGGAGGCCGGCGCCAGACCGGTCTCGGTGGCGCCGAAGCTGTTGATGTAGGGCGCACCGAGCAGGCCGGTCAGCTCGGCGATCTGCTGCAGTGGCACCAGGTCGGCCATCGCGCCCACCAGCCGCACGCCGCGCGGGCGCGTGCGGTGGCGCTTCAGACCCTCGATGAGCAGGTCGATCATGCCGGGCATCGCCACCAGCCAGCCGATGGTCTCGCGCTCGATGGTCGCGCACAGGCGTTCGATGTCCAGACCGTCCTGCACGACGACCTTGCCGCCGAGCATCAGCGTGGCCAGGCTGAAGTCGGTGGCGGCCATGTGGAACAGCGGGCTCCAGGCCACGTAGGCGTGTTCGGCGCCGATGCCGTAGTCGGCGGCGAAGCACATCGCACGCGCCACCATCGCGCGCTGGCTGATGACGGCGCCCTTGGGCAGGCCGGTGGTGCCGCTGGTGTAGAGGATGACCAAGCCCTGCTCGGCGTCGACCTCTTGCTGTGGATCGTCCTCGCTGCGGCCCTCAAGAAGGCCGTCGAACTCGGCATCCAGCCCGATCACCGGGCAGTCCGCCCAGCCGATGCGCGCCAGCACATCGGCATGGCGCCGCGAGACGAACACCAGGCGCGGCGACACGAGGCCGAGGCAATGCGCCGCCTCGCCGTCCGCCAGCCGCCAGTTCAGGCAGGCCACGATGGCACCGATCTTGGCCGCCGCGAGCTGCAGCCCGATGTACTCGCGCCGATTCTCCGCCAGCACCGCGATGCGATCGCCGGCACCCACGCCGCCGGCCAGCAGGGCCTGCGCGATGCGGCAGGCCCAGCCATCGAGTTGCCCGAAGCTCAGCGCGCCCTGCGCGTCCTGCAGCGCGGGCGCGTCGCGGCGCACGACCGCCTGCTTGCGCAGCAGGTCGGCGACGGTCAGGGGCAATGCCTTGCTCTGCATCCTTGGTTCGGGTTGATCGCGACTCGCGCCGAAGTCGGGGCGCCACGGGTCGGCCTGAGTCTACCTAACGCTTGACAGTTTTACAACGCCCCGTTAACCTTGTCGACGAATCTGGAGGCTGGCGCGCTCTTCCTGGGCGCGGCCCGCCAAGAACACAAAATCCAAGGAGACAGCCTTGCATTCGTACACGGCGCTGCGCTACGAGAGGCGGGCGCAGACCGCCTGGCTCACGTTGAACCGCCCCGACGCGATGAACGCGCTGTCGGACGCGTTGTGCGACGAACTCGCCGATGCCATCGGCCGCATTGAGCGCGACCGCGACGTGCGCGTGGCGGTGCTCACCGGCGCGGGGCGGGCCTTTTGCGCCGGCGCCGACCTGAAGGGCGTGTTCGAAGGTGGCACCGCTGCGCCGGACGATGAAGACCCGCTCAACGCCTTTCTCGACCGCATTGCCGGGATGATCGACCGGCTGCGCGTGCTGCCCAAACCCACCATCGCTGCACTCAACGGCCTGACGATGGCCGGCGGCCTCGAGCTGGCGATGGCCTGCGACTTGATCATCGCCGCCGAAGGCGCGCGCATCGGCGATGCGCACGCCAACTTCGGCGTCTTTCCTGGCGCAGGCGGCGCGGCCGTGCTGCCGCGGCGCATCGGCCCCACGGCGGCCAAGTACCTGCTGTTCACCGGCGACACGCTGCCGGCGGCCGAGCTGGTGCCGCTGGGCCTGGTGAACCGCGTCGTCCCCGACGCCGAACTCGCTGCCGAGGTGGACAAGCTCGCCACGCGCATCGCCTCCAAGAGCCCGCTGGTGCTGCGGCGCATGAAGCAGGCCGTGGCCGACGGGCTGGATCAGCCGCAGGCCACCGCGCTGCGCCTGGAGCGCCTGGTGCTGGATGCCCACCGCCACTCGCACGACATCCGCGAAGGGGTCGCCGCCTTCGTTGGCAAGCGCAAGCCCGAGTTCAAGGGCTGCTGACCCTTTCAAGGAATGCCCGTGAGCACCGCCGCCCTCCCCCCCGCCTACGTCGCCGGCGTCGGCATGACGCCGACCGGCAAGTTCCTCGACCGCAGCATCAAGCAGCTCACCGCCGACGCGGTGACCGCCGCTCTGGCCGATGCCGGGCTGGCCGTCGCCGACATCCAGGCCGCCTACTTCTCCAATGCCACGCAGGGCGTGCTCGAGGGTCAGACCATGGTGCGCGGCCAGATCGCGCTGCGCCCGCTGGGTATCGAGGGCATCCCGGTCTACAACCTGGAGAACGCCTGCGCCAGCGCCAGCTCAGCCTTCAACCTGGCAGTGCAGGCGGTGCGTTCGGGCGAGGTGGAGGTGGCACTGGCCGTCGGCGCCGAGAAGATGTTCTGCACCGACAAGGCCAAGATGTTCAGTGTCTTCGACGGGGCCTGGGACCTGCAGGACATCGAGGGCAACAAGACGACGCTGCTGGCCATGGGCCGCGGCATCGAGCCGCCCGACGGCAGCACCTCGAAGGCGCCTTACAGCCTGTTCATGGACATCTACGCCGCATTCGGCCGCTTCCACATGCGCGAGTTCGGCACCACGCAGCGGCAGTTCGCCGCGGTCGCCGCCAAGAACCACGGCCACTCGGCGCACAACCCGCTGGCGCAGTACCGCAACACCTACACCGTCGAGCAGGTGCTCGCGGCGCCGCCGATCACCTACCCGCTGACCCTGCCGATGTGCGCGCCGATCAGCGACGGCGCCGCCGCCGCCATCGTCTGCTCCGAGGCGGCGCTGGCGCGCCTCGCCGACCGGCGCCGCGCCGTGCGTGTGCTGGCCTCGGTGGTGGCCACCGGTACCACGCGCAAGCCCGAGGACGTGGGCGGGCACATCACCGCGAAGGCGTCCAGGCTCGCCTACGAGCGCGCCGGCGTCGGCCCGCAGGACATCTCGGTGGCCGAGGTGCACGATGCCACCGCCATCGGCGAGATCGTGCAGTCCGAGAACCTGGGCTTCTGCGAGTTCGGTGCCGGCGGCGCGCTGGCCGAGAGCGGCGCCACCACGGTGGGCGGGCGCATCCCGATCAACACCTCGGGCGGGCTCGAATCCAAGGGCCATCCGATCGGCGCCACCGGCATCGGCCAGTTGCACGAGCTGGTCACGCAGCTGCGCGGCGAGGCCGGCGCGCGCCAGGTGCAGGGCGCGCGGCTGGCCATGGCCGAGAACGGCGGCGGCCTCTACGGCATCGAGGAAGCCGTCTGCGCCATCACCATCCTCGGCCGCTGACGGCCCGCCGCAACAAGCCTCCGACAAGCCGACCGATCATGAATTTCCTGCCGACCGACGAACAACGCCTCGCCGTCGAGGGCTTCAACCGCTTCCTCGACACCAGGCTCGAGCCCATCGTGCGCCGCTACCAGCCCGACAAGCTGATCGAGAAGGAGCGCATGCTGGAGATCTTCCAGATGATGCTGCCCTACGGGATGGGCGGCAACGGCCTGATCTCGGAAGCGAACGGCGGCCTGGGCATGCCGTGGCTGACCTACGCGATGATGTACGACAACCTCGCCCGCGTCTCGGGCGACGTCGCCATCTCGCTGCTGATCCAGCAGTTGGGCGCCTACTCGCTGGAGGTGTGCAGCAACGACGCGATGCGGCAGAAGTACCTGCCGCGCATGGTGCGCGCCGAGATCATCGCCTGCAGCGGCATCAGCGAGCCGGGCGTGGGCAGCAACGTCGCCGAGGTCACCTGCCGCGCCAAGGCCGACGGTGACCACTTCATCGTCAGCGGCGAGAAGACCTGGATCTCCAACGGCCACTACTCCGATTTCTGCATGGTCATCGTACGCACGTCGGACGAGGGCGCGCGCGGCCTGTCGATGATCCTGGTCGACCGCCAGGAGCACGGCTACGAGAGCCGCAACATCGACAAACTGGGCCTGAACAGCACCTCCACCGCGCAACTCTTCTTCGACAACGTGCGCGTGCCGGCCGGCAACATGATGATCCAGGCCGGCACCGGCCTGAAGAACACGCTGGTGCTGTTCGAGAAGGCGCGGCCCATGGTCGGCCTGACCTCGGTGGGCATCGCGCAGGCGGCGCTGAACAAGGCCGTGGCCTACGCCAAGGAACGCCGCCAGCACGGCAAGCCGATCGGCCAGCACCAGCTGATCCAGGGCATGCTGGCCGACTCGGCGATCCAGCTCGACGCAGCGCGTCTCCTGATCTACCGCGCCTTCAACCTCATCGACCACGGTGTGCGCAGCGAGGTCGAAAGTGCCATGGCCAAGTGCTATGCCACGGAAATTGCGGTGGACGTCGCCTCCAAGGCGGTGCAGATCCACGGCGGCAACGGCATCACCAAGGACTTCGGCGTCGAGCTGCTGTTCCGCAACGCCCGCATGATGACCATCCCCGACGGCACCACCGAGATCCAGAAGCTGATCATCGGCCGCGCGCTGACCGGTCTCAATGCCTTCTCCTGACGTGACGTCGACAGCCCCCTCGTCCACGACGGCCGCGGTGCTGAAGGCCGAAGGCGTGACCCTGCGCTTCGGCGGCGTCACGGCGCTGTCGGACGTGAGCATCGAGGTGCGCGCCGACGAGATGCTCGCCGTGATCGGCCCCAATGGCGCGGGAAAGAGCTCGCTGATGAACGTGCTCAGCGGCTTCTACCGCCCCCAGCAGGGCCGGCTCGCGTACGAAGGACGCGACCTGCTCGGCCGCCCGGTGCACGAGATCGCGCGCCAGGGCGTAGTGCGCACCTTCCAGGGCACGCACCTGTTCCCGCACATGACGGTGCTGGACAACATCCTCATCGGCCGCCACGCGCACATGCGCGGCGGCCTGCTGCAGGCCTTTGCCTACTTCCCGTGGACGCAGCGCGAGGAAGCCCGGCATCGCCAGGTGGCCGAGGACATCGTCGACTTCCTCGAGATCGAGAACATCCGCCACCAGCCGGTGGGCTCGCTCGGCTACGGCCTGCGCAAGCGCGTCGATCTCGGCCGCGCGCTGGCCATGGAGCCCAAGGTGCTGCTGATGGACGAGCCGATGGCCGGCATGAACACCGAGGAGAAGGAAGACCTCGCCCGCTTCGTCATCGACGTGCGCGAGGCGCGCCGCATCCCGGTGGTGCTGGTCGAACACGACATGGGTGTGGTGATGGACCTCGCCGATCGCGTGGCCGTGCTCGACTTCGGGCGCAAGATCGCCGACGGCACGCCGGCCCAGGTGCAGGCCGACCCGGCGGTGATCCAGGCCTATCTGGGAGCGGCCGCTTGAACGCAATGGACGTTAGCCTGAAGCAGGCTGCCGGCAGCGGCGCCGCGATGGCCGAGCCGGCCCGTGGCGCCGTCGCGGCGACAGCAATGAAGACTCAGACGCTTCCGCAGATGCTGCTGGCCCACGCGCGCACGCGGCCGCAGCAACTGGCGCAGCGCGTCAAGCGCAAGGGCATCTGGCGCTGCCACACCTGGGCCGAGGTGCAGGACACCGTGCGCGCCCTCGCGCTTGGCGCGGCGGCACTCGGCCTCGAGCGCGGCGACACCGCGGTCGTCGTCGGCGAAAACGAGCCCGAGCACTTCTGGTCGCTGTTCGCGGCCCAGTCGCTGGGCGCGAAGACCGTGTCGATCTACCCCGACGCCACGGCCGACGAACTGCTCTACCTGTGCGAAGACTCGCAGGCCCGATTCATTTTCGCGCAGGACCAGGAACAGGTCGACAAGGCACTGGCCATCGCCGCCAAGCTGCCCGGCCTGTGCGGCATCGCCTACTGGGACGACGCCGGCATGTGGTCGTACCGGCACGACCTGCTGCACGGTTTCGACACCCTGTGCGCCGCCGGCCGCAAGGAGCACGAGCGCCACCCAGAGCGCTTCGAGCAGGCCGTCGAAGCGGGGCGCTTCGACGACCTGGCGCTGCTCACCTACACCTCGGGCACCACCAGCAAGCCCAAGGGCGTGATGGTCAGCCACCGCTGGCTGGTGGACAACGCCAGCCGCATGCTCAGCGCGCTGCCGCTGGAACCCGGCATGGAGTACCTGTCTTACACGCCGCTGGCCTGGATCACCGAGCAGCTGCTGGGCGTCACGCTCGGGCTGATGCTGCCGCTGGTGGTCAACTTCCCCGAGGGCCCGGATCAGGTGCTGCCCAACATCCGCGAGCTGTCGCCGCACATGGTGCTGTTCGGGCCGCGGCAGTGGGAGAGCATCGCCGCCACCATCGAGGCGCGCATGCTGCACGCCAGCCGCCTGCCGCGCGCGCTGTACCGGTGGAGCGTACGCGTGGGCCATGCGGTGCGCGTGGCGCGTCTCGAAGGGCGCACCGCGCCGCTGTCGGCTCGCCTGCTGCTGCCGCTCGCCGAACTTCTGACCCTGCACGCGGTGCGCGACCAGTTCGGCTTCCTGCGTTCGCGCATCGCGGTCTCGGGCGGCACCGCGATGGCGCCGGACGTGTTCCGCCTGTTCCACGCCCTGGGCGTGCCGCTGCGCAACATCTACGGCTGCTCGGAGTTCGGCCTCATCGCCGGCCACCGCGGCGAGCGCTACGACCTCGAGACCGTGGGGCCGCTGCTGACGGTGGCACCGGGCTTCGGCGCGGCGCTGGAATCCAGGGTCGATGCCAATGGCGAGCTGCTGCTGCGCGGCGGCACCGGTTTCCTCGGCTACTGGCAAAAGCCAGAGAAGACCGCCGCGCTCGACCGCGACGGCTGGTTCGCCAGCGGCGACGCGGTGCGCGCCACCGAGCGCGGCGAGATCGTCTTCCTCGACCGCGTGGAGCACCTCGTCAAGCTCGCCGGAGGACACGCGTATCCGCCGCAGTTCATCGAGACGCGGCTGCGCTTCTCGCCCTTCATCAAGGACGTGATGGTGCTGGGCGACGCGACGCGACCCTGGGTGGGCGCGCTGGTCAACATCGACATGGGCGTGGCCTCGCGCTGGGCCGAGGAGCGCCGCATCGCGTTCTCCACCTTCACCGATCTGTCGCAGCGGCGGGAGATCCGTGCCCTGGTGCGCGACGAGATCGCGCGCATCAATGCCTTCCTGCCCGAGGGCTCGCGCGTCGTGCGCTTCGCCAACTTCCCGAAGGAGCTGGACGCCGACGAAGGCGAGCTCACGCGCACGCGCAAGCTGCGCCGCGAGTTCCTCGAACAGCGCTATCGCGTGCTGATCGAAGGGCTGTACGGCGGCGCCACCGACATCGACTGCCAGATCGCCGTCACCTACCAGGACGGCCGACAGGGCGTGCTGCGCGCCAAGGTGACAGGCACCGATGTGATTACAGCGGCGGGCACGACATGATCATCGAGTTCCTCAACTACGCCCTCAACGGCGCCCTGCTCGGCCTGCTGTACGCACTGGTGGCGATGGGCTTCGTCGTCATCTACCGCGCCAGCAAGGTGTTCAACATGGCCACCGGCGAGATGCTGGTGCTCGGCGCCTTCCTCGTGTGGTGGGCGGTGGCCTCGCGCGGGCTGCACCCGGCGCTGGGCATCGCCGCGGCGCTGGTCATCGCGGTGGTGGTGGGGCTGGCGATCGAGCGGCTGTTCTTCCGCCGCCTGATCGGCGAATCGGTGTTCTCGATGATCATGGTCACGATCGGCCTGCTCATTCTCACGCGCGGCCTGGTGCTGGTGATCTGGGGGCCGCAGGAACGCGCGTTCCCCGCGCTCATCCCGCTCGCGCCGCTGATCGTCGGCGAGATGATCATCCCGCGCCCGCTCGCCGCGGCCGGCGTGGTGGCGGTGGTCTTCGCGCTCGCCCTGCATTGGTTCTTCAACCGCAGCCGCACGGGCCTGGCGATGTCGGCGGTGGCCGAAGACCACCAGATCGCGCTGTCCATGGGCATCAGCGTGCGCCGCTCGATCGCCTTCGCGTGGGCACTGGGCGGCGTGCTGTCGGTGATCTCGTCCATCGTCTACCTGAGCGGCAAGTCGCTGACCTTCCTGTCGTCCGAGATCGGCTTCGCGGCGCTGCCGGTGGCCCTGCTCGCGGGGCTGGAGTCGATCCGCGGGCTGCTGCTGGCCGGCCTGATCGTCGGCGTCGTGCAGGGTCTCACCTCGGCCTACATCGACCCTCTGATCGGCGGCAACGCCGCGTCGGTGGTGCCCTACATCTTCATGCTCGTCGTGCTGGCGGTGCGTCCCAACGGGATGTTCGGCTGGAAGCGCATCGAGCGGGTCTGAAAGAGTCTGCCCGCGATGGATCCCTCCGGCACCTTCTTCACGCGCTACGAGCACGACAGTGCGCTCGTGCGCACGCGCGCGCAGTGGCTCGCGCTGGCGCTGTTCGCAGCGGCGCTGCTGGTGTTTCCCTGGTTCGCCTCGCCGCGCTTGGTGGCGGTGGCCAACCTGATGTTCATCACCGCCATCGTCGTCGTCGGGCTGCAGATCACCACCGGCTGCGCCGGGCAGATCAACCTCGGCCAGGCGGCTTTCATGGGCGTGGGCGCCTACGGCGCCAGCGTGATGGAGGTCAAGCTCGGCCTGCCGTTCTGGGTGGCGGTGCCGGTGGGCGGCGTGCTGGCCGCCTCGGCCGGCTGGGCCTTCGGGCTCACCGCTTCGCGCATCAAGGGCTTCTACCTGGCACTGACCACCATCGCCGCGCAGTTCCTGTTCGTGTTCGTGGTGCTGAACCTGCCCTCGTCGTGGTTGGGCGGGGTCAACGGCTTCAGCCTGCAGCCGGCGCGGCTGGGGGCCCTGGTGTTCGACAGCGACCGCGCGCTGTACCACCTCTTCCTCGCCGCCACCGCGGTGATGGTGTTCGGCGCCTTCGGCATCCTGCGCAGCCGCCACGGCCGCGCGTTCGAGGCGGTGCGCGACGACGACGTGGCCGCCGGCATGATGGGCATTGACGTGGCCGGCACCAAGGCGCGCGCCTTCGTCGTCGGCGCCTTCTACGCCGGCATCGGCGGCGCGCTGTGGGCCTACCAGATCCGCTTCGTCTCGGTCGACCAGTTCACGCTGTTCAACTCGATCTGGTTCATCGCGATGATGATCGTCGGCGGGCTCGGCTCGATCGTCGGCGCACTGATCGGCACCGTGGTCATCCGCGCCGTGCAGGAGACCATCACCAGCGTCGGACCCGACCTGATCGAGCGCTTCCCGGCGCTCAGCACCGATCTGGTCTTCGCCAGCATGAACGTTTTCCTGGGGCTGGTGATCACCGGCTTCCTGCTGCTCGAGCCCAAGGGCCTGATGCACCGCTGGAACATCTTCAAGGCCACCTATCGCTTGTGGCCCTTCCCGCACTGAACCCGACCACCGACCCGCGCCGACATCGGCGCTTCAACCACGAGGAGATCCTCATGCATCGGCGCCATCTCGTCTCCAGCGGCCTCGTGCTCGCCACCGGCCTTGCGCTCGGCTCGGCGGCCTCGGCGCAGACCACCGTCAACATCGCCGCCCTCGCCGATTTCGCCGGGCCCTACGCCAACGTCATGAACGACATGCAGGGCGGGCGCAACGCCGTGGTCGACTGGTGGAACAAGGAGGTCGGCGAGAAGATGGGCGTGCGCATCGCCATCAAGACCTACGACACCCGCTACGACGTGGCCCAGACCGCGAGCCTGTGGCCGGGCATCAAGGCCGAGCTGAAGCCGGCAATCGTGCTCGGCCTGGGCGGGCCCGACGCCGCGGCGCTGCAGCAGCGCCTGCCCGAGGACAAGGTGCCGATGTTGTTCGGCACTGCCGCCTACGGCTTCGGCTGGAAGCCCGGGCAGTGGGCGCTGAACGTGCGCCCGACCTACCCGCACGAGGCGGCCGGCTTCCTCGAGTGGTTCCGCACTGCCAGGCTCGAGGGCAAGCGACCGGTCAAGGTGGCCATCATCACCTCGGAGGCCACGCCGGCCTACGCCGACATGGCCAAGGGCCTGCAGGCCTACGCCAAGGCCAACCCGGAAAAGGCCACCTTCGTCGAGGCCATCTGGACCGAGGTGCAGCCCGCCGACCTGACGCTGCAGGTGCGGCGCCTGGCCAACGCCGGCACCGACGTCATCGTCATCCAGACCAATACCGCGCAGGCCGTGGCCACCAAGCGTGCGCTGCAGGCGCTGGGCAAGAACATCCCGATCATGTTGTCGCTGCACAACGGCTTGCTCGGTTCGTCCAAGGCGCTGGGCAACCCCAACGGCTTCGCCGGCGACTTCGAGGTCGGCGCGATCGCCGACGCAAGCGAGGACGACACGCCGGCGCGCAAGTTCTTTGCGATGCTGCAGACGAAGTACGGCCTGAAGTCGAACTGGAACTCGATGACGATGCTCGGCCTGGGGCAGGCCATCGTCGCCGTCCGCTCGGTCGAGGCGGCGGCCAAGGCCAAGGGCGCCGCCGGCGTCACTGGCGAGGCCGTGCATGCGGTGCTGCTGGGCACCGCCTTCAGCGGCGCCGAGCTGATGGGCATTCTGCCCGGCGTGGACTTCAACCCGGAGAACCCATTCCCCACCGGGACGGCGAAGGTGAACGTCGCCACGATGAAGGACGGCAAGGTCGTCCGCGTGGCCGCCGACGCCCCGGTGCCCGCGATCCCGAAGTGGTGAGCCGGTGGCCGATGTGAGCGAGTCCGCCGTGGGCGAGGCGCGGCGCAGCGAGACCCCGGGCGCCACTGGCGCGGGCCCGGCGGTGGGCGCCGCAGGAGCGCCGCTGCTGGCGCTGCTCAACGTCGAGGTGCTGTATGCCGAGGTGATCCTGGCGCTCAAGGGCGTGTCGCTGCAGGTCGCGCCGGGGGGCTGCGTGGCGCTGCTGGGCGCCAACGGCGCCGGCAAGAGCACCACGCTGAAGGCCATCTCGGGTGTCATCGAGTCCGACGACGGACGCGTCTCGGGCGGCAGCATCGCCTTTCGCGGCCTCCCCATCCACGGCCACGAAACGGCCAGCGTCGTGCGCGGCGGCCTGGTGCACGTGATGGAGGGCCGGCGCGTGCTGCCGCACATGACGGTGGAGCAGAACCTGATCATCGGTGGCCACATGTTCCCGCGTGCCGCGCAGATGCGCCGCGCGCTCGACGGCGTGTACCACGCCATCCCGCGCCTGGCCGATCTGCGCACGCGCACCGCCGGCTACCTGTCGGGCGGCGAGCAGCAGATGCTGGTGATCGGCCGCGCCATCATGGCCGAGCCCAAGCTGATGCTGATCGACGAGCCCTCGCTGGGCCTGGCGCCGCGCATGATCGAGGAGGTCTTCGCGGTGCTGCACCGGTTGCGCGCGCAGGGGCTGGCGCTGCTGATCGTCGAGCAGAACACGCGCGTCGCGCTGGAGATCGCCGACTACGGCTACGTGATGGAAGGCGGGCGCATCGTGCTCGAGGGCCGCGCCGACGAATTGCGCGCCAACGAGGACGTGCGCGAGTTCTACCTCGGCCTGGACCGCGAGGGCGGGCGCAAGAGCTTCCGCGAGGTCAAGCACTACCGGCGGCGCAAGCGCTGGCTGGGTTGAATCCGACACATCGTCGATGGAGAGGCAAGGCATGCCGGGTCCGCTGCAGGGTTTGAAGGTCATCGAGTTCGGCGGCATCGGCCCCGGCCCCTTCTGCGCCATGATGCTGTCGGACATGGGCGCCGAAGTGATCCGCCTGGATCGGAAGGCGGACAAGGGTAAGGACCGCGGCGCGCCCGGCTTCCTGGCCTCGGGCCGGCGCAGCGTGCTGCACCGCGGCCGGCGCTCGGTGGCGGTGGACCTGAAGGACCCGGCCCACCGCGACAAGGTGCTGGCGATGATCGACGGCGCCGACGCGGTGATCGAGGGCTACCGCCCCGGAGTGCTGGAGCGCCTCGGCCTCGGGCCCGACGTGCTGCTGGCGCGCAACCCGAAGCTCGTCATCGGGCGCATGACAGGCTGGGGGCAGGACGGCCCGCTGGCGCAGGCCGCCGGCCACGACATCAACTACATCGCGCTGTCGGGCGCGCTGGCGACCATCGGCCGCAAGGAAGGCGGGCCGGTGGCGCCGGCGGCAATGATCGGCGACCTGGGCGGCGGCGGCATGATGCTGGCGTTCGGCATCGTTTGCGCGGTGCTCGAGGCGCGCACCTCGGGCAAGGGTCAGGTGGTGGACGCGGCGGTGCTCGACGGTGCCGCGCTGCTCACCTCGATCGTCTGCGAGCTGCGCGCGCTGGGCCTGTGGCGCGACGAGCGGCAGACCAACCTGCTCGACGGCGGCTCGCACTTCTACGACACCTACGAATGCGCCGACGGCCGCTGGGTCTCGATCGGCTCGCTCGAGCCGCAGTTCTATGCGCTGCTGCTGCAAAAGCTCAGTCTCGACAAGGACCCCGAGTTTGCGCGCCAGCGCGACCCGGCGGCCTGGCCGGCGTTGAAGGCCAGGCTCGCCGCCTTGTTCCGCACGCAGCCGGCAGCGCACTGGTGCGCGCTGTTCGAGAACACCGACGTCTGCTTCGCCCCGGTGCTCACCACCGTCGAAGCAGCCGCGCACCCGCACAACGCTGCGCGGGCCACCTTCTTCGAAAGCGAAGGCGTGGTGCAGCCTTCGCCGGCGCCGCGCTTCAGCCGCACGCCGGCGGCGCGGCCGGGGCCGGCGCCCTTCATCGGCGAGCACGACGACGAGTTGCTGGCTTGAGCGTGCTAGCAGCCATGCGACCGAGGGGCGCGACATGCAGCTGGGTCTGAAGGACCGGGTCGCCATCGTCACCGGCTCGGCGCGCGGCATCGGCGCCGAGACGGCGCTGGCGCTGGCGGAAGAAGGTGCATGCATCGTCGTCACCGACATCAACGGCGACGCCGCCGCGGCGCACTGCGCGGCGCTGCAAGGCGCAGGCCACCGGGCCATCGCCGTGGCGGCCGACGTGACGCGCCAAGCCGATGTCGAGCGCCTGGCGCAGGCCGCGGTGGCCGCCTTCGGTGGCGTGCACGTGCTCGTCAACAACGCCGGCTTCGCGCGCGATGCCCGCATCACCCGCCTCAGCGAAGCGGACTGGGATGCGGTGGTCGACACCGTGCTCAAGGGCGCGTTTCTCTGCACCCAGGCCGTGGCGCCGCTGATGGCCGCAGCGAAGTGGGGGCGCGTCGTCAACATCTCCTCCCGCGCGCACCTGGGCAACCCCGGCCAGGCCAACTACTCGGCGGCCAAGGCCGGCATCCTGGGCTTTTCGGCGGCGCTGGCGCTCGAGCTCGGCCGCGACGGCATCACCGTCAATACCATCGCGCCGGGCTTCATCGAGACCGACGGCGTGCGCAAGCTGCCGCACTACGCGAAGATCCGCGACAACGCGCTCGCCCGCACGCCCATCGGTCGCCTAGGCGTGCCGCGCGACATCGCCGCCGCCGTGTGCTTCCTCGCCAGCGAAGCGGCGGGGTACATCACCGGCGCCACGCTGCACGTGACGGGCGGACGCTACGCCACCTGAACGCACCTGAAGGAGCCGACACGATGGGCATGCCGCTGCTGCATGCGCTGCGCCTGAACGCACGCCGCCTGCCGCACCGCGAGGCGCTGCGATTTGGAGAGCAGGCCTGGCGCTACCCCGAGCTGCTGGCGCGCGCCGAGCGCGCCGCGGCAGCGCTGGCGGCGCTGGGCATCGCACCGGGCGAGAAGGTGCCGATGCTGTCGTACAACCATCCCGATTTGCTGGTGGCCTACTTCGCGCTGACCGGCATCGGCGCCGTGCCGGCGCCGCTGAACTACCGCCTCGCGGACCACGACCTGCGCCACGGCATCGCGGCCGCGCACGCGCGCTTCGTGCTGCTCGGCTCGGGCTTCGCCGAGCGCGCCGGGGCGCTGGCCGATGCCGCGTGGCAGCCGATCGTGTTTGCCGACTTCCCGCATGACGCGCCCGCGGGCGCCTGGCGCTGGGAAGAACTCCTGCAGTCCGCCGCGCCAGCCCCGCCCCAAGGCCGCGAGGGCAGCACGATCATGCTGCACACCTCGGGCACCACGGGCCGGCCGAAGGGCGCTTTACGCTCTCGCTTCGGTTTCGAGCAGCGCGCCATCGCGCAGGGCTTCGGCATCGACGACCGTACCTTGGCCGCCCTGCCGTTGTGCCTGAGTGCCGGCTGCGTGTACACGCTGCTGCCGTTGTACCTGGGCGCCAGCGTCACGCTGCTCGAACACTTCGACGCCGGCGCGGCGATCGAGGCGATCGAGCGCGAGCGCATCACATCCACCATGCTGCTGCCGGCGATGCTGCAGGCGATGGTCGATCAGCCGCGCTGGCGCGATGCCGACCTGTCGAGCCTGCGCGTCATCCAGTCGGGTGCGGGCACGCTGTCGGGCACGCTCAAGCGCCGGCTGCTCGAGCGCCTGGGCGAAGGGGTGCTCAACATCTACGCCGCCTCCACCGAGGTCGGACCCTATGCCAACCTCGACGGTGCCGACGTCAGCCGCCACCTGGAAGGCAACTGCGTCGGCCGGCCGTTCTTCGGCGTCGACCTGAAACTGCTGGGCGACGACGGCCACGAGGTGGCGCCCGGCGAGGTGGGCGAGATCTGCTGCCGCAGCGACTCGCAGTACGACGGCTACTTCGAGGACGAAGAACTCACCCAAAGCACGCGCCGCGGCGACTACCTCACCGTCGGCGACCTCGGCCGCATCGACGCCGACGGGCTGCTGCACTTCGTCGGCCGCAAGCGCGACATCATCAAGAGCGGTGGCATCAACATCTACGCCTCCGAGATCGAACAGGTGCTGCAGCAGCACCCCGCCGTGGCCGAGGTGCACTGCATCGGACTGCCCGACGAGCGGCTGACCGAGCTGATCTGCGCCGTGGTCGTGCCGCTCCCCGGTGCCGCGCCCGCGGCGGACGAACTGGCCGCCTTCGCCGCCGCCCGGCTGGCCGCCTACAAGAAACCTCGCCGCGTCGTCTTCATGCCCGAGGTGCCGAAGAACCTGACCGGCCGCGTGCTCAAGGCGCAACTCGTCGAGCAGGTGCTCGCGCTGCCCGCGGCGCAACCGGAGTAGCTTCATGCAGCTGTCGAGCGTGGGGCCAGAGCCCTGCTTCTTCGAAGACCTGGAGGTCGGTGCCGCCTTCGACAGCCCGACGCGCACGATGACCGAGGCCGATGTCGTCAACTTCGCGGGCCTGTCGGCCGACTTCAACCGCCTGCACGTCGACGCCGAGTATGCAGCCGGCACGCCCTACGGCCAGCGCATCGCGCACGGGCTGCTGGTGCTGGCGCTGATGTCGGGGCTGGTCACGCGCATGCTGCTCAACCAGCAGCTGGAGCCCAGCCTGATGGGGTTGCTCGACATCCAGTGCCGCTTTCCGAAGCCCATCTTCATCGGCGACACGCTGCGCGTGCGCGTGGAAGTGGCGGCGAAGAACGAGACATCGAAGCCCGACCGCGGCGTGGTGGCCTTCCGCCGCCAAGCGCTGAACCAGCGCGGCGAGGTGGTCGTCGAAGGGACCTGGAAGCTGCTCGTGCGCCGCCGCCCGGTGTGAAGCTCAACGCCTCGTCGCACGACGGGCCATCAGCAGTGCCGACAGCAGCGCCAGCGTGAAGGTCAGCCCGACCAGCAAGAAGGGGTCGCGGTGGCCACCCCGGAGCCCTGCGCGGCGAACACGCTGCCGAGGTAGTTCGCCGCCCCTGACTGCCACAGCGCCGTGGTGGCGTCGCTCTGTGCCAGCAGGCCCGTCAAGCCGCGCAACGGCTTGACGGTCGTGCCATTGGCAGCGTCCTGTGCGCCGTGTAGGTGTCGATGTGGAGCATCAGCCACCGCTCCAGCGCGATCCATAGCAGGTTGACCCCGATCACCCCCGAGCTAGCACGCGCTGCCGTGGCAGCGGCCCACCTGCCGACCATCGTAGCGCCCCGCGGGGCGAATCGCTGTCCAAGGATGGGGCGTCGTCAGGCTCGACGGCGCTCAAACGCGACGAGGTTCAGCGCGTTCTGGACGAAGTTTAGGCGCAACTTCGCAGCGGCGGCATTCGCGTCCAGGTGCATCTGGCCCATTGCAACGCGGCCGAGGAGATCGGTCGGCGCGTCGCCGTTGACGCACGCCCCGTGCAGCACTCTCGTCGCCGTATCGCACACGGAGGAAGGTTAAACCTTGCCCGCCCTCAACGAAAGCGCGAGAAGTCCGGCTTGCGCTTTTCGAGAAAGGCGGTAGCGCCTTCCAACTGCTCGCCGGTCTCGAAGTAGTTCGGCGCAACCTCCTCGATCAGCTCCTTCATGTCGCGCTGCATGATCGGCGCCATGTGGTGATAGAAGGACCTTTTGAGGATGCGCAGGCAGGTGGGGCTCAGCGCCAGCAGTTCGTCGGCGAACTTGCGCACCTCGTCGTCGAGCTTTTCCTTGGGAACAACCGAGTTCGCCAAACCCCAGTCGAGCGCCTGCTGGGCCGTGTAGCGACGGCACAGCATCCACAGCTCGCGGGCGCGCTTATGGCCGAGCACGTTGGCCGCGTGCGAAACGATGTAGCCACCCGCCGGCGAGCCGACGCGCGGCCCGTTCTGGCCGAAGATGGAGTGGTCGGCTGCCACGGTGAGGTCGCAGAAGTAGGCGATGTGGTGGCCGCCGCCGATAGCGTAGCCGCTGACGCGCGCGATCACTGGCTTGGGGCACTCGACGATCTGGCGATTGAACGTGAAGTTCAGGTCCTCCAGCCCGCTCTTGCCGCCGCTGCCCTTCTCCCAGTTGACGTCGCCGCCGACGCAGAACGCGCGGTCACCGGTGCCGGTGAGCACGATCACGCCGACCTTGCGGTCATTGGCCGCGACATCCAGTAGCCGCTGCATCTCGACGATGTTGTCGCCGGTGAAGGCGTTGAGCTGCTTGGGCCGGTTGATGGTGATGGTGGCGACGTAGTCCTTGACCTCGAGATAGACCTCTTTGTCCGACATGCTCGTAAATCTCCTGTAGCGGTTGAAGGGAAGCTCGGTTCAGTTGACCTTGATATTGGCGTCGCGCACCACCTTGCCCAGGCGCGCCATCTCCGAACGGATGTGCGCTGCGAACTCCTCGGGCGTGGAGGTGGTGACCTCGCCGCCGAAGGCGGCCAGGCGCTCGCGCGTTTCGGGCAGTGCCATCACGTCCAGCACCGCCGTGTGCAGGCGCTCGATCACCGGCCGCGGCGTGCCCGCAGGCGCCAGCAGCCCGACCCAGGCGGTCGACTGGAAGCCCGCATAACCGGACTCGGCCACCGTGGGCAGTTCGGGCAGCACCGCGAGCCGCTTCAGGCTCGTCGCCGCCAGCGCCTTGAGCTTGCCGGCCTTGACGTGCGCCGTCGACGACGACACGCTGTCCACCAGCACCGGCACCTGGCCGGCGATGACATCGCCCACCGCCGGCGCACTGCCCTTGTACGGGATATGCAGCATGTCGATGCCCGCGGTGGCCTTGAAGAGTTCGGCCGCCAGGTGCGTGGAGGTGCCATTGCCCGACGAGGCGTAGCTCAGCTTGCCCGGCTGCGACTTGGCCAGCGCCACCAGTTCGGCGAGGCTGTTCACCGGCACCGCCGGGTGCACCGAGATGACGTTGGGCACCGCTGCGAGCAGGCTGATGGGCGCGAAGTCGGCCACCGGGTCGTAGGCGAGCTTGCCGAACAGCGCCAGGTTGGCGCCGTGCGTGGCGTTGAAGCCGATGAACAGCGTGTAGCCGTCGGCTGGCGAGCGCGCCGCCGCCTCGGCGCCGATGTTGCCGCCGGCACCGCCCTTGTTGTCGATGACGATCGGCTGCCCGAGCCGGTCGGCCAGGCGCAGCGCCAGCGCGCGCCACGTTGTCGAGCACGCCGGCCGGGGTCGACGGCACGATGATGCGCACCGGCTTGTCCGGATAACGCGTTTGCGCCCAGCCCGCGTGCGGCATCGCCAGGGCGAGCATGGTACCGGCGGCCATGAGGATCATCCGTCTGCGCATGGCGCTCGCTCCTTCGCGGTGACGGCGGCACGTTGCCGCGCGAAATCGATGAACCAGTCGAGGCTCGCCGGGTTGGCCATCGCGTCGCGATGGGCCACCTTCTCCGCCGGCTGGCCCAGCAACAGCTTCTTCAGCGGCACCTCCAGCTTCTTGCCGGTAAGCGTGCGCGGGATCTCCGGCGCCTCGATCACGTCGTCGGGCACATGGCGAGCCGACAGCTGCCCGCGAATCGCGCCCTTGATGCGGTCCACCAGCCCCGGCTCGAGCGCGCAGCCCGGCCGCAGCGTCACGAACAGCGACATCCAGCTCTCGCGCCCGAGGTACTCGAGGTCGACGACCAGGCTGTCCGTCACCTCGGGCATCGCCTCCACCACGCGGTACAGCTCGCTGGTGCCCATGCGCACGCCGTGTCGGTTGATGGTGGCGTCGCTGCGGCCGTAGATGACGGCGCCGCCGCGCGGCGTGATGCGCAGCCAGTCGCCATGACGCCACACGCCGGGGTAGACGTCGAAGTAGGTCTCTTGCAGGCGCTTGCCGCCGGAGTCGTTCCACAGGTACAGCGGCATCGACGGGATCGGCGCCACGCAGACGAGCTCGCCCACCTCGTCGACCAACTCGCGCCCGGCCTCGTCCCAGGCCTGCACGTCGGCGCCGAGGCAGCGCGCCTGCATTTCGCCCTCGTACACCGGCAGCGTCGGCACGCCGCCGACGAAGGCGCCGGCGAAGTCGGTGCCGCCGGACATCGGCGTCAGCCACACGTCGCGGCGCACCTGCTCGTACACCCAGCGGTAGCTCTGCGGCGCCAGCGGCGAGCCGGTGGAGCCGATGGTGCGCAGCCGGCCCAGCGCCGCGAGCTGGCGCGGTTCGATGCCGTTCTTCTCGCACATCGAGAAGAACGCCGCACCGGCGCCGAAGAAGTCGAGGTTCATCTCGCCGCAGAAGCGCCACAGCGTTCCGTAGTCGGGCCAGGCCGGGTTGCCGTCGTAGATGCACATCACCGCGCCGACCAGCAGCGCGGCAACGTTGAGGTTCCACATCACCCAGCCGGTGGTGGTGTACCAGTGGAAGCGGTCGCCGGGCAGCACGTCGTTGTGCAGCGCCATCGTCTTGACGTGCTCGATCAGGATGCCGCCGTGGCCGTGCACGATGGCCTTGGGCAGGCCGGTGGTGCCTGAGGAGTACACCACCCACAGCGGATGGTCGAAGGCCAGCGCCTCCACCCGCAGCGGCGTGGCGCGCGCGATCGTCTCGGCCCAGGCCACGCCGCGCAGCCAGGCCTGCGCGTCGGCGGCTGCATCCAGGTAAGGCACGAGCACAAGCCGCTCCACGCTCGGCAACGCCTGCAGCAGACTGGCGACGATCTCGCGCCGGTCGTGCGCGCGGCCGCTCCAGCGGTAGCCGTCGACGGCGATCAGCACCTTGGGCTCGATTTGGCGGAAGCGGTCGACCACCGCAGCCGTCCCCATCTCGGGCGAGCACAGCGACCACACGGCGCCGACGCTTGCCGCGGCCAGGAAGGCGGTCACCGCCTGAGGGATGTTCGGCAGGTAGGCCGCCACGCGATCGCCCGGGCGCACACCTTGCTCGCGCAGCCACTGGGCGAGCGCGGCCGTTTCGCATTCCAGACGCTCCCAAGAGACTTCGTCTCTCGCGCCGGCTTCGTTGCGGAACATCAGCGCCGGACGCTCGCTGCTGCGCTGGCGGAAGATCTGGTTCACGTAGTTCGTGCGCGTGTTCGGAAACCAGCGCGCCCCGGGCATCGAGCGCTCGGCCAGCGCCGGTGTCCGCTCTCCCTCCAGTGGCAGGTCGAAGTACTCGACCAGTGCACCCCAGAACGCGTCGATGTCGCCGACCGACCAGCGCCAGAGCGCCTCGTAGTCGGCAAAACGCAGGCCCTTCTCGCGCGCGAGCCAACCCTGGAAAGCGGTGATGCGGGCCGCTGCCGAGCGCTCGGCAGCGGGCTGCCAGATCAAGGAAGTGTCGTCATCGACGGTCATGCTGCCGCACCAGCAGATTGCATGGGTCCCATGTTACTCGAACAACTGTTAGTTTGATTCTTGCCGACCCTAGGGTCACCACGGAGGCTCGATCCGTTGACGCGTCGGACCGGGCTTGTTAACGTGGTCGCTCACCCGAACACTCGTTCCGATATCAGAACACCCATGGAGACACTGGAATCGCGGGCTGTGCCGCTCGACGCATCGGCGGCCGCGCTGGCCGATGCGCCAGCGCGGGCCGACGCGGCACCGATGTCGCTGTCGCGAGTGCTGACCCTGCTTCGACTGCTGGCAGCCCAGCCTGCCGGCCTCACGCTCGCGCAGCTGCACCCGATGCTCGGCGCACCGAAGACCAGCGTGCACGTGCTGCTGCGCGGGCTGCTCAGCGAGGGCTATGTGCAACGCGACGGTGTGATGCATCGGCTCGGCCCGCAGTCCTTCGTGCTCGGTGCCGCCCTGGTATCGGCGCGCTCGCTGGCGGCGATGGCAGTGCCTTTCCTGCACGCGGCGCAAGCGAGGTCGGGCGAGACGGTGGTGTTGGCGGTGATCGACAGGTCCGCCCGGACGCTGACCTACGTCGAGGTCGCCGAAAGCCAACAGCTGGTGCGCTATTCGGTGCCCGTGGGCACCACGCGGCCCCTGTACGCCACGTCCGCCGGTCGGGTGCTGCTGGCGCACCAGGATCCGGCCTGGCTGGCCGAATACCTGCGGACGGTCGAGCTGCGTCCGCTGACTGCCAAGACCCTGACCGACCAGCGGCAGCTCGCCCGCGTGATCAAGCGCACGCGCGAGCAGGGCTGGGGCTCGACGCTCGGCGAGGTGACGTCGGACGTCGCCGGCTTCGCAGCCCCGGTGTTCGAGCACGACGGCCGCGTCGACGCCGCCATCATCGTGGCTGCGCCGCTCGACCGTGGCCGCGCCGCCGCCCAGCGGCTCACGGCCGCGGCGCAGGAA
Organism: Xenophilus azovorans DSM 13620; assembly: GCF_000745855.1. Classification (GTDB taxonomy): domain Bacteria; phylum Pseudomonadota; class Gammaproteobacteria; order Burkholderiales; family Burkholderiaceae_C; genus Xenophilus; species Xenophilus azovorans. The sequence goes on from NZ_JQKD01000004.1 coordinate 160,254, forward strand.
GCCGCGGCCGGGCTGTCCAAGGCGCTGGGCTACGCGGGCCGGCATTCACCCGCTCCTGGAAAGACGCGCGAAACCGCATGAGCAACGAACTCCTCTACGAAGTCAGCGACGGCATCGCCGTCATCACCATCAACCGCCCCGAGCGCAAGAACGCGATCAACCGCGCCGTGCGCCAGGCCATGTTCGAGGTCTGGCCGCGCTTCGAGGCCGACGAGTCGGCGCAGATCGCGATCCTGACCGGTGCAGGCGACACCTTCTGCGCCGGCATGGACCTGGTCGAAGCCGCCGACACCGCGCTGCGCATCCCGCCGCGCAATTTCATGCCCGTGCTTGGCGAGACCATCGAGGTCACCAAGCCGGTGATCGCGGCCGTACAGGGCTACGCCTTTGCCGGCGGCTGGCTGCTGGCGCAGATGTGTGACCTGTGCGTGGCCGACGAAACGGCCAAGTTCGCCATCACCGAAGGCCGCGTGGGCCGCGGCATGCCCTGGGCTTCACCGGTGATCCACATGCTGCCGCAGCGCATTCTGATGGAAGTGGCGATGACCTGCGACCCGTTGTCGGCCCAGCGCGCCTACGAGCTCGGCTACGTCAATCGGGTCACGCCACCGGGGCAAGCCCTGCAAGGCGCCAGGGAGCTGGCCGCACGCATCCTCGTGAACGCGCCGCTCACGGTGCGCGGCGCCAAGGAAATGGTGCGCATGGCCACCGAGATGGGCCGCACGGCGGCACTGCGCGCGTCCTGGCGGGCCTTCGACGCCGTGTATCTCAGCGAAGACGCGCTGGAAGGGCCGCGCGCCTTCCGCGAGAAGCGCAAGCCGCAGTGGAAAGGACGTTGACATGATTGCGAACACCTCCTACTCGCCCCTCTCGCCGCTGGCACGAGCCCCCATGGCCGTCGGCCGCGTCGGCAGCGCGCCCTGCCTCACCGCCGCGCTGGCGGAGCGCGCCGCCGCGTGGCGGCACGAGGCGCTGGACGCCGACGTGCGCGAGCTCGTGCGCCAGTGCGTGCTCGACTGGATCGCGGTGTGCCTGGCCGGCGCCAACGAACCGCTGACGCGCATGCTCGCCGAAGAGGCGCGCGAACAGGGCGGGCACGCGCAGGCCACGGTCGTCGGCCAGGGCTTCGCGACCAGTTGCCGGCAGGCGGCCCTGGTCAACGGCGCTGCTTCGCACGCGCTCGACTTCGACGACGTCAACATGAGCTTCAGCGGCCACCCGAGCGTGGTGCTGGTGCCGCCGCTGCTGGCCCTGGCGGAGGCGCGCGGCGCCAGCGGGCCGGAGTTCATGGCCGCCTTCGTCGCCGGCTACGAAACGCTGTGCCGCATCGGCGCGGCCGTCTCGCCAGGCCACTACGCGGCGGGGTTCCATGCTACCGCCACGCTCGGCACCTTCGGCGCCGCGGCCGCCTGCGCGCACCTGCTCGGCCTGCGCGCCGACGACACCGCGGTGGCGTTGGGCATTGCGGCCACCGAGGCGGCGGGCCTGAAGTCGATGTTCGGCACGATGTGCAAGCCCTTGCACGCTGGCAAGGCGAGTGCCGACGGGCTGCTGGCCGCGCAGCTGGCGGCGCGCGGCTTCACCAGTCGCGTGGACGCGATCGAAGCCAGCCAGGGCTTCGCATCGACGCATGGCCCCGACTTCCATCCCGATGCGGCCTTGCGCGACCCTGCATGCGGGCTCTACCTGCGCCAGAACCTGTTCAAGTACCACGCCGCCTGTTATGGAACGCATGCGGCCATCGAGGCCGCACGCCAACTGGCCGAGCGCCACGAGCTCTGTGCCGACGATGTGATGAGCGTCATCGTGCACGCGTCCGCCGTCAGCGACGGGGTGTGCAACATCGCCGATCCCCGCAGCGGCCTCGAAGCCAAGTTCAGCCTGCGCCACACGGTCGCGATGGCGATTGCCGGCGTGGATACGGCTTCGTTGGCGAGCTATTCGGACGAGCAGACTGCCGACCCCGATCTGCAGTGCTTGCGTGACCGCGTGCGCGTGGAGCTGCACGCCGATTGCGCCGAGCTGACCAAGACCGAAGTGGTAATCAAGACGAGCGCTGGCGCCACGCTGCGCCAGCGCCACGACGCCGGTGTGCCGGCCTCGGACCTGCGTGCACAGCGCGCGCGGCTGGAGTGCAAGTTCCGCTCGATGGCGGCGCCGGTGGTAAGCACCGAGGCGTGCGAGGAGCTGCTCGGGTTGGTGGACCGCCTCGACGAACTGCCCGACCTGTCGCCGCTGGCCGGGCTGCTCGCCGGCGTGCCCTTCGACGCAGCCCGGCACTGAGGCAGCGATGAACTTCCTCGACGAAGAGCGCCAGGCCTGGAAGGACTCGGTCCGCCGCTGGCTCGACCGCGACGTCGGCCGCGAGTACGTGCGCAAGTGCGACATGGACCGCGCCTTCCCCTACGAGGCCTACGAGAAGGCGGCCCAACTCGGTTTTCACCGCCTGCTGGTACCGGAGGCCGACGGCGGAGATGGCGGCGACGTGTTCTCCTACGCGCTGATGTGCGAGGCGCTGTCGGCCTACGGCGTGGACTTCTCGGTGGCCATCGCCGGCGGCATCTTCACCGCGATGAACTTCTCGCTGCACGGCACCGAGGATCAGAAGCAGCGTTTCCTGCAGCCCTTCATGCGCGGCGAAGTGCGCTTCCCGATCTCGATGTCGGAGCCCGGCGCGGGCTCCGACGTGGCCAACGTGCAGACACGCGCTGAAGCAGACGGCGATCACTACGTGCTCAACGGCCAGAAGCTGTGGTGCAGCGGCGCGGCCAACCGCGGCGCCGTGATCCTGATGCTGGTGCGCACCGCGCAGACCCCCGACAAGCGCGACGGTCTGAGCGTCTTCATCGTTCCGAACGAGCTGCCGGGCCTCACGATCCGGCCGCTGCAGACCCTGGCGCGCCGCTCGGTCGTGACCACCGAAATCTTCCTCGACAACGTGCGCGTCCCGGCGTCCAACATGCTGGGCGCCCCGGGCGAGGGCTTCAAGATCATCGCCGGCGAACACCTGGCGCTCGAGCGCGTGGCAGTGGCGGCCAGCTACGTCGGTAACGCCCAGGGCGCGGTGGACGATGCGCTGGCCTACGCCAAGCAGCGCGTGCAATTCGGCAAGCCCATCTTCGACTTCCAGGTCATCCGCCACATGCTGGCCGACATGCAGACGCAGACCGACGCGGCGCGACTGCTCACCTACCGGGCTGCCGACCTGGCGGCGCGGGGCCTGCCCTGCCGCAAGGAGGTGGCGATGGCCAAGCTGTTCGCGTCGGAGACGCTGCAGACCGTGAGCCGCCAGGCGGTGCAGATCTTCGGCGGCCTGGGCACAACGCCCGAAGCCGACGTCGAGCGCTACTTCCGCGAGGGCATGCAGGCCACCATCGGTGGCGGTACCTCGCAGATCCAGCGCACGATCATCGCCCAGGAACTGCGCGTCTGAAGCAAGGAGCCTCCATGGCAGACCCCGTGGCTCCTCCGAGTGTGCAGGCGCTGGCGGCTGCCACGGTGGTGCTGGTGCGCGATGGGCCGCAGGGCCTCGAGGCCCTCATGGTCGTGCGTCACCACGAGATCGACTTTGCCCGCGGCGCGGCGGTGTTCCCGGGCGGCAAGGTGGACGCGGCCGACCGTGCCGCGCTGCTGCGCCAGCATGTCCCATCGGGCGTGCACTTCGTCGAGGACGACCTCGTGCTGCGCATCGCCGCCGTGCGCGAGGCCTTCGAGGAGAGCGGCCTGCTGCTGGCGCGCCGCTACGGGCGGCTGCTCGACGCCGCGGCGCTCGGGGATCTGTGGCAGCGCTGGCACGAGCGCATTGCCGCGTCGGCCGAGGCCTTCGTCGACATGGTGCACAGCGAGGGCCTCGAACTGGCGCTCGACCTGCTGCAGCCGTTCGCGCACTGGGTGACGCCAGAGATTTCTCCCAAGCGCTTCGACACCTACTTCTACATCGCCGAGGCGCCGCCCGGCCAGGTGGCCGCGCACGACGGCCGCGAGGCGGTGGACTCGTTCTGGATCCATCCCCACGACGCGCTGCGCGACTGCGCGGAACGGCGCCGCGTCATCATCTTCCCGACCCTGTGCAACCTGGCGCTGCTCGGCAACAGCGCCAATGCCGCCCAGGCCCTGGCCGCCGCAAAGGCGCGCCCGGTGCAGCGCATCCAGCCCACACTGGGCTTGCACACCGACGGGCGGCGCATCCCGGTGCTTCCGGCCGACAGCGGCTATCCGGCGCTGTCGGCGGCGTTGATGGACCTGGTCGCACGCTGAACCCGAACCAAGCGAGGCAGAACACATGGAGACCCTGGGCATCGGCCTGCACTTCGAGGACCTGCCGCTCGGCCGGCAGTTCCGCACCGTCGGGCGCACCGTCACCGAGGCGGACATCGTCAACTTCTGCTCGTGCACCGGCATGACCGAGGTGCTGTTCACCGACCTGGAGTTCCTGCGCACCGAGTCCGACATCAAGGGCCGCGTGGCCCCCGGTGCGCTGGCCTACACCTTCGCCGAAGGGCTGCTCGTGCACGCCACGATGCAGCACACGGGCTACGCGTTCCTGGAGATGGACTTCAAGGTCCACAGCCCGGTGTTCGCCGGCGACACGCTGTACGTGGAGTGCGAGGTGATCGAAGCACGGCGCAGCAAGAGCCGCCCGGGCCGCGGCCTCGTGCGCACGCGCAACCGAATCGTCAAGCAGGACGGCACGGTGGCGATCACCTACACGCCGCTGCGCATGATCAAGTGCCGCAGCGAGGCGGCCGCGTGATGACGGTGCTCGGCGCCGGCACGAGCAACGCGCCGGCCTTCGCCCTCGGCGAAGAGCAGCGCCAGATCCGTCAGATGGTGCGCCGGCTGGCGCGCGAGCGTGTGGCGCCGCGCGCCGACGCCATCGACCGCACGGCCGAGTACCCGCAGGACATGTTCGAGCTGCTGCGCGAGGCCGGGCTGTTCGCGATCCCGTTCCCGGCCGAGTACGGCGGCACCGGCAGCATGCTGTCGGCCGCGGTGGCCATCGAGGAGCTGGCGCGCGTCTGCTACAACACCGCGTACCTGCTGGTCGTGCAGTGGGTACCCTTCGGCGCCATCCTCGCCGCCGGCACTGAGCAGCAGAAGCAACGCCTGCTCGGGCCGCTGGCCGCCGGTCAGTTGCGCGGTGCCTTTTCCACCACCGAGCCGCAAAGCGGCTCCGACGTGGCCGGCATTCGGACGCGCGCGCGCCGCTGCGAAGGAGGCTACCGCATCAGCGGCTCGAAGATCTGGTGCACCAACTCGCCGGTGGCCGACTTCGTGCTCGTCGCCGCCAAGACCGGCGAGGCCGACACCACGGGCGCCATCAACCTGTTCATCGTCGAGCGGGGCAGCAAGGGCTTCACGGTCGGGCGCCACGAGGACAAGATGGGCGCGCGCGGTGTGCCTTCGTGCCCCCTCTTCCTCGACGAGGTCTTCGTTCCCGAGGCCAACCGAATTGGCGATGACGGGCGCGGCTTCAAGGCAGTGATGGAAGCCTTCAACAAGAGCCGGCCGCTGATCGGCGCGCGCGGCGTGGGCCTGGCGCAGGGCGCGGTCGATCTCGCCATCGAGTTCGTGCAGGGCCGCGTCACCTGGGGCCGTGCGGTGAGCGAGTACCAGGGCATCCGCTGGATGCTGGCGGACATGGCCACGCAAACCGAGGCCGCGCGTCAGCTGGTGTACAGCGCCGCCGCAGCGGTGGACGCGGGCCTGACCGGCACCGCCCTGGCCCCGGTGGCGGCCATGGCCAAGTGCTTCGCCACCGACACCGCGATGCGCGTGGCCACCGACGCGGTGCAGCTGTTCGGCGCCGCGGGCATCTCAGCCGACGTGCCGATCAACCGCTACTTCCGCGACGCCAAGGTGCTGCAGATCATCGAGGGCACCAACCAGATCCAGCGCAACATCATCGGCGACAGCCTGCTGGGAAAGGTGAGGCGCTGATGGGCGCGGCCATCGGCCGCGGACCCTTCCCCCCAATGTCACTCCGGCATGACCGACACCACCACCGCGTTGCGCTCGACCGTCTGCCCGACGCGGCAATTCACCGCCGCCACCGTGCCGGCGCAGTCCGCGGTGATGCGCATCTCCATCTTCATCGACTCGAGGATCGCGACCACCGTACCCTTGTCGACGCGGTCACCCGGCGCGACGTTTACCTTCAGGATCAGCCCCATCATCGGCGCCTTCACGTCGCCGCTGGCCTGTGCCGACGCGCTGATGTAGGACAGGTACGGCACCGCCTTCAGCGCGTGCGTGCCACGGCCGTCCTGCACGTGCAGCATGTCGCCGTCACGGTGCACGGTCACCAGCTCGCGCAGGCCGTCGGCAATGGCCAGGAAGCGGCCCTCTCCGCCAGCCGGTCCGAGCCGCAGGCGCAGCCGCGCGGTACCGACCCCGATGAGCAGGCTGCCGTCGCGCGCCACCGGCCCGAAGCGGATCTCGGCGCTGGCGCCGTCGGAGCCTTCCACGTGCACGCTGGGCACCGGTGCCAGGCCATCGTCGCCGCTGTTCAGCTGCCAGCCGCTGCCGCCCCACGCGGCCCACGGGCTGCGGGCGCTGCCGGCACTGTCACCTCGCTCGCCGCGCAGCCAGTGCATGGCACCGATGGCCAGTGTGCGTTCGTCGTGCTCGGCCTTGCCCAGCGCCCAGCCCTCGATCTGCTCGTCGATCAGCCGTGTGTGGAAGGTCGCCTTGCGCGTCTCGGGCAGGTCGATCAGGCGCTGCAGGAAGCCGATGTTGCTGGTGACGCCGAAGACCCGCGTGTCGTCCAGCGCCCGCTCCAGCCGGTCGAGTGCCTCGTCGCGTGTCGGTGCGTGCGTGATCAGCTTGGCCAGCATCGAGTCGTAGTACGGCGTGACCTCGCCGCCCGACTCCACACCGGTCTCCACGCGCACGCCCGCGCTCGGGAAGCCCACGTGCGAGAGCCTCCCGGTGGAAGGCAGGAAGTTCGCCGCCGGGTCCTCGGCGCAGATGCGCGCCTCGACCGCGTGGCCGCTGATGCGCACGTCCTCCTGCGCCAGCGGCAGGCCCTCGCCCGAGGTGATGCGCATCATCAGCTCGACGATGTCCAGGCCGGTGATGGCCTCCGTCACCGGGTGCTCGACCTGCAGCCGCGGGTTGACCTCGAGGAAGTGGTAGTCCTTCTCGCCGACGATGAACTCGACCGTGCCGACGCCGCGGTACTTCAGCCGCTCGCCCAGGCGCACGGCATCGGCCGCCATACGGTCGCGCATCGCCGCGCTCAGGTTCGCGGCGGGCGCTTCTTCGATCACCTTCTGGTGGCGTCGTTGCAGCGTGCACTCGCGCTCGAAGAGATGGATGACCTTGCCCTGGCCGTCGCCGGCGATCTGGATCTCGATGTGGCGCCCGCGCCGGATCAGCTTCTCGACGATCAACCCGGCATCGCCGAAGGCGTTCTTCGCCTCGCGCATCGCCGACTCGATCTCCTGCGCCAGGCCGTCCATTGTCTCGATGCCGCGCATGCCCTTGCCGCCGCCGCCCGCGGCGGCCTTCAGCATGACCGGCAGACCGACGCGCCGCACGGTGGCGGCGATCTCGGCGGGGTCGGTGCTCGGCGACTGGCTGCCGGGCACGATGGGAACGCCGGCCGCGTCGGCCTCGCGCTTGGCCGCCGCCTTGTCGCCCAGGCGCTCGATGACTTCGGGCGTCGGGCCGATGAAAACCAGCCCGGCGGCCTCGACCGCGCGCGCGAACGCCGCGTTCTCGGCCAGGAAGCCGAAGCCGGGGTGGATGGCCTGCGCGCCGACCGACTTCGCGGCAGCAATCACCGCGTCGATGCGCAGGTAGCTCTCGGAAGCCGCGGCACCGCCGATCTCGACGGACTCGCCGATCTCGCGCACATGCAGCGCGTCGCGGTCGGCAGCCGAGTGCACGCCCGCCACCGCCACGCCCAGGCGGCGGCAGGTGCGGGCGATGCGGCAGGCGATCTCGCCGCGGTTCGCAATCAGAATCTTCTTGAACATGGTGCTGGCCCGCCTTACATCCGGAACACGCCGAAGCGCGAGGGCACCGCCGGCACGCGGCCGGCCAGGTCGAGCAGCATCGCCATCACGTCGCGCGTTTCGGCCGGCTCGACGATCAGGTCGCACCAGGTGTTGCGCGCAAAGTTGTAGGCGTTGGCGAAGTCCTCGAAGGTCTTGCGCACCGGCGCCTTGTAGGCTTCGCGCTCGGCGTCGGTCCAGCTCGTGCCGTCGCGCTTGTGCTGGTCGTCCTTGACCATCGCCAAGGTGGTGGCGGCCTGGTCGGGGCCCATGATCGCGGCACGGCCGTTGGGCCACATCATCATCGCATTGGGCTTGAACGCGCGGCCGCACATCGCGAGGTAGCCCGCGCCGTAGGAGCCGCCGATGATCAAGGTGTACTTGGGCACGTTGGCGCAGGTCATCGCGGTGATCATCTTCGCGCCGTGCTTGGCGATGCCGGCCTCCTCGGCCTCGCGGCCGACCATGAAGCCGTTGATGTCGGCCATGAACAGCAGCGGGATGTCGCGCTTGCAGCACAGGTCGATGAACTGCGTGGCCTTGAGCGCGCTCTCGGAGAACAGCACGCCGTTGTTGCACAGGATGCCGATGTCGAAACCCTGGATGCGCGCGAAGCCGGTGATCAGCGTGTCGCCGAACTCGGGCTTGAACTCGTGCAGGTCGCTGCCGTCGATCAGGCGCAGCACGATCTCGCGGTTGCTGGTGGGCACGCGCGGGTCGGCGCTGACGAGGCCGTAGATCTCGCGCGTGTCGTGCAGCGGCTCGCGCGGCTCGGCCACGTCGCGCCGCTGCTTGGGCACATCGCCCAGGTGGCCGACCAGGTCGCGCAGGATGGCGATGGCGTGCGCATCACTCTCGGCCAGCCGGTCGGTGACGCCGTCCTCGCGGTTGGCGCGCTCGGCGTCGGCGGGCGCCGGAACGGCTGCGCCGAAGGCCAACGCACCGCGCTCGCGCACCACGACCACCTCGTCGCACATCGCGGCCACGAACGCCGCCGCATCCGCCGCGGGGCCGTGCACGCTGCAGATCTGCGCGATGCCCTCGCGCGACATGCGCGTCTGGTTGTACAGGATCGAGCCGAACTGGCCCTCGTCGGCGAACACACCCTGCCTGGCGCCGGGCGGCTGCGCGCCGGGCTGCAGCATCGTCACGCACGGCAGGCGGTGCTGCCACGCGAAGCGCTGCGCGCGCACGTGCCGCTTGCAGGTATGGGCGTTGTAGGCGCCGTCGTTGACCGTGGGATCGCTGGCGATGACCATGCATGGCCGCCCGGCGATCATGCCCACGCCGGTGACGACGCCGGCGCCGGGTGGATCGTCGCCGTACAGGCCCTCACCAGCCAGCTGGCACAGTTCGAGGAAGGGCGAGCCCGGGTCGAGCAAGGCGCTGATGCGCTCGCGCACCAGCATCTGGCCGCCGTCGCGCAGCTGCTGGCGGGCCGCGGCCGAGCCGGCCGCCAATGCCGCCGTGCGGCGCGCGCGCAGATCGGCCACGCGGGCCTCATAGGCCACGCGGTTGGCCTGCAGCTCCTCGGGGCTGGCGGTGATGGCGGATGCCAGGATGCTCATGGCGCCGCCCGATCCATGCCGACAGAAAGCGTCGGGGATGTTGGCCGGGTAAAGAAATGCATGTCGTTCAGCATGTGCGTCGGGAGATTGGGGACTGCCGGCGATCGGAGATCAGGGCCGCATTGCGCGTACGGCAGTCACACCGCTAGAATACCAAACATTTGTTAGGTCATCAAATTTCAACTCGCCCATGACATCGCCAGCAACGTTAGACACCCTCCGCGACGAGCGTTTTGCCCGGCGCGAGCAGGCCTACCGCCAACTGATGGCCCGCCTGAGCGCGCGGCTCGACGAGGCCCTGACCGGCGGCAGCGAGAAGGCGCGCAAACTGCACAAGAGCCGCGGCCAGATGCTGCCGCGCGAGCGCGTGCAGGCGCTGCTCGACCCCGGCTCGCCTTTCTTCGAGATCGGCCAACTCGCCGGCGCCGACCTGTACGAGGGCGTGCCCCCAGGCGCCACGATGATCACCGGCGTGGGCCAGGTCTGCGGGCGCTGGTGCATGTTGCTGGTGAATGACGCCACGGTGAAGGGCGGCACCATGTTCGGCATGACCACCAAGCGGCACACGCGGGCACAGCTGTTTGCGTGGCACCACCGCCTGCCGTGCATCACGATGGTCCAGTCCGGTGGCGGCTTCCTGCCCGATCTGGCCAACATCTTCCCCGACGAAGGCCAGGCTGGCTCGATCATGTACAACCAGGTCAAGATGTCGGCCGAAGGCATTGCACAGATCGCCCTCGTGCACGGCCCCTCCACGGCGGGCGGAGCCTACATCCCCGCGCTGTGCGACGAGGTGGTGATCATCCGCAAGCAGGGCGCCATGTTCCTGGGCAGCCCTCAGCTGGTGTTCGCCGCCACCGGCGAGGTCATCGACATCGAGCCGCTGGGCGGCGCCGAGATGCACAGCCGCCTGAGCGGCGTCACCGACCACATGGCCGATGACGACGAGCACGCGCTGGCCATCACCCGGCGCATCGTCGCACACCTGGGCGAGCCGCCGCGGCTGCGCTGGACACGCGCCGAGCCCGCGCCGCCGCTGCACGACCCTCGGGAACTGGCGGGCCTGGCCGCCGTCGGCGCGGTCGAAGGCGCCGACTGCCGCGACATCCTGGCGCGGCTGGTGGACGGCAGCCAGTTCCAGGAGTTCAAGCAGCTGCACGGCGAGACGCTGGTGTGCGGCTTCGCCCGCATCGAAGGCTTCGAGGTCGGCATCGTCGCCGGCCACGGCCTGCTCACCGCGCAGGCCGGTGCCAAGGGCGCGCACTTCGTGCAGCTGTGCGGCCAGCGCGACATCCCGCTGGTGTTCCTCGTCGACTCCCCCGGCTTCGCCGACAGCAGCCGGCCGGGCCAGACCAACGTCGGCCGCCACGGCGCCAAGCTGCTGAACGCGGTGGCCAACGCCGACGTGCCCAAGTTCACCGTCATCACCGGCCGCGCCCACGGCGCGGCCTACCACGCGCTGGGTGGCCGCGCCTTCAAGCCCAACGCGCTGCTGATGTGGCCCGGCGCCCGCGCCTCGGCATCGCCCGACGCGCCCGACGACGAGGCCGGGGCGCTGAACTGGGCGCGCCAGCTGTGGTGCGATGCCATCGTCGAGCCCGAGCGCACCCGTGCTGTGCTGGCACAACTGCTCGACGTCGCGGGCCGCCTGTCCGCACAGCCCGCGGCCTACGGCGCTTTCCGCATGTAGCCCCGGCCGCGGCGTGGCACCGGCGAAAGACATGCAGGCAATCAGCAGCGCGGCGGCAACTACCGGCGCCGATTTCGAAACCCGCCGCGCCCGCTTCGACGCGCTGGCCTCGGCGCTGCAGGCGCGGCGCGACGAAGCCTCGGCCGGCGGCAACGAGCGCGCGCGCAAGCTGCACCAGAGCCGCGGCCAGCTGCTGCCGCGCGAACGCATCGCGGCGCTGCTCGATGCGGGCGCGCCTTTCTTCGAGATCGGCCAACTCGCCGCCGCCGACCTGTACGACGGCGTGCCACCGGGCGCCACGCTGATTACCGGTGTGGGCCGCGTGGCCGGGCGCGAGTGCATGCTGATCGTCAACGACCCCACGGTGAAGGGCGGCACGATGTTCGGCATGACCACCAAGCGCCATGTGCGGGCGCAGATGTTCGCCTGGCAGCACCGGCTGCCGTGCATCACGATGGTCCAGTCGGGCGGTGCCTTCCTGCCCGACCTGGCCAACATCTTCCCCGACGACGGCCAGGGCGGATCAGTGATGTACAACCAAGTGAAGATGTCGGCCGAAGGCATCGCGCAGATCGCCCTCGTCTTCGGCCCCTCGACGGCCGGCGGCGCCTACATTCCCGCGCTGTGCGACGAACTCGTCATCGTGCGCAACCAGGGCGCGATGTTTCTCGGCAGCCCGCAGCTCGTGTATGCCGCCACCGGCGAGGTGGCCGATTCCGAGGCACTGGGCGGCGCGCTAATGCACTGCAGCCTGAGCGGCGTGGCCGACCACCTGGGCGACGACGACGCCGATGCGCTCGCCATCGCGCGGCGCATCGTCCGTCATCTGGGCGAACCGGCGCCGCTGCGCTGGACGCGCGCTGCGGCCGAAGAGCCGCTGCACCCCGCCATCGAACTGCGGGGCCTGGTGCGTCTGAACGGCGAACCCGCGGCCGATGCCGGCGAGCTGATCGTGCGCCTGGTCGACGGCGGCCGCTTCCAGGAGTTCAAGCCGCTGCACGGCGAGTCCCTGCGGTGCGCCTTCGCCCGCATCGAGGGCTTCGAGGTCGGCATCGTCGCCGGCGCCGGCGCGCTCACCGCGCAGGCAGCGGCCAAGGGCGCCCACTTCATCGAGCTGTCCGTACAGCGCGACATCCCGCTCGTATTCCTGGTCGATTCCCCCGGCTTTGCCGACAGCGGCGAGGCGTCGCAGGGCAGCATCGGCCGCCACGGCGCGAAGCTGCTCAACGCGGCGGCCAATGCCGATGTGCCCAAGATCACCGTCATCGTCGGACAGGCCCATGGCGCCGCCTACCACGCGCTGTGCGGCCGCGCCTTCAGGCCCAACGCGCTGCTGATGTGGCCCAACGCGCGCGCCGCCGCGTCGCCCGATGCGCCCGACAACGAAACCGGTGCGCTGAACTGGGCGCGCCAGCTGTGGTGCGACGCCGTGATCGAGCCCGAGCAGACGCGCGGGGTGCTCGCACAGCTGCTCGATGCGGCCGGCCGCACGCCGGCGCGGCCGGGCGGCTGGGGCGTGTTTCGCATGTGAGCAGCCAGCGGGCTGCAGGCTCCAGGCTGGGTCGGAGCCTGCCCGCCGTTCACCGCTGCTTTTCGCCGGCCTCGACCATGCGCCGGACCTCGCCTGCGAAGTCCACGAAAAACTGCAGCGACGCCGGGTTCATCATCGCATCGCGGCTGGCCACCTTCTCGGGCGCCGCGCCCAGCAGGATCTTGCGCACCGGCACTTCGAGCTTCTTGCCGGTGAGCGTGTAGGGCACGGCGGCGATGGCGACGTAGCGGTCGGGCACGTGGCGCGGCGAGCCCTGCATGCGCAGCGCCTGGGTGATGCGCGACTGCATCGCCTCGTCGAGCATGAAGCCCGGCTTGGGCACCACGAACATCGGCATGAAGAAGCTGCCGCCGGGCAGGTCGAGGTTGAGCACCAGGCTGTCCTGCACGCCTTCGACGTTCTCGACGATGCGGTAGATCTCGGCCGTGCCGATGCGCACGCCGGCGCGGTTGAGCGTGGAGTCGGAGCGACCGTAGATGTAGCAGCCGCCGCGCTGGTTGACCTTGAAGAAGTCGCCGTGCCGCCACTGGCCGGGGTAGACGTCGAAGTAGCTGTCGTGGTAGCGCCGGTTGTCGGCGTCACCCCAGAAGTACAGCGGCATCGAGGGCATGGGCTTGCGGATTACGAGCTCGCCCACGCCGTCGGTGAGCGGTTCTCCCTCATCGCTCAGCGCGTGTGCATCCACGCCCAGCAGCCGCGTCTGGATCTCGCCGGCGTACACCGGCAGCGTGGGCGAGGCGCCGACGAAGGCCGAGCAGACGTCGGTACCGCCGCTTTGCGAGGTGACCCACAGGTCGCGCTTGACCTCGCGGTAGAACCACGCGAAGGTCTCGGGCGAGGCCGGCGAGCCGCCCAGCAGCACACCCTCCAGCGCCGACAGGTCGTACTTCTTCGCCGGCCGCACGCCGGCTTTGATCATCATCTGCACGAAGGTCGGGCTGGCGCCGAACATCGTCACGTGGTGCTCGGCTGCCAACTGCCACAGCCGCTCGACATGGGGCGCCAGCGGGTTGCCGTCGAACAGCACGATGCGCCCGCCACTGCACAGGCCCATGACCATGAAGTTGAACATCATCCAGCCGGTGGTCGTGTAGAAGAACAGGCAAGAATCCGCCGTCTGGTTGGCATGGAAGGTGATGACCTTGTGTGTCTCGAGCGTCATGCCGCCGTGGCTGTGCGTGATCGCCTTGGGCAGGCCGGTGGTGCCCGAGGAGTACAGGATCCACAGCGGGTGCGAGAATTCCACGTCCTCATAGCGGAAGTCCTCGTAGTGCTCCGGCTGCTCGGCCATGACCTCCGACCACAGGCGCACAGCCGGCTCAGGACGCAGCGTCGGCCGCGGCGCGGCCGGGTCGAGGTCGGGCAGGAACACCAGGTGCTCGAGCGTGGGCAGGCCTTCGACGAGCCGGGCGAGATCGGTGCAGCGGTCGAAGTCCTTGCCGCCGAAGCGATAACCGTCCACTGCGAACAGCAACCGCGGTTCGATCTGCTGGAAGCGGTCGAGGATGCTGCGCGCGCCGAAGTCGGGCGAGCAGGCCGACCAGACGGCACCGATGGCCGTGGTGGCCAGCAGGGCGATCACGGCTTCTGGCGTGTTCGGCAGCGTCGAGACAATGCGATCACCGGGGCGGATGCCCATGCGGCGCATCGCCTCGGCGAGCGTGGCCACCTGGTCGCGCAAGTCCTCCCAGTTCAGCGTGGCCGATGGCCGGATTTCGCTGCGATGATGGATGGCCGGCCACCCGCGCCGGCCCTTGCGCAGCATGTGCTTCGCGAAGTTCACCCGCGCACCGGGAAACCACTCCGCGCCGGGCATCGTGCGCTCCTTCAGAACGCACTCGTGCGGCGTGGAGGACTCGATCTCGAAGTACTCCCACACCGCGGCCCAGAAGTCCTCCAGGCAGTCCACGGACCACTGCCACAGCGCAGCGTAGTCGGTGAACTCCAGCTGGCGGTGCACGCGCAGCCAGTCCATGAACGACGCGAGCTGCGACGACTTTGCGAAGGCCTCTCGCGGGGTCCAGAGCAGTTCACCTTCCTGGATGGTCATGGTCACGCTCCCGGCGGGACTGAAACTCGTGCATGTTCGGCGGCGGGTGCGTTGCGGTGCACGAATCGGGCGACCAGGCGGTTGACCTCGTCGGGCGCCTCGAACGCCACCCAGTGGCTCGCATCGGGGACGACCCGGCACACGATGTGCGACGCGCAGCGGCGCAGGTATTCGGCGCGCGCCGCGACATCCGGGCGCGGCAGCGGGTCGAGCGCGGGCAGCACCGCCAGCACCGGGCCTGTGAGCATTCGCAGGCTCGGGCCCAGCGTGTCGCGATAGCCCAGGAAGCGCGACTTGAATCGCGTCATGCCGTGGTTGCGCCGCTGCATGGCCACGGCCAGGTCGTCGATGCGCCGCGGGTCGGCGATCATCATCATCTCGAGGTTGGCGCGGTGGATGGCGTCGGTCTCGGCGTCGCTCGCCCCTGGCGGCACGGGCTTCAGCGGCGGCCGATGCCACCCATCCGGCGGAAAGCCGCCCGGGGCCAGCAGGCAGGCCGCGAACACCCGCTCAGGCAGGCGCGCCGCCAGCCAGGCAGTCACCACCCCGCCCCACGAGAAGCCGGCGACGGCGAAGCGCAGGCCGGGCGGCACCAGACCGGCATCGATGGCCGCCAGGATGAAGGCGCCGTAGCCGTCGAGATCGGTGTCGCGCGGCACGCCGATCGATTCGCCCATGCCCGGCAGGTCGGGGATGACCAGGCTGAAGCGGCGCGACAGCGGCTCGATGTTGCGCACCCAATGCGTCCACGAGCCCGTGCCGCCGTGCAGCAGCAACAGCGTCGGCCCGCTGCCCACCCGCAACGCCTTCACGCCGGCCGCCGTGACATGCTCGATCTGCAGGCCGGGGTAGAACGCCTCGGGCCGGAAGTCGTGCACCGCCGAACTCACAGCGTGGCCTCGGTGCCGAGCACGTTGGTGATCTGGCTGGACAGCACGCCGCCGTTGCCGTGGCACAGCGCCAGCTCGGCACCCGCCACCTGCCGCTCGCCGGCTTCGCCGCGCAGCTGCTGCACGGCTTCGACCAGCGTGAACATGCCGTACATGCCCGGATGCACACACGACAGCCCGCCGCCGTTGGTGTTCACCGGCAGCGCGCCCCCGGGGGCGATGGCGCCGCTGGCGACAAACGCCCCGCCCTCGCCCTTGGCGCAGAAGCCGAGGTCTTCGAGGAACAGGATCGTGTTGATGGTGAAGGCGTCGTAGAGCTCCACCACGTCGATGTCGCGCGGCGCCACGCCGGCCATCGCCATCGCGCGCTGCCCTGAGTCGACCGCCGCGGTGCGCGTGAGGTCGGCCATGGCGACGATGTTCATGTGCGTGGTGGCCGCCGCCGCGCCGAGCAGGTACACCGGCTTCTTCGGCAGGTGGCGTGCGCGGTCGGCACGTGTCATGACGATCGCCGCGCCGCCGTCGGTGACGAGGCAGCAGTCGCGCACCGTCAGCGGGCTGGACACCATGCGCGAGGCCAGTACGTCGGCCACACTGAGCGGGCCACGCATGAAGGCCTGCGGGTTGAGGTTGGCCCAGGCGCGCGCCGCCACCGCCACCGCGGCGAGCTGCTCGCGCGTGGTGCCGTACGCGTGCATGTGGCGCGAGGCCGCCAGCGCGTACGAGGTGGCCGGGAAGATCGGCGCGTACGGCGCCTCGTAGGCGAAGGGCTTGACCGACGACACCAGCTTGCCGCTGGCGGTGCGCTGGTTGCTGCCGTAGAAGATCAGCGCCGTCTCGCACAGGCCTTCCTTCAGCGCCATCGCCGCCATCAGCGTGTACGACAGGAAGGTGGAGCCGCCGGTGCGGTTGTTGTCGGTGAACTTCGGCTGGATGCCCAGCATCTCGGCGATCAGCAACGCCGACAGCGGGTTGGCGTTGCCCGGTAGCGAGCCGAACACCGCATCGACGTGCCGCGTCGTCAGGCCGGCCTCGGCGAGCGCCCTGACGCTGGCCTCGATGGCGATGTCTTCCGAGCTGCTGCCGGGCGCCTCGCCCAGGCCGGCCAGCGCCGCGCCGACGATCGCGGCGCTGCCGCGGAGGCTGCTGCCGCTCATCGTGTACACCCTTCCCTGCCGGTGGCGGCGTCGGGGTCAAGCGGGTCGAAGACGACGCAGGGCTCGCCGCCGGCGCCCTGCCCGACACGCGCCCGTACCGCCATGCCGATGCGCACCGCGTCGTTCGCGATGCCGTCCACGCGCCCCATCATGCGCGGGCCCTCGGCCAGGTCGATCAGCACCACGTTGTACGGGCCACCCTTGTCGGCGCTGCGGTTGACGACGCTGACCGCATACACAGTGCCGCGCCCGCTCGGCGCCTGCCACGCGAGCTCGACGCTGCCGCAATGGCTGCACGCCAGCCGCGGGTAGAAGACGTGGCGCGCGCAGGCGGCACAGCGCTGGATGCGGAACTCGCCTGCCGCCAGGTGCTGGGCGAAGATGACGTCGGGGCCCGGGCCCTCGGTCCAGGTGCCGGTCGCAGGAGGGTGGGTCATGGGCGTCTTTCTAAGGTGTTGCAGGGGTACGGTGCGCGCCGTGTCAGCCCGGCAGCTCGAGCACCGCCTTGGCCAGGATGTTGCGCTGGATCTCGTTGCTGCCGCCGTAGATGCTGGCCGGGCGGGCCGAGAAGAACACGTGCGCCGGGTGCAGCGCGCCGCCCGGCAGCGCCATCGATGCGTCGCTCACGCCGGCGGCACCCGCGGTCTCGAGCATCAGGTCGGCCACCCGCTGCTGCGCCTCGGTGATCCAGACCTTCAGCATCGACACCTCGGCACCGAGTTCATGCCCGCGGCGCAGCACCTCGACGCAGCGCACGAACATCGCCTCAAGGTCATCGATGTCCAGCCGCAGCTGCTCGTGCCGCGCGCGCCAGGCACCGTCGCGGTCAAGGCCGGTGGCGCGCGCCAGCTCCGCCAGGCGCGCGAATGGCGCGCGCGCGCCGCGCGGGTTGCCGATCATGATGCGCTCGCTGCCCAGCAGCGACTTGGCCATCGTCCAGCCCTGGTTCAGCCCGCCGACGAGGTTGGCCTTCGGCACGCGCACGTTGTCGAAGAAGGTCTCGCAGAACTCGGCGTTGCCGCCCAGGTTGCGGATGCGCTTGACGGTGATGCCGGGCGCGCGCATGTCCGCCAGCAGGAAGCTGATGCCTTCCTGCTTCTTGGCCTTGGGGTCGGTGCGCACGAGCATGAAGATCCAGTCGGCCTCGTGCGCGAACGAGGTCCAGATCTTCTGCCCGTTGACGACGAACTCGTCGCCGTCGAGCACGGCCGTCGTGCGCAGGCTGGCCAGGTCGGAGCCCGCCGAGGGCTCGGAGTAGCCCTGGCACCAGCGCACCTCGCCCGACAGGATGCGCGGCAGCACCTCGCGCTTCTGCTGCTCGGTGCCGTAGCGGATGATCAGCGGCCCGAGCATGATCACCGCCATGTTCGGCGCGATAACGATGCCGTGGCGGTCGAACTCCGACTGCAGCGCCACCTGCTCGTAGCCAGATAGCCCCATGCCGCCGTAGGCCTTGGGCCAGTTCGGCGCCACCCAGCCCTTCTCGTGGAGCTTGTCGTGCCAGGCGCGCGTTTCCTTCAGGCTCATGCGGCTGGCCGGGAAGCGCCACGCGGGCGGGAAGTTCTCGGCCAGCCAGCGGCGCAGCTCGTCGCGGCGGATCGGCTGCTCGCCGCCGGCGATCAGCTCGGGCGCCGAGGCTTGGTCGCCGTCGCCGGCCAATTCGTTGTAGCGGCGCCGGTGCAGCGCCGCGTTGCCCAGCCAGGCCGCGCCGACCATCGCCTTCTTCAGGTACAGGCCGATGTCGCATTCGTCGGTGTAGCCGATGCCGCCGTGCAGCTGGATGCAGCCCTTGGTGACCTCCAGCGCCGCCGCCGAGGCCCGTGCCTTGGCCTGGCTGGCGGCGATGGCCAGCCGCCGCGCATCGCTGCCATGCGTGTCGGCCGCCGCGGCCGCCTGCAGCACCACCGAGCGCGTGAGCTCGACCTGGATCAGCAGGTCTGCGGCGCGGTGCTGCAGCGCCTGGAAGCTGCCGATGGCGCGACCGAACTGCTCCCGCATCGCGATGTAGGCGACGCTGGTTTCGAGCGCCTGGCTCATCACGCCCAGCAGCTCGGCGGCTTCGGCGATGCGCGCCAGGTCGAGCGCGCGCTGCAGCACGCCCTGCGCGTGCGCCGGCCCGGCGACCAGCTGCGCGCCGGAGACTTCGGCGCCCTCGAACCGCAGTTCGGTCCAGAAGCCGCCGTCCACGCGCGGTTGCGTGCTGGTCTGCAGGCCGCGCTGGCTGGCCTCCACCAGCAGCAGCAGCACACCCTGCGCGCCCTCCGCCGCCACCACGAAAGCGTCGGCCCCTGCGCCGCCGGCCACGAAGCGGCAGCGCCCGTCGAGCACGAAGCCCGCGCCGCGCGAAGCGGCTCGCGGGGCTTCGACGCTGCGGCGGCCTCCGGCAGCGTCGCCGTCGTCTTCATCCAGTTCATCGGCCTGCGCTCCGGCCGCCAGCGCGAGTTGCACCTCGCCGCGCGCCAGTGCCGGCAGCCAGCGCTCGCGCAGCGCCTGCGAGTCGCCGTGCAGCAGCGCCCAGGCCGGCAGCAGCGCACCGGCCACCAGCGGCTCGGGCGCGAGCGCGCGGCCGCAGCGCTCTAGCAGCACCGCCGCCTCGCCGGCGCCGAGCCCGCTGCCGCCCAGCGCCTCGGGCAGGCACAGGCCGAGCCAGCCCAGGCCGGCCATGCGCCGCCAGCGCTCGCGGTCGTGCCCGGGCAGCGTGCCGCGCCATTCGCGCAGGCGACGGCCCGGGCCGTCGGCGGCGAAGAAGGCGGCGGCGGCGTCGCGCAGCATGCGTTGCACCTCGGTGGGTGCGTCGAGCCGTTCGGTCAGATCGATCATGGACTCTCGCCTCGGGTTCAGGTCCTGGCATCGGATTCGGGCTTGCCGGGGTCGCCGCCCTGCGGCGCCACCCCGGCGGCACAACGTCAGCGCGCGGCGCGCCCTGCCGCACCCCGGGTGCCGGCCCCTGGTGCTGCCCTCCATCCTGTGGCATCGTTGAGTCTAACAAACACTCGTTTGGCAAAGGAGCGGTCGATGTTCAGCGGAAAAGCTCTCGAAAACAAGGTCGCGATCGTCACCGGCGCCGGCCAGGGCATCGGCGCGGGCATCGCGCGCGCTTACGGCGCGCAAGCCGCCAAGGTCGCGGTGGTCGACTGGAACCTCGAGACCGCCGAGCAGGTGGCGCAGTCGATCCGCGACGCCGGCGGGCAGGCCGCGGCGTTCAAGTGTGACGTGGCCGACCGTGCCGCCGTGGACGCGATGGTGGCGGCGGTGGTGGCGAAGTTCGGCCCGGTGGACGTGCTCGTCAACAACGCCGGCATCACGCGTACGGCGATGCTGCACAAGATGAGCGCGCACCAGTGGCAGCAGGTGATCGACGTGCACCTCACGGGCAGCTTCAACTGCCTGCAGGCGGTCGTGGACGGCATGATGGAACGCCAGCGCGGCTGGATCATCAACACCATTTCCACCGCCGGCATCCTGGGCACCATCGGCCAGATCAATTACGGCTCGGCCAAGGCCGGGCTGATCGGCTTCACCAAGTCGGCCGCGCGCGAACTGGCGCGCTACAACATCATCGTCAACTGCGTCGCCCCGGGCGCGGCTACGCCGATGACGGAGACCATCCGCACCGACGAGCGCTTCAAGCAGCGCACGCTCGATCGCATTCCGCTGGGCCGCTGGGCCGAGCCGGAGGAGATTGCGCCGGTGTGGGTGTTCCTGGCCAGCGAAGGCGCGAGCTACGTGACCGGGCAGCTGATCGGCGTGGACGGCGGCATGTCGATCCACTGACCCCATGGCCTCGCCCACCGCTTCCCGCGGCTCGCTCGCGCCGCTGTTCGAACCGCGAGCGATCGCCGTCTACGGCGCGTCGTCCGACCCCACCAAGATCGGCGGCCGTCCGCTGGATTTCCTCAAGTCCAGCGGCTTCGACGGGGCCTTGTACCCGATCAACCCGAAGGCGGCGCAGATCCAGGGCCTGCCCGCATTCGCCACCGTCAGCGCGGTGCCCGGGCCGGTGGATCTGGCCATCGTGGCCGTGCCGGCACCTGGCGTGCTGGCCGCGCTTGAGGACTGCGCGGCCAAGGGCGTGGGCGGCGCGGTCGTGCTCAGCTCGGGTTTCGCCGAAACCGGCGGCCAGGGCATTGCATGGCAGGCCGGCATCTCGGCGCTGGCGCGGCGCACCGGCATGCGCGTGGTCGGTCCCAACTGCATGGGGCTGATCAACGTGCGGCGGCGCCTGCTCGGCACCTTCACGCCCAGCGCCGCCGGCTTCGGCCTGGTACCGGGCCGCATCAGCCTGGTCAGCCAGAGCGGCGCCTTCGGGGGCTACTGCCTGTCGCTGATCCGGCAGCGCGGTCTGGGGCTGAATTTGTGGATCACCACCGGCAACCAGTGCGACGTGGATGTCGCCGACTGCATCACCCATTTCGCGGACGACGACGGCACGCAGGTCATCGTGACCTACCTCGAGGCCGCCACCGACAAGGACCGCCTGGTCGCCGCGCTGGCGCTGGCGCGCGAGCGCGGCAAGCGCGTCGTCGTCATGAAGGTCGGGCGCTCGGAGGCGGGCGCGCAGGCGGCGGCATCGCACACTGCGTCGCTGGCCGGCTCGGACCAGGTCTACGAAGGCCTGTTCCGCCAGTACGGCGTCTGGCGCGCGCGCAGCATCGACGAGTTGTTCGACGTGGCCTATGCCTGCTCGGTGAACGCGCCGGCGCCGCTCGGGCGGCGTCTGGGCCTGCTCACCGTGTCGGGCGGCGTCGGCGCACTGATGGCCGACGTGGCCAGCGACTGCGCGCTCGACGTGGCGCCGATGCCCGAGGACGCGCAGCGCCGGCTGAAGGAACTGGTGCCGTTCTGCGGTCCGCGCAACCCGGTGGACATGACGGCACAGCTCGTCAACGATCTCACGCTGTTCGGCAGCAACTTCCAGATCATGCTGGAGGAAGGCGGCTACGACGTGGTGGTGGCGTTCCTGTCCAGCGTCGGCCAGGTGACGGAGCTGAGCCGCTCGCTGCTGGAGCAGCTGCAGGCCGTGCTGCGGCGTTTCCCCGATCGGGCCGTGGTCTTCTCGTCGCTGGCCTCCCCCGAGGTGCGCAGGATGTACGAGGCCGCCGGCGTGCTGCTCTTCGACGAGCCCACGCGTGCCGTGCGCGCCGCCGCGGCGCTGGTGTACTTCGCCGAACAGTCGCGGCGCGCGGCGCAGGCCGACCCGCCGCCCGCCCTGCCCGCGGGTGCACTGCCGCCGCCGGTACGGGCCATCAACGAGACGCAGGCCAAGACCATCCTTGCCAGTGCCGGCATCGCTGCCGTGCCAGAACGCATCGCGGCGGATGAGGACGCCGCCGCACGCGAGGCCGCGGCACTGGGTTACCCCGTGGTGCTGAAGATCGCCTCGGCCGACATCGCGCACAAGAGCGAGATCGGCGGCGTGATCGTGGGCCTGGCCGACGAGGCGCAGCTGCGCAAGGCGTTCCGCACCTTGACGCAGCGCGCCGCCACGCACGCCCCGCAGGCGCGCGTTGACGGCGTGGTCGTGGCGCGCATGGCCGAGCGCGGCGTCGAGACCATCCTCGGCGTCGTGCGCGATCCGGTGTTCGGGGCCGTGGTGATGTTCGGGTTGGGTGGGGTCTTCGTCGAGGCCTTCCAGGACGTGGCCTTCCGCGTCGCGCCGTTCGGCGTGGCCGAGGCGCGCGCGATGATCGGCGAGGTCAAGGGCCGTGTGCTGCTGCGCGGCGTGCGCGGGCAACCGCCGGCCGACGAAGACGCGCTGGCCGCGGCGCTGGCGGCGCTGTCGGTCTACGCGGCGCGCCACACCGACGGCATCGAGAGCATCGACATCAACCCGCTGCTGGTGCTGCCGCGCGGCCGCGGCGTGCAGGCGCTCGATGCCCTGATCGTGCCCACGACGGGCGCGGCCTGAGCGCCCCGGTCGACCGGATGCGGCTGGCGCTTCAACCCGTTGCCTGGTGGGTGAGCCCGCTGCGCGGCACCTCGAGGCCGCTGCCTGGACGCGGCCCGCTTTTGCGCCCGACAGCGGCGCGTGCGGCCGGGCCCGACGAACCGGCCGCACGCACACAAAGTCAGGCGGCGCCGAACGCTGCCGCGTGGGCCTTGGCGAACTCCGCGAACGTGCGCGCCGGTCGGCCCGTGACCTTGGGCACCGTGTCGAGCACGCCCGCCAGGTAGCCCGGCGGCGCGAGGGCATACAGCTCGTTCATCGCATCGGCCAGGGACTCGGGCATGCCCATGCCGGTCATCGCCTGCTTCGCCTGTTCCAGTGTGATCGCCACGTAGCGCACCGGGCGCCCCGCCGCCGCGCTGAGGGCGGCAGCCACCTCCGCGCCGCTCAAGGCCTGCGGCCCCGTCACCGGGTAGGCCTGGTTCTCGTGCCCGGGTTTGGTCAGCGCCTGCACGGCCACGGCGGCGATGTCGCGCGCGTCGATCCAGCTGACCTTGCCCTCGCCGAGCGGCATGTAGAACTCGCCCTTCTCGCGGATGGCCTGGGCGTACATCAGCAGGTTCTGCATGAAGAAGCCGGGCTGCACGAAGGTCCAGGCCATGCCGGACTCCTGCACCTGCTGCTGGTTCTCGCCTAGCCAGCGGCCGATCTGCACCGGCGAATCCGGGGCCGCGCCGATGCCGGTGGACATGACGAAGTGCTTGACGCCCGCAGTTTTTGCCGCAGTGATGAGCGCGGCGCGCATCTGCACCTGGTCGGGCACCAGCGGGGTGACCACGAAGACCTTGTCGACGCCGCCCAGCGCGGCGGGCAGCGTCCGCGGCTCGCGCAGGTCGCCGGCGGCCGTCTGCACGCCGCGCGCATTCAGCTCGCGCGCCTTGGCGGCATCGCGCACCAGCGCCTTGAACGGCAGCTTCGCCTCCTGCAGCAGCCGCACCACCTCGCTGCCGATCGTTCCCGTTCCTCCGACGACCAGAATCATCTTTCATGCCCTTTCGATGGCTTCGCGGCACACGCTGCCGCACCACCGGCCGGCACCTGTCGCCTTCCGGTGGCGGCCATTCTCGGATCGTCGGTTACTATCGGCAAGTAGGTACCTTGAAGTAACCACCGATGCCACGCCAAGCACCGCCGCCCGTCTGCCCCGTCGACGCCCTGCTGCGCCTGCTGATGGGCTCATGGACCAGCTACATCCTGTGGCACCTGCGGCGCGACGGACCGATGCGCTTCGGCGCGCTGCTGCGCGCCGTTCCCGGGCTGTCGGCCAAAGTGCTGACGCAGCGGCTTCGCCTGCTCGAGGAGCGCGGCATCGTGTTCCGCGACCATGTGCCGTCGATACCGCCCGCAGTGTCGTACGGCCTTACGGAGCAGGGCCAGGAACTCGGGGGCGTCTTCGACGCGCTCGAGGCTGTCTCGAGCAGATGGTTGGCGAGGGCGCGCGGCGCCAACGAACAAGCCCAGGCACCTCCGACGGCGCGAAGAAAGCAGGCGAATGCACGGGCGGCGCGCACGCCCTGACACCGTGCCTCGTGCAAGAAGGACGCCTGCAGGTGGAAATGGCGCTCCAGGGGACGCGGGGGCCGCAGCGCGCCGGCCACGCTCAGATCAGACCAGGTCGTCCACACGCCCGCGACGCATCATCAGCTTCTCGCTGAACTCGAAGACCTGCTGCTCGCGCTGGTTGAACACCCTCACCCGCCCCTGCATGATGCCGCGCTTGCCGTCGGAGAGGTTCTTCTTGCCCTCGACGGTGATCTCGGCGCGCAGGGTGTCGCCCGGCCGCACCGGCACGGTGAACTTGAAGTCGGTGAGCTCGAGCGCGGCGATCGTCGCCGGACCCAGGATCTCTTCCATCATCCCGGCGGCCAGCGCCGCCGTCAGCAGGCCGGGGCAGATGCGGCCCCCGAAGTCGGTGTGCTTCTTCGCGAACTCCTCGTTGATGAAGATCGGCAGCTTCAGCCCGGCCAGGCTCGTGAAGAGCACGATGTCGGTCTCGGTGACGGTCCGGCCGTAGCTGCGGAACACGTCGCCGGGGTTGAGGTCGTCGAGCGAGCGGTTGGACATGGCATCTCCTGGGTGTTCGGGCTCGGGTTCGGCCCGAGACAGCAAACTAACGATTGGTAGAATACTGTAGCCTGAAGGTGCTGACCAACCGGACCTGTCCTCATGCTGTTCTTCGAGCCCGCACTCCCGCTGCCCGCCGTTGGCGAACGCACGGCCACGTTGCGCGCGCAGGTGCGTCGGTTCATCGCCGACGAGTTGGCCAGCGGCGGCTTCGAGCCGCAGTGCAACTCGTGGACCGAGGGCCTGGGCGGTGCGTTCAGCCGCCGGCTCGGCGCTCGGGGCTGGATCGGCTACCACTGGCCGGTGGCCTACGGCGGGCGCGGCGGCAGCGCCTTCGACACGCTGACGATCAACGAGGAGCTGCTCGCCGCCGGCGCCCCCGTGGCCGCGCACTGGATCGCCGCGCGCCAGAGCGCGCCGCTGCTGATGCGCTTCGGCAGCGAGGCGCAGCGGCAGGCGTTCCTGCCGCGCATCGCCGCCGGCGACACCTACTTCGCCATCGGCATGAGCGAGCCCGACGTGGGCTCCGACCTCGCCTCCGTTCGCACGCGGGCCGAGCCTTCAGGCGCGCGCTGGCGGCTCGACGGCCGCAAGGTCTGGACCAGCGGCGCCCACATCGCGCATTACGCAATCGTGCTGTGCCGCACCGCCCCCGCCGACCCCACGGCCCGCCACGCCGGGCTGAGCCAGTTCATCGTCGATTTGAAGGCCCCGGGCGTGACGATCCGCCCGATCCTCATGCTCGATGGCAGCCACCACTTCAACGAGGTGACGTTCGACGGCGTCGAGCTGCCGGCCGAGTGCCTGGTCGGCCAGGCAGGCGACGGCTGGAAGCAGGTGACGAGCGAGCTCGCCTACGAGCGCAGCGGGCCCGAGCGATTCCTAAGCACGATGCCGATCGTCGAGCGCTGTCTGCGCCTCGTGCTGGAGGCGCCCGCCGCTGGGTCCGATGCAGCGGCCGGCCGGCTGCTCGCGCGGCTGATCACGCTGCGCAACATGAGCCTGGCGATCTGGGGCGCGCTCGAGGCCGGGCGCTCGCCGGCCATCGAAGCAGCGATGGTGAAGGACCTGGGCACGAACTTCGAGCGCGACACGCTGGAGATCGTGCGCGAGGCGATCGATGCCGACGAGCGCGTCGCGGGCGATGCCGTGCTGGCCGGCTTGCTCGCCAGCGCCTGGCCGCTGGCGCCCACCTACAACCTGCGCGGCGGCACCAACGAGGTCTTGCGCAACATGATCGCCAAGCAACTGCAGGCACGATGAGCGAACTCTCGCTGCCCCTCGCCGAAGCGGCCGATCGTCTGCTGTCGCAGCGCTGCGACAGCCGCCTCGTGGCCGCGGCCGACGCCGGCCAATGGCCGCAGGCGCTGTGGCAGGCGGTCGAGGAACTCGGTCCGGGCCAGCTGCTCGCCCCGGAAGCCGAAGGCGGTGCCGGCGGCGACTGGCTCGACGCCTGCGCCCTGCTCGAACGCGCGGCGGCGCGCTGCGCACCGCTGCCGATCGCGCAGACGCTGCTGGCCGGCTGGTTGCGCTCGCGCGTCGGGCTGGCACCCGCTGCCGGGCCGGCCGCCGTGGCCTTCACCACGGCGCCGCTGGACGCGCTGCGCGCGGCCGGCCGTGCCGACCTGACCGAAGCCGACGGCCCGGTCGTCGCCTGGGCAGACCAGGCCAGCCATGTCGCCCTGCTCGGCGCAGACGACGCCGGCACGGCCCAGCTGCTTTGGCTGCCGCGAGCGTGCGTCCAAGTGCGTGCGGTCGCGGGCGGCGCCTGGCCTGCGGCGCGCGTCGGCAGCGCCGGCATCCCGCTGCACGCGGCGGCGGGCGCGCGCCCGACCCAGGCCTGGTGCATCGCGTTGCCGGGCCTGAGCCTGGCCGAGGTGAGGGCGCGCGCCGCTTTGCTCAGCGCCGCGCAGATCGCCGGGGCGCTGGGGCGCCTGCTCGAGATGACCGTCACCTACACCGGCGAGCGCGTGCAGTTCGGGCGGTCGATCGGCCAGTTCCAGGGCGTGCAGCACCAGCTGGCGCAGCTGGCCGAGGAGGCCGCCGCAGCGCGCGTGGCGGTGCAGGCGGCCGCGGCCACCGAAGACCCGCGCTGGTTCGTCGCCGCGGCCGCCGCGGCGAAGGCGCGCGCGGGCGAGGCCGCGGGACTGGGCACGCGCATCGCGCACCAGCTGCATGGCGCCATCGGCGTCACCGCCGAGCACACGCTGCACCTCTACACCCGCAGGCTGCGCGAGTGGCGCGACGAGCACGGCAGCGAGACCTTCTGGGCCCGCGCCCTGGTGCAGGCCATCCGGCAGGGTGGCGAGCGTTCGGCGTGGCAGGCCGTGGTGGCCTGCACCTCGCGCTGACGGGACCCCAACGATGAGCGCGCTGAACGGCATCCGCGTGCTCGATCTCACCGCGTACCTGCTAGGGCCCTTCGCCACGCAGATTCTCGGCGACATGGGCGCCGACATCATCAAGGTCGAGTCGCACGAGGGCGACATCGCGCGCGGCATCGGGCCCACCCGCTCGCCGGGCATGGGCGGCATCTTCCAGCAGAACAACCGCAACAAGCGCAGCGTCGTGCTCGACCTCAAGCAGCCGGCTGGCCGAGACGCGCTGCTGCGGCTGGCCACCACCGCCGACGTGTTCGTCTACAACGTGCGCCCGGCGGCGATGGCCCGGCTGGGGCTGTCGTACGAGGCGCTGGCCGCCGTGAACCCGGGCATCGTCTACGTCGGCGCGGTCGGCTTTGGGCAGGACGGCCCCTACGCCGCGCGGCCGGCGCTCGACGACCTGATGCAGGGCATGTCGGGCATCGCCGGCCTGTACGCGCGCGCCAGCGGCGGCGAGCCGCGCTACGTCCCGATGGCGATGGCCGACCGCTACACCGGCACCGTGCTCGTCAATGCCATCCTCGGCGCCCTGGTGCACAAGCTGCGCACGGGCCAGGGGCAGTCGCTGGAGGTGCCGATGTTCGAATCGCTGGTGCAGGGCGTGCTCGGCGACCACCTGATGGGCCACTCCTTCGACCCGCCGCTGGGCCCGCCGGGCTATCCTCGCCACCTGAGCCCCGACCGGCGGCCGTTCCGTACCCTGGGCGGCTGGCTGTGCGCCTTTCTCATCAGCGACGGCCAGTGGCGCGCGGTGCTTGAGCGCCTGGGCCAGCCCGAGCTGCTGCTGGACCCGCGCTTCGCCACGCTGCAGGCGCGCACCGAGCATTCGCGCGAGGTCTACGCCTGGCTCGATGCCACCTTCCGCACGCGCACCACCGGGCAGTGGCTCGCGCTGCTGGGCGAGGCCGACGTGCCGGCCGGCCCGCTGCACACGCTGGAGTCGCTGCTCGACGATCCGCACCTCAACGCCGTGGGCTTCTTCCAGCGCCTGGAGCATCCCACCGAAGGCACGCTGGTGACCCTTCGGCCGCCCTCGCGCTGGTCGCGCACGCCGCCGGAAGTCCGGCGCGCGCCGCCACGCCTGGGCGAGCACAGTGCCCAGCTGCTCGCCGAGGCCGGCTACTCGGGCGCGGAGATTGCCGCGCTGGTGGCCGCCGGCGTCACGGTCGCGGAGCGCGGCGGGAGCGACTGATGTCGATCACCCCCGCGCTCAATCGGCGGCGCGCGAAGCTACTGCCCGCGAAATTGCGGCGTCCGCTTCTCGAGCAGGGCGGCGACGCCTTCTTTGGCATCGGCCATGTCCAGCGTGCGCGACTGCAGCAGCGCCTCGATCTCGCCAGCCGATTTCGGGTCCCAGTCGAGACCACGGTAGAGCGAACGCTTCATCATCCGCACCGCCACCGGCGCGTTAGCCGCGATTTCGTCGGCCAGCTCGCGCGCGCGCGCCAGCACCTGCGCCGGCTCGACCGCGTGGTTGGCGATGCCCATCTCGGCAGCCTCGGCGCCCGAGAACACGCGCCCGGTGAACAGCAGTTCGGCAGCGCGCGGCACGCCGCACACCCGCGGCAGCAGGTAGCTGATGGCCATGCCCGAATGCAGCCCCAGGCGCGCGAAATTGGCGCCGTAGCGCGCCTCGCGGTTGGCCACGCGCAGGTCGCACACCAGGCCCAGGCCGAAGCCGCCGCCGATGGCGTGGCCGTTCATCGCCGCGATCACCGGCACCTGCACATCGAGGATGCTCAGGAACGGACGGTAGATCGCGTAGGACGCCTCGTGCGGCAACTCGTTGCCACGATCGAGAATGGTGCTGCGGAAGTCCGCGCCCGAGCAGAAATTGGTACCGGCGCCGGTGATGACGACACAGCGGATGTCGCGATCCGCTTTCACCTGGTCGATCACCTGCTGGAACGCCTGCAGCAGTTCGGGCGCCATGGCGTTGCGTTGCTCGGGCCGGTTCAGCGTGATCTCGCAGATGGCGTCACGGCGGGCGACGAGGACGGCGGCTTCGGTCATGCGTTTTCCTTCGGTGGATGGGTCTGCTGCTCAGCGCAGTGTAGGCGCGCCGGGTGATCGCGATGAACGAACGGTGATGACGTCCAACGTGTAGGAGGGACCATGAACGCGTTGTACAAAATTCTCCTTTGCCTGCTGGCAACGGCCGGCTCCATCGTCTCCAAGCCGGCAGCGGCACAGGCCTGGCCGTCGAAACCGGTGCAGCTGATCGTGCCGCAGGGCGCGGGCGGCAGCACCGACGCGCTGGCGCGGCTGTTGGCCCCGCTGCTCGGCGAGCGTCTGGGGCAGACCGTGGTCATCGACAACCGCGCCGGCGCCGGCGGCGTGCTCGGCGTCAGCACGCTGGCCAAGGCGCCCGCCGACGGCTATACGCTGCTCTTCGGCTCGAGCACCACGGTGGCGGCCAACGCCTTCCTGTATGCCAGCTTCCCCATCGATCCGCTGAAGGACCTGGTGCCGCTGGCGCTGGCGGCCGACGCGCCCTTCGTCATCGTCGTTCCCGGGTCCTCGCCGAGCAAGTCGTTGCGCGAGCTGGTCGCCACGGCCAAGGCGTCGCCCGGCAAGCTCAACTACGGCTTCGGCACCAGTTCGGGCCTGCTGTGCATGGAACTGCTCAAGAGTGCCGCCGGCATCGACATCGCGAAGGTGCCCTACAAGGCTTCGGCGCAGGCGCTCACCGACCTGATCGGCGGCCAGCTCGACGTGGTCTGCGAACCCTTGTCGAGCAGCGCGCCCAACGCCAAGGCCGGCCGGCTGCGCATCCTGGCCGGCACCGGCGCGCAGCGCAGCTCGCTGGCGCCGGAAACCGAAACCGTCGGCGAGACAGGCGTCAAGGGCATGGCGTACTCGGCCTGGGTGGGCTTCTTCGCACCGGCCGGCGTGCCCCGCGACATCAGCGCCAGGCTCGGCCGCGAAATGATGGCGATCCTCAGGGACCCGGCGGTGCAGGACAAGATGCGCTCCATCTCGTGGGAGCCCCGCCCCGGCGACGCCGAGGCGCTGGCTGAAATCCACCGTGCCGAGATGAAGGCCATTGCGGCCACCGTGAAGGCCGCCGGCATCAAGGCCGAATGATGGCCACGCCTTTGCAACCCGCCCCAGGATGGAGAAAGCGGCCGATGAAGCGCATCCCTCGCCTGCCGCGCCGCCTGCTGCTCGCCGCGGCCCTGCTGCTGCCGCTGCTGGCCGGCGCCGCCGAGCCCTATCCGTCGCGGCCGATCCGCATGGTCGTGCCGTTCGGCGCCGGCGGCACCAGCGACGTGGTGGCACGGCTGCTCAGCGCCAAGCTCTCGGAATCGCTGAAGCAGACCGTCAACGTCGACCCCAAGCCCGGTGCCAACGGCATCATCGGCACCGACATCGTGGCCAAGGCCACGCCCGACGGCTACACGCTGCTGCTCACCGTGGCCAGCGCGCAGACGCTGACCCCGGCGCTGTACAAGCTGCCCTTCGATCCGGTCAAGGACTTCGCGCCGATCTCGCTGGTGGCCAACCTGGGCGGCGTGTTCCTCGTCAATGCCAACGTGCCGGCGCGCACGATGCAGGAGTTTGTCGCCCAAGCGCGCACGCGTCCGGGGCGCTTCAGCTACGGCGCCGGCACGAGCCTGCTGCGCCTGATCGGCGAGCAGCTGAAGCAGGCCACTGGCGCCGACATCACGATGGTACCCTACAAGGGCACCGGTCCACAGATGGCGGCGGTGGTGGGCGGCGAGGTGGATGCGGTGGTCGACCCCTTCGTCGGCATGGCCCACGTCAAGTCGGGCAAGGTGCGCCCGTTGGCCGTGCTGATGAACAAGCGCTCGGCGCTGCTGCCCGACGTGCCCACGCTCGAAGAGACCGGCATCAAGGGCATCGCGCTGGATTCCTGGGCCGCGGTGCTGGCGCCGGCGGGCACGCCGCCGGAGATCGTCAACAGGCTGTCGACGGAGATCGCGCGCATCGTCGCGCTGCCCGACGTGCGCGAGCGCCTGGCGGCCCTCAACTACGACCCGGTGGGCAGCACGCCGTCCGAGCTGGGCCGCACCATCGACGCCGAGATCGCCAAGTGGAAGCGCGTGGTCAAGGAAGCCAACTACAAGGCCGAGGACTGAACCCTCCTCCCGCGCCCCGGAGCCTGCCCTTGTTCATCGAAACCCACCTCGGTCGCGTGTCGCCGCTGGAGTGCGACCAGCTCGGCCACATGAACGTGCAGTTCTACGTCGCCAAGGTCTCCGACGCGGCATGGCACGTGATGGCGTCCATCGGCCTCACGCCCGCCTACATCCGCGAGCGGCGCCGCGCGCCTGCGGCGGTGAAGCAAGAGGTGCTGTACCTGAAGGAACTGCTGGCCGGCGACCTGGTGCGCATGGAAAGCGGCGTGCTCGAGGTGAGCGAGCGCAAGATCACCTTCTTCCACCGCCTGAGCAACGTCGAGACCGGCCAGCTGGCGATGAAGAGCAAGGTCTACACGGTGATGATGGATCTCGACGCGCGCCGTTCCACCACGATCGATGCCGTGGTGCTGGGGCGCGCACGCGAGCGCTTGCTGCCTGCGGGGAGCGACGCATGACGGCCGTGGAAGAACCCGGCGCCGAACGCGTCTTCGTCACCGGCCGCGGCGCGGTGAACATGGCCGACTGCGACCAGTGGGGCCACATGAACGTGCAGTTCTACCTGGCGCGCGCCAGCGACGCGCAGGCCCACCTCGCCGCGCGCCTGGGGCTCGCGCCGCGGCGGTTGCGCGCCGATCAGTTGGCCTTGCGGCCGCTCACCGACCGAACGCTCTTCAAGCGCGAGCTGCACGGCGGCGGCATCCATGCCATCCGCTCCGGCATCCGCGCCGTGCACGACGACGGCACGATCGACATCGCCAGCCGCATGACGAACCTGGGCACCGGCGTCGAATCGGCGGCGTTCGAGACGCGGCTGCGCCTGGTGGGCGCCGACGACAGCACGCGGCCGTGGCCCGCCGACGTGCTGGCGGCGGCGCGCGCGCACGCCGGCGAGCTGCCCGAGATGCCTGCGCCGGCGCCGATGGCCGCGCTCCTCCCGCCGGGCCCGCCGCCGCTCGACCGGCTGCTGCTCACCTACCGCGGCTCGATCGAACCCTGGGACTGCGACGCCGACGGCGTGGCGCCGCCGCGCGCGCACATCGCGCGCTTCAACGACGCCATCACGCACCTCTTTCGCGCGATGCAGTTGGACCGCAAGGCGCTGCTGGCCGCCGGCACCGGATCGGCGGCGCTCGACTACGACATCACTTACCACCGCGCGCTGCGCGCCGGCACCGGGGTGGAAGTGCGCAGCGGCGTCCTCGCGGCGGGCGAGAAGCTCTATCACATCGTCCACCACGTGGTCGACTCGAACGACGGCAGCCTGTACACGACGATCGTCGTCGTCGCTCTGTTCTTCGACCTAAAACAACGCAAGTCGGTGCCGATGCCGGCGGCCGTCCGCGCCGCAGCCGAGCGCCTCATCGTCCATGCCTGAACCCACCGCACCCACCCCCACGGCAGCCGGGACGCCGCCGCCGCGCGCGCTGGCCGGCCTGCGCGTGCTGGATCTCTCGCGCGTGCTCGCCGGCCCGCTGTGCGCGCAGATGCTGGCCGACCACGGCGCCGCGGTGATCAAGGTCGAGCCGCCCGAAGGCGACGAGGCACGCCGCATCGGCCCACCGCTGGACGAGCGCGGTGAGTGCGCCTACTTTGCGGCGCTCAACCGCGGCAAGCGGTCGATCGCGCTCGACCTGTCGCGCGCCGACGGTCGCGCCGTGCTCGGGCGGCTGCTCGACGAGGCCGACGTGCTGATCGAGAACTTCCTGCCCGGCACGATGGAGAAGTGGGGCCTGGGCTACGAGACCACGCTCGCCGCCCGCCACCCGCGGCTCATTTACTGCAACGTCAGCGGCTTCGGCGCCGACGGGCCGCTGGGCGGCCTGCCGGGCTACGACGCCGTCGCGCAGGCCATCTCCGGGCTGATGAGCATCAACGGCACGCCCGAGTCGGGCCCGGTGCGGCTGGGCGTGCCGGTGGTGGACTACCTCACCGGCTACAACGCGATGGTCGGCGTGCTGCTGGCCCTGGCCGCACGCGCGCATACGGGCGCCGGCCAGCGGGTGGAAGCCACGCTGTTCGACACCGGCCTGGCGCTGCTGTTGGCGCCGCATGCCTCGAACTGGTTCTACTCCGGGCGGATCCCGCAGCGCATGGGCAGCTCGCATCCGAACATCGTGCCCTACGACTGCTACGCGGCGGCGGACGGGCCGATCTTCCTGGGTGTCGTCAACAACGGCCAGTTCGCCCGGCTGTGCGAATGCGTGCAGCGTCCCGACCTCGCGTCCGACCCCCGTTTCGCCGACCCCGTCAGACGCCGCGAGCACCGCGACGTGCTGCGCGCCGAGCTCGAACGCACGCTGGCACGCTACCCCGCCGCCGAGCTGTGCGACACGCTGATGCGCCGCGGCGTGCCCGCCGGCGTGGTGAACAACGTCGAGCAGGCGCTGACGCACCCGCACGCCCTGCACCGCGAAATGGTGGTGCAGGCCGACGGGCACCGCCACATCGGCGTGCCGGTCAAGCTGAGCGCGACGCCGGGCCGCGTGGCGAGCCTGCCGCCGCGGCTGAGCGAGCATGCCGACGGCATCCTAGCCGAACTGGGCCTGAGCACGGCCGAACGCGAGACGCTCTACCGCGAGGGCACCGTGGCCCCCCCGCCGGCGTAGCGCCGGCGCACACACTCGACCGACGGCCTCAGCGGCGGTACCAGGCCACGCCGTCGGCGTCGAACTCGCGCCGCAGCTCGCCGCGGTTGAGCAGGTAGTTCAGACTGGCCATGCTCTCGCCGCTGGCCAGGCCGAGCTGCATGCTGCCCTCGGCGGGGTCGATGGCGCGTGCGAACAGCGCACCGAACACGTCGATCACGCGCCTGGGCTGGTCCAGCGTCTTCAGCAGCCGCGCCAGCGAGCGGTGGTGCCCCTGGGCCAGGTAGTCCAGCCGCGCATGCAGGCCGCGGAAGGGCTCGTTGTGCGCCGGCAGCACCAGCACGTCGTCCGGTACCTCGGCCTTGATCTTCTCGATCGACGCCAGCCAGTCGGACATCGGATCGGCCTCAGGCTCGGTGGGATACACCGACACGTTCGACGAGATGCGCGGCAGCACCTGGTCGCCGCTGATCAGCAGCTTCAACTCAGGGCAATGCAGGCAGGCGTGCTCGGGCGAGTGGCCGTTGCCGACGACGATGCGCCAGTCATGCTCGCCGATGCGCAGCGTCTCGCCGTCGCGGATACGGCGGTAGCTGTCGGGCAGCGCGTGAATGAACTGGCCGAACTTGCCGAAGCGGGCGCGGTAGTCTTCGATCGCGGCTTCGCCCCAGCCGGCGCGACGGTAGAAGCGGATCGCGTCGGTTGGGGCCTCGCGGCCGGTGTCGGCCGCCAGCACGCGGCAGTTCAGGTACTCCGTCTTGGTCATCCACAGCTGGCAGTCGAACTTCCGAGTCAGCCAGCCGGCCATGCCGACATGGTCGGGATGCATGTGGGTGACGAAGACGCGGCCGATCCGCCGGCCGTCGTCGCCCGCGGCCAGCAGTTGCCGCCAGGCGGCCAGCGTCTCGTCGGTGCGCATGCCGGTGTCCACCACCGCCCAGCTGTCGCCATCCTCGATCGCCCACAGGTTGATGTGGTTCAGCTGCATCGGCATGGGCATGCGGAGCCACATCACGCCGGGTGCCACCGACAGCGCAACGCCGGGCGCGGGCGGCGACTCGAAGGGGTAGACGAGCGTCGGTCTGGCGTTGGCGGTGGCTGGGGCAGAGGAGGATGTGCTCATGGTCTCGTGGGTGGAAGTCGAAGCGGGTTGCGCGGCGTCCGCACTGGCCGCTAGATCCTGTCGTTCGTGATCACTCCGGTACTCCTCCAGGTGCCCGGAAACGCACCTGCGGCTTCGTCGCGCGCGGTGCACCCCCGAACGACCGGACGTCGGTCAACGGTTCATGAAGCGGTCGCGTTCGCATTGGCGTACTCCGCCTTCAACTCGCGCTTGAGCAGCTTGTTGGCCGCGCTGATCGGCATCGAGGTGCGGAAGAACACCCGCTTGGGCGTCTTGAAACCGGCGAGCTTGTCGCGGCAGTGGGCGACGAGCTCGGCCTCTTCCACCTGCACCCCCGGACGCAAGATGACCGCAGCCGTGACCGATTCGCCCCAGCGCTCGTCGGGCAGCCCGAACACCGCGCACTGCAGCACCGCCGGGTGGGTGCCGAGCACGCTCTCCACCTCCTGGCAGTAGACGTTCTCGCCGCCGCTCTTGATCATGTCCTTCTTGCGATCGGCGAAGTAGTAGTTGCCCGCCTCGTCGCGGAACAGCACGTCGCCGGTGCGGAACCAGCCGCCGCGCAGCGCGCGCGCGTTGGCTTCGTCGTTCTTGTAGTAGCCCTTCATGACGATCGGCCCGCGCACGATCTGTTCGCCGGCCACGCCGGGCGGCACGTCGCGATCGTCGTCGTCGACCAGGCGCACGTCGGCACCGAACGCAGTGAGCGTGCCGACCCAGCGCCCGTCGCCGTTGGGCATCTCGGCCCAGCTGCGCACGCTGCCCGTGGTGTAGGCCGCCGCGGTCGATTCGGTCATGCCCTGCACCGAGTGCAGCCGCGCGTGCGGCGCCGCCTCCATCCAGCCGTCGACCATGGCCTTGGGGATCGTCGAGGCCCAGCTCATCAGCTTGCGCATGCTGTCCAGGCGGCGGGTGCGGAAGTTCGGGCAGGCCACCATCGCCACGTACAGCGTGGGCGGCAATGCCGTGCTCGTGATCTGATGTCGCTCGATGAGATCGATCATCTGCGGCGGCTGGGGTGTCTGTGTCATGACGATCGTCATCTGGTTCGTCAGGCATAGCGTGGAGAGCAGGAAAGCCGCAGTGTGGATCAACGGGATGCTGAGCAGGAAGACCTCGCTGCGGTCGAAGCCCGCATTCAGCATCCAGCTCAGGTGCGCCGCGTGGTAATTGGCATGCGTCGTCAGCACGCCCTTGGGCGCGGACTCGGTGCCGCTGGTGAACAGCATCGTGGCCACGTCGTCGCTGTCGATCAGCACCTGCGGCTCGTCGTCGGGCCCCTGCAGCAGTTCGGCAAAGGCCATGAAGCCGGCCGGCGCCGTCTTGCCGAACTGCACGAACTGCCGAACGCCCGTCATCCGGTCGATCACCGAGGCGAGGTTGCCCAGCAGCGCGTCTTCGACGAAGAACCACTTCGCTTCGGAGAACTCGACCAGGTGGCGCACATCGGCCGGCTGCAGCATGAAGTTGATCGGCACGAACCACGCACCGATGCGGTTTGCCGCGTAGCCCAGCACCAGGAACTCCACGCTGTTGCGGGACATCGCGGCGAGCTTGTCGCCCTTGGCGACGCCACGCCGCATGAGGTTGTTGGCCACCACGTTGGCCATGCGGTCCAGCGAGGCGTAGCTGACCTCGCTGTGCTCGCCTTGCGCGGTGTAGAAGTGGATCGCGGTCTTGTCGCCGACGCCGCGGGCAGAACGCCGCAGACTGTCGCCCAGGTTCTGCCGGTGCAGCAGGTTCATCTCAAGGTCTGTCACCATGGTCTCGTCTCCTTTCGCTGATGAAACTCGGGGGCGGTGACGGTCTGCTTCTTCAGCCGCGCCGCTGGTCGAACGCGCGCCCGTACACCATCGACGCGATGGTGTTGCGCAGGATCTCGGTGGTGCCGCCGCCGAGCGCGAAGCCGCGCGAGTCGCGCACCATGCGCTCCAGCGGCAGCGCGCGAGTGAAGCCAGCGTGGCCGTGGATCTGCAGCGCCTCGTTCGTGACGCGCTGCACCATCTCGTTGGCGTAAAGCTTGGCCATCGCCGCTTCCAGCGGGTCGGGAAAGCCGTCCACCAGGTGGGTGGCGGCACGGTAGATCATCAGCCGCGCGGCGTGGATCTGCACCGCCATGTCGGCAATCTTCCACTGCAGTCCCTGGAACTCGCAGATCGGGCGACCGAACTGCTCGCGCTGCTGCGAGTAAGCCTTGGCGGCTTCATAGGCGGCCTGCGCCACGCCCAGGCACATGGCGGCGTTGCCCACGCGCTCGGGGCCAAACGAACTCATCAGGCGCTTGAAGCTGCGCGTGGAGTTCGGGTCGCCTTCCATGATGACGTTGGCACGCGGCACGCGGCAGCGGTCGAAGAACAGCTCGACTTCGGGCATGCCGCGCCCGCCCATCTTTCGCTCGGGGTGGCCGACCTCGAAGCCCGGGGTGCCGCGCTCGACCACCAGCGCGCCGATGCCCTTGGGCCCGTGCGTCTTGCCCCAGCGCGCGAACACGAAGACGTGCGTGGCCAGGTGGCCGCCGGTGCAATAAGCCTTCTGCCCGTGCAGCAAGACGTGGTCGCCGTTGGGCGTGGCCGAGGTCACCATGTCGGTCATCGCCGAGCCGGCGCCAGGCTCGCTGATGCCGATGGCGAAGCTGTGCTCGCCGCTGACGCAGCCGGGCAGCCAGCGCTGCTTCTGCGCGTCGCTGGCCATGATGGCAATGGCGCGCGACGGCCCGTTGATGGCGATCTGCGCCACCAGCGCGGTGTTGAAGCACACGCGCGCCACTTCCTCCAGCAGGATGGTGCCCTGGATCACCGGCGCGCCCGAGCCGCCGTAGGCCTCGGGGATGACCATGCCGAGGTAGCCGAGCCTGGCGAGCAGGTCGCGGTTCTCGGTTGGGAACTCTTCCTTCTCGTCCCAGTACGCGGCCTTGGCGGCGAAGGCGCGCTCGGCGGTCTTGCGGATGTCCTGGCGGAAGGCTTCGAGGTCGGGGTCGAGCTGGAACATGGGCGTCTTCCGTGATGGGGTCAATGGCCGACGAAGTTGGCCTTGCGCTTTGCCAGGAAGGCCGCCACGCCCTCCTTGCGGTCGTCGCTCTGCAGCACCAGGCCCTGCACGTGCGCCTCAAGGTCGAGAAAGGCTTCCAGGCTCGGCTGCATCGAGGCGCGGAACATGCGCTTGCCCATCGCCAGCGCGAAGGTGGCCGATTCGGCGAGTTCGCGCGCGAGATCGAGCGCGCGCGCATCGAGCTGGTCGTCGGCCAGCACCTCGTTGACCATGCCGAGCGCGCACGCCTCGGCCGCCGGCACCTTGCGCGCGCTCATCATCAGCTCGCGCGCGCGCAGCACACCGATGTACTGCGTCAGGAAGTAGGCCGCCGCGCCATCGGGCGCCAGACCGATCTTCTTGAACACGAGGCTGAAGCTCGCGTTCTCCGAGGCGAGGATCAGGTCACAGGCCAGGGCGAGGCTCCAGCCCACGCCCACCGCGGCGCCCCGCACCGCGGCGATCACCGGCTTGTCCATGTTCGCCAGGCCCGCGATGACGCGGTGCGCGCGCTGGATGCGCTGGCGGCCCGACAGCACGTCCAGGCCCTTCATCGTGCCCACGTCGGCGCCGGCGCAGAACGCGCGGCCCTCGCCGCACAGCAGCACGGCGCGCACGCCGCGGTCCTGCTGCAACGTGGTGGTGGCCTCGGCGAGCTGCTCCATCATCTCCGGCGTCAGCGCGTTCAGCCGCTCGGGCCGGGCCAGGGTGACGAGGGCGAGCGCGCCCTCGCGTTCGACGCGGACGGTCATCGGGTGCTCCTGCTGCGGCTGTCGACCATGTGGCTGGCGGCGGTGCTCTGCATCGGTGCGGTGCCACCGGCGGGTCGGCGCATGCGCGCGTGGCGCCGCTGGCCTTGCTCGTCGTTCCGGTCGAACCCCATGCGCCGCTTCTCACTCGGGCTGCTACTTCGTCTTCAGGCCCATCAGCCCGGCGATCAGGTTGCGCTGCATCTGCGAGGTGCCGGCCGTGATGGTGGTGGCGCGCGCGTCGCGGTAGTGGCGCTGCATGTCGAACTCCATGATGTAGCCGTAGCCACCCATGATCTGCATGCCCTGGTTGGCGATGTTCGCGTAGGCCTCCGAGCCGAACAGCTTGGCCTGCGAGATCGCCATCAGCGCGTCTTCGCCGCGTTCGAGCTGCCAGGCGGCGCGCCACAGCAGCATGCGGCTCGCGTCCACTGCGGTCTGCATGTCGGCCAGCATGTGGGCGATCGCCTGGAAGCTGCCGATCGGCTTGCCGAACTGCTGGCGCTCCTTGGCGTAGGCGAGCGCCAGGTCCACCGCCGCCTGCGCGCCGCCGGCATAGCCGGCCGCCGTCATCAGCCGCTCGAGCTGCAGGCCCGCGAGCATGTAGCCCCAGCCCTTGTGCGGCTCGCCCACCAACCGGTCGGCCGGCACCCGCACGTCGTCGAAGAAGACTTCGTAGGTACCGAGCGCGCGGCGGCCCAGCGTGTCGAGCTTGCGCAGCGTGATGCCGGGCGTGTCCTTGTCGACGAGGAACAGCGACAGCGCTTCCTGGTGCGGCCCCTCGGGCTTGCTGCGCGCATACAGGTTGATGACGTTGCGCTCGGCGCCGGCGCCGGTCGAGAAGACCTTCTGGCCGTTGATGACCCAGTGCTCGCCGTCGCGCCGCGCGCTGGTGCGCATGGCGCCGGCGTCCGAGCCCGCGCCCGGCTCAGTCATCGAGATCGACATCTTGATGCGGCCGTCCAGCAGCCGCGGCAGCCAGTGCTGGCGCTGCGCCTCGGTGCCGTTGTGGAGGATGTTCAGGCCGTTGAAGACGCAGGTGCCGTAGGCGCCCAGGAAGTCGTAGCTCTTGCGGCCGAGTTCCTCGGCAATGATGGCGAAGTCGATCACGCTGCCGCCCAGGCCGCCCGCCGCCTCGGGGAAGGGCATGCGCAGCAGGCCCATCTCGACGTAGGCGTCGTAGAGCTCGCTCGGGTAGCGCGGCTCCTGGTCGCAGCGACGGACGTACTCGGGCGTGGCGATGCGGTTGAGCATCGCGCGCACGCTGTCGCGCAGCAGGTTCTGCTCTTCGGTGAACGAGAAGTCGATCGGCATGGGCGGCTTGTCAGAGGGTGACGTAGGGCGGCAGCCCGCTGGCGGCGGTGAGCCCGCCGTCGGCCACCAGCGCGGCGCCGGTGATAAAGGCAGCCTCGTCGGAGGCCAGGAAGGCGATCACCGCCGCGATCTCCTCGGCGCTGCCCATGCGCTGCAGCGGGTGCACTGCGGCCATCGTGCGGCGCAATTCGTCGGCGCGGTCGCCAGCCAGGATCTGCGTCACCCGCGTGTCGATGCCGCCCGGGCAGACGCAGTTGACGCGGATGCCCTGCCCGGCGCACTCCAGCGCCGCGGCGCGCGTGAGGTTCACGACGCCGGCCTTGGCCGCGTTGTACGCCGGCATGCCGATGTCGCCGGCGATGCCCGACACCGAGGCCGTGTTGACCACCGCGCCGCGGCCCTGCCGGCGCATCACCGGCAGCGCGTGCTTCAGGCCGAGGAACACGCTGGTGAGCGTGACCGCGAGCGTGCGGTTCCACGAATCGAGCGTGGTGTCGCACAGCAGCGCCGGCTCGCCATGGCCGGCATTGTTGACGAGCACGTCGAGCCGGCCCCAGCGTTGCAGCGCGAGCGCGACGGTGGCCTCGACGGCGGCCGGCTCGGCGGCGTCCATCTTGAGCCAGGCGACCTCGCCGCCCGCGGCGGCGATGGCGTCGGCCGTGGCGCGGGCGCGCGTGCCGCTGAGATCGGCGATGACGAGCGGCGCACCCTCGGCGGCCAGCCGCTTCGCGGTGGCGGCCCCGATGCCCGAACCGGCGGCGGTGACGATCGCCACGCGGCCTTCGAAGCGGCGGCTCATCGCAGCACCCTCACTCGGACTCGACCGCGCCCTTGGGAAGGAAGGTGATGGTTTCAGTGAAGTCGACGAGCACCTCGCCGTGCTGGTTGACGACGCGGTGGCGCAGGTCCATCAAGGTGTAGCCCCGCGATGTCGGCGGGCGCAGCCAGGCCTCGCCCTCGACGTGGATGGTGTCGCCCGG
Source organism: Xenophilus azovorans DSM 13620 (assembly GCF_000745855.1). Classification (GTDB taxonomy): domain Bacteria; phylum Pseudomonadota; class Gammaproteobacteria; order Burkholderiales; family Burkholderiaceae_C; genus Xenophilus; species Xenophilus azovorans. Next base: position 201,437 of record NZ_JQKD01000004.1, read on the forward strand.
AAAGAGCGCGCCCTTCACGCGCGCATCGACGCTGGTCATGCCGCCGAAGGGGCCGTGCTCGCGGCCCTCGAGCGTCTTGTCGATGACACCGGCGACCGTCGGCGCTAGCAGCCCCATGCCCACTGAGATGATCATCGGCCCCGGCGCAAAGCGGTTGCGGTGCTTGCCCGACATGTTGGCCTTGATGTACTCCATGTCGATGAAGAAGGGCTCGTGCAGCCCGACCACGTTGACGAAGGTGACGATGTCGGTCTCGGTGATGGTGCGGTTGTGCGTGCGGAACGGAACGCTGCGCACGCCGGCGGGGGCTTCGGTAGGCATGTGGATCTCCGGGGGTGGCGGGCGGGGGGGCTTCAGGGCGCACCTGGCTTCAGGCACTCGGGCATCTTCGCCAGCGGGAAGCCTTCATAGGGCTGGTTGCGGCTGTGCTCCTCGAGCTTCCAGGTCTGGCGCGCGTTGGGCACGCCGCCGTCGACGCGGATGAACGAGCCAGTGATGTAGGCCGCCCCTTCCGACAGCAGGTAGACGACGGCCGACGACACCTCGGCCTCGGTGCCGTAGCGCTGCAGCGGCGCGGCCTTCATCAGGCTGCGGAACTTGGCCTTCATTTCCGGGCCGTAGGTGTCGAAGCCGCTGCTCGCCACGAAACCGGGCGCCACCGCGTTGACGCGGACACCCGCGTGGCCCCATTCGCAGGCCGCCGTCTCGGTGAACGACAGCATGCCGGCGCGCGCGGCGCCGCTGTGTGCCATGCCGGGCATGCCCATCCACATGTCGGCGATGATGTTGACGATGGCGCCGCCATGGCCCTCCATCCACTGCGTGTAGGCCTCGCGCGAGACGAGGAAGCCGCCGTGCAGGTTGTTGCGCACCACCGCATCCCAGCCCTTGAGCGAGATGTCGCGCACAGGCTGCGGGTACTGGCCGCCGGCGTTGTTGACGAGGCCGTCGATGCGGCCGTGCGCGGCCAGCACGTCGGTCACCATCTGCTTGACGCCGGCCTCGTCGCGGATGTCGCAGGAATGCAGCGTTACCTTGGCGGCCGGCACCGCAGAGGCGATCTCGGCCTGCACGGATTCGAGCTTCTCCAGCTTGCGGCCGACCAGCGCGAGCGCCGCGCCCAGGCTGGCCAGCTCGTGCGCGATGCAGCGGCCGATGCCGCTGCCGCCACCGGTGACGATGACGGTCTGCCCGGCAAACAGACCCGGCTTGTAGATGGAACGATAGGCGCTCGTGTTCAAGATGCTTCCTTCGGTTGGGCTCCGGGCTTGACCATGAAATTGCCGTGGCCGATGGCGATGGGCTTGTCGGGGCTGGACTGCCAGGCCTCGATGCGCAGGTGCGCGACGCGTTGCCCCTGCTTGACCATGAACACGCTGGCGTAGGTGTCCACCGGGCGGCCGGAGCGCAGGAACTCGAAGGTGAAGTTGATGGTTCGGGGCAGCTCGACACTGTCCCTGTCCCACAGCAGGTAGAACAGGCCCGCGCTCTCGAGGAAGCCGCCGGTAGCGCCGCCGTGCAGCGCCGGCAATGCGGGGTTGCCGATGAGCTTCTTGTCGAAGGGCATGCAGGCGCTGAACTGGTCGCCGCGGATGTCCAGGCGCATGCCGAGGAACTGTGCGTAAGGCACCAGCCCCAGCAGCGGCGCCCAGTCGCGGCTGGCGCGCGCCGCAGCGACGATGGCTTCGATCGTCATGGCTTGAATCCTTCCAGCAGCTTCAATGCGTCATCCAGCGCGATGACCGGCCCGTCGGTGAACATGAAGATCGCCGATGAGGTGGCAATCGGGTCGTCGGGGCTGTCGTGGTAGGCCGCGCCGCGCACGAAGGCCAGCTCGTGTCCGAGCTTGTAGCAAACGGCGCCACCGAAGATCTCGCGCCCCGGCGTGGCCGGCTTCAGGTAGTCGATGCGCAGGTCGAGCGTGGCCATGGGCCGCAGCTTGTCCAGCTTCACGAAGATCGCCAGGCCGTAGCAGCTGTCCAGCAGCGCCGTGATCACGCCGCCATGCACCACCCCGGTGGCCGGATTGCCAACCAGGCGCTCGTCGGGCAGCACCTTGATCACGCACCAGCCGGGCTCGACCCCGTGCAACCGCAGCCCCAGCTCGCGGCTGTAGGGCGAGATCACGGTGATCTGCTGCCATTTGCGGACCTTGTCCGCCTGATCGCTTTCGACATTCGACATCCGATTCCTCTCCTTCAACGGGTGCGCGCTCGCGCCCCTCACATCCGCTTGGCCACTTCCTCGAGCATGACCTCGGTGGCGCCGCCGCCGATGGCCTCGACACGCGCATCGCGCACCATGCGCTCGATCGCTGCCTCGCGCATGTAGCCGAAGCCGCCGTGGAACTGCTGGCAGTCGTAGAGCACCTCGTTGACGAGCTCGCCGCACAGCGCCTTCACCATCGATACCTCCTTGACGCACTCCTGGTCCTGCGCGTCCAGCCAGGCGGCGTGGTAGACCAGCGCGCGCGCCGCTTCCACCTGCGCGGCGCGCGCCGCCAGGCGCTGGCGGATCGCCTGCTTGTCCCACAGCGTGGCGCCGAAGGCCTTGCGCTCGCGAACGTAGGCCAGCGTCAGCTCGATCGCCCGCGACGCCTCGCCCACGCAGGCCGCCCCCAGCACCATGCGCTCGTTCTGGAAGTTGCGCATGATCTGGTAGAAGCCCTTGTTCTCCTCTCCGATCAGGTTGGCAGCGGGAACGCGGCAGTTCTCGAACACGAGTTCCGCGGTGTCGCTGGACAGCCAGCCGCTCTTCTTCAACGCGCGGCCGACCCTGAAACCAGGCGTGCCCTTCTCGACGGCGAAGATCGAGATGCCGCGCGAGCCCTTGGCCGAAGGATCAGTCTTGGCGCCCACGAAGTACAGGTCGGCATGCACGCCGTTGGTGATAAACATCTTGCTGCCGTCGATCACCCAGTGGTCGCCGTCACGCACGGCGCGGGTGCGGATGCCGGCCACGTCGGAGCCTGCGTCGGGCTCGGTCACCGCCACCGCGCAGACCTTCTCGCCCCGAATCACCGCCGGCAACCAGCGCTGCAGTTGCTCGGGCGTGCCGAAATTGGCCAGGTGCGGCGAGGCCATGTCGGTGTGCACCGTGACCGTGACCGCAAAGCCGCCGAAGGTGGAGCGGCCGAGTTCCTCGGCCAGGATGGCGCTGTACACGGTATCCAGCGCCGAGCCGCCGTACTGCTCCGGATAGCGGACGCCCAGGAAGCCCAGGCTGCCCATCTGCCGCAGCACGTCGCGCGGCACCATGCCCGCCTCTTCCCAGGCATCGGCCTTGGGCACGATCTCCTGCGCAATGAAGCGGCGCAGGTTGTCGCGGAACTGGCGGTGCTCGTCGGTGAAGTAGATCGGCTCGTTCATGTCTTGGCTTCGGGTTCGATGGTCAACAAGATATCTCCGCCGCGCACGGACTCGCCGACGCGGCAGCGCAGCTCCACCACCGTGCCATCGGCGGGTGCCACCAGCGTGTGCATCATCTTCATCGCCTCGATGATCAGTAAGGCCTCGCCGGCCCGCACGCGTGCGCCCGCCACCGTGGGCACTGCCGACACCAGCCCGGGCATGGGCGCGCGCAGCGTGTTGCCGGCAGCGGCCTTGGCGGCCGTCGTGCCGGCCAGCGCATGCGCCGTGCGGTCCACCCGCGTGAAGGCGTGGATGCCATGAGCGCCGTGCAGCCACACGCGTTCGGAACCGGTGTCGCGAGCGGCGACGAAGGTGAACGCTTCGCTCACGCCGCCGCTTTCGATTTCCAGCCGCTGGCCGTCGAGCTGGGCCGTGACGACGAGGGCGACGATGCGCGGCCCGTCGCTCGATTCGACGCACCAGCGCGCACCGTCGGCCCGCACACGCAGCCGGTGCACGGTGCGTTGCGCATCCTCCAGCAGCACGAGCACGCTGCCCGGAGCCACATCGCCCAGCAGACGCCAGGCGCCCAGAGCCTGCCACGGCGAGGCGGTCGCCGGGGCCGCAGCCGCCAGCACACAGCCCAGCGCCGCCAGGGCCAGCGCGCGCCCGGCGTCGTCGCGCGGTGCCCAGCCGCCGGCAAAGGTGCGCTCGATGTAGTGGGTGGTCAGGCTCGCCGCAAAGGCTGGCGCACGTACCAGGTCGGCCAGGAAGGCGAGATTGCAGCGCACGCCCAGCAGCCGGTAGGCGCCCAGCGCGGTGCTCAATCGCCGCGCGGCCTGGTCGCGCGTGTCGCCGAAGGCAATGACCTTGGCGAGCATCGAGTCGTAATGCGGCGTGACCGCGCTGCCGACGCGCAGCCCGCTGTCGACGCGCACGCCCTCGCCCGCCGGCTCGTCGCTGACGAGCACGGTGCCCACCTCGGGCGTGAAGCCGACCGCCGGGTCTTCGGCGCAGACGCGCGCCTCGATGGCCCAGCCGCGGCGCGCCAGCTGCTGCTGCGTGAACGCCAGCGGCTCGCCCGCGGCCACGCGCAGCTGCCACTCGACGAGGTCGATGCCGACGGTGGCCTCGGTCACCGGGTGCTCGACCTGCAGCCGCGTGTTCATCTCGAGGAAGAAGGTGTCGCCGCTGGCCGCGTCGTGGATGAACTCCACCGTGCCGGCCGAGTGGTAGCCGATGGCGCGGCCGACCGCCAGCGCGTGGCGGTACAGCGCCTCGCGGTGCCCATCGCTCAGGTGGGCGGCCGGCGCCTCCTCGATCACCTTCTGGTGGTTGCGCTGGATCGAGCATTCGCGCTCGAACAGGTGTACCAGGTGGCCGTGCCGGTCGCCCAGCAGTTGCACTTCGAGGTGGCGCGGCTCGGCGAGGTAGCGTTCGAGCAGCACGCGCTCGTCGCCGAACGCAGCCCTGGCCTCGCGGCGCACGGTGGCCAGCGCGGCGGCGAAGTCGGCTGCCGCGCGCACCACGCGCATGCCCTTGCCACCGCCGCCGGCCGAGGCCTTGATGAGCACCGGCCAGCCGATGCGCGCGGCGGCCTCGGCCAGCACGGCGTCGGCCTGGTCGTCTTCGTGGTAGCCCGGCACCACCGGCACGCCGTGTTCGATGGCAATGCGCTTGGACTCGATCTTCGAGCCCATGCGCCGGATCGCCTCGCGCGAGGGGCCGACGAAGGCGATGCCCGCCGCCTCGCAGGCCTCGATCAGCGCCGGGCTCTCGGAGAGGAAGCCGTAGCCGGGGTGCACCGCCTGCGCGCCGCTGGCCTGGGCGGCGGCCACGATGGTGGCCGCATCGAGGTAGCTGCGCGCGGCCTCGGCCGGGCCGATGCGCACCGCGGCATCACACTCGGCCACATGGCGCGCGCCGCGGTCGGCGTCGGAGTACACGGCCACGCTGCGCAGGCCCAGCCGGCGCGCGGTGCGCGCAATGCGGCAGGCGATCTCGCCGCGGTTGGCGATGAGCAGGGTGTCGAACATCGCCCCTCGCTCAGCCCTTCCGCCAGGCCGGCGCCCGCTTGGCGAAGAAGGCTGCGATGCCCTCGTGGCCTTCTTCGGTCTCCCAGGCGTCGGCCAGCTTGTCGGCGGCGTAGATCATGCTCGTGGGCAGGTCGTGGCTGTCGACGTAGGACACGAGCTTCTTGGTCGCCGCCACCGCGCCCGGCGCACACTGCAGCAGCTCGGCGAGCTCTCGTTCGACGGCGGCGTCGAGCTGCTCGGCGCCCACCACCTCGGAGACGAGGCCGAGCCGCCGCGCCTCGGCGGCATTCATGCGCTTGGCGGTGAGGAAGGTGCGGCGCGCGTTGGCCTCGCCCATGCGCGCAACGACATAGGGCGCGATGTTGGCCGGCAGCAGGCCCAGGCGCACCTCGGTCAGACAGTAGACGCCGGTGTCCACCGCCACCGACACGTCGCACACCGAGATCATGCCCACGCCACCGCCATAGGCCGGCCCGTTGATGCGGCCGATCAGCGGCATCGGCAACTCGTTCAGCGCGCGCAGCATCAGCGCCAGCTCGAAGCTCTCGGCCACGCGCTCGGCGCGCGACTTCTTCATGTTCTGCTGCATCCAGCCGAGGTCGCCACCGGCGCAGAAGCTGGCGCCGGCGCCGGTGAGCACCACGGCGCGCAGGCTGCTCTGGCCCGTCAGCCAGTCGGCGGCCCGCTTCAGCTCGGCAATGAGCGTGGCGTTCAGCGCATTGTGGGTGGCGGGGCGATTGAGCGCCAGCGTGGCGACGTTGCGCGCGTCGACGCTGAGCAGCAGGGTTTCGAAAGCGGGAATGTCCAAGTGTCTGAGCTCACATGCGGTAAACGGGGGTTGCAGTGCGCGGCAGCGGGCGCCGGGTGCACAGGGCCAGCGCCAGGCCCAGCACGTCGCGCGAGGCCGAAGGCGCGATCAGCCCGTCGTCCCACAGGCGCGAGGTGGCGTAGTAGGGGTCGGACTGGCGCTGGTACTGCTCGCGCACCGCACGCTCGGTCTCGGCCAGGCGCGCCTCGTCAGCCGGACCGCGCAGGTTGGAGCGCGCGAGTTCCAACATCACGTTGCTGGCGATGTCGGCGCTCATCGTCGCCACCTGCGCGCTCGGCCAGGCGAACAGGAACTCGGGCTCGAAGCCGCGCCCGCACATGCCGTAGTTGCCGGCGCCATACGATCCGCCGACGATCAGCGTGAGCTTGGGCACGCGCGCACACGACACCGCGTAGACCATGTTCGCGCTGTGCTTGGCGATGCCGCCACGCTCGGCCTCGCTGCCGACCATGAAGCCGGCGATGTTCTGCAGGAACAAGAGCGGCACGCCGCGCTGGTTGGCCAGTTCGATGAAGTGCGTGCCCTTGAGCGCCGCCTCGGCCACCAGCGGCCCGTTGTTGCCGAGGATGCCCACCGGATGGCCGTGGATGCTGGCGAAGCCGGTGACGAGCTGGGCGCCCCAGTCGGGCTTGAACTCGTGCCACTCGCTGCCGTCGACGAGCCGGGCGATGATCTCGCGCGCGTCGTAGGGTTGCTTCGGGTCGGCGGGCACGAGCGTGTCGAGTTCGGCCGGGTCGTGCAGCGGCGGCCGCGGCGGGTTCGGGGGCGCAGGCAGCGCCGCCGCCGGCAGGCTGGCGACGACCTCGCGCAGCCGCGCCAGCGCCTGCGGCTCGTCGTCGGCCAGGTGGTCGTTCACGCCCGAGACGAAAGTGTGCATCTCGGCGCCGCCGAGCGTCTCGCCATCGACGGTCTCGTTGATGGCGATCTTCACGATCGACGGACCGCCGAGGTGGATGCGCGCGTTGCCGCGCACCATGATCGTCTCGTCGGACAGCGCCGGGATATAGGCGCCGCCCGCCGTGCAGCCGCCGAACACGGCCGAGATCTGCGGCACGCCGTCCTGCGACATACGGCACTGGTTGAAGAAGTTGTTGCCGAAGTGATCGCGGTCCGGGAACACGCGATCCTGCTCGGGCAGATAGGCGCCGCCGCAGTCCACCAGATACAGCACCGGCAGGCGCAGCCGCCAGGCGATCTCCTGCGCGCGGCGGTGCTTCTTCACCGTCTCGTGGAAGAACGAGCCGCCCTTCACCGTGGCGTCGTTGGCGATGAACATGCAGGGCTGGCCGGCGACGATGCCGATGCCGGTGACGATGCCGGCCGCCGGCACCTCGTTGCCATACTGGCCCCAGGCAGCCAGCGGCGAGAGTTCGAGAAAGGCGGTGGCGTCGTCGCAGGCCAGGTCGATGCGCTCGCGCGCCAGCAGCTTGCCGCGCGCGCGATGGCGCTGGATGTGGGCGTCGCGCCCGCCGGTGGCCACCCAGGCCAGGCGCTCGCGCAGCAAAGCCAGCTGCCGCTGCGAGTGGTCGGCCGCGCCAGGCTCGGCCGCGGGGCCGAGACGGCTCATGATCACAGCCATGGGCACACGGCGACGCGGCGACGCATCGACGGGTTGAGGGGAGCAGGCACATTCAAGGTGGCGGGCGCCCTTGTGGGCAGAGCAGGCCGGGCTTGCAGCATATCCAATCGGTCGAACATACGTTAGTTAGCCGTTCGAGAACGCAGCGGCCACAGCGCCGCGCCGGTCAGCCCGGCAATCAGCACAAAGGCCAGGCGGTAGCCACCACCGGCCGCCAGGACCAGCCCGAACAGCACCAGCGCTGCCCCGTAGGCGGCCAGCAGCAGCAGCGTCGCGCCGGCCATCGCCTCGCCCAGCGACTCGCGCGGCGCCAGGCGGGCCACCTCGGCGAACTGGATGCCGTTCCAGCTGGCCACCGTCAGGCCGGCCAGCACCGCGAGCGCGACCACCACCCAGGCCGGCCAGGCCGGCGTGCAGAAGGCGAACACCAGCGTGGTGCCGGCCGAGCCGGCCGCCATCCATCGCAACACGCGTAGGCCGTCGCCGAGCCGGTCGGACAGGAAGCCCGCCAGCGGGCGGCCAAGCGCACTGAGCACCTGCATCAGCGCGAACAGCGCGCCGGCCGCCACCAGCGACCAGCCCAGCCGCGACACGAGGTAGGTCACGAGGAAGGCGAACCAAGCGCTTTGCCCCGTTGCGAGGCACGCACCCGCGACGCCCATGCGGCGCATCGCCGGCATCGCGGCCAACACCGCCAGCGGCCGCCGCACGGCGTCGATCGAACCGAACTGCCGCCAGTGCAAGCGCAACGACCGGTCGCGCAGCGCATCCACCTGCTCGCGCCAGGGCTGCACCAGCCACAGCGCCGCAGCACCCAGGGCGGCGGCGGCCACGAACGCGCCCTCCAGCCCCAGCCCCTGCACGGCGCCCGGCAGCAGCAGCCCGGCGGCCACGCCGCCCAGCGGCACGCCGGCCTGCTTCACAGAGAACAGCAGGTTGCGGTGGCGCAGCGGCGCGTAGCGTTGCAGCACGTCCATTCCGGCCGTGGACGGCGGGCCGATCGCCAGGCCGATGAGCAGCGAGCCGGCCACCAGCGCCAGCGCCGAGGGCAGCGCACTGAGCAGCGTGCCGACGACGCCCAGCGCCACGCCGATCTGCAGCGTGCGCATCGAGCCGGCCCGGCGCTGCAGCGGCGCGGCCAGCAGCAGCACGACGATGGAGCCGCCGGTGATCAGCGACGACAGGTAGCCCACACTCTCGGCCGGCCAGCCCACGCGCGGCGCCAAGGTCGGCGCCAGCGTGGGCGGAATGCGCGACAGGAAGGAGACGGCCGTCTGCACCACCAGCATCGCCAGCAGCGGGCCCAGCCACGGCTCGGCAGGCTCGGGGGGCCCGGGCTGAGAGCCCGGCGGCGGGCGCGATCCGGTGGCGGGCCCGCCGTGCACGATGGAGTGGCACGGCTCAGCTGCGGATGGCGGCCAGCGCTCCGCTGCGCATGGCGGTCAGTGTGCCGCTGCGCATCAGGCGGCCATTCAGCGGGCGGCCGATGATGCGCTCGGCCAGACGCGCGGCCTCGACGAGCTGTTCGAGGTCGAGCCCGGTATCGATGCCCATCTCCTCGCACATGAAGGCCATGTCCTCGGTGCAGATGTTGCCGGCCGCGCCGCCATGCTTGTGGCCCGCGAAGGGGCAGCCGCCGAGACCCGCCACCGAACTGTCGAACAGCTCCACGCCCATCTGCAGCGCGGCGTACACGTTGGCACCGCCCACGCCGCGGGTGTCGTGCAGGTGCAGGCCGATACGGGCCTGGGGCACCAGGTCGCGCACGGCGCCAATGCGGCGCTTGATCTCCTCGGGGTTGGCCCAGCCCATCGTGTCGGCGAGGTAGAAGGCCGGGAACGGGATGCGGCGGTCGGCGCAGGTGTCCTTCAGCCAGCGCACCACGTCGGCCACGGCCGACAGCGGCACCGGCCCGCCGAGATTGCAGCCGAAGGCGGTGACGACGTAGGCCTGCTCGAAGGGGATGCCGAGTCCGATGTAGCGGTCGATCCACGCCAGCTGGCGCTCACGGTTCTCGGCCACGCTGCAGTTGTTGTTGCGCCGGGAGAAGGGCTCGGTGACGTAGAACACCACCTTGCCGTCGATGTCGACGTTGTCGCAGGCGCGCGCACGCTCGAAACCGTTCTCGTTGAGCCACAGCGCCGTGTAGCGCGTGCCGGGTCGCTTCTTCAGGCTGGCGAAGAGTTCCGGCGAATCGGCCATCTGCGGCACCGCGCGCGGGCTGACGAACGAGGCGCACTGCACCTGCTTCAGGCCGGAAGCGGCCAGGGCGTCGATCAGCGCCAGCCGATCGTGCAGCGGAAAGCTCCCCTGCTCCATCTGGAAGCCTTCGCGCGGCCCCTCTTCGTGGAACTCGACGCGTCGCGGCAGGTCGGACATGGGTGCGGCTCCTCGTTCAGGCCTTGAAGACCGGCGGCCGGCGCGCCTCGAAGGCGGCCAGTCCCTCGGAGACATCGTCGTTGAGCAGTTCGCGCGAGATCTGCACCTGCTCCATTTCGAGGCCTTCGTTCAGCGGCCGATCGAGACCCTGACGTGCCAGGCGCTTCATCGTCGCCAGGCCGATGCGGCTGCGCGAGGCAAGCTGGGTGCAGTAGGCCATCGAGGCGTCGGCCAGCTTGTCGGGCTCGACGACGTAGTTCACCAGGCCCCAGGCCAGCGCCGTGGGCGCATCGATCCAGCGTGCGTTGAAGAAGAGATCGAGCGCGCGTCGCAGGCCCACGATGCGTGGCAGCCGCTGCGAGCCGCCCCAGCCCGGCACCAGGCCGTATTGCGCGTGCTGGTCGCCGATCTTGAAGTCGCTCGATGCGAAGACCACGTCGCAGGCCAGCATCAGCTCGCTGCCGCCGGCCAGTGCCAGGCCCTGGCAGGCGGCCACCACCGGCAACGGGCTTTCCTCCAGGCGCTGCAACACCACGTGACCGTAGCGGATGAAGTGCTCGACATCGGCGGGGTGGCTTCGCAGGCGCTTGACTTCATCGAGGTCGGCGCCGGTGCAGAAGTGCTTGCCCTGGGCGCGAATGAGCACCGCCCGGACCCCCGAACCCGGCGCCTCGAACTCGTCGAGCGCGGCCGCAATCGCGCCATGAACCGACAACGACAGGCAATTGAACTTGTCGGGCCGCGCCAGCTCGATGACGCCCACCGCGCCGTCGCGGCCTACCCATACCGGGCTGGCGCCGCTCACTTGCGGTTCTCCGCCGCGTACTGCACCGCCATGCGCCCAGCGCGCTCGCGCGCGACGATGAGCTTCATCACCTGCGCGGTGCCGTCGCCGATCTCCAGGCCCATCACGTCGCGCAGGCGCTGCTGGTGCGGCAGGTCCATGCTCCAGCCGTAGTGGCCGAAGGTCAGGATGCACTGGTGGATGGCGTCGAACGAGGTCTTGGGGCCCATCCACTTGACCATCGCCGCCTCGGCGGTGTGCGGCTGCCCGGCATCGCGCAGCGCCAGCGCGTGATAGCTCAGCTGGCGACACGCCGCGATCAGGGTCTCGAACTCGACGATCGGGAACGACACGCCCTGGTACTGCACCAGCGGCGCGCCCATGGCCTGGCGCTCCTTCACGTACGCCCAGGTCTCGTCGATCGAGGCCTGCGCCGCGCCCAGACACTGCAGTGCGATCAGGATGCGACTGAAGTCGAAGCCCTGCATCACCTGTGTGAAGCCCTTGCCCTCGGCGCCCATCATGTTCTCGGCCGGGACGCGCACCTCGTCGAAGAACACCGAGCCGCGGCCGATGATCTTGCTGCCCACGTCGTTGAAGCGCGTGCGTTGGATGCCGGGCAGGTCCATCGGCACCAGGAAGGCGCTGATGCCGCGTGCGCCCGCGTCGGCGGCGCCGGTGCGCGCGAATAGGATCATCGCGTCGCACTGGTCGGAGAAGGTGATCGAGGTCTTCTCGCCCGACAGCACGAAGTGCTTGCCGTCGCGCTTGGCCTTGAGTTGCAGGTTGGCGGCGTCGGAGCCTCCGCGTGGTTCCGTCAGCCCGAGGCCGATGATGGCCTCCCCGGCAACGAGCCTGGAGTTCCAGTGGCGCGCCAGTTCGGGGTTGGCGTTGCGGTGGACGATGGCGCCCATCAGCGAGCCGAGCAGTTGCAGGTAGCTGATGTTGAAGTCGCCATACGCCATCTCCTCGGTGATGACGCCCGAGGTGACACCGCTCAACCCGAGGCCCCCGTACTCCTCCGGCAGGTCCACTCCGATCAGCCCGAGCGCACCGATCTCCTTCATCAGCCCGCGGTCGAAGCCGGACTCGGCTTCGCGCGCCTGGTAACGGGGCTTGAGCTTCTCGCGGGCAAAGCGGCGGGCGACGTCGCGCAGCGCGATCTGGTCTTCGTTGAGCAGCATGCGGAACTCCTGAGGGCTGTGATCGATGGACTGGCGCCGACCTGCCGCCGAGGGACGCAGTTGCCGCGCACTCGCGCGTCGGCGCGTGCCTTGCACCTCCGATTGGCAGGACTCAAGCGCCATGATAGCATTGTCGAACAGACGTTAGTTAGCCGCACACCCAGAGAAAGGCGTCGCCGCTTGCACCGCTAGAATGCCTGCTTCGTTTGTAACCTGCCCAACCTTCGAACATGGCCACCAAGACTCGTGAAGGCACCGCAAGCGCGGAGGTCGACACCGCCACGCGCGAGCGCATCCTGCTCGAGGCATCGCGGCTGTTTCGCCACCACGGCTACGCGGCGACGACGCTGCGCGAAGTGGCCGACGCGGCGGGCATCAAGGCCGGCAGCATCTACTACCACTTCGAGTCGAAGGAGCAGATCCTGGGCGAGGTGCTGGACAAGGGCATTCTCGCGGTCGCCAAGGCGGTGCGCGAGCGGGTGGAGGCCCTGCCCCAGGGTGCCACCGCGCGCAAGAAGGTGGCCGCGGCCATCGAGGGGCATCTCTGGGGGCTTCTGCACCACGGCGACTTCACGTCGGCCAACATCCGCATCTACGGCCAGATTCCACCGGCGGCGAAGAACCGCCACCGCAAGGTGCGGCGCGACTACGCCGACTACTGGGATGCGCTGCTCGACGAAGCGTTGCAGCGGGGCGAGTTGCGCCGCGACATCGGGGCCACCATTGCCCGCCTGTTCGTGATCGGCGCGCTGAACTGGACGGTCGAGTGGTACAACCCGCAGAAGGGTTCCTTCGACGACTTCGTCGAACAGATCACCACGATCGTGTTCGACGGCACCTTCGTGAAGGAGTAATCCGCGGTGAGTGTGAAGCCGGGTTGGCAGGGGCGCTTCTTCGAGGACTTCGAGGTCGGCGACGAATACCGCCATCCGCTGGGCCGCACCGTCACCCAGCACGACAACATCTGGTTCACGCTGCTGACGCAGAACGTGGCCAACGTCCACTTCGACGCGCACTACGCCGCCAAGACCGAGTTCGGCAAGCCGCTGGTGAACTCGTGCTTCACGTTGGCCCTGGTCACCGGCCAGTCGGTCATCGACGTCTCGTACAACGTCTTCGCCAATCTTGGCTGGGACGAGGTGCGCCTGCCGAACCCGGTGTTCGAGGGCGACACGATCTATGCACGCTCCACGGTGCTCGAAATGCGCGAATCGAAGTCGCGCCCGAACCTCGGCGTGGTGAGCGTGGCGACCGAAGGCTTCAACCAGGACGGCGTGGTCGTTTGCATCTTCAAGCGCACGCTGCTGGTCTACCGGCGCGGCATGGCGCCAGACCGCGCGCCGCCCGTCCCCCCATCCACAAGCTGAACGAAAGCGCGCACGCAGCGGCGTGCGCGGGCCATGCCAGTGAACACACAGGAACTCATCGAGCGTTACGGCCCGCGCGAGGCCATGGAATACGACGTCGTCGTGGTCGGCGCCGGCCCGGCCGGGCTGGCCGCGGCAATCCGTCTCAAGCAGCTACAACCCGAGGCATCGGTCGTCGTCATCGAGAAGGGCTCGGAACCCGGCGCGCACATCCTGTCCGGTGCGGTGATGGACCCGCGCGCCATCACCGAGCTGCTGCCTGACTGGAAGGCGCGCGACGCCCCGTTGCTGCAGCCGGTGACCGGCGACGACGTGCTGTTCCTGTCGCCCACCGGGAGCCGGCGCACGCCCGACTGGCTGGTGCCGCGCAACCTGCACAACCACGGCTGCTACGTGGTCTCGCTCGGCAACGTGGTGCGCTGGCTGGCCCAGCAGGCCGAGGCCCTGGGCGTGGAGATCTTCCCGGGCTTCGCTGCCGCCGAGGTGCTCCACGACGAGCAGGGCGCGGTGCGCGGCGTGGCCACCGGTAACATGGGCATCGGCAAGAGCGGCGAGCCCGGTGATGCGTTCCAGCTCGGCATGGAACTGGTGGGCAAGTACACGGTGTTCGCCGAGGGCGCGCGCGGGCACCTGGGCAAGCAGCTCATCGCGCGCTACCGCCTCGACGAGGGTCGCGACCCGCAGAGCTTCGCCATCGGCATCAAGGAGCTGTGGGAGATCGATCCGCAGCGCGCCCAGCCCGGCCGCGTGGTGCACACCGCCGGCTGGCCGATGACCGACGACACCTTCGGCGGTGGATTCCTGTACCACCTGTCGGACAACAAGGTGACGCTGGGCTTCGTGATCGGGCTCGATTACCGCAACCCGCACCTGAGCCCGTTCGAGGAGATGCAGCGCTGGAAGACCCATCCGGCGATCCGCGCCCACATCGAAGGCGGCAAGCGCCTGGCCTACGGTGCGCGCGCCATCAACAACGGCACGCCGCAGGCGCTGCCCAAGACGGTGTTCCCGGGCGGCGCGCTGGTGGGCTGCGATGCCGGCTACCTGAATGCGGCGCGCATCAAGGGCAGCCACGCCGCCATCAAGAGCGGCATGCTGTGCGCCGAGGCCCTGGCCGCGGCGCTTACCGCGGGGCGACAACGCGACGAGTTGAGCGCCTACCCCGAAGCCTTCGCCGCCAGCTGGCTGCACGACGAGCTGAAGCAGACGCGCAACTTCAAGCTGTGGTTCAAGAAGGGCAAGCTCACGGGGCAGCTGATGACGGGCATCGAGCAGTGGCTGCTGCCCAAGCTCGGCATCACGAGCCCGCCGTGGACGCTGCACGCGAGCCAACGCGACCACGAAACGCTGCTGCCGGCCGACCAGGCCACACCGATCGCCTACCCCAAGCCGGACGGCGTGATCAGCTTCGACCGACTGGGCTCGGTGTTCCTGAGCAACACCAACCACGAAGAGAACCAGCCCGCGCACCTGACGCTGAAGAATGCCTCGGTGCCCGTGGCGGTGAACCTGAAGCGCTTCGCTGGGCCCGAGACGCGCTACTGCCCGGCCGGGGTGTACGAGTTCGTCGAAGAGGCCGGCGGCCCGCGGCGGCTGCAGATCAACGCGCAGAACTGCGTGCACTGCAAGACCTGCGACATCAAGGACCCGACGCAGAACATCGTCTGGGTCACGCCCGAGGGCGGCGGCGGCCCGGTCTATGCCGGCATGTGACGACGAGGATGAAGCCTTGATTCAGGAAGAAGCCCCATCGTTCGGATTCGACGACGCTGCGCTGGCCGCACTGCCGCTCGTCTACCAGCCCGGCCTCTGCGACGGCCTGGTCGTGATGGTCTCCGGCGCCGGCAGCGGCATCGGCAAGGCCATCGCCTTCCTCTACGCGCGGCTGGGCGCACGGCTTGTCATCTGCGGCCGCGACCGCGCCAAGCTCGAGGCCTGCGAACGCTGGCTGCGCCGGCTGGGCAGCCCCGACGTGCTGGTGCAGCCCACCGACATCCGCCACACCGAGGCCATCGCAGCGCTGTTCGACGCCACCTACCAGCACTTCGGCCGCCTGGACGTGCAGGTCAACAACGCCGGCGGCCAGTTTCCGAAAGCCGCGCTGGACATCAGCCCCAAGGGCTGGAAGGCGGTGGTCGACAACAACCTCAACGGCACATGGTTCATGATGCACGAGGCCGCCAGGCGCTGGCGCGACGCAGGCCAGCCGGGCAGCATCGTCAACATCGTGCTCACCTTCCAGCGCGGCTTTCCTGGTGTGGCGCACAGCTGCGCGGCGCGCGCCGCCGTCACCTACCTGTCCAAGACGGTGGCGGTGGAGTGGGCGCCCTACGGTATCCGCGTCAACTGCGTGGCGCCCGGCGTCATCGAGAGCAGTGGCTTCGCGGCCTACTCGCCCGAGGCGCGGGCCAAGTTCTCGCGCGGCAACCCGATGCTGCGCCACGGCAACGTGCAGGACATCGCCAACGCGGTGGTCTACCTCACGGGCCCGAGCGGCGAATTCGTCAACGGCGAGCTGCTCAACGTCGATGGTGGCGGCATCCTCTGGGGCGAGCTGTGGACCATCCCCAAGCCGGCCTACTTCAGCGCAGAGGAGACGGCATGACTGCCGCCGAAGAGCAACCCCGCTTCGGCCCCGGCGACCGCGCGCTGGCCGAGTTGCCCACGGTCTACCGCGACGATCTCTTCGCCGGCAAGGTGGTGCTCGTGTCCGGCGCCGGCAGCGGCATCGGCAAGGCCATCGCCTTCCTGTATGCCCGCCTCGGAGCCACGCTGGCCATCTGCGGCCGCAAGGCCGATGCGCTGGAGCGCTGCGCCGAGCAGTTGCGCACGCTCGGCGGCGGCCGTGAGGTTCTGGCCTTCCCGATGAGCATCCGCGACCCCGAGCAGGTCGAAGCCCTCTTCGAAGCCGTGTGGCGGCGCTTTGGCGGCCTGGACGTGCTGATCAACAACGCCGGCGGCCAGTTCGCGGCGCACGCGATGGACTTCACCGAGAAGGGCTGGAACGCGGTCATCGACACCAACCTCAACGGCACCTGGTACATGATGCAGGCCGCCGCCAAGCGCTGGGTGCGCGACGGCAAACGCGGCGGCAACATCGTCACCATCGCAGCGGCGGTGGACCGCGGCCTGCCGGGCATGGCACACACCGCGGCCTCGCGGGCCGGCGTGATCGCGCTGTCGAAGACGCTGGCCGTCGAGTGGGCCGAGCACGACATCCGCGTCAACTGCATCGGCGCCGGTGCGATCGAGAGCAACGGCTTCAACAACTACAAGGAAGAGCACGTCGACGGGCTCTTCCGCACCAACCCCATGAAGCGCGCCGGCGACGTGCAGGACGTGGCCGAAGCGGTGGTCTACCTCACCGCCCCCTCGGGCAAGTACATCACGGGCGAAACCATCAACATCGACGGCGGCATGGTGCTGTGGGGCGAGTTCTGGCCCGCCGGCATGCCCGACCACTTCCGGCCGCCTGCTGCATGACCCCACGAGACCCTTCCCACCCGCTGCCCGCAGGACCGCTTGCCGGCGTGCGCATCGTCGACCTCACAGGCGTCGTGATGGGGCCCTTTGCCTCGCAGATCCTGGCCGACTTCGGCGCCGACGTGATCAAGGTCGAGTCGCCCGAAGGCGACACTGTGCGCCACATCGGGCCCAGCCGCAGCAAGGGCATGGGGCCGATGTACCTGGCGCTCAACCGCAACAAGCGCAGCGTCGCGCTCGACCTGCGCCACCCCGACGCGCTGGCCGCGTTGCAGCGGCTGATCGAGGGCGCCGACGTGCTCCTGTTCAACCTGCGGCCGGCCTCGATGGCGCGCCTGGGGCTGAGCTACGACGAGGTGGCGCTCCTGAACCCGCGCATCGTCTACTGCGGCTGCTACGGCTTCGGCGAAGGCGGGCGCTATGCCGGCAAACCGGCCCTCGACGACCTGATCCAGGGCTCGGTGGCGCTGCCGTCGCTGGTGGGCCGCGTCACCGGCGAGCCGCGCTACCTGCCCACCAACCTGTGCGACCGCACGACCGGCCTCACGGCCGTGTACAGCGTGCTGGCCGCGCTCTACGCACGCGAGAAGACCGGCCGCGGCCAGGCCATCGAAGTGCCGATGTTCGAGACCATGACGCAGTTCGTGCTCTCCGACCACATGTTCGGCAAGACCTTCGACCCTCCGCTGGCCGACGCCGGCTACGTGCGGCTGCTAGCCAAGGACCGCCGGCCGCTGTGCACGAAGGACGGCCACATCTGCGTGCTGATCTACATCGACCGCCACTGGAAGAGCTTCTGCGAGATGCTCGGCCGCCGCGACATGCTCGAGGATCCGCGCTTCCTGCGCATGTCCGACCGCACGCGCAACGTCGATGCCCTCTACGCCTTCGTGGCCGAGGTGATTGCCACGCGCACCACGGCCGAGTGGATGGAGGCGCTGGCCCGGGCCGACATCCCGGTGGCGCCGATGCACACGCCCGACAGCCTGATGGACGACCCGCACCTGGCCGACGTGGGGATGTTCGAGTGGATCGAGCACCCGAGCGAGGGCCGCATCCGGCAGATGAACGTGCCGGGCTCGTGGTCCGACACGCCGCCCGCGGTACGCCGGCATGCGCCGCTGCTGGGCGAGAACACGCGCGAGATCCTGGCCGAGGCGGGCTATGCGGCCGAAGAGATCGATCGGCTGTTGGCCGGCGGCGCGGCACGCGAGCCCGCGGCAGAAGGCGACTGAGGAGCGGTGGCGGCTGTTGCGCGGCCACCCACCGCAACCTGCCCGGCGGCCCGGCCTCCGCGGGGCCGCTACGAGCTTCCTGCCCGCATCACGCCTTTGTCGCGCGCGATGGCGCGCCGGCGCGCAGCCGGCCGCTGCCGCGCAGCGCCTCGATCTCGCCGGCATCGATGCCCCAGCGGCGCAGCTGTTCGAAGGCCGCCGCGTCGTCGCTGTGCGGCGGCAGCGGCAGCCCCGTGGGCGTGCCCTCGAAGCGCGGCGCGGGCGCCGGCTGGCGCACGCCGCCGATCTCGACGAAGGTGTCGCGCTCGCGGTTGTGCGGGTGCAGGTGCGCCTCCTGCGGAGCCAGCACCGGCGCGAAGCAGGCATCGCTGCCTTCCAGCAGCTCGCACCACTGAGCGCGCGTGCGCGTGGCGAAGATCGCCGCCAGCCGCGCCTTGTTCTCGCGCCAGCGCGACGCATCGTCGAAGTCCATCGTGCCGGCGGGCAGGCCCAGGCGCTCGAACAACACGTTGCGGAACTTGGCCTCGATCGGCGCCACGCTCACGTAGGCGCCGTCGGCGCAGCGGTAGACCTCGTAGTGCGGCGCGCCGGAGTCGAGCAGGTTGGTGCCGCGTTCGGCCATGTGGGCGCCGGCGCCGAACAGGCCGAACATCGAGGTCATCAGCATCGCTGCGCCGTCGACCATCGCGGCGTCGACCACCTGGCCCTCGCCGCCGCGCTGCACCCGCCACAGCGCGGCCAGCATGCCGTAGGCCAGCAGCAGCCCGCCGCCACCGAAATCGCCCACCAGGTTCAGCGGCGGTGTCGGCGGGCCGCCCTCGCGGCCGATGGCATGCAGCGCACCGGACAGCGCGATGTAGTTCAGGTCGTGCCCTGCCGCCGGCGCCAGCGGGCCCTTCTGGCCGAAGCCTGTGACGCGGCCGTAGACGAGCTTCGGATGCTCGGCCCGGCACACATCGGGGCCCAGTCCCAGGCGCTCCATCGTGCCGGGCCGGAAGCCCTCGATCAGCGCATCGCTGGCGGCCACGACGCGGCGCGCGAAGGCAATGCCCTCGTCGGCCTTCAGATCCAGCGACACCGTGCGCTTGCCGCGGTTGAGCAGGTCGAACTGCGGCGCGCGCTCGATGCCCAGCCCGCTGGCCACCAGGCGGTCCAGCCGCAGCACCTCGGCACCGAGGTCAGCCAGCAGCATGCCGCACATCGGCCCGGGGCCGATGCCCGCAAACTCCACCACCTTCATGCCGGCCAGCGGTCCCTTGCCCATCGATGCACGCTCCTGTGCCAGTGAGATCACAGCCGCAGCGACCAGGCACGTCCCCGGTTCCGCCATGGCGGTTCAAAGTCCGAAACTGGTCTAGCATACCGCCAATGACGCACCTAACGGTCAACCGTTCGATCAATTCGCTGTACCGCCCGGCCCCGCTTAGGCGCGACAGGCGGCGCCGCGCCCTGCCGCCCTGCGCCACGCCGCGGCGTCGCTTCCATCAGGAGTGACCGATGCGCGCCACCCACGCCCTCTGGCTCGACGCTGTCCGACCCGGCATGCGCCTCGATCTGCCGGCCTTCGACTGCAGCGCCGAGCTCGTCGCGGGCTACGCCGATCTGCTCGATGCCCGCCATCCGATCCATGTCGACGACGAGTACGCCAATACCACCCGCTACGGGCGCCTCATCGCCCACGGCCCGCTGATCATTGCCAAGCTGCTGGCGATGCTCGGCGGCGTTTTCGGCGATGCGCTCCAGGTGCTGCTGGGCGTGGGTGGATGGCGCTTCTACGGGCCCGTGTTCGTCGGCGACCACGTCGCCGTCGAGTGCACGGTGCTCGATGTGAGCGCCGCCAAGGGCAGCAGCGCTGGTGCGGTGGAACTGGAGTTCCGCGTGCTGGGTGCCGACGGCTCGCTCGCGCAGCGCGGCACTGCCAGCGTGCTCGTTGCCCGCGCGCCGTCTGCCAGCCCGGCCTGACCCACCTCTGCTTCTTCGCATCGAATGAGCAACACCGAACGCCGCACCCCTGCCAACAGCGTCAATCGCGATGCCTTCCGCGACATGGCCCGCAAGTTCGCCGAGCGCGAGATCAAACCGCGCTGGCAGCAGGCCGACCGTGAAGCGAAGTTCCCGCGCGAGTTCTACGTCGCGGCGGCGAAGGCCGGCCTGATCGGCCTGCACATCCCCGAGCCGCTGGGCGGCGCCGACCTCGGCGTCACCGAGGAGGCGATCTCGATCGAGGAGCAGGCCAAGGTCAACCCCAACCTCGCGATCGTTGCGCTGATCCAGGGCGTGGCCGGCTCGCTGCTGGCCGAGCATGGCCACGCGCTGCATCACGCCATGGTGCGCGAGAACATCGCCGGCGATCGCCTTCTCGCGCTGGCGGTCACCGAGCCCGAGGCGGGCAGCGACGTGCAGAATCTCAAGACCACCGCACGGCGCGACGGCGACGACTGGGTGCTCGACGGCATAAAGTCCTTCATCACGCTGGGCGGCGACTGCGACACGATGGCCGTGCTGGCACGCACCGACCCGGCCAAGGGCCGCCACGGCATGCACTTCTTCGCCGTAGACCGCAACACGCCGGGGCTCGAAACCTCGCAGATCAACACCTACGCCAACCGCCCGGTGCCGACCTACCGCGTGATGCTCAACGAGGTGCGCGTGCCCGAGTCGCGGCGACTAACGGCCGGTTTCGGCGCGATCATGGAAGGCTTCAACCGCGAGCGCGTGATGGTGGCCGCGCGCTGGCTCGGCCACATGCAGACCGCGCTGGCCTGGGCGATGGACTACGCCAAGGTACGCCAGCAGTTCGGTAAGCCGATCGGCGCCAACCAGAGCATCGCCTTCAAGCTGGCGCAGGGCCATGTCGACGTGGAGGCCTCGCGCCACCTCACCTACCATGCCGCCGCGCGCTGGGACAGCGGCGCGCCGGTGAAGGACATCATCCTCGACGTCTCCTCGGCCAAGCTGTTCGTCACGCAGGCGGTCTACCGCGTGACGCAGGACGCGCTGCACATCGGCGGCGGCTGGGGCATCACCGAGGAGCTGCCGGCGATGCGCATGGCGCTGGACGCGCTCGTCGCACCGGTCACGGTGGGCTCCTACGAGATCCAGCTGCGCGTGATCGCCAAGCAGCTCGGACTGCCGTGCGACTGATCGACTCCCACTGACACCCAACTTTCCCTCGACCCCCTGGAGAAACCCCGACATGGACTTCGACCCGAGCCCCGAGCAGCGCGCCATCGCCGAGACGACGCGCCGTTTCGTCGAGAAGGAGATGCCGCGCCACAAGGTGCTGCAATGGGCACGCGACAAGGTCGAGCCGCCGCAGGAGCTGTTCATGAAGCTCGGCGCGCTCGGCTACTACGGCTTCCTGCTGCCCGAGGCCTACAGCGGCCTGGAGAAGCCCGATCCGATGGGCATGCTGGCCTTCGTCGAGCAGTTCGCCCGGGCGTCGTCGGCCATCACCACCGCCTGGGGCCGTGCGGCGGTGATCCTGGCCCCGCTGGTCGCCCGCTTCGGCACCCAGGCGCAGAAGGACCTGGTGCTGCCGCGCGTGATGCGCGGCGAGGTGTTCATGGCGCTCGGCCTCACCGAGCCCGGCTCGGGCAGCGACGCCGCGTCGCTGCGCACCACCGCCGTGCGCCGCGACGACGGGCACTGGGTGATCAACGGCGAGAAGCTGTACTGCTCGCAGGTGAAGTCAGCCGGCTTCCTGATCCTGGCTGCGCGCACCGACCCGCAGGCGGTCAAGCAGGAAGGCATCACCACCTTCCTGATCCCCGACCCCGGCAGCAACCCGGCCATCAAGCTGACGCGCATCGAGACCATGGGCCTCGGCCCGGTGCCGACCTTCGCCGCGCACTTCGACGAACTGGTGCTGCCGCCCGATGCGGTGATCGGCCAGGTCAACAAGGGCTGGCAGTGCGTCCTGGGCGGGCTGGACAACGAGCGCCTGTACCACGGCGCCATCGGTGTCGGCGCTTCGCAGTCCATCATCGACGAGGTCAGCGCCTACCTGAAGCAGCGCGTGCAGTTCGGCAAGCCGTTGTCCAAGCTGCAGTCGGTGCGGCACAAGATCGTCGACATGCAGCTGCGCGTGGAGGCGGCGCGGCTGCTCGTCTACCGCGGCGGCAGCGTGCTCGAAAGGACGGGCGCCTGCCACAACGAGGCCTCGTTCGCCAAGGTGGCCGGCGCCGAGTGCTACATGCACTGCGCCACCACCGGGCTGCACCTGCTGGGCGGCTACGGTTACACCGTGGACTCGGGCATGCCGATGCACTTCCAGGACGCGAAGCTGTTCGAGATCGGCGGCGGCGCGATGGAAGTGCAGCGCGACATCATCGCTCGCGGGCTCGGCCTGTAGCGTGGCGCCGCGCTGACCGGAGGCCGCACATGACACTGCCGGCCTCGCTGGCGCAGGGCCTGCGCCTGCCGCTGATCGCCGCGCCGATGCTGCGCGTCTCGGGCGTGGAACTGGTGTCGGCGGCCTGCTGTGCCGGCGTGATCGGCGCCTTCCCCACCGTCAACGCGCGTTCGTCACAGGAGCTGGACGCGTGGCTGGCACGCATCGCTGCCGACCGCGACCGCGTGGAACGGCCGACCGCCCCGCCCTGCCCCAACCTCATCATGCGGCGCGACCGCGACGCCATCGCCGACGACCTGCGCGTGCTGGTGCGCCGCCGTGTGACCATGGTGATCGTCAGCGTCGGCTCGCCAGCGGCGGTGGTGGGGCCGCTGCACGACGCCGGCTGCCGCGTGTTCGCCGACGTGGCCTCGCTGCGCCACGCCGAGAAGGCGCTCGCGGCCGGGGTCGACGGCCTGGTGCTGCTGAGCGCGGGGGCAGGCGGCCAGACCGGCTGGGTCAACGGCATGTCCTTCGTGCGCGCGGTGCGTGGCATCCATGACGGGCCGCTGGTGCTGGCTGGCGGCATCCACGACGGCGCAGCACTGTGGGCGGCGCGCGTGCTCGGCTGCGATCTCGGGATGATGGGCACCCGCTTCATCGCCACGCCGGAGAGTCTGGCGAGCGACGCCTACCGCCGCATGCTGGTGGACAGCCGGCTCGATGACGTGTTGCTGACGCGCGCCTTCACCGGCCTGGACACCAACATGCTGCGGCAGTCCATCGCTGCCGCCGGGCTCGACCCTGCCGCGCTGCCGACCCCCTCACCCGACGAAGCGCGCCAGGTCTTCGGCTCCGAGGGCTCGGCGCACGTTCGGCGCTGGGTCGACGTGTGGAGCGCGGGGCACACCGTGTCGGGGGTCGACGCGGTGCGGCCGGTGGCCGAGCTCGTCGAGCGCATCGATGCCGAGTACGCCGCGGCGCAGCGCGAGACGGCGGCCCTGCTGGCCAGGCCGCCACAGCCACAGCCGTGATACGCGCCCGGGCACGTCACACCACCGTCTGCAACGGGACGTCCGCAACGTCGCCGAAGGTCGACGACCGGCAGCGCGGCGCCCACTCGTCGTCTAACGTTTGTTTGGTTTGTGGTAAGCGTGCACCACATCGACCGACCACCTGTGCGAGCGACACCAGCCGCAGCGGGGGCTCTCTTAGAGGCATCAGGGTCGCGTCTCATCAGTGGGTCAGGCGCGCATGGGCACCCTCGGGTGGGTTTTCCGCATTGACGCCTCATCGAACGCTTGTTAGAAACGTGTTCTAGTTTGTCTTATACCCGAAACCCTGAGCGGCGCCTCCGCGCGCGACCCGCCCGAATCACCGAAGCCGCCCCAAACCGCAGCCGACCGTACCGCATGCAACCGAATCACTGCAACGCCGAACCTTGGGCGCCCCGATGAACGCCACTGCCGTGCCCGTCCTGGAGTGCAGCGGCCTCGAGCGTCGTTTCGGCGGCCTGGTGGCTGTCACCGGCGTGGACCTGCGCATCGATCGCGGCGAGATCTTCGGCCTCGTCGGCCCAAATGGCAGCGGCAAGACCACGCTGGTGAACGCGATCACCGGCTTCTACCCGCCGCAGAAGGGGCGCATCGTTCTCGAAGGCGCCGACATCACCGCGATGAAGCCGCATCTGGTGGCCAAGCGCAAGGTCGCGCGCACCTTCCAGAACCTGGCGCTGTTCAACGGCATGTCGGTGCTGGACAACATCCTGCTCGGCCGGCACGTGCACCTGAAGCCCAGCGTGGCCAAGACGGCGCTGTACTGGTGGCTGGGGCAGCCGCAGGAAATCGCCCACCGCCGCGTGTGCGAGGAGATCATCGAGTTCCTCCAACTGCAGGGCGTGCGCGACGAGCCTGTGGAATCGCTGTCGATCGGACTGAAGAAGCGCGTCGAGCTGGCGCGCGCGCTGGTCGCCGAACCCACCTTCCTGATCCTCGACGAACCGATGGCCGGCATGAACCAGGAGGAAAAGGAGTACATGGCGCGATTCGTTCTCGACGCGCGCGACGAGCGCGGCATCACGGTGCTGCTGATCGAACACCACATGGACATCGTCACCGGCATCTGCGACCGCATCATGGCGCTCAACTACGGCGAGGTCATCGGCACCGGGCTGCCGCGCGAGGTGGTGGCCAACCCGCGCGTGGTCGAAGCCTATCTCGGAAAGGGCCATCAGCATGCAGCGTGAAGACCGCGCGCTGGCGGCATCCCCGGCCTCTCGGGCGCCCACCGGCGCTGACGCGGCCGGCCAGTGGGATCTCGACCCGAACACCACGCTGGCGCGCCTGCTGGCGCTCAACGCGCGCACCCACGGGTCGCGGGTGGCGCTGCGCGAGAAGGCGCTGGGCATCTGGCAGGAGTTCACCTGGGCCCAGGTGCTCGACGAGGTGCTGGCTGTGGCGGCAGGGCTCGAGCACTTGGGCTTCACGGCCGGCGATTCGCTGCTGGTCCTGGGCGACAACCGGGCACGCCTGTACATGGGCATGCTCGCCGCCGGCGCGCTCGGCGGCTACGCGATGCCGGTGTACCCGGATGCCACGCCCGCCGAGGTGCTGCACTTCGCCAGCGAAGCGCAGGCGCATTTCGCGCTGGCCGAGGACCAGGAGCAGGTCGACAAGGTGCTTGAGCTGCGCGAGAAGGCGCCGGGCCTCTCGCACGTGGTTTACGACGACCCGCGCGGACTGAACAACTACCGGGTCGAGGGCCTGATCGGCTGGGAGAAGCTGCGCGACGCCGGGGCCGCGCGGCTGCGCGAGCACCCGGCCCTGCGCGACGAGATCATCCAGCGCTCGCGGCCCGACGGCCCCGCGGTGTTCGTGCACTCATCGGGCACGACCGGTAAGCCCAAGGGGGTGGTGCTGCAGCAGCGCAACGTCCTGGCCGGGGTGAGTAACGCCTTCAAGGGCCAGGTCTTCGGCTTCGAGGAGAAGATCCTCGCCTACCTGCCGATGGCCTGGATCGGCGACTTCGCGGTGACCATGGCCGCGGGCGTCGCGCTTCGATTCACCATCAACATCCCCGAGCGATCGGAGACGGTGCTGCGCAACCTGCGCGAGATCGCCCCCACGCTGTACCTGGCCGCACCGCGCAGCTGGGACAACATGCTGACGACCATCCGCGTGCGCATGGAAGATTCCACGCCGCTGAAGAAGCGGGTCTTCGATCGCTTCGTCGCGCTGGGCATCGCGGCCGAGCGCCTGAAGCTCGAAGGCAAGGCACCTTCAACCGCGCAGCGCCTGCTGCTGCGCCTGGGCGAGTGGATGGTGTTCGGCCCGGTGAAGGACCAGCTCGGCCTGAGCCGCATGCGTGTGGCACTGACCGGCGGCGAGGCCATGGGCGAGGACACCTTTCTCTTCTACCGTGCGCTGGGCATCAACCTGCGCCAGCTCTACGGCCAGACCGAGAGCAGCGCCTTCAACTCCGTGCAGGCGGCCGACGAGGTGCGTCTGCACACCGTGGGCCGTCCGTTGCCCGGCGTGGACTGCGGCATCGCCGACGACGGCGAAATCCTGCTGCGATCGGGCAGTATCTTCAGCGGCTATTTCCAGAACGAGGAAGCGACGAGCAAGACGCTGGTCGACGGCTGGCTGCACACCGGCGACGCCGGCTACGTCGAAAAGGACGGGCATCTGGTGGTGCTGGGCCGCGTGTCCGAGGTCGTGCACACGGCCAAGGGCGAGCGCTACATCCCCGGCTACATCGAGAACCGCATCAAGTTCAGCCCCTACGTTCGCGACGTGGCCGTGCTGGGCACGGACCGCGACCACCTGTGTGCGATGGTCTGCATCGACAGCGAAGCCGTCGGGCACTGGGCCGAGGTGCGCGGCATTCCCTACATCTCGTATGCCGACCTGTCGCAGAAGCCCGAGGTAAGCGAACTCGTGGCCGGCGTGATCCGGCACGTCAACCAGGCCCAGCCGGAGGGCTTGCGCATCCGGCGCTTCGTCAACCTGCACAAGGAGTTCGATGCCGACGATGGCGAGATCACCCGCACGCGAAAGCTGCGGCGCAGCGTGATCGACGAGCACTACGCGGCCGTCATCCAGGCGCTCTATTCCGACGCACGATCCGTGCGGATGAAGGCGCAGATCACCTACGACACCGGGGACACCGGCGTCATCGAGCGTGAACTCGCGTTGAAGGATCTCTGAACATGGATTGGCCCTTTTTCCTCGAACTGGCGATCAACGGCGCGCTGTCCGGGCTGATGTATTCGCTGGTGGCGCTGGGCATCGTGCTGATCTACAAGTCCTCGTCGGTGCCCAACCTGGCGCAGGGTGCGCTCGCGATGCTCGGCGCCTACGTGGTGCTGGCGCTGTTCGAGACGCTCAAGATGCCCATCTGGGCGGCGTTGCCCTTGGGCATGCTGGTCATGTTCGGCATCGGCATGGGCATCGAGCGCGTGGCGCTGCGCCGCCTGGCGGGCCGCCCGTTGATCATGATTCTCATGATGACGCTGGCGCTGGACATCTTCGTGCGCGCCGCGGCGCTCGTCGCCTGGGGCGGCACGAACCGTCCGCTGCCGCTGCCGATTTCGTCGGATCCGCTGTTCATCGGGCCGGTGCTCATCAACCGCAGCTACGTCGCCGGCGGCGCGGTGGCAATCGGCCTGTTCGGCTTCTTCCTGCTGTTCTTCCGGACGCGCATGGGCATCGTGCTGCGCGCGATCTCCGACGACTACACCGCCTCCTGGTCGGTGGGCATCTCGGTGGAGCGCGGCGTGGCGCTGTCGTGGGCGATGTCGGCCGTGGTGGCCACGCTGGCCGGCGCGCTGTGGGGCTCGATCCAGGGCGTGGACCAGTCGCTGTCGCTGCTGCTGCTGATGGGCATCACCGTCGCGGTGTTGGGTGGCCTGGACAGCATCGGCGGCACCATCGTCGCGGGCCTGCTGCTGGGCATGTTCCAGGGCGTCGCCTCGGGCTACCTCGACCGCCTCGTCGGCGGCGGCAGCCGCGAGCTGGTGGTGGCCGCCACGCTCGTGCTGACCATCCTGATCCGCCCCCATGGCCTGTTCGGCCGCGAAGACATCCAGAGGATCTGATCACCATGTTCTTTCGTCAGGCCGGCATCCACCACAGCACCTACCGCGGCGACCGGCAGCTGTTTCCCATTCCCTTCGACCGCTGGCAGATCGCCGTGCTGCTGGTGCTGGCGGTCGCTGCGCCGGTGCTGCTGAGCCCGCTGTACATGAAGAGCTACATGCTGCCGTGGCTCATCTGGACGGCCGCTGCGCTGGGCCTGAACCTGATCCTTGGCTGGGCCGGGCAGTTCCACTTCGGCTACGCCGCCATCATGGGCATCGGCGCCTACACCGCGGTGCATGCCACGCTGAAGGGAATCCCGTTCGAGATCGCGCTGCTGCTGGCCGGTGTCGTGTCCACACTCATCGGCAGCGCGTTCGCGATCACCGCACTGCGGGTGCGCGGCCTGTACCTCGCGCTGAGCACGCTGGCGCTGCAGTTCGTGATGGACTGGGTGATCAACAAGGTGCCCGCGGTCAGCGGCGGCACCCAGGCCACCATCCAGGCACCGCCGCTGCGCCTGCTGGGGATCGAGGTGAGCTCGGATGCCGGGCTCTACTACGTGGCGCTCGTCTGGTGCGTGCTGGTCACCATCTTCATGCTCAACCTGCGCCGCTCCGGCCTCGGCCGCGCCCTGGTGGCCGTGCGCGAGAAGGACTTTGCCGCGGCGGTGATCGGCGTCAACAGCTTCTACTACAAGCTGGTGGCCTTCGCGATGTCGTCGTTCATCGGCGGCGTCACGGGCGCGATCCTGATCTTCACCTTTTACCGCGCGGTCACGCCGGAGCAGTTCGCCGTGAACGTGTCGATCCAGGTGCTGGCGATGGTGATCGTGGGCGGCCTGGGCAGCGTGATCGGCTGCTACTTCGGCGTGGCCTTCATCCTGCTGCTGCCCGGCATCGTGGCCAATCTCATCTTTGCCGCCGCCCAGGCCGCCGACCTGAAGATCGGCATCGAGCTGCTGGCGCACATCCCTGCGTTCCTCTATGGCGTGCTGATCATCGGGTTTCTCCTGTTTGAACCGCTGGGCCTGGCCAAGATCTACAGCAACCTGCGCAACTACTTCATCTTCTGGCCTTTCGGTTACGCCCGCCGCTAAGCGAGTTCCATCCCACCGCAACCTCAACCCTGACGAGGAGTGTCTCCATGATCCGACGACTCAAACTGCTGATCGGCGCCGCCGCGTTCGCGGTGGGGGCCCAAGCTTCGTTCGCCGCCGAACCGATCCGCTTCGCGCTGTGCTACGACCTGACGAAGGCCTACACCTTCGTCACCCCCCAGTTCGCCCAAGCTGCCAAAGACTACGCGGCGCTGACCAATCTGCGGGGAGGCATCGAAGGCAACCCGGTCGAGATCATCGTGCAGGACCACGGCAACGAGCCGCAGCGCGGCATCGAGTGCTACGAGCGGGTGAAAGGCCAGGTACTGACGGTTGACCTGTTGTCCACACCGGTGTCGCGTGCCGTCCTTCCGCGCGCCATGAAGGACGGGGAAGTCATGATCCAGGCCATGGTCGGCCGAGGTGACGCCGTTGACGGCGAAGTCTTCAAGTGGGTCTTCCCCTTGGGCCCGACCTACTGGGGCCAGGCGGCCAACATCGTCGGTCACTTCAAGAAGCAGTCCGGCGGCAATCTGAAGGGCAAGAAGATCGCCTT
Organism: Xenophilus azovorans DSM 13620; assembly: GCF_000745855.1. Taxonomy (GTDB): domain Bacteria; phylum Pseudomonadota; class Gammaproteobacteria; order Burkholderiales; family Burkholderiaceae_C; genus Xenophilus; species Xenophilus azovorans. The sequence continues at coordinate 230,729 of NZ_JQKD01000004.1, forward strand.
CCTGTACATCGACTACCCGTTCGGCCAGGAGCCCATTCCCGTCATGCAGGAACTGCAGAAGCGGGAAGGGTTCGAGCTCCAACTGTTCCCCTACCCGCTTCCCGGCAACGACCAGACTTCGGCGTGGTCGCAGTTGCGGCGGTTCCAGCCCGACCTGATCGTGCACTGGGCCTTCTCGGCCATGCACGTGGTGGCGGCCAAGGAAGCCAAGCGCAACGGCATCCCGCTGGACCGGGTGGTCAGCGTGAACTGGCTGAACGACGTGGACATCGCCAATATCGGCGCCGAGGCGGCCAAGGGAATCCGGCGCGCCACGCCGGTGGTCAGTGGCACCGATCACCCCACCATCAAGGCCATCCTCCAGGAGCTCTACGACAAGGGCAAAGGCAATGGCGATCGGAAACTCGTGTCTGACATCTACTACGGGCTGGGATTGGCGACCTATGCCACGATCTTCGAAGGTGCCCGTCTGGCCCTGAAGAGCGAACGGGCCCCGCTGACGGCGGAGAAGATGCGCAAGGGGCTCGAGAGCATTCGCAACTTCGACGCCGGCGGGCTGCAACCCGCCCTGACCGTGACCGGCAAGGATCATGGCGGTGGCGGCAAGACGCGCATTGAGATGTGGGACGGCACCAAATGGGTCCCGCAGAGCGATTGGTCCGCCGAATACACCGACCTGGTCTGGAGCACCGTCAAGCAGCACTCGGGCGACTTCGCCAAGTCAGCTGGCAAGTAAACACAAACCCTGCAGCGGCGGCCCGGCTTCCGGGCGCCGCTCCTTCAACGAGGAGACCGCCCATGCGCGCCGGCTTGATTCAAACATTCGCAGCTGCCCTGTTCGCAGCCGCCTCGGCGGCCGCAGAAGCACAGGCCGCCGATCCGGTGCGCTTCGGACTGTGCTACGACCTCACCAAGATCTACGTCGCCGCGGTGCCGCAGGTGGCGCAGGCGGCCAAGGATTACGCCGATCTGCTCAACCTTCGCGGCGGGCTCGAGGGGCGGCCGATCCAGGTGATCGTGCAGGACCACGGCAACGAACCCCAGCGCGGCATCGACTGCTACGAGCGCCTCAAGCGCGAGGGCGTGATGGTCTTCGACTTCTTCTCCACGCCGGTGTCGCGCGCCGCGCTGCCGCGCATCATGCAGGACGGCAATATCCTCGTGCAGCCGCTGGTGGGGCGCGGCGACGCGGTGGACGGCGAGGTGTTCAAGAACGTCTTCGTACTGGCGCCCACGTACTGGGGTCAGGCCGCCAACATCATCAGTTACTTCAAGAAGCAGGCAGGCGGCAATCTGAAAGGCAAGAAGGTCGCGTTCCTCTACCTGGATACACCGTTCGGCAGAGAGCCGATGCCGGTCTTCGAAGCGCTCAAGCGCCTGGAGGGCTACGACTTCCAGACCTTCCCGTTCCCGGTGCCTGGCAACGACCAAAGCGCCGCCTTCGCGCAGATCCGTCGCTTCCAGCCCGACTGGGTGGTGCTGTGGTCCTTCTCGCCGCTGAACCCGATCTCGTTCCGCGAGATGCAGCGCAACGGCATCCCGATCGACCGCATGGTGACCGGCAACTGGATCAACGAGGTCGACATCAACAACTTCGGCGCCGCTGCCGCCAAGGGATTGAAGCGTTCTGCCGTGGTGAGCGGCGGCGCCGAACACCCTCTGGTGCAGGACATCCTGCGAGAGCTGTACGACAAGGGCAAGGGCAATGGCGACCGCAAGCTGGTGGCCGATTCCTACTACAACACCGGCCTGGCCGTGTATTCCTCGGTGTTCGAAGGTGTGCGTCTGGCGATCAAGACGCAGGGCATGCCGCTGACGGCGGAAAAGATCCGCCAAGGCATGTACGGTCTGAAGAACTTCGACGCCAAGGGCTTCATGGCGCCGATCACGGTGACTCCACAAGACCACGGCGGCGGCGGCAAGACCCGCATCGACATGTGGGACGGCACGAAGTGGGTGCCGCAGACGCCCTGGTTCGCGGACTACACCGGCTTGGTGAACACGCTCATCAAGGCCAATTCGGCCGACTTCGCCAAAGCGAACAAGTGATCGCAACCTCTACGCGCCCGAGCCTCCGATGACCCACGCGCTGACGCTCAACAACATCGAGGTCATCTACGACCACGTCTTCCTCGCCATCAAGGGTGTCTCGATCGAGGTGCCGCAGGGCGGGATGGTGGCGCTGCTGGGGGCCAACGGCGCCGGCAAGAGCACGACCTTGAAGTCCATCAGCGGGCTGCTCAAGTCCGAGCGCGGCGAGATCACGCGCGGCAGCGTGCAGTTCATGGGCCAGGACATCGGTAAGCTCGCCCCTCAAGACCGCGTCAAGCTCGGCATCGCGCAGGTGCTTGAGGGCCGCCGGGTCTTCGAGCACCTGACGCCCGACGAGAACCTGATCGCCGCCTCGGCGGTGCGCGGCGGGCGCGCCGAGATGCAGCGCAACCGCGACCGCGTGTACAGCTATTTCCCCCGCCTGCAGCAGCGCCGCACCGCCAAGTCCGGCTATCTCTCCGGCGGCGAGCAGCAGATGCTGGCCATCGGCCGCGCGCTGATGACGCAGCCCAAGCTGCTGATGCTCGACGAGCCCAGCCTCGGCCTGGCGCCGCTGATCGTGGCCGAGATCTTCGACATCCTGCGCCGCATCAACCGCGAGGAAGGCATGTCGATCCTGCTCGTCGAGCAGAACGCGATCGCCGCGCTCGATGTGGTCTCACACGGCTACCTGATCGAGAACGGCCGCGTCGTCATGCACGACGAGGCCGAGGTGCTGCGCAACAACCCCGACATCCGCGAGGCCTACCTCGGCGGGGCCGAGGGCCGCGACTTCAAGGACATCAAGCACTACCGGCGGCGCAAGCGCTGGCTGGCTTGAATGTAACGGGGTCCGAGCCTTGCCGGCCAACGAAGGTCACACCGGCACGAACACCGGCAGCGGCGACCCACCCTCGCTCGGTTGGAACCGCACCGCCACGCGCTGGCCGATGCGAATCGCGTCGGCATCGGCATCGACGATGTTGGTCATCATCGACGGGCCCTCGTCGAGCGTCACGTAGGCGACGACATAGGGCACCTCGGCACGGCGCATGACGCTGAAGCTGTAGATCGTGCCCTGCCCGCCGGCCTGTCGCCACTCGGTGTTCAGGCTGCCGCAGAACGGGCAGCCGTCGCGCGGATAGTGGTGGTGCTCGCCGCAGTCGCGGCAGCGCTTGACGAGCAGCCGGCCCTCGGCGGCAGCATCCCAGAACGGCTTGGCGTCGGGGTAGACGGTGGGCGCCGGCATCTGGCGCCGGCCGATGTTCAGACTCATGCGCGCTCCAGGATCAGGGTGGCACTGCCGTGCCGGGTGCCGAGCGAACCGCCTGTGCCGTGCGCGAGCGCAAGCCGGCAGTTCGGCACCTGCACCTTGGGGTGGGCCTCGCCGCGCAGCTGGCGAACGGCCTCGATCACCTTGGTCATGCCGCCGCGGTTACCCGGGTGGTTGTTGCACAGGCCGCCGCCGTCGGTGTTGAAGGGCAGCTTGCCGCTGCCCGAGATTAGGTTGCCGTCGCTGACGAAGCGGCCGCCCTGCCCCTTGGCGCAGAAGCCCAGGTCCTCCAGCGTGAGCAGCACGGTGATCGTGAAGCTGTCGTAGATCGACGCGTACTGGATGTCCGAGGGCTTCACGCCGGCCTCGGCGAACGCGGCCTTGCCGGTCCACGCCGCGCCGGTGGTCAGCAGGTCGACCTTGCCGCCGCTCTGCGCGCGCTGGTACTCGCCGGTGCCGATGATGTCGACGACCGGACGCTCCAGGCTGCGCGCGATCTCGGGCCGCACCACCACCAGCGCGCCGCCGCCGTCGCTGATGACGCAGCAGTCCAGCCGGTGCAGCGGGTCGGCGATCATCGGCGAGCCGACCACGTCCTTCACCGTGACCACGTCGCGCACCATCGCGTGCGGGTTGTGCTGCGCGTGGTGCGAGGCGGCGACGCGGATCCACGCGAGCTGCTCGCTCGTCGTGCCGTGCTCGTGCATGTGGCGCATCGCCGCCATCGCGTACATGTTGACCGTGGTCGGCGCATAGGGCAGCTCAAAGGGCACGTCGGGCGCGGGGCCGTAGTTGCGCGGCGCGGTGCCGGTGGCCATGCCCTCGGCCTTGGGCCGGCCGGCCAGCGTGATCAGCGCGACGTTGCAGCGCCCGGCGGCGATGGCGGCGGCGGCGTGCGCCACGTGCACCAGGTACGACGAACCGCCGGTCTCGGTGGTGTCCACGTGGCGCACTTTCATGCCGAGGTAGTCAACCATCGACAGCGCGCCCAGGCCGGGCGCATCGCCGGCGCAGAAGTAGCCGTCGACGTCCTTCAGCGTCAGCCCAGCGTCGGCCAGCGCGCCGCGCGCGACCTCGCCGTGCAGTTGCGCGACCGACTTGTCGTCCGCGCGCCGGATTGGGTGTTCGTAGGCGCCTGCGATGCAGGCGGAGTTCTTCAGACTCATCGTGTTCTTTCCGCTGGCTTGATAGTGGCGGTGCCCTTGATCACGTCCTGGCTCTTGGCGTTGCGCACCCACACGTCGTACAGGGGCGGCTCGCTGCCGGCGCGCAGTTCGCCGCCGCCGGTCACGTCGTCGTCGATGCGCACCGGCTGCACGAACTTGATCTCCAGGTGGATCCTGTTCAGCATCTGCACGCCGAGCGTGTTCTTCAAGGCCTGCCAGATCAGCGCCACCGACATCGTGCCGTGGGCGATGATGCCGCCCATCGGGCTCTTGGCGGCGAATTCCTTGTCGACGTGGATCGGGTTGTAGTCGTTCGTCACCGCCGCATACTTCATGATGGTGTCGAAGTCGACGTGCTTGGTCGATGGTGTCAGTTGCGCCTGCACGGGCACTCCTCCTCTGCTGCGTCTAATGCGCCACCAGCGTCGTCATGACGCCGGTGAACAGCAGTTCGTTCGATCCCACGGCACGCGTCTCGCTGCGCACGCGCACCCACTTGCGTTCCTTCTTGATCTCCTTGTCGAGGCACCACACGTCGGTGCGGATGTTCTCGCCGATGCGCGGCATGCGCCAGACGTCGAAGGTCTGGCCGCCGTGCACGCCGCCGGGCGGGCGCGGCGAGTTGAGCGTCAGCACCGCGTCGATGACGATCATCGCCAGCATGCCGGCCGGCATCACACCGGGGTCGTCGTCGTTCGGGTAGACGGAACGCCATTTGGCGACGGTCGATTCGTCGACGGCAAAGTCGCGCGCGCCGTAGTGCTTGCCCGGCTCGTAGTGGGCGTAGTTGAAGATCGGTTTTTCGCTCATGCGGGCTCCACCTGGGGAATCTTCTGTTCGCTGCCCGGGCGCGACTCGAAGCACACGCGCACCGGCATGCCGATGCGCACCTGCGCCGGGTCGCAGCGCAGCACGTTGCACATGAAGCGCAAGCCCTCGTCGAGGTCCACCAGCGCGAGCACGTAGGGCGTGTCGCCGGCGAAGGCGGCCAGCGGCGCGCGGTGGATCACCGAGAAGCTGGCGATGCGCCCGCCCCCGCCCGCCTTGTGCCAGGCCAGGTCGGTGGCGTGGCAGTGCACGCAGGCGTTGCGCGCGTAGAACTGCGCCTTGCCGCAGGCGCCGCAGCGCTGGTAGCGGAATTCGCCGAGGCTGGCGCCTTCCCAGTAGGTGCGGCTGATGCCGTCGGGCACCGGCACCGGCTTGGCTTGCACGTCGGCCATGGTCAGACCCTCCCCAGCAGGATCGAGCAATGGCCCGAGAAGATGCCGCCCAGCGTGTGCGCAAGCGCCACCTCGGCGTCCTTCACCTGGCGCGGCCCGCATTCGCCGCGCAGCTGGCGCACCGCCTCGACCACATGGAACATGCCGCCCGCCGCGCCGGACGAGCCGTACGACAGCAGGCCGCCGTTGGTGTTGACCGGGAACCTGCCGCCGATCGCGAACTCGCCGGCCAGCGCCGCCGGCCCCGCCGCGCCGCGCTCGTAGAAGCCCATCGACTCGAGCGTGATGAGCAGCGTGCTGGTGAAGCAGTCGTAGATGTGCGCGCAGTCCACGTCGGCATGCTTCAGTCCGGCGTGGCCGAGCGCGTCGGCCACCGATTCGCGGCAGCCGAAGTCCACCAGCGACGGCGCGGCGAAGATGTGCTCGTGCGTGTGGCCCTCGCCGGTGGCGAGCAGCTCGACGGAACGCTTGGGCCTGTCGCGCCCGGTCTCGGAAGCACTGACGATCACCGCCGCGCCGCCGTCGGAGACGGGACAGCAGTCGAGCATACGCAGCGGCGACGCAATCACCTTGGACCTGCGCACGTCGTCCATCGTGATCGGCTTCTTCATGTGCGACTGCGGGTGCAGCGCCGCGTTGGCGCGCTGGTTCACCGCCACCGCGGCGAGGTGGTCGCCGTTCAGCCAGCCTTCGTGAAAGTAGACTTGCGCGGCCATCGCGAAAGCCGCCGGCACGCTCATGCCGTAGGGCTGCTCGTACTGCGCGTGTCCCACGTCGGCGAGCGCGGCCTGCACCTTCTCGCCCATGCCGGTGAGGCGGTTGTCGCCGGTCACGCACAGCACGTGGCGGCACATGCCCGAGCGCACCAGCGACTCGGCGTGCCGCACCAGCAGCCCGCCGGTCATGCCTCCCATGCAGATCGAGGCGTTGACCTTGGGCCCGAAGCCGAGATACTCGGCGAGCACGCCGCCGAGCATCAGCTGCGGCGAGGCGAAAGAATACGCGGTGAGCAGGCCGTCGATGTCCGACAGCTTCAACCCCGCATCGGCGAGCGCGCCGAGGGTGGCCTCGGTGTGCAGCGACATGCAGGTGCTTTCCGGCAGCGAGCCGACCTGAGTGTCGTACACGCCGCTGACGATGGCTTTGCTGGCCATGGTTCTCCTTGGTGGGGTCCGTTCAGGGCAGGCTGACGACGAGGTCGCGCTGCAGGCGGCGCAACTGCTCGACGGCGCCGTCGACCAGATCGGCCATGATGTCCTTCGCGGGCCGGCGGCCCTTGACGAGCCCGCCCGCCTGCCCCGCGATGTTGTAGAAGAGGTCGTGCCGCCCGGCGGCGAGCGCCGCGGCGAGGAAGTCCTCCATCAGGATGCGCTGGTGCGGCGTTTCCAGCGTCGGCAGGCCCGACTCGGCCCAAGCCTGCGAAATCTCGCCGTGGAAAGCGCGCACCGTCTTGCCCGTCCAGATCTTGCTGATTCGAAAGGCCTCCGAATCGGAGGCGACGATCTGGTCCTTGCAGGCGTCGAACAACTCGCCCTCGTCGGCAACGAGGAAGGCGGTGCCGATCCAGACCGCCTGCGCGCCGAGCGCGAGCGCGGCCACGATGCCGCGGCCGTCGGCGATGCCACCCGCGGCGAGCACCGGCGTCGGACTGACGGCGTCGACCACCTGCGGGATCAGCGGCAGCGTGGCCACGGTACCCGTGTGGCCGCCCGCCTCGGTGCCCTGCGCCACGATGGCGTCGACGCCGCTCTTCTGCTGCCGCACCGCGTTGCGCACCGAACCGGACAGGCCGATTAGCTTCATGCCCTGAGCGCGCGCACGCTCGAGCAGGAAGTCGGGGTCGCCCAGGCCGGCGGCAAACACCGGCACGCGCTCGTCGAAGATGACCTCGAGCACCGACTTCGCGTACTCGATGTTGACCACCGTCTCGTCGGCCGGCTTCACGTCGGGCAGGCCGTAGCGGCGAATCAGCTCCTGCATGAACGCGGCGTGCTTGGGGAAGCGCGCGCGGATCTCGTCGCGCACCCCGGTGCGCGTCGGCGGCGCGTCGGCAATACGCGCCGGCAGCAGCAGGTCCACGCCGAAGGGCTTGTCGGTCAGCGCGCGCACGGCGCGGATGCGCCGGCGCGTCTCCTCCGGCGACAGGCCCGAGCAGCCGAGCACGCCGAGCCCGCCGGCCTGCGACACCGCGGCCACCAGCGCCGGCGGCGTGGCCCGGCCGCCCACGCCCATGCCGGCCAGGAAGATAGGCACCTCGATGCCCCAGCCATCGCAGAACGCGTTGTGCAGCACCGTGCGGCTCATGACCTCTTCACTTGAACGTCGGCTTGCGCTTGGCGCGGAACGCGGCCACGCCTTCCTTCACGTCGTCGGTCTGGAACAGGAAGGGGAAGGCGTCGATGGCGTAGCGCATGTCGTCGCCGCCTTTGCCCCTGTTGTAGAACGACTTGGCCATCTGCAGCGCCATCTGCGGCTTGGCCGCGAGCTTCTCGGCGAAGGCCATCGCCTCGTCCATCAGCTTGTCGGGCGCCACCGTGCGCAGCGCGAGGCCGAGCGCCACGGCCTCGGCGGCCGGGATCGGCTCGCCGAGCATGCTTAACTCCTTCGCCTTCGGCCGGCCGACGATCTGGTGCAGGCGCAGCAGCGCGAAACCCGGCAGCAGGCCGAGCTGGATCTCGGGCACGCCGAACTTCGCGCGTTCGGAGGCGAGGATGAAGTCGCAGGCGATCGCGAGTTCGAATCCGCCGCCGAACGCGATGCCGTTGACCGCCGCGATCAGCGGCTTGCGGCAGCGCTCCGGCGCCTCGAGCACCGGCAGCACGCTGGCGATGAAGTCGCGCGCCTGCTCCGGGGTCTCGGGGAAGGAGCTGATGTCGGCGCCGGCGCAGAAGGCCTTGTCGCCGCGCCCGGTGACGATGCCGACACGGATCTCGGGGTCGGCCTCGACCATCGCGAGGCCTTCGGTGACACCCTGGCGGATGCCGACGGAGATGGCGTTCAGCTTGGTGGGCTCGTCGAGGGTCAGGACCGCGACGCGGCCCTTCTTCTCGAATTCGACGCTGCCGATGCGCATACGGTGCTCCTGCGTGGACGGCGAAGGGCGCCTTCCGCCGTGGGGAAAAGGACATGCCGTGCAGACCGCGCCGGCACTGAGCATGTCAGACTACCAAACGTTTGGTTGGCGGTCAATGCGGGTTGCCCGTCCGAAGCCCGCAACCGGCGCCCGGCCCGACGGCCCGGCCGCGTTACCGGGCGCCCAGCCGCCGCTGACCGGCAACACCTAGCCGACGAACAGTCCGCGGCCGGGCTGCACAGCTAGGCAGCGAACTCGGCCGCCTCGCGCGCGCCGACCGGCCGAGAGGCACCTCGCGCTTCAGGCGCTCCTGGAAGCGCGGATTGGCCTTCACCTCGGGCGGGAAGTAGGTCGGCGTGTCGACGAAGTTGAACGCCAGCGCATTGACCTGCACGCCGTGGCGCGTGACCTCCGCGCCGACCGCCTGCGCCCAGGCCAAGTGCGCGCCGCGCGCGGCCCTGTACGACGACGCGCGGTTCTGGCCGCGCAGCGCCGCGGTATGCCGAGGTTGAGAGCAGCGCGTCGACCGTGCCGGCGTCGCGCACGATGCGCTCGGCCGCGGCGGGGTCGTCGAGCCGCTCGTCGCTGGCGACGACGTGGGCGCCGTGCGCCGCAAGCGCTTCGCACCGCGCCGGGCCGACGAAGACCGTCGACTGCGTGACCAGCACGCGCTGGCCTTTCAGGACCTCGGATGCCACGGCGCTCGTCGCCTCGCTCCGTCGGACGCGCCGGGCGCGACCCGCGTCAGGTGCAGGTGTAGCTCGCCGCCGCGTTGACGTCGCCGCGGCCGTTGTAACGCGGGTACTTCGGATGGACGCAGAGCGGGCGCGAGAACAGGGTGGTGCCGTTCGTCGGGTCGAGCTTGAGCGCGGTGAGAGTGGCGGGAGCGGCGCCGCCGCCGGCCCAGGTGTCGAGCGCCGACAGCAGGTCCGCCGTGTCGGCACCGGGGCCGGCCAGGCAATGCGCAACCCCCGGCGCCTTGTAGTAGCGAACGAAGCCGTCGGCCGCGGCCTGGCCGCCGGCGGCGGTGACCACGCGGTTGTAGTAGTCGGTCGTGCCGTTCACGCTGATCGCAGGGTCGGTGGTGCCGTGCCAGAGGATCAGCTTGCCGCCGCGCGCCTTGAAGCCGGTGAGCAAGGCGTCGTTGGCGTCGGCGAGCGCCGCGAAAGCGGCAGCTGCTCCGACGTTGGCCGACAGGTCGTACGTCAGCGGGTCCTGCGCCGGGTCCTTGGCGAAGAAGTACTTCACGCCCCCATCCATGAACAGGTACTGCGCGCTCGGGATCCCGCCGCCGCCGAGGAACCACGGGCCCCAGGTCGCGGGGTCGTCCTCGTTGCCGGTCAGCGGATATCGCTTGGCTGCGATCGACGTGCCCGCCAGCGAAAAGTCGCTCGTCCAGGAGTGGACGACGGCGACCTGCGCATCGGTCAGGCAGGCATCGCTGTCGGCGCCGGTACAGCGCAGCGCAGCCGGATCGAAGCTGCAGGCGGTCAGGTTGCCGACCACGCCGTCGGCCCGGCCGTCGAGCGCGTCGCAGGCCGTGCGCACGGCGCCGGCCAGAGTCGCGACCTTGCCCGCCGTGAACATGCCGCCCGGCGCCGCGAGCGCCTGCGCGCCACGCTGGAAGCTCGTCAGCAGGCCGGTGAGGTTGTAGGCCGGCGCGCGCGCGATCACCCCGTCGAACACGTCCGGGTTGCGCTGCGCCACCATCAGGGCCTCGCGGCCGCCGTTCGAGCAGCCTTCGTAATAGGCCTTCGTCACGGCGCTGCCGTAGCGCATGCGCACGAACTCGCGCGCCGCCGCGGCCACCTTGGGCACCGACAGGTTGGCGTAGTTCGCCACCGCCTCGGCGTCGTCGAGCGCCCAGGTCGCGTCGATGTCGGACAAGGGCGCGGTGCTGCGGTGGCCGGAGTCGCTCGCGACGTTGGCATAGCCCATCTTCAGCGCGTTCACGTTGGGCACCGGCATGAAGCCGTCGAAGCCGCCGGCCGAACCGTTGACCGAGTCGGCGCCGCCGTAGACGAGCTTGCCGTTCCAGCCGGTGGTGGGCATGCGCAGCTCGAATTTGAGCTTCGTCGGCAGCGTGGCCGCCACGCTGCAGTACTCGGGCACCGATGCAGCGGCCGGCACGATGGTGGCCGCCGTCACCGTCGCGCCCGCGATCGTCTTGCCGACGAAGTCGCCGCAGGCCATCGTCGTGACGGCCGGCGCATCGTCGTCATCGCTGCCGCCGCATGCAGCGAGCACGCTGCCAAGCAAAAGGACCGGAAGGATGCGCGGGGAGTGCATGGCTCTCTGTCTCGTCCGAAGGAGCGCGAAGCCTAACGAGCGTTCGCCAGTCGAGTCATCAGGGTTCACCTGCATGTCCGCAAGCCGCCGTAGCTAGCCCACGGGATCGCGACGAGGTAGCCGGCATCGACCGGCAGGTTGATGCCGGTGATCGCCGAGGCCTGCTGCGAAGCGAGGAACGCGACTGCCTGGGCGATTTCCCGGGCCTGCACCAGCCGCCCGAGTGCGCTGTTGGCGGTCATGTCCTGCGAAGCGAGGGTGCGCGTGGCCACGCCCTTCTCGAGCGCCGGCGTCCGCGTGAAGCCGGGCGAGACCGCGTTCATGCGCACTTTCTTCGGGCCCCATTCGGCAGCCAGGCATTCGGTCAGGTTGATCACGCCCGCCTTGGCCGGCCCGTACGAATGCAGCGGCCCGGAGCCCATGCCAGCCACCGAAGCGATGTTGACGATCGCGCCGCCGCCCGCGCGCGCCATCGCCGCGCCAAAGCGCGCGCAGCACAGATAGGTGCCGCGCAGGTCGACGCGGGCGACGAAGTCCCACTCGCGCAGAGTCAGCTCCTCCGGCGGCAGCGTGCGCTGCAGGACGCCCGCGCTGTTGACGAGCACCCGCGGCACGCCGCACTGGGCCTCGACGGCTGCCACGGCCGCATCGACCGAAGCCTCGTCACCCACGTCGAGCGCTACCGCAGTGCCACCGTTGGCGGCAGCCACGGCCTGCGCGGCAGCGAGGTTGCGGTCGGCCACCACCACGCGCGCACCGGCCGCGGCAAGCACTTGCACGCAGGCCTCGCCGATGCCGCTGGCGCCGCCGGTCACCACCGCCACCTGGTCCGAAAAGTCGATCTTCATCTCAGTCTCCGCTCGCTTCGCTGGCCAATTCGGCGCGCAGCACCCGCTTCAGCACCTTGCCGGAGGGCAGGCGCGGCAGCGTCTCGCGCAGCACGAGCTGACGCGGCAGCTTGAAGCCGCCCAGCTTGCCTCGACAGAAGGCCTGCAGTTCCTCGAGCGCGAGCGTGGTGCCCGGCCGCAGCACCACCACCGCCGCCACGCGCTCGCCCCACTGCGCGTCGGGCAGGCCGACCGCCGCGGCTTCCAGCACCTGCGGCAGCTGGTAGAGCACGCGCTCGACCTCGCTCGACGCGATGTTCTCGCCGCCGCTGATGATCATGTCCTTCTTGCGATCGGTGAGGAACAGGAAGCCCTCGGCGTCGACGTAGCCGACGTCGCCGGTGCGGAGCCAGCCGCCCGCGTGGAAGCTCGCGGCGGTCTTGTCCGGATCGCGCCAGTAGCCCGCCGTGACCTTGGGCCCGCGCAGGCAGATCTCGCCAGCCTCGCCTGCCGGCAATGCCCGGCCGTCGTCGTCGCACACGCGCAGCTCGACGTGCGGCAGCACGCGCCCGGTCGAGCCGATCTTCTCGATCTCGCGGCCGGCTTCCATCAGCGTGTCGCCCGAGCAGCTTTCGGTCAGGCCGTAGCCGTCGATGTAGCGCCCATTGGGGAACAGCGAGCGGAACTCGCGGATGCGCTCCTCAGGGGTGCGCTCGCCGCCGCCGATCTGCCAGCGCAGGCTCGAGAGGTCGAAGCGCGCGCGATCGGGCAGCGCGAGCAGCCGGTTCAGCATCACCGGCGCCATCCACGCCGCGGTGAGCTTCTCGCGCTCGATCAGCGCCAGCGTCGGCTCGGGGTCGAACTCGCGCAGCACCGCGAGCAGGCCGCCCATCTGCAGCACCGCCAGGCCGGGCAGGTCGAACGCGCCGACGTGGTAGAGCGGGCCGACGACGAGCAGCCGCTCGTTGCCGTGCAGGCCGAGCACCGCGATGTGGTCGAGGCACTTCCAGTGGTAGTTGGCGTAGCTGTGGATCACGCCCTTCGGACGGTCGGTCGTGCCCGAGGTATACATGAGCCGGAACAGGTCGTGGGGCTGGCGCACGCAGGGCTCGGCCAAAGGCTCGGCCGCGGGGCCGATGCGGCGGCTGTCCGACTGCGCCGCCTCGTCGACGACGGCGACGTTGGCGAAGCCGCCGGCCAGCGCGCGCAGTTCTTCGTCCACGAGCAGCAGCTTCACGCCCGCGTGGCCGACGATGTAGGCGACCTCGTCGGCGCCCAACCGGTAGTTGATCGGCAGCAGCACCGCGCCGAGGTGGCTGACCGCGAGCGAGAGCTCGATGAACGCGGCGCTGTTCTTCATCAGCAGCGCGACGATGTCGCCCTCGCCGATGCCGCGCGCGCGCAGGCTCGCCGCGGTGGCGGCGATGCGCGCCGCGAGATCGCCGTAGCTCAGTCCCTGATCGCGGTACAGCAGCGCCGGCCGCGCCGGCTCGGCGCGCGCCCAGCGCAGGATGGCGGCACTCAGGTTGACCATCGCGTTCTTCGCTGCGCGCCTCAGTAAGACCGCGGCATGCCGAGGTCGTGGTTGGCCACGTAGTTGAGGATCATCTCCTCGGACACCGGCGCGAAGCGGAACAGCCGTGCGTCGCGCCACAGCCGCTCGACGTGGAACTCGCTGGCGTAGCCCATGCCGCCCATCGTCTGCATCGCGCGCTCGGTGGCGCGCGCCACCGCCTGCGCGGCCAGCAGCTTGGCGGCGTTGGCCTCGCTGCCGTAGGGCAGGCCCATGTCGCAGTTGGTCGCGGCCTTCAGGTTCAGCAGTTTCGCCGCCTCGACCTCGACGTGGCATTGCGCGAGCGGGAACTGCAGGCCCTGGTAGCTGGAGACCGGCTTGTCGCCGAACACCTTGCGCTCGTTGGCGTACTGCACGGCGAGCCGGATCGCCAGCGTGCCGGTGCCTGCGAGCGCCGCGGTGGTGACGATGCGCTCGGTGTTGAGCACGTCGAGCAGTTCGTGCCAGCCGCGGTGCAGCGTTCCCACGAGTTCGTCGGCGCGCACGCGCACGTCGTCGAAGAAGACGCTGCTCGACGCGAGCGTGCGCGTGCCGACCTTGTCGATGGCGGTGTGCGTCAGCCCCTGGCGCTCGACGTCGACCATGAACATCGACAGGCCGTCGCTGCGCGACTTGCATTCCGCGAGCTTCTTCGTGCGCGCCACGACCAGCATCTTGGCCGCGTCGGGCACGCCGGTGATCCAGATCTTGCGGCCGTTGAGGCGCCAGCCGTCGCCGTCGGCCTCGGCGTAGCTGCGCAGCTCGAGCGTGTTGGTGCCGGCGTCGGGCTCGGTCAGCGCCATGCAGCAGTTGATCTCGCCCGACACGATCTTCGGCAGCAGCTCGGCCTTCATCGCCGGCGTGCCGAACTTCGACAACGCGACGCCACCGAAGATCGGATTGATCATGAACAGCTGGCCCACGGTGGCGCCCCCGCCGCAGGCCGCGAGCGTCTCGACCACCAGCGCGAGCTCGAGCATCCCGAGCCCGGCGCCGCCCACCGCGGTGGGCAAGGCCGCGCCGCACAGGCCCGCCTCGCAGACGGCGAGCCAGAACTCCTTGGGGAACTGCTTGGCGGCATCCTGCTTGCGCCAGTACTCGGTGCCGAAGCGGTCGCCGACCTTGCGGGCGGCCTCAATCATCAGGTTCTGTTCGTCGGTGAGTCGGAAATCCATCGCTCTCGCTCCTCAGCATTCATTCGTTCAATCGAACAACAGCCGCGTCGGATGCGCCAGCGCATCAACGATCGCGGCCAGCAATGCGGCACCGCCGACGCCGTCCAGCACCCGATGGTCCACGGAGAGCGTGAGCGCGACCTCGCGCCGCAGCACCGGCGCGCCCTGCGCGTCGGGGCGGAACAGCTCGCGCACCGCGCCCACGCCGAGGATCATGGACTGGCCCGGCACGATGATCGAGGCCATCGCCGCCAGCCCGTGCATGCCGGCGTTGGACACCGTGATCGCGCCGCCGGCCATCTCGTCGGCCGCCAGCCGCCCAGCGCGTGCGCGCTCCACCAGCGCGTTGGCCTGCCGCGCGAGCGCACCCAGGCCCACGCGGCCGACGTTGCGCACCATCGGCACGACGAGACCGCGCTCGGTGTTCACCGCGATGCCGACGTCGGGCGCATCGAGCAGCAACGCGCCCTGCTCGCACCACACGCGGTTCAGGTCCGGATGTGCGACGAGCGCGCGGCCGACCGCGGCGACGATGAAGTGGTTGAGCGTGAGGCGCGGCTCGGCTTGCGGATCCTTCAGCCGCGCATACAGCTCGAGCAGCGCCGAGACCTCGGCCTCGCGCACGAGGTAGAAGTGCGGCACCTGCTGCTTGGCGGCCACCATGCGCGAGGCGATGGTGTGCTGCGGCGCGGTGAACGGCAGCACGCGGCCGCCGGGGGCGGGCGCCGCGACCACAGGCGCCGCCGCGGGCAACCCGGCGGCAGCCGCCGCCTCGACATCGCGGCCGCGCACGCGCCCGCGCGGGCCGGAGCCGGCGACGCGCGACAGATCGATGCCCTGTCGCTTGGCCAGCTGGCGCGCCCACGGCGTGACGGGTCGGCGCTCGGCGACGGACGCAGTGACCGCGGCAGCGGCACCCGCAGGCGTGCCGGCCCGCGCCGGGCCGGGCGGCGGTGTGGCCGGTGCTTCCGCCGCCTGCGCCGTCCGCTGCGGCTCGGCCGCCGCAGCGCCGCCGTCGAGCCCATCGTCCCAGTGCCCGACCACGTCGCCGACGGCCACCGTCTGCCCCACGGCGACCAGTGGCGCGCCCATCACGCCGTCGTGCTCGGCGGCGATCTCGCTCGCGGCCTTGTCGTTCTCGACCAGGAAGACGCATTCGCCCGCCTTGAAGCGCGCGCCGGGCGGCACCGTCCACTCGGCCAGCACGCCCTCGGTCATCGTCAGGCCCAGCTTGGGCATCAGCCAGGAGTGGCGCACGCGCTCAGGCCCCGGTGAAGTTCGCCTTGCGCTTCTCGAGGAACGCGCGGCAGCCCTCGTGCGCGTCGCGGCTGTCGAGCACTAGGCCGATCATCGCCTGCTCGTGCGCCAGCGCCTGCGGCAGCGGCATCTCGAGGCCGTCGCGCAGCGTGCGCTTGAGCAGCTTGAGCACCAGCGGCGACTTCTCGGCGATGCGCTGTGCCAGCGCCAGCGTCTCGGCGAGCAGCTTCTCGCGCGGCACGGCGCGGTTGACGAGGCCGAGCGTCACCGCCTCGGCGGCGGTGATCTGGTCGCCGGTGAACATCAGCTCCTTCGCGCGGCACAGCGGGATCTGCCGGATCAGCCGCTGCGTGCCGCCGGCGCCGGGGAACAGGCCGAGCGTGATCTCGGGCAGGCCGAGCCTGGCCTCCTCGGCGACGAGGCGGATGTCGAGCCCGAGCAGCAGTTCGGTGCCGCCGCCCAGCGCCCAGCCGTTGATCGCGCCGAGCGTCGGCTTGTCGCAGCGCTCGAAGCGGGCGATCAGGCGGTGGATGACTTCCGCGAACTGCTGGTAGTGAACGAGGCCCTGGCGGCTGTCGAGGTCGGCGATGTCGCCGCCGGCGATGAAGGCGCGCTCGCCGGCGCCGGTGACGACGATCGCGCGCACCGCGTCGTCGGCCTCGAAGGCGGCGAGCTCGGTGTCGAGCTCGTGCATCGTCGCCACGTCGAGCGCGTTCAGCGTCTTCGGGCGGTTGATCGTCAGCAGGCCCACCGGGCCGTGCTTCTCGCTCAGGATATTGGACATGGAAGGGATCACTCCAGGGTGCGCCGCAGTGCGGCGACGATGCCGGCGGCGCCGACGTTGTAGCCCTGCTCGAGGGACTTGGCGAAAGGCACCGGCATGAAGGGCGCGCCGACGCGCACCACCGGCGCGTCGAGATCGTCGAAGCCCTCGTCGGCCATCGTCGCGGCGATCTCGGCGCCGACGCCGAAGGCCTGCACCGCCTCGTGAACGACCACCGCGCGATGGGTGCGCGCCAGCGAGCCGAGCACGGTGGCGCGGTCCCACGGCTGCAGGCTGCGCAGGTCGATCACCTCGACCTCCACGCCTTCGGCGGCGAGCTGGCGCGCGGCCTCCAGCGACGCGGCCACGGTGGCGCCGTAGGTCACCACGGTGGCGTCGCGCCCGGGGCGCACGATGCGCACGATGCGCGCGGTGCCGAGCGTGGCGACGGCCGCGCGGTCCACCGGGCCCTTGCTGCCGTACAGCCCCTTGTGCTCGACGAAGACTACCGGGTCGGGGTCGCGGATCGCGGTACGCAGCAGCGCATAAGCATCTCCCGGATTCGAAGGGCAGACCACCTTCAGCCCCGGCACGTGGGCGAGCCAAGCCTCGAGGCACTGCGAGTGCTGCGGCCCGGCATTCAGGCCGCCGCCGTGCGGCGTGCGCAGCACCATCGGCACGCTGCACTGGCCGCCGAACATGAAGCGCGCCTTCGCCGCCTGGTTGACGAGCGCGTCCATCGCCAGCGTCACGAAGTCCATGAACATGATCTCGACCACCGGCCGCAGGCCCGACAGCGCGGCGCCCACCGCGGCCGAGACGATCGAGGCCTCGGAGATCGGCGTGTCGATCACGCGCTGGGGGCCGTAGGCTTCGAGCAAGCCGCGCGTGGCCTTGAACGAGCCGCCAGGCGCGCCGATGTCCTCGCCCATCACGACCACGCTCGGGTCGTCGGCCATCGCATCGTGCAGCGCCTGCGCGACCGCGGCCATGGTCTTCATCTCGCCAGCCGGCGCCACCGGAGTCTCAGCCACCGCGTTCATCGTGCCTCCACGGCGGTGTAGACGCCGGCCAGCGCCGGCGCGAAGGTCGGCGCCGCGTCGGCCCGGGCCGCGGCGATGGCGACCTCGATGCGGGCGGCGATCTCGCGCCCGGCGTCTTCGAGCGCCGCCTCGTCCACGCCGGCTGCAAGCAGCGTGGCGCGCGCGCGTTCGAGCGGGTCGCCCTTGGCGCCGGGGTCCGGCTCGGCAGGGCTGCGGTACTTCTGCGGATCGCCCTCGAAGTGGCCGCGCACGCGGTGCGTCATGCACTCGAGCACGCGCGGCCCGGCACCGCCACGGATCGCGGCCACCGCGCGCGCGGCAGCGTCGGCCGCCGCGAGCGCGTCGTTGCCGTCGACCTTCTCGTGCGCGATGCCGAACGCCGCCGCCAGCCCCTCGAGCCGCGCGGCGAACTGGCGCGCGGTGGGCGAGAACTCGCTCCAGCCGTTGTTCTCGCACACGAGCAACAGCGGCGCCTTCCACAGCGCGGCCATGTTGAGCGTCTCGTGTAGCACGCCTTCGGCCATAGCGCCGTCTCCGAAGAAGCTCACCGCGAGGCCGCCGGTGCCGCGCACCGACTGCGCGATGGCGCTGCCGAGCGCGATCGGGATGCCCGCGCCGACGATGCCGTTGGCGCCGAGGATGCCCAGGCTGGTGTCGGCCACGTGCATCGAGCCGCCGCGGCCGCCGCAGATGCCGCCGGCACGGCCCATCACCTCCTTGAAGAAGGCGTCGAGCCCGAGCCCGCGGGCGAGCACGTGGCCGTGGCCGCGGTGCGTGGTGGCCAGCGTGTCGGCCGGGCCGAGCGCGGAGGCCACGCCCGCGGCGATGGCTTCCTGGCCGATGCTCAGGTGGATGAAGCCCGGCACCTCGCCGTCGGCGAACAGCCGCGTGAGCGCGGACTCGGCCTGGCGCACGAGCTGCATCGTGCGGTACAGCGCCAGCAGGCGGGCGGTGTCAGCCACGGCCGGGCACGCGCTTGGGCGGCCACTCGAACGCGCGCGGCTGCTTGTTCAGGAAGCGCGCGACGGCGTTCTGGTGGTACTCGGTCTTCATCACCATCGCCTGGGCCGCGGCTTCCAGCTCGGCCAGGGTGTCCTGGTCGAGGTTGAACGAGCGGTTCAGGATGTTCTTCGAGATGCCGATGGCCTGCGTGGCGGCGCCGTGGAAGCGCGCGGCCATCGCGAGCGCCTCGTAGAGCAACTGCTCCTCGGGCACGATCTCGTAGACGAGCCGAGCGAGCGCGCCTCCTCGGCATCGACCTCGCGCGCCGAGAACACGAGTTCCTTCGCGCGCTGCAGCCCGACGATGCGCGGAAGGAGGAAGAAAGCGCCCAGGTCCGGCACGAGCCCGACGCGCGTGAACACCGCGCAGAAGCGCGCGCTCGGCGCCGCGAGAACGAAGTCGCTCGCCAGCGCGAGGATGAAGCCGGCGCCGAACGCCGGCCCGTGCACGGCGGCGATGACCGGCTTCTCGAGGTTGGCCAGCTCGCGGAACCAGACGTGCAGCCGGCGGATGCGGTCGCGGTCGGCGAACACCGGGCGCGTCTCGGACGACAGCGACTTCAGGTCGCCGCCGGCACAGAAGGCCTTGCCCGACCCGGCGATGACGACGGCGCGCACGTCGGCGCTGTCGCGCGCCTCGTACACCGCCTCGGCGATGCCCTGGCGCATCTCCAGGTCGAAGGCGTTGCGCAGTTCGGGCTTGTTGAGACGGATCACCAGCGTGGCGCCGTGGCGCTCGCGCAGGACGGAGGGTTCGTTCGAGGTCATGGTTCCAGTCCGGTGTGCGGTCACGGGTTCGGCGCGCCGCCCGAGAGCGCACGCGAGACGACGAGCGCGCGGTCGCGCAGGCCTTCTCCGAGGGCCTTGACCGCCGCGCGCGGAAGCTGCGCGCTGAAACCCGTTCCGCTGAGCGTCATGACGGGCCGGCCCGACGCATCGAGCACCGCAGCTGACACGCTCGTGACGCCCTTGACGTAGCACCCGGCATCGACGGCATAGCCCTTGCGCGCGGCGTCGTCGACGCTGCGCAGGTAGGCGTCGAACCCGGGCGAGGCATCCCAGCGCAGGGTGTCGAAGCGCCGGCGCAGTTCGGCGTCCGACAGGCGGGAATGCGCGGCGATGGCGCGGCCCAGGGCCGAGATGAACGTCGGCAGGCGTTGGCCGATGTTCATGTGCACGCGCATGGTCGCGTCGTTGTCGGCCCGCGCCACCAGCACCACGCGATCGTCGCTGGCGCGCTGCCACAGCGTCGCGGTGACCTTGTGGCTGGCGGCCACGGCTTCCAGGTGCGGCTGCACCAGGCGAACGTAGGACGCCGCCTCGAGCGCGCCTTTGGCCAGCTCCACCACGCCGAGGCCGACGCAGTAGGTCTTGGTCGCCTCGTCGAACACGACCAGCCGCTCGTGCACCAGGGTCTTGAGCAGGTTGTAGCAGGTGCTCGCATTCAGCTCGAGGTGACGCGCGATGCGGCTGACGCCCACCGGCGCGCCCGCAACAGCCAAATAACGCACGATGGCCAGCCCGCTGGCCAGTGCACCCACCAGCTTCTCCGGCCGCTCTGCATGCTCATCCAAGTCGCTCATCGCCGACCACCAGGTGATATTGACATCCGAACAACGGGAAGGCTACGGTGCTTTCTCCCCAGAGATGCTTATTCTACACAGAGAATTCTCATGCACAACGCTTCACCCACGCTCCGGCGTCGCCACCTGCTCGCCCTTCCCCTGCTCACCGCCTTCCGAGCACGGGCGCAGGCAGCCTATCGGTCGCGGCCGGTCACGCTGGTCATCGCGAGCGTCTCGGGCGGCATCCTCGACACCGTCGGCCGCATCGTCGGGCGCGCCGTCGAGGGCCTCGGGCAGCCGGTGGCCAGAACGTGCCCGGCGCCGGCAGCACGCTGGGAACCGACATCGCGGCCAAGGCGCAGCCCGACGGCCATACGCTGTGCGTCGTGGCCACCAGCCATGCGATCAACCCGAGCGTCTACGCGAAGCTGCCCGACGACACAGCGCGCGACCTCGCCCCCGATCACGCACACTGTCAACCTGACCAACCTGCTGGTGGTGCACCCCGATGTCGCCGCGAAGACGCTGCCCGAGCTGATCGCCCTCGCCAGGCGCGTACCCGGCAAGCTGACCTTCGGCTCGGCAGGCAACGGCCAGTCGAACCACCTGTCCGGCGAGATGCTGCGCAGCATGGCGGGCATCGACATCGTCCACGTTCCCTACAAGGGCAGCGCGGCGGCGATGACCGACGTGCTCGCCGGCCACATCTCGATGATGTTCGTCGACCTGCTGTCGGCCATGCCGCAGGTCAAGGCCGGCAAGCTGCGCGTGATCGCGGCGACAGGATTGCAGCGCTCGGCCGCGGCACCGGAGTTCCCGACATTGAACGAGTCGGGCGTGGCAGGTTTCAACGGCAACTCCTGGCTCGGCCTCGTCGGCCGCGCCGGCACGCCCAAGCCGGTGCTCTACAGGCTGGCCGAAGTCGTCACGCGCGGCCTGCTCGTCGAAGGCGTGCGCCAGAGGCTGCTCGAGCAGGGGGTCGAGCCGGTCGTTGGGAACGTCCGAGCAGTTCGCCAGCTCCATCGAGGCGGAGACGCGCCGGTTTCCAACGGTCGCAAACGCTGCAGGCATCAAGCACGAGTAGCGCCCGGAAGCGGCACTGCCGGCTGCGACGCTCGTCGGGCCAACCGCTTCGGGAAAGTACCGTGATTTGTCGTGAACAACCTAACGAACATGTGTTTGGCACAGATGATTGCGAAACGCGCTGCGCTGTCGCTTGCAACTTTCCACATCCAACTGAACACGGAGGCAATCCAGTGAGCCCTCGAAACTTGCTCCTCGGCGGTCTGGCGGCATCGGCAGCGGTCGCCGCACACGCCCAATCGAGCGTCACGCTCTAAGGGCTGATCGGACGCGAAGAACGGTAACGTGCCCGGTGGCGCGGCTTCCGGCGCGTGCAATGCAGCGGCGGGGTTCGCCGCGGCAACAACGCCCGCCTTCTGGCGCCGCAACGCATACGTCGGCCTAAAAAGCAGCCTCGGCGAGGTGACGCTGGGGCGCAACTACACCGCCGCGGTGATCAAGCAGGCCGCCACCTTGAGTGCGCTGCAGTCTGGCATCAACACGGCATGGCGACGAACCTCGCCGCGCAGGGCATCAGCAACGACTTCTGGAACAGCAACCAGATCCGCTACGACAGCCCCAAGTTCGGCCCGATCGACTTCTTCGCGCACATTTCGCTCGGGGAAGAGGTGACCGGGCGCAACTACGGCGGCAATGTCGGCTACAGCGACGGTCCGTTGGCGATCTCGCTCAGCTACCACCATGACGAGAACCTCGCCGGCGACGCGGTGAAGTGGATGATCCTGTCGGGCTCCTACAACTTCGGATCGTTCAAGCTGCACGTCGGCTTGGACGATGTGAACGACGACGAGGGCGTCGTCGGCTTCCGGGTTTCGAAGTTCTGGACCGTCGGCGCGAGTTTCAAGGCAACGCAGCAGCTGATCGTCGCCGCGCAGTACTGGAACCTCAAGGATTCCGCCTCGTCGAATTCGTCCAAGCAGGTGGTGCTGAACGCCGACTACCTCCTTTCTCGCCGGACGTCGCTGTTCGCCATGCTCGGTCACGTGAACAACAAGGACATCGCGGTGCTGCCGATCTGGAATTCCGGCGTCACCATCGCGAACGACAAGGTCTACGGGCTCGCCGCCGGCGTGCGCCATTCGTTCTAGACGGTATCTCCTAGGCTGCCGGTCAAGCGACCGGGAAGCCTATTGCGCGGCTCGGGACTTCTCGAGCCGCGCTCTTTTTGTGGCGACACTCGACGCGCGTCACGAGGCGCAGGGGGGTGCGCGCCTCACGCCGCGGACGCAGCGGCTCTCAGCCGCGCGTGGGCAACGCCTTGGCGCTCGTCGCCGGCCGAAAGCGCGGCAGGGTGATCCGGCTGTTGACCTCTTCACAGACCAGTTCGACCGCCATGCCGAAGTCGACGGACATCGGGTCGGCATCGACGAGCGAGCTAATCATGCGCGGCCCCTCCTCCAGTTCGACGAGCAGCACGGCATAGGGTGTGTCCTGCTTGAAGGCAGGCCCAGGCGCCCGGTGCACGACGCTGAAGGAGTGCACGGTGCCGCGCCCGCTTGAAGGCCTGTGCAGAAGTTCGGTCCCCGCGCAGCGCCGGCAGATCGCCTGCTGGCAGAACTGCACATGGCCGCAGGCGCCACAGTGCTGCAACAGCAGCCGGCCCTGCTGCAGGCCGTCCCAGTAGGCCTGCGAATCCGCGTCCGGCGTCGGCAGGGGCTTCGCGTGGGCTTCACTCGGATCGATGCGTCTCACAGTGCGGCCTCCGTGCCGAGAATCGTGGTGGCCTGTGTCGCAAAACCCGCACCCAGGCTGTGCACCAGCCCGACCTCTGCGCCTTGGACCTGCCGGTCGCCGCAGCAGCCGCGCAGCTGCTCCACCACCTCGAGGAAGTGCAGCAGCGACCCGGGCATGCCTGGGTGCGCGAAGGAGAGCAGGCCTCCATGGGTGTTGATCGGGACGCTACCGCCGTAGGTGATCTGCCGATCGGCCACGAAGCGGCCGCCCTCCCCCTTCGGGCAGAAGCCCAGGTCCTCGAGCATCATGATCACCGTGCCGGTGAAGCAGTCGTAGACACCGGCCACGTCGATGTCGCGCGGGCCGACGCCTGCCATTGCATAGGCCTTCGCGCTCGACTGCACCGCGCCGGTGGTGGTGAGCGAAGGCATCAGGAAGATGTGCTCGTGGGTGTAGCACTCCCCGCCGCCGAGGATGTAGACGGGCTTGCCCGCGAAGTCGCCGACCCGGTCGCCGGACGTGACGACGAAGGCCGCAGCCCCGTCGGAGATGAGCGAACAGTCGAGCTTGTGGTACGGCGTCGTCACCCAGCCGGAGCCCAGCACGTCGTCGACGGTGATCGGCTCCGTCATCTGCGCGCCCGGCGTGCGCATCGCATGCTCGCGATGAATGACGGCGACTTGGGCGAACTGCTCGGAGGTGGTCCCAAACTCCTTCATGTGGCGATGTGCCGTCATCGCGAAGGTATTCGCAACGGGAATGCCGAACGGCATCTCGTATTGCTGGTCACGGCTCTCGGTCATCGAGCGCAGCGCCAGGTCGGGAGACAGGCCGGTCAGCAGGCTGTCGGCACCCAGCACGAGCACGTTGTTCGCAAGGCCGCCGCTGACGGCGGCGGCGGCGATGTTGAACATCGTGGCCGCAGTGGCGCCGGACACCTGCAAGGTGTTCGAAAACGTGGGCGTGATGCCGAAGTACTCGCTGAACGCGACGCTGAAGCGGTGAAACGTCGCGGCGAAAGCGGCGCTCGTCAGCACGCCGTCGATCGCGCCTCGCTCGATGCCCGCGTCCGCGAGCGCGGCCTTCGCCGCATCGCTTGCCAGGGCCAGGACGCTGCGGCCCGGCACGCGGCCGACGGCAGACCGGCCAGCCCCGACGATGGCCGCCCGACCCCTGAGGCTTCGCACGCTCGGCGTCGAGCCGCCGGAAGGAATTGACATTGTGATCGTCCTCGTATCCCAATTGGCACGCCAGACTATAACCCTACCAACCGCTCGTTTGGCTTGCTCAGGCTTTTACTGCCGTGCGGTGTAGTAGTCATGTTCCATAAATGTAGTAACCGCATTCCATTGCGTCAGTCAATCTGATCGACCCGCGTCGCGGTCCGCGGGCTCCCATCGCAGCAACTCCGGCAGCAGAGCGACGCCCAATCCGCGATGCAGCATTTCGTGTAGCAACCATTGGCTTCGCCTTTCGACGATCGCCATCTGCTTCAGCAACGCTTCCTGGATTTCTCCCGTGCTTTCAACTTGCTGGCGGACGTCGAACATGCTGAGCCAGCGCACCAGACCAGTGGGCGGATGCAATGGCTCGCAGCGCAGCGGGGTGCCGGCAACGCAAAGCCGATGTCCAGCAGGTCGGTGTGCAGGCCCTTGAGTTGCTGCGAGAACGGCAGCTCGAAGATGCGGATACCCAGTTCTGGCTCTTCCTCACGGCTGCGCGCCAGCAGCGAGGCGATGCGCGGCTGGGCCGGGCTGTCGCATATGGCGATACGCAGGAAGCCCTGGTAGCCCTGCGCGGCGCCATTGGCGGCCTGGACGGCGTGGTCTACCGTAGCCAGCACGCGGCGGGCTTCGCCCAGCAGCACTTGGCCGGCCCAGGTCAGACGCATCTGGCGCGTACTGCGGTCGAACAGCGCCACGCCCAGCGAGCGCTCCAGCTCGCGCATCGTGCGTGAGACGGATGGCCATCCTGACATTGGCGATTTCATCGACGGACGCCTCGGCGCGCGAGGTTGAAATTGGTCGCCCCGATCTGTAGCGGTCGCCATATTCCATGAGAGCACCTTCGTTGTTGGACAGGTAGGCGCGCAACCCCTGGCAGTGAAGCAGAAACTTTCCCACCGCCGGGCCGAATTGGTCTCCGTTCAGGTAGATCGCCTCTTGTGCAAGGTGGCTCAGCGCCCGCAGTGCCCGACCTGCATCGGAGGCGTAGCCGTTCCAGACAAGGTCGCGAAGTCGTTCGACGTCGACCCTGATGTAGTCGAGGCCGGCTTGGTGCTTCGGCCGCAGGGCATAGATGCCGGCCAGCGCCTGCTCGATGTGACGCACACGCATCGAGATGTGCCACCAGTCGAGGATGTGGCGCACCTGCCCTCCCGTCGCAGTGCACACGAGGTTGGGCAGTGCAGGCTCGCCGTCGCTGATGGCAGTGACCGGGCGACCCGGTTGCCAGCCCCGAGCGAGCAGCGCAGCTCTGACGGCCTGCGCCGGCTGTGCAGCGCCCAGAGGCGCCAGTGCAAAGCGCTGCGGCGGCCTCCCCGCGGTCTCGACCTTGCCAACCGTCACGTCGAGGTGACGACTGTGGTGACCCGGTGCAGGTGTGCTCCCGTGAGGTGTAGTAGTCATGTTCCATAAATGTAGTAACCGCATTCCATTGCATCAGTCAATCTGGTCGACCCGCGTCGCGGACGTGTCCATCACAGTCCGCGTGAATCGGCGATCAGGTAGACTATTCGGCTGCGGGAAACCGGCCGGCAGCTGCAGCGGGCGGAAGCAATAAGCGACTGATACGGATTGGCTGCTGCCAGCATGGTCTATGCTCATGCCCGCGTAGCAAAGCGTCGATCGACCGCAGCGCCGACGGGAACTGACAAACCCATGTCGCGTTCACCGATCGCCTGTATGAGCCTCGACCTCCGACAACTGGATGAGGTCATGATTCATATGCCGAGTCATTTGGCCAGTTTGGTTCGTTGGCTGGTGGCAAGCGCTGACCTGCAGCGTCTGACCGCGCTTCTTGAAGCTTGGTCGACTCAATCCAACATCATTCCTTGCCTCGTACCGGACTGGAGCAGGTATGCGGAACAATGCATTAAAGTGGTCATCGAGGCGGAGCAGACTCCCGGCGAGACGCCGGTCGTCCTTCACCCCTCAACCATGACGCTGACCGCCTACGCGACGTCAGCGGCGATGCAGAAACGCTACGTGCCCGTCTCAACCTGCGCGTCGCCGCTTTATCTGGCGTCGCTGGTCGCCGCAGCTGTTGAAGGCGCAAACGCCTGAATCCGGTCGACTGTCTCAGCCGGTGTCGCCGCCCGCCACGGGCAGCGTGATCCCTGTGATGTAGGCTGCTTCGGCAGATGCAAGGAACAGGATGGCTGCCGCCTGCTCGTCGGGCGTCCCGTAGCGCTTGAGGAAGGTCGAGGATATGGTCTGGTCGACGATGGCTTGGTACCAAGCCTGTTGCTCGTCGTTCATCTTTTCGGTGTTGCGCGGGATTCGGCGCGGGCCGACATCGGTGCCCCCCGGCGCCACCGCGTTGACGCGGATGCCGCACTGCGCGTACTCGAAGGCCAGGCAGGTGGTCAGCGCGTTCACGCCACCCTTGGCCGCCGAGTACGGCACCCGGTGGACGCCACGCGTGGCAGTGGACGAGACGTTGACGATTGCACCGCCGCCCTGGCGCAGCATGTGCGGCAGCACCGCATGGCAGCACCAAAGCGTCGGGTACAGCGAGCGATTGATCTCAGCAACGATCTGCGCCTCGGTATAGTGCTCGAAGGGCTGGACCCTGATCGTGCCGCCGACGTTGTTGACTAGCACATCGATGCGTCCGTTCAGTTTCGCGGCGCGGTTCATCATGCGGCGGCAGGCAGCGTACTGTTCGACATCGGCGATCAGCACGGTGGCGTTTCCGCCAGCGGCGCGCGCCTCGTCGGCTACTTCGTGCGCAATCTTCGAGCGGTCCGCGAGTACCACGTAGGCGCCTTCTCGTGCGAGCGCGAGCGCGGTCTCGCGGCCGATACCCTGAGCGGCGCCAGTGACCACCGCGGTCCTGCCCTCGAAACGCCTGCGCGCCGGTTCGGACGTGCGCGCAGGCGCGGACAGGCGCTTGCCGGAGCCGTCGTGGGTGCGGTTTGATGCCTTTATCATTGCTGGTACTCCGCAGCGGCCTCGGTGCGTTCTCTACCGATCCTGAGGATTACCAGGCCGAGAGCCGCGAGCGCCAGTGGAGCGATCAGCGCAAGATAGAATCCAGACGGGCCGCCCTTTTCGAGAAACCAGCCACCGCTCGCCGAGCCCAGAATCGCGCCAACGCGGCCAAGCCCGATCGCCCACCCCGTCGCTGTGGCGCGTAGCGCCGTTGGATAGACCTCCGCCACAACATAGTTGAGCACTAGTTGCTGTCCACCAATTCCTATTGCGGCACCTGCTCCCAGCGCCAGAACCAGCGTCCAGTTGGTGCCGCTGTGGGCAAGCGCGAAACACATCGCCATGCCGAGCAAGAACATGGCGAGGAGCAACATCCTGATGTTGACCTTTGGCAGGATGGTCGCAAGCGGAATCGCGAAGATCACGAACATAGTGTTGACAACGACGGTTCCCAGCGGTGCGGACTCGGGAGCGAATCCGGTTGCCTTCAGCACGGTCGGAAACCACGACAGGAACATGAACCATGCGACCCAGTTGAACATGTAGATCAACCAGATCGCGGCGGTGTTGCGCCCCAGGCGGCGGGAGAAGAGTGAGGCGACGCGAGCGGGGGCCTCCGCTTCGGGTACATGGTAGATGCCGCCGGCCGGCATGCTCGGTGCGATCTGACGCACGATGTGCTCGATCCTTCTGTTCGCGTCTTCGGACTTCGATCGTGCGATAAAACGCAGCGATTCCGGTAGAGACGCGAGGATCACAGCGAGCAAGACCAAAGGCACCAGGCCGCCCACTATGAAAATTCCCTGCCACCCAGTGTGCGGCAGTATTCTAGAAGCAAGGAGCCCCCCGAGAATGGCACCGGCCGGCAAACCCAAAATGACGCTTGTCATCATCGTGCTGCGGCGATTCGCTGGGCAGTATTCCGCGGTAAGCGCCAGCACGATCGGCGTCGCGCCGCCCATGCCGAGTCCGGCGATGAAACGCAGTGCCAGGATTTGATCGGTGCTGGTTGCCCACGCCGTTGCAAGGGTAGCTCCGGCAAAGACGCCGACTGCCCAGGCCACCATCGGCCTCCGTCCGAACTTGTCTGCCAGCAGACCGAATACCATCGCACCCAGAACCATGCCGACGATGCCCGCCGTCAATATCGGCGCAAGTGCGGCAGCCTTCAGATTGAAGGCCTGCAGGATAGCCGGCCCAGTGAAGGCCATGGCCTGTGTGTCGAAGCCATCGCAAAGGGCGACCAGGAAACAGAGTCCGAAAATCCTCCATTGCAGCGGACTAAGGCGCGACTGATCGATCAAATCCGGTATGGACGTGGTGGTGGACATATGGTTTCCTCGTTATTCGATCGGACATCCGGGGGATATAAAGCTCGGACGCTTCTGCCTCGACGCCGGGAGCTGGTCGGCGTTGGGCAATGGCAATCTCCGTCGGAATCCCGCAAGGCCGCTGGGGACAGCCGCTCCGGCGCCCACACGCTTGGTGCCCGCCCGCCCGACGACGCCTTCGCCGCCGCCGCTTACACGCTGTAGATGTCCAGCACCGTGTCGATCAGGTCGTTCAAAACCACGATCTTCTTCTTGCGGATGCGCCATCCGCCACCTTCGGCCGGGACGAGTAGGTAGTCGTAGCGGCCGAAGAAGTGCTGTTCCGCGTTGCGCCTGAAGAGGTGGGCGACGAAGCTCGCGCTGACGCTGCAGGTCCCGTCGGCCGCCGGCGTCGCCAGAATGTTCGAGACGACGTGGCAGGTGCGCGGCATCGGATTCGATGCCGCCGACCGCCCAGTGCGCAACCGGAACACGCGGTCCTCGAGGCCCGTACGGTCGCCGTAGTAGATGAGCGATATCTCGGTCTGCGGGTCGGTGGTCAGCTCGTTGTCGGAATCCCACGAAGGGATCCAATACTCGGCCTGCCGGTCGAACAACGCGAGCCAGTCGTCCCAGCGCTTCTCGTCGACGTACAAAGCCTCGCGGTACAGCAGCTCCGTCACCGATTGCGTCGTCGTGCCGATGCCTGTCATTGCCCGCCCTCCTGATCGACGGGGGCCATCAGTTGGGCCCAACGTGCATGCTGGGCGAGGAAGATGCCTTCATCGGACGCCTTGTGGCCGCTGCTACCCGGTTGGATGCCGAGTTCCTGCGCGAGGTCGTCCTGGCCGGCGACCTCGTGCGCTTGGCCGCGCGACATGTCGCTCCAGCGCACCACGCTGTACTGGCTGCAGCCCACCTGGCTCTCGTTGAACTCGGTCAGGTCGTCGGGCGTGGCCATGCCCGAGGCGTTGAAGAAATCCTCGTACTGGCGGATGCGCTTGGCGCGCAACTCGGGCGCCTCGCCCACCGGCGCGAAGCAGTAGATCGTGACCTCGGTGCGGTCGACTGAAAGTGGTCGGAACATGCGAATCTGCGTGCCCATCTGGTCCATCAGGAACATGTTCGGGTAGACGAGCAGGTTACGCGAGCGGTTGACAGCCCAGTCGGCCTTCTCCTTGCCCATCGAGGCCGCGAGTTCCTCGCGCCGCGACCAGATCGGGCGGTCCTGCGGATTGGTGACGCTGGACCACAGCATGGTGTGGCCGTTGCCCAGGTCGTAGTAGCCGCCGCGGAAGCGGTTGAAGTCGCCCACCGCCATCACCTTCAGCGCCTGCCCGGCGGCATTGATCGCGGCGCGGTTCTTGATCATCTGCACGTAGTTGGCGTGCACTGAGTCGACGTGGTAGCCGTCGACGCCGTTCTCGGCCTGCAGCTTCCAGTTGCCGCGGTAGGTGTAGACCGAGCGGCCCTTGAGCACCTCGATGCCCTTGGGCGACTGCTCGACCACGATGTCGATGAAGGTCTTGCTGTCGGCGAGATAGTCGATCAGCGGCTCGGCGTCGCGGTTGAGCGTGGCGAAGAGGAAGCCGCGGTAGCTTTCGAGCCGCACCTTGGTCAGGCCGTGCTTGCTCTTGTCGAAGCCTTGCGGATACCCGGCACCGTCCTCATTCATTGGCGCCAGCAAGTTACCCTTCGCGTCAAACGCCCAGCCGTGGAAGCTGCAGACGAAGTTGCTCGCACTGCCCTTGGCATTGCGGCACAGCGTAGCGCCTCGATGCGAGCAGATGTTCACGAACGCGTTCAGCGCGCCGGTCTTGTCCCGGTTCACCACCACCGGCGTGCGGCCGATCCAACTCGTCACGTAATCCTTGGGCTTGGGCAGCTGGCTTTCGTGGGCGACGTAGACCCACACTTTCTCCCAGACCCGCTTCTGCTCGAGCTCAAACAATTCGGGGTCGACAAAGATGCGCCTGTCTACGGCGCGCACGCCGTCCTCGTGGCGGACGACGTCGTCGAGCATGGTTTTCGGAGCAGCGTCCATGGCAGGTTCCTTTGAAAAGCGGTTGAAGCGGCCGTCAATTGGCCTTGACGGATTCGAAGCCAACGACCTTGCGGTAGTACTCCCAGAACCCGACGATCGAAGACTCGGTGACGAGGTGGTCGGCGTCGCCGCCGCGGCCTCCGCCCATCGCGATGAAGGATTGCTGGCGGTCGTCGCTGGCGACGGCGCGCTGAACGATCTCCACCGCCTCGCCGTCCTCCATCGAGATCAGCCCGGCGGGCCCGATGAGGTTGCCCTGCTTGAGGCGGATTCGCTGCATGTCCGCATCGTCGTCGGCGTAGCCGAACGAGGTCCACACCAGCTCGAAAGCGCCCGGTCCATGCGTCACGATCTGGCGCACCGCCAGCGTGTTGGCGATCTGCTGCACGATCAGGTTCGGGAACACCGACAGGATGACCAGCGTCACGCCGTCGTCGAACTCGCGCCGACCCGCAAGCAGCGAAGGGTCCTGCAAACGGAACTGCGCGTTGAAGCTGCGCATGTACTTGTAGATCTCCTGGTCCTTCTGCGCGTCGTTGCTGTCGGAACTCGCCTGCAGGAGCGAGTGGCGGTGATCGGCGTCGAGCGTCACGCCGCCCTTCTGCGACGAGCGGTAGGTGCCGAAGGTGGTGTGGAACAGGTGCAGCAGGCTGGCGTGGTACGGGTCGCGCGTGTTCTCGGCGTACAGCTTCCAGTTGCCGTGGACGTACTGGCGCAGGTCGCCCAGCACGCGCAGCGGGCGGCGGAAGATCCGTGCCATCTGCGCGACGACCATCGGACCGAGGTAGTCGGCCAGCGCCGGTGCTTCGGCATCGAAGGTCGCGAACACAACGCCGTGCAGGCGTTCGGCGCGCAGCCGCTGCAGGCCGTGGCGGTTCATGTCGAAGTCCGCCGGCATGCCGCCCTGGCCCTTAATGCCCTTGCGAAAGGGCACGCCCACCAGCTTGCCGTCGGGCG
This sequence comes from Xenophilus azovorans DSM 13620, assembly GCF_000745855.1. Lineage (GTDB taxonomy): Bacteria > Pseudomonadota > Gammaproteobacteria > Burkholderiales > Burkholderiaceae_C > Xenophilus > Xenophilus azovorans. Next base: position 262,186 of record NZ_JQKD01000004.1, read on the forward strand.
CGTAACACCACTGGTGGTAAACGCATTCGAGCGAGCTGCGGTTGCCGCGCAGGTCACGCACCACAAGTGCGCCGCGGTGCGCGCAGCGGTTGACCGTGACGTGCACCGCGCCGTCCGCCGCGCGCATCACGATCACCGGCGTGTCGCCGATGCGCGTCGTCTTGTAGTCGCCTGACCTGGGGATCTCGGCCTCGAGCGCGACGAACGACCAGTGCGGCCCGCGGAAGATGCGTTCCTGCTCGAGGCGATAGACCTCGGGGTCGGTAAACACGCGGTACGGCACGCGAAAGCCCGTTTCGGCCTCGCGGGCCGGGGCTGCTGCAGATGGGCGGGCGGAGGCTTCGTGCATCATGACGTCGGTCCTTGGGCTACAGGGGACGAACCATCAGGCTGTCGATGCGATAGGTGTCAAAGATGACGTGCTTCTCGGCAAAGCGGAGCACGCCCTGCTCGGCGACGATGCGATCCACGTACTTGCCGGCGCTGTAGATCGAGGTCTCGCCGTTGCTGCGCGTCTGCAGCACAGCGTAGTTGCACTGCGCGCGCACCTCGTCGCCGTCGCGCGCGGTGATGCGCAGGTTGCTCAGCAGGTGGCGGTGGTAGTGCAGTCCGTAGATGTGGGCCTGGCGCAGCGACACCACGCGGTCGACGAGCATGCCCCGACTGTCGCAGTCGATCGCCGCCGCCGGCAGGCCGCGGTCGGCGTTCTCGCGCGGCACGACGCGGTAGACGGCGCGCTCGACGAAGAGATCGGGCCACTGCTCCAGGCGGTCGTCGTCGATGATCTCGACGTAAGCGGCGAGCAGTTGCTGCACACGGAAATGCAAGGCTTCGTCCGACAGTTCACCCAGGATCATGGCTGCATGCCCCGATCAGCCGGTGGTCGCATCGTCCGCGCAGGTGCCTGCGCCGAGCGCAGCGAAGACCTGATCGCCTTCGACCTTAACCGGATAAACCTTTAACGCCTTGGTGCACGGGAACGCCGTGACCGCGCCGGTGCGCACGTCGAAGCGGCCGCTGTGAAAGGGACACTCGATCTCGCAGCCGATGACCTCGCCTTCGGACATCGACGCCGCACCGTGCGTGCAGGTGTCGTCCATGACATAGAAGCCGTCGTCCAGCCGCACCACGGCGACCGGCTCGCGTCCGTCGACGGCAACCTGAAGGGCGTAGCCGGCCTCGACCTCGTCGGTTCGGGCGATGAAAGTGAACTCCGAAGCGTCAGTCACGCGATATCCCAATGCCCTCGCGGGCGTCAATGCAGCTGCGGAAAGGCCCGTCCTTCGGCCAGCGAGCCGGCGGTGAGGATGGCGTTGCGGATCATGGTGTGGTCGGCGATGCCGCGGCCGACGATGTCGTAGGCGGTGCCATGCGCCACCGTGACGTGCGGATACGGCGGGCCGACGACGATGGCCACGTTGCCGGCGAACGCGGCCGTCTTGATCGCGATGTGCCCCTGATCGTGGTACATCGCGAGCACGAGGTCGAAGCGACCTTCGACGCACTGCCGGAAGACCGTGTCGGGGCTGATCGGCCCGGTGGCATCGACGCCGCTGGCCCGCGCGCGCTTCACCCCGGGGGCGATCTGCTCCTCGTCCTCGGGACCTGCCGCGTGCGGGTTGAAGCCGGCAACGCCGATCCGCGGGGCCGCGATGCCCCACTGCCTTAGCGCGGCGTCGAGCTGGCGCAGCGACGAGGCAATCAGGCGCGCGGTGATGAGCTGCGACACCTCTCGCAGCGGCACGTGATCGGTGAGGTGCGCGATGCGCAGCGCACCGGAGGCGAGCAGCAGGTAGCTGCGGCCGGGCTTGATCTGCACGACGCGGTCGAGCACGCCGGCGCTCTTCATCGCCACCGAACTGATGGGCGCCATCACGGTGGCCTGCAGGCGCCCCGAACGCGCCAGTGCATCGGCCTCGTCAAGCCACGTTGCGCTGGCCCGTCCGCAGGCGGCGCTGTCCGCGCCGGGCGTGATGTCGGCGGGGTCGAGCGCGCCCGAGTCCAGGATCTCGATGACGTCACGGCGGCCGGTCAGGCGCTCGGGCGCATCGATGCCGCGCACCTTCAGGCCCAAGCCGCTCTGCGCCACGGCCGTGCGCATCGCATGTGCGCTGCCGATCAGCAAGGGCCGGCAGCATGCGTGCAGGTCTCCTTGCGCCCAGGCCTTGGCAACGACCTCCGGACCGACGCCGCAGGGATCACCGATCACGATGCCGATGGTCGGCCGCGCAGATGACTTGCGACGCGCGGTCTGTGGATTGGGAGGAGAGGCTCGCATGCTGATTCAGAAAAGTCTCGTGATTTTGGCTTTTTATAGGAAAAAACTCCTGCGCATTAACCCTCAGTCCTCGCCGCGCGGAGTCCGAGCCAGTGCTCGGCGTTCTCCTGCGACAAGCGCCGGCGTGTTGGTCCGTCGAACGGCAAGGCGCCCAGCCGTTCGGCGGGGTGACGGTCCATGATCGCGAACGGATAGTCGCTGCCCACCATCACCTGCGTAGCACCGAACGTTCGCACCAAGTGTTCGATCGCCGTGGCGTCGTAGACCAGATCGTCGACGTAGATGAAGCGCGCCGCTTCGACCGGCGGCACCGCCATCCGCTCGCGCAGCGCGGGGAAGGTCTCCCAGCCGAACTGCAGGCGCGGCAACAGCATGGCCAGTGTGCCGCCGCCGTGGCTGAAGGCGATGCGCAGCCGTGGGCACGCCTGCAGCGTGCCGCCCGTCAGCAGCGACGCGGCGGCGAGCCCCACCTCGCCGGGGAAAGCCAGCACCTGCTCCAGGATCGGCGGACCCACGAGGCGTTCCATGCCAGCCGGCCGCAGCGCATGCACGAACACCGCAACTCCCCAGCGTTCGGCAGCCTGGAAGAACGGCAGCAGACGCGCATCCCCGAGCGCGACGCCGTCGATGTTGCTGCCGATCTCCACGCCGGCCAGGCCGAGCCCGTGCACGGCGTGGTCCAATTCCGCGATCGCGCGGTCCACGTCCTGCAGCGGCACCGTGCCGAGGCCGCTGAAACGTTCGGGCGCGCGCTGCACCATCGCGGCGATCTGCTCGTTGAGGTAGCGCGCCAGCACCTGGGCGTCGTCGCCGTCGAGCCAGTACGACAGCAGTTCCGGCATCGGCGAGAGCACCTGCCGGCCGACCTGCATCGCCTCCATGTCGGCCAACCGCACCGCACAGTCCCAGCACTGGTGCGACACGGTCCGGTAGACCCGGCCGTTGAGCATGACGTGCTGATGGCAGGCGTGCGCCGGCGCCATCGACGGCCAGCGCGCCCCGAGCCGGTGCCCAATGTACGGCGGGAACTCCTCCGGCACGACGTGGGTGTGGACGTCGATGATCGTGCTAGCGCTCATGGATCACCCCCGCATTCCCGGGCACGCTCGAGCGATAGGCCTGCACGTAGTCGGACAGCATGCGCTGCCAAAGCCCCAGCAGCCGGGCCACGCGTTCCGGCTCGGGCGCCCAAAGGTTGCGGATGCCGAATCCGCGTACCAAGCTCACAGTGAGCAGCAGCAGATCCTCCGACGGCTCCGGCGGCAGACCCAACTCCCGCAGTACCCCGAGCCAGGCGCGCTCCACCGGTCGTCGGTAGTCGCGCACGACGCGCTTGCCCGCTTCCGCGAGCGTCGGATCCTTGCCGCCGGCAATGAGCATGTCCAGACCCACGTAGAAGTATTCGCTGAAGTAGAACGCCTGTGCGTCGCGCAGCAGGGTCTCGAGCGGGCGGCCGGAACTCTGCGCGGAGGCGGCCAGCGCCAAGCCGTCGCCGAGCGCGACGGAGAACACATGCTCCATCGCCGCCGTGACAAGTTCGTTCTTGCTTGGGAAGTGGTGCACCTGCGCGCCGCGCGACACGCCGGCACGCCGCGCCACCTCGACGGTGGTGAAGCCGGCGCAACCGCGGTCGCGCAACACCTCGAACGCGGCCTCGAGGATGCGCCGGCGCATGCGCTCGCTGCGCTCGACCTGCGTGCTGCGCACGGCCGGGTCGGCCGGCGCCTTGCTTCTACGCTCTGCCATCGCTCAGCCTAGACAATCGCCGACCACGCAGCTCGGGTACGCGGGCGGCCAGAAGAATGGCCGCCGAGGACAGGGCCGCGGTGGCCACGTAGCCGAGCCCCACGCCGCGCCAGCCCTCCACGCCGACCATCGCCGCGGCCAACGGCGGCCCGGCGAGGGCGCCGAGGTTGGAAGCCTGTACCACCAGGCCGTTGACCGAACCGAAGTTGCTCCGCCGCGCCGCCACGGCCGGCAGGCAAGCGTATATCGACGCCGGCAGCACGCCTCCGACGAACGAGAACGCGATGCACGAGGCCAGCCGCGGACCGGCCGCGAGGCCGCCGGCGAAGGCGAGCGCGCCGGTCGCGCCCATTAGCAGGGCCGGCCCCAGCACCAGCAGGAACGGGGCGACGCCACGCGACGACAGCCAGCCACCCAGCCAGTTGCCTGGCGCGTTGACGAGGATCACCGCAGCCACCGCGGCGCTCGCACCGGCCACGCCGAAGCCGAGGTCGTCGTGCAGGAAGGTCGGCAGCCACACCATCATGGCCATCCACTGCAGCGTGTAGACGCCGAAACACGCGCCCAGCAGCCACGGCGCTGGCTCGCGCAACCCCCCAAGCATCTGCGGCGCCGCCGCGGGCGGCACGGCCGGCGCGGGCATCGCCGCGCGCGAAGCCATCCAGAGCACGGCGCCGCCGGCCGCGCCGAACCACCACCCGCCGCGCCAGCCGACGCTCGGCAGCCACAGCGGCGCCGCTAGCAGCATGCACGTCATGCCGAGCGCCATGTAGCTGCTCCACAGACCGAGCGTGAGCGGCAGGCGTTGCGGCGCCGCCACCTCGCGCAGCAGCGCCGGAACTGCCACGACGACTGCCACGAAGCCGAAGCCTTCGACGATCCGGGCCACGAACAAGGCCGCAAGTCCACCGCTCGCGGCGCCGAGCAGCGAGCCGGCCGACAGCGCCAGCAGGCCGAAGCCCAGCGCTCGCCGGCGACCGATGCGGTCCGCCAGCAGGCCGGCGGCGATGCCGACCAGGGCGGCGGTCAGGTTGAACACCGAGCTGATCCAGCCCAGCTGCACGAGGCTCGCGCCGAAAGTCTCACGCAGTGCGGGGATCGCCGGCGGCAGCTTGCCGACCTGTGTCGCGGCGAAGACGCCGCACAGCAGCAGCAGCGCGATGCGCGGCCAGTCGCTGACCGCGGCTGCGGAGGTGTCGGCAGCCTCGCTCACGGCATCGTGCTGCCGCCGTTGACGCTGATGACCTGCCCGGTGACGAACGAGGCCTGCTCGGAGGCGACGTAGCTCACCATCGAGGCCACCTCGGCCATCTCAGCGGCGCGGCCCATCGGAATGATGCTGACGAAGCGGTCGACCAGCGCCGGGTCCTTGACGTTCAGCTCGACGAGTTGCGGCGTGCTCACCGCGCACGGCGCCACCGTGTTGACGGTGATGCCGTCGCGCGCGAACTCGCGCGCCAGCCCTGTGGTCAGGCCGTGCGCGCCGCCCTTCGCGGCGTTGTAGGCGGCGTGGTCCCACAGGCCGCTCATCACCGAGTCGGCGCCGAGCGTGACGACGCGCCCGTAGCGCTGGCGCTTCATCACCGGCAGCGCGGCGCGGCAGCACCACAACACCGTCCACAGGTTGCGGTCGATGGTGCGCTTGAGCGTCTCGGGCGTGTGCTCGAGGAAGGGCAGGATGACGCCGCCGCCGGCGTTGTTGACCAGGATGTCGAGTCGCCCGAACGCTTTCAGCGTGGCCGCGACGAGCGCATCGGCGGTGCTCTCGAGCGCCAGGTCGCCGGCCTCGGCGACGACCTCGCCGCCGGTGATCTTGCTCACCTGCGCGGCGGCGTCGGCCAGGCCGGCGGTGTCGGCGTCGGCCAGCGCCATGCGGGCGCCGTCGCGCGCCAGGCGCAGGGCGATCTCCAGGCCGATGCCGCGCGCCGCGCCGGTCACCACCGCCACGCGGCCTTCGTGCGGCTTCGCGCGCGTGGCCCAGGGCGCCGGCTCGCCATTCAAGGCGGCATTCATACCGTCGCCTCCTCGATCTTGCCGACCTTGCCGAACGCCGGCTTCGGCACGCTGCCCCAGGTGTCGAGTGCCGACGGGTGCGCCTCGAGCATGCGCGCCTCGCGGGCGCCCTTTTCCGGGAACTCTTCCATGCCGAAGCTGAACTCCAAGGTCATGCCGTCCGGATCGAGGAAGTACAGGAAGATGCTGCCCGACGGCTTGTGGCGGCCCGGGCCGAACACGATCGGTATCTCGGCCTTGTTCAGCCGGTTCATCGCGACGCCGATGTCGTCGATGTCGCTGACCATGAAGTTGATGTGGTTCAGATGGTTGCCGCCGGCCGACTTTCCGATGGCGAACGAGTGGTGCAGCGGGTTGGGCTGGCAGCGCATGAAGGCGAAGCGGCCTTCCACGAAGTCCGAGATCGCGAAGCCGAGGTTGGCGGTCAGGTAGGCCGCCATCTCGTCGAAGCGCTCGACCGACAGCACCACGTGGCCGAGACGCACGATCTTCGTCAGCCGCTGCCCGAACGGAATGGCCATCTGCAGCACGCGCGTGTACAGCTCGATCGTCAGGCCAGAGTGGGGCTCGACGAAGCGCAGCCCGTCGCCCTGCTTGAGCAGCGCGCGCTCTTCGGCGCCGACGTCGTGCACCGCGAGACCGAGGCTGGCCAGATGCTTGCGGGCGTGCTCGAGCTCGGCGCGACTCTCGAGTTCGAACGCCACGCGCTTGACGCCCGGCTGGCCGGCGGGATAGAGCACGACATGGTGGTGGTCGGTGCCGCACCGCAGGTACGCCGGGCCGCCGGGCACGCGTTCGGACAGGTCGAGGCCGACCACGTCGGTGTAGAAGGCCGTCGAACGCTCGATGTCGGTGACGTTGAGCGCGACGTAGCCGAGCTTGCGGTAGCGGAACGGGATGCTCATAGACGGGCTCCTCACAGCAGGATGCTGACGCGCCCGTGCGGGCGCAGCGAATCGAGATCGAGCACGCAGCGCTTGTGGCGGATGCGCAGCGAGCCGTCGGCCACGGCGACGATACGGTAGTCGCTGCTGCCGATGTAGGTGTCGGTATGGCCGTCCTTGGTGCGGTAGGTGACGAAGGCGACCGAGACGCGGCAGCCTGTCGCGTCGGACTCGAGCACGCGCACGTTGCTCACCACGTGGCGCGTCTTCGAGCGTGGGAACTCCGAGTGCGCGGTCTTCTTGTGCAGTCGCTTGACGCGCTCGTTGAGCCGGTAGGCGTCGTCGGCGATGTAGAACAGGTTGGTCTCGGGCGAGGCGTCGCGCGGCAGATCGGTCGCCGGCACCTCATAGCGCGCGTCGTCGGTGAACAACGCGAGCCACTCGTCGAGCTTCCAGTCGTCGAGCAGCGAGGCTTCGTAGTAGAGGAAGTCCTCGATGCGGGAGCGGGTGAAGTCAGTCATGACGGTGCCCTCTTTCAAACGGCCGCACGGGCCAGCCGCGCGTTCCACTCGGTCCAGAAGGCGCGCATCTGCACCTCGTCGTCCATCGCCTGCTTCTCCCTGGCCATGCCCTTGGAGATGTCGTTCCAGCCCGCCTCGCGTGCGTTCTCGTAGCCGCGCTGGCAGTGCTGCAGCGCCTCCACATCGTCTGGGGTGGCGAAGCCGCCGGGGCCGAGAAACTCGAGGAAGTTCTCCAGCCGCGACTTGCGCGACCAATCGCCCTCTTCCTCCGGCGCCAGCGCCCAGGCGTTGACGTGCAGGAAATTGGGTGCGAGCGGATAGAACGTGCGCACCGTGATTGCCATGATGTCGTTGATGACCAGGTTCGGGAAGATCAGCAGGTTGCGGTTCTGCAGCGCGATGCGCTGCGCGCGTTCAGCGCCGAAGCGCTGCGTCAGCCCGTCGACGATCTTCTGGATGTCGGCCTTGCCCTGCTCGCCCCAGGCGGGAATCCACTGGCCGATCGGACGCCCCCACGGAGCGCTGTACTCGATTACGGCGTGACCGTTGCCGAGGTCGCGGCCGTAGCCGACCAGCGGCACCGGCGCCAGCGAGCCGACGGTGCCCTTGAGATAGTCGAGGTAGCTCGCGTGGGTGGTCGACGCGTGGTAGCCGTCGATGCTGTTCTCGACGAGCAGCTTCCAGTTGGCGCGCAGGCTGTATTCCTGCGAGCCGCCGACGATGGTCATCTGCGAAGCCGACTGGTCGACCACCAGGTCGATGTACTCCTTGGCGTTTCCCAGGTAAGTCGACAGGTCGACGATGTCCTTGTCAAAGGCGATGAAGTGGAAGCCGCGGTATTCCTCGTGGCGCGGCGCCAGCACGAGGTTGCCGCCGCCTTCGGCGTTGAAGCCCTCGCAGTACGACTCCTTGCCCGGCTGGTCCTTCAGCGTGCCGTCGCTGCCGAACACCCAGCCGTGGTAGAAGCACTGGAAGTTCTTAGCCGTGCCCGCGCGGTCGCGGCAGACGGTGGCGCCGCGGTGCGGGCAGGTGTTCATGAACACGTTGACGCGACCCGCCGTGTCCCGGTTGAACAGCACGTTGCGGCCGGCCACCGTGCGGGTGACGAACTGGCCGGGCTTGCCGATCTCCGACGCATGGCCGACGTAGAGCCAGCAGCGGTCGAAGATGATGCGACGCTCGGCCTCGAACACACTCTGGTCAACGAAAGACTGGCGCGGCACCTTGAACAGGCTGCGTTCCTTGTCGACGTGCAGCTGGATGACCTTGGCGGGGAGGGAACTCACGGCGAACTCCTTGGTGGGCTGGGAACGTGCGGCAGGCGGCAGCGCGTCTGCTTCAGACACCCAGGTGATGGTTGAGCATGTCCTGGTCGTGCCGCAGCGTGTCACTGGGTCCGCGTACGACGATGGCGCCGCGCGACATCACGGCCACTTCGTCGGCGACGTCGAACACGGTGTCCAGGTTCTGGTCGACGATGACGACCGCGAGCCCGCTGCCGCGCAGCGAGCGCAGCACACGGCTGATCTCCTCGACGATGAGTGGAGCGAGCCCTTCGGTCGGTTCGTCCAGGATCAACAGCCTCGGGTTGGTGAGCAGCGCCCGTGCGATGGCGAGCATCTGCTGCTCTCCGCCCGACAGGGCATCGCAGCGGTTGCGCCGACGCTCGCCCAGACGCGGAAACACCTGAAGCACCCGCTCCAGCGTCCAGCCACCTTGGGCAGGAGCCGGCCGCTCGCCGAGCGTGAGGCTCTCCATCACGGTGAGCGATGGGAAGACACCGCGGTTCTCCGGCACGAAGGCAACGCCGCGGCGCGCGATCTGGTGGGTGGGCACGCCGACGATCGGCTGCCCGTCGAGGAGCACGCTGCCGCCGCTTGGCTGCATCAGGCCGACGATGCAGCGCAACGTGGTCGACTTGCCGACGCCGTTGCGGCCGATCAGCCCGAGGAAGCTGGTGGCGTCGGCGTGCAGGCTCACCCCGTGCAGCACAGGGGTGGCGCCGTAGGCGGCGCGCAGGTCGCGGACTTCAAGCAAGCTGGCGCCCCTTGAAGTAGATGCGCTGGACGCGGTCGCTGGCGCGGATCTCCGCCGGCGTGCCCTGCTCGAACAGGGCGCCCTGCTCGAACACGAACACGTGGTCGGTGAGCCCTTCGATAACCTTCAGGTCGTGCTCGATGATCATCAGGGTGAGCTCCGCAGGCAGGCTCGCGCGCAGCATGTCGACGACGGCATGGGTTTCCTCCTCGCTCATGCCCGCGGTGGGCTCGTCGAGCAGCAGCAGCCGCGGCTCGGTGGCGAGCGCCAGGGCGATCTCGAGCTGGCGCAGTTCGCCGTACGACAGCGCCGAAGCCGACGTATGCGACTTCGCCGTCAGGCCGACGCGCGCGACATGCGCCTCGGCCCGCTCGTCGACATCGCGGTCGCGGCTGCGCGGCGACCAGAAGTCGAAGGTGCGGCGCGGCTGGCGCGAGCGCACAGACAGGCGCACGTTGTCGAGCACGTCGAACTCGGGGAACACGCTGGTCTTCTGGAAGCTGCGGCCGATGCCCAGGTGGCTGCGCCGGTCGGCTCCCAGTGCGGTGATGTCGGCGCCCTGGAAATGGATCGAGCCAGCGGTCGCGCGCAGCGTGCCGGTAAGCAGGTTCAGCAGGCTGGTCTTGCCGGCGCCGTTGGGGCCGAGCACGCCATAGCGGCGGCCGGGCTGAAGCCGCAGACTCACGTCGCGCACTGCAATGAAGCGGCCGTAGGCCAGCGTCAGACCCTCGGTCGCAAGCAGGGCGGCGCTCATGACGGCTCCCCCCGCAGCGCATCGCCGGCGGCGGCCGCCGGCGTCCCGCCGCGTCGCCGGCGCCAGGCGTTGCCGACGAGCGGAACCAACCCCGCCGGCGCGAACAGCACGACCAGGATGAACACCACGCCGAGCACCAGCCGCCAGTGATCCGTGAGCAGACCGAGGTAGTGGAACAGCGCGAGGAACAGCGCCGCGCCGACGGCCGGCCCGTAGAGGCTGGCGACGCCGCCGAGGATGACCATCAGGATCACCTCGCCGGAGACTGTCCAGAACAGGATCGCCGGCTCGACCAGGTTGAACAGCGCCGCCTGCAGCGCACCGGCCACGGCGGCCACCGATCCGGCCATCACGAAGCCGATCAGCTGGAAGCGCCGCACCGGGTAGCCGAGCGCGCCCATCCGCGCCGGGTTCTGCCGGATGCCGGCGAACACGGCGCCCATCGGCGAGGCGTCGAGCCGGCGCAACGCGTACAGCAGCAGCACCAGCGCGACCAGCGCGACGTGGTAGAAGGTCTTCGCGCTGTCCAGGCTGAGCCACTCGGCGACGTCGCCGGGCCACAGCGTGGGGCGCGGGATCGACGGAATGCCGTTGATGCCGCCGGTCCAGCGGTCGGCCGACAGCACGGCCACGTAGGCGAGCTGGCACAGGGCGATCGTAATCATTACGAAGCCGACGCCGCCCAGCCGCAGCACGAGCGCACCGACCACCAGCGAGACCAGCGCCCCCGCCACCAGCGCAGCGGCCAGCAACAGGAACAGGTTCTGCGTCAGGTGCAGGAGCATGAGGCCGGCAAGGTAGGCGCCGACGCCGAGGAACAGCCCGTGGCCGAAGCTGATGAGCCCCAGGCGCCCGATCAGGATGTTCAGGCTCAGCGCGAACATCGCGGTCGTCATGACCTCGATGGCGAATTCGGTCTGCGTGCCGCGCAGGCCATGCGGCAGCAGCAGGGCCAGCAGCAGCACCACGCAGACGGTCCAGCGTTCTCGGTTCATCGCGCGATCCCCATCAGGCCCTGCGGCCGCACCAGCAGCACGAGCACCAGCACCAGGTAGATGAAGCCAGTCGAAAACGCGGGCGCGTAGACTTGGCCCACCACGGTCGCCCCACCGATGATCAGGCTGGCGATCAGCGCGCCCGGCAGCGAGCCCATGCCGCCGACCACCACGACGACGAGCGCGGAGATCAGGATCTCGCTGCCCATGCCGGGGAAGGCGTTGAACAGCGGCAGCGACAACACGCCGGCCAGCCCGGCCAGCGCCGACCCGGCCGCGAAGACGCCGGTGAACAGGAGGCGCACGTCTATGCCGAGCGCGGACGCCATCTCACGGTCGTCGACGCTGGCACGCACCATCGCGCCGAGCTTGCTGCGCCCGAACAGCGTGACGAGCGCCGCGACCACGACGACGCCGACCGCCACGACGAGCAGCCGATAGAGCGGAATGGCGACGCCCGCCACGACGATGCTGCCCTGCAGCTCGACCGGCGGCGCGAGCGTCTGGATCTGCGGGCCCCAGATGATGCGCACAAGTTCGTCGCAGGCGAACACCAGGCCGAGTGTCAGCAGCACCTGCGGGTACATGCCGCGGCCGTAGGTGCGCGAGAGCAGCGTGCGTTCGACGAGCACGCCCAGCGCCCCGGTGAGCACCGGCACGACCAGCAGGGCCCAGTAGAAATGCCCCAGCCGGCCAGCCAGCGTGAGCGCGAGGTAGCCGCCCACCATGTAGAACACGCCGTGTGCCAGGTTGACGACGTGCATCAGCCCGAAGATCAGCGAGAGGCCCGAGGCCACGAGGAACAACAGCGCCCCCATCTGAAGGGCGTTGACGACCTGTTCGGCGAAGATCTGCATGGCGTGCTCCGGTGCGCGCGGGTGTATGGGTGCCGCGCGGGCGTGGGTCGCGTCAGAGGCTGCAGCCGGTGCCCGGGTCGGTGACCTTCTCGTAGGTCTTCAGGATCTTGTGTGCCAGCGCACCATCCGGCTTCTTGATCACTTCGCCGATGTAGATGTTCTGGATCACGTTGCCGGTGCGCGGGTCGATGGTGACGGGCCCGCGCGGGCTGTCGATCTTCAAGCTGCTGAGCGCCGTGCGAACCTTGTCCTTGTCGCGCAGGTCGCCCTTCATCGCCTCGACGGTGGCGAGCATCAGCTTGGCGGTGTCGTAACCCTGCACGTGCATCGTGTGGGCGACCTTGCCATAGCGCTTCTGGAAGCGCGCCTGAAATGCGTTGTTCAACGGCGTGTTCAGCGCCGACATGTAGTGGCCGCCGATCACCATGCCGATGGCGTTGTCGCCCATCGCCGGGAAGAACAGTTCGTCGCCCAGCCAGATCGGCGCGACCAGCTTCAGCTTCGGTCCGCGGATGCCTGCCTGGGTCACCTGGTTGACGAAGCGCGGCCCGCCCGCGCCCACGATGAACGACCACGTCATGTCGACTTCGCCGAGGCGCGAGCGCAGGTTGGTGATGGTCGGCGCGAAATCGGCGGCGCCCATCGCCGTCCAGTCCTCGTACGCCACCTTGCCGCCGCTTTTCGTCAGACCGTCCTTGAACGCGGCGGCCATCTCGCGTCCGGCGTCGTAGTTGGAGGCGATCGTCATCGCCGACTTGCCGACCGACTCGCCGGCGTACAGGCCGAGCGCGTGGTTGACTTGCCAGTTGGAGAACGAGGTGCGCACGATGTACGGGCTGCAGTCCTTGCCCGTCACGTCGTTGTTGCCGGCGTTGGCCACCAGCAGGAAGGTCTTGGAGCGGTGCACTTCATCGCGGATCGCCGCGACGACGTGCGAGGCGATCGGCCCGACGAGGAAGTCGACCTGGTCGTCCTTGATGTAGCGCCGCGCCAGCTGCAGGGTGACCTTCGGGTCTTCCTTGTTGTCCTCCTTCAGGACGACGATCTTGCGGCCGGCCACCTGGCCGCCTGCCTCCTCGATGGCCAGATCAAAGCCCTCGCGCACGGCTTCGCCGTACACCGCGAAGACCTGTGAGAACGGCAGCAGGAGGCCGACTTTGAGCTCCTTGCCCTGCTGGGCTTGAGCGGCCGGTGCAACGGCAGCGGCCAGCGCGAGTAACGCGGCATGGGTCAGACGAAAGAGCGGGCGCATAGTGTCTCCGGACGAAGTCGAGAACAAACAGGCCTGACTGTTTTCGCGCGAACGAGAGCGCTAGGCGTCAGTGCATGAGCAAGTCTAAGGATCTCGCTAGAGATTCAATCTCTCGTTAATACCTATTAATCCCAATATTTTGGATGCGTTACGTTCAATTGACCAGCGGCAGGTCCATGGCGAGCCGGCTGGCACCGGGCCGACCTCGATGCTCACGCTGCCACGGAGCCGCGCGGTGACCTGCGCCGCCACGGCCGGGCCGAGCCCGGTGCCACGCGCGCCGCGGCTCGGATCGCCGCGCGCGAACGCCTGCAGCTCGCGTTCGCGGTCGGCCAGCGCGACGCCCGGCCCGGCGTCGTCGACCTCGATGCGCCCGCGCCCGCCACCGGTCACCAGCCGCAGCACCACCGGCGGCCCGCCATGGCGGAACGCGCTGTCCAGCAGGTTCAGCACCGGCCGCGCGAGCGAGCTGTTCAGGTTGTACGACACGCCGGCCAGCAGCAGCCGTCGCTCGCGTTTGTGGCGGGCGAGGCGCTCACGCAGCTCGCCCCAGGCGGCGTCGACGGCCGCCACCTCCGCCATTGCGCTGCGCACCGGCCGCACCGTCTGTGCGGGTCCCTCGGGCTCGGCAGGGTCGTGCGCGGCCATGCGCTCGGCAGCCGCGCGAGCGGCCCTGTGGTGCTGTTGCCCGGCTACGCGCCGGACCTCATCCCCGTGGAGTACCTGTGGGCCTGGCTCAAGCGTCACGCCTTGGCCAACTTCTGCCCCTACACGCTGGCCGAGCTGAAAGACACCGCGCGCCGCAAGCTCAAGAGCGGGCAGAACGCCAATCGATCATTCACCGCGTGCTGGAAGCAGGCCGAGCTGTGGTGATGTCATCGGTTATGTAAAGCTCAATCGGCGTCGCCGGTCTCCGCCGGTTGCGGGCGGCCCAGACGCCCGAGCGCGGCAACGAGCAGGGCCGCCGCCAGCGGCCCCAGGCTCAGCAACGTGAGCCCGAGGCCGAAGCCGCCCGAGCGCTCCTTGGCCCAGCCGATGATGTACGGGCCGACGAAGCCGCCGAGCGCACCGACCGAGTTGATCATGGCAAAGGCGGCCGCGATGGCGCTGCCCTTCAGGTACACCTGCGGCAGCGTCCAGAAGCCGCCGGTCGAGCCCATGATGCCGGCGGCGGCGACGCTCAGCGCGGCGATCGCCAGCACCGGCTCGGCGGTGCTGCCGGCGGCCCACAGGCCGAGCGCACCTGCGGTCAGCGCGACGCAGCAGACTGAGAAGCGCCTGCCGGTGCGGTCGACGTAGCGCCCGAGCGCGACGATGACCACCAGCGCCACGACGAACGGGATCGCCGAGATGAAGCCCGTCTGCAGCGTCGAGGCGCCGAAGCCGCGGACGATCTGCGGCACCCAGAAGATGATGCCGAAACTGCCCACCAGCCCGCCGAAGTACGCCAGGCTCAACACCAGTACCGGTGCCGACCACAGGCCGTCGCGCAGGCTGCTGCGATGCTGCGGCGTGGCCTGCCGGTTCTCGCGGTCCAGGGCGCTCTCGAGCGCCTGCGCTTCCTCGGGGCGCAGCCACGCGGCGTCGCGCGGGCGGTCGGGCATGAGCCGGTAGACCGCCAGACCGGCGATCAGCGTCGGCAGCCCCTCGATGATGAACATCCACTGCCAGTTCTTCAGCCCCGCCAAGCCCTGCAGCTGCGGCAGCGACAGGATCGCGCCCGACACCGGCCCGCTGACGATCAGCGACACCGGCAGCGCGGCCATGATCAGCGCACTCATGCGGCCGCGGTACTCGGCCGGAAACCAGTAGGTCAGGTACAGGAACAGCCCGGGCAGCAGGCCCGCCTCGGCCACGCCGAGCAGGAAACGCAGCACGAAGAACGAGTTCGCGTCGTGAACGAAGGCCATCGCCATCGCCACGCAGCCCCAGGCGATCGTCAGCGGTGCGATCCAGCGGCGTGCGCCGATCTTCTCGATCATCATGTTGCTCGGCACTTCGAACAGCACGTAGCCGAGGAAGAAGACCCCGACCCCGAGCGCATAGACGGTCGGCGTGAAACCGAGGTCCTTGTTCATCCCCAGCGCCGCGAAACTGACGTTGGCGCGGTCGAGGAAGCTGAGCAGGAACAGCAGCGCGAGAAACGGCATGAGCCGTCGCGCGGCCTTGGTGACGACGGGTTCGAGGGCAGGGGTGGACATCGGGGCTCCGGTTCAGGTGGTGGCAGACGTTGTCAGGCGACCGCGACGGCGGCGACCGCCACGGCGATGGAAGCGCCGATGCCGACGCGCGCGCGGCGCCGGCCACCGCGGTCCACGCCGGGCCGTTCTTGCAGCTTCAAAACGGAAACACCACGTAGCGCGGCAGCGCGTCCGCGTCGTACACCGCACGGCGGTCGCGCAGCACCGCCTGCCCGCCCTGCAACTCGATCACGTCGCGGTAGACGCCCGAGGTCAGCAGCGTCGGCGTGCCGCCTTCGGGCGTCATCGTGATCAGGAAGTTGGAGGTCGCTTCCACGCGCCCGGCGCCGGCCTCGCGGCAGCGCACCCGCTGCACGAAGTGCCGCGTGCGGTAGGCCTGGTAGGTGCCGGCCCAGACCTTGGTGACGATGGACACGCGGTCCTCGATGCGGGCGCGACAGTCGTCGTACATCAGCGCGATGCCCAGGCCGCGCTTGTCGTTCTCGGCCGAGACCCAGATGTAGGAGGTTTCGGGTGCGGCGGAGAAGCAGGCCTTCCAGGCCTGCATGTCCTGCGCGTCCATCGCGACGATGTACTGCGATTGCAATTCGTCGAGCGCGGCCAGGATGGTGGCGTCCATGCTCAGGCCTCCCGCTGGAAGCCCATCAGCTTCCGGTAGTGCTCCCATTTCGGCAACTGCCCGGTCTCGTCGTTCTGCTTGACGTCGAACGAGGGTTGGTCGCCGCCCGTCACGCCCTTCTGGAACTCGGCCTGGCCCGGCGTGTAGCTGCCGATGTGGATGCGCTGGAAGATGGCCGCGTCTTCCATCGTCACCATGCCGCAGGGGCCGAGCAGGTTGGACGATTGGCGCAGCCGGTGGCGCACCATGTCCTCGCTGTCGTCGACGTGGGCGAAGTAGGCGTAGTGAACCTCGGTCACGTCGTGGCTGCGCGCGATGGCGAAGCGCAGGTTGATCACGTCGAGGTGCTTGACCACCACGCTGCACGGGAACAGCTGCACCACGCAGCTGCCCTTCTCCGGGTTCTGGCCCTTGAAGGTGATCAGCGAGGTGTCCTTCAGGAAGCCGCTGTGCTGGATCGGCTTGAGCTGCGCGACGATGCAGGCGTGGCCGTTCTCGGTCATGTATTGCGCGCCCTGGCCGCCCTGCCAGTTGAGCAGGCGGAATCCCGTGTGCAGCAGCGGGGCGTGGTAGCCGTCGTTGTCGTTGTAGGCCTTCCAGTTCACCGCGTAGCGCACCTTCTGGTAGCCCAGCAGCTTCAGGCGCCCGTCCCCGCCGAGCACCACGCTCAGCGGCTCCATGATCGGCGCGCCGATCCAATCTTCCAGCGGCGGCGTCGCCTTGCCGAGCGTGACGAACACCAGCCCCAGATGCACACCGACGCGCACTTCCTTCAGGTCGTAGTCCTCCTTCTGGAACTCCGGCGAGAACTCCTTGGAGCCCGGGCAGCCGACGAGGTCGCCCTCCAGCCCGAACAGCCAGCGGTGGTAGGGGCACTCGAACTCGGTGCGGTTGCCGCAGCTCGCCGTCTCCACCTGCGTGCCGCGGTGGGTGCAGCTGTTGAGGAACACGCGCACCTGGCGGTCCTTGCCGCGCACGATGAGCAGCGGCATGCGGCCGAGCTCGAAGGTCTTGAAGTCGCCCACCTCTGGAAGTTCGCCCTCGTGCGCGACGACGTGCCAGCAGTCGCCGTAGAAGATGGTCCTCAATTCCTCTTCGAACAGCGATTCGCTGACGAAGACTTCCTTCGGGACCTGGCTGATGCGCTTGGTCCAGACCAGGGGCCGCGTCGACGTGGAGGTCGTGGGCATGTTCATGGCGACCACTCGTTCTCAGTGACACGGGTCACCGTGTCCGACGGCGAGAAAGACGGATGCACTGGCGGGCTGCGGGACATCGGCCGATCAGCGACCGAGGTCCTTCGCAGTCTGGCCCGCGATGCCCCAGTTGGTCTTGGGCACGTCGTGGATCCAGACGCGGACGTTCTCCTTCGGCGCGCCGACGGCCTCCTGGAGCGCCTGGGTGACCTTCTCGATCACGGCGCGCTTCTGGTCTTCGGTGCGGCCCTCGAGCAGGTAGATCTGAGCGAACGGCATGCTGCTCTCCTTTTGCGAGAAGTGACGAATGAGGTTCAGCGGAATTGCACGGCCACGCTGCCGAGACCCTGCACGCGAAGGCAGACCTGGTCGCCCGCTTCGACGGCCACCGCCTCGGTCACGCCGCCCGACAGCACTAGCGCGCCGGCAGGCAGTTCCTGCCCGCGCGCGCCGAGGTGGTTGGCCAGCATCGCCACCGCCGCGGCGGGGTGGCCCAGCACCGCTGCGCCGGCGCCCATCGCGACCGGCTTGCCGTTCTTCTCGAGCACCACGCCGATCGTGCGCAGGTCGAGCGCGTCGGGCGCAACGGCCCGGCCACCGACGACGAAACGCGCCGCCGAGGTGTTGTCGGCGATCACGCTCGCCAGATCGAACTTGAAGTCGCGGTAGCGGCTGTCGATGACCTCGATGCCCGGGAGCACGAAGTCGGTGGCGGCCAGCACCGCACCGATGTGGCAGCCCGGGCCTTTCAGCGCGCGCTTCAGCACGAAGCAGATCTCGGGCTCGACCTTGGGATGGATCAGGTCGGCCATCGGCACGTCGCCGCCGTCGGGCACGACGAACTCGTCGACGAGGAAGCCGAAGCACGGCTCCGACACGCCCATCTGCTTCATCTTCCCCGGCGACGTGAGCCCGGCCTTCCAGCCCACCACGCGCGTGCCGCGATCGCGCTTGCGCGCCAGAATGGCGTCCTGCACGGCATAGGCATCCGCCAGCGTCATGCCGGGGTGCGCATCGGTGATCTTGACCGTGTCTCGGGCGCGCAGCTGGCACGACTCGAGCTGTTCGGCCAGGGCGGCGACGGTGGCGCTGTCGAGCGGCATGGCGTCGTCTCCTCAGGCGGCCTTGGGCTGGGCCAGGCCCTGCGCCTTGGCGAGCGTCAGCGCGGTGTCCTCGATCATGTCTTCCTGGCCGCCGACCATGCCGCGCCGCCCCATCTCGACGAGGATGTCGCGCGCCGGCACGCCGTACTTCTTCTCCGCGCGCTTGGCGAACAGCAGGAAGCTGCCGTACACGCCGGCATAGCCGAGCGTGAGCGCATCGCGGTCGATGCGGATCGGGAAGTCCATGATCGGCACGACCAGGTCCTCGGCCACGTCCTGGATGCCGAACACGTCGACGCCGGTCTCGATGCCCATCAGGTCGCACACCGCCACGAGGACCTCCATCGGCGTGTTGCCGGCACCGGCACCCAGGCCCGCGGCCGCCGCGTCGATGCGCGAGGCGCCGACCTCGATGGCGGCGATGCTGTTGGCCACGCCCATCGCGAGGTTGTGGTGGCCGTGGAACCCGAGCTCGGTCTCCGGGGCCAGCACGTCGCGCACAGCCTTCAGCCGGTCCTTCACGCCGTCAGGCAGCAGGTGGCCGGCAGAGTCGGTCACGTAGATGCAGTTGGCGCCGTAGCCTTCCATCAGCTTGGCCTGCCTGGCCAGGCCTTCCGGGCTGTTCATGTGCGCCATCATCAGGAAGCCCACCGTGTCCATCTCGAGCTTGCGCGCGAGCGTGATATGCTGCTCGGACACGTCGGCCTCGGTGCAGTGGGTTGCCACGCGGATCGTGTGCACGCCCAGGTCGCGCGCCATGCGCAGGTGGTCCACCGTGCCGATGCCGGGCAGCAGCAGTGCCGACACCTTGGCGCGCCTCATCAGCGGGATCACGGTCGAGAGGTATTCCTCGTCGCTGTGCGCGGGGAAGCCGTAGTTGACCGAGCTGCCGCCGAGCCCGTCACCGTGCGTGACCTCGATGAGCGGCATGCCGGCGTCGTCCAGGCCCTTGGCGATGGTCTTCATCTGCTCCAGCGTCATCAGGTGCCGCTTGGGGTGCATGCCGTCGCGCAACGTCATGTCGTGCAGGCGGACTTTCTTGCCTTTGAGGTTCATCGTGGATCTCCGGAGGTGGTTGATTCGGGTGGCGCGGGCGTCAGTTGCAGCCGGCCAGCACGGCGGCCGGGCGCGCGGCCTCGGTGGGGCGCAGCTTCAGCGTGCCGGCGAGGATCTCCTCGGCGAACATCTCGGCCGTGCGCGCAGCGGCAGCCGTCATGATGTCCAGGTTGCCCGCGTACTTGGGCAGGTAGTCGCCGAGGCCTTCTACCTCGAGGAAGACCGACACGCGGTTGCCGTCGAACACCGGGCCGTTGACGAGGCGGTAGCCCGGCACGTAGCGCTGCACCTCCTTGATCATGGCGTGGATGGACGCGGTGATGCGCGCCTGATCGGGCGCCGCCTCGGTGAGGCAGTGCACCGTGTCGCGCATGATCAGCGGCGGCTCGGCCGGGTTGATGACGATGATCGCCTTGCCCTTCTTCGCGCCGCCCACCTTCTCGACGGCACCCGCGGTGGTGCGGGTGAACTCGTCGATGTTCTTGCGCGTGCCCGGGCCGGCCGACTTGGACGACACGGTGGCGACGATCTCGCCGTAGGCGACCGTCTGCACCTTGCTGACCGCGGCGACCATCGGGATCGTCGCCTGCCCGCCGCAGGTGACCATGTTGACGTTCATCTCGCCGCGCCCGACCTGTTCCTTCAGGTTCACCGGCGGAACGCAGAACGGGCCGATCGCCGCCGGCGTGAGGTCGATCATCATCGCGCCGCAGGCGTTGACCTTGCGCGAATTCTCGGCATGCACGTAGGCGCTGGTGGCGTCGAAGACGATCTGCACGCCGTCGGCCTGGATGTGCGGCACGAGGCCGTCGACGCCGTCGGACGTGGTCTTCAGGCCCATCTCGCGCGCCTTCTTCAGGCCGTCGGAGCTGGGGTCGATACCCACCATCCACACCGGCTCAAGCACGGGGCTGCGCTGCAGCTTGGCCAGTAGGTCGGTGCCGATGTTGCCGGGTCCGATGAGGGCGCATTTGATCTTGGGCATGGATGTTCTCGAAGTGAAGTCAGTAAAGAGTGCGAACAACGCCGCCATCGGTGCGAACTGCCGCGCCGTTCATGGCAGCGGCAAGCGGGCTGCAGATGAATGCGACCGTCGCGGCGACCTCTGCCGGCTCCACGAAGCGCTGCAGCAGCGAGGTCGGGCGATGGTCACGAAAGAACGTCGATTCCGCCTCGGCCATCGAACAGGCTGCATCGCGGGCCATCCGCTCCAGGAAGGCCTGCACGCCTTCGGTTCGGGTCGGCCCCGGTAGCACGGCATTGACGGTCACCGCGGTACCGGCGCAGGTCTCGGCCACGGCGCGCGACACCGACAGCTGAGCCGACTTCGTCATCGCGTAGTGGGCCATGTCCCCCGGCGGGCAGATGCCGGATTCGCTGGAGACGAACACCACGCGCCCCCAATTGCGCGCCTTCATGGCCGGCAGAAGGGCCCGCGTGAGACGCACGCCGCTGAGCACGTTGATGTCGAACATCCGTGTCCACTGGGCATCTGTAGTGGACTCGAACGCCGCAGCCTCATAGACGCCGCAGTTGTTGACGAGGATGTCGACGTCCCCGGCAGCATCGGCCAGGTGATCACAACCTTCGGCCGTGGCGACATCGTCCTGGACGGCGTCGACCTCGGCCGACCGAACATCCGCAAACAGGCGTTCAACGGCTCGCGCCAGCCTGAGAGCATCCCGGCCGTTGAGGACCACCTCAGCGCCCTCGGCCGCGAGTGCTCGCGCGACGGCCCAGCCGATACCGGCTGTGGAGCCGGTGACGAGGGCACGTTTGCCTTTCAGTTGCAGATCCATGGCGGTGATCGTGCGATCAGTCGAGCGTGATCTTGGCTTCGCGGATCACCTGGGCCCAACGCCGATGCTCGGTGCGCATGTACTCCGCAAACTGCTCAGGCGAAGAGAGCAAGGGCTCGGCACCGATCTGGGCCAGACCCTCGACGACGTCGGTCGACCTCAGGCCTTCAGTCACCGCCTTGTTCAACGTTGCCGTGACTTCGCCCGGAAGTTTTGCGGGCCCGAGCAAGCCGAACCAGAACGGCAGAGCTAAGCCTGTGTAGCCTTGCTCGGCGACCGTCGGCACCTCGGGCAGCAATGGCGAGCGTGTGGAAGAAACGACGGCGATGCCCTTGAGCTTGCCGCTGCGGATGTTGGGCGCGGCACTGCTCAAAGAGCTTTCGATGCTGGTCATCAGCTGGCCGCCCAGCAAGTCCTGCACCAGCGGCGCGGTGCCCTTGTAGGGAACGTGGAGCATCTGCACGCCGGCGGCGGACTGGAGCATCTCGCCGAGCAAGTGATTGGCGGTCCCCACGCCCGAACTGCCGTAAGTCAACTTGCCCGGGTTTGCGCGGGCATACGCCACCATTCCCTTCAAATCACTGAAGGGAATGCTGGGGTGTGCGACGATGGCGGCCTTGGTTAGCGCCACCAAGGTGATGGGCGTGAAGTCGCGCGCATAGTCGTAAGGGAGCTTGGACTGCAGGCTCGGCGCGATCACCAGGGGGCTCACCGCCGACAGCACCAGCGTGTAGCCGTCGCCAGGCGACTTGGCCGCGGTGTCGGTGCCCACATTGCCACCGGCGCCCGGCTTGTTCTCTACCACCACGCTCTGGCCAAGTTTGTCGCTGATGATCTTGGCCACCAAGCGGCCCATGATGTCGGTAGGCCCGCCGGGCGGGAAAGGCACGATCAGCTTGATCGGCTTGGACGGGTAGACCTCGGCTGCGAGCAGCGGGGAGCCCGTGGTGCCCAGGCACAAAACGGCCAATGCGCAGCGCACAAGGCAAGTGTGGAATGCAGCCAGTAGAGCCATGAGACGGGGCATGAACCAGTGGAATTGCAGGAGGGTGGTCCGCTCTTTCAGACGAACCGCACCGAGCAGCCGCCGATGCCGCCGATGCTCACGCGCAGGTTGTCGCCGGCCTTCACCGGCACCATCGCTCCGAGCGCGCCAGAGAGCACCACTTCGCCCGCCTTCAGCGGCACGCCCAGCCGTCCAAGCGTGTTGGCCAGCCAAGCCATCGCGTTCAGTGGCGAGGCCATCGTGGCCGCGCCGGCACCGGTGACGACGACTTCGCCGTTCTTCTCGAGCACCATGCCGCAGGTCACGAGGTCCAGACCGCGCGGATCAACGACGCGGTCGCCGAGCACGAACACGCCGCAGCTGGCGTTGTCGGCCACGGTGTCCTGGATCTTGATCTTCCAGTCGCGGATGCGCGAGTCGACGATCTCGAAGCACGCCATCACCCCCTCGGTGGCCGCAAGCACGTCGGCGGCGGTGACGCCGGGGCCCTGCAGGTCTCGCTTGAGCAGGAAGGCGATCTCGCCCTCCGCCTTCGGCTGGATCAGCGTCTTGGCCTCGATCGCCTGGCCTTCGTTGTAGACCATCGCATCGGTGAGCATGCCGAAGTCGGGCTGGTGCACGCCGAGCATGTTCATCACCGCCTGGCTGGTGACGCCGATCTTCTTGCCGATGATGCGCTCGCCGGCCGCGAGACGCCGCGCGTTCAGGCGCTGCTGGATCGCGTAGGCGTCCTCGATCGTGATGTCGGCATGGCGGTTGGTCAGCGGCTCGACCATCCGGCACTCGGCGAGAGCCGCGTGGAGTTCGTCGCCGAGTTGTTCGATCAGTTGCGGTGTCATGGTGTTCAGAGCTTGATGCAGACGTTTTTCAGTTCGGTGTAGAACTCGAGCGAGTGCACCCCGCCTTCTCGGCCGATGCCCGATTGCTTAGCGCCGCCGAAGGGGGTGCGCAGGTCGCGTAGGAACCAGCTGTTCACCCACACCAGCCCGACGTGCATACGTTGGGCAAAGCGGTGCGCGCGCGCGAGATCGCGCGTCCAGACCGACGCCGCCAGACCGTAGGCGTTGTCGTTGGCCTTGCCGAGCACCTCGTCTTCGGTGTCGAAGGGGGCGATGTGGCAGCAAGGGCCGAAGACCTCTTCGCGCACCACGCGCGCCGTCTCGGGCACGCCAGTCCAGATGGTCGGCTCGATCCAGTTGCCGCCGTCGAGCGCGCCGCCCATCCGCGGCACGCCGCCGCCGGTGACAACCGTGGCACCCTCGGCGCGCGCAAGCTCGTAGTACGAGAGCACCTTGGCTTGATGCTCCTTGCTGATCAACGGGCCCATGCCTGTGGCGGCGTCTTCCGGACGGCCCAGCTTCAACCCCTTGGCGCCCTGGCTCAGCGCGGCAACGAAGCGCTCGAACAGCGGCCGCTCGACGTAGACACGCTCGGTGCCCAGGCACACCTGGCCGCAGTTGGCGAACACCGAGCGCATCGTGCCCTCGATGGCGGCATCGAAGTCGCAGTCGGCGAACACGATCGCGGCGTTCTTGCCGCCCATCTCCAGGCTCACCGGCCGCGCACCCTTGGCGGCCGCCTTCATGATGACCTCGCCGGTGCGCGTCTCGCCGGTGAAGGTGATGGCATCGACGCCCGGGTGCGTGGTGACGAACTCGCCGGCCGAGTCGGGCCCAAAGCCGTGGACGACGTTGTACACACCACGCGGAATGCCGGCCGCGTTCATCACCTCGCCCAGCAGCGAGGCCGTCTGCGGCGTCTCCTCCGAGGGCTTCACGACGACTGCGTTGCCGCAGGCCAGCGCCGGGCCGACCTTCCAGGTCATCAGTAGCAGGGGCAGGTTCCAGGGGCAGATCACGCCGACCACGCCCACCGGCGTGCGGTGGCCGTAGTTGATGGCGCCGCGGCCGTCGGGCGTGGCCATCTCGAAGAACTCGCTCGGCACGTTCTTCACGACGTCGGCGAAGATCTTGAAGTTCGCCGCCCCGCGCGGGATGTCGATGTGGCGCGCCAGGCTCATCGGCTTGCCGGTGTCCTCGCATTCGGCGGCGAGGAATTCGTCGAAGCGCTGGGTGATGCCGTCGGCGACCGCGTACAGCCGCTCGACGCGCTCGGCGACAGTCATGCGCCCCCAGGGTCCGGACAGCGCGGCGCGCGCCGCCGTCACGGCCGCATCCACGTCGGTGCGGCCGGCCTCGCTGACCTGTGCGATGAGCTCGCCGGTGAGCGGCGAGCGCTTGTCGAAATGCTTGGTGCCGGCCGAATACTCGCCGTCGATGAAATTTCGAATCTGCTTCATGGCTATCTCACAAACCGATGGCGGCCAAGCCAGCGCGCGCGCAATCCTCGTCCTGCTCGGCCGACCCGCCGGACACGCCAATGCCGCCGATCACCAGCCCGTCCTCGAAGATCGGCAGGCCGCCGCCGAACATCACGACGCCAGGCCGCTCGTTCAGGCCGGCACGCAGCAGTTCGTCGCCGGACACCACGTCCTTCCAACCCGACGTTGGAAAACCGAAGCCGGCGGCGGTGCCGGCCTTGTCGATGGCGATGCCGATCGAGTGGTTGAAGGAACCGTTCATGCGCAGGAAGGCCGTGAGCCGGCCGGCACCGTCGGTGACCGCGACGTTCATGCGCAAGCCGAGCGCGGCCGCATGCTCGACCGCGCCCCGCGCCGCCGCGGCGGCGGCGTCGGTGGTGATGGCGCGCTGCGGCACGCTGTTCACTCGGGTGCTGTCCATGCTGGCGCTTTCGCTCAGGTGTAGGCTTCGGTGAACGAAGGCGTGGCTTCGCCGGTGTGGAAGAAGATGCCACGCCACAGGTTCTCTTCGGTCCATGTGTTCACCGGGCGGTCGGGCTGTGCCAGGTAGCCCAGGCCGGCGAAGGTCTCGTTGCGGTTGCCGCTGGGGTCGAAGAAGTAGATCGTCTGGCCGCGCGTGATGCCGTGGCGCGTGGGCGTCACGTCGATCTTGACCTTGTTCTTGGCCATCACATCGGCGGCCTTGAGCACCTCCTCCCACGAGTCGAGGAAGAACGAGGCGTGGTGGATGCCCGCCGTCGGGCCGGGCAGGAAGGCGATGTCGTGCGGCTTGGTCGCGCGGAACATGAACGCCGCGGCCTGGAACGCGCCGCCGGGGCCGACGAGGATCTGCTCGCTGAGGTAGAAGTCCAGGCACTCCTTGAAGAACTTGCAGTTCTCGGCGACCTTGTTGACGCCGGCCTCGGGGTTGAGCTCGCACACCAGCGCCACGTGGTCCAGCCACTTCGAGCCGGCACCCTTGAGGTCGTCCGGCCAGGGATCGGGGTTCTCAGAGCCGACCGCGGTGCCCACGCATTCCTTCATCGCGTACAGCCGCATCTCGTGCCCGCTGGGCATCTTGAACTGCAGCATCCGCCCGGTGGACGGCAGCGTGCCTTCGTGCAGCATCGTGGTCTTCACGCCGGCGGCTTCGATGCGCTTTTGCAGCGCATCCAGGTCGGCGTCGTGCTCGACCTTGTAGGCCACGTGGTCCATGCCGGCGGAGTCGGCCTTCTTCAGCTGCACCGAGTACTTGTCCCACTCGTCCCAGCACTTCAGGTACACGTTGCCGGCCTTGTCCTCCATGGTCTTCTTCATGCCCAGCACGTTCTCGTAGTGCTTCACGGCCGCAGCCATGTCCATCACCTTCAGGCTCACGTGCCCGATTCGCATCACACCCATTTCAAGTCTCCTTGGTTGCGTGAATTAGCGAGGCGTCCGGACCGCGCGCGGCACCAGTTGCACCCCAATTGAAGGTAAGCGCCTTCCTCAGCTTGCCTACCACGTCGACTTCCACACTTGATACCGGCGTCACCCGGCAGGCCAGGCAGATGCCCTTCGCCTCGTCGTCTTCCGACACATGGGTCCGGCTCATTGGGCCGATGCAGCGGACCTGCCCGACCGGTACGCTGATCCTGCACACGCCGCAGCCGCCGCTCAGGCATCCAACCGGAATGCCCTTACGGCCGATGCGGGCCATGCCCTGCAACAAGGTTTCCGTCTCGCCGCAGGCGTAGGTTTCGCCCGTCTGGACGATCCGCACGTTGTGCCTTACGCCGCTCGTCATGCAACCTTCCTCAGGCGGCATCCGCCTCGGCCAGGAAGTTGCCGACCAGCTTTGCAAAGCGTGCCGCATGTTCGATCTGCGTCCAGTGACCGCAGCGGCCGAACACATGCAGCTGGGAGCGGGAGATCCACTGCGACAGCGTGATCGAGTTCGACACTGGAAGGACCTGGTCCTCACGTCCGTGAATGATGAGGGTCTCGTGCGGCAGCTTGCGGATGTCTTCCTCGCGGCTGGCCAACGCCTCCACCCAGCGCTGCCGGGGGGCGGGGAACATGGCCGAGTAGGATTCATGAAAGCCAGGTTGGATGCTCGCCTCGTAACGCAGCTGGGCCAGCTCGTCGGTGACCAGGTTCCGGTCGAATGCAAACCAGTCCATCACCTTGCGCATGCTTTCGAACGAGGGCTCGTAGCCCCAAACCGCGTCGAGCGCGGGCGTGATCGGGAAGCTGACGCCGGCCGCACCCATCAACACCAGGCGACGCACTCGCTGCGGGTGGCGGATCGCGAGCGCCAGCGACAACGCGCCGCCGAAGGAATTGCCAACCAGATCGACCTTCGGGAGATCGAGGGCATCTAGGAGACCGATCGCCTGTGCCACCCAGTTGTCCATCGAGTACACCGCGCCCGCGGGCCGATCAGTGAAACCAAAACCCGCCATGTCGGGCGCAATCACCCTGCGTTCGCGCGCCAGGACCGGCATCACCAGTCGCCAATTTGCGAACGCGCTGACGCCCGGCCCCGACCCGTGGATCATCAACACCGGGAAGCCTGCGCCTTGGTCGTGGTAATTGGTGCGCAGCCCTGCAGCGACGATGCTCTTGGAGATCTCGGGGGACTGGTCCATGATCAGTGAATCATTCATAAAGTCTCGACATTGTCGGTAATCTCTGTATTTCCCATGTAGGTTAGAACCCTTATAGTCTGTCGAGATTTTTGTGAGATACACTCGTTATACAGGGCAACTCTCGTCTTTGACTCCCGTAGGCAATCGCATGGACATGGAACTCGAGGCGCCAGCCTCCACGGAGGATGCGCCACGGACATTGATCGAGTCCGCCTACCGCAAGCTGCGGCGGGACATCATTGACGGTCGTCTCAAGCCCGACGAAAAGCTGAGGGTCGAGCACCTCAAGAGTTCATACCAAGTCAGTTCGGGGACGTTGCGTGAGGCGCTTGCCTTGCTGGTTTCAGACTCCCTGGTGGTGTCGCATGGCCAACGTGGCTTTCGCGTCACGCCGATGTCGTTGATGGACCTGGAGGACGTGACGCGACTTCGCGTCCTGCTGGAGACCGAGGCGATGCGGGAAAGCATCCGCACCGGCAAGGACGACTGGGAGGCCGGGCTTGTTAGTGCATTCCACAAGCTGACATTGGCCGAGCAGCGCTTGCGCGTCGATGCGACCCGCAGCTTCGACGATTGGGAGTCATGCAACCGGCAGTTCCACGAGGCGCTTGTCGCAGCCTGCCGTTCGCGGTGGCTGCTGCGCATGCGACAGGTGCTTTATCAGCAGTCTGAGCGCTACCGCCGCATCTCGGCTACGCAGGGGCCGCCGCCGGTGGATGTGCACGACGAGCACACCGCGATCTTTGAGGCCGCTCTGGGCCGAAAGGCGGAAGTGGCGTGTGCGTTGCTGACAACCCACATCCACCGCGCCCTTTCCGTCATCAGCAAGAGCCATCTGCTGCGCTGAACATCGCGCTGCGACAACGTTACGGGAGATCACGATGGGAAGCGACTCGCCGGTCGGGCCTGTACTCATGCTGGGAGGAGGCCTGGCGGCCATTTCATTCGTCACCACGCTGCGCGGCAACGGCTTTGCGGGGGAGGTGTGCGTCGTCGAGACGGAAGCCGAGCCGCCGTACGATCGCCCGCCTTTGTCGAAGGATTTCCAGCGCGAGGGCGATTCCGAGAAGATCCGCCTCGACATCAGCCGCGCTCCGAACGTCGAGTGGATGCGGGGCCGCACCGCAACGGCCATCGACACACGCCAGCGGCGCGTGCGCCTGACCGACGGCACCGAACTCGGCTACGCCACCCTCGTGTTCGCCACCGGCGCCCGGCCGCGCGAGATTCCGGCTCTCCGGGATGCAGGCGTTCCGCTGTTCACGCTGCGCACTCTCGAAGACGCACGCCGCATCCGCGCCGTGCTGGTTCCTGGGGCACGCTTGCTCGTCATTGGCGGCGGTGTGATCGGCCTTGAGCTCGCCGCCACCGCGCGCGGATTGGGCTGCGAGGTGACGGTTGTCGAAGCGGCGGACCGGTTGATGAACCGCTGCTGCCCGACGACGCTGTCGTCGCTGGTGGCTGACTGCCACCGCGCGCACGGCGTCGACTTGCAGCTGAACACGCAGCTGAAGGGCGTCGACGGCGCGCGCGTCGCGCTCAGCGACGGGTCGACACTGGAGGTCGACGCGGTGATCCTTGGCATCGGCGTGGTCGCAAACGATGAACTTGCGCGCGCCGCTGGCATCGCCTGCGACGACGGTATCTTCGTCGACGCCTTCGGACGCACCACCTGCCCTGGGGTGCTGGCCATCGGCGACGTCACACGCCAGCGCAACCCGCTCAGCGGCCGCTTCGAGCGCATCGAGACTTGGTCGAACGCGCAGAACCAGGGCGCTGCCGCCGCCCGCGCCCTGCTCTCCACGGAACCCGCGCCGTTCGTTGAGTTGCCCTGGTACTGGTCGGACCAGTTCGAGATGAAGATGCAGGTCGTCGGCTTGGCCGCCGGCGATGCGGAGATCGTCCGCGGCGTTCCGGCGAGCGGCGGCAAGTTCGCGCTTATCCAGGTGCGGCATGGGCGCGCGGTCGGCGTGGCCTGCGTCAACAACGCCCGCGAGTTCGCCTCGCTGAAGAAACTGCTGGCGCTGTCGCACCTGCCTGATGTCGCGGCGCTTGCTGATCCGTCAACCGACCTGCGCAAAATCATCCAGCGAGCGATCTAACCTCTCGATAAACGCGAGCAGAGCGCCTCGACGGGATGGACTCTTAGTGCTGATCGTCCAGGTCCGAGTTCGTCCGGTGGCTGCGCAGGATTGACCAAGCAACTTGGCCCAGGGATGCGACCGGCCGTACCATCTTGACGGCGCGCCATCGAAGCGCAGTACTCATCGGGCGACCGCAGAGGCTTGGGCCGGTCGGCAGACACCCGCTCGACCAGTGATCGGAATTGCCAAGAGATTGCGAGACGGTCGTTCTACGCCCCGCGCACCACCCCTTCGCGCACTTGACTACAGGGCAACAGGAACAAGCGAGCGATCTAGGCTTGTGCTTGCGCAACTGACGACGGGCATCTACGCGCAGGCCTGCTAGCTCTCTGGCGCTGGCCGCTAGAGGAGACTCCGTCATCCTGGTCGTGTGCTTCGTGCGCCCGAGCAAGCGAGGGCCGGCGTGCTGCGCCGACAGGTGTATCTAGCCGGATTTGCGGCCAGCCGCAGCAACGCGCTCAAGCCGCTGTACCTGGCCCTGCGGGCCAAGGGGTTTGCCAGCACTCAGGCCTTCATCATCCTCGGGCGCAAGTTGCTCAGGGGCATTCGCTATCTGGAGAGGCACCCAATTGTTCGATCCGACGCGCTTGCTGCCGAAAAATAGTTTGCAAGAACCATAGAACCTCAGACAGTTCATATTCCCTCCGGAAACGCATCCGCTTGAATCGGAAGATAGTGCCACCGCAACGCTCTTCGCGAGATTCCGGTTCGTGTCTACATTTCGAATGTGCGCGCCGAAAGCACCTCCGACATACCCAGCGCGCCATCACTCGCGGTTGCGGCCCTCGCCTCCATCGCCCCAGAATCCCCGCATGGCCTTCAACCGCTCATCACGCTCCGTTGTCAAATACAAAGATGTCGTGCCAACGGAGGCGTGCCCCAGGTTGTTCTGAACCACCTGAATCGGTACCGGCGGCCGCCCTGCCCTTCCCTGCAACGCATGCGAGCCATGCGAATGCCGCCTATGGCCCACAGTACATAGGAGGCACTGTATCCCGCACCCGCCTATGCCGAGTTGGCGCGCCCTCCCTAAGGTTTCCCAGTCAATCGCCGACGCCAGCGGGACATAGTCTTTCTCCTTCCAAGTCAACCAGTTTGGAAGGAGAACGTCATGGCACAGCCTCTCGAGCCTTCGTGGTCGTTGGCTCACCCGGTCGAAGGACCCCTGGTGGCGCGCATCAAGACCTTTACATCCCGAATGATGGAGCAGGGCTATGCTGCCTCCTCGGTTCATGTCGACACGCGCCTGATTGCTGACTTCAGTCGATGGCTCAAGGAAGTGGATGTCGCGCTACCGCAGATCACGCCAGGACACGTCGATCAGTACCTGAAGTATCGCGTCCATCATCGACGTCCACGAGAAGGCGATCTGCTGGCCCTGACCAGGCTGCTGACCTTGCTGCGCGAAGAGGGAGATATTGCGCCGGTCGAGAGCTTGCCAATCGAAGCCTCCCCCGCCGATCAACTCGTAGAGAAATTCGCCGGATACCTGCGCAAGGAGCGTTCACTCGTCCCAAATACGATTCGTGCCTATGTACCGGTCGCCAGGCGCTTTCTCGCCGAGCGATTCGGAAGCGGGGTGGCGAACCTTCGAGAGCTATCGGCCAGCGACGTCGTCGCGTTCGTGCGGCGCGTGGCAGCGAGCCACCACCCGCGCTACGCAAAAACCATGACGAGCGCGCTGCGCTCGTTTCTGCAGTTTGCCCGCTACCGCGGTGATCTCACTTCAGACCTGGCCGCGGCGATCCCCGCAGTTGCAAATTGGTCGCAAACATCGATTCCCCGCGCGATTGCGCCCGACCATGCGAGGGCGATTCTCGCCCACTGCGACATCCAGACCGCAGTTGGCCGTCGCGATCACGCGATCCTCTTGCTGCTCGCCCGCCTGGGTCTAAGAGCGTGCGAGATCTGCGAATTGAAGCTTGAAGACATGGATTGGGAGGCTGGACAGCTGCGGGTGCGCGGCAAGGGGGGCCGTGAGTGCCAGTTGCCGTTGCCAGCGGAAGTCGGCGATTCGATCGCAAGCTACCTGCAGCATGGACGTCCAAGCAGCACCGATCGCCATTTGTTCTTGCGGGCGCGAGCGCCTATTCGGGAGCTGCAACCGCCTCAGGCAATTGGCGCGATCGTGACGGCAGCGTTCGAGCGAGCAGGCATCGAGTCTTCGCGCAAGGGAGCGCATCAGTTTCGGCATGCCCTTGCCACACAGATGCTCAATCATGGAGCCTCGCTGGCGGAGATCGGCAAGGTTCTACGTCATCGCACCCTGCAGACCACCACGATCTATGCGAAGGTAGACCTGACAGCGTTGCGCGCGCTGGCGCTGCCTTGGCCGGGAGCTGCGTCATGAACCCGCTGCGCGAGGCCATGCAAGACTACCTCGCCATGCGGCGGGAGCTCGGCTTCAAGATGTATGAAGCGGGCCTGAAGCTACCTCGGTTCATTGAATTTTTGGAGCAGAGAAAGGCACCCCATATCACCGTGGCATTGGCCCTCGAATGGGCCCAGCAGCCCACGTCCGTCCTACCGGCAGAGCGGGCTAGGCGCTTGAGCTACGTGCGCGGATTTGCGCGCCATCACAAAGCCACCGATCCGCTCACGGAGATTCCGCCGTGCGGCTTGTTGCCCTACCGCCCAGGGCGGGCCAAGCCTTACTTCTACTCGCCGCAAGAAGTCGAGGGTCTGCTCGCCGCTGCACGCGGGCTTTCGCCCGCGACAGGGCTGCATCCCTGGACATACTCGTGCCTGTTCGGACTGCTCAGCGTTTCAGGCATGCGCATTGGTGAAGCACTGCGACTGAAGGTCAGCGATGTCGACCTTGACAGAGCTGTGCTGAGAATCGAGGGATCCAAATGCCGTAGGTCGCGCCTGGTGCCCATTCATGCTTCGACCGCAGTCGCACTCGCCGACTACCTGGAACGGCGTGCGCTGTTTCTCGCGGGACGACCGGCGCCCAATCTGTTCATTTCGGGCCGGGGCAATCGACTCGATGGCGCCGATGTGCACCGGATGTTCTACGCATTGTCGCGACAGCTTGGTCTTCGCGCGCTGGGCGCAAGCTGTGGCCCGCGGCTGCATGATTTTCGTCATCGATTTGCCGGCTTGACGTTGCTGCACTGGTACCAACAGGGTCAAGATGTCGAGCGACTTCTGCCGGTCTTGTCGACCTATCTGGGCCACATCCACGTTGCCAATACGTACTGGTACCTCGACGCTTGGCCCGAGTTGATGACCCAAGCAATGCAACGCCTGGAGCGCCGTTGGGGGAATGCATCATGAGTTGCAGCCCGAGCCTGGCCTCTCTCCTGGAGAGGTTCTTCCTGCAACGTCTCATGCGGCAGCGCCATGCGAGCAGTCACACGATCAGCGCGTATCGCGATACGTTTCGATTGCTGCTCCAGTTCGCTCGGCAACGCCTGCACAAGTCGCCGTCCCAGTTGGCATTCGAAGAGATCGACGCGCCATTGATCGTGGCATTCCTCGATGATCTCGAGAAGAGCCGCGGGATCACTGCCCGCACCCGCAACCTGCGGCTCACTGCAATCCGCTCGTTCTTTCACTACGCTGCGTATGAAATGCCGGAGTGCTTGGCTCAGATCCAGCGTGTGCTCGCTATTCCTGCGAAACGCTTCACGCGCGCGCTGGTTCATTTCCTCAACAGGAAGGAGGTCGATGCCTTGCTCGCCGCCCCTGATCAGCATTCTTGGTCTGGTCGTCGCGACCATGCGCTGATCCTGGTAGCTGTGCAGACCGAGCTGCGCTTGTCCGAGCTGACCGGACTCCAGCGACGCGACGTGACACTCGACACGGGTTCACATGTTCGGGTTCTTGGCAAAGGTCGCAAAGAGCGCTGCACGCCGCTGAGCAAACAGACACGCGCCGTCATGAAAGCATGGTTGGAAGAATTACCCGAGGGCGGTGCCCAGCCGATCTTCCCGAACGCCAAGGGCGGGCGTCTCAGCTCGCACGGGGTGCACTACATCCTGGCCAAGCATGCGGCGGCGGCAAACAAGCAGTGCTCCTCGTTGATGCACAAGCGAGTGACCCCCCATGTTTTGCGGCACACGACCGCGATGGACCTACTGCAGGCGGGCGTCGAGCAGTCGGTCATCGCCTTATGGCTAGGCCATGAATCGATCGAGACCACGCAAATCTACTTGGAGGCGAACCTCGCGTTGAAAGAGGAAGTCCTCGCCAAGACCACGCCGCCTGCTGGGAGGCTGGGGCGGTACAAACCGGACGACCAGCTATTGGCCTTCCTCAAGGGTCTGTAAGAACCCAACACTATGTCCCGCGCCGACATCTCGGTTCCGCTGTGCGCCCAACGGCTCTCTGTAAATAGTCGGGTGCGGGATACAGTGCCGCAGCCAATGCGTGCTCGCAGCGCGAAGCCGCTGTGCGTCTATGCCTTCTAGTCGTTCGGCCGCTGCGGTCATCAACGACTTGATCGCTTGATAAAGGCCCGACGCCGACCAGGGCAACGGAGCTTTGTCTCGGCCTGCGAAGCGCGCCAGAATGGCAATGCCACGATTTTCTTCGGCCAACACTTGGGGCTCATAGCCGTGGCGAGCGAGTTCTTCAGCTAGCTCTGTCACCAGTTCTGCAGGCACTGGGACGGCCCGCGTGCGACCGCCCTTGCCCACTACATGCAGAAGCCAGCCGGTCGCTGGCCGACCCTCTGAGGTGGACCACTCGATCTGCTCCAGGTCCTCACACTTCGCGCGCGAGATCTCGGTCAATCGCAGCCCCGTCGCATAGAGCCAGCGCACCGCGCGGCGTGCCCGCCGCCGCGTTTCGGTATTCCCTTGCTCCCGGAGGAAGGCCTCTAGGTGGTCCCACTGGCCGAAGGTCAGTGTGCGATTCGACCCCAGGGGCCGGGGCCGCAAGGTGGGTGCGGGGACTGCGCCGAATGGATTTCCAACCACATAGCCTTGACTCACGAGAAACGCAAACAGTCCCCGAAGGATGGCCGTCGATTGGCACAGTGCGGCTGACGAAAGCGCTCCTTCGAGCGGCCGCCATGTCGGCGACCAGCGCTGCGCGTGCCGCGGTCCGCACCAACTCGCGGGAGGATCGGCGAGGAACGCCCTGAAGGCGAGCGCGTCCTCCACGGTGAGCGAGGAGAGGGCCGTCTTACGCTCCAGGATTGCCCACAACAGCAGGCGCTCGGCCTCCTTGCGGTACGAGCGTTGGGTCGCCGACAGATCCTTGCCATCCGCAGTGGGCCGCTTGGACGCCAGCCAGGCTCCGATGGCCTCGTGATCGTTGCCGGCCATGAGCAGACATCGTTCCGACGGGCCTCTGTAGCGCCCAGCGCGACCGTCGAGCGCTGCGGGCAAAACGAACTTTTCGTAGGGGACGAGCGCCGTGGCCGCGGGCACGACCGCGGCCAAGGTCGCGAGCGACAGTTGGGAGCGTGGTCGCGCCACGTGTGCGCCCACGCGCAGGCCCAGCACTTCTTCGTGGGCTCGCAGCCACTCCAGTACGCGCCCCGCCTTGTGTTCGCCCACGCCGGGCACGCGCACCCACCAGCGCGCGCCGATCGCATTGACGTGGTCCACCAGGACATCGAGCGTCGACAGGCCCGCGCGCTCCAGCCGCGCGGCCAAGGCGGGATGGAGCCAAGCGCTGACGGGGTCGCCCGGCCGCGGCTCGCGCACGACCAAGTCCTGCAGCCACCGCAGCGCCTCGAGTTGATGCTTGATGAGCCGGGCCCGCCGCGAGACCTGGGCGCGGCCGGCGCGGTCACCTTGCCCCCCTGCCCTGCCCTGCCCTGGCAGCGACTTTTGCCCACTACCTGCACGCCCTGCCGGATAGGCGGCCTCATACGCCTCCAGTTGCTCCGCCTCGCTGAAGTCTTCCAGGCCCTCGGCAGCCGCGAACTCGGCCAGGCTGGGCAATGCGGGCGCTTCAGAAAACCTTCCCGGATCCAGCAGGATGAGCTTGGCGGTCCCCGGCCGGTTTTCACGCCGGGCGGCGGCCGCGAACGCATCGCGGATCCAGGCGATGGTCTTGCGGATCGTGCGCGGGTCCGCGCCCTCACCTTCCATGCGCAGGTACCGGTCCCAGCTGGCGCGCTCATCGAGCCCCTGGGCAAGCGCGCGCATGAACGCGAAGTGCCCGCGATGCAGCTGCCGCGGCGCTGTCTTTGTCTTGGTGCGCGTCAACGACGCCGCCCTCGCGGTTCCGACCAGATCATTCGTGCCGCCCAGACGGCACGACCCCCGAGCCGCCTGTCGGTTTCCCTTCAATCTGTCACTTTCGATCTTTCAATTGGCACTGATGGTCCTTTCAATGTGTCATCAGATGGCGCCCCGGCGACCTTGGGGTTCACACATCGGTTTCGTCGGGCTCCTGCTCCGCCGGAAGTTTGAAAATCCCTGCCGCGGCAGCCCGGTCGAGCAGCGAGAGGCTGATCGATTCCTTCTTCTCACGGATCGCCAACTCGGCCGCCTGAACCAGCAAGCTGGTGATCCTCCCGGTCAGACCACCGCTGAACGCCATCAGCTTCTGGATCATCTCCTTCTCGCCGAACGGCGATGGCCGGTGTAGCGGCAGGAGTCGGCCGAAACTAACCACGAACTCGCGCAGCCCGGCGCTCTCTCGCCATCTGGGCAGCGCCATCGCTTCAAAGCGCGACGCGATCTGAGGGTCCGCCTGCATCGCGTAAAGCGCCTCGCTCGTTCCCAGCGCAATGATCGGCATGCGCAACTCGTTGCTCAGGAACTTGAGCTGGTTCAGCGACTGGCGCTGTTCGCGCACGGTGCCAGCCAACAGATGGTGAACCTCGTCGACGATCATCAGTCGCGGCGGATGCCGATGTAGCAGGCGCAAGCCCAGGATCTCCAGGTCTGTGCCGCGGCGTGAGTACGGCGCTTGATGTCCCAGCCCTTGAATGATCTGTGCGTACAGCTTGTCGTCGTTTGGCCTGGACGGCATTTGCAGCCGAAGAACCTTCCTTGCTTCGACCTCGCCGTGTTCGTTGCAGATATCCGGATGGTCCCGGACGAACTTGTCGACGATCATCGTCTTGCCGATATCGCTGTCCCCATACAGCAGCATGCTGGGCATCCGCGAACACGGCGGGTGCCGCAGCAGATGCTCCATCCTCGCGAGCGCCTCGTCGCCTCGAGCGTAGGAAACCCACTTGGGCATGTACAAGCGGGTGATGCGATGCTCCTGCGCCTCGTCCAGGAAGGACCAGACTCCGTTGTGCAGATGTTCCAGGTCGTGCGCCACGTCAGTCGTCCCAGACCTCGGCCTTTGAGGGCTTCGCGGGTTGCGAGTAGTCCACCGGACCCTCTCTCGACCTTGCGTTGCCCGTCGTGGCCTGTAGTGCGTCGCGGCGGCGCTGAACGTGGCGACGTGCCGCCTTGGTCTTGGCGTTGGCTTGCTCGATCAGTTCGCGCTGCTCGCGTACCGCCTCGAACATCCGGGCTTGGGCCGGCGCATTGTCGCCCTGCTCTCTCAGCCTGGCCATGGCGGCGCGCTGCTCCCAGATCGTGATGGGCGGAAGGGTCAGGTCAGCGTACGGGACCGGAACGTAGCTGTCGTCGGGGGCCATCACGTAGATCTTGGAAAGGTTGCGCGGGTCGTAGCGCACAAGAACTGACTCACCAGGCCTGACGACCGCCGGCAGCACCGGGTCCCAGTAGCGGATGTTGAACAGGTGCAGCCCGTCGCGACGCAAGGTGCGATGCTCAAAGGGCAGGAAGCTCAAGACGAACTCCTCCGGCCGGTCCGGCAGCGCGCCAAGGCCTGAACCGGCCTGACGCAGCGCGTCCTGCCAAGCTGCGAGCGGGCTGCGTCGCAGGCCCCGGTGAACCCGCCGGTGATAGTGCTCGCAGATTTCGATGGCGAGCCAACGCTCCAGTTCGGCCATGGTCAGTGCGGACTCGGCTTCGGCAGGATAGGCGCCCTTGTCGAGCGGGTTCGACCCGGTGGTGCCGGGCAGCAAGTGGACTCGACCCATGATCGTGCCGATCAGACGTTCGATATGCCCGCCGTAGTGCGGTGTGGCGACGGGCCGCAAGATCAGGGCGATGCCATGCTCATCGCATCCCCGACGCAAAGCTGTACTCGTGAAGTCGGCGCCGTTGTCCGCATGGACTGCACGCGGCATCCCCCAGACAGGCCAGGCGCAAGTCATCGCTCTCACTCGCAGCCACGGCTCTTTGGGTAGCACCGCCTGGGCCAAGCACAGGGCCACCGAGGTCGAGGACGGCGCCTCCAGCGACACGTAGAAACCCGTTACGACCCGCGTGGCCACGTCGATGGCCAAGGTCAACCAGGGCCTCCCGATCGGCAGGCGGTGGGTCTCGTCGACAACGATCGCATCGACTCGGGTGTGGTCGATTTGCACAACCTCGAGCGCGCGGTCGACCCTGTAGGTCCCAGGCACCGGGTCGTACAGCGCCGCCGCTTCCGATGGCTGGAGGCGCGCCTGGGCCACGCGCCGCGCGTCGAGTGCGCGCACCCGAGCGAGGATGGCCTTGCGCGACGGTGGCGTCAGCCCTTCGGCTGAGCAGCGCAAGCCGACACGGCGCACAACCTCTTCCTTCCTGGCGCGCACTTTCGTGAGATAGATGTCACGAATGACTTCGCCGATCAGTTGCTCGAGCTTCTCGTCGATGCGGTGAGCCCCGACGGGCGTGCCGCGCGCGTGCGGCAGCAGTGAGGACGTCTGCGGACTGGCGCGATACGCCGCCAGCCAGCGAAAGACGGTGCGCCGCGATACACCGAGCCGTATGGCCGCGCCTGCAACCTGGTCGCCAAGGTTGGTAGCGCTCGTGAGCCCCGCAACGACAGCCTCCCGGCGCCGCGCACGCTCCCA
Source organism: Xenophilus azovorans DSM 13620 (assembly GCF_000745855.1). Lineage (GTDB taxonomy): Bacteria > Pseudomonadota > Gammaproteobacteria > Burkholderiales > Burkholderiaceae_C > Xenophilus > Xenophilus azovorans. The sequence goes on from NZ_JQKD01000004.1 coordinate 300,409, forward strand.
CTGGGCGTCGGTCGCGAGGGCAATAGACGAGAGCGTCGTGCCGGTGGATGCAGATAGAGAAGCCGGCGCACTCAGCTCGGACGCCGAGGTCGCTCTCAAGACGCCGTTGGCAAGGTCGCGAACGACGACGCTTCCGTCGAGCTCGACACGGACGATCGCCACCAGTCTGTCGGCAGCGACCGCAACAACGTCAGGAAGCGCTTGGAAATGACCCATCATCCGCTCGCAGGCAAGTGCGAACATAGTGACAGATTGAAGGGGTCAAATGCAAGGTAGTGCCAATTGAAAGCACCAAAACGCCGGCGGTCAGACGTTGTCGCAAAGCTCGTCTGGGAGCAACCGCTCGCCGTGAAGGCGCCGTCCATCAAGGCCCACTCGGACTTGGCGCTGACAGAATGAAAGAGCAAAAATGACAGCTTGAAGGGAAACCGACAGGCGCAACACCCGGGCAATTTGGGCGGCCCGGTCGGCGGGTGCTGATTCGCTGGTCATGGCTGCACTCGCGCGATTAGAGAGAATGGCGCTCGCACTTGCAAGAACTCAGGACACACCGTTACCGCTGTTGCCGCGCGACGACGATTCGACGCGTGTCCAAAAAACATCGAAAACGCTCGCCAGATCAATGACTTAGCCGTTCTGCCCGCTAGCGCCTTCTTGGAGCATGACTAGCGTGATCTGAGAACTCCAACAGCGGCATACCGACGCGACCGTGGTGTATTTCGGTCACCTCACCTATCGATCGGTCAGGGTCGGACTGGACGTACATTGCGCTAGGGGCTCCCCGTTCGACCGCCGACGTTGAGCGCCATTCGGTGTTTCGGGCATAGATTTGCCGCTACGCCCCTTGCATCGCACTTAGCCTCTCGTCACGCTTGGTCGCCAGGTACTTGGAGGGCGTCCCAATTTGCGCATGCCCCAGGGTTGTTTCTGCACTCCCCTGGATGGGTATCGGCGTCTGCCCTTCCCGAACCTGCAGCGCATCTGAGCCACGCGAATGCCGCAGCCAGTGCGTGCTGGCTTTCTTAAGCTGCTGCGCATCGACTTCGTTTAAGCCTTCGGCCACGCGCGCTAGGAACGCCTTGATTGCCTGAGAAAGCCCGGAAGCGGACCAACTCGCCGGCCACTCGAGTTCGGCGTTGAAGCGCGCCATCACGTAGATGCCCCGGTTGCTAACAGCATCGACTTGGCGCGCGAAGCCGTGGCGCGCCAGCTCGTCGCCTAATTCGTCCACAAGCTTCGCAGGCACGGGAACCTGACGCTTTCCCCCACCCTTCCCCACTACATGCAACATCCAGTCAGTCGCTGCTTCGCCATCGGCTATGCGGTAGTCGATCGGCTCCAGATCCTCGCACTTCACGTTTGTGATCTCCGCCAAGCGCAGCCCAGTCGCGTGGAGCCATCGCACGGCGCGCCGCAAGCGGCGACCGGTTTCGGTATCGGCGTGCTCCTGCAGCTGCGCATCGATGTGATTCCATTGTGCAAAGCTCAAGGTTCTATTGGAGCGGAGCGGCCGCTGCGGATTCGTCGGCAGTGCCACGGCTGCGAACGGATTTCCCATCAGATAGCCCTGGCTCGTCAGGAAGGCAAACAAGCTCTTCAAGATGATCTGGGACTGCCGCAGCGCCGCCGGCTTCAACGGCCCCTCGAGGGGCCGCCACATCGGCGACCAGCGTTGGTGATGCCGGGGTCCGCGCCACATCGGAGGCGGATCGGCGAGGAAGCTGCGGTACGCGATGACGTCTTCCTCCGCCAGCGAAGACAAAGCTTTCTTGCGTTCCAGGATCGACCACAGCAGAAGGCGCTCGGCTTCCTTGCGGTACGAGCGCTGGGTCGACGACAGATCGCCCTCGGCACCGCCCGAACGCTGCGCGGCGAGCCACGCGCCAATGGCTTGGTGATCATTTGCGGCCGTCAAGAGGCACTTTTGGCGCGGCGCGCGGAATCGCCCCGCGCTGCCGTCCAGCTCAGGTGGCAGCAGGAACTTCTCGTAAGGTCGGAGGGCGCTGGCCGCCGGCACCACAGCGGCCAGCGCGGTCCGTGTCAGTTGGGCACGCGGCCGCGCGACGTGCGGACCGACGCGCAGGCCGAGCACTTGCTCGTTGGCGTGAAGCCAGTCCAGGATCCGGGCGGCCTTGAGTTCGCCCACGCCGGGCACCCGGACCCACCAGCGCGCTCCGATGCCGTTGACGCGGTCGACTAGGTCGACAAGCGTCGGCACTCCGGCGCGCTCAAGCCGGGCGGCGAGCGATGGGTTGAGCCAGGCCGCCACACTGTCACTGGGCCGCGGATCCTGCACCACCAGGCCCTCGAGCCATCGCAGCGCTTGCAGCTGGTGGTCGATGACGCGGGCGCGACGCGACGGCCGTGCACCGCTCCGCCCTCCTCGGCCACCCGTCGGGTAAGCCGCCTCATAGGCCTCAATTTGCTCGGCTTCGGAGAAGTCCTCCAGGCCCTGGGCGGCCGCGAACTCGGCCAAGCTCGGCAGCGTCGGCGCCGACGCGAAGCGATCGGGATCGAGCAGGATCAGCCGCGCAGTACCCGGCTTGTGCTCGCGCTTGGCGGCCGCCGCAAACTCGTCGCGTATCCAGGCAATCGTGCGTCGCACGGTTCTCAGGTCGGTGTGCTCGCCTTCGAGCCGCAGGTACCGGTCCCAGCTCGCGCGCTCGTCCAGGCCCTGGGCCAGCGCCCGCATGAAGGCGAAATGACCGCGGTGCAGCTTTCGGTCCTGCCGCAGCTTGCCCTTCTTTGGGTTTGCAGGCGCGCCGTGATGCTTGGTCACCAGAACTTCCACCACGGGTTGCGCGGCGCGACAGGCTCCAGGGGCTCGAGTTGCTGCAGCTGACTCTGGCGCAGGCGCCTCCGCCGTTCGACTTCGAAAGCGTGGGCTACGCCGAACGCCCGCCGGTCGCCACGCAGCGCCTGCGCGCGCCAACCGACGGCGAGCTGCTCGAGGCGCTCGTCATCGAGGCTTGCGATCTGGGACGGCGTCGGCGGAGTAGTCATGCTCGCGATGAAGATAGCCGATTAAAAGCTGGACGGTACTGGCGCAACGAGTTACTGCATGCCTTCCCCTTTCACGGCCAGCGGATTGGTTGCCGTTCGCCCAGATGGGTTGGCCGCATAATCATCAATTGGATTTTGCCCGGTTGCGCAGCGCCATTTGTGAAATCATCTTTCTAAGTCTTTGATGGCGTTGAAGTTTTTTACATGCTTAGACGTCTGCACCGCTCCTTTGCTCGCTCGGCCTTCGCTCACTGTTCAGCCGATGGAGTAAGCACCCACTTCAAACAAGCGACGCAATCCGTCCTGGGCGCACGCGCCCCTCAGGCTTTGCTGCCCACGAAGGTGTCGATCATCTTGGTCAGCTTCCGACGTTGAGCATCACCCATCGGGTGGTCAAAGGATAGGGTCGCCCTCCCCTTCCGGTCCACGACGAGTGACGCAATGCGTTTGCCATCGTCATCTTTCCATTCAGTCGTGGATCCTGGCGCTTGCCTCTGGGTCCCCCCCTGCGTGGTGAGTTCGGAGAAGACCTCTGCTGGCGAAGGCGGCGGCACGCGGGCCGCAAGTTCACGCGATGCGGCAAGCAAACCTTCGGGATCGCGCTGATGCGCATCCTTGAGCGGTGTGGCCCAACGGAACTGGAGGTTCAAGGGCGAGCCGAAAGCGCGGACGACGTCGCCCGGCAATTTGGCCAAGGCCATCGCCTTGCTGATGTTGCCCATGTCCCGGTCGATCGCGGCGGCCAGCTGCTTGGCAGAAGGGAAAAGGCCCTGCTCCAGCGCACGCATGTACATGACGCCCTGCTCCCAGGCAGACAGGTCCTCGCGCTCGCGATTCTCGCGCTCCATCTCGACAAAGAGTTCAGCGTCCCTCATGTCCGGTTGCACGAGCGCCAGCACCGGAAGGCCCAGTTCCAGGCACGCCTGATGCCGACGATGACCGAAGACGATCTCGAAGCTCGGCGATCCTGCGGTCGCACCTTCGATCGGGCGCACCTTGATCGGCTGAACATTGCCGCCTGCACTCGCGATTTCCTCTTTCAAACTAGTGAAAGCTTGCGTCTTGAAGTGCGACATATCCCGGTTGGCCCAACTGGAGGCCTTGATCAGCTTCGGATCGATACGCCGCGTCGCTTGCGCGCCGTCGAATTCGCCCAGGCGCTCGCGAAGGCGCACTACCTCACGATGCACTTCGGACTGTTCTGTCATGAAGGCCAACATGGAGCCTGGTCCGGTCTTGGGCGCCGCGGATACCGCACCCTGTTCGTTGGGCACGGTGGGCGCGATGGTGGCGGGCGCTTCGGAAAGCTTTGCGCCCTCCTCGGCAGCCTCCGACCCTGATGTGCCGTCCCGCCGATGCTGGCTTGGGATGGAGAGATTTGCCGTGACGCTGAACGCGCGCTTCACCAGGTCCTTGTTTGCCATTGCCTATTTCCTTGTTCAGTTCTGTCCAGCGCGCTGCGCCGCGTTGCGAGTGGGAGAAATTGCCTGCAGCCGGTGCCAGGCATGTGGTCTCCTCGCGGTACCCCGCCGCTGCACAACGAGCATCTGAGACTCGGTGCAACATTGGACCAGGGGTTTGTACCGTACAAACCCCTTGAGGCAACTCGCGCTTGGGAAGCTGGTTGGGGTCGTTTCATGTACATCCCGGCCCGCCCTAGGCCTCCACCCGTAGGGGGTTTGTACCGTACAAACCCCCTGCCTGGGCCGGCAACTGCCTTGCCCAGGCATTGCGAATCGAGACCTCGATGTGCTGTACAAAGAGGTCATAGGCGTCCCGGGCACGCTTGTACGTCTTGTCCTTGCCATCCCCCGCCTCGCTGTCATAGACGGTCCCGAACCCGGAAGACTTTTGGGAGGCGATCGACGTGCGCGGGATCTCCAATGGCAACACCTTCTCCTTGTAGGTGGCGCCAATCCATTCCCGCACGGCATCCGCTGTGGTCGACGCACCGCGACCGGCCTTGGGCGGTACACGCGACAGGAGAATATTGATGAAATCGAAGTTCTTGGTCTGTCCGCGGCCTTCCAGCATTGTCTGGGTCAGGTCGGAGAACAGGGACCAGAACTGGGTGGAAGAGGCGAAGTCCAGCGTCTCAGGAGGTAGCGGCATGATGATGCCGTTGGCCGCCATCAGCGCGTTGATCGTCAGGTAGGACAGGGCAGGTGGGCTGTCGATGATGATGACGTCGTAATCCGCCCGCACGTCATCGATCCCGAGATCCAGGACCCTGTAGAACTCGAAGCCCGACAATCCCTCCTTGCCCTGCCTGGAAGGCAGCATGAACTCCGCGTCGAACAGCGAGCTCGCGGCTGGCACCAGGTCCAGTCCGTCCCAGTATGTGCTTCGGATCATCGGCCGCACGGTCATGGATGAGCCATCGGCCAGCGACATGATCGTGTCCTTGGCGCTGATCTCGACATCGGGGAGGATGCCGAAGAGGGTGGTCAGCGAGGCCTGAGGATCGGTGTCGATCACGAGTACCTTGTGGCCCAGCAACGTCAGCCCCTGGGCCAGCGTCATGGCCGTGGTGGTCTTCGTGGTGCCCCCTTTGAAGTTCGCGATGGAGATCGTGATCGCTTCCGCGCCTTCGGGGCGTAGCATCTCCTTGCGGTAATCCCGCACCCACTGGCGCGTTTCGGCCAAGGTGAACAGCCTTTTGCGCCCGTTGGACACCAATGTTCCCGAAGGCATATCCTTACGGCTCGCGACACGGTGGGCGAACGAACCCCGCGAGGTGGCCTCGCATAGGGTGGCCACCTGGTCGGCGCTGAAGGACGGCGCGGCCTTGCGAACCATCGGCGCCAACATCGCCGAGCGGATGCTCGACAACATGGCTGCCGCGTCCTCGGCCTGCTGGTGCACGCTGGCCAGCGTGATTTGGGGTCGAATTTCCATCATTGAACGAGTTGGTGATTGACGGCGCGATTGTGCGTGTTAGACGTGTTTTGCGCAAACGGGCGAAGTTTCGTCCAATCCTTCCATCCTCTTTCCTGAAAAAGCTCCAGAAGTCCGGCGTTGGGCTTTTTAGAGGTCAAATACCTTTAAGCCCTTTAATCCTTTACAAAGAATATATTCAATGAAATCAATAAGTTAGGAGTTGTTTTGGAGGCTTATCGGTGAAGACTGGAGGTTTTCCAGTCGACGCCAGAGTGGATACGGTGGGATGCGGAGCACGTTCAGGCCGCAGGGAGAGTGGATACGGTAAAGCGGAAATTCCGGCAGTGGACCCGGCTTCCAGACCCAGTCTTGTCCTGTGAAGCCGCCAAACCGGAGCCTTTACAGTGAGCCAGGGCGCCTGAGGCTCAGCGGGGCCCGCGCTGAAAGCGGAGCTTTTACGGTAACCCATATGTGGAAAGCGCGATTGCGACAAGTGAATCGACGTTTCACATGAAGCCCGCACTGCGCTACAGTCGCGCCATGGTCACAGGAGCAAGCCGAGAAGTTTCGACGCCCGCGCGCGGGCCGGTGCCATTGCTCAAGCCCGTGTTCTCGCTGGCGCTGGTGCCTCAGAACAACAAGATCACCGCGTTGGGTCGCAGAACGTGGAATGTATTGCTTCATATCGCACAGAACCAGGGACTGGAGCGGGAAACGTTTCGCGCCGCATTGACCGACATCGTCAAAGGCCTGGACTACAACAGCGGGGACATGAAGATCATCAAGACGCACCTGCGTTCGATGATCACCACGCTGGTGGAGTGGCAGTCACCCACTGCAGGCGAGTGGCAAACGTGGGATGTGTGCGGCATGCTCTCGCATGCGAGGCTCACCAAGGAACGCGGACAGGTCTGGGTCGAATGGTCGTATGCGGTGAACATGCGCAACGAACTGCTGGATCCTGAAATCTTTGCAAAGCTGTCGCTGGAAGTCATCTCGCAGCTGGGCTCCCATCCCGCGGTGGCGCTCTACGAGATCTGTTCCCGCTACCTGGGTGTCGGGCAGACGGCACGCAAGCCATGGACCTGGTGGCGGCCCGTGTTGCTGGGGCGGCCCGACGATGAACGTCTGCAGCGCCTCGAGTACCGCATCTTCAAGCGCGATACCCTGCGGCCCGCGCTCGCCGAAATCAATGCCCTGGCGGACATCGAGATCGAGATGCTCGAGTTCAAGGCGGGGCGGTTTGTGTCAGATCTTCAGTTCACCGTACGCAAGAAGCCTCAGCGGGTTCTGGCGCTGCAGCAACGCTCGGCCGCCGAGCCGGTCGATGTCGCCGTGCTGGCGAGCGCCGAGAGGCTGGGCATTGACCACACCCGGATCGAGCGGCTGATCGAGGAGTTCGGCGACGCGGCCGTCGCCACCGCGATCGAGGCGGTCGAGAAACGCGCGGCCACCGCCTTTCCGGAGCCGCTTCGCGATCCGCTCCGCTACTTGAAAAGCGTGCTGCCAGGCCATCTGGCGGCGCAGGAAGAGGCGAGCGAGAAGGCCGTGGCGGCCAAGGAGCCGGAAGTCGTGCGCGTGGCACCGAGCGACAGGCTGGCTCAATGGGAGAAGAAATGGCTTGCGGAACGCATCGAACTGTTGGCTGCCGAACTGGCAGCACTGCCTTCCGAACGTCAGGCCGAGCTGGTGCAAGGACTCCAGGAGGATCTGGTGCGTCGAAATGCGC